>CAKAHB010000006.1:0-569488 GCA_916438765.1 uncultured Granulicatella sp. | reverse complement strand
CAATTTATATGCTTAGAAAAAAATTTTTTTCCGTTTTTAAAATGAAAAAAACTTCTAGAAACGTCTATATCATAGTGTTTTAAAGAAAAACGAAAAAAATATCATTATAATGTATACGTTATAATGATCAAAAAAATTTTTGAGTAAAACAGAATTGCAAAAGTTTGGTTGACTTTTGCCATCACAGGCCCAAAACTTCGCACTGTAAAGTTTTGCTTCCAGAATATCCGCACTCGAAGTCTCGCATCGCACAGTAGCTTATTGACGTTCTCTTCATCACTCGTGATTCGAGAACATCTAATAAGGCTATATAAATAGAAAAACGACTCGCATTGCGAGTCGTTTTATGTAGTTGAGTTCGCCATCGCAGAAATCGCGTCCACTTCCCGAAACGTACGCAGAACGTTTCACGTTCCTTCCGTCGTTCCGGTCCAGTGATCGATTTCTGAGCGCGATGTCTCACATCCTAATTTTCCATCAATGCTTGGTTAGCAGTGATGATTGCTAATTTGTAGACGTCTTCTTCGTTACATCCACGTGATAAGTCAGAGATTGGTTTGTTTAATCCTTGTAGGATTGGTCCGATTGCTTCGAAGTTACCGAAACGTTGTGCAATTTTGTATCCGATGTTTCCTGATTGGATTTCTGGGAATACGAATACTGTTGCTTGTCCAGCTACTGGTGAGTCTGGAGCTTTTTGTTTACCAACGCTTGGTACGAACGCAGCATCGAATTGTAATTCTCCGTCGATGTTGTAGTTTGGAGCTAATTCTTGAGCGATTTTAGTTGCTTCAGCTACTTTTAATGCTTCTTCAGATTTAGCAGAACCTTTTGTTGAGAAACTTAACATTGCAACGTTTGGTTCGATACCGAATAATTCAGCTGTTTTTGCAGATTCTACTGCGATTTCAGCTAATTCTTGTGCGTTAGGGTTGATGTTGATTGCGCAGTCTGAGAATAAGTATTTCTTAGATTTGTCGCTGTTGATCATGATGAACGCACCACTTGTACGAGAGACACCTGGTTTTGTTTTGATGATTTGTAACGCTGGACGTACAGTGTCCCCTGTTGAGTGAACCGCACCAGATACTAATCCGTCTGCTAGTCCCATGTATACCATCATTGTTCCGAAGTAAGTTACGTCACGTAATAATTTTTGAGCGTCTTCTTCAGATACTTTACCTTTACGACGTTCTACAAAAGCTTGCTACCATTTCAGCATATTTATCGTCTGCATAAGTTTTCAGGATCGATAATTTCTAAATGAGAAATGTTAAATCCACGAGCATTTGCCACTTCGTTAATTTGGTCTACATTCCCAAAGTAAGATTGGTTTGCAAAAGTCCATCTGCTAATAAACGAACAGCTGCACCAATAATTCTTGGTTCATCTCCTTCTGGAAAATACGATTTTTAACGTCTTTCCCTTTCACTTTAAGTGATAATTCTTCAAATAATTCCACGGATATCCCTCCAAAAAAATTTGTTATCTTAATAATACACTAAATACTTTTTAAAAAAACAGTACAATGTTAAAACAATCATCAAAAAAACAACTGTACTAATTTGTATAGCAATATGAAAAATAGTACAGTTTTCATTTCATAAAAAAATTTCTACTTAGCAAAACACCGCTAGTATGCTATACTTAGAGAGTATTTTTAGTAAGGAGGAAGGCTTTGTGCGATCGTATGCAAAAAAATTAATGGATACCGCTATTCTGGCTGGTCAAATCATGCTCGAATGCAATGCGGAATCGTATCGCGTGGAAGAAACAATGAACTATATTCTCTCCACTTCAAACTTTGAAACTTGCGAAGCCTTCGCAATGGCGACTGGAATCTTTGCAACACTCGATGATGACTGCATCGATTCTATTACAGAAATTCGTCGTGTTCCAAATCGCGACACGAACTTGAACCGAATTTATAAAGGTCAACGCAATCTCTCGTCAATTAGTGACAAAAGAAATCGACCTCGATACAGCTTATCAACGATTACAAGATTTAAAAGAATCCGAATATCCACAGTGGTTAAAAGATCTAGGCCTTATTCTGATGTGTGGGTTCTACGCTGCTCTATTTGGAGCAACGCCAATTGAACTCGTCATTGCATCAGTAGCAGCGATTATCATGCCATTTATTTATAAGTTAGATCCAAAATTAAAATTAGGAACATTCGTGTTGAACCTCCTGTCGATTATTCCAGCAATTGTCATTATCATTTTGATTCAGAAACATTTCGTTCCGGATGCTCGAATCGGCATCTCCATTGTTGGATTAATCATGCCTGCTGTGCCTGGAACCGCCATTACAAATGCGATTCGCGATACATTACGCGGAGACTACAACTCAGGAGCAGCTCGGGCAATTGAAGCGTTTGTGACGGCTCTTTCCGTCGCTATTGCTGTTGCTCTGGGACTCGTGTTAGCAGGAGGTGCAAACCCCTTATGATTTATCAAGTAATTAGTGCTCTTATCGCCGTCTACTTTAGTTGTATTGTCTTTGAAGCACCAAAACGACTCCTCATTCATATTTCGATTATTGGAGGCATTGGCTGGTTTGTATATCTCTTCTTCTTAGACCGTTCGGGATTACAACTAGCGACTTACTATAGCGGCCTTACAATTGCATTTTTATCGCATATAGCAGCACGCTATTTCAAAGCCCCTGTAACGGTATTCTTTATCCCTGGATTTTTCCCACTCGTTCCAGGTGCCGGCATGTACCGTACCGTATACGCCTTCTTTGTGGGCGATGTTGAAAAAGGGAAATTCTTCTTTGGGCAAACGATGATTACTGCGGGGATGATTGCACTGGCTATCTTTACGGTCGATTCGATTTTCCGTCTGTACTCGCATTGGCAATCTTCACGCCGTCAATCAGCAAACTAAATAAATGCACCTGAAACTGCCAAAGATTTTCTTTGGTGGTTTTTTATTTGACTGTTGGTTTGTTTTTAGAAATGGTGCGTTTCGTTATAGTTGCTATATTAGGGCACCGGTGCAAGCCTTGGTCTTGCACCTTTGAAGCTCAAAGCTGGAGTAAGGAATCACTTCCTAACTCCAGCTAATTCACATTCAATGCGATTCCCTAATATGGCTACTATAACCGCACCATTTCATCACAAACCAACTCACCAAGAAAATCTTTGGATTCCGTCCCTTTGGGATATCTTCATGGTAGGGATAAGAGCTGTACCGGTTCGAGCCAAAGTCTCTCACCTACTGAGCCTCAATGAGTCTCTACGGAATAAATTCCTAGAGTCTCATATTCGCATCAGTTACCAATCACTCTTACTCCTACCATAGAATCCCAAGGGACTCCATCTTCCTTTTCATTGCATAAACACTCTCTAAACCTTCAAAATAGAAAAGAAAATGATAGTGTTCTGTCTTTAGGGTTGCTGTGAGGGGGAAGATTGTCAATGCTCATTTAAGTTAAGAATTAGTAACTGTGTATGGACAGATGATGGGGTTGTGTGGTTCAATTAAGGTAACAAGATGTCATAGCTCAGCAGGATAGAGCAAGCGTTTCCTAAACGCTAGGTCGGGGGTTCGAATCCCTTTGGCATCGTTAGTAAAAAATCCACTGGATAAACCAGTGGATTTTTTACTTATTTACTATTCTCTTCTACCCATTCAACAGCACGTTCGACACGTCTTGAAATATTAGTTCCATGATTTCCCTCTTCCAACGTAAACTGGAAATCACCTGCTTGAAATTTCGGCTCAATCCACTCTTTTAATGCTAGCGTATTTAGAGTTTGGTCTGCTGTTAAATTCGTCGCAGTCGTTCCTTCTTGATCACCCACACTCATGTACAATTTTGGATGAGCGGCTTTAAAGGGATGTTCTTTTAAATAGTCCAGAAAACCCGGATACCAAAGCGAAGAAGAACAACTAAGGACAGTTCCGAAAAAATCAGTATTCACCGCTGCATACAAGCTGAACAATCCACCTAGCGAATAACCACCCATAACTCTCTTTTCTGCACTTGAAGCAAAACCATATTCACTCTCACAAAAATGGAATCACATGAGTCGTGATTAAAGAAAGATGTTCTTCCGCTTTTCCCCCGAAATCCATCGGCATGGTTTCAGACGTCTGGAGAGGCCACGGTGTATAATCATCTGTCCGATTATTTGCATTTAAGAGTACAAAATTGAGTGCAGGTTGATGTTTAATGATCCAATGATTAAAAGGTTCTTTGAATTGATCTCCATCTAAAAAATAAATGGTCATAGCATTTTGAACATTAGAACGATAAACATATAATTTTACTCCACAAATTTCTTGTTGGATCCATACAGAATTTTTAACCATGTCGATTTCCTTTCTACTGCTTATTCTCCACTATTTTAACAGTTTTCCTAGCGCTTGATAAGCCCAAATTAAAAGACGACAGAGATAAACACTGACGTCTAATATTTGTTAAATAAATTTAACGGACAATCTGTCCTGATTTTTGATTCATAAATTCAAAGACTTCTTCTTCATTGAATGGGTTCCAGTCACCAAAGACGGTATGTTTTAAGACAGAACTTGCAGTTCCAAAGTCGACTATTTGTTGGCTGTCCCAACCTTTTAGAACGCCGTTTAAAATCCCAGCTGCGAAAGCATCGCCTCCACCAACTCGGTCGATAATTGGATTAATATCATAGAGTTTTGATTCTACAAATACTCCATCTTCACCTACAAAGAATCCTTGTAATTCATTATGGTTCGTTGAAAATACATTGCGTTTTGTTGAATACAACACTTTAATATTTGGATATTTTGCTTGAACTCGCTTGTAAATCTCTTCTAGTGAAATATCTTCGTCTTCTGATACTACTTTCAAGAAATGAATCGCATCTAATCTACCAGCAGAAAGAATATCCACATATGACAAGATTTGTTGGAAACAAGAATAAGCTTCCTCATAACTCCATAACTTACTACGATAGTTCATATCAAAACTGACACGACATCCGTATTCTTTTGCTTTACGAACGACTTCAACAGTCCATTCTTGCCATTTTTTCGAAAGTGCTGGTAAAATCCCCGAGATATGCAATAAATCGACACCTTTAAAGATTTCATCCAAATCCCAGCAGAGGGTTTCTAGCACTGAAATACTAGAATATAATCGATCATATGTAACACGAGTAGCACGCCCTGCATTCCCCTGTTCTAAAAAGTATGTTCCTAATCTTCCATATTCTGTCGCTACTAAATTCGTATTGATTCCATTCATCCGTAATCTTAAACTTACAGCATCGTTTAAAGGATTATCTTGTGGTAGAACCGTTGCAACAGAAACATCATGGCCAAAGTGCGCTAAGGAAATCCCTACATTTGCTTCAGCTCCACCATAGCAGACTCTAAACTCTTTTGCACTCTTTAATCGTACATCATCTGCGGTCGATAATCTTAACAAAATTTCACCAAGAGTTATAACTTTCATCTCTGTATCTCTTCTCCAATTTTTCAATGATAGATAAAGAATCGAAGCTTTCACTCCGATTCTTCTTATATTCTTAAATTATACTCCAGAATAGGCTGCAAAACCACCATCAATTGGTAAAACAACGCCATTTACAAAGCTTGAAAGAGTTGAATCAGCTAAGAAGAATACTCCCCCTACTAATTCATTTGATTCACCAAAGCGTCCCATTGGTGTATTACGTAAAATTTTATCCGCACGTGGAGTTGGATTACCATGTTCATCAAATAGTAATCGCTCATTTTGAGCTGTCACTAAGAATCCTGGTGCAATTGCATTACAACGAATTCCCACTTTAGAGAAGTGAACCGCTAACCATTGAGTAAAGTTACTAATGGCTGCTTTCGCCCCCGAGTATGCTGGAATTTTTGTTAAAGGAAGTGAAAGCATTCATACTAGAAATATTGATGATGTTCGCTCCTTCTTTTCCAACCATATCTTGTGCAAAGACTTGTGTTGGTAATAATGTACCTAAATAGTTTAAGTTGAATACAAATTCAATTCCCGCTTTATCTAAGTCAAAGAATGTTTTTGTCTCCGCACTTAATCCTACTTCATGAAATTCATTATCTGTTGTCGCACGAGGGTTATTTCCTCCAGCACCATTTACTAAAACATCTACTGTACCAAGATCATTATTCACGGCTTCGCGAACAGCTTCTAATGATTCTTTTTCAAGTACGTTTGCTTTATATGCTTTTGCGATACCGCCCTCAGCAATAATTTCATCTGCAAATTTTTGTGCAGCTTCTTCATTTAAATCTAGTAAAGCTACCTTTGCACCTTGTTTACCAAAGTTCTTTGCGAGTTCTCCGCAAATCACTCCGCCGGCACCTGTAATTACTACGACTTTATTTGTAAAATCAAAAAATTGTGTCATGGGTTTTCTCCTATTGTTTTGCATTTTTGCTACTGCTTCAGCTAATCCATGAAGGTAAGTAGCTCCTAGAGCACGGTCAAATAATCCATATCCTGGGCGACCTGTTTCTCCCCAAATCATACGGCCATGATCTGGACGGATTGGTCCTTCCCAATTTGCATCATGAAGAGCTTTAACCACTTCATACATATCAATTGAACCGTATTCTGTTGGGTGTGCTGATTCTTCAAATGATTTACCTTTTCCTGTTAAGCGAATGTTACGAGCATGCATAAAGTTTACACGATTACGTTTCAACATTTCTTTTAACATTTCAACAGCATCATTGTTTGGATCAGAAGCATATGATCCTACACAAACGGTTACCCCATTATTTGGGCTATCATATAATTCCACAAATCTTACAAGGTTTTCTTTGCAAGTAATGATACGAGGTAATCCAAAGATGCTATAAGGTGGGTCATCAGGATGGATTGCCATTTTCACACCAGCTTCTTCTGCTGCTGGAATAACACGTTTAATGAAGTACTCTAAATGTTCCCAAAGTTTTTCTTCGTCAACTTTAGAATACTCATCCATGATAGCTTTCATTTCATCTTTTGTATAACTTGAATCCCAACCTGGCAGAGATAATTCCCCTTTTACAGGGTCCATTTTCTTAGCCACTTCTTCATCGAAGATTAATGCATTAGACCCATCTGGAAGATCATATGCTAAATCAGTTCGTGTCCAGTCAAATACTGGCATGAAGTTATAACATACAATGTTAACACCTTCAGCTCCTAAGTTTTTGATAGTTTGAATATAGTTATCAATCAAATGATCTCTTGTTGGTTTTCCAAGTTTAATATCTTCATGAACTGGAACACTTTCAATGACAGACAATTTTAATCCTGAAGCTTCAACGTCTTGTTTTAATTGACGAATACGTTCACGACTCCATACTTCCCCAACTGGCACATCATAAATTGCTGTTACAATACCTTTCATACCAGGGATTTGTCTAATATTCTCTAGAGTTACCTGATCATCATGTCCATACCAACGGAATGTCATTTCCATTTTTATTCCTCCTTTAGTTCAATTCAAAAAATTCTTTAGCGTTTTTATAACAAATTGCTTCTAAGAACTCTGTAATTAATTTTTCGTCATAAGGGATTCGACCACTTTCAATCCATTCAGTCACAAGTGACACTAAAATACGACGGAAGTAATCATGTCTTTGATACGATAAGAAGCTTCTTGAATCAGTCAGCATGCCTACAAAATTCCATAATAAACTTTGGTTCGCTAAGACTAGCATTTGTTCTCTCATTCCTTTTTCAGTATCAGAGAACCACCAAGCTGCACCAAATTGTAAACGACCTTTAATCCCTTCTTCGTTTGCTTGGAAGTTGGCTAGTGTATTGGCCAAAATATCGTTGTACGAAGGATTTAAGTTATAGAAAATACATTTTGGAAGACGATTCGATTCTTCTAATGCATTTAATAATTGGTTTAAAGCCAGTGCTAGATGCGTTTGATCTCCTGTTGAGTCAAAACCTGCATCTACACCAATTTTTTCAAAGTACTTACGGTTTGTATCTCGGACTGCACCAAAGTGAACTTGTGTCACTAGATTGTGTTTCTTGTATAACCCACATAAGGCAATAAACACTTCTGTTTGCCATTGTTGAATTTCTTCAAGAGTAGGCACTTCCCCACGAATCACTTTAGCAAAAATTGCATCTAATTCTTCTTTTGAAGCTCTCTTGTACAAGATTTCTCCAAAGCTAATATCACTTGCTTTACATCCGTTTGCTACAAAGAATTCGATACGTTGTTCTAAAGCTTCCACAAAGCTATCAAACGAACGAACTTCTACGTTAGTTACTTCTTGTAGTCTAGTCACAAAGCTAGCAAATTTTGGATGTGACACAAAGGCTTCGTCAGGGCGGAATGTTGGTGCAACAATTGTGTCAAAAGATGCATCTTCTGCAATCTTTTTATGCCATTCTAACGAATCAAGAGGATGGTCAGTTGTTCCAATAAATTCTACATTTGAACGTTTAATCAATTTTCTTGGACTCAACTCTTCCTCTGCAATTGTTTGATTCATACGATCATAAATCATTTTCCAATTATCAGGAGTGACATACTCATCAATGCCAAAAACTTGTTTTAGTTCCAAATGGCTCCAGTGATATAAAGGATTTCCAAAAGCTTTAGCCAACGTTTTGGCCCATGCTTCAAATTTTTCTTCAGGAGTTGCATCTCCTGTAATCAAACGTTCATTCACGCCATTTGCACGCATTAAACGCCATTTATAATGATCACCTCCCAGCCATACTTGTACAGCATTTTCAAATGGGTTATCCTCAAAAATTTCTTGAGGTGATAAGTGACAGTGGAAATCTTCAATTGGAAGTTTTTCAACCAATCGGTACAAATCTTCCGCCACTTTACTTTGTAGTAAAAAATTTTTTCGATTAAATGTCATGATTAGTCCTCCAACGCAGAGACGAATTCTTTAGCAATGCGTGTTACACTTTCATAGCCTTCAGTTGCCACTTTTGCTCCAAGCGCACTTCCGACACCGACAGCAACCGCACCTTTTTCTTTCCACTCTTTAATATTTGCAAGAGAAACTCCACCCGAAGGCATTAAATTCACACTTGGGATTGGACCATGAATATCTTTAATAAATGAAGGTCCTAAAACTCCACCAGGGAATAATTTAATAATTTTCGCTCCACCATTCATCGCTTGTACGATTTCAGTTGTTGTTGCACATCCTGGGAAGTAATCGATATGAGCTTCATGAGCGACTTTTTGAATATGCGCATCATAATGAGGGCTTACTAAAAACTCTGCTCCTGCAGCAATCGCCTCTTTAGCTAATTCTACTGTCATAATCGTTCCAGCACCAATCACTACTTCTGTTTCATTCGCATAGAATGCTTTTAATTCTGAAATAGCTTTTGAAGCATCAGGTGTTGTATAAGTTACTTCAATATTTTTAATACCACCCAATACTGAGTGCTTTGAAATTTCAATTGCATCATCTGATGATTTCCCGCGTATAACTGCAAAAATATAGTTTTGTTTTAATTGATCTAATACACTTGACATAAGCTTTTTCTCCTTCTAGTAAAAAAATAAAAGTCATCTGTTATCTCTATGATACATCAGATGACTTTTAGTGTCAATGACAATATTCTGTTTTTAAGCATCACTTTCGTCAGATGACTTAGTTATAAGATAAGGTACGACGATTATCCGCTAAGTGTAATAACATTGCATCTCTAGCTCCGACTGCATCGCGTTTCTTTATCGCTTTTACAATCTCTCTATGAGCACGAATTGTGTTCGCTTTGCTCTGCTCACTTGTAAAGAAATCATTATATAATTTAATCGATTGAATAATAATTGGAATCAGTTGTTGCATCGCTACATTTCTACTAGCTTCCGCAATGGCACTATGAAATTGAATATCCAATCTAAAATGGATATCTCCTTCTGAATGAATTTCTTTTTCCAATGCCTTTTCAAGTCTTTCTAAAACAGCTACCTCTTCATCCGTAATATGCTGTGCTGCAAGGCTTGCCATTTGTGGCTCGATTAAGAAACGAACCTCAAACAAGTCTTGAGTTAGTTTCATATGATTATCAATCTCACCAAAACCTAAAGGATCTTTGATTGTCTCTGTTAGACTAGTGATATAAGTACCTGACCCCTGGCGAACTTCCAATATATTTTTTGAAACTAGCATTTTCACTGCTTCACGTAACGTACTGCGTCCCACTTCTAAGTCTTGAGCCAATGTATATTCATTTGGCAACTTATCCCCAACATTTAAATCATTCTTTTCAAAATATTCAATAATTCGATTTGCGGTTTGTTCCACTAAAGAAACTGTTTTCTCTTTCATCTCTATTCCCCATTCGACACTTTTTCGAACCTATTCTAACAGTTCTCACACTATAGCTCAAACCATTAGAATAGCATTCGAAAAGTACTCACTATTTTTTGTAATGATAGTTTGGAATAGCGTTCCAACGGTTTCTAAACAATTTAACGATTGATTTTGGATTTCTATTCCTTGTGAATAATCCTTTGTGGTTTCCTTGGATACGAATTAACGCATAACTATTTGTTTCAAAGTCAGCAAAGTTCCAAACATGTTCACCTACAAAGTTTTGGAGTTCATCAAATACTTCATGACTCATCTGATGGAATCGTTCTTGATACTCTTCAGTATACGGAACATCCCAATTTGAATGATATCCAGGTAATGTATCTGCACCGTACTCTGTCATAATGATTGGTTTATCTGGATATTTTTCTTGCCATTTAAGCAACTCTTTACGAAGACCCTCGCGTGCTCCTTCAATATCCCCATGGTTGACATACCAACCGTAATAACGATTTAAGCAAAGCACATCAATCAATGGTGAAATTAAATCACGTTCTGGAGTTGCCATCATAATATTCACTACCGTTGTTGGACGGTTTTGCGGATCTAACTCTTTCACATATTTGACTAAAGGTTCGAAGTATTTATCGGCACCTTCTCCAGCACCATCTGGCTCGTTCGCTACACTCCATAAGACTACGCACGCATGGTTCTTATCACGAGCAACAAGTTCCTTAAGTGCACGTTTATGGTTTTCCATGGTTTCATAATATTCCCATGTCTTAATCGGTTTAGATTCCCCTCTATTCATGCTTAAAGCAGCCGTAAAGTTTGCAAATAAACCAACAGCTGGAACTTCATCAATGACTAAGAATCCCATACGGTCTGATAAACGCATCATCTCTTCTGAATATGGATAGTGGGCTGTTCGGTATGAATTTGCCCCCATGTTTTTCATTAAATTCAAGTCCATCAAGTTTACAGCTTCGTTAAAACCACGACCATTAACATAACTATCTTCATGTTTTCCAAACCCTTTGAAATATACCGGTTTGTCATTTACTAGGAATTGACCTTTTTCAACACGAATGGTACGAACTCCAAATAGTTCTTCGTATTCATCTACTAATTCTTCTCCAGCAAACAATTCAACTTTTGCTGTATAGAGATACGCATCTAATACTTCCCAGCGACGAACATTAGCAATTTCTAGTTCAGCTCCTGCCTCACCTTTTGCCACAACTTCACCATTTTCGTCTAAAATTGTTACTGTTGCATTTCCTCCATTAGCAGTATTCTCTACCGCTACCTTTACAGTCGCATCATTTCCATGAATATCGTAAGTTACTACAATATCTTCGATACGCGCTTTAGGAAGGACTAATAATTGAACCGGACGTTGAATCCCTGCATAGTTAAAGAAGTCGAAGTTTTCTGAAACTTTCTTTTTCACAGAACCATCCGGCAATAATTCTTCAGAGTAGTTACCGACTGGTAAAGTAGTATGATCTAAAATGTTATTAGCACAAACACTAATCAATAGTTCTTTTTCAATTGTCAATTCCTCAGGAATACGAACTTCAAATGGCGTAAAACCACCGATATGTTCTCCTAATAATTGACCGTTCACATATACTCTTGCTTGATGTGTTACAGAACCAAAACGAAGCACTAATTCTTCATCTGATTCGAAAGAAGGTACTCTAAAAGTACGCTCATACCAGTTATCTCCAATAAAATATCTTTTTCAGATTCCACTGCTACATCATTAAATGAACTTGGTACCACCATTAAGTCTTCAGCAGAAAGGCGCGCATCCACCCCTGGAACGTATTCACCTTGCTTAAAGTTCCAAATTCCATCTAACGAATAACGTTTTCTCTTTGCATTTAAAACTGGATATAACATGTATCATCCCTCTTTCTATAATCTAGCTTGCCATTTTTCTGTCCACACTAACTCATTAGGAGTTCCTTTGAATTCAGATTTCCCTTCAAGTTTGTCAATTACAGCTTTAACTGTATTCTCATTACCGTGGTAAGCATTAATAAATGTTTTAACCATTGTTGCATCATGTAAATGAGTTGTAAAGTTTGTAGACACAAATACAGTTGGTGCTTCATGTACATACCAAGGAACCTCATTCGACATTGCTGTCTTCCATTGGATGCGGTAATTATTTTGTGCACCATACCCAATCACATTTGCAACTACTAATGCTAAATCAACTGTATCTCTATACTCTAGTGTACGACCTTTGATACGACTATTTCCATCATTAACGGTTACTTTATATCCACGACTTGTTAATTCATCTACGAAACGGTTTAAAACTGAATCATCATTAGCCATGATTCCACCTTTTTCACCATCTAAGTAATACAAGCGTACACGTTTATGATCTACAGGATTAATTGGTAAGTTTTGTTGTGTGTCTTTAACAAGAGTAATTCCACGGTCAGCTGCTTCTTTTTGCCATTCTAGGTGTTCAGCGCAACCAATGACTTCTAACTCTTTCTTATCTTTCAACAATGTACCATTTGCTTGTTTTTCTGGGAGATTTAATTTTGCTTTCAATCCTAAAATACGTCGTAATGCATCCGTCATACGTTCTTCAGTAATGACTCCATCGTGATATCCTTTTAACATAAAGTTAAAGTCTTCTTCCATATTATTGAAGAATAAGAACATGTCACATCCTGCAGCAATAGCTCCTGGAACATAATCCTCACGACGCATCGCACTTGTCATCCCTAACATGTGGCTGGCATCTGTGATGACCATTCCGTTGAAGTCTAATTTTTCTTTTAGCAAGTCTTGAATTAATTCTTCAGCAAGTGTTGCTGGCATTACATCTTTATCTTCAAGGCCTGGGCGAAGTGCTTTTTGGTATTCAGGCAATGCAATATGGCCAGCCATAATCATTTCAACACCATTGTCAATATGGTTACGATATACTTTACCAAAAGAATTTTCCCACTCTTCTACTGAAAGTTCATTCACCCCTAAAATTAAGTGTTGGTCACGTTCTTCAGTTCCATCTCCAGGGAAGTGTTTCACACAGCAAACTACTTCTCGTTCAGCTTTTAATCCTTCAACATATGCGTTTGTATATTTAATAACATCTTCAGCAGTTGTACCATACGCACGAGTATTAACGATTGTATTTCTCCAGTTTTGTAGAATATCCACACATGGGTCAAAGTTAACGTTTACCCCAAGAGCTGTTTCTTCACGAGCAGATACAAGTCCTGCATGATAAGGAACCCATGTATCACGACTTGCTTCGGATTGCGCACCAGAAGAGATATAAGTACCCCCTTTAACGGCACCGTCACCACCTGAATCACAGTTTGCAGCCACTAATAATGGAATTTTTGTTTGAGATTGAAGATCATTAATCAATCCCTGAACATCTTCTGGGCTACCATTCATATATCGGACACCACCAATATGGTATTTTTCAAGAATTTCTTTGTTGCTTAAGTTGTTTCCGCTAAAAGCATCTCCTCCAAAGAAGAATAAGTTTGTAAATAATTGTCCCACTTTTTCTTCATCCGTCATGCCTTTAATCATTAACTCAACCCATTCAATTTGATTTGGGTTTAAGTTGTATGGTTTTTTTGATAAATCTACTAATCTTGCCATTTTACTTCCTCCTATAATGAAGCTCCGTAAACTATTTAGCTTACGGAGCGTTGATTAATTATGCATTTTGTTTTGCTAATGTTTCAGCTTTGATACGAGCAATTTCCGTTTGAATTTCTTCCATTTTCTCTTTGTTTAATGGGTAGAATTTCATCGCGATAATATTACAGAAGTAACCAAACATAACGAATCCACAGAACATCACTAAACCGATAAATTTCAATTCTGGTGTTAGTGGTGTATCGACTTGAGGTAATTTTTCAGTAAAACCGATAGATGCACATAGGATACCTACAAATGCAGAACCAAATGAAGAAACGATTTTATCAACAGCACTGAATAATGTTCCCATCAAACCAGGAACGTAACGTCCTGAACGATATACTTCGTAGTCCGCACAGTCAGCTGTCATAGGAATTACCATTGTACCTGCTAAACCATTTGCACCTTGAGCTAAGATAAATAATACTAAGAACGCAATTGTAAAGAATGATAATCCTGTATATCCCTCAGCTCCTGGTAATGAGAATGTTGAAGGATCAGCAACATAGAATAGACCGAATAATAATCCGTAAAGGATAATACCTGCCCATGAACCTAATAACAACGCTTTTCTTTGTCCTAGTTTTTGTGCAATAAATTTAACTCCAAGAATCATAATTAAAATCTTAGGAATTAATGTATATTGGTTAAATGTGTTAAGTAATTTATAGTTTCCACAAATGATACCAAAGATGATTACAGATACCGTAGCATTAGAAGTAACCAAAGCTGCCAATTTATCCGTTGATGCTGATACTACTAACATTTGGATAGCGCGGTTATTTTTTAATACATCCCAGTAATCTTTGAAAGTAACTTTAACAGGTTCCCCAGTACCGAAGAACTCTGTACGGTCTTTATCTTTAAGTGCAAAGATTGCTAACCAAGTGAAGATTACAGTAACAGGAGCAATATAAATCCATAGTTCTTGGAATAATTCAGCAGTAAAACCGCCATATTTTGGAACTAAGTGTTGAGCAACAAAACCTGGTACTAACGCGAATAATGTAGCGTTATAGATACCGTCGTAAATACCAAATGTTGGACGTTGCTTAGGATCATTTGTTAAACAGCTTTGAGCTGATTTAGTTACTACAGTTTGTAATGTATAACCGATGATGTAGATTAAATAAATCACTAAGAAATAGATGAATCTAAATTGTTCTGGTAAATGGTGAGTTGTAAAGAACATTAAGAAAGTAGTAATTAGTAACACGATATTACCAGCTGCCATAAACGGACGGTTTTTACCAAATTTTCCATCTGTTTTATCTACGATATAACCAACGATTGGGTCTGTAATCGCGTCCCAAATACGCATAAATGTCATTACAGAAGTAGCCATTACTACCGCTACCCCTACATAACCTGTTAAATAGTAAGCAACGAAGTTCAATAGAACTAGCCATAAGTTTGTTGATGTATTATTTAAAGCAAATAACGCCATTTGCCACGTTTTCGCTCTATGAATTCCTGTGTTTTCCATGTTAATAACTCCTTATTTTTTATGACTTAAATTGTGATAAATGATTATGATAAATTGCTTGATACTTTTTATCGTCGTAATGTCCGCCAATAAATTCTGGAAGAATTTTTGCAATTAACGTTTCCCACGACTCTTTTTCTTTTCCAAATAAAATTGGATAGAAATGTACTTCATTAACTTTTGCAGCGTCTAAATCACCAGGTGCATCTCCAATCATTAAGATTTTCTCTTTTTCAAATCCGAGAGACTTGATTTCTTTAATCGCTGCTGCTTTACTTCCTCGTTCTTGTCCGAAGAATTCTGAAACAAATGGCATTAACCCATGACGTTTCCAT
Source organism: uncultured Granulicatella sp. (assembly GCA_916438765.1). Classification (GTDB taxonomy): domain Bacteria; phylum Bacillota; class Bacilli; order Lactobacillales; family Aerococcaceae; genus Granulicatella. Next base: position 553,717 of record CAKAHB010000006.1, on the reverse strand, counting down.
TCGCTATTAACCGCTTCGCTATTGGCCGAAGAAACAATCGCAATCTGTGCTACTTTACTAATTTCTTCTAAAGCTCTTTTCACGCCTTCAAAAGGTTTGTCTTCGCCAACAAGTTCTGTTTCAATGCCGTGATTTACAGCCTTGCTCCACTCGAGTGCCTTCGCTAGAACAGCATCATTATGCTTTGTAATCTCCTCTTCCAGTGATTGATTGGAAAGAGAAGTTGTATGATTACACCAGTTAGCAAACGCTGTAAAGTCTTCAATTGATTCGCCATGTTCTTTAGCAAACTCGAGACTAAGTAGCAATCCTTTGAAGCGATTAATTCCCCTCGTTTCAGAGAATAAGTTGACACGATTCCATTCTTTTAAGTAGACTTCTTGATTTTGAATCTCGAAGAACTTTGCAGCTAGCGGTCCAAAGAATCGAATGTGCTTAATATCCATTGTGTCCATTGCACAGCCATCAGAGTCGATGCATACCACGAATGGACTTTCATTTGTTAAAGCCATATGCTCTCCTTTCATAAAATATAATCATTTTCTAAAGTCTGCAGATGATTTTGTTAGATGACTTTCTATGCACTCGCTTACATTAGTGCTTAAAAATAAAATCATCCCTTCTTTTAGAAATGATGTGACGTTTTGCAGTGAATTCATCTGATGTATTCATTGTATCAGATATGAATTAAAAAAATAAATACCTAAATTAAAAAAATTTTTTTCAAACTTTTTTTAAAATAACTTTATTTCCCTTTAAATAAAGGTTTTTATTTAATATAATAGGAAATAAAAATCAACAGACGACTTTTTAAAGTCATCTGTTGATTGATAAATATATATTGTTCAGAGAAATAATCTCTTTAAAAGTGTGTCTTCATGAATTAAACAATTCAGTATATCCGATTGTCTCTTATTCACTGTATCCCTCCATCTATTTCCACAATCTCATTATATTTTTTTATTGGAAACAAATATTAAACCAACTTTTTTTCCAGAACATTGTGGAAGTTTCTCATTTTATTGTGGCACTTTATTAAGAGGGAACAGTGAACTTTCTGGCAAAGTTCGGTGTAAAAACTGTCAAATTGGATTAAATTCTAAATATTTCTCTATTAAATAGTTGTAATTTAAATTTCCAAAAAGTAACATATTTGTTACTGTGAAGTGCACCCTGTCAAGTAGACAGGAAAAATAATTAAAGTGTATGACGAGTTCATAAGAACTCGTCTTTTTTTATTATGCTGGGATTTTTAATCCCATTGATAAAAGTAATTCTTTTCTTATTATAGAACTGGATATACTCCTCAATTTTCTTGAAAAAGAGATTCATAGGTTTTGAAAATGATATAAACGATATACTTCTTCCTTTAATGTCCCCCAGAATGATTCAATCGGTCCATTATCGATACATCTTCCAGGACAGGGACATACTATGTGTTATTTGTCCTTTTTCTATAAAGTGCTTAAAGAAATGAGAAGTATATTGAAATCCTCGATCGCTATGAATCATTGTTTTTTTGTTGGAATTATCTTCCTTTTTATTTGATTAAAAAGTATCTTTAACGATTTGATTATTATTTTTGTTTAGATATTTGATATGCAACTATTTTCTTTGTTCCATAATCTAAAACTGCACTTAAATAAGCTTTTTCTTCCTTTCCATACTTCAATTCAGTGATATCCGTTAATAGTAGAGCCATTGGCTCGTATTCCTTTCTTAAATTCTCGATTTAAAATATTAGCTGCAGTGTATTCTTCAGTGTTCGATTTATAACGATAACGTTTTTTTCGTATAACTGCCTTTTAATCCCATTAGTTTCATAAGACGCTGAATACATTTATGATTCACTTTTTGCATTTCTATAATAGTTTAAATAGATTGTGATACGACGATATCCATATATACCTTGAACAGATTCATATACTTCGTGTATTAATTCCATTAAACGACGTAGTCGTTTTTCAGATTCCGAAGGGACACGATTTAACCATTTATAATAGCCAGCTCTACTGACTTTTAACACTTTACATAATAGAGTAATATGAAATCCTCTTTTACTTAATTTTTTAATCGTTTGATATTCCGCTTCAAATCTCGTTTGGCAAACATCAACTCGCTTTCCACTTCTTGTAATTTTTTTAGTGCGGCATTTTCTGTTTCTAAATATTCGTTTCGCGCCTTTAATATTGCCATTTCTGCACGAATACGCTCAGTTTCTGTCTGTATATTTTCTGGTTTTCGTTTCCCTCGACTGTCTATTAATCCATCAGGACCATATTTTTGATATTTTTTAACCCATTGATATACCAAGTTGTAAGAGATGTTATATTTCTGTGCGGTTTCTTTATAGTTTAATTGATTTTGAATACAGTCTTTGACGATAAGGATTCTTTCTTCGTGCGTTGTTTTTCTATATTTCATAGTGTACACCTCTGGCTTAGGATCGTAGGCCTTCGTGGCCTCACCATTAGTATACTTAATAATCCAATTTCGTACAGTTCTAGCAGAAGGAATTTTGTATTTTCTTGCGATTACTCTTAAATAGGTTTTCGATTCTAAAAACTCTTTAACCACCTTTTCTTTAAATTCCTTTGTATAAGTGTTAAACCCGTCTCGATCTTCTAATGCAGAAGGTCCATTTGCTTTATAGTTCAAAAAATACATATTAAATGCTCCAGGTGAAATCTTTAAACCATATTCACTACGCAGCTCACGAAAAGGCACACCATCTAAATACAATTCTATGAATTGTTCTAATTCTTTTGCAGTATGTTTTCTTAACCAATCTAAAAATACCCCTCTAAAGTAGTTTACTTTTTTTAGTGTCTACTTTAGAGGGAGCATATCACTGTAACATATATGCTACTTTTTTTACTTTTTTTCAAAAAAATTGCACTAAAAAAACGCTATTCAAATAGTGAATAACGTCATTGAAAAAAATATAGTTTTAGTCATAAATTATTGCGTCAAACCGATTCTACTTTTTCTAAAATTCGCGTCAAACCAACACTTATAATGAACTATCACTTACAGCTCTTTTTCAACATTCAAAAGAATAGAACTTCCGCTTTAGTATTAATCATTACAATCTAATTTATATAAAAATCTCTGTTATTTATATTTGAAAAGTTCAATAATAGGAATTATTCTTGCTTCCTTCAGAATACTTATTTTTTTAATTTTTTTTAGTCTAGTTTTCACGTAAAAACACCGATTTTCGTTGATAAATCAACATTTTCATCTAGTAAATCCTAGGAAATTCACTTATATTAATTTGGGATTTCGCATTTTACCGTTTATTTGTTTCACTGTAGTTTGTATATGAAGTTTAACATACCTGTTCAGCCCACAGTAACTGTGCAGCGACGATGCAATCGAAGCCTTGTGTAAACACAATCGTTGTGATTGTTGATGAACAACACGAGCTGCTGGCGCAAACGAACCCTGAAAATGGTAACATTGACTTATCGCTTTCGGTACGAGACACAATCGAATTACATCATGTTGTGAAATACTCTTGGCGGTGTTTTCTTTAACAACCGCAGCCAATACAAACCCTAACGTGTCCCGTAATTTTACTGCTCTAAGAAAAAGCCACGGTTTCATCTCAAAGGATCAAATCAAACAACACATGCCCTAAACCTACACGGCTGCTGATTGCCCAGCAATACCCGCAAGAGTGCCATGGGTAAGTCATATATGCAACTGAATACATCTCTCAATTGGTGTTGTAATTGACGTTATCGTCATTAATTGTCATGGCTCCAATCCCAAGAATGTAGTATAGAGAATTGTTTTAAAACAGTCCGTCTTCACCACTTCCTTTGTCGGTTCGATGTTGCTCTTTCCACACATACTGGCTCCCGAGCAACGCTGTTTTTTCAAACACTTTTTGAATACAACGAATTAAACCATATAAAATTGTTGCTGTTCCAAAGAAGGTCAATATTCACCATAACCAGAGCGCTTAGAGACTTGCACGCCACCGATTTATACGAAGTCCAGCGTCTTGGATTAGTTTTTCCTGTAAAATGCCCCTCTGGACGTTTAAACACGCTGCCGCAAGAAGGATACTCAAGCGGTTGTTTACTTTGTCGTAAATGCGTTAATTTCGCTACTTTTTGGTCAATCTCTTCTTGAACGCCTTTAGTTAGTCGGAAGCCAACTTCAATCACAAGATCGCCTGTTTTTTGAACATGGCTATGACGGTAGCTGAAGTTTAAGTCTTCGTTGGTGTAAGTTTTGAATTCCCCATCCGGAGTAATCACTTCCACGTACTCAACGACTTCACTCACTTCACCGCCGTATGCCCCAGCGTTCATGAAAATCGCTCCGCCGACACTTCCTGGAATACCACAAGCAAATTCTAAGCCTGTTAATCCATTTTTCGCCGCTTCTTTTGACACATCAATTAAGGCCACTCCGCCTTCAGCGACGATTTGTGTACCAGACACTGTTAAATGAGACATGTCGTTTAACATAATCACAGCACCGCTAATGCCGCCATCTTTAATAATCACGTTTGAGGCATTTCCTAAAATCGTCGTTGGAATATTTTTTTCACGAAGCCAATGCATCACTGCGCTTGCTTCTTTTTTATCTTTTGGAAAAATCAGAATGGCAGCATGGCCACCTGTTTTTGTAAATGTATAATTTTTAAGTGGTTCGTTGTAAAAAACTTTTACATCCGGAAACTCTGTTGAAAATACAGTATAATCCATATTCTTCTCCTTATTCGTAATCCTTTTAATACTACTATTCTCACACGATTACGTCAACTATTTGGAAGACTTTAGCTACGCTTCCCATTCTTGTAATAGTTGGTGCACCATTTGCGCTGAACGTTTTCCTGCTTGAACGATAAAGGTATCAAAATCAACCGCAGACGTTCCACGTTCTGGAATATCTGAAATGGCACGAATCACGATAAATGGAACTCCAAACGCGTGACATGCTTGGGCAATCGCTGCCCCTTCCATTTCCGACGCCATCACATCTGGGAAGTGTTTTAAAATATGCGTTCTTTGCTCGCGAGTATGGATAAAGCTGTCAGACGAAACGATAAGGCCTGTATGGCTCTTTAAATCCACCTTAGCAATCGCTTGTTCAAGAGCCGGTAAAAAGTCTTGATTCATCGTAAAACGCGCTGGCATTCCCGGCATTTGCCCGTAAACGTAATTAAAGGCTGTGACGTCGGCATCACAGTACGCTAGTTCTGTACCAATGACAATATCTCCGATTTCAAGAGTTGTACCAAAACCACCTGCAGAACCTGTATTGATAACCAAATCTACACCGAAGCGGTCGATTAAGATTCCTGCAGCCAAAGCAGACATTACTTTTCCAATTCCTGATTGGACAAGAACAATCGACTTTCCTACAAGTGTGCCTTCGAAAAATTCCCAGTTGGCAACGGTTGTTTTCTTCTCAATCGTCATCTCTTCTTCAAGGAGACGTTTTTCTTCTTCCATTGCCGCAATAATTCCAAATTTCATTCTTTCACCTCATCCTTATCGTTCGATGTGTTTTGCCATTAAGACGATATCTTCATAACCGTCACCGATTTTTACGCCGTTCTTAAGGCGGCCTTCTTCTTCAAATCCACACTTCTCATAAAGTCGGCGTGCCTTCTTATTCACAGCAACGACTTCTAGTTCAACACGACTGAGGGTTGAATATTCCTTCACCCAATCAAGCATTTCTTCCATCATCACGGTCGCAATCCCTTGGCCCCAGTAAGACTTCAATACGCTAATTCCTAATTCACCACGGTGTGAGAATTTAGGATGCAAGCTCCCAGCAATTGAACCGACCGCAATAATCTCGTCACCATCTTTTGCTAGTAACATATATTGATTTTCGTTCTCGTAGAGAGATTCAATAAACAATTCTTCTTGAGCGACAGAATACTTCAATCCTTCTGGTCCAAAGGAAAGAAAATCGGTTTCGCTCCCTACTTTTTTACTATAATCTAACAGCGCTTTAGCATCGTCTTTGACTGGAAGTGCAAATGTAATTTCTCGTTCTTTACTCATCTGTCGCCTCCAATTGTTTGATAAATTCTTCGTACTCTTTTCCGTGTGGAACTAAACGAATCACACGTTCAGACTCTCCGTCCCCTACACGGTCGATTTGTACTTTTAAGAAAGTCGAAGGAAGTTCATCTTCGATATACTGCGCCCATTCAACGACGCACACACCACCCGCATAGAAGTACTCTTCGAGGCCTACTTTCGCTGGCGCCGCCACTTTCTTCAATACGATACATGTCCATATGAAATAGCGGAAGGCGGCCTTTACGGTATTCACGAATCAATGTATACGTTGGACTCTTAATGACACGGTCGATGCCTAAACCAACAGCGATTCCTTTGGTAAGAGTCGTTTTTCCAGCGCCTAAATCGCCTTCTAGAATGACGCAGCTATTTTCAAATAACGCTTCACCTAGATGTTGCCCTAGCGCCATTGTCTCCTCTTGTGATGATGTATGTACTTCAAACATGATGCTACTCCTTCAAATTTGTTTCTGTTGTCTGGCATAAAAAAAGAGCCAAGACAAACTGTCTTAGCTCATTATAGCATATTTTGCTTATTTTAGAACGCGTCCTAAGAATTCTTTTGTACGGTCTACTTGAGGATTTTCAAAGATTTGTTCTGGAGTACCTTCTTCTGCGATAACCCCTTTATCCATAAAAACAACACGGTCACTCACTTCTTTGGCAAATCCCATTTCGTGCGTTACAACGATCATTGTTAGCCCAGTGTGCGCTAAGCTTTTCATTGTTTCTAACACTTCATTTACCATTTCTGGGTCAAGCGCTGAGGTTGGTTCGTCGAAAAGCAATACGTCTGGTTGCATTGATAATGCACGCGCGATGGCCACACGTTGTTTTTGACCACCTGATAATTGACGAGGTTTTGCATTGATGTACGCTGCCATTCCTACTTTTTCAAGGAATTCTTTTGCGATTTTTTCTGCTTCCTCTTTTGATTTTTTCAACACCTTCATTGGCCCAACAATACAATTCTCTAAACGTTCAAGTTGTTAAATAAGTTAAATTGTTGGAACACCATTCCTACGTGAGTACGATATTCGTAAATGCTTTTATCATGTTCGAGAATATTTTGACCATTGTAGAAGATTTCGCCTGAAGTTGGTTTTTCAAGTAAATTCACACAACGTAAAAGTGTTGATTTACCAGAACCACTTGATCCGATAATCGTTACTACTTCCCCTTGTTTTACTTCAAAAGAAATATCTTTAAGAACTTCATTAGTACCGAAAGTTTTACTTAAGTTTTGAATGGAAATTACTGCTTCGCTCATTTTGCATTTCCTTTCTGTCTAGTTTTTTCTTCGACTGCTGACATTGAGTTTGAGTTCAATGGATCTGAATAAATCACTTCATAGTTATCTGGACCATCTAATTTACGCTCGAAGTAACGTAAGATACGAGTCACTGTGAATGTCATGATGAAGTATAAAATTAATGTTACAAAGAATGTATCGAAGTAACGGAAGTTTTGTCCCGCAACTGTTTTTGTCGCAAAGTACAATTCTGATACTGAAATTACGTTCAATACAGAAGTATCTTTGATGTTGATAACGAATTCGTTCCCTACTGCAGGAAGGATGTTACGGAGTACTTGTGGAAAAACAACATAGCGCATTGTTTGCCAGTGAGTCATCCCGATAGCTTGGCTGGCTTCAAATTGTCCTTGGTCGATAGAAATAATCCCACCACGAACGATTTCTGACATATAAGCCCCTGTATTAATCGATACGATGAAGATCGCAGCGAATGTTACATCTAAGTTAATCCCAAACATTAATGCTGTTCCGTAGTAAATTACCATCGCTTGTACGATCATCGGTGTTCCACGGAAGAACTCTGTATAGCAGTTTAAAATGATAACTGCAATTTTTAAAAGGATACGTTTAGGTCCTTTTTCAGGTAGTGGAATTGTTTTAACAAATCCGATGAACATCCCGATTAATGTCCCGATAATTGTACCAATAATTGAAATATATAGTGTAATCCAGGCACCTGTTAAGAACATTTGCCAGTTCTGTTGAATGATTTTTACAATCCAATCAATACTCATTTATTTTCCTACTTTCTGTATTTAATGTGTGTATGCGCCACACGAGGTGGCGGTGTGTTATGTTTGTGCTTTGCTTACTGCCTGTAGTTGAACTCAGGGCCTGTTAGACTCAAAGTTCTGTAAAGTTGAGCTCGCCATCGCAGAAATGGCGTGCGTTTCCCCGAAAACGTCCGCAGAACGTTTCACGTTCCTTCCGGCGTTCCGGTCCAACGTTCCATTTCTAAACGCGATGTCTCACATCCTGTAGTTGAACTCGGGCTCACAGGACTGACGTCCACTTCCCGAAACGTACGCAGAACGTTTCACGTTCCTTCCGTCGTTTCGGTCCAGTGATTCAGTCCTGAGCGTTCGCCCTCGTATCCTTGTTATTCCGCTGCAGGTTGGTTTTTAATTGCGTCTTGCATGATTTGTTGACGTTCTTCGCTAGAGATTGTTTTTTTAATGCTTCGTTGATTTCTTTTTGTTAATGGGCTATCTTTTTACACCAACAGCTGTTTGTATGTCTTCTGGTGATACTTTGAAGCCATCTGTTAATTTAACCATTACGAAGTCGCTGTTTGCTGCTTGAGCAGAAAGTGCTTCTGGTAATTCAGAAACGTAAGCGTCGATTGTTCCTGCTTGAAGTGCAACACGCATTGCTGGGAAGTTATCCATTGCAGCTTGTTTTTCAACACCAGGGATTTGGTCGATTACTGAGTAGTGGAAAGTGTTTAATTGAGCTGTTACTTTCGCACCAGAAAAATCTGCTAATGAAGTAGCTTTTTCGTATTTAGAACCTTTTTAACGACTAAAACTAATTGTGAATCATAGTAAGAATCTGTAAAGTCGATTGTTGCTTTACGTTCTTCTGTAGGACTCATACCAGCAATGATCGCATCTATTTTACCTGAAACAAGCGCTGGTGTTAAGCCATCCCACTCAGTTTTTACAATTACTAATTCTTTTCCTAATTGTTTAGCCACACGTTTTGCGATTTCAACGTCGTAACCGCCAGCGTATTGGTCAGTTCCTTGAATTTTCACAGCACCGTTTGAGTCATCTTTTTGAGTCCAGTTAAATGGTGGGTAACCTGCTTCCATCCCAACCACTAATTGGTTTTGGTTTGCTGTCCCTTGGCTAACAGGTGTTCCACACGCTGCTAAACCTACCGTCATTGCTAAAGCTGCAATTGCGCCTAAAATTTTTTTCATTTTCTTTCTCTCCTTCTCGATTATCAAACTGGTTCACTCATAACACACAAAAAAGGAACCACGAACAAAAGCCGTGATTCCCCATAAAAAGTCATAAGTAGTCATTCTTTTGCCCGGTAATTGATTGCACTTCATGAGTATCTGGGCAGATATCATGACAGTGACTGACCTATTATGACCAGCCCCCAACGTTTTCACGTTTCGGCGAAATCCCCTTTCCAGTTTCCTGTACTCTTGTCATCCGCACCTCAGTTCAATAACCATTTGATTTAATTGATGAAAATAAATTAACATACATTTTCTTGAAAGTCAACCCATATATTTTCATTTTTTTGAAAATACCTACCAAAACTCTTTTTTTTCTCGTCCACCTTCTCTAACATTATGCCTCAGAAAAGCATTATATATGAGTCGATGAAGCAACAGATATATTAATTACGGAAAATCTTGCGGATTTTATAATAGCAGTAATGTGACTAGTATTAAATGCGAATTAAAGGGAGTTAGGAATTTATTCCTTACTCCCTTTTTGAGGATTTAAAGGTGAGAGACTCATAGAGGCTCGAACCGGTACAACATTACAGCTATTATAAAAAAATCCGCAAGGATTTGGAGTAATTATTTTCTTCTTTCCAGCCCTCTCTCACAGGGTGCATTAGAAATGATCATTTTTCTGCACTAAAAAAATAAATGATTACGTAGGAACTTCGAGTTTCTATAATCGCAGTGGTGGGGATCGTATTAAATGCGAATTAGTAGGAGTTAGGAATTTATTCCTTACTCCTACTTTGAGGCTTTAAAGGTGAGAGACTCATAGAGGCTCGAACCGGTACCTCACTACAGCGATTATTACAGAAACTGAAGGTTCCGCAGTAATCATTTATTATATTTTATATTCTTCTCAGCACAAAAAGAGTGCCTCATTTCTGAGGCACCCTGTTAGATGAATTATTTATTCACGTTTTCCCATTGCCAGTTCACAACTTCAGGAATATCTTCCCCGTGTTCACGGATGTAGCTGTGGTGGAATTCCACAGTTTCGTCCATTTTCGCAGCAAATTCGCTAGCTTTGTCGCCGTATACAGCAACTGCAGCATCTTTAGCAACGTGGAAGCGGTCCATTTCAGATAATACACGCATATCGAATGGAGTTGTGATATCTCCGTTTTCACGGTATCCGTGGATATGAACGTTATGGTTGTGACGATCGAAGAATAAGTCACGAATCATACCTTCATAACCGTGGAAGCAGAATACAACTGGTTTGTCAGTAGTAAATAATTTGTCGAATTCTTCATCAGATAAACCACGTGGGTCCACTTTGGAGAACGTAATTTCAAGATATCTACTACGTTGATGAAGCGAATCTTCAATTCTGGGAATTGTTTGTGCAAGATTGAAATACCTGCTAATGCTTCTAAGTTAGGTTCAGTACCTGCAGCAGCGATCACTACGTCTGGTTCTTCTCCTTCTTTCACTGTTGAAGCCCAATCAATTACTTTGTAACCTTCGCTCACTAATTCTCTAGCTTCTTCTACAGAGTAGAATTGTGGACGTGGGTGTTTTGAAGAAACGATTAAGTTAATTTTATCTTCTGAACTTAAAGCTTCAGCCATAACAGCCATCAAGCTGTTTGTATCCGCTGGTAAGTATTCACGAACGAATTCAGGTTTTTTCTCAGCTAAGTGTGTTAATAAACCTGGATCTTGGTGAGTATATCCATTGTGGTCTTGTTGGAACACTGTTGATGTTGCAATCAAGTTTAATGATGGATAGTTTTTACGCCATGGAGCGTGAGTTTTAGATTTACGTAACCATTTGAAGTGTTGAGTGATCATTGAGTCAACTACACGTAAGAATGATTCGTAAGATGCGAAGAATCCATGACGACCTGTTAATACATAGCCTTCTAAGAATCCTTCAGCTTGGTGTTCTGATAATTGTGAGTCGATAACACGACCAACTGGTGAAATCCATTCATCGTAGCTTTCGTCACGACGGCCAACCCATTGACGGTTCGTTGCTTTGAAGACTTCGTTTAGACGGTTAGATTTAGTTTCGTCTGGTCCGAAGATACGGAAGTTATCTGGGTTTGCTTTTACTAAGTCAGCAGCAAAACGACCAAATTCGATCATATCTTGTTTTTGGATAGCACCTGGTTTAGATGTATCGATTGCATGTTTAGTCCAATCAGTAATGTCCATAGGTTTTACAACACCTGCGTTAGTGATTGGGTTCATGCTCATACGACGTGGACCTTTTGGAGAAATTGCAGCAATTTCTTCAACTAATTTACCATTTTCATCGAATAATTCTTCAGGACGATATGATTTCAACCAGTCAACTAATGCATCGATGTGTTCCATAGCTTCTCCAGATACTGGGATTGGAACTTGGTGAGCACGGAATCCACCTTCGATTGGTTCGTGGTTCCATTCTTTTGGACCTGTCCAACCCTTTAGGAGTACGTACTACTAATACTGGCCAATGTGGCATTGTAGCTTCCTTAGCGCTCTTAGAACGAGCTTCTTTTTGAATTGCTTGGATTTTTTTCAATAGCTTCATCTAATTTAGCAGCCATTAATGGGTGAACTTCTTTAGGATCTGTTCCTTCAACAAAGATTGGATCCCTATCCTAAACCGTTGAAGAATTGAGTTAATTCTTCATCAGTACGACGAGCTAAAATAGTTGGGTTGTGGATTTTACCACCGTTTAAATAAAGGATTGGTAAAACGGCACCATCGTTTACTGGGTTGATAAATGTGTTTGAGAACCAACCAGCTGCTAAAGGACCTGTTTCAGCTTCTCCGTCACCGATAACTGCTGCTGCAATTACGTTAGGATTATCTAGGATTGCACCTGTAGCATGTGATAATGAGTAACCTAATTCCCCACCTTCGTGAATAGAACCAGGAGTTTCTGGAGCCGCATGAGACGCAATTCCTCCAGGGAATGAGAAGATTTTACATAATTGTTTGAACCCTGCTTCATCTTGAGTGATTTGTGGGTATAACTCAGTGTAAGATCCATCTAAGTAAGAGTTAGAAACCATTACTTGTCCACCGTGACCTGGTCCTTCAATGTAGAACATATCTAGGTCATATTTGTTAATGGCACGGTTTAAGTGCGCATAAATGAAGTTTTTGTCCTGCGATTGTTCCCCAGTGTCCGATTGGATGAAGTTTAACGTCTTCTTTTTGGATTGGACGACGTAAAAGTGGGTTATCTTTTCAAGTACATTTGAGCTACTGAAATGTAGTTCGCTGCACGCCACCAAGCATCCACTTTTTGCTAAGTATTCTGGTGTATCAAATTGTGTCATGTATTTGTCTTCCTTCTTATTTTTTTGGCTTCTAAAGAAATTCGAAAATGGCGTTTCAAAAATCCTTCTTTTATTTACCGCAAAGTATTTACCATACCGAATTACGGGTGTCAAGAAGAATTACTAAAACGGTCATCGTTTTGATGGATTTCGATTTCCTTTAGGAAATATTCCTGTTTTTAGACCGTATTTCTACTAATCCAAAAACGTTCATAACCACATTTATTTGACTATTTCAACTCGAATATTGATCATAACTCATCATCGAGTACTCTATTTTACCATTTTTTATGTTCATTCTGCAATAAAACGTTCATAAAAAGTTAGATAGGATCAAAAAAACCGAGGTGAAATTCCTCGGTTTTTCCATTTCAATAAGGCTTGTGAAGATTTTTTTATTGAAAAATATTGTAGAAATTCTCCGTATCCCTCTTCTTCCAGCTTCGCAACTGGGATGAAACGAAGAGAGGCAGAATTAATGCAATAACGGAGTCCGCCTAATTCTTTTGGACCATCTTCAAAGACGTGTCCTAAATGAGAATCAGCCTTTCCACTTCTAACCTCTGTTCTCTTACGGTTCAGTTTGTAATCTTCTTTTTCCGTTAGTGTTGTATTTTCAATTGGTTTTGAAAATGATGGCCAACCGCAACCAGCATCAAATTTATCTTTTGAGCTGAAAAGAGGCTCTCCACTGACAATATCGACATAGATGCCATCTTCATAGAAATCATCATATTCTCCTGAGAACGGTCTTTCTGTGGCTTCGTTTTGAGTCACTTCGTATTGAATTTCTGTTAATCGTTTTTTTAGTTCTTCTTTTGAAAATTCCATCGTGGTTTCTCCTATTCAAATTGTTGTCGTTTCGACTGATGTGGATCTTGAATTCTCTTGAAGAGGTGTTCCAAGTCCTTATTCGTTAAATGAACGAGTACGGGTCTTCCGTGAGGACAGTTATACGGGTTTTTACATTTGGCTAAATCCACTAATAACTGACGTGCTTCCCATTCGCTTAAATGATGGTTGGCTTTAATCGAACCTTTACAGCTCATCATAATCGCTGTGGCTTCTCTTAATTTGGCAACCGTAATCTTCTCATCGGCCAAGATAAAGTCGATAATTTCTTCGATAATCGCCTTCTCCTGCCCTTTCTTAATCCACGCTGGATGCGATTGAATTTGGAATGTATTTTGCCCAAACGGCTCCATCTCGATTCCAAACTCCTCTACAAGAGGTAATCGCTCTTCCAATTTCACGCTATCCTTCTTCGAGAATTCTAGTAAAATTGGCACCATCAAAGGTTGACTGACTCTACCTACTTGACCAATTTCCACTTTAAACTGCTCGTATTTGATTCTTTCTTGCGCGGCATGCTGGTCAATCATATATAAGCCTTTCGTTTTGTGCAAATAAGTATGTCCCATGCATTTGTCCAAAATAATGCAATTCTGGGAATTCTTTCTCGAATGGTTGAGAGTCAATTTTCTCAGCCAACTTCAAATAGTCTGCATGGTCATCATGGCTATCCACGAGTTCTTCTTGCTCGACAGTTTCAACAGCGTTATTCGCTTTAATAGGCGCATCATCGACCGGTAAAACTTCCACTTCTTCTCTTACGTTTTCTGTATAAGAAGGTGTTTCTACACGAGTAGACTCCACAATTGCTGTCTTCAATTGCCACTCCAAAGTTTGTTGGACTGGTTTTGGAGCTTCTACGCGATTTTCTTTGCGTTTGAAGGACAAGTCTTCAATCGATTCAGGAATGCGTTGGACGCCCTGTATTGCCTCTCTAATGGCCTTTTGAATCACCTGTGAGAGTTCTTGTTCCTTACTGATTCGAACTTCTTGTTTCGTTGGATGCACGTTCACATCGACAAGTTGCACGTCCATTTCAATCGAAATAATCGTAATCGGGAATCGTCCCACCATTAAGGTTGAGCCGTATCCGAGTGTAATGGCCTTTGCGATTGCCATATTGCGGATTGGTCGTCCATTAATGAAAATCGATAAGTAATTGCGGTTCGAACGTGTGAGTTCTGGAAGCGACGTATATCCTGACACTTTGAAATCTTCGTCTTCTCCATGGAACGGCAACATTTTACGAGCGTTCACTGGTCCAATATTTCCAGCGACTGCCTGCAGCAAATCACCTTTCCCAGAAGTTTGCAATAACAGATTGCCGTCATTTTTTAAAACAAAGGCAATTTCTGGGTGACTAAGAGACGCTTTACTCACGACATCGGTAATATGCGCTAATTCCGTCTGCAGTGTACGGACGAATTTCAACCGCGCTGGTGTGTTATAAAACAAATCTTCAACAAGGAAAGTCGTTCCTTTTAACGGTGGAACGGTCTTCTCTTCTTTAATCTCACCAGACTCAATCTTTAACTCCACGCCACTTTCTTCTCCGGTAGAAGTCGTCAGCGTTACTTTTGAAACGGCCGTAATACTCGCCAAGGCTTCACCACGGAACCCGAGTGTACGGATTCTAAAGAGTTGTTCTGGCGAATAGAGTTTACTCGTTGTATGACGTTTAATCGACATACGAGCGTCTTCTTTCGTCATCCCGATTCCGTTATCTTGGATGCGAATCTTGCGAAGTCCACTCTCCTCGATTTCAATCTCGATACGAGTACTTCCAGCGTCAATCGCGTTTTCGAGTAATTCCTTCACCACAGAAGAAGGACGTTCGATCACTTCCCCTGCTGCGATTTGGTTTGTCAGTAATGTACTTAATTCTTTAATTGTTCCCATACACTACTCACCCTTTTCCATTTGTTGCCATTTATACAGGATGTTCATTGCATCCATTGGCGTCATACTCATTAAGTTTAAGCCTTTAAGCTCGTGAACCCATTCAGGTACGCTTTCTGTTTCTTCTTCAAAGAGCGATACTTGTTCCACGTAGGTACTATTGTCACTTGCAGCCCCTTTAGCTTCTAAATGATTTAAAATCGTGCTGGCATTTTTCAACAGCTCTGTTGGAAGTCCAGCCAGCTTCGCCACATGAATTCCGTAACTCTTATCGGCAGGACCTTCTAATACTTTATGCAAGAAGACCACTTCGCCATTTTCTTCAACGGCTCCCACGTGCACATTGCGTAAATCCGCGTATTTCTCACTGAGTCGTGTTAACTCGTGATAGTGCGTTGAGAATAATACTTTCGCTGTTAAATGCTCGTGAATATACGTGATGATGGCTTCAGCAAGCGCCATTCCGTCATACGTAGCCGTTCCACGTCCGATTTCATCAAACAATAGTAAGCTTGTTTCGTCTGCATTTCGAAGCGCGTGGTTTGTCTCCATCATCTCTACCATGAACGTACTTTGCCCCGAGATTAAATCATCGGCCGCTCCAATACGCGTAAAGATTTTCGTGAAGACAGGAATCGTTGCACTCTTGGCAGGTACAAAACATCCGATTTGCGCCAAAATCACACAGAGCGCCAATTGTCTCATGTAAGTTGATTTACCAGACATATTCGGCCCAGTAATGAGAAGAATATGCTCGTCTGGGCTCATTGAAATGCTGTTTGGAACATAGGTTGATTGTCCCATGACCTTTTCAACAACAGGATGGCGGCCATCCTCAATCCAGAGTCGACGGTTCTTCATCGAAATCGTAGGCTTCACTAAGTGGTATCGTTCGCTCACCACACTGAAGGCTTGCAAGACGTCGATCGTTGCGACAGTTTTTGCCAATTGTTGCAGCTGAGCGGTGTAGTGTTTCACCTGTTCACGCACTTCTACGAATAATTGGTATTCGAGTGCACTTGATTTTTCTTCCGCTTCTAAAATCAGCGTTTCTTTTTCTTTTAATTCAGGCGTAATAAAACGTTCCGCATTCGCCAGCGTTTGTTTACGCTCATAGCGGCTACTATCGAGTTTCGATAGATTTGATTTTGTGACTTCGATATAGTAACCAAACACCTTGTTAAAACTAATCTTCAATGAACTGATGCCTGTTTGCTCACGTTCTTGTTGTTGGAGCGCGGCAATCCATTCTTTCCGTGTTTCATCGTATCGCGATACGTATCGAGTGTAGCGTTATACCCTGAGCGGATAATATTTCCATCTGAAATCGTCAGCGGCGCATCCTCATCGATGGCACGGTCAATTAAATCATATAACTCAGGAATATCGAATAAGTTTTCTCCAAGAGCACTCCATTCCTCTGATTCCAAACTATCGACAATCGATTTAAAGATTGGCACTTGTCCAAGTGTTTGTTTCAGTTGCAAGAGGTCACGCGCATTGGCAGTTCCAAAGGACACTTTCCCAACAATTCGTTCTAAGTCATACACACGTTTCAATGTTTCGATAAAGTCTGTACGTTCAAAGTAATGTTGGTTCAATGTTTCCACTAGCGCATGGCGTTTTTGAATCGCACCTTCTAGTACAAGTGGTTTTTCAAGCCATTGTTTAAGGAGACGTCCACCCATCGCCGTTTGCGTCTCGTCTAAGAACCAGAACAATGACCCATGTTTTTGGTTAGCACGAATGGTCGTTGTTAATTCTAAGTTACGTTTTGTCTCATAATTCATTGAGAGATAGAACTCGCTTTGGTACGATTGCGCCTTTTGTAAGTGCGAGAAGCTTCTCTTTTGAGTGAGTTTCAAATAGCTGAGTAGGTTTTGCACACAACGAACAGAAGCTTCATCTTCTAGTTCTGAGACTAAGTCTGTGCATTCTTCGGTATTAATTTCATCTTTTTCAATTGTTGAAATCAAGATTTGCATGCTTGTAAAAAGATGGCGAAGTTCTTCTGTCACATCGCTATCGACAAGAACAACTTCACGACACATCAAGCTTGAGCATTCACTGCGCACTTCTTCCAAGTTTTCGAGTTGTGTCACTTTCAATTCCCCTGTTGACACATCCACATACGACAGTGCAAATCGTTTCCCAACAAGCGGTAAAATCGACACTAAATAATGGTTTTGATTTTGCGCTTGGTATTCTGTATACGTCCCTGGCGTCAAGACTTGTACAACGTCTCGCTTCACCATTCCCTTTGTCAGCTTTGGATCTTCCAACTGCTCACAAATGGCTACTTTCTTTCCAAGTTCAATCAGCGTTTTAATATATTCTTTTGCGGCATGATGAGGAACCCCACACATTGGAATTGGGTCCTCTGCATTTTTATTTCGACTTGTTAGTGTAATTTCGAGAAGTCTTGCTGCTTCAATCGCATCATCATAAAACAATTCATAAAAATCACCTAGTCGATAGAACAATAAGCAATCAGGATATTTTTTTCTTTAATCGAAAAAAATACTGCTGCATCATCGGTGTGTGTTTCGTTTTTTGTGGCATTTCTGACTCTCTTTCTAATCTTTTTATTCAAAAAATGGTGCATCTGGCGTAATACGAATCGGTTGAATCGATTTCGCTTTCCCTGTTTTATCATCAATATCAATTAAACAAGCACTTAGCTGACCTTCATCGTCTTCAGCCACTTCAAATCGTGCCGGTAATTGATTGAGGAATTTCGTAATAATAATATCGCGTTCCATTCCGAGAATTCCGTTATACGGACCTGTCATTCCCACATCGCAAAGGAAGGCTGTCCCTTGTGGAAGAATGCGGGCGTCATTTGTTGGGACATGCGTATGCGTTCCAACAACGGCTGATACTTTCCCGTCTAAGTACCAAGACAATGCTTGCTTTTCACTCGTTACTTCAGCATGGAAGTCGATAAAGATAATCGGCGTTCTCTTTCTAGCTTCTTCAACCGCCTCAGTGATTTTGGCAAAAGGATCGTCCAGCGTATTCATAAATACACGGCCTTGCAAGTTGATGACGGCCACTTCTTTATCGTTACATTTCACATAAACGATTCCTTTTCCTGGAACTCCTGCTGGATAATTGAGCGGTCGTACCATTTTTGTGGCATCTTCAATGAAATCAAAAATCGCTTTGTTATCAAAGGCATGATTCCCAAGCGTTACAACGTCTGCACCAGCCTGCAATAACTCCTTATAAATCTTCTCCGTAATTCCTTTTCCGTGGGCAGCATTTTCCCCATTAATGACGGTGATTTGTGGTTTATATTTTTTCTTTAATTTTGGGACGTATTGTGTGACCATCTCTCTTCCAAGAGAACCGACAACATCGCCAACGAATAATAATTTCATAAGAGTGCCTCTTTCTAAATCAATGTAGCTCTATTTTACCATAAAACAAGGCTAGAAAATACCTAGATACAACCATGCACTAGATAGCTTAAATTAACATATATGTTAATTTCACATCACTTGTAATAAGACCATATAAATGACCGTTGGAACAAAGATGCTGAGCAGTGTATTCTCCTTCCACCATTGCAACAACACTACGATTGCAACTGCAATGATTTCTGGAATTCCAAATGGTGCTTTTACAAACGAAATATCCTTTAGACAATAAACAA
This sequence comes from uncultured Granulicatella sp., assembly GCA_916438765.1. GTDB lineage: Bacteria > Bacillota > Bacilli > Lactobacillales > Aerococcaceae > Granulicatella. The sequence goes on along the minus strand of CAKAHB010000006.1, from coordinate 534,687 downwards.
CTAGAATTGTAATGATAGCTTGTGGAAGGACCGCAGAAATAAACTGCATGCGGTTCGATAAATTCGTTTCATTGCGTAATACAAGAAATGGGAATAATCGAATCGCGAAAGTCACGACTCCACTCGTAACAAGAGCAAGAAAAATATACGTACTACTCATTTTCTTCCTCCTTCATTTGTAGTTTCTCACGTTCGAAGATTGCAATTAATCCAATCATCGTTGTCGCTAAGGCGCACACAAGGAAATATTGTTTTCCAACAAGAATTAACCAGAAAATCGCACTCACTCCCCCAATGATAAATGGAAAATAGCGGTCTGCCTTCTTTAATTGGTTCACAAGAATCACCACAAAGAGTGCCGTCATTGAAAAATCGATGCCCTTTGTTGAAAACGGAAGAAATTCACCGATGACAACTCCAATAATCGTTCCAAGTATCCAATAACAATGATTCAACAGCCCGACATAGACCATCACTTGTTCACTGCCTTCTCTCTTCGATTGTTTCATCCCAACTAATAGCGAGAAGGTTTCATCTGACAAGGCGAAGATTAAATAAAATGCCTTCCACCCTAACTTTTTAAATTCATCAATAAAGCTAACGCCGTAAAACAACATTCTGGCATTAATAAATAAAGTCATTACTGCAATCATCAAAAGCTCATCCCTGCGCTCATAAAAGAGACAAGGGCAAATTGCATGGATCCAGCATATACAAATACACTTGAAAAAATAGAAGCCCAAGCAGAAAATCCTTCTTGTGACATCAAGAGTGCAAATGCAATCCCTAAAAAGATATACCCGAAACAGATGGGTAAACTAATCTTAAATGCTTGTTTCAATTCGTTCATACATTCTCCTAAAATCAAAAAAAGATTGAAAGTCTGATATACCAGACCTTCAATCTCTTATTTTAACTTATTTTTATAAAGATTTAAATGTATTCACTACGTTTTCTACAGTGAAACCTAATGTTTCCATGACTTTATTTCCGTTACCTGATAAACCGAAGCGGTCGATTGTCACAGTTGCACCGTCTAAACCAACGTATTGTCCCCATCCGAAACTTGCGCCCATTTCAACGGCAACACGTTTACGAACATCGCTTGGTAATACTGCTTCGCGGTATTCTTTTGGTTGTTCTTCAAATAAGTTCATGGATGGCATTGAAACAACAGATACATCAATTCCTTCTTCTGCAAGAACTTTTTGCGCTTCAATGGCAAGAGCTACTTCAGAACCTGTCGCAATCAAGATACCTTCAGGAGTATCGCATTTTTGAGGGCTAACCACATATGCCCCACGTTTTACCCCTTCATAAGCTAATTCTTGTGAGTGTTCTAGAACTGGTAAGTTTTGACGAGAGAATACGAGTACTGATGGACGGTCTTTCGTTTCTACAGCCACTTTCCAAGCAGCAGACACTTCGTTACCGTCAGCAGGACGAATCACGTTTAAGTTTGGAGTTGCACGGAACGCAGCCAATTGTTCGATTGGTTCATGCGTTGGTCCATCTTCCCCTACTGCAATAGAGTCATGTGTATACACATAAATAGCTGGCAGGTGAGAAATTGCCGCAACACGCATTGCTGCTTTTAAGTAATCTGCGAATACGAAGAATGTACCTCCGTATACACGGTTACCACCATGAAGAAGCATACCGTTCATCGCAGCTCCCATTGCAAATTCACGAACCCCAAACCAGATGTTTCTTCCACCGTAATTTTCGTGTGAGAAGTCGCTGTCTGCTTTGTTCATTGTGTTGTTTGATGAAGAAAGGTCCGCAGATCCACCCCAGAAGAATGGAATGTGTTTTCCTAATTCTTGAATCGCAGCTTGACTTGTTACACGAGAAGCCATTGCTGGGCTACCAAATTCGTATGAAGGTAATACTTTTTCTAAGTCGACTTCGATGTTTTCTGCAAAGCTATCTTCGAATTCCTTTGCAAGTTCTGGATAAGCTTGTTTATAGTCGTCGAATAAAGTTTTCCATTCGTTGTAGTCATTTTCACCTGTTTGCACTAATAATTTGTCGAAACGGTGTTGCACTTCTTCTGGCACTTCAAATGGGCCATATTCCCATCCGTAGTTTGCTTTTGTAGAAGCAATGCCGTCAGGTCCTAAAGGAGCTCCGTGAACTTTATTTGTTCCTTGGTTTGGAGCACCGTAACCAATGATGGTTTTCACTTCGATAATCGTTGGTTTTTCTTTTTGGCATTGTGCTTCTTCGATAGCTTCAGCGATTTCGTCTAAATCATTTCCATCTTCAACACGGATATAATTCCAGCCTAAACCTTTGAAGCGTTTCTTCACGTCTTCAGTGAACACTTTATTTAATGGACCATCTAAGCAGATGTCATTTTGAATCGTATAACACGATTAATTTGTTTAATTTCAATGTTCCAGCTAAAGATGCTGCCTCATAAGAAATACCTTCCATTAAGTCCCCGTCACCACATAATACATAAGTGTGGTGGTCAACTACTGGGTAGCCTTCACGGTTGAATTTTGCAGCTAGGTGCGCTTCAGCCATGGCCATCCCAACAGCATTAGCGAACCCTTGGCCAAGGGGACCCGTTGTTGCATCTACCCCATCCGTGTCATGTACTTCTGGGTGTCCAGGTGTTTTACTTCCAAGTTGACGGAAGTTTTTCACATCTTCAATTGATAAGTCATAGCCTGATAAATGTAATAAAGCATATAACATTGCAGATCCATGACCTGCTGATAATACAAAGCGATCGCGATCGACCCAAGTAGAACGTTTTGGGTTTACTTTCAAATATTTAGACCAAAGAACATAAGCCATTGGTGCAGCACCCATTGGTAGTCCAGGGTGTCCTGAATTCGCAGCTTGAATCGCATCCATACTTAGTGTACGAATTGTATTCACTGCTAGTTGATCGGTTTTATCAAACATACAATCACTCCTTAAATATATTGATTCCTTTCGGAACTTACTCTTCTATTTTACTAATCCAAGACTGCTTTTTGCAACCGTTATTTTTTTATGATAAATAAAAACATAGTAAACCCTTGCAAAACACATATTTCTTTTCATGGTTTTAGCATATTTTGTAAATAAAAAGGCTGAAATTTTCAGCCTTCTCTCATCTATTCTGCGTCGCGGTTATGCAATCCTTTTTCTTTTTGAATCGCTTTTTAGTTTATCTGGAGTCACGTCATTTCCTTCTTCATCGACGATTTTTTTAATCCTTCGATGTGGTTACGCATGCCTCCACGAAAAGCTTCCAAATACTCTTGACGTAAGAGTTGTTGTTCTTTTTCTTCCGTTGGAGTTAATTTTTCCTTCTTTTTTTCTTTTTCGCTAATTCATTAATACGGTTTAATTTTTTTCTTCTGATAACATTTTTTTGTCATTCCTTTCCTTGGCTTCGTCTCCTAGTGTAGCACGAGACGACATTTTTTCCTAAAAATCTGAATTACATACGAACATTTGTTTGATTTCTGTTTACAAAGTGTGTTACACTAGTCTCAAAGAAGGAGATGTTCCGATGACAAATTTAAAAGATTCTAGACAATTAGATGTATTACAGTTTATTTATAAAGAAGTTCAAGAGCACGGTTATCCGCCAACAGTGCGTGAAATTTGTAACGCCGTTCAGCTTTCTTCGACTTCAACCGTTCATGGTCACTTATCAAGACTTGAGAAAAATGGCTTAATTCAACGTGACCCAAGTAAACCACGTGCCATTGAATTAACAATGGCTGGACTCAAAGCAATCGGCGCTAAATCAACGGCGATTCCAATGCTTGGTGTGGTAACAGCCGGTGAACCAATTCTCGCTGTAGAAGAAGCAAGTGACTTCTTCCCTATCCCACCAGATTTACAAAATGATGCAGATGATTTATTCATGCTTCGTATTAAAGGGGACAGTATGATTAATGCGGGTATTTTTGACGGTGATTCTGTCATTGTCCGTAAGCAATCAACAGCCTCAAACGGTGAAATCGTCATTGCGATGACTGAAGAAGACACTGCAACTTGTAAGAGATTCTATCTTGAAAGCGACCATGTGCGCCTAGAGCCAGAAAACGACACAATGGATCCTATCATCTTACCGAACTGTACGATTTTAGGAAAAGTAGTTAGCTTATACCGCAGTCGTATTTTCTAAACCAAACGAAAACCTCCGTCCAATCATGGACGGAGGTTATTTTATTGCATTAAGCTTTTAACGTTACTTTTCCTACTTCTGCTTTACCTTCTACTAAGCCTTCTGTTGCTACCACAATAGATTCCACTTTATCCATATTCGTAAAGAGAACCATCATCGCTGTATCTTTACCAGCTTCTTTAACGCTTCTAGGTCCACAGTCGATAATACTGTATGTTCATCCACCTTTTGGCCAACTGTGACTGTCGTTTCAAAAGGTCCGCCTTTTAATTCAACCGTATCGATTCCCATATGCACAAGCACTTCTAACCCACCAGCAGTTTGAATACCTACTGCGTGAAGTGTTGAAAGACATTTACGACTTCCCCTTTTACTGGAGAAGTAATCACACCACTTGCTGGAATGACCGCAAATCCGTCCCCCATCATCTTCCCAGCGAACACTGGATCATTCACTTGTGTAATGGGGAACAATTTCGCCACCTGCTAATGAAAAATACTGGCACTTCTTTTTTTCTACTTGATTCTTTTTAAAAAATCCAAACATTTTATCGTCTCCTTATTCTGGTTGAATGGCATGTAATGTATTTGAGAAAATCGAGCGTTTGCGTTCCTTATCGATTTCCTTGTAGTAACTATATAAAATATCGACAATGACAAGTACTGGAAATTGCGGTGTAATGGCCGTTCCTTGTTCTAAGGCGTTCTTCATCGCAATCAGCACTAATTCGTCACAATCCTGTTGCAACTCTTCGCTCTTCTTAGAAGTAATCAGAACCGTTTTGGCTCCTTGCTGCTTGGCAATATTCACGGCATTCACAACACTCTCGTTAGCCGACACCGTAATTCCAATTACAAGGCAATCTTCATCGACTAATACGCGGTTCATCAGCATCGTATGTAAATCCGTAATCGCCTCGCAAATCATCCCGAGTCGCATAAAACGAAACTTCATCTCCAGCGCTGCTAACCCCGAGCTTCCTTGACCGTAGATATACACGCGCTTAGCCTTGCTGAGCATGTCACACACATGAATCAGCTGTGCTTCATTGATGAGCGAGAAGGATTTGGTTAAGAGGTCTGCATAATCGTCTAACACAATCTTCGTTAAGTCATTATGCAAGTTTGTCTCTTCTTGCTTCCCTTTTTGATAGTCATAAATAAACTGCCTATATCCTTTATAGCCACACTTTTGAGCAAATCGTGTTAAGGATGGAATCGAAACGAATAAACGCTTTGAGACTTCTTGTGCGGATAACGATTCTTTTTCTGGAATCACACCCAAGAAATATTTGGCAATCGTTTTTTCAATCGGCGTCAGAGTATCATAAATCGATTCAATCATCGGTGCTACTTTTTTCTCAAATGACAACATAACCTTTTCCCCTTTGCATTGCTAGCTTCATTATAGCACAGGTTTAGGAAAAGATTTTGCCTTTTTTCAAAAAATAAAAGATGGACTGATTTTAGGGACCAGTCCATCTCAAAAGGTGTTTTTACTGACTAGTCGTCTACACCTAAAATTTCGTTAATATTGTTCTTGTAAAGAATAGCTTTCGCACCGTAAATGGCTTGAATACCACCTTTAACATCTAAAACATCTACGGCTCCGATATCTTTCAACGTTGCTTTATTTACTTTCAACGTCTTTAACAGATACACGTAAACGAGTGATACAAGCATCTACGTCTTCGATATTTTCTGCTCCACCTAGAGCTTCGATAATACGAACGCTATCTTGTTTCAAGCTGTCGCGTGTTTCAACAACTGGTTTGTCATCTGATTCTAAAGAATCTTCTAAACGACCTGGAGTTGCTACGTTAAATTGAGTGATGAACCATCTGAATACTACATAGTATAGACCACTCCAGATTAAACCAAATGGAATTTGTAATAACCAGTTTGTCTTATCGTTACCTTGTAATACCCCGAATAATGTGAAGTCGATAACCCCACCAGAGAATGTATTACCAATAGAGATATTAAGAATATCTGCGATGAAGAAACTTACCCCATCAAGGAATGCGTGAACAACATATAAAACTGGACTTACGAATAAGAACATGAATTCGATTGGTTCTGTAATACCAGTAATGAATGAAGTTAATGCAACCCCTAAGAATAAACCAGCGTATTTTTTACGACGGTCTTTTGGTACACAGTGATACATTGCTAAGCAGGCTGCTGGAAGACCGAACATCATTGTTGAGAAACGACCAGCGAAGAAACGAGTTCCTTCAGTAAATAAACCTACGTGATTTGGATCTGCTAATTGAGCAAAGAAGATTTTTTGAGCCCCAGCAATTGTTTGACCAGCTACGACTTCCACTCCACCTAATTCTGTATACCAGAACATTGGATAAATCATATGGTGTAATCCGACTGCACCACATAGACGCATTAAGAATCCATATAAGAATGTACCAATAGGACCTGCTTGTGAGATATATCCACCAGTTGAAACTAATAATTGTTGGAATGGTGGCCATACTAAGAAGAAGATAGCCCCAACAAAGATAGAAGCAAATGAAGTTACGATTGGAACAAAACGGCTACCACCGAAGAATCCAAGCACTTGTGGTAATTGGATATTGTTGTAGCGGTTATGTAACCAAACAGCGATTGCCCCTACTACGATAGCTCCGATAACCCCAGTATCAATAGAAGCATCTTTACCCATGTATAATCCTACAAGAGCTTTGATTGTAGCAGTCATTACTAAGTAACCAGTTACCCCAGCAAGTGCTGCAGTTCCTTTGTCACGTTTCGCTAAACCGATACAGAGACCAATACAGAGAAGAAGTGATAGATTTGCAAAGATAACTTCCCCAGCTTGGCTCATTACTTTAAAAATTGCTTGTAAAACGTCGTTATTTAATACAGGATATGTTGCGACAGTTACCGGGTTAGATAAAGCTCCCCCGATCCCTAATAACAAACCTGCTGCCGGTAAAATGGCAATCGGCAACATAAAGGCCTTCCCTATTTTTGTAAGACTTTAAACATATGGTTTTCCCCTTAACTATAAATCAGTGATGTTTAATCTTTTTTTCTACTTGTTGAATCGCATCAACAAATTTTTTCGTGATGAGTTGTGGACGAGTAATCGCTGAACCGACAACGACACTATACGCACCTAACTCAAGCACACGTTTCACCTTTTCAGGTGTATCGATATTGCCTTCTGCAATAAGTGGATGTTTGATTCGTTCTAAAACTGTTCTCAAGATTTCAAAGTCATTTTCTTCAATTTTGTCGCCTTTACTTTGTTTTTGTATATCCTACTAAAGTACTTCCGATAAAATCAAAAACCGAGTTCATCAGCATGAATCATTTCGTCTCACTGTAGAACAGTCTGCCATCAATAATCGATCTGGATATTTTGCTCTAATTTCATGATAGAAATCATCAAGCGTTTGTCCATTTGGTCGAGTCGATGTAGTGGCATCCAGAGCAATAATCTCTGGTTTCACTGTCATCAATTCGTCAATTTCTTTCATTGTAGCGGTAATAAAGACGTCGGCATCATCATAATCACGTTTAATAATTCCAATAACTGGTAAATCGACAGCCTCTTTAATCGCTTTGATGTCAATCACTGAATTGGCACGAATTCCTTTCGCTCCTCCTTCCTGTGCAGCAACTGCCATACGAGCCATAATATAATCACTATGTAATGGTTCATGCGGCAATGCTTGGCATGATACAATTAATTGACCTTGTAATCTCATAAACAGCCTCCTTCTATTTTTTTAGTAAAACCCTTACATTTTTTTAGTATACTCACCTTAGAAAACATTTTCAATATTACGATTATTTTTAGTAACTACTTTCAGAATCAGGTACAAATCACTGAACTATCACACTTTTATAGAAATTACTTTCATCAAAAAAGCCAATCTTGTAAGAACAAGATTGGCTTTCCGTTACATTTTAATGAGTTGATGCTTAAACGCATAAATCGTTGCTTTGCGTTCTGTCCTCTACTCCTAATTTTGAAAGAATATTCGATACGTGAGTCTTCACGGTCTTCAATGTGATAAACAACTCGTCTGCAATTTCTTGGTTGGATTTTCCTTGTGCGATTAAGAGTAACACTTCTAATTCACGCTGCGTTAAATCTTCGTGTAAGAAATGCTGTTGCTTCATTTGAATACGATTCACGAGTTTATCCGTCACTTGCGGCTCAAACACTCCGTCTCCATTATACGTATCTCGGATAGCTTTTGCGATTTGAGAGGCGGAAGCTGTTTTTAAGATATAGCTCTTTGCTCCGGCGTTGATGGCTGGAAAGACCTTCTCATCATCAATAAAGCTCGTTAAGATGATAATTTTCGCTTCTGGCCACTTTTCAAGAATTTCCTTTGTCGCTTCAATTCCATCCATCTCAGGCATCACAAGGTCCATTAAGATAATATCTGGTTTTAAGGACAGGGCTTTTTTTCTACACCTTCACGGCCATTCTTGGCTTCATCCATCACTTCAATGTCATCTTGCATCGATAGATACGAAGAAACGCCTAGTCGTACCATTTCGTGATCGTCTACTAGTAATACATTAATCATTGTTCATCCTCCATGTGACGACTGAGCGGAATCTTGATTTCAATTGTCGTTCCTTGATTTGGGAAGCTCACAATTCTCACCTGTCCACCGAGCCCTTGCACTCTTTCTTTCATATTATTAATTCCATAGCTTCCTGGAAGAATTTCCTCGCTATTAAATCCAACGCCATTATCCTCTATCTTAAAGAGAACCGTGGAGTCTAGTTGTCGTAAATACACTTCTAAAGTTGTTGCGTGTGAATGACGCAATGTATTCGATAAAAGTTCTTGAGCGATTCTGAAGAGATGGTCTTCGACGCCTTCAGGAAGTTTCACGTCTTCGATATCCCAATGAATCTTCATTTGTACTTTCGTTTGTAATTCGATGAGTAATCCTTCGATACCAGATTTCAACGATTTACTTTCTAGTGAAATTGGGCGTAAGTGAAGAAGCAATGCGCGCATCTCTGATTGTGCTTGAGAGAGAACATGTTCAATCATCTTCAATTGTTTTTGTTCCTTCTCATCAAACTTGTCGGCACGTTCGTTTAAGGCAGAAATCATCATCATCGCCGCAAAGAGCTGCTGGCTTACAGAATCATGTAATTCGCGAGCGATACGGCGTCTCTCTTCTTGAATGACTTGTTCTTTTGTCTCAGTCCCTAAGAATTGCGGTTTGCTACCCTAATTGCTGTACTTCTAATGATAATTTTTTTCTAATCGCTCTGAAAGTGCAGCTGTTTGTTCGTAGAAATCATTTAAGTCTCACAACCGTTGCTTCCATAATCCAATTTGGGCTATCTTCTTCTTTTACAAGTCTATGCTTGGCCTTTTGAATCATGAGTAACTGCTCACCGATTTTACGCTCAGCTTGACGATTTAAAATCAACATCGCCGCAGCTGTCACAAAAACCAAAGAATAAAAATCAATAATAGAAACAGTGTAATCGTCCCAAGAATCTCTTGAATTCTCAATGTCTCTACTATTTCATAGCGAATCCATCTGCGGAATAGGAATAGGAAAACAGTACTAACAAAACTGTAAACCGCTGAATAAAGCATCCAGCTTTTAACGAGGCGTTGCTTCATGCTTCAATCACCTCAATTTTCCCAGCGACAATCGTTGTATAAATCTTAATCTTCTTCGTGCTGCGATTGTATCCTGAACTATATAACTGAATAGATTCATTACTTAAGGCGTATGTTTGTCCCTCAAATTCCACTTGACCGCCAAATGCATGATGGTGAATCATCACTCCTACCCCGTACGGTACTAGAATTCGAACACGGCCAAATCCTTTTCGAATGACGATCACATTTTCCTTGGCAGGAAGAATTGTATTTCCTAAGTCGATAATGGTATCCCCTACAAGCTGCCCTGCATTGATATCATTCCACTCATACGGTTCGTTCCCCACTTCTTGATTTCCAAACCAATCATAGCGATGGATTTCTCCAGGCGTTGGAGTATCCTCGTGAGAGTCAACGAAAATATATTCTTGTCGGCCCTTTTTCGAAAACATACCTGATAAAGAAGCAATCGAGAACGTATCTTTAGTAAAGAATAACAGAAGCAATGCCCCAATCATTCCAAGCCAAATACCCGCAGTAGATAGAAGCGGTAAAATGATAAAGAGTGCCCTCAAAGCACATTCCACTATTTCTTAAAAAAATTTAACACGTCGAAAAAAACAATAAAACTGAACATTGTAATAGCGACCCCAATTGAAAAGAAGATGAAGAGGCCCAATTTTGAAGTCATTTCAATAGCGGAGACAATCACTCCCATTAATAGTACAATTAGTATTCGTTTCAGTTTATTCATCTTCTCACCTCCGTTACAGGTATTAGTATACCATCTTCTCACGTTCAATCCTATCATGAATTAAAAAAATGAATCCATCAGACTTAAGGATGAAATCCAACAAAAAAAGAGCTAGGACATTTCCTAGCTCTTCTCTTCATTCAAATGAATCGATTACGCAGATTGAATATCAATAATTCTGATCTTCATTTCTCCGCCTGGTGTTGGAATCACCACTTCTTCATTTAATTTTTTACCAATAATTCCTTTGGCAATTGGAGAGTCATTTGAAATTTTACCTTCAACTGGGTTTGCTTCTGCACTACCCACGATTGTGTAAGTTTCTTCGTCTCCATCTGGTAATTCGATAAACGTAATTTTTTTCTTCCAAGTGAAACAACATCTTTTTCTACATTGTTATCATCGATGATTTCCGCAAAACGAATCATTTTTTCTAACGTTGAAATACGTCCTTCTACGAAAGCTTGTTCATCCTTAGCTGATTCATATTCAGAGTTTTCAGATAAGTCACCATAGCTACGCGCAATTTTGATACGCTCTACGATTTCTTTACGTTTAACGACTTTTTAATTCTTCTAATTCAGCTTCAAGTTTTGCTTTCCCTTCAAGCGTCATTGGAAATACTTTTTTTCAGTCATACGATTCTCCCTATATCGTTTTTTTAGATTATCTCAATCTACAATGCTAAAAACTTTAACATTTTATAACCGAGATTGCAAGTCTTATTTCAAATTTTAATTCGATTTTAAATGTTCATCCTGATAAAAAAAGCCCCTAGGATAAGCTTTTCCTAGGGGTTAACAATTTAATTTAAATGAGATAAAAATTGAAGCAATTTTTTTGTAGTCATTAAGTCAATCGCCACTCTGTTTGAACCACCTTCTGGGATAATAATATCCGCAAATTTTTTCGTTGGTTCAATAAATTGGTGATGCATTGGTTTTACAACGGACATGTATTGGTTAATGATAGAATCCAGTGTTCTTCCACGTTCTACCATGTCACGTTTAATACGGCGAATGATACGAATATCATCGTCAGTATCAACATACACCTTGATGTCCATCAAATCACGCAAGCGTTCATCTTCAAGAATAAGAATTCCTTCGATTAGGATAACATCTTTTGGTTCTTGATGGATTGTTTTATCACTTCTTGTATGATTTTCGTAATCATATACTGGTTCTTCAATCGATTCAAAATTTATTAATTTATTCATATGTTCAATTAATAAATCTGTATCGAAAGCAAATGGATGGTCATAGTTCGTTTTTAAACGTTCTTCAAACGGCATATGACTTTGATCTTTATAATAGTAGTCTTGATCAATTTTACAAATCGTTAAATCTGGAAAGTTCTCCAAAATTTTACGACTTACACTTGTTTTCCCACTCCCAGAACCACCTGTAACTCCGATAACGATTGGCTTTTTCTTTTCCATGACCTACTCCTTATTATCAATATACTTAGCTTTTAACTCTAAATGTTCCTCATACGTTTCGCATAGTAGATTTCTTTTGTATGAATATCTGCTAGGAAGTATAAGTAATCTGTTTTCTCTGGTTCTAACGCTGCTACGATAGAATCCTCACTTGGACTATTATAAGGTCCAGGGCCAACGCCATAGTTTTGATATAAGTTATATGGAGAATCTACTTCTAAATCTTCTAAAGAAAGGGCTTCTTTGTGTTCGCCTAAAGCGTATTGAACAGATACATCTGTTTGAAGCTTCATATTTTCTTTAATACGGTTATGGAATACGCTAGAGATTTTCTTACGGTCTTCTAGTTTAGTCCCTTCTTTTTCGATTAAAGAAGCCATTGCCATAATTTCTTGTAATGTATAGTCACTTGCTAAAATCTTATCGTAGTATTTCGACATGACTTCATCTGTTTTAGCAACCATTTCAGTAATTAACATTTGAAGTGTTTTTGAGTCATTCATATCGTATGTCGCTGGGAATAAGTATCCTTCAAGCACATATTTTACTTGGTAGCCATTATATGATTGAGTCAATAATTTTGGGAATTTTTGAACTAAATAACGTAAGAAGTCTTCGTCTTGAACTTTTGCCATGAAATCTTCGGCAGAATATTTTGTTGATTTTTCAACTTCTTTGGCGATTTCTGTTAATTGTTCCCCTTCACGAATCAGAACTTTAGTCGCGTTTTGATCTTTATCTTTTCCTTGACCAGAAAGTTCCGCGATAATTTCGTCGAGTGTCATACTCTTAGAAACATGGTACAATCCTGATTTAAATCCAGAAACGTTTTTGAATTTCAAATAGAAATTAAAGAGTTTCGAATTACGGATAATCCCTTCTTTTTCAAGTGCTTTTGATACTTCTTTGACAGATGCGCCTTGTTCAATTTCAAATGAAACAAGTTCTGTTTGAGCTGTATCAACTGGTTGTGTTTCTCCTTTAATGTAATTCCAAGTAAAGAATCCCTCTACTAGGACAATTACTAAAAAGTGCAATCATAAAATATTTCATTATCTTTTTGATAATAGAAGTTTCCTTTTTACGAATATCGCGTTTCGTATCCGTATCAGAAATTAAGGAATGTTTTTTATGTTCTTCTTGAGACATTGTCTTCCCCCTTAAATTGGCATCAAATGATACCCATAGTTGTAGTTATTATACCTCATTCTTATTGAAAAAAATGAAGAAAGTCAATCATAAAGAGTGCCCTTATAATCAAAAAGCTTGAGGTTTCCCCAAGCTCTATTGTTGATTATAAATCTTCTTCAGCTAAGAATGTGTTTAATACTTCTTCAACCATATCCCATTCAGCTTCTGTTTCGATTGGGTTTAATTGACCTTCAGTACCATCTTCGCCTTCAACATATGAGAATGCTTGTAATTCTACTTCTTCTCCTTCAGGAATTCCTGCTGGGTAGCATAATACATATGATTTATTGAAGTCATCAGATTCGAACGTGAATAATACTTCGTGTAAAATTTCATTTCCTTCTTCGTCGATGATTGTAATATGTTCGTGACCTTCGTGGCCTTCTAAGCTGATCATGTTCATGATCGCGATCGTGATGTTCTGTCATTTTTCTTTCCTCTTTCCTTTGTTATTGATTTCCATTTAAATCTAAATAGTTTTGCAAAAATCATGACTGCAGCTAGCATATCAATGACTTGTTTGCGTTTCTTTCTTGAAACATTACCCTCTTCGACAAGCATTCGTTCCGCCTGCATCGTCGTGAGTCTTTCGTCATGATAGACGATTGGAATTTCTAGTCGTTTCTCTAGGGCTTGCACCATAACGACGGGACGCCTCTACACGTGGTCCTTCCGTATTATTCATGTTCTTTGGTAGGCCGATGACGATTTTTTCAACGCCATACTCTTCCACTAACTCGACAACACGTTTGAACCCGAATTCTGAAGCATTCTCATTAATCGGAATTGTTTCAACCCCTTGAGCAGTCCAGCCCATTAAATCACTAACGGCAACGCCCACAGTTTTACTTCCGACATCTAATCCCATTAATCTCATACTAGGCATCTCTTCCTGTTGAGCGGATATAATGTCTAATGAGTTCTTCCAAAATCTCATCTCTTTCGTGACGACGAATTAGATTACGTGCATCACGATGTCTCGGAATATAAGCTGGGTCTCCAGATAACAAGTATCCTACGATTTGATTAATCGAACTATACCCCTTCTCATTCAACGCATCATAAACGATGGTTAATGTTTCTTGAACGGTTTTTTCGTCCTTTTCATTAAATTTAAATAGGACTGTTTCATCTATTGAACTCATAGCGACACCTCATTTCAATATATATACCTATTCTACAAGATTTTGCATGAAACTACAATTGATACTTACCGATTCTTAACATTTAGAAAGCCTTTCCTTTGCTTTTAAATCAAAAACCTTCCACGGGACTCTCTTCAAATCCCATGGAAGGTTTCATTTTGCATTACATTATTTAGCTAAATATTCTTTAAGCAATTCGAATGCTTGTGGAATACCTGCAGGGTTCTTACCACCTGCTTGAGCCATATCAGGACGGCCTCCGCCTCCACCTTGGATAGCTGGAGCAATTGCCTTAATGATATCGCCTGCTTTTAATCCTTTTGCATTTGCGTCTTTAGATACGGCTACTAAAAGGTTCGCTTTATCAGAAGAAGCAGTACCTACTACGAAGATATCGCTCGCACCTTTTTGTCTCCATGTATCTGCTAATTGACGTAATTCATCCATCTCTTTATTTTCAAGAGCTACAGTGATGAATGAAGTTCCGTTTACTTCTTCTACATTGTTGAAGACATCTGCGACTTCAGCTTTCATGATTTTAGCTTTTAGTTTCGCAATTTCGCCGTTTGCTTCTTTCAATTCTTGACCTAAAGTAGCTACACGTTCTACCACTGTATCTAATTGGATGGCTTTAACTTCACCAGCTACTTGTTTTAATAAGTTTTCGTGATGGCTTAATAAGTCAAATGCTTCTTTACTTGTAACAGCTTCGATACGACGAACGCCGGCACCGATACCAGATTCAGAAACAATCTTGAATAATCCGATTTCTTGAGTGTTTCCAACGTGGATACCCCCACAAAGTTCGATTGACCAGTCACCAATGTTGACCATACGAACTAAGTTGCCGTATTTCTCACCAAAGAGTGCCATTGCCCCACGGCTCTTCGCATCTTCTAGTGTAGTTTCAATCGTTACAACTTCTAAACCAGCCCAGATTTTCTCATTTACGATACGTTCCATTTCAGCTAATTCTTCAGCAGTAACTTGTCCGAAGTGACTGAAGTCGAAACGTAAACCAGTTGGTGTTACAAGAGAACCTGCTTGGTTTGCGTGAGTTCCTAGAACATCTTTTAATGCTTGGTGTAATAAGTGAGTTGCTGTATGGTTTTTAATGATTTTCGCACGTTCAGATGCATCAACCACTAATGTGTAAGTTGCGTTTACTTGTAAGTCGCCTAACACTTCAACCGTGTGTAATGGTTGTCCGTTAGGAGCTTTCTTCACTTGTAAGACATTCGCTACAACTGTACCGCTGGCATCTTGGATTGTACCGTGGTCGGCTAATTGTCCACCCATTTCAGCGTAGAAAGGTGTACGGTCGAATACTAATTGCGCATGCGCATCTTTATGTGCAGATTCAACTAATTCATCATCTACAACAATCGCTTTTAACACGCCTTCTTCAGTTGTTGAAGCATATCCAACGAATTCACTCTCTACAGTGATATCACGTAATACTGCAGATTGTACGTTCATTGATGTTTCTGTATTACGAGCAGCACGCGCCCGGTCTTTTTGTGCTTGCATTTCTGCTTGGAAACCTTCTTCATCGACAGTGAAACCATTGTCACTTGCGTATTCTAATGTTAATTCATATGGGAATCCATAAGTATCATATAGTTTGAACGCATTTTCGCCAGAAAGAGTTGTTTCGTTTGCTTCTTTCATATCCGCAAAAATAGTTTCTAAGATTGCTAAACCATCGTGAATTGTTTCTTGGAAACGATCCTCTTCGTTGGCAATCACTTTTTGAATGAATTCCATGTTTTCAGTTACTTCTGGATAGTAGCTGTGCATAATTTGAGCAACCGTTGGAACTAATTTAGTTAAGAATGATCCTTGAATTCCTAAACGTTGTCCGTGCATTACTGAACGACGGATTAAACGACGGATGATATATCCACGACCTTCGTTTGAAGGAAGCGCGCCATCCCCAATTGCAAAGCTTACCGCACGAATGTGGTCAGCGATAACTTTGAATGATACATCAGTTTCTTTAGATTCATTGTATTTCTTACCAGCGCTTAAGCTTTCTAATTGCTTAATAATTGGCATAAATAAGTCTGTTTCGAAGTTTGTTGGTGTATCTTGGATAACAGAAACTACACGTTCAAGACCCATCCCCGTATCGACGTTCTTATGTGGTAATGGTGGATAAGTTCCGTCTGGCATATGGTTGAATTGAGAGAATACTAAGTTCCAAATTTCTAAGTAACGTTCGTTTTCTCCTCCAGGATAGTTTTCTGGATCATCTTCTGCTAAGTTATTATATTTTTCTCCACGGTCGTAGAAAATCTCAGTATCCGGACCACATGGACCAGCACCGATATCCCAGAAGTTATCTTCTACTGGAATGATATGATCTTCTGGAAGACCAACTTTATCCATCCATAATGTTTTTGTTTCTGGATCTTCTGGATAGTAAGTAACGTATAGACGATTTGGATCAAGTCCTAACCATTTTTCACTTGTTAGGAATTCCCATGCCCATGGAATCACTTCTTCTTTGAAGTAGTCCCCGATTGAGAAGTTCCCCATCATTTCGAATAATGTATGGTGACGAGCTGTATGCCCTACGTTTCGATATCGTTTGTACGAATACTCTTTTGAGCATTTGTAATACGTGGAACTTCTGGTGTTTCCGTTCCATCGAAGTATTTCTTAAGTGTCGCAACCCCCGAGTTAATCCATAGTAATGTTGGATCGTTTACAGGAATTAAGCTCGCACTTGGTTGAACCTTATGTCCTTTTTCTTGGAAGAAATCAAGGTACATTTGACGAATTTCGCTACTTGATAATTTTTTCATCTTCATTCTCCTTCTTTTTGTAAATAAAAAAACTGCCCCATTGCTGCAAGGGCGTCCTACCGCGGTACCACCTTGCTTACAATGAAACAGCTGTTCATTCATCTCTAATTCCGATAACGCTGGAAGGGCGTTTGTATTTCTCAAAGTTTTTCAATCAGGGAGCACGATTTTGATGGCTATTTTTCACCAGACAAGCCTCTCTAATAAGTAAAATCTCAATCCGATTGCTTACCTTTAGAAGTATACGAAAAAGCGCCTAGTTTTGTCAACTATTCGCATGTCCTTCTTCTTTTTAATGGAAGGTGTAAATACACTTTTGGTATATGCATTTGTCTCAGATTCAATTTCCATCGAAAAAGCTTCTCCGAAAAAAAGAGCGTCAATCGTTCTTTGATATTCTTAATACCAACTCCACCAAGTTCTTTTTGTACTCGTTGTATTTTCTTTTATTCCTACCCCATTATCCGCAATACAAATATCTATAAAAGTATCTCTTTTAGACACAGTAATCGTAATTTTTCCCAGGGCGTTCTGACTCTTTAATCCCATGATAGATTGCATTTTCTACGAGTGGCTGCAGAACGATTTTTTTGGAAGCTTGATATCAGGAATATCATCAGGTTCGAAAAATAGTATATTCCAATTTGTCTCCATATCGTTCCTTTTGAATAAACAAATATTGACGGACATGCTCGATTTCTTGGCGTAAGGTCACTATTTCTTCTCCAGCATTCAAGGAAAGTCTAAAGTAATTAGAGAGCGCCTTCGTAATGTCTACTACCTTTTGATGGTCTTGAAACTCTGCCATCCAAATAATGGTATCCAGCGTATTATACAAGAAGTGCGGATTAATTTGACTCGTTAACGCCTTTAATTCATAGATGCGGGTCAATGCTTCTTGCTCTTTTTCTTCCTTCATTAAAGTCTCGATTCTCTCGAGCATCTGATTAAAGGTACCTGCTAGCGCTTGGAATTCTTGAGCTCCTTTTTGTTCTGCTCGAATAGTCGTGTCGCCTTCTTCTACTCGTCTCATCACTTGTCCTAGTCTTTTAACAGGTAGTAATTGATAACGTATCAATGTAAAAATACCCAACATACAAATAAGTAAGCTAAGCACTCCAACAACACTGACAATCCCAAGTAGTTTTACTGAGTCTTCTTTAAACCGACTAAATGAGCTAACACCTACTAAGATCCAATCGCTATTTTCAATAGGGCTTTTATGAACAAAAAAATCATCAGACACCATTGAATCCATCGGACTATTGGATATTTCTTGTACCGACATTTGCTTATCAACTGACTCGAAAGCCTCCGAATCCGGATGATAAATAAGTGTACCGTCCTTTGGATGACAAAAGCATACCCATTTTCCCCTAGAGAAAGTTCTTTCACATATTTTTCTAGTTCGTGATAATCCACATCTAAGCGTATAACGCCAAGATTTTCTCCTGCGTTGCTTTTAACTTCCTGACTAATAGAAATTACGATTTGATTATTTTGATTCTTGATAGACTGAATGATTGGAACATTCGAGTGCTCTAGAGCATCTTGATACCATTTTTGGGCCATCATATCCGCTGAAGTCACCATTTCCTCTTCCATCCCGGTCGTAACTAATCTTCCATCTTTCGTCACCAATCGTATCGATACAAAATCCGGATGACTCTTCAGCATTGTCTCAAGCCATTCATGGATTGCCGCTTCATTTTCAGCTGATGTTTGACTGGCAAAGTCCTTTATTGCCTGCGACTGTGATAAAGATCTTGAAGTAGATTTTAAATTCGAAACGTACTGTTCGATATATTTGGAACTTGTATCAATCTCATGAATGGTATGGTCTTCTACTTCACGATGAAAAACCTCGCTACTTTTTATAAAATAGAAGCTTCCAATTAAAACTACCATGGCAAAAAGCATGATACTTAAATAGGCAAATAATCTTGTTGCAAGAGACTGTTTTTTCATATTTTTGCCCCACTTCTAAAACTTTTAGGGGAAACGCCGACAATCGACTTGAATCGATAAGAGAAATAGTTCATATCTTCTATTCCAACAGATAATGCCACCTCATAAATCTTCATGTCGGTTGATAATAAGAGACGCTTTGCTCTTTGAATCCGTTGCTGGGTCACATACTCTTGAAAGGACATTCCAAGTTCTTTTTTGATTAAAAGGCTAAGGTAGTTCGTACTGAATCCTAATTGCTTTGCAAGTTCACCTAGCGCTAAATTTGGATTTGATAATCGCTCTAAAATCAGCTTCTCGAAATGAAGAGTTCCCGAAGAGGCGTCCTCTTCACTTGCTAATGCCAATAGTTCCCGTTGGCGCTTTTCTTCGTTGAGCTTGGCTACAACTTTCACCAATAAAGCTTCGATTTCTGATTTCGTCACTGGCTTTAAAATATAATCTTCTACTCCAATTTTCACTGCAGATAGTAAATAATCTACATAATCATACCCCGTTAAGAAGATAATTCTCATTTGCGGATATTCTGACCTCACCAATTGCGCAAGAGTAATGCCATCCATTTTCGGCATATTAATATCTGTCAGTAAAATATCCGGCGCTTCTTCTCGTATTTTTTCCAGTGCTTGCTCCCCATTTTCTACTTCCTGAACCGTTGAAATTCCCAGCGATTCAAAATCAATTAAGGATGCAATCCCTCTACGAATAATTGGTTCATCTTCAACTATTAAGATTGAATACATCTTATTTCCCTCCTTTCTCTATTATACTTCTATTCATAACGGTTTTAAATCTATTTTTACTCAAAAAAAGTGCTTCTCTAAAGGAGAATAACTTAGAGAAGCACTGAGTGGTTATTTGACGAAATCGACTAAATAACCATATCCCTTTGCTTCCATCTCATTGAGTGGGATGAATTTGATGGAAGCACTATTGATACAAAAACGAAGTCCACCTTTTTCTTTCGGACCATCTTCAAAAACATGTCCAAGGTGTGAATCGGCTACCCTACTTCGAACTTCAACACGTTTCATATTGAAACTATTATCCTCATGATAGGTCACAACTTCCGAAGAAATTGGTTTTGAAAAACTTGGCCAGCCGCAGCCAGAATCAAATTTATCTTTTGAAGAAAAGAGCGGTTCTCCGGTAACTACATCTACATAAATTCCTTGTTCATGATTATCCCAGTATTCATTTGAGAATGCTCTTTCCGTTTTATTTTCACGAGTAACTGCGTATTGTTCCTTCGTAAGTGTTGCTTTTAGAGTCTCTTCGTCAGGTAGTGGATAAAGACTGGCATCAATTACAGGGTCACTCGCCTTTTTAACGTCAATGTGGCAATATCCATTTGGATTCTTCTTCAAGTAATCTTGATGATAATCCTCTGCTATAACGAAATTTTTCAAAGGTTCCGTCTCAACGGCTAATTTCTTACCAAAAGATTCTTCTTTTTCCTTCATGACTTGTTGAATAATGGCGCTATCTGCCTCATCAACATAATAAATACCCGTACGATATTGTCTTCCAGTATCATTTCCTTGTTTATTCACAGAAAATGGATCAATGACTCTAAAGTAATACAACAATAACTCGCGAAGTGAAATCTTATCAGCATCATAAGTAACATGAATCGTTTCCGCATGGTCTGTATCATGAATAAGCTTATAATTGGTCGTTTCAACCTTTCCATTCGCGTATCCACTCACAACATCAATAACACCATTAATTCTAGAAAAGTATTCTTCTAACCCCCAAAAACATCCGCCTGCTAAATATATCTCTTTCATATGTTCACCTTCCTTTTTCATTTCACTTGTAGTGCTATCTGTTTCAATTAGTTTGGTCACCTTATTTGAGATTTCATCAACCTTTGAATCCTTTGCAAAGGTACTTCCTTTGGCAAAATAAGCCAATCCTAAAAGAATGATGACAACAGCAAAGAGTGTAACCACTAATTTTTTATCCATAGGAAATTCTCCTTTCTTATAGGCTTTCTAACGTTTACGATATCGTCATTAGAAACGTGTCCTGGTTGAACTCTGACAACTTTTCCATTGGCATCGATAAATGCTGAGGTTGGATATCCTACGACTCCAAGTTTCTTCAAGAATTGACCGTCTTTATCTACGAGTACTGGTAATGAATGGTAGTCTACTCCCATAAACCATTCTTTGAAGTCCTCTAATGATTTTTCGCGGTTCACACCAGGTGCAATGACTGTAAGGACCACTGAATCTTTTGGTGGCATTTCAGAAAGTTGTGTGATGTCCGCTAGCCCAGATAGACAAATTGGGCACCATGAAGCCCAAAACTTCAAATAAACTTTTTTCCCTTTATAGTCTGCTAATGAAACTTCTTTCCCATCTAATGTTGTAAAGGTAGACTGTGTCATATCGTCCATTTCTCCCATCTTATTGTCCATCTTCTCATCTTTTGAACTCATGTTATCCA
Source organism: uncultured Granulicatella sp. (assembly GCA_916438765.1). GTDB lineage: Bacteria > Bacillota > Bacilli > Lactobacillales > Aerococcaceae > Granulicatella. Next base: position 513,173 of record CAKAHB010000006.1, on the reverse strand, counting down.
TTTTATCCATTTTTTCACCACTCATCGAGCTCATCATTTCAGTGGTTTCTTTCATATCTTTAGTATCCATTCCCATTTGTGAATTTTGACAAGCACCTAAAAGCACTGTGCTAAATAATGCAATCATCAATTTTGTTTTCATCTTCGTTCCTCCTAATTTTTAATGGAAAACTTGTGACAGTTGGGAAAAGATAATCGATGCTCCCATAATAACAATCACGAGTCCTCCGATTTTTTTAAGTAATAATAATCGTTTTTTTGCAAGATTAAACCATTTAAACGCTACGGTTGAAGCAGCTGATAAGATTAAAAACGGAATAGCCAAACCTAATATATATAAGCAAAGTAAGAAAATCCCATAGGTGATACTGGCTTGTTGCGTGGAGATAAGCGTTAGGACCGCACTTAGTACTGGACCCACACAAGGCGTCCATCCGAAGCTGAAACTGAGTCCTAATAAGTAACTACTCCAAAGCGATTTTTTATCTTTGATTTCAAACTGAACTGTTTTTTGTTTTTGTAAAAATAGTAAATGGAACAGTTCCATTTGGTGCAAGCCTAATAGCACAATCACGACTCCCAGTGTGATATTAAACCAAGGATTGTAAATCAGACTTCCTAATGCAGTTGCTGCAAATCCTAAGAAGAAAAAGACTGTTGAAATGCCAGCGATAAAGATGACTGTGCGAATCATTGGCTTCCAATAGATCTCTAATCTCCCAATCTTCAGGTGAGGTCCGTCCTGTTCACTCATTAAAACACCAAAATAGACTGGAAACAGCGGTAGCACGCACGGAGAAAAAAACGAGAATAAGCCCGCTAAAAATACGCTTCCCCATAATACAAAATCCATAAAATCCCTCCTTCATTTGTATCTTTAGTATACTTCTGGAAGAACCGTAAAAACATAGATTTTCCACACATAAAACTTGATTATGATACGATGATTCAAAAGAAAACAAAAAAGCCACGTGGGTTTCACCCACCTGGCTTAATCATTTATCTATTAGAAGAATAAGCTATTATTCTTTTCTGATTGATAGTTTTGACGGACACGGTTACCAGCACCTGGTTCCACTTGTTCTAATGCTGACTCAATAATTTGTAATGATTCATCGTATTTGAATGTGTGGTTGAATAGGTCAAGCGCACGACCAATCGCTGTTTCAATTTCAGGATGTGATAAACGGTAACGGTTCGCGTGTTGAATCATGTACTCTGTTAATTGTGCATTATCAACAATTTGTTCTGTGAAGATATCTAATTTTTCAACATCTTCTTCGATCACGTTGTTTGCCGCATTAATTTCGTTCATATCTAGTTTCACACGATCCATCTTTTGCCATAATTGTTCGATACGATTACTTGTTGCAAAGAACAATTCTAAGTACTCTTTTGGAAGACCTGGTAAGTGGTACTTCTCAATCGTACGTTTCATATTACGTAAGTCTAATTCGAAGACATCTAATCCGTCGCGAATCGCTTTTTCTTGGCTACGTAAATCAGATAATGTGTTTACTAAATCGGTTTGATCTTCATCAATGCTGTTTAATTTTTCAAGAACGAGTTCGTAATGTTCTTTCACTACTGAATAAGGCACTTGATGGTTTTCCATCGCCTTGCTGTAGTATTGAACGGCTTCTTGTTCTTTTTCTAATTGCTCAGCAAATTCTTGTACACGAACGAATTCGTTGTTTGACAAGATATAGTTTTGAGAAACACGGTCAACTTCGATATTCACATAACGGTTGCTTTGTAATACTTGGTTCAAGCGTTTTTCAACTTGAGCTTTGTTACGGTATACAAATTCACGTGCCTCAATTTCAGCTTCCATCACATCGTAAAGTTGGTCGATTTCACGAGCCACTTTATCTAATTGTTGACGAGCTTCTTCTAATTCTGTAGCAGCGATATGTCCACGTGCCACTTCAATTGTTTTTTCAATCTTTTCAATTTCTTCAGGAATTGAAATTTTAGAGAATTGATAATGCTCTTCAACCATACGAGCATATCCTTGTTTCAAGTCTTCTACTTGTTCATTGTACTCTGTTTCGATTTCTTTTAAGAATTGAGGAACTTGTTCAACGATTGACTCAAATTCTTTCATTTCTTTATCGATACGTCCAAGTACTTCTTTGGCTTCTAAGTGATCGCCTTCGTTTGTTAATGTATTAAATTTCGCGAAGTCTAATTCTAAATAAGCTAAACGTTTTTCTAACGTTTCTAGCGCTTCGCCGAATGAGAAACTATGTGCTAATAAGTCTTTGCGCATTGAAGCGTAGCGTTCTTGTAATAAGTCTAGCTCCGCGCGGTTTTGTTTTTCACTATCCAATAATTTTTGTAATGCTGAGTAGATTTTATCGACTTCAGCTTTTGTTTCTTCAATTAAGTTTTCAGCTTGTTGTGTTACTTGATTTCCTTTAATGAAGTTTAATTTTTGGATATATTGTTCTGCACTGACTAATGCAGCTTCGATTTCAGGGAATCGGAATCGTGTGATTGTTTGCCATGTAGCTTGCCATGTTTCGTACGTTCTCTTTGTTTGACCTGTTAAGTTCAAGTTTTTTTCAAAGTATAGAACGTGTCCGCAATTGGCACGGCCATTAACTTATCCTTTTTTTCTCTGTTAATTCTTCAATTACTTTTAGTTTGTTTCTTTGTCATGAATATTGCTGTTGCATAACCTGCGGCACCCAGTACCACAATCAGCAATAGAAAGATTACAAATCCCATGCTATAGCCTCCAAATATATATATTTACAGTTTTCACACATAATATCATTAGTAGTATAGCACGTTTTATAGCGATTTAGCAAAAAACTTCAAGGTTTCAAAGGGATTTTTTTATAAATGATTAGTGTATTAATCGACCAGACTCCAAAGTGTAACGCTTATTGTATAAGTCGATATCTTTTGGCACCCTATGTGCTATCTCTACAAATGGAATGTTATCATTAATGAGAAGCTTCCTAATCATCATCGTTGTATCTTCATCAATAGCAGAAGAAAACTCATCCAGTAACAGCAATTGGTATTTTCTAAGTAATAGACGTGCAAGACAGATTCTAGCTTTTTCTCCTCCAGAAAGTGATTCATCAAGATTTACTTCTGCATTATGTAGCCCTATTCTATCGACTAAGTAACCTAGCCCTACTTTTTGAATAACAGAGGTAACTTCACTATCAGAATATTCTTCTCCTAGAGAAATATTAAATTTTAACGACTCATAGAAAATCCTTGATTCCTGAGTAAAGAATCCAATGTGTTTCTTTAAATCATCTCCTGAAACTAAATTTCTCTGAATTCCATTATACTTTTGAACTCCATCTTTAGATACATAGAGTCCGTATATTAATTCTAAGAGTGTAGATTTCCCAGATCCTGACGGTCCCATAATCAGGACCCTATCATTCTCATTAATTTCGAAATCAATTTTGTCTAGTATAGTTATTCCATCAATTTGAACACTACACTGATATAACTCAATCGGAAATACGGTACTAATACTAGATTTACTTTCAGAATTATCACATTCAAACTCTGTATACTTTTCTACTCTTTCAATTACAGGAATGATTGAATTAAATCTTTGATAATAATCTATTGCACTAAGTATAGGACCAACAATACGATCGCTAGCTAAATAAATTGCAATAACTGTGGCTAACTTAGTGTCCCCAACAATAACGAGATATACCCCAATGGCTAACGGTACAAATGAACTTAATCCAGAAAGTAAATTTGCTAATAACTTCGATGTAAATCGAACATGATTCATTTGAAAATAGGCTTCTTCTGTTTGATTCAATGTTCCCATCAACTTATTCAAGAAGATTTTTTCTACAAAAAAGTTTTTAATAATTGGCTTACTTTTCAAATATTCTTGTTGTTGCAAGATGCTTAATTGGTTTACTTCAGCCCATTCCTTTGAGTGCTTTCGAATAGATTTAGCAAATAATTTTGGGACTAATATCGGTAAGAACGATAACGTTATAAAGAGTGCTGCTAACTTTAAATCTATGGCAGATACATACAACAAGGTAACCAACGCAAAAACGAGGCAATAGAAAAATCCCATGATAGACTTAATTCCTTGTTCTTCTAATAGTTTTAATTCACTAAGCACTATTGACTCTACTTCCTGTTGGTTAAACTTTCCATAAAAGAATGCTGTAATGATTTTTTCTTTAAGCGTTAATGTTAATTGCTTTATCATTCTTTGTTGAGAATCTTCCCATATAAATAATCCAAGCCGAATAAGCGAATAACTAAGAATACCTATGATTGAAATTTTTACTAAATCCTCAACTTTTTGAGTTGATGAAACATCTATTAATCCTGAAATAAAAGAAGGAATAATAATACCGTCTAAAGCTGTTAAAGACATACCAATAGCAATAAGTACTAAGTATTTGCGTGGTAACCACTCCAAAATTTTCTTCATATAATCCATCATTTCACTTCCCAACCAACAAGATTCTAATCAAATTTATAAGTTATTCTTCTACTCTCAACTATCATTCATATTCATTATTAACTTCAGTATAGGATATTTGTAAAAAAAGCAATAACTGAACCGATTGGAATCCTGAATAAACTCCATTTTTGTAGATAAATATCCGAAATTGTTATAACTTCTTAGTTTTTCTCTAGAAAAAAAGTATCTTTGACATTCATAAGGCAAGATACATCTGTTTATAAACATCATCTTAAAAGAAAAAGGAGAACGGAAATCCGTTCTCCTAATCACTTACGCTTTTATTTAATTAATTCGTAAATCGCTTCTGCATAAATTGCAGCTGATCTGAATAAATCTTCTAATGCGAAGAATTCATTTGCTTGGTGCATTGTATCGATTGAATCTGGGAAGAGCGCACCATACGCTACACCACGTTCAAAGATACGTCCGTATGTTCCACCACCGATAGATTGTTCGTGAGCTGGTAAGCCTGTTTGACGGTGATATACGTCTAACAATGTTGACACTAACTCATCTTCTGGAGATACATAGTGAGGAACTTGTGCTTTACCGTGAGCTACTGTGAATCCATAACCTGAAGCCACAACTTCTGTCTTAATTTCAAGACCTTCTGCAGTAACGCCTAATGGATAACGGAAGTTCACTACAGCTACCCCACCTAATTCTGGAGTGTAAGTGAAGATTCCTGCATTCGCTGTTAATGGTCCCATCACTTCATGGTTGTAGTCCACTTTTAAGTTTTTACCATCAGTATCTTCATGTAACACTTCAGCAGCAAATGCTAAGTATTTCTTCGCACTGCCTTTGAAGTTGAATTGGTTTAAGAATTTAGCTAAGTGTGTACCTGCATTGATTCCTTTATCTGGAGTAGATCCGTGTGCTGATTTACCAACAACGTCTAAGATAACTTTGCCGTCTAATACTTGAGCACTACCTTCAACAGGATTTGCAGCAACATATGCAAAGAAGCGATCAACTACTTCATCAGCATTTGGAACAACGATTTCCGCATGCGCATCTTGAGGAACCATGTTTTCACGTAAACCTGCGTCGAAGCTTAATAATTGGTAGTCGCCTTCTGCAGCTCCCCCAGGAATATCATAGTGTAATGAAAGGATTCCTTTTTCACCATTGATGATTGGGAATGTTGCGTCTGGTGAGAAACCAAAGTCCGGCATTTCTTCTGTTTGGAAGTAACGGTCCATACATTTCCAACCTGATTCTTCGTCTGTTCCGATAATGAAACGAACACGTTTTGAAACTGGTAATCCTAATTCTTTGATGATTTTTAATGCGTAGTATGCTGCCATACTTGGTCCTTTATCATCGCTTGAACCACGCGCATAAATACGTTCATTAATAATTTGTGGCCCGAATGGATCTGTATCCCATCCAGTACCCACTGGAACAACGTCCACGTGACCTAAAACTCCAAGAGTTTCTTTATAGTCTGGATTTGGTGCATATTCAATGTGTCCTGCTAAGTTTCCAACTTGTTTTGTTACGAAACCATCGCGTTCACCCATTGCTAAAAACGCTTCTAGCGCTTCTTTAGGGCCAGGTCCTACTGGTGCATCCTCTGTTGCTTTAGAATCATCACGTACACTGTCGATACGTAATAATGTGAATAAATCTTTTAATAGATCTTCTTTACGAAGTTCTACTTCTTTTTTCCAATCAATTGTCATCCAATCGCTCCAATCTCTATCAAGTAGATTCAATAGTTTTATCTTACCATTTTTACAAAGGGATGAAAAGCGGTTAAACCCTTTCTATAACAAATAAAAGCCTAGGATTTCTCCTAAGCTTTTGGTTCGTTATTGATTTCTAATGATTGTCGTTCTTCTTCGGTGAGTGGTCTACTCTCTCCTAAAGCAAGACCCTTATCTAAGCGTAATGGTCCCATCGTGAGTCGCTCTAAATCGACAACAGTTTTCCCACAAGCCTTTACCATCCGTTTCACTTGATGGAATTTGCCCTCTTTTAGGTGAATTTGAACGACCGACTCATCCTCTGTCGTGCTCAGAATATCCAAACGTGCGGGCATACACTCCGTTCCATCCGATAAAACAATACCGTTCTCAAAAGCAGTGACATCTTCTGCTGTCATGACCCCTTCGACTCTTGCCTGATAGATTTTTGTGACGTGTTTCTTCGGTGAAAGAAGTCGATGCGCCAATTCTCCATCATTTGTCAAAAGTAATAAACCGTGCGTATCGATATCCAAACGCCCAACTGGGAAGACTCCTTTTTTAAAATAAACTGGATCGATTAAATCCAGAACCGTCTTATGAAGATTATCTTCTGTGGCACTAACGACTCCTTTAGGCTTATTCATCATCATATAGACGAACTCTTCATACTGAATCTTTTCATCGTCAAACAATATTTCATCTGTTTCAGGATTCACTTGTACTTTACCATTGGTAACGACTTTACCATTGACGGTAATTCTTTTGGCCTTTAATAAAGATTTGACCTCGGAACGAGTTCCAAGGCCACAATCTGCTAAACATTTATCTAATCTCATTATTTCATCCTCAATTTACGACGAATGCCACCTACGCGAGCGCCAAGCATTTCATCAGCTAATCGATTCTTCAAGGTAATCAGTCCGTAAGTCGCCGCTCCGACAAAACCTACAGCAGCCACTGCAATTAACGCACGTACTTTACCACCGATTGGCATTACATGTTTAATCGCATAGAGCGTAATCGCTGAAGTGATGGCCATCGCAAGAGATGCAAGAAGCACTTGCCCGAATTTCTTCAATACGTAATTCAAATCGAATCGTGTAATACGAAGAACGTGACGGCACATATAAAGCGTCGCTACAAAGTACGCTACTGAGCTGGCAATTAACGGACCAGCTCCACCAAGGAAGTAAATCATCATTGGTTGCCATAGTAATTTAATAAGCACCGTAAATCCTAATGCTTTAATCGCAATGATGTGTTGTTCCATCGACTGCAAGATATACGTGAATGTTACGAATAATCCTAAGAACACACACATGATACATGAAACCATTAATAGATAAGTTCCTGTTGGATCTGGTGAATAGAACACGTTATAAATCGGTTCTGAGACAATCGCCATTCCGACAGAAGCTGGAATCATGATGTATGCAAATAATCCAAGGTTGTTGGCAATGACGCGTTTCACTTCTTCACGGTCATTGACTGAATAATGAGCCGCAAGCAGAGGCAATGCCGCTGTTGAAATACTCATCGCTAGCGAAATTACAATCATAATAACCTTATTCGCATTAAACCCAAATAAAGTAATCAGTTCTTTTCCTTCTTCAAACGAGAAGTTCGTAAAGATTGGAACCAGACGTTGGAATGTTTCTTGGTCAATCAAGCTGATGATTTGAATACTTGAAGTTACTAATACGAAAGGTAAAGCTTCACGCATGACTTCAAAAATAATTTTCCAGAAACTTAGTGGACGTTCAGGACGCCCTTCTTCCATTAATTCCATCATACCTTTATGGTCACGGAACATCTTATACGCTAAGTACAAGAATGCAATGACCGCTCCGACAAAGGCCGCAAATGTTGAATGGGCTACAGCAAGAACATAACCGCCAGAAACAATACGCATTACAAAATACGTTAATCCTAACATATACAAGATACGGACAACTTGTTCCCATAATTGAGATTTCGCAGAAGCCGCCATCTCATTATATCCTTGATAGTATCCACGCATTAAGCTAAGCGGTGGAATAATGAGTACCGCAGGCGTTAGCGAACGGATGACCATAATACTGTCCGCGACTTCTTCAGGAGTAGCTCCTTTTGCAAAAAGTGGCGCTGCAAAATACATCCCCGCCGCAAAGACCACTCCAAGGAATGTCATAAAGAGCATGGTACCTTTGAACAAGCGCCAACTCGTTTTATAGTCTCTTCTTGCTTGGTTATCCGCTACGATTTTAGAAATCGCAACAGGAATCCCTGCCGTTGATATTTGTAATACTAAAGCATAAATATTATAGGCGATAAAATATAGGTAGTTCGCATTATCCCTATCGGCACCCATCCACATTCCCCAAGGGATGATATATAGTGCTCCAAGTAATCTTGAGACGATATTCCCGATCGTTAACCAAGATGAACTTTCCAAGAGAATTTGTTGCGAATTTTTCTGATTTCGAATTTTATCACTCAGGCCTACATAAGGCTTTCTTTTAAACATATATTGAAAAATCCTCTTTCTTAAATTATACCAACCATAAGAGTACATTATTTTAATGTAAAATGCTAGCAATCTTATGAAACCTTAAGCAGTTAGTAAACTTTGCATAAAAAAAGAACCGAACTGAAGCGCTCGATTCTTCCTAATGATTAGTCTAATAAACTTGTTTGTCCTTCTTCTTCCACTTCGACAGGAGCTGCTACTCCAATGCCATAGTGGGCACGAACTTTTTGATTCAAGTCGGCAACGACTTCTGGATGGTCTGCCAAGTATGCTTTAGCATTTTCACGACCTTGACCAATCTTCTCGTCGTTATAAGCGTACCATGCACCACTCTTCTTCACGAAATCGAGGTCTGCTGCCATGTCGAGTAATTCCCCAAGTTGAGAAATCCCTTCTCCATACATAATATCCACAACAGCTGTTTTTAAATGGTGGAGCCACTTTATTTTTTTAACAACTTTGATTTTTAGTTTGGTTACCCTAAAAATTTCAGTACCTTGTTTGATTTGGTCTGCACGACGTACTTCTAAACGAACAGTCGCGTAGAATTTCAACGCACGTCCACCAGGTGTTGTTTCAGGGTTTCCAAACATAACGCCCACTTTTTCACGGATTTGGTTGATAAAGATTGCGATTGTTTTTTTGTTTTTGTTAATCGAACCTGATAATTTACGTAATGCTTGAGACATTAAACGAGCTTGAAGACCTACGTGTGATTGCCCCATGTCGCCATCGATTTCGGCACGTGGAACTAACGCAGCAACTGAGTCGACGATAACGATGTCAACGGCTCCTGATGATACTAAAGCATCTGCAATTCCTAATCCTTGTTCCCCTGTATCTGGTTGAGATAATAGTAATTCATCAATGTTTACGCCTAAAGCTTTTTGCGTATTCTGGATCTAGAGCGTGCTCAGCATCGATAAACGCTGCCACTCCACCACGTTTTTTTGAACTTCCGCAACAGCATGCAATGCTACTGTTGTTTTACCTGAAGATTCTGGTCCGTATACTTCGATGATACGTCCACGTGGGAATCCACCCTACACCTAATGCGATATCTAATGCAAGAGAACCTGAAGATACTGTTTGAATTTGTGTATCTACTTTTTCTCCTAATTTCATTACGGCACCTTTACCGTAGCTCTTTTCAATTTTCTTTAGTGCATCTTCCAATGCTCTTTGACGATTTTCATTTTCTGCCATGTTTTAATTCCTCCACGAATTTTTAAGTCAAAACATATTGTACACTATGTTCTATTCCATGCGCAAGCAATATGCGAACATTTGTTCTTATTTTGTTCGAACTTGTTTTAATAAATATTTTCTAAGTAAATTCCAACCATGTTGTACCGCGAATTCACGGTTGTCGTTACGAGTACGTGCAAGGTGTAATTCTAACACTTCTACATCTGTTTGAGACGCTAATGCCACGAAAATCGTTCCGACTTCTTTTCCTTCCATTTCACTTGGTCCAGCGACTCCTGTAAATGAAATTCCCAAATCACTTTGATAATGGAGTCTTGCTTGTTCGGCCATCGCTTTAGCACATTCTGCACTGACCATTCCATATTGATCTAGTAAGGTGCTGTCGATTCCTAGTTGCGTTTCTTTTGCTTCTCTTTGATAAGCAACTGTTCCACCTTGGAAATAAGAGGAGCTTCCTTCGAACGCCACGACACTTGCTGCAAACAATCCACCCGTTAAACTTTCAGCACAGGCAATTGTTAGCCCTGATTCTTTTAGCAAATCAACAGTGACTTCCTGTAATGTATTATGGTCTCCGTATCCATAGAAGTATTCTCCTACTTGAGATTGGATGAGTAATTCCATCCCATCAAGAAGCTCTGTACATTCTTCTTGTGTTTTTCCATTGGCTGTCAATCGAAGCATCACTTCAAATTTTCCAGCATATGGAGCAATCGTTGGATTTGTTTGTCCCTCGATTAAATCTTCTAGGATGGTCACTAAGCGTGATTCTCCAATTCCAAAGAATCGTAAGTAACGAGATTCGAATAAATCCACTTTGCCCACTTTCTTACGTAAGAAAGGCAACACTTCTTTTTGCATCATCATTTTTAATTCATTTGGTGGTCCAGGTAGAACAATGAATTGATCGACCATCTTTTTCAAAAACCACAACCAACCGCAAGTCCATTATGATTTTTTTAAAAAAACAGTACCGCCCTTCGAAAGCTAGTGCCTGTCTACGATTATTTTTCACTCATGTCGCGATGAGAACGCACGTGAAAATCAATCACTTTTTGAAGAGCTGCCTCATCTTCGACAAGTGGCACATCTAAAAATCGCGCCAGTACTTGTTTAGTGATATCATCTGTTGTTGGTCCAAGACCTCCAGATAAAATAATCAATTCACTTCTTGAAGCGGCTAATTCAATCGCTTCATACATTCTTTCTTCATTATCACCAACCACTTGTTGATAGTAAGTTGGAATCGAGTTTTTAGCTAATTCTTGAGCTAGGTATGCACTATTCGTGTTCTACAATTTGCCCCATTAGTAACTCTGTACCAACTGCAATGATTTCTGCATTCATAACTTTCGCCTTCCTTAACACTCTTTTGTAAAAAAATAAAAAGCCCAAAACAACTGTTTCAGGCTTCGTTTGTTATTCTGTTTTAGTAAATGAATCCGCAAATACATGTCGATTCTTTACAAAATAATCCAAACCTGAATAGATTGTAAATACTAAACAACTATAAAGTAAGATTTGTCCGATTGGAATTCCAATGGCCTTAAAGAACAAATCATCTGTTAATAGGAAAATAATCGCCAACATTTGAGTAGCGGTTTTTACTTTCCCAGGCCAAGCAGCTGCCATGACTTCGCCATCAGTTACTAATAATAGTCTAAGTCCTGTCACTGCTAATTCACGACAAACGATGATACTTACGACCCAAGCAGGTGCTAAGTTAAATGACACGAGCATAATGAATGCGGTCATCACTAGCATTTTATCTGCTAAAGGATCAGCGAACTTCCCAAAGTTTGTCACTAATTTGTATTTGCGTGCTAAATATCCATCAAGATAATCTGTAAAACTAGCTACTGCGAAAATAATCATCGCCAAGAAGTGAACTACACTGATTTGAGAGCCTACAAGACTCATCACACCGAGCGCTTCACTTGGCAAACACATGAGGATGATAAACACCGGAATCATGAAAATTCGCAATACGGTTAATTTATTTGGTAAATTCATCGCAATTCTCCTATTGAATCGTGATATAAATACGTGTTGCTGTTGAACCTTCAGGAATTGTTAGTTCAACACCACCAACAGTAATCGTACCTAATGGCGTATATCCAAAGTCCATACGAATCGTTGTTGTTCCTTCTGGAATTGAACCAGTCACTGTTTGATTTGTAGCTGGAACTCCGTCTGCCACCACTTTACCATCCGCTGAAATTTGTGCCCATAAAGCATTTCTTGCTTCATTTAGTACTTTCACGTCTAATGGGAATTTACTTACATTCGCGATGTAGTACAATGCATTTCCGTTCGCATATGAATAAGTAACGCTTGTCACTTCTGGAGCTGCAGTTGTCGTTGTAGCAACAGTTGTTTCTGCTGCAACAGCTGTTTGCGTTGTAGCTTGAGTTGTTACAGGCGTATTGCGTTGCGCACGGTTACTAAATACAGCTTGCCCGATTGCAAAAATAATCGCCACGATGAACATTCCCAATAAAATGGTTGGGAAGTAATTTTTTAGAGTATTGGATACTGAAGACCATTTACTCTTGTTTTTATTTAAACGTGAACGATTACTTGAAGTAGTCGTATATGTTGTAGAAGGAGTTGTCTTCACAACAGCCTGCGGGATTTCTGATGCATGCTCTTCTAATAAAGCTGCTCCATCTAATCCAACTGTATCAGCAATTTGTTTGATGAATGCGCGTGTATAAAACGCACCTGGCATCAAGTCGAAGTCATTATCTTCAATTGCGATTAAATAACGTTTTTGAATTTTTGTAATTTGTTGCAAGTCATCAAGAGTGTAGCCTTTTAATTGCCTTGCACTTTTTAAAATTTCTCCGATTGTTTGTGTCATTATTTCACCATCTTTTCATTTTCTCATTGAAAAGTATACCATATCTTGAAAATGAAAAAAACAAAAAGAAGTCGCTATGTAGTGTTTAGCCTATTTTACAAACTGAATATATAGTGTATCTTCCTTTGTGTGACCATTTGGAAGGTCCGCCTTCAGGGTAAATTGATGCGTCTTCTCGTTCCACTCTACTCTCACCGTGCCAATGGAAAATTGAATATTATCCGGAAAAGTCATCTCGTCTCCATTAAAAGCCAGTTTTTGACGTACTGTTTGACTCGCCATCTCAAGCAATATGTCCATTCGATACCCATCTTCCAGAAGGCGATATTCAAGAGTGTTGTGAGCATGAATTTTGAGTAGCGCGATAATAAGAAAACTGGCAATCGCAAGTAACGCCAGAAACTGAAATAGTAATGTTCCTTTTCTTTTTGGGTTTGTCATTTTTCTTTTCCTTAGCCTCTTTCACTTTGACATAAATGGCTCGATTCTTTGGCGCGAAATTTAAGCGAAAAGTACTCCCTTGATTGAGCGTTGTCGAAATCAGTAACCTGCTCCCGTTTCTTTTGATAGATAGTGAACGAATGCCATAAAGAAACGGTTGGTGTCCTCCACTTCCTCCTGCTCCTTTATAAATCTTCCCGCCATCTTTCCAACTAGAAACGAGTGTTATGACTTCTGTTTTCTCTGATGTCATATTTTCAAAATATGCGGTATAAGGATCGTAGCCATTAAACGACTTCAGCCTAAAGCCCGCATAATTAAAATTCATTTGCTGAACGGCGACATGCCATTTAATATCGTCAGGAACATTGAGCCGGTCCTTGATTTTTAGAAACGCCGTAGAAAGTCCCATAAACGCTACTAAACTAATCGAGATAATCACGAGCGCAATTAGGTGTTCAATGAGTAGAAATCCGGACTTTTTTCTCGGTAATCGCATTGATTTGAAACACCTCCTCATGCTCTCCGCAAGAGACCGTCACCACTGTTGGAGAGGCTGCTGTATTTACTTTTTCAAATGTCACTTTTTTCATCTTTTGAAACTCTTCGGACGGCAATTTATTAATGGTTGTAGGATAAGTCGCACTCGCTTGTAAATCCATTAACTGCGTAGCCGCAGTGTCCAAAAAGCATCCTTTGAGTTGTTGACGGTGATAGAGTTGCCCCATCATAAAGCTGATTAAGGATACAATAACGGTCAAGACCATCAGGCCGATTAAGGCTTCAAGCAATACATATCCTCTACTTTTCGGTAATTTCAACATGATACTTAGCCTCCCCTAATTGAAAAACATAGGTGTACCTGCGTTTTTGCCCATCAAATGTCACGGATGAGAACTGACTAACATTCCCACTATAGGGTTTAAAACCATACGTTTGAACAGAATAACTTTTCATCGTATCCGGAAAGTGAATCTTCTTATCCAGTTCTCTAGCTCCGTGACAATTTAATTCCACGATGCCACCTGAGACCGTTACAAACGAACCTTGTCCCGTTGAAATTGCTGTAATCTGCGCTGTATCCATCACTTGCTCGAACTCTCTTAGAAATACTTCTTCCTTCCAATTTACATAGGAATGACTAATCAAAGGCGGAGTCAGTATAAGTAAGAAGCAAGCAATGGCAAGCGCAATTAAGCATTCAACAAGCGTAAATGCTCTCTTTCTCATTCATGTTCAAATTATTTTCAGCAGTTTTTACTGCTTTTTTTATATGCATCTAGTTGATTTTTTGATAATATAATTTTTGCTTTAAGCAACTCATCCACTGTCGGAGCAGTATTTGTATTATTATCCAACATATACGCTTGTTGTTGGTTCTCGATTACTATTCACAATCGCTCATCCGATTTTTTTCTTTGAGCAGTCTTCTCTTTGTTGAGCAATATTTGGGAATAATGAGTAGCATCATCAGCCAATAATAAAGAGGCACACGAGTAATTCGATTAACGTGAAGCCTTTTTTTTCTTTGTTTTTCATTTTTCATTTTTAATTTCCTCCAATCATCGTTAGTGTCGGTAGTAATAAGATCAGATACATGGAAACGATGAGGAATCCCAATCCCCATAAGTAGTAACGGTTGAATCCACTTGATTTTCTTTTTCGATGCCTTGGGTAAATTCGTCGAGCATTTGGTCGGCATATACTTGCAGTTGCACGTCTAGTTGCCTTGTCTTTTCTCCTTCTAACACCAGCCAGATAAACTCCTGCCGGAATAGCTTCATCTTCTCAAGCGCCGTAGAAAAAGATTCTCCTTGAATCAGCTGTTCTTCTAGCTTTCTGCGCAATCATCTTTCGACAATGCGCTCGTTCCTTCTTTCTTTGAGTTCGGACACCATCGACAATAGCGACTGTCCATTTCCGAGAAAAATACGAGAACTCTCGTGCATACAAAAAAACGTCACGTATTGCTGCGCACTCTTTCCAATGACCGGCAGTGAAATCAACATGCGAAACTGATCGTAGGTGTTCTTTCTTTTTCCAGTACAAGCGACCGCAAGAATAATAGTGAGGAGGACTATTACAAAATCCCTAGCGCCAGCTGTGGTAAGTTTTGAAACCCCAAGCCATATCCAATAAAGGAAGCCAGACTGCTTGAGTTGTTCTTCTTGCACCATGCTGGACAAAGTTGGTCGAGTAACAGCATTCGGATACAGAGCACCATTCCCGATAACAAACGTAAAAAGAAATGCAGGATACATCATCATCTGTTGCATTTTCTTTTGCTGTTTTTGCTTCCTGGTTAGAAACTCCCCAATCGACGCACAGGCCTTCTCGAAGCTACCAAACTGCATGGATAAATAAATTTGTGAGGTATTCGTTTCTGAGTACCCGACCCGTTTCAAGCACTCATCAAAACGCCGTCCCTTCTCCAAGCGTATCCCGCATTTGTTCCAGGTCTTTCTTCTCTGCTTCGAATAAGTATTCTAGAAACTTCAACGCCTCATCCAAGCTGAACCCTTCCTGGAGTAAATGAGCAAGCTGAATGAGGAACCGACTTTGAACAGGCCCCTTCCATTTCTTAGATAATTTGATAGGTTTCGTAAGTTTTGTCCGTAATGTATCCCAATGCATAAGCCTTCCTCAATACCTTATTAAAAGGATGTACTCTTTCTTCGTCAGTCCCGAATTGATTCGTTTTAAAGAAATGCGCTAACTTTTCATGAGTTTCAATTTCAAAAAAATCGTTCCTCGCTTTTTCTCCGTTTGTTAAATGATTACAATGAAGTTCGCATTCCTTACCGCATAGCCCACAATACCGAGGGAGAAGGCGTTGTGAACAAATCGCGATAATGGTTTGCTCGAGCATCGTCTTACTGACGCCCAGTTCCAAGAGCCTTGCTACCACTCCATTACAGTCTTTGGCATGAACGGTCGCTAGAATTAAGTGCCCCTGTTAAGGCTGCACGTATCGCCATCTTTTGCCGTCATTTCGTCTCGGATTTCACCGATGAGTAAAAATGTCTGGGTGATGACGCAGGCAACTCTTAATCAGTAATTCGTACGTAATTCCAGCCTTCTCGTTAATCTCCGTCTGTAAAAACATTGGCTCATGATACTCCACTGGGTCTTCCATCGTAATCACTTGAAGCGTCTTTTTCTTGCATACGGCCTCTGAGCAAAGCATACATCGTACTCGTTTTTGCCCAGAACTGACCGGTCCGGAAAAATAAAATCAAGCCGCTCTTATAGCGTAAGAATTGTTGCAAGAGTGCCCAGTCCTTTGGAAAAATAAGTCATCGAACGAATCGACGCCTTTTTCTTTTTTTAGACCGATGCAAGAGCCTGAATGACCATGGATTCCTTCTGCTTAAAATTTCGTAATCACTGATAATCTCAGTTCAATCATCTGTTCCTTTGAAATCTCAAAGGTTAAGGAACCACTCTGCGGTCTTCGTCTCTCTCCGACATCCATTCCTGCTTGATACTTTAAGTACGAAATAAATTGCAAGGCCACTTCGTCTGAAATTCTTCTCAACTCTTTTTAACCCGTTGACATCTCTTAAATAAAATACATACTCCTCTCCAACCGGTAATAAATGAATATCATCTAATTGGTGCTTAATGGCTTGCTTGAACACTTCCGTTGCTAATTCATTCATTTCCATCGTTCTTCCCCCACTCTTTGACTAGTCATAAAGAACTACGAAAAAATATAAAAAGGAGTCTTTTGGACAACAAAAAAACGCTGAAGAAAATCTCTTCAACGTTTTCGAGGTTATTATCTAATTTTTTTCAAGGTTCCTAGTCCTACACCGACTGCGGCACCAACGGCATCCACAAAGACATCTTGAATCAGCGGTGTGCGTCCTGGAGTTACTCCTTGGTGGAATTCATCAGTCATCGCATATAGCACTGCGATAAAGAACGCCAAGAATTGTGGCCATCCTTTTTTACGAACGTGAACACTTAACCCTCTCGTCCATTGATATCCAATGAAGAAGTAAGCTAAGAAATGAGCGGCTTTACGAATAAAGAATTCGATAAACTGCGCATATCCTAAAGAAGGAATACTGATGGTTTGTCCTGCATATTCAAATTTGATTTTGGATAATAATTCCGAAAAAGGTTGCATCGGCAGTCCTTTTTGAATCGTAGATACAAGTGACTGATCCTTGTAAGGCATACTTGAACTAATAAAAATTAAAACCATGACTGCAATCGCCAGTGTAATCGCAATGGTTGCTTTTGTTTTCTTGGACATGAAACCTCTCCTTCCTCGTTGACTTTCTTTATTATGGTCAACTCTACAACTTTAGTCAAGCGTCTTTCCTATTTCTTAAATTCCATAAAAATTAGATAAAAATGTATATTGACGCATCTTTATGAAAGCGTTACAATTAATGTAACAAATACATTATTGGGAGAGTGTATTATAATGGAACGCTATACTCAAGATTTAAGCTTATTGGTAAAACAGATTCAGCTGCTTGAGGAACAACAGCAGCAACAGAATTACTACAACAATCTCTTCAGCCAGAATCCAAATCCGTACAACAAGTCTTTTGAAGAGATTATCGAGTATTTACTCGGCACAACCGAGTCCACTTTCTTAATTCACCACTTTGAAGATTTTCCACAAGCGCTGTCCTATGACCAGCAGAAAGAATTCCAGAAGCTGCGTCGCTATTATTTGCGTCATCAAAACGCCCTACGCTGTTTCAACAAACCATTTTCCGAAGAATGCCACGCGCTGACCTCGCTGTGGATTAAAGGCATGCGCGGCGACAGCATCATCGATCTCATTCCTCATCTCGATAGCTTGAGAGATTATTTCCACTTACATTACCAGAAACTCCTCAACCAACCTACCGTCTCCTACAAAGACGTTTTAGCCTTCTCGTTTGGCCCACAAATTACTGAGTTCTATTACACGCTCATCAAAGAGAGCAAAGATTCTTTCTTGCGCCTTTATAACGATTACCTAGAGTCATTCCCGCAAACGTATATTCCTGTGCACTATTTACACTTATCAAAAGAAGAGACGCTGCTCGTTTTAGAGGAGCTGATTACTCTTGCGTCTTCCGTTTTGCCAAAACAAGACTTCTACATTAACTTTGGTCCAAATCCATTCCCTAGTCATTTCCATAATGAACAAACAACTTACTTAAACTTGGGTGTATTCACTGATTTTATGACTGCGCTGCATCAATGCTTAAAGCAGCTCGGCAAAGTCTTTCTTCAGGAATACACCCATTCTTTTGCGATAATGCAAAAATCCGATTTCGAACAGCTTCATCTGCACCATTCTATTTTGGAATTTTGTACGCTTCTCCCGATTTTATCCCAAACGATTTCCAAAGCCATTATTAAAACCATTTATCCGGATAAAATAACTGACGAGAAGTTTGTAAATCAAATCCAAGAAGAGTTGCTCTATCACTATTTTAGAACGAATAAGTTAAACAACAGCATCGAGAGTCCACAGCCTTTGCAAGAAATATTAAAATGCTACATCGAAATGGAAATCGAGGAAGACTGGTTCAATGGTGCCTTCCCCTTCCATTGAACTCTCGCACGAGTGGAATGTCCGCTCTAATGAATGCTTGCATAAAGTTCCTTCGACGCATATGGATGGGCTACTTCGTCATATTCACTGGACTAAAGGCGAACTCGGAAATGCCTTTGGTAAATTACTAGGCCTCTTCTCCATCTTCTGCAGCGGTCTGCCAAAAGAACCATATGATCATCCATTCTCCGAATTTCTCGAGCACTTCTCATCAGATCAACTGCGCAGATGGCATCCAACCTATCAATTAATCGAGCACTTGCGGATGAATCCTGAATCGACGAAATGTTGCTGGGTATTCTTTAAACAGAAGTTGAATGAATTCAAATAAGTCAAAATTATCATATATGATAATTATCTTTTATGAGCATTACCAAATATGGTAATTACCATATTTGGTAATGCCAACCTAAAAAAAGATCCCATCAACAAATTTTTGCTGATGGGATCTTCACTTTATAATGCTGTAAATTGATTTGGACGTTTTGTTGGAATCGTTGTAGCTCCGTGTTTTTGAAGCCATACAATATCGTACCAACGGTTGAATTTGCAGCCACATTTTTTGAAGTGTCCGCATTCTTCAAACCCTAAATATTTATGGTAGTTTACACTATTCATCGTTAAGTACTCATCTTCCACTTCAGGAACGGCTACACAGGCATAAATGTTTTGATACCCTAACTCTAGTAGTTTTTTCTCCAAGGCAGCATAAAGCAATTTGCCATAGCCTTTTCTTTGATGATTTAAACTAATATAAATACTGACTTCGGTCGACCAATCAAAGGCGGCACGTGCTGAGAATCGTCCGGCATATGCATATCCGACGACTTCCCCGTCCTCTTCTAGCACCAGATACGGAAAGTTTTCTAATGTTTTCTGGATACGACCTTCAAACTCTTCCACGCTAGGCACCACTTCTTCAAAGGTGATAGCTGTCGTTTCTACATAAGGGGCATAGATGGCTTGAATCGCCTTTGCATCTTCACGTGTTGCTACTCTTAACAATACATTACTCATTGGCTGTTGAAAGTTCCACTGGAGGAACTGTAACTCCTTTTAATAATTTATGAACGGGGCATTGACGTTCTGCTGCTTCCAGAATTTCGCGGGCTAATGCTTCACTTCTTCCTGGCATCGCTACAAAAACGGATGGATGGAATAGGTAGCCTTCTCCCTCTGAATCAAATGTCAAATCAATCTTCACTTCTACCTTGCTCTTATGCTCTAATTTCATGCGTTTTTCTACAAATTCAATCGACGCATTTAAACAAGTGGCATAGGCTAAGTCAAATAATTGTTCTGGGTTCGTCCCAGCTTCTGCACTTCTTGGCGATGAAATTTGTGTGCTAAAGTCTTTGTCTCCATTTCCTTTAGTGTACGCTACACCTGTTAGCCCGTCTTCGTTAACGGCCGTTGTTGTATATAAAATTTTCTCCATGCTCTCACCTCATGCAAGTTTCTTCTTGTAGAATAGCACATTCCTAAAAACAAAAGCTATCCTAACAAACTGTTAAGATAGCTCTTTTTGCATTATAGCCATTCATTGTATTTTTTAATATATGCTTTTTTAACAACTGTGACTAAGAACATGTATCCTGCGATAATGAGAATTAATGCGAGGAAGTATAGTCCATTTAGCGGTGCTAGTTTTAATGGTCCTGCTAGTGGTGTGTAAGGAAGAACCGTTACAACAAATAAAGCGAATAAAGATGTCACTAGCAATGAGAATGCTGGTTTTGATTGTACGAATGGTAATTTTGGTGAACGTAACATATAAATAACCATCGTTTGAGACCACATAGATTCAATAAACCAACCTGTTTGGAAAACCATCAAGAAGAATGCTGGATTCGTAGACGTTGCATAACTGCTTCCAGTAATCATTGGTGCAATTCCAAAGAACATCACTGCAAAGGTAATGATGTCAAAGATGGAACTGGTTGGTCCAAACCAAGCCATGAATCGTGTGATGGAACTTGCTGTCCATGCGCGTGGTTGTTTTAAGAAGTCAGCATCTACATTATCAAATGGCAATGCCACACAGCTTAAATCATAAATTAAGTTCAATACGATTAAGTGCACTGGAGCCATTGGAAGGAATGGTAGGAAAATACTTGCGAACAATACAGAGAAGATATTTCCGAAGTTTGATGAAACAGTCATCTTAATGTATTTTGTCATGTTCGCATAGACTTTACGCCCTTCAATCAATCCTTTTTCAAGAACGAGTAAGTCCTTATCTAATAAAACGACATCCGCCACTTCTTTGGCAATATCCACGGCACTGTCCACAGAAATTCCGACATCGGCTACTTTTAGAGATGGCGCATCATTGATACCGTCGCCCATATAGCCAATCTTGTGTCCTTTTGCTTTTAGTAAATGAATAATGCGTGCCTTTTTGTTCTGGAGATAGTTTTGCAAAAAAATCGTTGTTTCTTCAGCTACTGCTGCTAATTCTTCATCGCTCATATCTTCAATTTCTGTACCAAGTAAAACTTTATCTACTGGTAGTCCTACTTTTTCACAGACCGTTAGCGTTACTTTTTCATTGTCCCCTGTAAGAATCTTCGTCGTTACTCCATGCTCTTTCAACGCTTGAATCGCTGGAGCTGCAGAAGGTTTTGGTGGGTCAAGGAAGGCTAAGTAACCCATTAAAATCATATTTGATTCATCTTCAACCGTGAAGGCATGGTGAGTATCTTGATATTTCTTTTGGCTCACACCAAGTACGCGAAGCCCTTGTTCATTTAAGCCACTCACTGCTTCTAGGATTGATTCGCGAATTTCATCCGTAATTGGGTGAACCACATCTCCGTCTTTTACATGAGTAGAGATGCTAAGCATTTCTTCGAGTGCTCCTTTTGTTACGAGCACTGCTTCATCGTCTTCTTTCACGATAACGCTCATACGACGACGTTCGAAGTCAAATGGCAACTCATCAATTTTTTGGTAGCGTGTTGCTAAATTTTGTAAATCTTCGTGTTCGTCGGCTTCTTTTTCCGTACGTGTAATGATAGCACGGTCTAATAAGTTTTTTTAAGTCCTGTTTGGAAGTAGCTGTTTAAATACGCGATTTTTAATACGCCCATATCTAGATTTGCATGAATATCTAATGGGTATTCAAGAATAATTTCGTCTTGCGTTAGAGTCCCTGTTTTATCAGTACAAAGAATATCGATAGCCCCTAAATCTTGAATCGCGTTTAATTTTTTAATAATTACTTTTTCTTTGGCCATGATCACTGCCCCTTTTGCAAGGCTGGCTGTAATAATCATTGGCAACATTTCTGGAGTTAATCCCACGGCAACACTTAATGCAAATACCCCTGCTTCTAACCAGTCACCGTCTGTTAATCCATTAATCAAGAATACGACTGGTACTAAGACAAGCATTAAACGAATCAATAGCCATGAGATTTTATTCATTTCTTTTTTTCGAAAACTCGTTTGTTCTTCAAAAAGTATTGAGTGTTTTTTTCGATACGACCAATCATCGTATCATTCCCTGTGACTAAAATAACCGCTAAGGCACTACCACTGACAACGTTTGATCCCATAAAGACGAAACGTTCGCTCTCGAGTGCTTGTTTTTTCTTTTCTTCTTCATCTGGAACCCAGATTGATTTTTTTTCAACAGATTCACTCTCACCAGTCAAGCTGGATTGTTGGATAAAGAAGTCACGTGTTTCTATTAATAATGCATCCGCTGGCAACATGTCCCCAGCGCTTAATTTAATAATATCTCCAACTACTAATTCTTCAATCGGAACTTCCATCTGTTCGCCATCTCGAATAACCGTTGCTGTATTGACGATTAGACTAGATAAATTACTAGCCGCCTTGTCACTCTTCATTTCTTGAACAAAACGAATCGTTCCTGATACAGCCACAAGCACCACAATAATGATAGAAGTTGTTGGGTCGGCTTCACCAGGTTTTGCAAGAATCACATTCGTGAATAATGAGATTACCGCAATCACTAATAGAATTACCGTAAATGGATTGATAATAGACTCATAAATCTTTTTCCAAATTGGATCTTCTTTAGCCTTTGTAATTTTATTTTCTCCATATGCTTCGCGGAGTGTTTCTACTTGTTCTTCAGTGAGTCCTTTTACAGATGTGCCTAACGCTTCTAGAACATCTGCCATTGGATTCATCAACGCTAAATCGAATCTTTCTTTTGCTGTTTTCATAGTCTTCACCTCGTTTTTAGTATAGGCGAAGCTCCGGGTGATCATCACACTCTTCCCTTCGCTCATTGATTTGTTTCGTTTGACTCTCCGGTCCTGGCATATGATCACCCTCTTTCTAAAAGTTTTTGGCAAATGAAAAAGCACCTTGTCATAGCTTAAACGCGACAAGATGCTTACCAAATAAACAATTCTCATTTTTTCGTTCAAGCTTTAACATCATGGAGCGATGAAATGACATTAGTCTCTGCCTTCACGACAGAGGCTGCTAACCAACGCATAGTGTCTCCACTATTTTGCGGTAGTCATCCGTATCTCCATGGTAGTCTCACCTACCGATTTACATCTTCACCATACTCCTATATTCTCCCTTTGTCAAAGAAATGACCTTTGTATCTATATTAAAATATGAATTAGTAGTATAATAAACGTGTAAAAGGAGGAATCCCTATGAAAAAATCAATTTCTTTGATTTTTAGTCGCATTGGTTTTAGCTGGCTGTTCATTTTTTTCCAAAAGAAAGAAGACACAACCACTCAAGCACAAACGACGACTACTCAAAGCACAACAACAACGAAACAAACAACGACAAGTACTACTGAAGCTCCAACGACAATCGTTGCAACAACTGCTGAAACGCAACATGCAACGGCTCCTGTTCCAAAAACAGTCTCTACTGAAAAAGTAGCCGTTCCTGCCGAAGCTCCTGCTCCTTCATCAATGGATATTCAAGCGATGAAACAAGGCGACTTCCGTAGCGTAGCCGGAACATGGAGAAACTCTGCTGGATGGGAATTCCACATTGATAAAGATGGAAATATTACTTCTGGTGGAAAAACATTTAAAGTTGGTATTACCGAACAACAATTCCAAGAAGGACTTCTCAACTGGATTATGGTTCCAGAAGGCAATGAAAATGCATTTGTAGGAGGCGCCGTATTCTCATTCATCCCTAAAAATGTAGAGCTCACTTATGGTGTGATGTCTGGTGACAAAGACCAATCGGATATTTCTAAAGACCGTATTTATGGTACGCAAACCGTAACAGACGGCAAAACTATCAAAACATTGATGTACTATAAAGTCGATTAACAGATAAAGCACTGTATTCAATTACAGTGCTTTCTTTTGTATAAAAAAACGGATACCTCCTTTTGGAAGTATCCGTTTTTCGTTACGGTTCACTAATGAATAAAATTTCTAGTAATCGTCCTCTTAATTCCTCATCTTCGTGATGTAAGATATTCATGATTTCGTTCGCATTTCTAGCATTCACTAATCGACGATATAAGTGGTCTTTCGTTGCGTAAGGAAGGTTCGCATTCTTAAGTACTTGGAAGAACGCTTCGTTTCTATTGACCGTTTGTTTTTCGCCAACAGTAAATTCAACAGTCGCATTTTTATTTTCCAATTCAACGACGGCTGCATGACTTCCTTGAACATGAACACGGTGAATTCTGTTTTCTGGAAGGATGCCTGTTTCTCCTTCAACGGATAATTGAATCGCTCCTAATTTCCAATCAACAGATAATGTCGTTACACAACGAGCGCCATCTAAATCTTCCACCATTTCGAATGAATGATGAGTTCCTGGGAATACATACCAGTCAATCACTTCTGGTAAGTCCACACCCATCTTCACACCAGAACCATCGAGAGGCACAATCGCTCCTTCTTTAGCAAATACAGGAATCGATTCGATATCACGATAAATATCAAGCACTACATCTCCTGCATACTCTCTTCCAGTGAAGAAGTCGTACCATTTTCCTTCAGGGAACCAGACTTGAACTTTTGCAGATTGGTAATCCTTGTTCATTGGTTCTGTAATTGGAGCGACCATTAACTCGCTACCGAAGAAGTATTGATTTGGCACATGGTAGCTTTCTTCGTTTTCTGGATAGAAGTAGTACATCGGACTCACAAGAGGTGCTCCCTCTTCATGCGTTGCCACATTCATCGTGTAAAGATATGGAAGCAATTGATGTCTTAGACGTAAATAGTGCTTCATAATTTCTGCAGTATGTTTCGTAAAGAACCATGGCTCCTTACTATTAAACGGACTTTGCGTACTATGAAGTCGTGTAATTGGACTAAAGATGCCATATTGTAACCAGCGAATTTGCAATTCTTCATCATAATAACCACGCATATGTCCACCAATATCATGACTCCACCAGCTATATCCAATGTTAGAAGCCGTTGAAGTGAAATATGGTTGAAATTGAAGAGATTCCCAAGTCACAATCGTGTCCCCAGAAAATCCAACTGGATAACGATGGCTACCAGGTCCTGCATAACGAGACAAGATTAATCCGCCATCTGCTCTCTTACAATTATCAACAAAATGATAATGGTTTAATAACCACAATGGATCTTGTACCCCTTGCGTTCCTTGTTGCCAGTCAATCCACCAGAAATCAACTCCTTGTTCTTCTAATGGATAATGAACATCTTTAAAGTAAGATTCTCTAAAGCGAGGGTCTGCAATATCAAAAATCGCAGGTTCTTCACTGGCTGCATCTAATCCTAAACGTTTGGCAACAGCTGGATACGCATCTTCATAAGCTCGAATACCATCTGCTGGATGGACATTCAATGATAGTTTTAATTTCTTATCATGTAATTTCTTTAATAATTTTTCTGGTTCTGGAATGAGTTCACGGTTCCAAGAGTATCCTGTCCAACCACTACCGAAGCGTTCTGGAATTTTTGTGATATGCCAATCCATATCTAACACGCCAACCGCAAGCGGCACTTGCTCATCTTCGAAACGTTCAACGAGACTTAAATACTCATCAGCAGTATACGCCCAATAACGGCTCCACCAGTTTCCTAAGGCATAACGTGGTAATAATGGAGTTGCGCCTGTTAGGTGATAGAAGTCTCTGATGGCTCCTCTATAGTCATGTCCCATAAGCGAAAGAAGTATAGATCCACTTCGCTTTCTTTTTTTGATAAAGCCTTCTTTTTCATCACTGATAAATCCATTCGAGTCATCTAAAACAGCATAACCACTCTTACTAATAATCCCGTCTTCGAGTTCTGTTTCTCCGTCTACTTCGTCGAGTGTACGCGTCGTCCCTTTTAAGGTTTCGATTGGTTCACCAAAGTACCATCTGCTTCCGTAAATAGCGAATTGACCCTTTAATTCAATAAATAGATTTTGATTATTGAATTCGCCTTTGTTATAGCGTAAACGGAAAAACTTCGTATTAATATCTAATAGCTCTGGTGTTTCTGTTGCTTCTACCTCTACTTCACCAAAGTCTCTGTTTTGGATTAATTGCGTATGTCTATCTTCGAATTGTCCATTTTTTGAATATTCTAAACGAATGAGTTTATCCGTTAGAACGCTGATACGATAAAAATCTCCTTTAAAAATTTTCATCTTGCGTACCTCCATTGCTTAATTTATATGCCTTCTTAAACATTTTACTCGTTACTTTTACATTTAACAATGCCCAGATTGCAAAGCCACCAAAAGTGAATATGTAAATCGACGTCAATAATCGCTCTGGCGTATTCACACTCATGTACACCACTGCGCAGTTAAATAGAATTAATAAAATTGCACGTAACGGATCTAAAATACAAACGAAAAAGCTATTGATGACACTGGCTTTTAAACTATTTTCAAATAATCCAACATACGGTAAAAGGATGACAACTCCTAATATCGCAAGCATTCCAAATGGCGCAAGAAGTAATAATCCATATCCATTCAAAAAGTTTGTATTCGAAAAAATACTGTAGTTCAAAAATAATAGAACCGAGAGTACTACAAGAGCTGCCCAAATGACAGTGGCTTGTTTAAAGTTGGATTTAAAAATACGAAAATAATGATAGACAACATCGCTATCATCGCCCTTTAAAATCCGATGCAACATCGTATTGAGAGACGTTACAGAAGCCCCCATCGTCACAATAGGAATGCTCGTAATGATAAATAATGTATTTAATAGAATCAAGTTGGTGATGAGCGTTAGTCCTCTAACGAGTGGCCCATCTATTCGAAATAGTTTTTGCAATGATATCACCGTTCCTATATGAGAAAAAGGAAGCGAGAAAGATTTTTCTTCATCTCGCTCCCTCTACTCATTGTATTTTAAACGTTCAGTTAGGGTATTTGTTAAAATGTGATTATTTAACTTCTTTTTGATAACGGTCATATGCGTCTTGTTGAATCTTGATGAAATTCATCCAATCCCATATTTTTAAGGTTTGCTAAGTAAGAATCCCATTCTTCTTCAATTCCGCCATCAACTACCCATTTAGAAGCTTGTTGTTTTACATAAGAATCAATACTTACGTAAATTGAAGCTAATTTGCTTAGTTCTTCTTGAGAATAGATTACATTAGGGTAAGCTGGTAAAGCAAATTGTTTTAATTCTTGGTCCATCTTCAATTTCAAACCGTCACCTTGAGTTTGGTCGATTTCTACGCGGCTGTTGATGTTGTCGCTCACGTATTTAGGTCCGAAGTCACGTAGAGAGTGAATCCAAGCATATTCATCGGCAGATTTACCGTCTTTTGGAGGTAATACTTTATATTTGTCGCCATCTTTTTCTGTAGCAATTCCAAATGAACCATAGAAGTTTTGGATACTTGCATCGTCAGTATAGAATTTGTCGAACCATTGTAATAATTTAGCAGGGTTCTTCGCTTTTGTAGTGATTAATAATTCATTACGTCCATAGTTGTAGTGGTCTGGGTCAGAAGCAACATAGCCTTTTCCGTCAGGACCTTTTAATGCTGGTAAAGGAACATATTCGCTAGCATGTAATCCAAATGTAGCGTCGGCAGTCCAACCACTTGAAACACCCACTCTAGCTACTGATTTATCCATACGTTTTGCGGCACTCATTGATGAATCTTCAGTGTAAAGTTCAGGGTCAATTAAGCCTTTCTTGTATGCGTCATGCATTGCTGCAATCCCTTGTTTGTAGCTTTCTTCTGTACGAAGATATACTGGTTTGCCATCTTTTACAGACATTTCATAAGTATTATCTGCACCTAAACGGTTGTTAAATGGAAGGATGTAAGAGAATGTTGGGTCAAAGTTACCAGAGCCAAATGGAATTTCGTCCGTTGGATCTCCATTTCCGTTTGCATCTTTATCTTTGAATGCTTGAAGTACTTTAACGAATTCCTCATAAGTTTCAGGTACTTTTAATCCTAGATTATCGAGCCATTTTTTATTGATGAATAATTGGTTCCCTACTGTTGGACGCATTGGTAATTTCTTAGGAAGACTGTAAATGTGTCCGTCAGGAGATGTAATCATCGCTTTTAGTTTTGGTTCTTGTTCCAGTGCCTTAGTAAGGTTTGGCATGTTTTCTTTAATTAAATCTTCTAGAGGAATAAATAAAGATTGGTTTTGCGCAATTTCAGCATCGTTAAATGCGTTTGATCCTAAGAAGGCATCTGGTAGGTCTCCGCTGGCAACTAATACAGATTTTTTATCTGTCCAGTCTGCAGCAACAAGAGTATCCCAGCTAATTTCAATGCCTGCTTCTTTAGCAGAATCATCGATAAATCCTTTATGGTATTCTTCGCCCCAGTCCGACCATCGAACGGTTGTGATTTTGAAGTTCGTTTGATCTGACTTTTCGTCATTTGACTTCGTTGTTGAGTTTGAGCAAGCGGCTAGTCCAGTTAGTGTAGCGGCTGCTAAAAACAAATATTTCATTTTGTTGATTTTCATAATATCTCTCCTATTCTTTTAGTGCGCCAATCATGACACCCTGATTGAAATATTTTTGGACAAATGGATAAAGCAACATAATCGGAGCTGTTGAAATTACAATCGCTGCATATTTCATCATATCAGCTTTAATCCGAAGGTCTGATGCAAGTTCCCCTGTTGCCTGAGATTGCATCATTTGGTTACTAATTAATAACCGTCTTAAGATCAATTGCAATGGTTGCAAGTTTTCTTTTGTTAAGTAAATTAAGGCGTTGAACCAAGAGTTCCAAATACCAACTGCTGTCCATAAACCGATTACGGCGATAATGGCTTTTGATAAAGGAACAACAATCTTGAAGAAATAACGAATTGTTCCGCATCCATCAATTTGAGCTGCTTCCCACATTCCTTCTGGGATACTGTTATTGAAGAATGTTCTTGCAACGATGATGTTGTAAGAAGATACTGCAAATGGAACAACCATTACCCAGAATGTATCGACAAGTCCGACACTCTTCACTGTTAAGTAGATTGGAATCAATCCACCTGATACGAACATCGGAACAATGTAGAGAACGCTGAGCCACTTTTTACCAAGTAGGTCGCGTCTAGATAACGCGTACCCAGCAGGGATGTTGATGAGTAATGCGATTAATGTACCGACTACTGTATATAAAATCGTGTTGAGATAACTTCTTAAGAACAGTGGTTGTTCAATTAATCGAAGGTATCCATCTAATTTCCATTCGTGAGGAATGAACCAAACTTTACCATTGGCTACATCAGAAGGATTACTAAAGGACGCAATCACAACAAACCACAATGGGTAAACGATTAATAATATTAACAAGATTGCAAAACCGTAGATCACTACGTCAAAAAACAAATCTGATTTTGATTTTCTTGAAGCTTTAAACCATTTCATGCTATGACCACCCTCCTTTTAAAATAGTCCTGTTTTGGTATATCGTTTAGAAAACCAATTGACAGATAATAGAATGATTAAGTTGACTACAGTATTGAATAATCCGATTGCTGTAGAGTAACTGTATTGGAAGTTAAGCATCCCAACTTTATATACGTAAGTCGAAATCACCTCACTTCCAGCTAGGTTCAATGGATTTTGTAATAGTAATACTTTTTCAAAACCGATACTTAATAAGCTTCCGGCTCTTAAAATCAATAGAATCATTGCTGTAGGTAAAAGTAATGGTAAGTCGATGTTGAGAATCTTTTGCATACGAGAAGCTCCGTCCATCGTAGCCGCTTCGTAATACGTTGGGTCGATGGCTGATAAAGCTGCTAAGTAAATGATGCTGTCCCAACCGATATGTTGCCAAACATCACTCCAAACATAAACGCCTGCAAAACTATCTGGTTTTGATAGTAAGTTTGGCATTGTCCATCCAAGTGATTTAAAAATATTGGCAATCAAACCACTATTTGGTGATAAGAATAAAATGATCATCCCACACATAACCATTGTTGAAATAAAAGTGTGGTAAATAAGTCGTTACTTGAAAGACTTTTTTGAATTTCCCTGTTCTTAGTTGGTTACATAAGAGCGCTAGTAAGATTGGTAATGGGAATCCAACGAGAATGCTATAGATTGAAATCTTTAATGTGTTCATCATCGTTGTTCCGAATTGAACTGAATTAAAGAATTGGGTGAAATATTTAAACCCTGCCCACGGGCTATTTAAAATTCCATTCGCCGGTGAGTAATCTTTAAAAGCAATCACAAGTCCTAACATTGGGATATATGCAAACATTATAAGTAAAATAATTGAAGGAAATAGTAGCACATATAAAGGAATGTTGCTTTTTTTATTTTTTTCTTTTTGTAATTGGGTTAAATCTTTCATAATTTCCCTCCTGTTTCAAATTCCTGTCATTATTTTATAAAAATAAAACGCTTTCTTTATATCACTTTTTCGATAAGAACTATTCACTATTCAGACAATATTGCCAAATTTATATCACTTTTCCGACATCTTCTTAATTCATATCGTTTTTTGACAACTTTTATGATAGTGTTATACTTGAGAAGCGAGGTAAAAGTTATGAAACTACATAGTATTCTATCTAAAAGACATTCTTTTAAATTTTTCTTTCAAGTCTTATTAGTACTTCTTATCCTCATCACAGTGATCAGTCTCTTCGTCAGCAATGCGACAAGAGATTTTATTAAGAATCAAAATATTCAACAATTGACGAGTTCCATTGAAATTTACGCAAATGGACTGAATGATGAAATGCGTTCTGTTGAACGCTTTTTGTATTCAACGGTCACTCACGATAAGGGTTTGGATGAACTAAATGAGCCACAAAGTTACACGGATTATGAGCAAACCGTCAAAAAAGTACAGACCACTTTTAATGACTATGAATACCAACACGAAACGCATATGTCGTTTTTGGTGGCTACAGAAGGGACGCATCATTTTCTGAGTGCTTCAACTCTCTATATTCCCTATCAAGATTACTTATATTTAAAAAACAATATCAATTCGTTCAGAAATAATACGGACGACCGTAAATGGCAAGCCATTCTTATCAACGATACGGAATACTTGATTAAAGTCGTTCACTATAAAGAGAAAACGATTATGGCGGTTATCTCTGCTGAAGACATTCTAATGCCACTTCGGAAACTGAATATCGGAAAGAATGGACATATTTCGCTGAAAGAACCGAAAAACTTATCGTCTTCCACACACTTAATCGAAGCCGATAGCGAACGGACGCAACTGCCATTTGATATTTACGTAGCGGTTGACTACACAGACGTATTCAAGAGTATCGTTCTTTTTGAAGTGTTCATCGCAATCGTTCCTATCTTAATTGCGATTGCTTCTCTTGTGTTGATTATTTTCATTCGAAACAGAATGTTAAGCCCAATTACACGATTAACCGAACGACTTTCAAAAATTGACGAAAACACCTCCATTTACGACATTGCTTCTTCTGAAGGGATTTTGGAAATCGATACTGCCAATGATAAATTGAGCCAGGTGCTCTTTGATATGCAAGACTTAAATTCGTGAGTATCATGCACAGCTGGAATTAAAAAAGGTCGAACTCAACTACTTAAAGAGTCAAATCCGACCTCACTTCTATCTGAATATGCTTTCCATGATTCATAGCATGCTTCAAACGGAGAACTATAAGGAAATTGAAGAGTTAACGATTTTAACGTCCGACTACTTACGATATCTCTTTATGGTGGACCAAGACTTCTCTCCACTGGATAAAGAAATTCAACATATTAAGGACTATTTAGAGATTCAACGCATTCGTTACGGGGAGCATATCGATTTTGCTTTAACATTCGATGAACAGTTGCACGATGCGCTCGTTCCTTCCCTATTACTTCAAACATTCGTTGAGAATACGATTAAGCATGGTTTCTCTTTCCAAGACGGGATTGCCATTGACCTTTCTCTTCAAAAACGAAAGGTAGACGAAAAGCCTTATATTGAGATTTGCGTCAAAGACAATGGTCCAGGTTTTACTCCAGAGATTCTTGAAAAACTCAAGAACATGGAATCATTAATGTCGGAAGACGGCCATCATATCGGAATTACCAATGCGATTGAACGGCTTAACCTTCTCTATCCAAATAATTATACGATTACTTTTGAAAATAACGACACGGGTGGCGCAAGAATTTATGCGCTCCTCCCCTATAAAGCGTTGAAAGGAGATTCTAATGAATATACTACTCGTTGATGACGACCGTTTTATCATCGAAGCGTTACGTGAAAAATCCGTTGGGATCGATTAAAAATCGACAACGTCTACGCAGCAAACAGCCTCACTCAGGCGCAAGACATCATTAAAGAATATCCTATCCACCTAATGATTAGCGATATTGAAATGCCTCAAGGAAGTGGTCTCGAACTGCTTTCTTGGGTCAGAAACGAAAATTACGACATCAAAACCATCTTTTTAACGAACTATGCGGATTTCAACTACGCGCAAAAAGCGATTGAATTGCAAAGTTTTGAATACTACTTAAAACCGATTAACTTCGAAAAGTTGGAGTTCATCATTCAAAAGGCACTCGACAAAATTACAGAGCAACGTCCAGTAGCGCCTCTTGAGACATTTTTCCAAGCAGAGAATAATTTCTGGTTCGAATATTTAAGAAAACCACGCATTCACCGTCTGGAAGAATTGCAAGCAGAACTGCGCAGACGCAATCTGAGTTTAAAAGATCATCAGTATTTCCTAACAGGTGTGATTACATTGCATATTAATGAAGCAGATTACGCTCCCAGAAATTCCGTCATGGACTTCACAGTTGAAAAAAGTATTCCAAGCCTTCTCAAATGAGATCTTATCAATTATCCAGTCTATTTAAGATGGAAGGACACGTGGACCATTACGTTTGCCTCTTTAGAGTGGACAATTCCATCAATAGTGAGACATTCGCCAGAAAAATCCAACAAGAGATTCAGGATAAGTTTGCACCATAATTCCATCATTACGTTCAACAGTTGCTTCCAATGCCCGAATATTTTACAAGACGTAAAAGAACTCTACGCGGCAACTGGCCAACAAGATCCTTATTGGAATACGATTATTCCAGTATCTTCTGACGCTGCTGTTTTACAGGAAAAAGAAGTCGCAACCAACTCTATCTCCTTCTCGGATTCATTAGACGAATCTGAACTGTCAAAGAGTCTATTGCACTATATTTCAGGTGGAATGGTGCCAAAATCCATCTTGCAAAAACTCCATCTGGATTGGACGCAACAAATCGGAATTTACTTAGACCAAAATGGAATTTCTGCGCATAAGCTTTTCCAAAATGCGCATCATGATTTCCTCTTCCAAAGAAAATTCCATTCGATTGAGTCTTTCGAAGAATACTTCAATTACTACTGGTCTCATGCAAGAAACTTTGTCACGGATGCTGAAAACCAAAAGAATAGTATTCAACGCATCATCGAATATATCGATCATCACTACAAAGAGGATTTGAGCCGGACGACTTTAGCCGATATGGTGTACCTCAGCGCGGATCACCTTGCTCGTGTCTTTAAGAAAGAAACAGGCGAAACACTCGTTAAATACATTACGGATAAACGTATCCATGCTGCCAAAGAATTGCTCTCAGATACGAAGACCCCGATTTCTCAAGTAGCCTCTGAAGTCGGATATGATAATTACTCATACTTCACAAAAATCTTCAAAGAGAAAACTGGAGTCTCTCCAGGGGACTACAGAAAGCATCAAGCTGAATAAATAAAAAAAGAGCTAGTTCAACTTGAACTAGCTCTTTTCCATATTAGTTTTCTCTTTTTTTCACTTTACCGTTCCATGCTTCGAAGCCATGTTTTAAAATGTAAATATTTGTATATCCATTTTTCTTTAGACGGTAAGCACAACGACCAGCGATTGATACGCCTTCTTCATATAAATAGATTGGTTGATCTTTACGTAATTCCATGAAACGTTCTTTAAATTGAGAATAAGGAATGTTACGTGCTCCTAAAATATGAGCTGCTTTGAATTCATCCTTTTCACGTACATCGATTAATTGTCCATGACGTAAATCCTTTCCGAACTCTTCAGCGCTAACCACTTTAGCAGCAGATTGACGCATCCAAACTAATACAAATAAGTAAATTCCGTAGGCCATGAATAGAGCCCAAATAATATACCACATGAGACTAAACTCCTTCAAAAATAATTTTAATAAGACAAGAGATATTGTATCATGTTTCTTCTAATCTTTCAAAAGCACTAAAGAAGCTGCTCCAATGACTCCTGCATCGTTCCCAAGTTCTGCTAAACGTAAGTGTGTTGTTTCGCGGACTTGTGGGAATACTAATTGTTCATATTCTTTACGAACGCCTTCTAGCAAGAATTCTCCTGCAGCGCTCACTCCACCACCGATAACGATGAAGGACGGATTTAACATATTCGCAACGTGTGAACATGCAATTCCTAAGTATTTTGAGAAATGACGAATCACGATTAATGCGAGTGGATCGTTTTGTTTTGCTAAATCAAACACATCTTTTGCACTCACATCTTGTCCATCATCGATTCTTGCTTTCAACTCTGAATCGCCTGCATATTCGTCTGCATAACGACGTGCTAAGTTCACAATACCAGTGGCACTCGCTACTGTTTCAAGACAGCCTTTTTTACCGCAAGTACATGCAAAAGGTCGGTCACTGAAATCAACAGTAATATGTCCAAGCTCTCCGCCGGCACCTGCTACACCATGAATCAGACGGTTTTCAGCGATAATCCCACCGCCAACACCTGTTCCAAGTGTAAAGAAGGTTACGTCTGGTTGGTCTCCACCAGCACCCATCCATTTTTCGCCAAGCGCTGCAACGTTAGCATCATTGTCGATGAAGAACGGAATTCCAAGTGCTCCTTCGATTTTTTCTTTCAAAGGTTGTAATGTTTTCCAGTTTAAGTTGTAGGCACCGATAACTGTACCCTTCTCTCTGTCAACAACACCTGGAGAACCCATCCCGATACCAGCAAAGTTTTCATTTGTTAGTCCTAATAAGTCTAAACGATGACGAATAGAGTCGATAATGTCGTCCACAATGTGGCTTCCTTCGTCTAAAATGTTGGTAGGAATCGACCATTTTTGTTGAACTTCACCTGCTAGTGAAATAATCGCAAATTTGATGGAAGTCCCACCTAAATCAATACCAATAATTTTCTTTTCCATTGTATTCACTCCATGAAACTTGTATATGCTTACATTATAACAGCATTATCTTTTCATTCCTAGTGCAAAAAGTAAAATTGCGATGACAAAATACGAAACGATTCCGGCAATGCGTGAAGCAGGTTTTGTCAGGCGGTCTCCTCTGAAGCTGATTGCCATCATCACTAAGTACCCACCAACGAGTCCTCCTAAGTGTCCATAGTTATCGACGGCTGAATTAATAAACCCTAGGACGATGTTGATAATGATAAGTCCTGCGTATTGCACGCCCATTTGCCTAAAAGAACGAATGTAGCCGTGTTTTCTTGATAAATAAACAACAGCTCCCATGAGTCCAAAGAGCGCCGTACTTGCCCCAGCTGAAATGCTAGATGAGAATGCAAAACTTGCAAGGTTTCCCATAATTCCTGATAACAGATACACCGCAAGGAATCTCCAGTGCCCAATTTCGTACTCCATCTGACGACCAATCATATATAAGAACACGCTATTAAATAAAATATGTTCCAGTCCAATATGTAAGAAAATTGGCGTTAGGAATCGATAATATTCATGTTGATGAATAATATACGGATTGAACTTCGCCCCGAAATTAACAAGAACTTGTCCATTCGTGCTACCACCTGCAAGCGTCATTACGATAAAGAGCGCTGCTTGAATCGCTAAAAATAAATAAGTAAAGCTGAAGCTCTCGTTGAAGTTGCGCTTCATGCGTTCTAATTTCCAAGGGTTAATCTTAAACATCTCGTACCACTCCTTCACTTGTAATAATCGTTGGAATATGAATATCCGTTTCAAATACCGGCCAGTCGGCAACAGGCGTCACCTGAGTCGTATAGGCTAGTGAAAGAATTCGATAATCGTCTACTTTTTGTAAGGTTCTATCGTAATACCCGCCACCAAAGCCGATACGGTCCCCTTTCGTACTATACAGTAATCCAGGCACAATAATTAAATCCAGGTCTTTAGCTTCAAATAGCGGATGCGTGCTATCGATGACTGGCTCTAGTACTCCATATGACGTGCGTTTAAAAGTTGTTTGTTCATTCCATTCTACAAACACCAATGTCTTATCTGGCATCGTCACAGGAACGAATATTGTTTTTCCAGCGCTTCTAGCCTCTTGAACGATTAAATCTAATTGGAATTCCATTCGCATCGGCATCGTTAAACCGACCGTCTTGGCCTCAATCCATTGCGGCATTCCTTTTAGCCATTCTACCACTCGTTTTTCTTCCGCACGGCGTTTTCCAGGCGTCATCGCCTCTAGTTCTCTCTTTTGCTGAGCGCGTTTCAAGTTCTTCACGTCTTTTTGATATGCCTCAAAGAGTTCGGTGAATAACTTCAAGAATTCGAGTTCGACTGCTCGCATGTTTCTTTCTTCGAGAATTGGACTGCTCAGTAATGGCGCTTTTTCCATTATCGGCTCATCCGTTAAGATAATTGGCAATTCATTAGAGAGCATTTCATGATCAATTGCCCACACTTTTGCCCATTCTTTTTCTTCTAAATGTTGCAAGAAGAATTTCTCTTTAATCACTTCGAATAAGTTATTTTCCATGATTTCGTACTCTGGCAATTGATTTTTCACAGGACGAATTAAGTCAGCGATATAGGCTTCGGTTGCGTCATGCAATAAACATGCAAGGACGGTTCCTGTTTGATAGCCTCTAGCAATCGCTTCTTGTGCACAGTTAATGCTATGTAATCCTACTGAATAAAAGAAACGTAGATGTCCGTTTCCTCGACACATCATACTTAAGGCATGCGCAATATCTTCAATGGCAACATTGTCTGGCACCATTTCAAGCGGATTAAATATGCGCCCTGTATATGTATTCATAAATAATTTTTTGTCTTCCATATGTTCCTCCACGGTTGATGTCAGTTTATTTTATCATTGAATTCACGCGATTTAAAAGGATTTAGGTATTTCTTAATGATTCTGTTTCTTATGAATGTCTATTCTCAACAAAAAGAAAGATTCCTTCGAATCCTTACGGATATCTTCATAATAGCTGTAACGTTGCACCGGTTCGAGCCTAAGTCTCTCACCTTTAAAGCCTCAAAGGAGGTGTACGAAATGAATTCCTACACCTCCTAATTCGCATTTAATGCCCTTCACGTTACTGCTATTATAGAATCCGTAAGCTTCTCCAGAATCTTTTCTTTCTAAGAAGGAAAGTCAATAAAAAACACAGATTAGTAAATAGACTAATCTGTGTTCTTATAAATCACTTTTGTTCGTAACGTTCACGATAAAGCTCAATCAACTCTTGAGCTAACAATTGAACGATTTCGGTTGAAGCCATCTGGTCCTCGGCATGCATAAACAGCAATGAAAATTCTGTTTTTTCTCCGCTCGCTTCTTTTTGAATCAGCTCTGCGTGAATTTTATGCGCCTCAACGAAGGCTTCTTCTGCTTCCACAAGTTTTGCTTTAGCATCTTCAAACAACCCTTTTTTAGCCGCTTGAATTGCTTCTACAAAACAAGATTTTGCTGCACCACTATTGGCAATCAGCTGGAAACAGACTAACTCCATTTCTTCTGTCATATTATTCTCCTATCAATGCCAAGGCTTGATCTAATACTTTAGGGCCGTTCATCATTCCGTAGTCGCGCATATCAATCGCATCTACTGGAATATCCCCTGCGATTTCTTTTACTGCAGGTAACTCATAACGAATTTGTGGTCCAATAAGAATAACATCTACTTCATGGATATTCTTTTTTGCTTCTGTAATGGATTTTGCTTCAATTGAGACTTCAATCCCACGTTCTGTCGCACTTTGTTGCATCTTTTTAACGAGCATACTTGTCGACATTCCCGCGTTACATACTAATAAAATTTGTTTCATAATCTTATCCCTTCATTTCTTGTTCAACAACTTTATCATTTACTTTGATAAATGGAATGTATAGAAGAACTCCAAGTGCAAAGATGACTAATTGAACGAGAATTGCTCTGAAGTCCCCTGCTGTTGCTAACCATGCATTTAAGAATACTGGTGTAGTCCATGGAACTTGTACAAATGCTGGGCTCATGAAGCCTGCAGCTGTTGCTAAGTAGCTGATTAAAATACCAAGAGCTGGAACAGCGATAAATGGAATCGCTAATGAAATGTTATAAACGATTGGATAACCGAATAATACTGGTTCATTGATATTGAAGAGTCCAGGTCCAAATGATAATTTAGCCACGTTTTTAGAAGCAGCGTTGCGGCTCACTAAGAATGTTGCCACTAATAAACATAATGTAGATCCACTACCACCCATTACGCAAATGTTTGAACTTGAGATAAGTTGATGATGTGTGGAATCGCTTGTCCATTATTTGCTGCAGCAATGTTTTCAGTGATGTTAATTAATAGTAATGGTTCTAGAATTGCACTGTAAATAACTGCTTGGTGAATACCAAATAGCCATAACATATTTCCTAGAGAGTAAATAATGATTACCCCAATTAAGCTTGTACCAATATGACGAATTGGTTCTTGGATGAAGACTGTAATAATTGAGATTAAGTTTGTTCCAAATAGGTTGAACAATAATGCTGAAACTACACCGAATAATGAAATAACTGTCATTACTGGAAGTAATACGCTGAATGATTTACCAACTGCTGGTGGAATGTTGTCACCAAGGTTAATTTGTAACGCTTTAACGTTTGATAACTTGA
Organism: uncultured Granulicatella sp.; assembly: GCA_916438765.1. Lineage (GTDB taxonomy): Bacteria > Bacillota > Bacilli > Lactobacillales > Aerococcaceae > Granulicatella. The sequence continues at coordinate 474,138 of CAKAHB010000006.1, read as the reverse complement.
TGAATAATTCTGTTGCAATAATCGCTACGATAACCCCAGCGAACATTGCACCTGTACCTGTGTTGTTAAATGAAAGAACACCTGAAATATTCACGGCATCTTTTGCGCCATCAGGAACTACAGAAATTGTATTTGGCATCATAACAATTAAAGAAACTAATGATAGCATTGATGCTGCCAATGGGTTTTCGAAGTCTCTGTTTTTCGCTAAGAAATAACCAACCATTACGGCAATAATAAGACCTGAAATACTTAAAGTCCCGTTTGCAATTGTAATTCCCCAATATTGGAATTTCGTTAATGTATCCCCTTGGAAAATCCACTTAAATACTGTGTTGTTCAAAAGAACAATTAACCCTGCCAAAATATATAATGGCATTACTGTCGCAAATGCATCTCTGAGGGTTTTTAAATGAATTTGGTTCCCCAGTCTACCTGCAAACGCGGCAAATTTATCAATAAATTTTGAGTTTTTCATCTGAATATCTCCTCTCTTTATTCCTCAATTTTTATTTCAAAACCGTTATTTTCACTGACTTTTTTGTACCATCTTCCACTACTCTTGATGGTTCTCTTTTGCGTTTCTAAATCTACAGAAATAAATCCGTAACGATTCTTATACGCATTATTCCAAGACCAGCAATCAAAAGCCGTCCATGTATGATATCCAAAACAATGACTACCTTCTTCAATCGCTTTATGTAGCCAAGTGAGATGTTCTTCGTAAAATTCAATACGATACACATCATCAATGATTCCATTTTCTCCAATGAAGCGACCTTCGTTTTCAACACCCATTCCGTTCTCGCTAATGAACCATGGGATATTGCCATATTCTTCCTTCACAATCATTGCAATGTCATAGATGGCTTTTGGGAAGATTTCCCATCCACGATATGGATTCATGCGACGCTCAGGCCATTCATACTCTTTGAAATATTGGTCTGGCATCCAAGGGGTTTGGTACTCCTCGGGATTCGGTTGTACCTGAACGCGTTTTGGATGATAGTAATTCACTCCAAGAAAATCAACCGTATTTTCTCGAATGAGCTGCAATTCTTCCTCAGTATGACTCCATAACACGCCGTCCTCCTCTAGTCGTTTCACCAAGGTTTCAGGGAATGTTCCTTTCACCGCTGGATTCAAGAAGACTCTATTAAAGAAATCATCTGTAAATTGACTTGCTGCCAAATCTTCTGGGGAATCACTTCTTGGGTAAGCAGGTGTTAAGTTTAAAATAATCCCAATCTTGCCATCCAGTTCCATTGTACGATACAGCTCAATCACTTTGGCACTTGCAAGATTTATATTATAAATCACTTGAACAGCTTCTTTCCCTTTCCCTTTTAGGTTTGGATAATGGAATGCATATAAGTATCCTGCTTCTGGAATGACCATTGGCTCATTGAAAGTTGTCCAGTAACGAATCTTATCACCAAAACATTCGAATGCTGTTTTGGCAAATTTCACGAATAAGTCAACGACATGTTTACTTTCCCATCCGCCATATTTTTGAAGTAATTCAACTGGCATATCGAAATGGTGTAAATTCAACACAAGTTCAATATCATTTTTCTTTGCTTCTTCAATAACCGCGTTGTAAAATTCCACAGCTCTTGGATCAGCTTCACCCGTTTCGAAGTCCTTAATCAAACGGCTCCATTGAATCGAAGTCCGGAATGAATTAAATCCAATCTCCTTCATCAAACGAAAATCTTCAGGATACGTATGATAAAAATCACTCGCCACATCTGGACCGACGCCATTAAAGAAATCTTCTGGATCAGTTCTAAACCAGTAATCCATCACATTTTCATGTGCCTTATCGAATTGTCCTTCTGTCTGCGGTCCACTTGAAGCAGCACCCCACCAGAACCCTTGAGGGAAACGCAATTGTTTCTTCATAATTAACCTCCTTTCTGTAAGCTCTTTCACGTATAGTATATCACAATTAAATATTTGTCTAGACAATATTTATAAATAGTATTCAAATTGTCCATTTTGCCTATTCATTCTACATTTGTTATAATATAGCTAGTTTAGAGAAAGGATGACATTCGATGAGCGTAAAGTATTTACAGATTTACCATGCGATTCGTGAAAAGATTTTAAGTAACGAATACGCCATTAACCAACAATTACCCGATGAAATCACATTAACGAAAGAATTTAATAGCAGTCGAATGACGGTCAAGAAAGCATTAGACTTACTCGTTTCCGAAGGGCTTATCTTTAGAAAACGCGGCCAAGGTACCTTTGTCCTCTCTCGCGGCACGTCTAAGCGAAAACTTATCGTTCCAGAACGCGATATTAAAGGACTCACGAAAATTTCTGAGGATACACACTCTACTGTTGAATCAAAAATCATTCATTTTAAATTAGAATTTGCTTCTGAATTCCTTGCAGAAAAATTACAAGTACAGGTGCAAAGTCCTGTTTATAATATTCATAGACTTCGCATCATCGACGGGAAGCCGTATGTATTAGAGCAAACCTATATGAGTACGAGCGTCATTCCAGGAATTACTGAAGAAATTCTATTAGACTCTATTTATCAATATATCGAAGGCAAACTAGGATTACGCATCGCGAGCGCCACAAAAATCTTGCGTGCCGCACCAAGTTCTGAAGATGAACAAAAATACTTACAATTACTTCCAACGGAGCCAGTCTTCGAAGTAGAACAAGTGGCTTACCTCGACAATGGCACTCCATTTGAGTACTCGATTAGCCGACACAGATACGATCTATTTGAATTTAATTCATTTGCATTAAGACATTCTTCATAGGAGGCACGATGATGACAACACCAATCTTTTTAAATGCCGCACTTCAAGAGAAAATCTGGGGTGGGACGAAATTGCATTCGCTCTTTAACTTCACTCTTCCTTCAGATAAAACAGGGGAAGCGTGGATTATTAGCGCGCATCCAAATGGGATTTCAACGATAAAAAGCCCTGCAGAATATGCAGGACTCGGGTTAGATGAACTCTATAAGCTCATCCTGAACTCTTCAATGGGCAACAGTTAGCAAGCTTTCCTCTTCTCATTAAGTTGCTCGATGCGTCCGATGACTTATCGATTCAAGTGCATCCAGATGACGAGTATGCGCTAGAACATGAAGGCGAATATGGGAAGAATGAATGTTGGTATGTGGTTCAAGCTGAGCCAGGCGCAAAAATTGTATACGGACATACAGCGACGACTCCTGAAGAATTTGCAACAAAAATCGACAATGAAGCTTGGAGCGAGCTATTCACCGAAGTTCCTGTGAAGGCTGGTGACTTCTTCGATGTTCCGAGTGGCACGATTCACGCCATTGGTGGCGGTATTGTGATTCTAGAAACGCAACAAAATTCGGACACGACTTACCGCGTGTATGACTACAACCGCACTGACGATGCTGGAAATCCTCGTCCTCTGCATATTCAACAAACAAAAGACGTCACAACGATTCCTCATAGTGTCCCAACACCTAACCAACAAGTGGTGACGACTGACACTGGAACTAGAACGACTTTTGTGGAGAATAAATTCTTTACCGTTTGGAAATACGATATCAACGGCGACTACCGCGATGCCCTCTCTTCTACTTATCACCTTGTGACGGTATTAGACGGAAAAGGTACGCTTACAGTCGACGGAATCGAGTATCCAATCCAAAAAGCAGATTCCTTTATTCTGCCTTCTGGAACACCAACACTTCAGATTAACGGATCTGTTCAACTGATTGTTTCTCAATCAAATCAATAAGTAAAAACGCAAAAAGGTCAACAAGGAAAATCCTTGCTGACCTTTATTTTTTTATGCATTCAATTGTTTTGTAATGTCTACGATTTCGTCGATTAATCCACCGATTGTTGCAATCGTATCTTTCAGCGGTGCATCTGTTGAGACATCCACGCCTGCTGCTTTGGCAAGCTCTTCTGCGCTCTTCGTTCCGCCCATCTTCAATACTTCAACCCAAGTATTTGCGACACTTGAATCTTTTTGAATCATTTTCGCCACTTGTGTACCGATTGTTAAACCAGCTGAGTAAGTGTATGAATATAATCCCATGTAGTAGTGCGGTTGACGCATCCATGTTAACTCTGCTCCTTCTGTAAGAACCACTTCTGGTCCCCAGAATTTAGCGAGTGTTTCTTTGAATAAATGATTCAATGTATCCGCGTCTAAGCTCTTACCTGCGTCCACTAAGCGGTATACTTCGCGTTGGAAGTACGCTTCTAATAAGTGAGTCACAAAGTTATGGTAGTAAGTTTTAGCGACCATTTGAGATGAAATCCAACGTTTCATACGTAAGTCATCTCCTGCTTTGTTCTTCAAGTAGAACTCAACCAATAATTCGTTTGTTGTTGATGGAGCCTCTACAAAATACATACTTGGACGACCATCTAGAATATTTTGGTGTTTATACGCTAATTGGAAGTGCCCTGCGTGTCCTAATTCATGCGCCAGTGTCATACAGTCATTCATATCTTCTGTAAAGAACATTAAGATAAATGAGTTTGCCCCGTATGGTGATGAACAGAACGCACCCGTGCGTTTACCAATTGTTTCAGCGTAGTCAATCCAACGGTTATCGAAGGCTTCTTTCATAATCTTTAAGTAATCTTTCCCTAGTGGTTCTAATCCTTCTAAGATATATTGTTTTGCTTCGTCATACGTTACTTTGGCTGCATAAGTTGGATCTACTTCCAGTTTCAAGTCTTCATAGCGTACTTCGTCTAATTGATAGATTTCTTTCAATAGGCGTGCGAATTTACGCATATGTGGCGCTAATTCTTCCATGATGACATCGATTTGGCGGTCGTATAATTCACGAGACACTTTTTGACGGTCTAGTAAGTAGTCAAACACTGAATCAAATCCACGCAATGTTGCCATTGTTTTTTCTTTTTGAATTTGGGTATTATACGCTGAAGCAGTGCTGTGTTGGTATTTGCGTAATGTGTCGCTAAATACTTTGAACGCTTCACGACGAATTGCTGTATTTGGTTCAGATTGCATACGGCCTTCAAAGCTGTTGTATGTCATCGGAATCACTTGTCCGTCTGCTTCAACGTCTGCAAAATGCATGTCTTTAAATTTAATATCGTTGTACGCTTGGTAGCCAGCATCTAATGTATTTCCTAGAGCAGCAAGGGTTGCTTCCACGTCTTTTGATAATAAATGTTTTTTATCTTCTAAGAGACGTTCGATATATAAGGCATCTTCTTTATTCGCGCGCGCTTCTTCTAATACTGCATCATCCAATTGGCTTAATTCAGATTCAAAGAAGCTTAATTTGGCATCTAATCCAGCTAACACTGTACGTGTTTGTGCAGCACGTGTTTGCGCTTCTTTATCTTTCGTATTAGCACTGACTGCTAAATTACAATAAGCAGAAACTTTTCCGCGAAGTTCTAATAATTCACGGTATGTTGCTAAACCAGTATTCACTTGGCTAGCCGTAGTAATTTGCCCTTCGTATTCCTTATGGAAAGCATCTACTTTTCCTTTTAGGTCTTCTAACGCTTCGTTAAACACTTCTTCTGTTTGAAACAAATGCGTTAAATCCCATGTTTGATTTACATCTACTTGACTTCTTTCAATCATATTCTCACTCCACTTTCTAAAGTCGTACTTCCATTGTACCACAGTTTTCATTTAATTTTCAGAAAACTTTAATGTTAAACAAAAAAAGTGTTACAGCCCTTCGACTGTAACACTCAGACATTTCTATTATTGTAACGCTCCGATTGCACGAGCGATTTCTTCATTAGAGCTTCCTGGTTTAATTTCGAAAGTCCCAGTCCAGATCTTATCAGCAATGTTATTTGTTGTTAAGTAATCTACGAACTCTTTAGCACTCTTAACTAAGCCTGCTTTTTCTAATTTGTCGGCAACCTCATTTGATGATTCGCCTTCTTCAACTGTAATAGATACAGGTTTTGAAGATTGTGTAGTTGCTGCTTCAGTTGTTGAAGCTTGTGAAGTAGCTTTAGCACTTGATGAAGTCGCTGCTTTGCTACCAGATTCTTTTTCAGCTAATAAAGACTCGTAAGCGGCTTTATAGCTTGCTTCATTTGCTCCTTCAGAAACGATTGGCAAATTCACTGCATCTAATTGGCTCTTTAATGATTGTGGTACAAAAGGCCAAATCACAGTAACCAATGCTAAAATTAACGCTGCTAATAAGAAGCCCATTCCTAAAGAACGAAATTTCGTTTTACTCATGTTCTTCCTCCTTAATTTGCATCTGCTTCAAAATAGTTATCGATTACCAATTGTACTGTTGAAACAGGTACGTTTAATTGTTCAGAAATTGATTCTACTGAGTTACCGTGGCTGAACAATGTAATGATTTGTTGTTTTGTTACATTGTGTAAGCGACCAGATTCTTCTGCAGTTGCTTCTTCCACTGCTTCTGTTTCTTCAGCTACTGGTTCTGGTTTTTCAGCTACACGAACTTCTGCTGTTTTTGCAGCGCGAACTTCTTCGTAAGTTGGTTCAACTGATGGTCCTTTGTATACAGTTGTTCCTTCTAATTCTTGAATTTTTTTCTTTAATGAATACACTTCACGGTTTAATTCTAATAAACCTTCAGCTAATTCATCGATTTCTTCTTCATTGTGGTTATCCTTTAAGAATAGTGAAATGAATAAGAAAAATACTGCTAATGCTAATAACGCGAGAACTACGACCCATACGTGCATTTTTTCACCTCATTAAATATTATTTTTTTCCTTTCATCCTATTTTAAATAATGTTAGCCAAAATATCAAGGTTCAAGGCGAAGTTTATCATTTTGTTAACGAATTGAAACATTACAGACACTAGCTAAAAACAAAAAAATCTTTACCCTCAAGTCCTTATTCAGGAATAAAAGGTAAAGATTTCTATCATTATTAACCGCGCATTTCTTCCTTCACTCGTTTTTCTTTTTGGCTTAAAACGAGTAAGTTTTCGCGGAGTTCTTGTTCCATTTGCGTCAATTCGTATTCGGCTTTTCTACGTTTTTGACGGCCTTCTTGTTGAATAAGAATCGTTTCTTCTAATGTTTCAATCAAGTCTTGTTGTGTCTTTTGAAGGGTTTCAAGATCGATAATACCGCGTTCATTTTCACGAGCTGTTTCAATCGTTGAAATCTTCAACATTTCAGAGTTCTTTTGAATCAATTGATTTGTCGTTTCAGACACTTGACGTTGCGCTGTCACGGCATCCTTTTGGCGAAGCAATGTCATCGCAATGGCAATTTGGTTCTTCCATAAAGGAATCGTTGTCGTAATGGAAGATTGAATTTTTTCCGCCAAGGTTTGATTCGTATTTTGAATCAAGCGAATTTGTGGTGCTTGCTGGATGGTCATTTGACGCGTCAATTTCAAGTCATGATTTCTCTTTCAAGACGATCTAAGAATTGATGTAAGTCGTTGACGACTTGCACATCCATTTGGTCTCCGGACTCTTGCGCCTTTTGCATCGCTTCAGGAATCAGTTTTTGTTGCAACTCTTCAATCTTCAATTCCCCAGCAGCGATATAAATACTTAACGCCTCGAAGAATTCCTTATTACGTTGGTACAATTGTTCCAGTGACAAGTTGTCGTTTAATAATCCATTCTTTTCATGGTCTAATCGCACTGCAATCTTATCCACTTGAGAACCGACTTCTTGGTATTTTAATTGCATTTCGTAAATCGACTTCTTCACGCGCCCAAAGATTTTACGGAAGATGTTCGAATCTTGTGCCACAAGGTCGTTTGGGTTTGTCTCGTTGAGTCGCATCATCAACTCATTGAGCGTATCGCCGATTTCTCCTGTATCTTTATTTTGCACATGAGCCAGCATCGAATGAGAGAATTCACCAAGTTGCTTTTGCGCGCCAGCACCATAACTAATGATGGCCTGCATGTTCTTTTCATCGATTTGTTTTGCAAGAGCACGTGCTTGTTCTTGTTGTTTTTCTGGCAAAGTATCTACCAGCGCACGTTTAGCATCTAGTTGTTCTTGTGGAAAATCACTTGCCACATCTTGCAATGTCGTATTTTTTACTACGTCTTCTCCAAATGGGTTTTGAATGAGTGCATCTACCATTGATTTTTGTTCAGTCATTTTTTCTACTCCTTTATCGTACGATTCACGTAATCCATCTCTGCTTCAGATTTTTTGATTTTATCCTCTTGGAAATGTAAGTAATCCTCTTCCAGCGTTGCGCAGACGAGATCGATTTTTTCTCCTAATTCTTGTAGTGTTTGATACGTTTCGCTTCCTTTTACCGGTTGCTCACTCAATTCTTTATAGACTTTCGTCATTTCGTTTAATGACGGTACGCATGTATGAACGAACAAGTTGGCTTCTGGAAGCTTCTCAGGGTGTGCCACTAATTCTTTGAAATAATCTTTCATCGTTACTGTAGTGTTATATCGATTACTAATAATTCTTAGCTTTGTAAGACTTTGAATTGTCTCATCAATCTCTTGAATTTGTGTCTTCACCACTGACATTTTTTGTCTAAAATAATCGATTTCCTGCTTAGATAATCCGGATTGTTCATATCGTTTTTGCACCTTACTAGAGGTTTTATCTAACGGTCTCTTTGTTTTGCCAAAGATCGATTTCACTTCCATTTCTTCTGGAAATAGCATGAAGAAAAAGATACTTGCTAGTACGAGAAGTGAAAATAACAGCCTTACAGATGACCCGTAAATATGACTCATAAAGTAACGCGTTATGAATACAAACAATACTAGTTTGAGAAGTCTATTCCACTGTTTCATGGTGCTCCCTCCTTATAGACTTATTGTATCATCCCCTAATTTTGGGGCATGGTACTAAAGGCCGATTTCTCTGGGACTTGAGACTGAAAATAACAACGCAAAAAAGGAATTAAACAGCCTTCACTGTCTAATTCCTTCTTGGTTTATTGAACTATTTTATTTTTTGCTTTTAGCAAATACAAATGCGCCACCTGTTAAGAATACTGCTGAAAGAATCAGATATAAAGTTCCCATTGAAGTACCTGTATTTGGTAATTCGTCTTCTCCTGCTGGCGCTGCTTGTGCGACGGGCGCTGGAGATGGATCTTTTGCATCTTTTGCTTCTTTGTCTTGTGCTTGTTCTGCTTTAGCAGCAAGAGGTGTTGCTAACACACGTGACTCAGTTGCTTCCGTATTTGTTTCTGCTGTTACAACTTTGTCTTCAACGGCATTTGTTAAAACAGCTGTTGGTGCAGGAGCTTCTGTTGTTGCTACCGTTTCTGCAACTGTAGAACGCACCTCTGCCTCAGGAGTTGGTGTTGGTAGTTCAGTTGTATCTAGAAGAGCTCTTCTACGAACACGACTTCTTGGTGCTTCAGTTGTCGCTACTGTTGTAGTTGTAGGCTCCTCTGTCACTGTTGTTGCTGCAGTTGTAGTTGGAGCCTCAGTCGTAGTAGTTGTTGTTGTAGGTGCAACTGTTGTCACTACCGGAGCTTCTGTCACTACAGGGGCTGATGTCGTTACAACTGGTGCTTCTGTAGCCACTGGTGCTGATGTTGTCACTACTGGTGCTTCTGTTGCCACTGGAGCTGAGGTTGTTACTACTGGAGCCTCTGTTGCCACTGGAGCAGATGTTGTTACTACTGGTGCCTCTGTTGCAACTGGAGCTGATGTCGTTACAACTGGAGCTTCTGTTACTACTGGTGCTGAGGTTGTCACTACTGGAGCTTCTGTTACTACTGGTGCTGATGTAGTTACAACTGGTGCTTCTGTTACTACTGGTGCTGATGTCGTTACAACTGGCGCCTCTGTTACTACAGGAGCAGATGTTGTCACTACTGGAGCTTCTGTTGTCGCTACTGTTGTAGTTGGCGCTTCAGTTGTGGTAGTTGCTACTGTAGTTGTAGGTGCTTCTGTCGTTGTAGTTGCTTCCGTTGTCGTAGGCGCTACTGTAGTTGTAGGTGCCTCTGTTGTTGTCGGAGCTTCCGTTGTCGTAGGCGCTACTGTAGTTGTAGGTGCCTCTGTTGTTGCCGGAGCTTCCGTTGTCGTTGGTGCCTCTGTCGTCGTTGTTGGCGCAACCGTTGTAGTTGTTGTTGTTGTCGTTGGCGCTTCTGTCGTTACAGGTTTAGCACTTGGTTGCCATACGCGAACATAATCGATTTGCATGTCTGAACGACTGCCATCCTTATAGCTATCTTTGTAAGGAATCGCATCCGTATAGTTACGGGTAGCGTTTTTTCCAAAGTCCTTCACAAATGAACCACCTACGATATGCGTTAATCGTAAAATAAATCCATTTTCTGGATTGACAAATGCTTCATTTTTCTTAATCTCACTATATTTGACGGTATAAAGTGCTTGTCCATCATAGAAGAAAGTAATTTTATCGCCTTCTTTTAATACACCGTATGTGTGAAAAGCTGTTTGCGTATCTCCATTATTAGGGAGTTTTTTTTGATATTGATCGCTATACTTTTCCTTGCCAGGCTCAGGTGTCGGTGCTGTATGGATATTGGCTTGAATGAATTTTGGGTCATACCCTTTAGACTCGAAAACATCAATCTCCCCACTTGTAGGAGATCCTCCGCCTTTTGTACCAGTCATCCAGAAGGAAGCCCATGAGGATTCACTAAATGGTAATTTGATACGTGATTCGGCATAGAAGTCACCTACAAATTCCGTAAGGACTTTCCCGTGTCGGTCACGCGTTTGAATCGCTCCAGAAGTAAATGGAGCTTTATAAGTAATCGTTTGTTTTGTCTTTGAGTCTACATAAGTATTCTCACGGTCTACCCATTCATGTTTTTTTGTTTGGTCATTCCACTTCCATTGCTTCGGCGTATAGAGTGCCGTTAAATGAAGAATTCCATCTTTTAAAGATACATTTGCTGGGTCGTCTGTGAAATGCATCTGCGTTCTATTTTTTTAGGATCGAAACTTGAAAGAGAATAATCCCATTTTGTTCTGTCGAGTTTGTCTCCATCAAACTCATCAAACCATGTTAAGTCATAGTTTGTCGGAACCCCATTTGGCAGTGTGACATTAGGAACTCTTCCTTCACCTGTTTCAGCATAGACTGTTGCGATTGGCGCTAATAGGCTTGTGCTCAAGATAAGGCTTGCTCCTAACACTCTTGCTCCTGCAATCATACCTTTTTGTCTATTACGTACTTTTTGCATAATTGTTCTCCTATTTCTTCTTTTATTTAGGAAGAGAGTTTTTTGTAATCCCTTTCCTACATTAGACATTATCTAAACTGGGTAAGAACATTTCCTGACAGACTTATGAAATTAATCTATTAAAAGTATAGTTAAAATGCTAAATAAGTATGATTTCGATTTAATTATAAAGAAAATATGGAGAGCAAAATTTCCTTTTATTTACAAATATCCTCCCTTTTGAGTGGCAAAAACATTGATAGAACGCTAAAAAAAGGAGTTAACTAGAATTAGTCTAATTCACTCCTTCGAAATGTCCACTTTTTGAACACAATTTGAAAAAAACTGAGCCGAATTTCTCCGACTCAGTTAAAATTTTATTATTCTGCTTCTGGAACAAGCGCTTCTGGGAAGTGTTCACGCACAATTGCTGCACAACGATTACATAAAGTTGGAGCATCTTCTAATGTTCCTACTTCAATCTTCACAGCACGGCAACGTTCACATGTTTCACCTTTAGCATGTTCAACAACGACTTTCACGCCTTCGCCTTCAACTGCGTTCGCAGGAGCTTCAACACCTTCTGGAGCGACTTCTAATTCACTTACGATGAATAATTGAGCGACATTTGTGTTTAAGCTGTCTAATAAAGCACGTACTTCATTAGATGGATATAGCGTTACTTTTGCTTCGAAGTTCTTACCGATTAATTTCTCGTTACGAGCTTCTTCTAAAGCTTTCAATGCAGTGTTACGAACTTTGAAGAATTCAGTCCAGTGTGCTAATACTTCTTCTTTGTTTTCGTAGTTTTCTACTGCTGGGAATTCAGCTAATTGAACATAAGCTTCTTCTTCTTTCAAGTATTTCCAAACTTCTTCACTTGTGTGAACTAAGATTGGGCTTAGTAATTTCGTTAATTTCACTAAGATATCGTAAATAACTGTTTGCATTGCACGACGTTCGTAGTTATCTTCATGTTCGATATACACAACGTCTTTTGCAAAGTCTAAGTAGAACTGTGATAAATCAACGGTACAGAAGTTCATCACTGTTTGGTAAATTGTTGAGAATTCGTAGTTTTCATACGCTTCTTCAATTGTCTTCACGATATCGTTGAAACGAATCATCATGTATTGGTCCACACTACGTAGGTCTTTAAACGCTACTGCATGTTTAGATGGTTCGAAGTCTGTAGTGTTCGCTAACATAAAGCGCATTGTGTTACGGATCTTACGGTATGCTTCAGATACTTGGTTTAAAATTTCAGTACTGATACGTACGTCTGATTCGTAGTCCACAGATGATACCCATAGACGGATAATGTCTGCCCCTTTTGTTTGCATTTCTTTGCAGGTGAGATGACATTTCCTAGAGATTTACTCATCTTCTTACCTTCTCCGTCCATTACGAATCCTTGAGAAAGAACTGCTTTATATGGAGCTTGTTTATGAACCGCTACACTTGTTGTTAAACTTGAGTTGAACCATCCACGGTATTGGTCTGATCCTTCTAAGTATAAATCAGCTGGGAATGTTAATTCTGGGCGAATGCTTAATACACCAGCATGTGAGCTACCTGAGTCGAACCATACGTCCATGATGTCCATTTCTTTTTTAAATGTACCATTTGGACTGCTTGGATGTGTAAATCCTTCTGGTAATAACTCTTTTGCTTCGCGTTCGAACCATACGTCAGAACCGAATTCTTCGACTAATTTTGCAACGTGTTCTGTTGTTTCTGGAGTGATGATTGGTTCTCCGTTTTCAGCGTAGAATACAGGAAGTGGAACACCCCATACACGTTGACGAGAGATGACCCAGTCGCCACGGTCACGAACCATGTTGTAAATACGTACTTGACCTGATGGGTGGTACCATTTCACATCATTTTCAATCACATCTAAAATATCTTGACGGAAAGCATCGATTGACGCAAACCATTGTGGAGTTGCACGGAAGATAACTGGTTTCTTCGTTCTCCAGTCATGTGGGTAACTATGCACGAAATAGCTTAATTTAAGTAATGAACCATTTTCAGCTAACATGTCTGTAATGACTTTGTTTGCTTTAGCATAGAACATTCCTTCAAAACCAGGAGCTTCTGCAGTGTAATGACCTTGGTTATCCACTGGTGATAATACATCTAAGTTGTATTTACGTGAATAGTAGAAGTCGTCTTCCCCGTGTCCAGGAGCTGAGTGAACTAAACCAGTACCCGCATCAAGCGTTACGTAGTCCCCTAGCATCACTAGTGATTCGCGTTCGTAGAATGGATGCCATGCTGTTGCATATTCCAATTCAGTTCCACGGAATTCTTTTACTACTTCCACTGATTCCCAACCAAGAGTTTCAGCAAGTGAGTTCACTAATTCTTTGGCTACTACAAAAGTACCTTTGTCTGTTTTCACTTCTGCATATTCATAGTCAGGGTGTACGAAGATCCCTAAGTTTGCTGGAAGTGTCCAAGGAGTTGTTGTCCAAATAACGAATGACGCATCATCAGAGACAACAGCTTTCCGTCTTTGACTTTGAACGCCACATAGATTGATGGGCTTTCTACATCTTTATATTCAATTTCTGCTTCGGCAAGTGAAGATTCACTTGATGGAGACCAGTAAATTGGTTTTAATCCTTTGTAAATATAGCCATTTTCAGCCATTTTACCGAATACACGAATTTGTTCTGCTTCGAATTCTGGTTGAAGTGTTAAGTATGGTTTATCCCATGTACCTGTAACCCCTAAACGTTTGAATTCAGCACGTTGGTTGTCCACTTGACGTAATGCGTATTCCGCACATAATTTACGGAATTCAGCGATTGATAATTTCTTACGGTCAACCCCTTCAGCGTTTGCTAAGCTTGTTCGATTGGAAGTCCGTGTGTATCCCATCCTGGAACGAATGGTGCACGGAATCCGCTCATTGATTTACTACGAACGATAAAGTCCTTCGAAATCTTGTTTAAGGCATGTCCCATGTGAACCGCACCATTTGCATATGGTGGGCCATCGTGAAGCACGAATGTTGGTTTGCCTTCATTCTTTTTCTGACGTTGTCCATAAACGTCTGCTTCTTCCCATTCTTTTTGGTAATCCACTTCTTTTGTTGGTAAGTTCCCACGCATTGGGAATTCTGTTTTCCCAATTTGCAATGTTTCCTTCATCTTCATTGAATTTCCTCCTTTGTTTGACTGTTTTTTTCATCTTTTGACCACTGAGCATAAAAAAAGCCCCTGCCAAATTGCAGGGGCGAAATCATTTCCGCGGTACCACCCAAATTTACAAACAAATATTTTGTTTGCCTTGGTAAATTGTTAACGCCATTTAAGCGACTCTTCTTAATCTAACATGTATTTCAGAAAAGTTTCTAAGAGATGATTCTTGCTATAAACAGGGACTGCCAATCTTCCACCAATAACCGGCTCTCTAAAAGTGTATTTACACAAGTTGTTCTCTTCATCGAATAGATAAATTTTACGCTATTTGAAACGATTTTGCAAGATTTTCCATCTACAAAAAGAGAAAACCGGCTCACATTGTGAACCGGTTTGAGGGCAGACTACTTTTTCAAATGGTTTGGACCGGTTAGGAGTGTCCTCTCATCTGATTTTTTTCGTTCTTTCCTAGTCTCTTTTACCTTTTTTAGGAATGGCTAGGCCTAATCCACCAAGAGCTGCAAGAATTCCTCCAATGATTCCTGGAGTTACATCTTCTACCCCTGTATTTGGTAATGTTTCTTTTGCTTCACCTGCTGCAGGCGCTGGAGCTGGTTTATTTTCTCCTTGGGCTGCACTTGGAGCTGCTGCTACTTGTGTAGTAGGTGCTGCTGGAGTTGCAGGTGTTGTTGGTGTTGCAGGTGTTGCAGGTGTTGCTGGAGTAGTTGGAGTAGTTGGAGTAGTTGGAGTAGTTGGAGTTACTGGTGTTTCACTAGCAACAACTTTGAATGTAACTGCGTATAAACTGAAGTGTTTAACGTTAAGTGTAACGACTTTGTTTTCACCGTTAGAGAATTCAACTTTTTCTTTCACTTCTTTTGTATCGCTTGTTACGAAGTATGCACCATCTACTTCTTTATCAACTGGGAATGTTACTTTGGCATCCCCTTCAACACGAACTGCTTTACCATCTTTGTCGACGAAAGTAATTTCATAACCTTGATATTCTTTTCCTTCAAGACCTTTAATTGTTTCGTCCACTTTTTCAACTTTAAGCATCTTGATGTTCTTATCAAGAAGTTTCGTTGGAACTTCAACGACTACTGGAGTATCTCCGTTTTCGTCTTCAAATCTCGCAATACCTTTTTCCTTATCAACCGTTACCTTCACACCATCTGTTTCGTATAGAGGTAATTCAACAGTTGGTTGGTCTGGTGTTGGTTTTTCTGGATCTGGAGTTGGCTTCTCTGGATCTGGAGTTGGTTTCTCTGGATCTGGAGTTGGTTTCTCTGGATCTGGAGTTGGTTTCTCTGGATCTGGAGTTGGTTTCTCTGGATCTGGAGTTGGCTTCTCTGGATCTGGAGTTGGTTTCTCTGGATCTGGAGTTGGTTTCTCTGGATCTGGAGTTGGTGTTGGGTCAGGTTGAACTTCAGTTTCCTTAATTTCTTTCAATCCTTCTACCAATTTATTAAGTCCGTTTGGAGTTAATAAGTTATGTTCTGCAAGACCATTCTTGTATGCTTCTACAGCTGCCAAGTATTCTTTTGCGTCTTGACGGTCAATCTTACGAACACGTTCTACTTCAGCGTTGTATGCTGCTTCGTCTAATGGTTTATCTTCTTCAATTGGAAGAACGAAGCGTAATTCCGCTGCTGAAATATGTCCTGGATCACCATAAGTTTCGTTACCTGTGAAAATTGCTTTCTTCACTTTGATTGGAGCATCGAAGTTAATTACTTTTGTCTTCGCATTATTTGCCCAACCAGTAAAGCTAAAGTTATGTTCTTGGCCATTTTCATCGATTACTGTTAAGCTACCGCTCATCACACGTCCATTTGGACCTGAAGGGCGAGGAACGTATTCAAAGCGAGTTGATTCCATTGGACTATTGAACTCTACTGTTAATGGTTTTCCTAAGCTATTCACTCCATAAGGTGTATGCCATAAAGTATTTGTATTGCCATCAAATGCATACCATACATTATCTTCTTCCTCATAAGGAGCATCAAGATCATGGATATCATCCCAGTCTGGCGCACTACGTTTCACCGCAAGTTTTTCTTTAGCATCGTTAACACGTTCAATAAGCGCTCTAGCATCATCGACACTAATGTTTTCATCTGCTTCTAATAAAGCCGCCACAGCGTCTTTATAAGCATTTAATGAATCTTGTTTGTAGTTACCATTTACGATTGGAGTGTTCTTTTCGTAAGCTTCATCAATCAGCATCTTACCAGTTAACTTGATTTCTTCAATTTCAAGGTTATCTAACATGAAGTCTTTATAACCTTTGAAGTTGATTTCGTTATTGTTTGAATCCCCTTTAGTATCGGCACCACGCGCATTTGAGTAAATACCAATCCAAGTGTTTCCACCTTTTTCACCTGTTACATAGAAGCTTACTTTCTTAGGAGTTGATGAATTTTCCCAAGTATTTTCTAAGTCGTATTTCGTTAATTTACTACGACGAGTATTTTCGCCATTACCGATAACAAATGAGTATGCTCCATTTGAACCTGCTTCATAATCGAAGGTTACTTTATAAGTCTTACCTTCTTCGAAGCGGAAGTTTTGTGGAATTGTTTGGTAAACGAGTTTGTCATAGCCTGATAAACCGTTTGTCTTCAATGACCAGTTGCCTTCGATAACATCGTTAACTTTCTTACCGTTCCAGCCACGTTGAGTGTATGGTTCATGTTTTTCTGATAAGTGAGTACGGTTATCTTGTACACCTTCAACGTTTCCGACTACGAATGGGAAGATACCTTGAGGCACTTCTTCAAAGTCTTGTTTGAATTTACCATTTCCTGTGTCGTGTTTTTCGTTGTACATTACAGATTGGTTTCAAATACACGAATTTCATCGAAGTAAGTTGCTGCTGCATCTGCATCACGTCCAAGTTCTAATGTTACGTTAGAAACATCTTCACCTGTTGTGAAGTATACATACATATTTTGGAAGTAACTTGTATTATCTACAGTCGCATTCTTTGGAAGTGTGTTATGCGCATGTGCTTGTACATAGTTCTTCGCAATTGATTTATTTGTGTAGTTAGAAATCACTTTGTCGCCTACACGGATTGTGATATCTGCACGTGCATCGCTTCGGTTATCTACCCCTACATAAACAGCATATCTTGTGTTTGGTTTCAAGTCTGTTAAGCGTTGTTTCAATGTCACACGTTCAGTATTTCCTTGAATACGTAACATTTCGTTAGCCCCTTGAGATTTCACGATTTCAGCGTGTTCGCTGTCACCAGTTTTTTCCCAATGATCTAATGTTCCGCTGTTGAAGCCTTGGTCATAGATGTGTAAACCTTCACTCCATACCATTGTCTTCTTGCCTTGAGGAGCTTTGTAAAGGACATATGGTTGGTTCGCATCGCCAGTAATTTGAATCTTACGGTCTGCGCCGACTGTTAATTCTACAACATCTTTCTTACCTTGGTCTGTTAGACGGTAAAGGTATACTTTATCTCCTGTCCAATCTTCAGGAAGAGTCCATTCAGTTGTTCCACCTTCAGTTGTGAAGAAGTACATCTTTTCTTTGTCACCTGTTAAAGCTTTACCATTTTCATCCCAGTTCCATGGTACTAAGTAGCTTCCGCCATTTTCGATGACACGACCGTTTAATGTTGTCACACGTTTACGGTAGTCTGGGCTATTAGGGTCGTTTGATTGACGAACAATCTTCACTTCGTCCCCTTTGTCATTTGTTAAATGAATTTCCATTTCTGGAGTCCACTTGTAGTTTTGACCATTGTCGCTCATTGCAACTGGGTTACCGTTTACCCATTTAGATACTTTGTAGTGTTGGAAGTACTTCGTCATAATGTTGTTTTCGAAGAGGTTACGAATATATCCTTCGTAGTCGCTTCGACCTTGCCATCCTTCGAAGTCTTTCATGTTATATCCACCAAGTAATGGATAGTTAGCGGCACCACCGTAGCTTGGATAGTCACCCACCCATGAGTCTTTGGTGGTTACGGATGAATCGAGTGATATTTGAGTTGATACCTTTGAGTGTATATCCACCGTAAGTTAAGTCAGCTGCCCAGTGTTGGAATGTTGAGTCATATTCCGCACCAAAGCCCCACTCGATTGCCATACGCCATCCTTGAGCGTTTAATTCTTTAGCAAGTACGTGAGTTGGCCAAGCAGTGTTGTCCCCTGATTGTCCGTTACCCCAGACGTCCACATAGATGAAGTCTAAGTCGCCGCCAAGTTTTTCTCTTAATTCTTTCCAACGATCTAAACGTCCATGTGATAAGTCATATTCTGCATCGATGTTGATACCTTGGTCTAACCAGTTCCAACCGTACATATATGTTCCGTCAGAGTTTCTACGTAAAATCGCTTCGCTGAAGTATTTAGATTCAGGATATGTTTCAGAAGCATTGACGTGAATACCGATTTTAGCACCGTATTCTTTCGCTCTAGCTAATAATTTCTTGAAGTCTTCAACGCCACCGATTCTCTTACCGATATCAGCATAGTTTAAGTGACCTGAGTCGTGACCTTCACTACCATATCCTTTAAGAAGGATTGATTGTCCTAAACCATCTGTGTGTAAGTTAATCTTCTTAATACCATCTAGTGTCATTAAGAATGGGTTTTGCGCTTGAGATGCGAAGTTCATCGCAATACGATACGCTACTAAATCTGGAACAGATTCTGCTCCTTTTGGATTGTTCATGATATTACGATATGCAATCGCACCATCTTGCCAGTCCACAACATTATCTTTGTTTAAGTCTTTTGTGATGACTACTTTAGAACTTGGCAACTCTAATGTGTATTCTGGGAATACTAAGTTCTTATAAGCGCGTTGATACCAGTAAGGTGAGCTTTGAATACCAATATAGTTTACGCCATCAACTCTTTGTAAAGCAGTTGTTATACGCGCAAAGTCATTTCCTTGGTAAGTGAATTGTGAGTTACTCCAAACAGATGCTGCTAATTCGTTAGAAGAAACGAATCCATACATGAAGCCATAAGCGTAATCATTCATCTTGCCTGTCTTCAAGTCTAAATGATAATCCCCTGCTCTATGTGTGTTTGTGGACATTTGCGCTCCGTCAAACTTCGCATTTTGTTTATTAGAACCTACAGAAACAAGTGTGTTTCCTGGGAATTCAATGGTTTGGATTAATTTTCGAACATTGTCGACTGGTTTACCCATTTCAACATTGTTTTTGTTCACTACTTTCGTTACATCGAAATGCATTTCGTTGCCGACTAATTGTAATTTCACAGTGATTTCTGCGTTGATGAATTCATCATCGTTTCTTACTGTCATTACATATTCTGCAGTAGTGCCATCAATCTTACGGTATTGAACTTCTGGAGTGACTAACACACCGTTGATTGACATTTTATCTAATTTTTGAACTTGACCTGTTAACGTTTTTCCATCTAATTCATATTCTTTAACACGTGGAAACGCCGTGTCAATGATGGCTTTAATTGTTCTGATTGTAGTGTTTCGTAATGTACATCTTGATCGTTACGACGGAAACCATCATCCACAGCCGGAGTTTCTTCTTCTGGTTTAATGTTATCTTGGTTGTCCGCTTTGATCGATACAGATGTTATTTCTTTATAATATTTTCCCGCTTTAAGATAAACTTTATTCACATCAGCTAAAGCGTTCTTGACAGCTTCTGGAACGACTTCTGTGCTAAATAAAGCTTGTCCATTATTTGTAGCGTTTAATTGACCATCTTTCTTGTACACGATAGATAGGTGGTTTTCTTCACCCACATTTGGTGCCTCTACACGAGTCTTGCTATACCATGTGTTTACACCTGGTCCTTTGTATTGCCAGAACCAACCGCCCTTGTCATATCCTACAAAGATGTTGTTGTCATTATCTTTATATTTTACATAAACCCCAAAACGAGTTTCTGCAGGAAGTGAGTTTGCTTTAAACGTTAAGTCAACGCTTACATTTCCTTCCGCATCAGCTTGCAAGCCAGCTTTTTCGAATAGAGCTTCGTTTGCCCCATTGTCGTTTGCTTCAGTTGCAGTTAATTTGTTGTAGCGTACTCCGCCTTCTTCAACGACTTCAACATTCCCTTTCACGCGGCTTACAGAGTTCCACTCTTTTTTCACTTCGGCTGTTGCTTCACGAGTTTCACCAGTAGCTTCGCGAGTTTCACCCGTTGCTGCTTCGGCCGGTTTTTCTTCCGCTGGTTTAGCTTCTGCAGGTTTAGCTTCCGCTGGTTTAGCTTCTGCTGGTTTAGCCTCCGCTGTTTCTGTAGCAGCTGCTTCAGTAGCTTTTTCTTCTACTTTATCAGTTGCCTCCGTGTTTGCAGCTTCATTAGAAACTGCTTCTTTTTCTTCTTTTGGCGTAGCCTCAGTTGCTGTAGCACCAGATTCTACTGCTGGTTTCTCTTCAGCAGTGGCCGCCACCTCACTAGCTGGCGTGTTTTCTACGGCCGTCGCTACTACCTCTGTTGCAGCAGCTTCAGTTGCAGAAACTGGTTGAAGCGTGCCAAAAAAGAAAGCCCCGATGATGACTGAACATGTCCCAACTGTGAGCTTTCTAATAGAGAAGCGCTGTCTCTTCTCCATATTTTGACGATTATACATAATACCCCTCCTTGATTTGTAAAAACGTTTCCATAATTAATTTTAGCACTTTCTTATTGATGAGACTTAGACTTTTTTGCTCTTTACTAGTACTATTTTGCTATATTTAAAACGCTTTCATAATTTCTTCTAGAATTTAACGAAATTAAATCAAAAAGGCTCCTAGCATCACCTGCTAGGAGCCTTCTTTTCTTTATTTTTGTCCCATATCTTTCACTTTCATAATACGAGTAATGCTTGCGCGCTCGTTTTCTTCAAGTTTCATTTCGATAAAGTAAATCGTTTCTTCTAATTGTGGGATTAATCGATATTCAAGGGCGTTTACACGACGTCTTGTTTTTTCGATTTCATCTGCTAGTAATTGGCAAGTTTTTTCAATCTCTGTCAACTCTAGTAGATCATTTAACACATCTGAGATTTGTTCTACAGAGTCGTCAATTTCACTGTTCGAGTTCAAGTACCCATATTTGAAGTCACTCTCTTCGTTTTCATCTGTCACTGTGAAATGCATTTCTGGAACATACACACTCATAATGTTCTTTTCTTGTAAATCCAAGGATACGCTTTGTGGTGGAATCGCCACAAGTTCTTCGATGAACGCTTCTTCTAGTGTTGCTTTCGCTAGAACGAAGCTCTTCATCCCTGCCACAAGACGATTTTCAACCGCCTCACGTAACGCATTGTTTTTACGAATTAATTCGATGAACTGACGCATTAACTCATCTTGTTTATCCTTTAGGAGTTTATGCCCCCTTTTTGACACGACAAGACGATGCTTTAATTTCGTCAACTCCATACGAGTCGGTTTGACATTCAATCGTGTCAAAAGAATCACTCCCCTTCCGGAAGGTATTCATCTAATAACTCATCCTTAATACGTTTCAATTCCGTACGTGGAAGGATTGATAAGAGTTCCCATCCAAGGTCTAATGTTTCTTGGATAGAACGGTTCGTATAGAAGCCTTGTCCAACATATTCACGTTCAAAACGTTCTGTGAACTCTACATATTTCTTATCTGTTTTTGATAATGCAGATTCCCCTAATACAACCGCAAGTTCTTTTGCTTGTTTACCAGTTGCATACGCCGCGAATAATTGGTTCATCGTTGGTGCGTGGTCCTTACGAGTCTTTCCTTCACCTGAACCTTTATCTTTTAGACGAGATAATGAAGGCAATACGTTAATTGGAGGTTGAATCCCTTGTTTATCAAGAGCACGGTCCAAAATGATTTGTCCTTCTGTGATATATCCTGTTAAGTCAGGAATTGGGTGAGTAATATCATCTTCAGGCATTGAAAAGGATTGGGATTTGAGTTACCGATCCTGGCTTACCAACGATACGTCCTGCACGTTCGTAGATTGTTGAAAGGTTTGTATATAAGTAACCTGGGTATCCACGACGTCCTGGAACTTCACGACGAGCCGCTGAAATTTCACGGAGCGCTTCACAGTAGTTTGTCATGTCTGTCATGATAACTAAAACGTGCATTCCTTTTTCAAACGCTAAGTACTCAGCTGTTGTTAATGCGATTTTTGGTGTCGCAATACGTTCGATGGCTGGGTCGCTCGCTAAGTTTAGGAACATCACTGAACGGTCAATCGCCCCTGTCTTACGGAAGTCTTCCATGAAGTATTCCGCTTCGTCGAACGTAATCCCCATTGCAGCAAATACTACCGCGAATTTTTCGTCGCTATTTAATACAGTCGCTTGACGTGCGATTTGGGCTGCTAACTCTTTGTGAGGAAGCCCTGAACCAGAGAATACTGGTAATTTTTGTCCACGAACAAGAGTGTTCAAGTGGTCAATCGCAGAAATCCCTGTTTGGATAAATTCATCCGGATAGTCACGAGAAACTGGGTTAATTGCTTGTCCGTTTACGTCTAGAGTCGCTTCTGGAAGGATTTCAGGGCCATCATCCATAACGTTCCCCATCCCATCGAAAATACGACCAATCATGTCTTCTGATACGTTTAATGATAATGGTTTACCACGGAAACGTACTTTTGTATCACGAATGTTGATTCCGCTTGGTCCTTCGAAAATCTGAACCATTGCTTTATCTTCGTTTACTTCTAGTACTTGTCCATGACGCAATTCACCATTTTGTAATTGGATTTCAACCAACTCATCATATTTAACGCCTTCGACTTGTTCAACCATCATTAAAGGGCCAACAACTTCACTAATCGTACGATACTCTTTAAGCATGTGTCATCCCTCCATGTTGAATTGTTTTTTCGATATCCGTTTTAATTTGCTCTCTGATTTCATCGAAACGAGCAATTTCAGATTCTGGAATATATTTTGAACGTGCGATACGGTCACGCACATCTTCTGTTCCGTCGATGATTTCAGCATAGTATGAACCAAGTTTCATCGCACGACGCGCTTCTTTTTCAAATGTCAAGATGAGTTCTAACATGCGATATTGTTTCTCACGAGATGAGAATGTATCGACATCGTCAAACGCATTTTGTTGTAAGAAGTCTTCACGAAGCATTTTAGCAGTCATCATCGTTAGGCGGTCACGTTCAGATAATGATTCAAGACCAACTAAACGAACGATTTCTTCTAAGCTTGCTTCTTCTTGTAATGTATTCATTGCATGTTGAACAAATTCAGACCAGTTTGCATGAACGTTTTCGTCCATATATTTACCAACTTCTGGATCATACAATGAGTAAGACGTTAACCAGTTCATAGATGGGAAGTGACGTTTTTGCGCCAATGTTGCATCTAATCCCCAGAATACTTTCGCTACACGTAATGTATTTTGTGTAACTGGTTCTGATGTATCTCCCCCCTGGAGGTGATACGGCACCGATTGCTGTAATTGTACCTTCACGGCCATCGCTACCTAATGTTTCAACACGTCCTGCACGTTCGTAGTATTCTGCGATACGGCTTCCTAAGTATGCTGGGTAACCTTCGTCCCCTGGCATTTCTTCTAAACGTCCAGACATTTCACGAAGCGCTTCTGCCCAACGTGATGTTGAGTCCGCCATGATGGCTACGTTATATCCCATATCACGGAAGTATTCCGCAATTGTGATACCTGTGTAAATAGACGCTTCACGAGCCGCTACCGGCATGTTAGAAGTGTTGGCGATTAAGATGGTACGTTCCATGATAGATTCACCTGTTGTTGGGTCAATCAATTCAGGGAATTCGTTCAATACGTCTGTCATTTCGTTTCCACGTTCCCCACAACCTACGTATACTACGATATCCACGTCAGCCCATTTTGCGATTTGGTGTTGCACCACTGTTTTACCAGCTCCGAATGGTCCTGGTACAGCTGCTGCTCCCCCTTTTGTTACTGGGAAGAAAGTATCGATAACACGTTGTCCTGTTAACATTGGAACTTCAGTGTTTTTCTTTACTTTATATGGACGACCACGACGTACCGGCCAACGTTGGATTAAGTTGAAATCACGTACGCCTGATTCTGTTTCAATTTGGTACACTGTATCTTCGATTTTGAAGTTTCCAGCTTCCACTGTTACTAATTTACCTTTCACACCGTAAGGCACCATGATTTTATGTTGTACAACTTTAGTTTCTTGTACATAACCGATAATGTCTCCGGCTTCTACTTCTTGACCCACAGTAGCAGTAGGAACGAATTCCCACTCTTTTTCACGGTCAAGTGGATCCACGTTTGTTCCGCGGACTAAGAAGTCACTTTGTGATACTTCTTTAAATTTATTGAGGGGACGTTGAATCCCATCAAACATTTGAGATACAATCCCTGGCGCCAATTCAACAGATAAAGCTTCCCCTGTTGTTTCGACGGGTTCTCCTGGTCCAATTCCTGAAGTTTCTTCATATACTTGAATGGATGCAATATCTTTACGCATTTCGATAATTTCACCGATAAGGCCTAGATGACCTACACGACAAATATCTTGAATATTCGCATCTTCCATTCCTTCAGCAGTCACAAGAGGACCTGATACTTTTACGATTCTTCCGATCTTCACTGAGGTACCTCCCTTAGTTTCGTGTATTGGTTGGTTATAAGATGTTTTGTCCAACCGCTTTTTCTACATTTTCTTGAATTCTTGATTTTCCAATTCCTAAAGACCCTTTATGGTTCGGAATGAGGATGATGGCTGGTGAAATTTCCGCATCATAACGACGAATCGTTTCCGGAATTTGACTAGCAATAGCTTCCGTTACATAAATGATGCCGACTTCCTCTTCACTAAGTTCATCAATCATCTTGCGTGCCGTTTGCGCTTCGTGGCAAGGGAACACGTTAAATCCTAAAATTTTAAAAGGAAGGATGGAATCTTTGTCGCCAACTACGGCAATTTTATGAGACATAAACTGGTCGCATCCTTTCTCTTAATTGTTCTTCTGTAAACTCATTGTCCACACCCACAAGTAATAGACGAAGGTTTTTAACTTCCATCTCAAGCGCATGAATATACGCAAGACTTGGCAAGGGTCCAAATGGTTCAAAAGTCGCTTCTTCTAGAATGTGATGAATCAATTCTTCTTTTAATAATTCCAATGCAAAGACTGGATGTTCTTCCTGTTCTAAAATCGCAACAAACTTGTCATAGTATGGAACATGACGATAAAGGTCAACAAGAGCCTCTGTGCCCTTTTCAAGCACTTCGTCGATTAATAATGTCTTATCTACAGTACCTTCGCTAGACAATACCCCAATTAAGAATGAGCGTGATTGTTTTTGCTTTGTGGCACGAATTAACGTTGTGATGTTTTCCATATCAATCATAATGTTCACGATTTGATGGATGATCTCTTGATTCATTGTACGGTCGATGAGTCGAAGATGTTTGAAATAGTAGCGATCCATAAATACATCGGCTGCTTCTAGGCGACCAAAGTTTTCAAAATCGGCATACGCTTCACGAACCCCTTCAATCATGATATCTGGTACATCAAGTGAATCTTGAGTTTCGACTAATTGATTTAAGGTTTCGAAGGAATAACGTCCTAACGGTACACATAAATGTTTTAAGTCTTTTCCAGAGAACTTCGATTTCAGAAGAACTTTTAAATTATGGTAAGTGTAACGAATCGAGAATACATCAAGGAGTGATGCATCCGGAATGAGTTCTAATACCTCATCATAGTTGCGTTTCAAATGGGCATCTAGGACTGGGTCGAACTGTCTTGATTCGAGAACTTCTTGTACATCTACCTCATAACTTGTCTTTTGCAAGGCTTCTAATGCTTGTTGTAAGGATTTAGATACGAGAATCCCATTCAATTGTTCCTTGGACAGTAATTGCTGTTCAAGAATACGAACGGTCGTATTCACTCCTGAATAGGCTAAATCATTCATTCCATCCCTCCTTACCCAATGAATGCTTTTCTAGCTAAGATAGGTGAATATTCTTCTTTTAAATCTTCAATTAATGCTTCGAATAAATAGTTATATTCGATACCTTCTTGTTTCAACACAAATCCAGCTTTCTTTGGAAGAGTTGCTGCGTCGATGTGAACAAAGGCAAATTGCGAAGTTAACGCATGTTTATCTTCATCGCTCAGACGAGAAACAGTTTCCTCTCCAAAAGTAAGTGTTGTTTGTTGTTGTTTTGGTAATTTGCGAATAGCTGACTCGATAAAGAGACGTAATGTTTCCCCACTCCAGGTAGACATTACTTGTAGAACGTCCTCAAATACACTTTCAAGAAGTTCACGTTTGACGCGCAAGACTTCTTTTTTACTTGCGTTCAAAATAGTCTGTTGCTCTTTTTCGTATTGTGATTTTGCTTCTTGTTTTAATGCAGTTTTCTTCGCCATTTCTTGTTGCGAATATTGTGCATTCATTTGATTGATGCGTTCTTCTTGTTCTTTAGTAGCAACCTCAATTCGCTGCTTTGATTCTTTTTCTAAATCCGCTAGAATAAGTTGTTTTAGTTGCTCTAAATCTTTCAAGAATACCCCCCTCCTCTTAACCTTTGTTAATGATAATTAAGATAGAAGCAAGTAATCCTAAGATTGCGTAAGTTTCAACCATTGCGGCAAAGATAATCCCTTTAGTAGATTCTTCAGGTTTTTTCGCTAAGATTTGTACACCTGCTGCTGCTACTTTACCTTGGGCAATCCCTGAGAATAAACCAGTGAATGCGATTGGTAAAGCTGCCATGAATAAGTATAAACCAGCTGCTAAAGTCATTGAAGCTGACATGTTAATCATGATGAAGAAGGCAACGATGAATCCGTAGATCCCTTGTGTACCAGGTAATAGTTGTAAGATTAATGCTTGAACGAATTTTTCAGGTTGTTCTTTAATTAAGGCAGCAGCTGCTTCACCGGCAATCCCTACCCCTTTTGATGATCCAATCCCTGAGAAGATAATGGCAATTGCCATCCCTAGAGCAGCAAAGATTTGCCCTCCACCATTTTCAGCGAAAAATGTTAACCAGTTTGTCATAATTATATTTCCTCCATTTATTCTGATTTCTGTTGTTTAATATCAACGTATTTTTCATATGTTTTGAACGGTTTTAATGCGCGTCCGCCGCCGTCGTAGAATTTACCAAAGAATTCAACGAACTGTAGACGTAAGCCGTGAACGTAAGCTCCAAGGAATGAAAGGAAAATATTCAACCCTTGTAAGGCTACGATTAAGAAAATACCTGCTGTGAAACGTGCAACTGGTGGAAGGAATCCTACCAACATATTGAACGCACTCGCGATACTTCCCCCTGATACAGCTAGCGCCATTAGACGCGTGTAACTCACGACGTCTGCTACGTATCCACTAATTCCGTACAAGTTATATAGACCGCTCGCTAAACCGCCCCACTTGTTTCGCTCGATAGGACAGTTACGACTACAATCGCAACGGCTGCAATAATCGCAATCGATGAACCGATTGTCGCAATCCAAGAAATATTGAGTACCATTGAGCCTAAGACATAAAGAATGATTCCCGTAATAATCGCTAACCATCCTAGATGACTCGTATAGGCATCAACATAAGCTTTTTTCTTTAGATTTGAGTAAGCCCCAAGTGATAAGCCGACCATAATTTGAATAACCCCGAAGATAATCGATAAGATCATAATCGTAATGAGGTCTTT
This sequence comes from uncultured Granulicatella sp., assembly GCA_916438765.1. GTDB lineage: Bacteria > Bacillota > Bacilli > Lactobacillales > Aerococcaceae > Granulicatella. The sequence continues at coordinate 446,211 of CAKAHB010000006.1, read as the reverse complement.
TGAAAGTGATAGTGGCTGGAATGGTAAATCCGCACCGAATGCTGATCCAAAAATAATCCCCCAGATCATTACTGGGTAGCTTAGTAAGTGGAAGAACTTCAAGTTGCGATTCATTCCTTTATCAAAATGGAAGAACTTCAACATGATGAATGTTCCCAACCAGAGAAGCGCTCCGTATCCTAAGTCCGCTGCCATCATCCCGAAGAAGACGAGATAGAATGGTGCTGTATAAGGCGTTGGGTCTAATTCTCCGTATTTTGGTAAACCATACATTTCTGTTAGATTTTCGAATGGTTGTAAGAAGGCATTGTTTTCTAAAACCGTTGGCACTTCTTCGTATTCTTCTTCAGCAATCTCGAGTGGTAAGAAGACATATTCGCCTTCTCCTAACTTTTCTTTGAGTTGAACTTCAACGTCATCGACTGCTTTTGTAGTTAACCATCCTTGAAGCACGAATACATGTTGACCATTCACCAATCCATTTTTGGCTTGTTCTTTTTGTAATTCGTTATAAGTAACTTCCGCAGAAAGCTGTAACTTGCGAAGAAGGTCTTTTTCTTCTTGTAAGTCATCTAACACTTTCTTCTTAGCATCCACAACTGCTTGTTGCGCTTTAAGATTTTTCTCCAACTCAACAGAAGGAGCTTCTTCAAACGCGTACCATACAATACTAAAGTGTGCTTTCGCTAACTCTTCTTTGGCAGCTTGTTGTGCTTTTCGTGGATATGTCACCAATACTCCGATTTCTTCACGTGTGTGATACACTTCGTGAACAGAAATCAATTCGCTCTCTTTTAATCCGTCCAAGTACGCATTATCCGTTGCTTGAGGAATCGTCCCCATTTTCGTTTTCGTATATGGATGTTTAAAGATATCTTTCGGATAGAAATCAAGGGCGCTCCACTTACGAAGCAAAGCCTCTTTTTCACGAAGCTCTTTTAATTCGTCATCCTTTTTGCGAAGTGTGTTACGAATACTTTCAACATGTTCCACTAAGGCGTCAGTGTCCCATTTTTGTACTTCTTTTTGTAATTCAGAAAGTGCAAATTGCTCTCTTGGCGTTTTTAACTTTTGAATTAATGACGGTTGCTTTTGATTTTTTTCGACAAAAGTAATAGCCGCATGAATCCCTTCGAATTTCTGTTGAAGAGCGTTCATTTCCTCTGCATCGGCTTCTTGTAAAGCGATGGAATTTTCGGTAAATAGTTCTTTTGCCTGTTCTAGCGAGGTTACTTCTAAAGATTGTAATTCTTGAATAGCATCCAATAGGTCATTTTGTTTGTCCGTTGGGGCAATCAACATCACCTTATTCATTTTAGCTATTGCCATATCTCTTCAACACCTCCTTCACAGTATCCTGAACTAAATCCTGTTTCAGATGATTGAAACGTTCTTTCAGCGCAGCAATTTCTGCTAATTCGTCTTCTTTCACTTTCGCTTCGAACTCTGCTTTCTTTGTTGATTTTTTTCTTTCAACTCAGCTTTGTAGACTTCTAACGAATGTTCCATATTCGATTTAGCTTCGTTCACTCGTTGATCTGTCGCAGCATTCGTTTGGGATAATTGTTCCTCGAACTTTTCCTTCAACGCTTTTGCTTCAGACTCAATGGCCAAAACAGAATTTAGAATCTCTTGACTCATGTGACACCTCCAATCCATTCGCTTTCACGAATAGTAAAATGCTTTTCTTAACTATTATAAACTTTATTTTGCTTTCATTCAAACGTTAATTCCCCATATTATCGGCCAAACTCAAACTTTATAAATAGGAAGAAACACATCTTTTTTTGAAAAACTTTTTCTTTTCTATTGCATTTTAGAACATTTGTTCGTATAATAAATATGCAAACAAATGTTCGGAGGTATCGGAAATGGAACAACGCAAATCAACATTTACATCATTTATCAAACCATTCATTAATAAACTACAAGTCTCTCAAGAAGAATATGAAGAAAGAGATGTGTTCTTTAAACCAACTGTCATGCCACTTATCGACGTGGTTGAGCAAATCCACCATAGCTTCTACTTCAAGAAACCAATCGTACTCCACTTCGAGAAATACGATAACGCTGGGAATCTAGTAACATTCACAAAGAACGGTACAATCAAGAGCCCTATTCAAATGAATAATCACTTTGTGTTCTTAGAACAAGGATCAAACATCACTCACATCTTGAATGTGGAACAAATCGTCGCTTGCATGGAATTAGATTAATCCGCAATTACCAAATATGGTAATTACCATATTTGGTAATGTTTTTTTTACTATCAAATTGAGCTAAGGCTAAAAAGTCCAAATATGGACATGTCCATATTTGGACTTTTTCGATTAAGGCAATATAAAAAATGCACTCACAAATGCTATTGTGAGTGCATTTTTCAATCTAATTAACAACTATAAGATTGGTGCAAACAATCTTGCGAATTTCTGTTTAAATCTCTTCCAGCGATCTTGTTTTTCGAAGTATTTTTCATTTGCGATGGTACAGTTTTTCAAGTCATTGACGAATTCCTCTTCGACTTTTTTAGCGAACTGTTCGTTATAAACAAAGGCGTTCACTTCGAAGTTTAAGCGGAAACTTCTCATATCGAAATTCGAAGTCCCAACGGTTGCCATTTCACCATCGACGACCATTATCTTGGCATGAAGGAATCCTTTTTGATACACGTAAATCTTCACGCCTGATTTCAATAATTGGCTTGAATAGTATTCTGTCGCACGATAAACGACTGGATGGTCCGGCTTACATGGAATCATCACGCGAACGTCTACTCCAGACATCGCAGCAATACTTAACGCCTCTTGGACACTTTCATCTGGGATAAAGTAAGGAGTTTGAATCCACACTGACTTTTTCGCCATTAAAATCATCTTAACGAGACCAAACTTGATTTTCTGAACATCGCTATCTGGCCCAGTCGAAACAATCTGAATGGTATTATCGCCCTCCGCCTGGGTTAGAGGGAAATACTCTGGAATAAATTCTCGTCTTTGTTCTTCTTTAACCGCGGCATTCCAATCGACGAAGAAACGCGATTGCAATGAATAAACGGCATCCCCAACAATACGCAAATGCGTGTCACGCCAAGCGCCAAGTGGGCCTTGCCTAAATATTCGTCACCGACATTAAAGCCGCCAATATAGCCGATTTTACCGTCAATCACAACAAGCTTACGGTGATTACGATAGTTAATACGCCAGTTGATAAATCCAAGTGTGTACCCGAAGAAGGCAACAGACTGACCACCTGCTTCATGCAGCTTATTCCAAAAAGCATTGCGCGTCTTCCGTGACCCTAGGGCATCATAAATGACAAGCACTTCGACCCCTTGTTGGGCTTTATCGATCAAGAGTTGCATGATTTCTTCGCCAATTTCATCTTGATTGAAAATGTAATACAGCAAGTGAATATGATGTTTAGCGTTATTAATATCTTCTTTTAGACGGTTAAACTTCTCTTCTCCGTCCACAAAAATCTCTACATCATTATTCTCGGTAATAATCGCATCATCGGCTTCCAGGAAGAAGGATGCTAATTCTTCTTGGTACGGGTTCTTAAAGCGAAATTTCGCAGGACCGATTTTCTCCTTCGTATAGGCCAAGTCTCGTTGCTGCTGCTCGACTAATTCTTGCAGGCCGACTGTTTCTTGGGCGCGCAAATTAAAGATGCGTTTTTTACGAATACGTCTACCAAAGAAGAAGTAGATGATAAATCCGATGACCGGTAACATCACAAGGACAATCAACCATCCCCATGTCGCAGCAATTTCACGAGGCTCACGAAACACCGTGATAATTGCGGCAATGGTATTGAGTAAAATGATGATATAAAGAATCGAACTAATAAATGCCATTGGCTCTCCTCTCAAAATTGAAAGAAAAAAGACCGCGACGAATCAGGGTCTTTCTCTTTTTTACTATTAATCGTTTAATAAATGTGATTGTTCGCGACGTGATAAGAAACGTGTTCCTTTTGGAATATATAGCGAACGTTTCACGTAAATTGGTGTTACTAAAAGTACAAGTGTCACTACTAATGTCACAACAAAGCTCATGCCAAAGCCGAAGAACCCTTGTGCTAAGGCTACTTTATCAGCTGAGAATAACGATGGTGCACCAATCGCTGTACCAATCGCATGCATACCATAGCTCACAAATGTTGCAATCAAGCTTGCTGTCACAACGTTTAATGTTGTTGAAGACGTACGAGCGTTGAAGGCTGTACGAACCGTGTTACGAGCAAAGAATCCTGCAACACCTACGAATCCGTATGCCATCACAGAATCGTGGAACGGAACCATAAAATATCCTGCTCCGCTTGGGTGAATGAACATATGGATGACACCAAATAAGGTGCTTGCAATACATCCCCATACTAATCCGCGACGTAATGCCACGAAAATTAATGGGATAATCGCAAGGTCTACAACAAATGGAAGTGCCTCTTGTGGGATAAACGATAATACCGCACTTACCACAACGGCTCCAAGTACTTCAAGTAAGATTTTAACTGCTTTTGAATTCATTCTAATCTCCTTAAATCCAATTATTTCTTATAGTTAGAAGCTTCCATAATCATCGGTAAGATGACTGGGCGACGTTTTGTTTTATCGAATAAGTAACGACTTAATGCGTCTCTAACTTCTTGTTTGAGGCGTGGCCATTCGAAATCATCACTGGCTAAGTTTTCTTCGACAACATCTGTCACAATCTTTTGCGCTTCTGTTAAGAGTTCTTCACTCGTCTTCATATACACGAATCCGCGTGAAATGATTTGTGGTCCGCTAAGGATTTTTCCTAGACGTCTTGAAATCGTCACAACGGCTACGAACACACCGTCTTCAGATAGAATCTTACGGTCTTTCAGAACGATATTTCCGATATCTCCAACACCGATTCCGTCTACTAAAACATTTCCTGCTGGAACTTGTCCAGTAACGCTCATACGGCCATTTTCGATTTCCACGACATCCCCTTTACCAGGAATGAAGATATTTTTATATGGAATGCCTAATTCGTTCGCAAGTTCTGCATGCGCTAAGAGGCTACGATACTCGCCTTGAACTGGGATGAAGAATGTTGGTTGAAGTAAGTTCATCATCAGTTTCAAGTCGTTTGGAGTTGCGTGCCCACTTGATTTTTTGCTGTTAGCCATTTCGAACACTTCCGCATCCGCACGGTAGATTAAGTCTTTTGTGCGAGCGATTTGTGTTTCCATTGCTACAGATGGAGTTGTTGCGATATACACTAAGTCGCCTTCGTGTAAGTTCACTTGACGGTGACGTCCAAGCGCCATCTTTTGCAAGGCTTTAATTGGCTCTCCGGCATTTCCAGTTTCAAGGATGACTAATTCATCATCGGCTAATTTCTTCATTTGATTGAAGTTCACGATTAACTCTTTATCAGGAACTGTTAATTTATTCAAGCTTAATGCGATATTGACGATTTCTTCAAGCTCAGATCCTGTTAGGAAATCTTGCGTCCTGACTCGAAGGCTGCATTGATGACTTGTTGAATACGTAAAATATTACTTGCAACGCAGGCAACGATAATACGTCCTTCTGCATTCATGAATGTCTCTAACATCGTTTCGGCTACTTTACGGTCGCTGACGTTTTCGACTGTGCTTTCTGCGTCACTTGAATCGCTAAGCAGTGCTAGTACATAGTCTTCACCAACATCGGCGATACGTCCAAAGTTTGTTTGATATTCCACTGCAGCACTTTGGTCGAACTTGAAGTCCCCAGTGTACACAATATTTCCTTCGCTAGTCTTGATGACAATCGCTAATGAATCTGGAATTGTGTGCGTTGTTTTAAAGAACTTCACGGTTGCTGTTGGAAAATCAATCTCTGTATTTTCTGTTACTTCATGATAGTCGTTAAATCCTTTCACGACATTTGAAGACTCTACATAGTATTTCGCAAGAGCAATCGTTAATTTTGAACCGAATACCGGTGCATCGATATTTTGTAAGAAATAAGGCAAGGCTCCAACAGCATCGGCATGTCCGTGCGTTAAGAAGACCCCTGCAATACGGTCTCTATTTTCTTCTAAGTATGTGAAATCAGGAATGACAACATCAATCCCTAATAGTTCATCTTCTGGATAGACAAGACCGCAATCTAAGACGAAGATCTCTTCTTCCACTTCAACGGCATATAAGCTCTTACCGTTTTCTCTCACACCACCAAGTGCGATGATTTTAATTGAACTCATGGTTTACCTCTCATTTTCTATTATTTAAATTGATTCCTCTGGGCAGATTTCTCCACCCTATATACTCTATAAGAATATCATATTTGTCCCTTTTTTGCGAATATCAAAGAATCTAGGAAGTGCTCTATTGCTGTACTTTTTGACAAAACAAAAAAGCCCCTGCAAAATGCAGAGGCTAGAATTGAAAGATTATTCTTTATCTTCTTTTGGTAATAATGCTTTACGTGATAAGTTGATACGTCCTTGTCCGTCGATTTCGATAACTTTCACAGTTACTTTATCGCCTAAAGCAAGTACATCTTCTACTTTACCAACGCGTTCGTGTGCTAATTCAGAGATGTGAACTAACCCATCTTTTCCTTTAGCGATTTCTACGAATGCACCGAATTTTTCGATACGGCGTACAGTTCCTTCGTATACTTGACCTACTTCGATTTCACGTGTTAAATCTTCGATGATTTCTTTTGCACGTTGAATCATAGCAGCATCTGTAGAAGCGATAGATACGTGACCTTCTTGGTCGATATCGATTTAACGCCTGTTTCGTCGATGATAGAGTTGATTGTTTCCCCACCACGTCCGATAACTACTTTAATCTTATCAGGGTGGATAGAAATCATTTCAATCTTAGGTGCATATGGGCTTAACTCTTTACGAGGTTCAGCAATTGTTGATGTTAATTCTTCAAGAATTTCAAAACGTGCTTTCTTCGCTTGCGTTAGGGCTTCACGTAAGATTTGTTCTGTAATTCCTTGAATCTTAATATCCATTTGAAGAGCTGTAATTCCGTCTTTCGTTCCGGCTACTTTAAAGTCCATGTCTCCTAAGTGGTCTTCTAACCCTTGGATATCTGTTAAGACTGTGTAGTTTGTACCGTCAGAAATAAGACCCATTGCGATACCTGCTACAGGTGCTTTAATTGGCACACCGGCAGCCATCAATGCTAATGTTCCCGCACAAATACTTGCTTGAGAAGAAGAACCGTTTGATTCTAATACTTCTGATACAAGACGGATTGTGTAAGGGAAGTCTTCTGGACTTGGAATCACTTGTTTCAATGCACGTTCCCCTAGCGCACCGTGACCAATTTCACGACGACCTGGGCTACCAGCACGACCAACTGAACCTACAGAGAATTGTGGGAAGTTGTAGTGGTGAATGAATCGTTTCCCTTCTTCGATTCCTAAACCATCAATCACTTGGTATTCTCCAAGAGGTGCAAGTGTTGCTGAAGTTAATGCTTGAGTTTGTCCACGAGTGAATAAACCTGAACCGTGAACACGTGGTAATAAATCGATTTCTGAAGATAATGGACGAATTTCGTCAATCTTACGACCATCAGGACGTACTTTTTCTTCAGTGATTAAACGACGTACTTCGTCTTTTTCTAAGTTATCTACTAATTGAGAAACTTGTTTTAGAAGTCCTGCTTTTTCGTCATTTTCTTCTAATACCGCTTCGAAGTGCTCGATAGCTGTTTCTTTCACTTTTTCGATGTTTGCTTCACGCGCTAATTTTTCTTCTGTTTGGATCGCGTGAATCATTGCTTGACTGAATAAATCTTTTACTTGTGCTTCGATGGCTGGGTCGAATGAAAGTAAAGTTACTTCCATTTTTTCTTTACCAACTTCGCGAACGATTTCTTCTTGGAAAGCTACTAATTTTTTAATTTCTTCGTGACCGAATAATAATGCACCAAGCATATCTTCTTCGTTCACTTCTTTAGCTGAACTTTCTACCATGTTGATGGCAGTTGCAGTACCAGCTACAGATAATTCGATATCTGAATTTTCTTTTTGTTCTGTTGTTGGGTTAATGACGTATTCACCGTTTACACGACCTACGTCTACTCCAGCGATTGGTCCATCAAATGGAATATCTGAAATACATAATGCTAATGAAGAACCAAACATTGCTGCCATTTCTGGTGGACAGTTAGGATCTACTGACATTACAGTATTTGTGATTTGTACTTCGTTACGGAACCCTTCCGCAAACATTGGACGGATTGGACGGTCGATTAAACGCGCTGTAAGAGTTGCATGTTCACTTGGACGGCCTTCACGTTTGATAAAGCCTCCAGGAATTTTACCTGCTGCATACATTTTTTCTTCGTAGTTCACTGTTAACGGGAAGAAATCTGTATCTTTTGCTTGTTTTGTACCAACAGCCGCTGTTAACACAACAGTATCACCGTAACGTACTAATACAGCACCATTGGCTTGTTTTGCTAATTGGCCGATTTCAACTGTTAATTGACGTCCGCCCCAGTTGTAGCTAAAAACTTTCTTTTCTGACATAACTAATCTCCTTTTCTCTTATTTGCGTATCTTCCAGACCTACTTTTAGAAATAAAAACGTTCGACACATTCGGGCGCTTTTATTTCTAAAGTAAGATGACACTAGAAGATACAAAGTTTGTCATACAGAGTCATTTTATCATATCTGCCCATTAAGTACTATTCTTTTGCGATAAAAAAAGACGAGTGGCCTTTCTCCCCATATGGCGAAGAAAACCACTCGTCTTTATTGTTGAATTTTATAATGTCACAACATTTCCTTGTTCGAAAATAGTGAACTCTTTTGTTTCAAGGTTTGCTTCTAAGCGTGCTTCGAATTCTCCTGAAGCGTCCTTACGTGTAATCACGATTGTGTTTTCACTTGGTGTTTCTACTTCAAAAGAACCTTCTAAATCAAACGCTTTGGATGTATTTCTGAAGCGTAATAAGTTGATTAGTTTTTCACGACTGGACGTTCTACTTCACGATCGATTTCTTCTAATGTGTAGTAATGACGGTTGATGTTACGTCCTTCTTTTGAAGATTCTAATAACTCGATGTCATTTTCCCCAGCAAGTAATCCAACATAATATACTTGCGGAATACCAGGTGCAAAGCATTGCAGAACACGTGATAATAAGTAACTTGCATCATCATTTCCTAAGGCACTGTAGTATGTGCTGTTGATTTGATAGATGTCTAAGTTATTGTATTTTTCGCTTGAGTAGATACGTTTTACGTTGGCACCTACTTCATATAATTTATTTGAAGTGTAATCTAACTCTTCATCAGTTAATAAGTCTCTAGCATCTACGACACCGATTCCGTCATGCGTATCGAGTGTTGTAAATTGCTTCATTGGACTCATTTGTAACCAGTTTGCTAAACGATTTGATTTACCTGAGTATAGTGAATATAAGACTACCATTGGTAATGCAAAGTCATATACGAAGTAATCATGATCAGCAATCTTCATTTGAATTGAATAGTGCTCATGGATTTCAGGAAGCAATTCTACTTGGTATTTAGCTGCTTCGTCACGCACTTCATTGAGTAAGTCCCAAATATCTGGTTCTACGAAGAAGTCGTTTGTATCGAGTTTCTTCACAGCATAAGCGAATGCGTCTAAACGAATCAATGAGCAGCCATGACTTGCCATGTCTTTAATCGTTTCACGAATAAACTCTTTCACGATTTCTTTACGAACATCAAGGTCGATTTGCTCTTCCCCGAATGTGTTCCATACTTCTTCAGTCGTTCCATCCGCAAAATGAACCGTTTGGAATGGCGCTTTATCTTTACGTTTATAAATCAAGTCGATATCCGCTTGGTTTGGACGACCTTCTGGGAAAAACTCATGGATACGAATAAACATATCTTTGTAAGGTGAGTTTTCGTGATTTTCTTTAAAATCTTGGAAGAACTTAGACTCACGAGAAATATGGTTAATCATGAAGTCAAACATTAAATAATATTGTTCCCCTAGAGCATCCACATCTTCCCAAGTTCCAAGTGTTGGATCTACACGAGTGTAGTCGCTTGGAGCAAATCCTCTATCCCCTGTAGACGGGAAGAATGGGAGCAAATGCACCCCACTAATCGCGCCTTTAAAATGTTTATCAAGAACTCCTTTTAAGTCCTTCATATTACTTCCCATGCTGTCTGAGTAAGTGATCAGCATTGCTTCGTTTTTTATTTGCATGGAATTCACCGTGTCCCTTCATTCAATCGATTTATTTTAATTTCCAAATGTCACGGTTGTAGTCTTCGATTGTACGGTCACTTGAGAAGAAGCCAGCCATTGCGATGTTTGTCACCACTTTAGCATTCCATTCGTCTCTGTTTTCGAAATCGCGATACATACGTTCTTTTGTTTCAATGTAGTCTTCTAAGTCAAGTAGCGTCATGAACCAGTCTTTAGTTGTTAATTCGTTGTATAGACGTTCTAGACGTTCTTTGTTTCCGACTGCAAGTAAAGCGTCACTCTTCACGAATTCTACTAATGGACGGATTGCGTCTCTCTTCGCAAATTCACTAGCGTTGTAATCGCCTTTTTCATAGTGCGCAATAACTTCATCACTCTTTTCACCGAAGATATAGATGTTGTCGTCACCCACAAGTTCGTGGATTTCCACGTTCGCACCATCTTCAGTACCAAGAGTTAATGCCCCGTTTAGCATGAATTTCATATTTCCTGTTCCGCTGGCTTCTTTGAAGCAAGAGAAATTTGTTCAGAAATATTACATGCTGGAATTAAGTGTGTTGCAGCTGTTACGTTGTAGTTTTCAACCATTACAACTTGTAAGTGTGGGCTTACTTCTGGGTCATTTGCGATTAATTCAGATAATGAAAGAATTAAATGAATCACGTCTTGTGCAATGACATACGCAGGAGCTGCTTTACCACCAAAGATAATTGTAATTGGTCTTGCTGGAATGTTTCCGCTCTTGATATCTAAATATTTATGAATCACATATAAAGCGTTCATTTGTTGACGTTTATATTCGTGCATACGTTTGATTTGAATATCAAAAATAGAATTTTCATTCACTGTGATCCCTTGTTTTTCTTGTAGGTAAACACTTAAACGTTTCTTGTTATCACGTTTAATCTTGTCTAATTTTTCGCGAACAATCGCATCATGACGGAAAGCTTTCAACGCTTCTAATTTAGAAGCATCTTTTCTCCACTCTGTTCCGATTGTCTCATCTAATAATTTAGCAAGTTCTGGGTTGGCATGCATTAACCAACGACGGAATGTAATCCCGTTTGTTTTGTTGTTGAACTTCTCTGGATAAATTTCATAGAAATTCTTCAATTCACTTTCTTTTAAGATATCCGTATGAAGTGCCGCAACACCGTTTACGCTATATCCGTAGTGAATATCCATATGCGCCATGTGAACACGGCCATGTTCGTCGATGATCGCTACTGATGGATCTTCATATTTTGCTTTTACGCGAGCGTCTAATTCTTTAATAATTGGCACTAAATGTGGCACTACTTTTTCTAAGTATGCTAAAGGCCATTTTTCTAACGCTTCTGATAAGATTGTGTGGTTTGTGTAAGCTGTCATTGCTGACACGATTTCCACTGCTTCATCGAATTCAATTCCACGTTCCCCAAGTAAACGAATTAATTCAGGAATCACCATTGATGGGTGCGTATCGTTAATTTGAACAGTTGCATATTCTGCTAAGTCGTGTAAGTTACTTCCTTTAGCAAGTGCTTCGTCGATTAATAATTGAGCACCGTTACTTACCATGAAGTATTGTTGGTAAATACGTAGTAAGTGTCCTGCTTCATCGCTATCATCTGGATATAAGAATAATGTTAAGTTTTTAGCGATTTGTGTTTTATCAAATGAGATTGAATCACTTGAAACTAAAGACTCATCGATTGAATCTACATCGAATAAGTGTAATTTATTTTTAGTAGATTGTTCATATCCTAAAACATCGATATCAAACATTTTTGAAGTCAATGTAAAGTCACCAAATGGTACTTTATAAGAAGTTTCAGTTGGAACTAACCAGCTTTCTGGTGTTAACCAAACGTTAGGCACTGCATTTTGTTGGTTATCTTTGAATTTTTGCTCGAATAAACCATAGTGGTAGTTCAAACCAACGCCGTCTCCTGTTAAACCAAGAGTTGCGATAGAATCAAGGAAACATGCTGCTAGACGTCCTAGACCACCATTTCCTAAAGATGGTTCTAATTCGATTTCTTCGATTTCAGCTAATGAATATCCAGCTGCTTCTAATTCTTCTTTGACTTCATCGTAAAGTCCTAAGTTAATTAGGTTGTTTGATAATAATTTACCGATTAAGAACTCAGCAGAAATGTAATACACTTTTTTCTTACCATTGTTTTGTGGTAAGGCTGCGCTTTTTTCTTTTGTAAATTGTAATAAGGCTAAGTAAACTTCTTCTTTTGAGCAGTCTTTTAATGACTTGCCTAAGTTTCCTTCTACATATTGTTTAAAATCTTTCATTGTTCTCTCCTTTTTAGTGTGCGCGAGGTTATTTTTCTTCCTCGACTAACTCCTCTTTAACATCCACATTATGATGCGGATTTGCACGATCATACAATTCAGTAATTCCAAGTAAGAACTCTTCTACTGATTCCGTTAACTGCTCTTTGGTCATTCTCCATACCCAGTTCCCACCTAGTGTACTTGGAATGTTCATACGAGCTGTTTCGTCTAATTGTAGTAAATCTTGCATTGTTGCAACTGTCATACGGCTGACAGAACCATATAGTCCGCGAAGTAACGCAAAGCTAATTGGCTCTTCGTCGCGGCGGTTTAAGTAACGATTACAAAATTCTCGAGTTTCTTCTGTAGCCGACTTATACCACCCTAATACTGTATCATTATCGTGCGTTCCTGTATAGGCAACCGCATTGACAGGATAATGATGAGGTAAATCTCCACTCTTAGGATCTTCACCCATAAACCCGAATTCCAAGATTTTCATCCCCTGGGAATCCAGTAGCTTCACGAAGGTTGATGACATCTTCATCCATGAAACCTAAGTCTTCTGCGATAATTGGCAATTCTCCGAGTTGCTCTTTCACCGCTTTAAATAAATCATACCCAGGACCTTTAACCCATTTCCCGATTGTTGCGTTTTCTGCTTCTGCTGGAATTTCCCAGTAAGCTGAGAAACCTCTGAAGTGGTCGATACGAACGACATCAAACAATTCAAAACTTGCTTGTAGTCGTTTGCTCCACCAAGTGTATCCATCTTCTTTCATTGCTTCCCAATTATAAATTGGGTTCCCCCATAATTGACCTAGCGGAGAAAAATCATCCGCAGGACATCCAGCTACACAAAGTGGATTACCTTCTTCATCTGTTTTGAAGTAATGTGGTGTTGCCCACATTTCTACGCTGTCTGCTGCCACATAAATTGGCATATCACCAATAATTTGAATGAAGTTGTCATTGGCATATTTTTTAAGAGCATGCCATTGTTCATCAAAGAAGAATTGAGTTACACGGTGATATTCTAACTTATCCGCAAGGCGTGTGCGGTACTCAGCTAACGCATCTGGTTGACGACGTTTGATGGCTTCGTCGCTCCATGCTGTCCATGGTTTCATATCGAAGATTCTTTAATCGCCATGTATTCTGCAAATGGTTCTAACCACTCTGCTTTCTCCTCTACGAATTTCTCGTATGCAGGAGTTTTTCCTTTTGCAAGGAAAGCAGCTACTGCCTTTTCTAAAACTGGACGACGTTTTTCATATAATAATGCGTAGTCAACCGTCGTTTCATCTTCACCCCAGTTTGTAAGGACGTCTTCTTTATTAATTAAACCTTCTTCTATTAAAATGTCGAAGTCAATAAAGTTCGTATTTCCTGCAAAAGCAGAAAATGATTGGTATGGAGAATCTCCATAACTTGTTGTTCCTAATGGAAGAATTTGCCAATAGGTTTGTTTTGTACGAACAAGAAAATCTACAAAATCATATGCTGATTTTCCAAAAGAACCAATACCATAGTTACCTGGTAATGATGAGATATGCATTAACACACCTGATTCTCTATTGCTCATTCATAAATCCCCTCTTTTCTATATAATAGATATTTCTACTAGTCATTGAATGCGCAAACATTGCGCAACCGTTTGCCTTAATATTAGAATATTTTGTTTAATAACTCAAGTAATATTTTCCAACTTTTTTATTCTATTTGTATATAACGGCGTTTTTATCGTGTTGTTAGCACTATTTAAATATTAATAACCTAAGAAAATCGCTTTAAATCCGCATTTTTAAGAAGTGAAAAATTTTTTTGATAAAAATACTTGCAAACGTTTCATGAAAGCGGTATACTGAGTTCAGTTAAGAAATCGTTTGCGTAATCTATAACGAAATTTAAGGAGGAAAATATTATGGCAAACAAATGGTTTACAAAATCATTAGCTCTTGGTTTAGCTGGTTTAGCATTAGCTGGATGTGGAGCAAAACAAGAATCTTCTAACGGAGGAAGCTCTGAGAGCAAAAAAGAATTCACTTTATATAGTAACAAGAGTGAAATTCAAGAAGCTTTAACAGCTTATGCAAAAGAATGGGGAGAAAAGAACGGAGTAACTGTTAACATTAAAACATGTTCTGGTTCATGTAAAATCTCTGACCAATTAAAAACAGAATTCACAGCTGGTACAGCTCCTGACGTATTCGTAATCGAAGGTCAAGCTGGTTACGACATGTGGAAAGACAGCATCCAACCATTAAAAGGTGACTGGATTGACAAAACTGAATTCGAATTCAAACAAGGAAACGACGTATACGGATTCCCAGTATCTGTAGAAGGTTACGGATTAGCTTACAACAAAGACATCTTAACTAAAGCTGGTATCGACCCATCTACTCTAACTTCATTTGAAGCTGTTCAAAAAGCAATGGACACATTAGAAAGCAAAAAATCTGAGTTAGGATTATCTACTGTTGTTGCTACTGCAACTAAAGAAGGCGAAACTTGGATTATGGGTATCCACGACTTCGGTGCTTACTTAAGTTCTGGTCTTCCAAACGGCGACCGTTCAGTAACTGAACAAGTTCTTAAAGGCGAAATGGACAAAACTCGTTTAGACAACTACGCTAACTGGGTTGAATTATTATTCAATCACACAGAGAAAAAACTCTTAACAGTTGGTACACAAGAAGACATGGACTCAGCGTTCGCTTCAGGTAAAGCTGCTTTCCTACACCAAGGTAACTGGAAAGATCCTAACCTAAAACAATTAAACGCTAACTTCGAAATGGGATTCATTCCTTATCAAACTCTTGGTAAAGATAAAAACGCTGACGGATTATTCATCGGCGCTCCATCTTACTACGTAGTTAACAAAGACACTAAAGCTTTAGAATACATCAACAAATTCTTCAACGACTTAGCTGATACTAAAGAAGGTCAAGACTACATCGTAAACAAAGCTAACATGATTTCTCCATTCTCTAACACAACTGAGAAACCATCAGCTCCATTATCTCGTTTCTTAGCTGAATGGATTAGCGCGAAGAAACCTGTTTACTCATTTGATAACCCATACTTCATGCCTGATAACTTCTTAATGAACAAATTAGGACCAATCTATGGACAATATGCTCAAGGTCAAATCGACAAAGCTAAATTCGAAGAATTGATTACTAATCAAATCAAAGAAGTGCCTAGCTTACTTAAAAAATAATCATTAATATTGTTTGCATGGGGCCCACAGCCACTTTCAGTGACTGTGGGTTATGTGCTACAATAGAACCAAATCGGTGACTACCCTCACCGCTTAATTTTAATAAAGGAGGAACTCTTATATGTCTAAGAATAAGAAAGCTTTAAGCAGAGAAGCTCGTGCAAAACGCAATTTTTACCGCTTAGTGTTACCTGCATTTATCATCTTTGCACTTGTTATTATCGTGCCTTTCTTCTTAGGGTTCTACTACTCACTAACTGACTGGAAGAGCGTTACACAAACTAACTTACAATTTGTGGGACTTAAACTTTACAGACAGTTTATCGGACACACGTTTCCAATACTCTTTAATGATCACAGTAATCTTCGCATTATTTAACGTAATCGTGATTAACATTGTATCATTCGGCTTAGCTCTACTTGTTTCAAGTAAAATTAAGCTTAAAGACATCTTCCGTGCTGGATTCTTCATTCCAAACTTAATCGGGGGTCTTGTACTAGGTTACATTTGGCAATTCATTTATAACTCAGTATTCCCTGCTTTAGGTCAAATGATTGGAAGCGACTTTTTAATTAATAACCTATTCCTTGGGGATGTGAAATTAGCTGTTACAGCTTTGATTATCACAAACACATGGCAATATGCAGGTTATATCATGATGATTTACTTTGCAGCCCTACAAAACGTACCATCAAGTCTTGTAGAATCTGCTTCACTTGACGGTGCTAATGCATGGCAACGTCTACGTCACATTATCATCCCAATGGTAATGCCAGCGTTCACTGTATCGCTCTTCTTGACAATTACAAACTCATTCAAGATTTTCGATGTGAACTTCTCATTAACAGGTGGTGGACCTTCACTACTATGGCATGATAAAGCCATCCAAAGTACAGAGTTCATTACGATGAACATCTACAACACTGCTTCAGGAGATAACTTAATGGCTCAAGGTCAAGCTCGTGCTGTTATCTTATTCTTCATCTTAGTAGTCATCAGCTTGATTCAAACATCTATCACTAAACGGAAGGAGATTGACTTATAATGAAAAAACAAAAATTTGGAATCTTACTTCTTGAAATTTTAGGAATACTCCTATTCTTACTTTTCTTAAGTCCAATCGTTCTTTTAGTGATCAACTCTGCAAAGAGTTCTGCTGACATCCTAGCAGATCCGCTTGCACTTCCTGCAAGTTTCGGACAACTTTGGACAAACATTGTTACTATTTGGAAAAACCCATCTATTAACTATCCTTCATCATTCTTAGCATCAACGATTATTACTGTGATTTCATTATTTACAATCACTTTATTCTCTGCTCTTGCTGCATGGGGATTAGTTCGTTACCGTTCTAAAGCTTCATTAGTGATCTTCTTCATCTTCGTAGCTTCAATGGTAATTCCTTTCCAAGTTGTAATGTATCCTTTAGTAACTTGGTTCAAATCATGAGTGACGCCATTACAATGCCAATCTTCGGATTCAGCTTATTACGTTCTTACCCAGGGATTATCCTAGCGTACACAGGTTTCGGTATGTCACTTTCAGTATTCATGTTCCATGGATTCATCAAAGGTGTTCCTTTAGAAATCGAAGAAGCTGCTGAATTAGACGGATGTAACAAAATGCAAACATTCTTCTACGTAGTTCTTCCAATCCTAAAACCAATCTACGTTACAATTTTAATCTTGAACGGTATCTGGATTTGGAACGACTTCCTATTACCACTTCTATTACTTGGTAAAGGAAATGCGATTCAAACATTACCAATCGCGGTTTCAAACTTCGCCGGTTCATTTACAAAACAATGGGATATGATCTTAACTTCAACATTACTCATTATGTTACCAGTTATTATCCTATTCATTCTCGCACAAAAACATATCATGAAAGGTATGGTTGACGGAGCGATTAAATCTTAGAACCATTTTGGCACTGGATATGGATTTTTGTAAGTTCGTATCCAGTGTTTTCTTTTAGAAATCATTTATTACAAGAAAGGAGGAATACAGATGGCATCCACGATTAAAGATGTGGCTAAACTCGCAGGGGTCTCCCCTTCGACTGTGACGCGCGTATTGCAAGATAAATCAAGCATCAGCGACGCAACAAAGAAGAAAGTACGTCAGGCGATGGAAACATTAAACTATCACCCAAACGTCAATGCTCGTAGCTTAGCTAGTAATAAAACGAATGTCATTGGTGTAGTTCTCCCAGAAGACTCTGATGCGTTCTATCAAAACTCATTCTTCCCGGAAGTCATCCGAGGGATTGCGCAAATCGCAGCGGACCACCAGTACTCGATTCAATTATGTACAGGACAAGATAATCATCAGCGCTTAGCGATTCTAAAGGATACGATTTTAGGACGTCGTGTGGACGGTCTAATCTTCCTATACGGGGAATTGGAAGACCCTCTTGTGAACTTTGCGATTGAACAAGAATTTCCAGCGGTGATTATCGGTAAGACACTTTCCCCTCTTATTTCATTTGTCGATAATAACAATGAAAAAGCGGGACTTGATGCTACTGAATACATCATTAATAAAGGCGCCAAATCGATTGCTTTTATCGGTGGTCGTGACCAACTTTTCGTATCTAGAGAACGTCTCGAGGGATATATCAAAAGCTCTCAAAGAATACGAACTTGATGTTAACGAGAAACTCATTGCTCAAGTAGATGAATTTACGATTGAGCGTGGTTACGAGACGATTAAAGAGCTTCTCGAGGCCGGAACAATTGATGGACTCGTGACAGCCGACTCCCTCTTTGCAGAAGGAGCTGCGCGCTATTTAAACGAGAAGCATATTCAGATGCCGATTATTACATTCGACTCTGTACGTCCTTCTGTTCAAATCGATGCTTATGTAGACGTGCATACGCTCGAATTAGGACGTTCTGCATTTAAAATCTTGCGTAACGTGATTAAATCGAACAATAGCAAGAATATGATGTGTTACCGTCAAATCGTTTCACACTCGATTAAAGAATTTTAATACAAATAAAAGAAGGCACAAGATTCCACGACTGGATCTTGTGCCTTTTTTGTATGTTTTTCTTCCTGTCGCAATATAGTTTATATGCTATATCGTTTAACCGCTATAAAGTTTCACAGCAACAAAAAACTCCCAAGCACGAATGCCTGGGAGTTCTCAATTGGCTTAAAATTAACGACGTAATCCTAAACGGTTGATTAGTTCACGGTAACGTTGAACATCTTTGTTACGTAAGTATGCTAACAAGTTACGACGGTGACCAACTTTTTTCATTAATCCACGGTTTGAGTGGAAGTCTTTTTTATGAACACGGATGTGATCATTTAAGTGGTTGATTTCGTATGTTAATACAGCGATTTGTACTTCTGGTGAACCAGTGTCTCCTTCGTGTAACGCATACTCTTTGATGATTTCGTTTTTCTTTTCTTTAGAAATAGCCATTTCTAAACACCTCTTTCTTTTAATTTATGCCTTGTACTGAGTAAAGCGTTGGTGATTCGCAAAACTCTGTAAAAGGTCTGTGCTTTAAGCACTTAATTAATGTACCTTATTTTGAGTAAAATTGCAAGTGTTCTTACTGCACTTGTTTATTCTCTACACGGTCAAAGTATACATAATTTGGTTTTAACGGTTGGTCTGCCATTAATTCTGTGACCGTTACTAATTCGTAGCCTTCTGCTTGTAAATATTCGATAACAGCTGGAAGAGCTTCAACAGATTCTTCATGAATATCGTGCATTAATAAAATTCCGCCATTATGTGCATTTTCTTTAATATGCTCGATAGTTTTCGCTGCATCTCTATATTTCCAGTCAAGTGAGTCAATAGACCAGTTTACAATCGCGATACCAGCTTGTTCTGATACCATCTTATCAAACCCACCATATGGCGGACGCAAGCTCATTGGTCGTAAACCTCCGCTTGCTTTTGCGATTAAATCAGAAGTCTTATGCACTTCTTGATACACTTCATCAGCTGATTTCTTCGTCAATAACGGATGGCTGTAGCTGTGGTCTCCTAATTCATGACCTTCTGCAACGATTTGTTTAATAATGGATTCATTGCCTTCTACGTGGCTTCCTACGATATAGAACGTTGCATGCGCGTTATATTTCTTCAAGATTTCTAACACTTTTGGCGTTGTCTCAGCACGAGGGCCATCGTCAAATGATAATGCAATTCTCTTCTTCCCTAATTTTTCTTTTACAGTCGCTAGGTACGCTTCGTAATTGTCTTTTTCTGTTTCAGGAATCATGTTTTCGTTCATGTATGCAAATAATTCAGTAAATGGAATGGTCCATTCTGCATCTTGATCACTTGCATCTTTATATTTCACACGAACTCCGTTTTGGATAATCGAAGCATCTAACTTCTTCCAGTTTCCGTCCATAAATTGCGCAGTCACTTTAGCAGTTTGCTCGTCTGATAAACCATTTGCTTTTCCTTCATCTAAAGCCTTCTTCACGAAGAAGTTAGACACTGCGAGTTCATTGTTAAATAATTTAGCAATCTCGAACGGTTGTAATGTATCCGCAAATACTAATTGATGTGAGAGTTCTTTAAACTCTAATTGTTCAAACCACTCTCTTTTTGTTGATAAACAGACACGTAGTAGTGAATATCGTTTACGTTTGAGATGATTTTTGTTTGGTACGCCTTGAAGAAGATAAGTGTCTTCTTAGTAGCTCCCGCGTACTTTTCAAGAACTTCTTGTTTCAACGCGTCCATTTCAGTCGCAATGGCTTCAATCGGATTACCAGAAGCATCTGTTGGAATTAACTCCTGTACTTCCACATTGCCTTTTGTTTCATCTTTCACGGTTAAATTCTCGTTATATTTCTTCGCATCTTCTTGTTCGACTTGAATAATACGTTTGAATTCTTCTTCATTGAACTGATCTGCCATAATGCGGTGAATTGTTAATAATTCAAAAATCAAAATAAGAAACGTTAAAATCCCAATGACCCAGAAAATCGTTTTATTCATTTTTTTCTTAGGTCTTTTCTTCTTAGGCTTTTTCCCACCAAAGAGTTCTTTTTCTTCCAGTTCCTCAAGAGCTTCCTCTTCGACTACTTCTGTTTCTTCGAAGTCTTCTGGAGCTTGCGTATATTTATTTTCCTTTTTTGAGTGCTCATCTTTGCCACTTTTGGCTCTTCGTTGAATGACCTTCTCCATACTCCTATACCCCTTAATCGAATACTATTTTTGTTTCTTTTGACACTCTGGGCACACTCCGTACACTTCCATACGGTGTCCTCTTACTTTAAATCCTGTCAGCTGTTCTGCAGCTTTTTCAACGTCTTCGAGTACTGGGTAATAAAGGTCCACCACTTTCCCACACACGTCGCATACGGCGTGATAATGTTGTCCTAAATCAAAGTCATAGCGACTCGCGCTATCCCCATACGTCAATTCTTTTACGACGCCTTCTTTAATAAATAGATTTAAGTTATTATAAACAGTTGCCACACTCACTTGTGGATCCTCTTTTGTCAACGCCTTGAAGATTTCTTCGGCCGTTGGATGCGTGTGTACACTTGCTAAAAACTCAAGCATCGCAACACGTTGAGGTGTAATTCTTACCCCTTTTTTGCGAAGTTGACCAACAACTTCCTTCAATTCTTCTTTATGCATACTATTACCTGATTTCTATGTACTAAGTTTTATTTTGTCATTCATTATTTTCTCAAATTTCCGGTTAAATTGCAAGTGTTTGAGTTAATATTTTTGTAACATTGTAACATTTTTGTAACAAAAGAAGACCCGCTCCTATTCGAGACGAGTCTTCTTGCCATTTTTATTTTTTGAGAAGTTTATTATATTGCATTCCTTCACGAAGAGCACTTGTCTCAGTACCCAACGCTTCTGCAATCGTATAGGCAAATTCGAAGGTTGCAGCTGGTCCACATCCCGTAATGAGTTTTCCATCTGTTTCCACAAGCTGTCCTGTATACGTTCCTTGATTGATGTCTTTTTCTACACCAGGGTAGCAAGTATATTTCTTGCCCTTGAGTAATCCTGCACGGTGTAGTGCCATTGGGGCTGCACAAATCGCTGCGATAATTTTTCCTTTTTTAGAATACTCTTTTAGTTTCTTAATAAGAAATTCATCATCTCGTAAATGAGTGGCTCCTGGAAGACCACCTGGTAGTACGAGCGCATCGATATCCGCCCAGTAGAATGTATCGAGTACATCATCCATTTTTACTGGAATATGATGACTTCCTGTAATGACTTCACTACCAAGCCCTACTGTATGCACCGTATGACCAGCTCTTCTTAAAATATCTACCGTTGCAAGGCCTTCGATTTCTTCAAATCCTTGCGCGAAAAATACAACGACATTTGCCATTATTTTGGCCTCCTCTTATTTTTTGAATAAGCCCATTACGCCACGTGTAATCACACGACCAACTTCACGACCCACACTTGACATAACGTTCTTAGTGAAGCGATCCATTGCTGAATCTCCGCGTTTTGTAGCAGCTTGACGTGCTTGACGCTCTAATTCTTTTTGTTCACGTTCGCGTTCTTTTTCTTCTAATTTTGCTTGTCTTTCAGCTTCTTTTTGTGCAAGAGCTTCTTGTTTTTCAGCTTCTTTACGTTCTACTTCAGCTTGTTTTTCAGCTTCTTTTTGCGCAAGTTTCAGCTTCTTTTTCTTGTTTGAACTGTTCATCTAAAGCAGCTAATTGCTCATGAGCTGATTCACGGTCAAACATTTCTGCATATTTATCGTAGAATGCTGATTGATTGATTAGTTGTTGACGAACAAGTGGATCGCCTGCATCTAATTTACTCTTAGGAGGGTAAATCGATACCACTTCTGCAAAGCTTGGAGAACCATCTTCTTGAAGTGTTGAAACAACTGCATCCCCTACTTTAAGGTTTGTAATCACTGTTACTAAAGTCTTGTCCATCTTCTTGACGGAAAGTTTCTGCAACTGCTTTTACGTTCTTTTGTTCAGCTGGAGTGAACGCACGTAATCCGTGTTGCACGCGGTTCCCTAATTGGCTCGCGATAGCATTTGGAATATCAGTTGGGTTTTGTGTTACGAAGAAAATACTAATTCCTTTAGAACGGATTAAACGAACGATTAATTCGATTTTCTCTTGAACTGCAGCATTGCTTTGGCCGAATAATACGTGAGCTTCATCGAAGAAGAAGACTAATTTTGGTTTATCTAAGTCCCCAACTTCTGGTAAGTTTTCGTATAATTCTGATAAGAACCATAGTAAGAATGTTGCGTATAATTTTGGTGTTTGGAATAATTTTTCAGACGCTAAAATATTGATAACTCCGCGACCAGTTTGATCTTGTTTGAATAAATCATTGATTTCAAATGCTGGTTCACCGAAGAATTTATCTCCACCTTGTTGTTCTAATACGAGTAAGCTACGTAAAATAGAACCGATTGATTGTTGTGCGATATTTCCGTATAAGTTACGTAATTCCCCAGCATGTGCGCCTACGTAATTTAACATTGCACGTAAGTCTTTAATGTCGATTAATAATAATCCTTGGTCGTCCGCTACTTTAAACGCAATGTTTAAAATACCTTCTTGAGTTTCGTTTAAACCTAATAATTGAGCTAATAAAATTGGTCCCATTTCTGAGATTGTAGTACGGATATTAATTCCGTTTTCCCCAAAGACATCCCAGAAAGCAACAGGATATGAGCTTGGTTCGAAGTCTTCTACATGAACTTTTGCCAAGCGTTCTGCAATCTTTCTCAGTTACTTCGCCTTTTTCAGCAAGGCTTGCTAAATCCCCTTTAATATCTGATAAGAATACAGGAACTCCTGCTTCACTTAATTGCTCCGCTAATACTTTTAACGTTACAGTTTTACCTGTACCTGTAGCCCCTGCAATGACACCGTGACGGTTTAGTTTATTCGCCATAAATTGTGCTGGTTTTGAACCATATCCGAAAGAAATAGTTTGAGTCATAAAACTCCTCCTTTTATTTTTACACTTCTACAATATTACAGAAAGCGCTAAAATGCTACTAAAATGAAAGGAAAAATCTAGATTATTTGACTTGTTTTGATATTCAAAGTATATTTATTTAGAATAGAAATATAATTCAAAGGAGAACCCATTATGAAATGGAAAATTATTGCAGATTCAGGTTGTGATTTACGCGAAATCGAGAATCTTGCTCCAGATACACAGTACATTAACGTACCGCTAACAGTTCAAGTAGGTGACAAACACTATACAGATGATGCCTCTTTAGATATCGATGCTATGATGATTGAAATGTATCAATCAAAAGACCAAACAGCTTCAGCCTGCCCTAGCCCAGATGCATTCCTTGAAGCTTACAAAGGTGCAGAAAATGTCATCGCCATTACCATTACAGGCGGCTTATCAGGTAGCCAAAACAGTGCTCAACTCGCAAAAACTATGCTTTTAGAAGAAGCTCCTGAAACAAATATCGAAGTATTCGATAGCCTTTCAGCAAGTGGTGAGATGGTTCTTTTCGTACAAAAAGCCAAACGAACTCATCGCGCAAGGCCTCTCTTATGAAGAAGTCGTAGCTGCATTAAAAGATTATTTAGCCAGCACAAAACTATTATTCGCCCTTGCTCGTGTCGATAACTTAGTGAAAAATGGTCGCTTAAACAAATTAGTCGGTGCCGTTATCGGAATGCTCAATATCCGCTTAGTCGGTAACGCATCTCCAGAAGGAACCTTAAACCTTCTTCACAAAGCAAAAGGTCAAAAGAAAGCTGTCCAAGCACTTTGGGCTGAAATGAAGAATAATGGGTACAAGGGTGGTCGCGTACTCATTAGCCATTGCAGTAACCCAGAAATCTGTGGCTTAATTCAAGCAGCCATTCATAGCGAATTCCCGAATGCGGATGTGACAAGCATTCATACAAGCGGTGTCTGCAGCTACTATGCAGAACAAGGCGGAATCTTAATGGGATACGAAGCTTAATCTTTAGAATACGAAAAGACTCTCTAATCACTTGGATTAGAGAGTCTTTTATTTGTTTCTATTAGAATAATGCTTTTAATTCGACTTCTGGATGTTTATCTTTGAACCAGTTTAAAGCAAATTGGTTTTCGAATAAGAAGACTGGTTGGTCAAATCGATCGCGACATAATAAGTTACGGCTTGAAGACATATTTGGATCCAGTTGTTCTTCGTCAATCCATCTGGCAATCTTACTTCCGATTGGAGTCATGACGACTTCGGCATTATATTCATTTAACAAGCGGTATTGGAACACTTCGAATTGCAGTTGACCAACGGCACCAAGGATATATTCTCCTGTATGGTACGTCTTGTACAATTGGATAGCTCCTTCTTGTACTAACTGCTCGATTCCTTTATGGAATGATTTTTGTTTCATCACGTTTTTCGCAGAAACTTTATTAAAGAGTTTCTGGACGTAAATTGTGGTAGTGGTTCGAACTGCACAGCAGCTTTTTCCTGAGTAAATCGTATCTCCGATTTGGAAGTTCCCTGTATCGTAAAGTCCGATGATATCCCCTGCAACGGCAGCTTTCACCGTTTCACGGCTATCGGCCATGAATTGCGTTGTATGAGATAATTTCATTTTCTTTTGCGAACGGTTCACGGTAATATCCATCCCTGGAGTAAATTCTCCTGAACAGATACGTACAAATGCGATACGGTCGCGGTGAGCTGGGTTCATGTTTGCTTGAATCTTGAAAATGAATCCTGTGAATTGTTCTTGTAGTGGGTCTACAAGTTCTCCTGATTCAGTTTTCTTTCGCAGATGGACTTGGCGCAAAGTCAACGAACGCATCTAAGAATGTTTGAACCCCAAATCCTGTTAAGGCTGAACCGAAGAATACAGGCGTTAATTTACCCGCTGCAATCTTTTCTTCATCAAAAGCATTCCCTGCTTCTAATAAGAGTTGTGCGTCTTCGATGGCTTGGCTATAAAGCGTTGATTGTTTGAACGCATAATCGCCGTCCACTTCGCCATCTTCGTTCAATGGTAAGAAGTCATTATCCTCGTTTTCTTCTGGATGCATCAATTCTACACGTTTGTTGTAAATATCATATAACCCAAGGAATGTTTTTCCCATCCCCATTGGCCAGTTCATTGGATACGCGTCAATACCTAATACTTCTTCTAGTTCCGCGATTAATTCTAATGGTTCACGTCCATCACGGTCTAATTTGTTGATGAATGTGAAGATTGGAATTCCACGCATACTACAAACTTCAAATAATTTCTTCGTTTGCGGCTCAATCCCTTTGGCACTGTCGATGACCATCACGGCACTATCCACGGCCATTAATGTACGGTACGTATCTTCTGAGAAGTCCTCGTGCCCTGGTGTATCCACGATATTAATATGATTGCCATCGTATTCTACTTGCATTACTGAACTCGTAACAGAAATCCCACGTTGTTTTTCGATTTCCATCCAGTCAGATTTTGCAAACTTCCCTGTTTTCTTCCCTTTTACGGTACCAGCTTGACGAATCGCACCCCCGTATAAGAGTAATTGTTCTGTAATCGTTGTTTTCCCAGCATCCGGGTGGGAAATAATCGCAAAGGTCTTGCGAGATTGTACTTCTTCTTTTAAGTGTGACATGAGTATCTCCTTCGTGTTTATTCTCAAGTATTATAGCCGATTTTCACGATTTTTAAAAGTTTAAAAACACCCTCTAGAAGGATTTGAGAAAGTGCGGTATACTTATAGACAGTAAAATGTCTTTCAGGAGGTCGCTCAATGTCGAAAGAATTACCCATTATTTATATTAGTTTAACCGGAAATACACATAACTTTGTCACTCGTTTAAAAGATCATTTACGCTTCTTGGAACCCTCTTTAAACGTGACACTAACGAATGTGAAAGACCTTGTCAAAGGACAAGAGGACTACTTCAAAGTAGGTAAACCATTCGTTGCATTTCTTCCAACCTACTTAGAAGGTGGAAATGGTGTGGATAACGGAGATGTCGAAGTCCTAACGAATCCACTTGGCGATTTCTTAGCCTATGAACATAATTACGCCCATTGCTTTGGTGTGATTGGTAGCGGAAATCGTAACTTCAATAAGCAATTCTGCCTCACTGCTCGTCAATATTCTGAGCGCTTTTGGCTTTCCCAGTGCTCGATGAATTTGAGCTACGTGGAAGTAACCGCGATGTGGAGCGCATTGCCGCAATGCTTCTTGAAAAAAATCTAAACACTAAATAGGCCCGCAGAAAATTTCTGCGAGCCTTTCTTTTTATTTAAAATAGGTTTTTTTGCATTTCTCACTAAAAGCCAACTAACGCTTCAATGGTTGCTGGTTCCATCGCGGTATGTCCTGCAGCCTGTGCAAAGATGAGTTCTGCGCCATCGACTGCTTGAGCGAGTTCAAACGCCGCGCTTGGTAAGCAATCCACATCATAACGGCCATGTACGATATGCATTGGAATCCCCTTTGAAGGCTTCCGCACGGTTTCAAGATGTAATTATCGTCTTCCACAAAACAATGATGGTAGAAGAAATGACATTCCATTCGCGCAATCGTTAGCGCTCCGCGAATCCCCGCTTCATCCCAGACAATCGGATCATACGGAATCAACTTCACGAGCCCATGTTCCCACTCTGCCCACGCACGCGCTGCCTCTAAGACAAATCGATTCATCCTCTGACGTCAAACGTTTGTAGTACGCATTCACCAGTTCTCCTTGTTCTTCAACAGGAATCGGTGCTTTAAACTTCTCGAAGTTCTCTGGATAAAAATGAGATGCCCCATCTTGGTATAACCAATCGACATCGCTTTGACGACCAAGGAAGATCCCACGAAGCATTAATCCTACGACACGTTCACGATGTGCAATCGTGTAATGTAAAGCCAGCGTTGTCCCCCAGCTACCACCAAAGACAAGCCACTTCTCAATCCCTAATGCTGTACGGATCTTCTCCATATCGGCCACTAAATCCTGCGTCGTATTTTCTTCTAAAGACGCAAACGGCGTACTCTTTCCGCATCCACGTTGATCGAATTGGATGATGCGATAAAACTCTGGATCAAAAAACTGACGATTCGCAGGAGAAGATGCCCCTCCTGGTCCCCCGTGTAACACAACGACTGGATGACCTAATGGGTTTCCTGACTCTTCTACATAAATGGTATGCAAATCACTCACTGGAATCAAGTGTTCCTTGTAGATTTCGATTTCTGGATATAATTCAGTTCTCATTTCTTGGCTCCTTTAATCACTTCTTGTACTCTCTTTTGAAATTCAGGTAAGACTTCTTTTTCAAACCATGGATTTTTGGCCATCCATCTACGGTTTAGAGGTGACGGATGTACGAGCGGAAACATCTTTGGTAAATACTCTTTATACGCCTTCACCGTTTCCGTTAAGTTTTTCTTCTTTGTCTCTTTTAAATAATAATCTTGCGCATATTTTCCTACTAAAACAATGAGTTCAATATCTGGCATTAAGGCTAGCGTTTCTTCATGCCATTTTTCGGCAAAACCCTTGCGTGGTGGAAGGTCTCCAGATTTGCCTTTTCCTGGATAATAATAATCCATCGGAACCACTGCAAATAAATCGGATTGATAGAAGAAATCTCGAGTTACGCCCATCCAGCTTCTTAAGTTGTCGCCACTTTGGTCATTCCAAAACAAGCGACTCTCTTGCGCTTTAATTCCAGGCGCTTGTCCTACAATCAGAATCTTTGCTTTACGTGGTGCAGAAAATAAAGGCGCTATGCCTTCTTTTGTATACTCTGCATTTTGAGGATCGGCCTCAATTTTTTTGATTAATTCATCTAATTTCGTCATATAAATTCCACCCTTCTCACTTAGCATACTCCGATAGTAGCTTCTTGTGCAAATGCTTCACGACTTCATGCAAAAACACCTAACCTCACGTGTGAGATTAGGTGCTTCCACTATTTTATTTTAAGCGCGGTGTTTTCAAAGTACGAGGAAGTGTTTTTGCTTGAAAGCACTCGTGGTAATGTATGTGATTTTTTTCTTTTGATGCTGGGACGGTATGAAACCGGTCTTGTAGCACGTGTATCAACATACATTTCTCTTGAAGTATTTGAACGACTTGAAGCCGATTGTAGCGCTTGTTTTTGTTGCTTGTTTTTTTCGCTTGTGAGCGAAGTTTTGGATCTGAAACTTTATTTCGCGGACGATATACACGTTGCGGTACAGCTTCTGTAGCGACTACTGGAGTGCTTGTGCCTTGTGCTCTAGTTACAGGAGCATTCGCCCCATTTCTTTGAGCAGAACGCGTATTTCCAGTTCGAGCTCTACGATTATTCTTGCGCGCCTTATTTTGTTTTCCTTTAATTCCGAAGAAAACAGCGATGATAAGGACGATATAAAATATTCCCTTACCGAGTCCTTCACCAATTTTGTCCGTATCTAGTTGATCAAAAAAGTTATCAATCTGATCAAAGATATCTTTGCTTTCAGAGCCTTTTGAGTTCCCTTTCGAGTCATTCGCGTTTGAACTCTTTTCGTTTGAGTTTGTAGCTTTCTCAGCCGTAGTAGTTTCCACTTTGTCCTTGGCATTTGCTAAGTCTTCTAAAAATTTTGTTCGTTCTTTGTCAGTTGCCGTGAATTGAAACGCTTTTGTGACTTTCCCATCTTCGACAGGAATCGAATCATAATAGATAACATTATGGTCTTCAATGGTCTCAACAAATGATTGAACTATGAGGCTATTATCTGTATCTTGATATACGTAAAGTCGAATACCGCCCTTCCCTGTTGGAAGGTTTTTAATTTGAACAGGAACTTTTATCTCTTTATATTGAGGATTATTATAGGTCAACTTAATCGTCACTGTCGCATTATAATCTTCCCCATCCACAAAGTTGATTTTTTGTTCAAAGGCGCCTTGTATCTTCATCTTTGTGGTGTCTACTGGTTGTTGAGTTTCAGCATTGACTGTTGAAACATGTGCAAAAGTTCCTACAAACAATAATAAAGTGGCAATCAGTACCGCAAGCCATTTCAACCCAAAGAAAGATTTGTTAGCTTGTTGTTTCATGATTATTTACCTGCTTCGTCCCAAACTTTACGTCCTGATGCTAATGAAGCAATGTTTTCAGCGATTTTTGCGTTGTTTTGACCGTCCATTAATACAACTGTATTGTTTGGACCTTCAGCAAGAGCTTTTTTAGCGTCGATTGCTAAGTATTCTAACGCAGCAGCATTTAAGTTAGATTCGTTTAATGCATTGTTGATAGCTGTTAATTGAGCAACAGTTGCTTGAGTGTCAATTGCGATTTTTTCAGCATGTGCACGAGCATCTGCTAATAATTTGTTGTTTTGAGTTCTTGTATCCATTTCAACTGTTTTTTGACGAGCGTCAGCAGCGATTAACGCAGCATCACGTTCACGGTCAGCAGTGATTTGTTTGTTCATCGCTTCAACGATGCTTTGTGGAGGAATTACTTCACCGATGTTTACACGGTCGATTGTAACCCCGTAAGAGTCTGTTTTACCGAATACACGTTGGTTTAAATCAGTGTTGATTTTGTTAGTACCACCAAGGATTTCAGCCATTGTCATTGTACCGATAATGTCACGTAATTCGTTTTTGGATATCTAAAAGTAATAATCCTTCTGGGTTTGTGTTTCCATATAAGTATTCTTCAAGATTATCTACGTGGTATTTAGCTGAAGCGTCAATTGTTAAGTTAACGTTGTCTTTTGTGATGATTTCTTGAGGATCTAAGTCTAATGAACGTTGACGCATATCCACAACGTAAGCAATGTTACGAATGATTGGTGTTACAAAGTGTAACCCTGGTCCTAATTCTCCAACATAACGTCCGAATGATTGAACAGCAGCTTTGTGTCCTTGTTGAACGATACGAATTGATTTGAAACGCAATAATTAATAAGATTAATACTACGGCGATAATTAAGATTGTTACTGGCATTTTAAATTTCCTTCTTTCTAAATAGTTACATATACTAATTTTTCTGGATTGATTTCCTCAATCACTTTTACATATACCAACCCATCCTCGTAGTCAATGACTTCAAGTGGTTGTCCTTCTTCGACTGACATAACATCCAAAATTTTATATGGATAGTTCCGTCCTCGGTAATTAAACGTTCCGAAGACTTGTTCGGAGAACGCCTTAAACTGTCCATGCAGTAATGTTTTAATTGCTTCAGGCCAGTTTTCAACTTTTTTCTGATGACTTTCGACTTCATTTTCGATGACCGACCGGAAATAAGTTGATACGTCTGTTGAGATAATCTTCAAAAATGCTTCTTTCAAAGAGGGCTCAATCGTAAAGTTAATCCGTTCAGTCTTATTTTCGTTCGACCATGGTTGTTTTCTCATACCCATTCTCCTTTCTTTATATCTCTTGATGAACATATTATAACACGTTCTGAATATAATACAAGTGTAATATCTCGTAAAATGTAAAATTTTCACCTAAAGTGCATTTTTGTTCAAAAACATTGATATAACAAGGATTATTTTATATGAGAAATATCCAAAATTTCTGAGCAAATAATATTAAGAAACTATAAAAATTCCAAAAATATAATATATTTTTGTGGTTTTTTTGGGTTATGAGAATAGCCTTGCTATTTTTTTAATACTAGAGTAAAAAAACAGACCACTATAAAATAGTCGTCTATTTAATGATTAACACCTTATTTTAACTCCCCAATATATTCGAATTCGCCTCTAATGAAGCTAAAGTTACTCACTCTCAATTTCTTCAGTTTCTGTAATAATGTTCTCTAACAATCCCATTCCTTTACGAACGACATCGTTGCTAAATTGTTTTCCAACACCCATTTCGTTTAGACAATTTACGAGCTTATGCAAAAAAACATTCGCCGAATCATCTCTTATAAATGATATAAATACAATAAAAAGCGTTCCAATCATTAACACCAATTCCAGAATCATACATTTCTCGGGTTATAGATAGTCGTCCATAGATATGTTCAACAAAAATTAATTTTTCGTTTTGCTGGTTTAAAATTATATATCCGATTTCCATGAGCAGCTCTATTTCTAAATTCTAGTAAAAAAATACAGAGAATCCATAAAAAAATTCTTTTTCTACTTCTTTAATTTCATGTACTTCCCTCAAAAAAAGAAATCAGCTATAATTTTTTTCTTTTTATTTCCTTCTTTTGTAACTTTATAAATACAATTAAATTCCCGAAGCTTGTCCCTTTTAACAAAAATCCATGGTGGGCAGTTATTATAAGCATCTCTATAATGTTTGAAGGGATGGATATCATCATTTAGAATTCTATTGAACTTTTCAAAGAGCTTATTTATTTCATATCCATTCCTATAAGGTTTCCCTAAATTATAATTCGTAATTCGTAAATAATCTGATTGACTAGAACCGTACTTTTCTGCAATTCGATATGCAACGATACTTCTTAATTGATGTTCTAGTGTTTGAATCGTACTAAGCACCAAATCTCTTAAATTCGTATCAAACAAATATAAAA
Organism: uncultured Granulicatella sp.; assembly: GCA_916438765.1. Lineage (GTDB taxonomy): Bacteria > Bacillota > Bacilli > Lactobacillales > Aerococcaceae > Granulicatella. Next base: position 414,061 of record CAKAHB010000006.1, on the reverse strand, counting down.
GCAAATAAATCTTGAAGCGTTACACCGGATATAAACCTTTCCTCAGAAAAAAATTTGGATCTAAGAAATAGGATTTATATCCATTTATAATATCGTAATAACTGTAACGATGTAGAATTCTTTTTGAAAAACTCATAATCATGAATTTTCATCCCTCTATCTTTTAGAATACCTAATTGTTCCTCTAAATTTTTTTGAAAGGTTTATTCATTATCATTCCCCACAAATTCAAAAAGAGCTACAAGTCAACCTTGTAGCTCTTCTATGGACAGCACTCCGTCCCCGCATTCATATTAATTAAATACTACAAGTAATTTGGATAATTGTCAATCAGTTTAGCTATTTTTTTATTTCATAATCCAAACAATAAATAGTGAATATATATTTTTATAGTTTCAAATAGAATGTATCGTTAGTCCACAAAATTAATTTGACTAATCATACTTCATCATATAATTACGCGAAAACATAATCAATGGGCTTAAGAAATAAATCGAATCTTTCTATTTCAACAAAAAACAGCCAAGAAACCTGATAAAACCAGTGTTTCTTGGCCGTTAGCCTCTTTAGCCGACGCTACCCTCCATCTCGTACGCGATTAAACGGTTAAGTTCAACGGCGTATTCCATAGGAAGCTCTTTTGTAAATGGTTCAACGAACCCCATAACAATCATTTCTGTTGCTTCTGACTCGCTAATTCCGCGACTCATTAAGTAGAACAGTTGCTCTTCTGAGATTTTTGAGACTTTGGCTTCATGCTCAAGTGCTACTTTATCATTATGAATTTCGTTAAATGGAATCGTATCTGATTTCGATTTGTCATCCATAATAATCGTGTCACATTCGATATGCGAAATAGAATAATCTGATTTCTTCCCAAATGTTACTTGACCACGGTAGTTCACCGCTCCACCATCTTTTGCAATTGATTTTGAAACGATTGAACTTGAAGTATGTGGCGCATTATGAATCATCTTCGCACCTGTATCTTGGTGTTGGCCTTCTCCGGCAAACGCAATTGATAACATTGTCCCCTTCGCGTATGGTCCTTCTAGATAGACTGAAGGATATTTCATCGTTGTCTTTGCTCCAAGGTTTCCATCGATCCACTCAACAGTTGCGTGAGCAGCAGCTTTGGCACGTTTTGTTACCAAGTTATACACGTTATCCGACCAGTTTTGAATCGTTGTATAACGGCAGTAGCCACCCTCTTCAACGAAAATTTCTACAATCGCCGCATGCAAGCTGTTTGAAGAGTACGTTGGCGCTGTACATCCTTCAACGTAATGCACGCTTGCTCCTTCGTCTACGATGATGAGCGTACGTTCGAATTGTCCCATGTTTTGGTCGTTGATACGGAAGTACGTTTGAAGCGGCACATCACATTTCACGCCTTTTGGTACATAGATAAACGTTCCACCTGACCATACAGCTGAGTTTAACGCCGCTAATTTGTTATCGGTTGGTGGTACTAGTTTTGCAAAATACTTTTTGAATAGTTCAGGATACTCTTTTAAGGCTGAGTCTGTATCCGTAAAGATGATTCCGAGTTTATCGAACTCTTCTTTCATATTATGGTAAACCACTTCAGACTCGAATTGCGCAGAAGCTCCGGCTAAATACGCACGCTCTGCTTCTGGAATTCCGATTTTCTCGAAAGTATCTTTAATCTTCTCAGGAACATCATCCCAAGAACGCGCTGGCTTATCGCTGGCACGTTTGAAGTACGTAATCGCATCAAAATCAATATCTGAAAGGTCCGCACCCCATGTTTGCATTGGCATATTTTCGAATGCCTTCAATGATTTTAATCGGAAATCAAGCATCCATTGTGGCTCGTTTTTCACTTGTGAAATCGTACGAACGACTTCCTCGCTTAATCCCATCCCTGTTTCATAAACAGGTGTTACATCCTCATGAAAGCCATATTTGTAATCGGCTAATTCAGGAACTCCACTCATTTTGTCACCACTTTCTTATGCTTTCTCATTTTCTACTGCACGTTCTAATGCTTTCCACGCAAGAGTGGCACATTTAATACGCGCTGGGAATTTTTGAACTCCGGCAAGTAGCGCCGCATCCCCTAAAGGTTCTTCGTCCACGGTTTCACCCTGCACTAGACTTGAGAAATCTTCTGCTAGAGCGACCGCTTCGTCAACTGTCTTTCCAATAATCGCATCACTCATCATGCTGGCACTCGCCATACTAATCGTACAGCCGTGTCCGTCAAAGTGAACATCTTCGATCACGCCGTTGTCATTTACAACAAGCTGCAACTGCAACACATCTCCACACGTTGGATTATTAAATTCAATCGTTGGAATGCTCTCATCATCCACCAATCCTTTATGGTGAGGATGAGACGAATGATCCAAAATCACCTGACGATAAAGCTGATCTAATTTAGATAAAGCCATATTGGAAAAACTCCTTTACTTTTTCTAATGCTTCTAAACTGTTCTGCTTCTTGAAGCGTATTATAAATATAAAAACTTGCACGGCATGTTGCTGGTACATCGAGCCATCTCATCAAAGGTTGCGCGCAATGATGTCCTGCGCGAACCGCAAATCCTTCCATATCGAGCGCCGTTGCGACGTCGTGTGGATGGATGCCGTCGATGGTAAAACTAATGACTCCAGAATGCTGTGCTGGGTCACTTGGCCCGTAGACTGTCACACCTTCCATCTCTTGCATCTTTGGTAAGAGATATGCGACAATTTCTTGTTCATGCTGATGGATATTCTCCATGCCGATTTCTTCTAAATAATCAATGGCAGCGGCCAGTCCAATGGCTCCTGCGATATTTGGAGTGCCTGCTTCGAATTTCCACGGCAATTCATTCCATGTACTCTCCTGGTCGTACACGAAATCAATCATTTCTCCGCCGAATTCGACAGGATTCATCTCTTGAAGAAGTGCTTCTTTTCCATATAAAGATACCAATGCCTGTTGGAGCCAGCATCTTATGTCCACTAAAGGCATAGAAGTCACAGTCTAACGCTTGGACATCCACTTTTTGATGCGGCGCTGCTTGAGCACCGTCCACAACGATGATGCCTCCTACTGCGTGCACCATTTCGGCTACGCGTTTCACATCCGTTACCGTTCCAAGAACGTTTGAGGCATGGTTAATCGACACGATTTTTGCCTTCTCGGTTAAGGCTTGTTCTGCTGCTTCGAGGTCTAATTCTCCCTCTTTCGTTAATGAAAAATAACGTAAGACGGCTCCTGTTTGTTTGGCTACTTGTTGCCAAGGCACCACATTCGAATGGTGTTCAGCAGGGCTAATCCAAATTTCGTCCCCTTTTTGCAAGCGTCCTGGCGCAAATCCTTGTGCCACCCAGTTTAAGCTGGTTGTCGTTCCACGCGTAAAGAGCACTTCTTTTGTACTGGCTGCATGGATAAATTTCGCCACTTTAGCTCGAGCCGCTTCGTATAAGTCAGTTGCTTCCTGAGCTAATGTATGCACCCCACGATGAATATTAGCATTGTGGGTTGCGTAGAATTTCTCAACGGCTTCTACAACTGGACGTGGCTTTTGCGTGGTGGCTGCATTGTCTAAATAGACAAGCACTTCATCGTTAACTTCACGCTTTAAAATCGGAAAGTCTTCTCGAATCGTTTTACTAATCATAGCTAGCAACCAACTTTTGTTCAATCATGTCCACAAGTTCTTTTTGAAGAGCACTTGAAGGGATTGAACGAATTACAGCTCCTAAGAATCCACGAATCACAAGACGTTTTGCCTCTGCTTCTGAGATTCCACGGCTTGTTAAGTAGAATAATTGTTCATCATCCACTTGCCCAACGCTCGCTGCGTGTCCTGCCGTTACTTCATTTTCATCGATTAATAGAATTGGGTTCGCGTCTCCACGTCCGCCTTCTGAAAGCATCAATACACGACTTTCTTGTTGCGCGTCTGCGAATTTCGCACCTTTAATAATATGTCCAATTCCGTTAAACGTTAAGGTTGATTTATCTAAAATAACACCGTGTTGCAAGATGTGTCCTACTGAATGTGGCGCATAGTTTGTCACACGTGTATCGATTCCTTGAACTTGACGTCCTGTTGAAATACCGATGACGTTCACTTGAGAATGAGAACCGTCTCCTCGTAATTCAGAATCGAAGTCCGCAATCACATTTCCGTCATTCATAATGCCAAGTGCCCAGTTAATCGTTGCATCTTTTTCAAGGTAGCCACGACGGTTTACATATGCATCTGTTGATTGACCTAAAGTATCCACAGCCGCAAATTGAACTTTCGCACCTTGTTTCGCGATAACTTCTACAACAATATTTGCCGTATTCTTTTTGTCACCGACACTTTCAAAGCGTTCCACATAAGAGACAGAGCTGTTTTCGTCTGCCACGATTAACACGTGTTTCACGAATGCTTCGTCGACTAAGTTGTTTTGAACAAAATGAGATTCAATAATATCTTCTACGACTACATTTTTTGGAATATAAATAAATACCCCTGAGTTGACCATCGCAGCGTGATATGCTGTTAAGCTATCTTCATCAACTGGTACTGCTTTTGTCATATAGTACGGTTTTACGAGCTCTGGATATTGTTCCAGTGCATCAAATAAATCCATCACAAGAACGTCCTTCAATGCTGTTTCAACATTCATTTCTTCCCAGTAAGAGACTGCACCTAGTTGTACAATTTTTGCACTTCCGGCTGCTGTTGGAATCACTTTTGGAAGTTCTTCAATCATTGAAGTTCCATCACCGATTGCTGATTGGAATAAGTTCCAACGGTGGAATTTCACACGTTCGATAAAAGGTAACTCTAGCGTTTTAGCAAGTTCTAACCCTTTTAAACGTGTTTGTAGAAACCACTCTGGTTCATTCTTTGTAAGAGAGAATGCGGTGATTTCTTCTGGTGTTATGGTTAATTTTGTCTCTGCCACAATCTCACTCCTACTCTTGATGTTCAATCTTGATTCCTAATTCTTCACTGATTCCTTTGTATCCTTCAGCTTCTAAGCGACGAGCAAGAGAAGCATCTCCTGTCATCACGACACGTCCGTCCATCATAATATGCACCACATCTGGTTCAATGTAGTTTAAGAGACGTTGGTAGTGTGTAATAATTAATGAACCAAAGTTGTCTCCACGCATTGCGTTTACTCCACGAGAAACAACTTTCAATGCGTCGATATCTAACCCTGAGTCGATTTCGTCCAGAATCGCGAATGTTGGTTCAATCATTAATAATTGAAGAATCTCGTTACGTTTTTTCTCCCCGCCTGAGAAGCCTTCGTTTAAGTAACGTTCTGCCATTTCTTCTGGCATGTCTAATAGAGCCATTTTTCATCTAACTTCTTGATGAATTCACGAACTCCCATTTTGTCGCCTTCCTCACGGCGAGCGTTGATTGCTGAACGCATAAATTCTGCGTTTGTCACCCCAACGATTTCACTTGGATATTGCATCGCTAAAAATAGACCTGCACGAGCACGTTCGTCTACTTCCATTTCTAAGACGTTTTCGCCGTCTAATAGGATTTCTCCTTCTGTTACTTCATAGCTTGGATGGCCCATAATGGCTGCAGAAAGTGTTGATTTCCCAGTTCCGTTTGGTCCCATAACTGCGTGAATTTCTCCAGTGTTAATCGTTAAATTAACGCCCTTCAAAATTTCTTTGTCTTCGATCGATACATGTAGATTTTTAATCTCTAAAGTTGCCACGATTCATTCTCCTTTATAATCATTCTATTCTGTTATATTTTATCCTAATTGAGAACGATTCGCAAATAGCCGCGCTTTGAAATCGTGTAATAATGCTTTTCATTTTCATGAAAATGAGGTATGATGGAACATATTTTTAAAAGAAAGGCTGATGCACATGCAAACTTATCCACTTATTGGTATTGCAGGAAATCATCGCCAAGATAACACGGAAGAAGATCGCTACATTTTATCGTATGCGCCAAATGGTTTTGTCCGTGGTCTTGAAAAAGCAAAAGCGATTCCTGTCATCATTCCCATCAGTAACCCAGAATTTGCAAAAGAATTCATCTCACGGGTTGATGGACTTCTATTAGCGGGTGGACAAGACGTTTCTCCATTATTATATGGCGAAGAACCACATCTTAATTTGGCACGTACTTATCCTGCTCGTGATGCGTTTGAAATTGAGCTCATTAAAGAAGCTTATAGACAACACAAACCAATCTTTGCAGTGTGTCGCGGCTTACAAATTCTAAACGTCGCTCTTGGAGAACACTCTACCAAGACATCGAATCACAATATGAAAATATTTCTGTGAAACATACACAAAAAACAATGCCGAGCCAACCAACGCATACGATTCAAATCGCAAGTGGTAGCGAACTTTCTCGAGTTCTTGGAACAACGACTCCGGTGAACTCTTACCACCACCAAGCGGTTAAACAATTAGCTGCGGATTTTGTCCCTGTTGCTTGGAGTACGGATGGCATCATCGAAGCGTTCGAATCTAAATCAACTGACCAAAGCGTGGTTGCTGTTCAATGGCATCCTGAACTTTTAATTGAAGATAGCAATGTGATGCAAGGGTTATTTGATAACTTTGTGGAACGCGTTAATCGCTCAATACAAAATGCATAATAAAAAAACTACGAATTCTCAAACGTTTGAGAACTCGTAGTTTTCTTTTTTTATCTTTATTTTACTTCACATTGTTCACATGGAAGGTCTTCATCTAATAAAGCGTTAAATTCTGCTTTATCTACGCCTGTTAAACGAACAATCCAGTTTTTCTCTTCTTCTAATTCATTTAAGAATTCTGGATTCTCTTCTAATTCGTCATGGAAAGTCACGACTGTTCCGCTAAGTGGAGCGAGTAATTCAGTTACTGCTTTTGCAGCTTCTACACTAATAATCGAATCTTCAGGAGTTACGGCTTCGCTCTTTAATAATTCCACAAAGCTCACATCTCCTAAGTCATCTTGACCCTTTGGTGAAAGACCAATCACATATTCTGACCCGTCTTGTTTAATCCATAATCCATTTTCACTATATTTCTTCATCTTATCTCTTCCATTTCTCTTCGTAAACTTCTTCTTTGAAACCGAATGTCGCTTCCCCATTATCTAACACAAGCGGACGTTTGATGAGCATGCCATTTCCTGCAAGAAGTTCTGAAGCTTCTTTATCGCTCATCTCAGGAAGTTTATCTTTTAGGCCAAGTGAGCGGTAAAGTTCTCCACTCGTATTTGCCATTTTCTTCCATTCTAAGTTTTGAGCTTTTTTAATCTTCAATAGTTCTTTTGCAGTTGGCGGAGTTTCGCGAATATCCTTTTGTTCGAATTTCACATCATTTAACTCGAACCATTTTAACGCCTTTTTACAAGTCGTACATTTTGGGTGAATATATACAATCATTTTCCATCCTCCTGACGTAAACGTAGCATTGTCGCATCTTGGTGGTTGGCACCAAATGCTGAATCTTCATCTTCAAAAATCGTACTCTTGAAGTGATAACGCATTGACATAATGAGCCCAATCCCCATCATATTTCCAAGCAAGCTTGATCCACCTTGAGAAATAAACGGTAACGGAATCCCCGTCAATGGTAATAGTCCAATCGTCATCCCGATATTTTCAACCACGTGGAATAAAATCATCATGATAACGCCGGTTGCGATATACGTATAAAACTCATTTTTCGTATCGAAGCAGACACGAATCATTTGATAAATCAAGATAAAGTAAATCGCGATTAAGAATGTACCACCTAAGAATCCGAAGTTTTCCCCGATTGTCGCAAAGATTAAGTCAGACTCACGAACTGGTACATATACATCAGATACGCCGAATCCTTTCCCAAGCATTCTACCCTGAACCAATAGCCTTCAAGCTTTGGAATAATTGATATCCATTTCCGCCTTGGTCGCCGTATGGATCTAACCATGAATCGATACGCGCGAATTGGTAGTTCTTAAATCCAATGTTTAATAGGATTTGACGGTTATACACTACTAAGTAAATAAGGAGCGCGCCGATTAACCCTACTACAATAATAATTGGAAGTAAGATTTTCCAGCTAATCCCTGACATAATCAGAACGCCGCCCAAAATCATTAAGAATACAAGTGTTGTCCCTAAGTCATTTTGCAAAATAACGAGTACTAACGCTGGCGCAGCCCATAAAATCAACTTCACGAATAATTGCCAGTCCGTATGTGTACTCTTATACTTCGTCTTCATATTATGCGAAGTAGCAACCTTAGCTAAAATCAAAATATAGAAGATTTTCACGACCTCGGAAGGCTGGAAGGAGAAGGTCCCAAATCTGAACCAACTCTTCGCCCCTGTGTCGGCAAATGTTGCTCGGTCATAGAAGAACAGAACGGCCAGTAACATGAGGAGTCCAAAAATATATCCCCAAGTGGTTAGTTTCCATAACTGCTCCGAGTCAAATTGCATAATCACAATGATTGCGACAACCCCTACCACGTACCAAACGACTTGCATCAGTACCATTCTTAAAGAGGTGTTCCCACTAATCAAATAAGTTGTTGAGAATAAAGTTGCAATACTAATAAATGCTAATAATAATACAGGAAGGATGACGCCATAGTCGATTCGTGAATCTTTATCGTCATACATTAAGTTCTTCTTTTTCATCCGTTACTCCTTCAGTGTCTTGTTTTGGGTGTCTAAAGCGGTAAACAATCACGTTCAACACGCCCCCTAAAATCATTACATTGGCAATAAAATACAGCCAAATCATAAATACAATCAATGTTCCAAACGCTCCATTGGCCGTAAAATTGCGACCCGCGTAATGAATATAAATCGAGAATAATTGCGAAATCAATACAAATCCAATTGTCGTGAATAAGCCTCCTGGAAAAGCATACAGGAATGACCATTTCACATTCGGAATTGAATAGTACATGAAACTCATGAGTAAAAAGACGGTTCCAAATAAAAGCCCCCATTTTACAAATGAAAGATCTAAAATAATCGATGCTAAATTTAGCGAGAAGAATTCTGCAACTAATCGTAACACTTGCTCACCAAAGATGAAGACAATCGATACAGCAAATACGATTAAAATAGCTGCCATCGCAATGACAATGGCAAAGAATCGTTCAAAAATAAAGTTTCTTCTCACCGGTGCGCCATATAAAACGTTTAACGAGCGCTGAATACTACTAAACATCTGAGACGCTGGCCAGAATAAAATCACCAAACCGATAGAAAGCGCGCCCCCGTTGAAGTTTCCTAAGTAATTCCGAAGAATTGGGAATAGGACTTCAGTAATATTGTTCGGTAAAATCGTTTCTAGTGTCTTAAAAATCACATCAATAGGAATTGGTAATAATGGAAGAATATTGGCAACCAGCATGACCATTGGAATGACAGACAATAACATATAGTACGCCATCGCTGCGGATTCAACGCCAATATTCACATGCATTAAATCTTCTTGAAAAATTTGCCAAAGCTTTGTTCCAAATTTTTTCAGTCGTTGCACGACCTTCCTCCCCTTTCCTTTAAACCCTAGACACAATACTCTTATTATATCCTATTTATTGTATCATAATTGCCTACTTTTTTCTTGTTGAAAGAAGTGATTTTTACCCTTTCTAAAAAATTAACGACTCCTCTTCTCCACAAAAAAAATCTCAAGATTCACTTTATAAGTAAATCTTGAGATTCAGACATCAAAAAAAGAGGATGCAAGCATCCCCTTTTCTAAAAGTGTTTATTTACCTTCTGCTAATACGCGTTCTTGTTCAACAGCAGCTTGTCCTAAGATGTTTAAGTAGTTCCATGGACGGTCGAATACTGGTTGGAAGAAGAAGTCTACATAAGCTAAGTCTTCGATTGTCATTTTGTTTTGGATAGCTAATGACAATGTGTTTGCAGAAGCTGTACAGTCGTATTTAGACATTACTTGTCCACCTACGATACGGTTTGTACCTACTTCGTAAACTAATTTCATGTAGATTTTTTCGTATGTTGGCATGAATTCTGGACGGTGGTTATCTACCACGTATACAGAACGTACATCTAATCCAAAGTGAGGTGCGCTACCTACGTTAACCCCAGTTGAACCAATGTTCCATCCGAATAAGTGTAATCCTGATGTTGATTGAGTTCCACGGTATTTCACTTTGTGACCGTTGATGTTTTTACCTACTAATGAACCCATACGTACAGCGTTAGTTGCTAATGGAATGTATGCATGTCCTTCGTTAGGGTTGTAGTTAACAGCACAGCTATCTCCTGCAGCATATACATCTTTAACAGATGTTTCCATGTAGTCGTTAACGATGATAGCACCGTTAGGCATAGTTTCTAATTGATCTTTCACTAAGTCGTTGTTTGGACGGAAACCAACACATAAGATAACCATGTCAGCTTCGTATTCGCCACCTGAAGTTACAACTTTGTTTACAACGCCGTTTTCGCCTTCAAATGATTTAACCATTTCGTTTAAGCGAACTTGTACGCCACGTGCACGTAAGTCTTCTTCTAAGATATCAGTGAATTCTGGGTCTAAGTATTTGTTTAAGATACGGTCTAAACCGTCTACTAATGTTACTTCTTTACCTTCTAATGCAAAAGCTTCAACTAATTCGATACCGATGTATCCACCACCGACAACAACGATTTTCTTCTTGTCGTTTTTCTTAGCAAAGATTTCTTTTGCTTGGTTGTAGTTTTTACATAATTGAACGTTTTCTAATTCACGTCCTGGAATTGGAGGAAGAATTGGCCATGATCCAGTTGTAAGTACTAATTTGTCAAATGAATCAGTCTTTTCTTCGCCTGTTTTTAAGTCTTTTACTGTTAATGTTTTACCAACAGTATCGATGCTTGTTACATCGTGTTCCATACGAACTGTAGCTCCTAATGAAGCTAACTCGTCTGGACTTGAATAAAATAGTCCTTGAGGGTCTTTAACCACGCCTCCTACGTATAAGGCAATCCCACAAGATAAGAATGAAATATTATCATTTCTTTCGTATACAACGACTTCTGTTCCTGGATTGTCATTTAAAATTGTTTAACTGCAGCAGTACCCGCATGAGTACATCCAACTACTACAACTTTCATGTATTTTCCTCCTATAAACCTGTTTGTTTATTTGTGCTAGATAAGAATTATTATTATCTATACTTCTATATGGTACACATTACACCCTAAAAAAGCAAACGATATCATTTGGCGAAAATGTTATTTTTTTCTTGTTTTTTCAATCATTTCCAACTGTTCATTATCGGTGGCCATTTTCACGTTTTTTTATTCTAATTGAGAACAGTTATCGTTATTTCGTCATAAAAAAACTCTACTCCGCATTACTACGGAATAGAGCTTTGTATTTATGATTCGTCCGAGTTTAGCTCTTCAAAGCGTTGTTTCATCGTAGGGTTGTTCTTCACGAGCTTCTTCACGGTTAGGTCTTCTGCTTTATTATTCGCTAGGCGTAAATTATTTTCAGAAGAAAGCAATGCGGCTTTTGTCTTTTCCAGACTCTTAATCGTCTTATCGATTTCATCAATGGCCGTTTGGAATTTCTTACTTGCGAGTTCATAGTTACGCGCAAATCCTTTTTTGAAGGTCTCAAGGTCTTCTTCAAAGTGCGTAATATCAATATGTTGGTCACGCATCAAGGCTAACTCTTGTTTATATTGCAATGAATTTAACGCTGCATTACGAAGCAAGGTAATGATTGGAATAAAGAACTGTGGACGCACTACATACATTTTCGGATATTGGTAGGACACATCTACAATCCCTGTGTTATAAAGTTCATTGTCTGCTTCAAGTAAGCTCACGAGAATTGCATATTCACATTGCTTTTCATGACGGTCTTTATCCAACTCTTTAAAGAAGTGTTCGTTTTTCTTCTTCGTTGCTGTTTCGTCATTTTCATTCTTCATTTCAAACATAATGGATAGAATTTCAATGCCATTCTCATCATACTCACGGTAGATATAGTCACCCTTACTTCCCGTTTTTGCATCATTATCTTTGCCAAATTCTGCACGCGGGAACGCCGTCATACGGAGACGATTAAATTCGATTTCGCAATGTTGTTCAAGGCTTTCTCCCACCATCTTCGTTGATTGTTTCGCCTTGAAGTCTTTATAGAACGCAATGGCTTCGTCCTTTGCCTTCAACTCTAATTCGAACTGATCTTTCTTTGAACGTAATTCCAATTCGTATTTCTTTTAGGGCCGTTTGTTGCACTTCTTGCTCTTTTTGTTGCAACTCTTTTTCTTGTTTGAGTTCCAGAATCGTACGTTCTTTTGCATGTAAATCTTCTTGGAATTTTTGAGACAATTCTACTTCTTTAAATTGGAGTTGTTGTTTTAATTGATCCAATTCTGCTTGAAGTGCATTGAACTCTTTCTCTTTTTGATGGAGTGCTTCTTGCACATTCTTTTCTTCTTTGACATCCGCATTCTTCAATGCTAATTCAAGCGAAAGAATCTTTTGTTCAAAGTTGGCACGTTCCTCATCATAAAGACGCTTTTCTTGCTCTTTTGCGAGTGCTTTTTCTGTCTCAAATTGTTTCTTTGCAAATTCCAACTGCTTATGAACATCTTCTGCAAATTCCTTATTGCGCACTTGGCTCACAATATCTGCATACGAGTTCTCATCAATCGTAAAGACCGTTTGGCAATGTGGACATTTAATTTCGTTCATCGAACCCCTCCTTTTTATTTCTATTTTATTCTATCACAATATCGAATTTGAGCACAGACCCAAAATAGTTCATTACCATATATGGTAATGAACTATTTTTTGCATGCAAAAACTCTCCGCGAATCACTTTCACGGAGAGTCTCACTTTACATTTATTATCCAATAAAGGCTTTGATTTGTTCCACACTTTGTGATGAGTCACAAACCACACGCACTTCTCCGCCACGAGCAACTAATAAACCAGGTACTGTTGGCATATTGTATTTCGCACGGAAAGCTGCTAACGCTTCGTTGGCTCTGTCTTCTGAGTTGATGAAGTACATTTCTTTTCCTAATGCTTCACGCACTTCGTTAATTTTTGGAGCAAAACGACGGCAGTATGGGCAAGTTGGACGTCCTACGAAAAGAACGACTTCCTTTCCTTCACCGATTAACGCTTCTACTTTCTCCGCTGTTGTTTCGACAAATTGGCTTACATCTTTTGCAAATTGTTCCATGATATCCCTCCGTTCATTTTCCTTCATTATGACAACGAAAAAAGAGTAGCGCAACAAATGTGCCTACTCTTTCTTGTCTTTAGGATTGATTTCTTTATATTTTTACGAATGTACAACAAGCGGCAAATAAACGCTCCTAACATCCCGATGGCAATACCGCCAATGACATTGTCAATAAGCATCCCAATTCCAAAGCCGATGGCAATCCCAATCACCATGATGAGATTCAATACGGACATTTCTCTAATTCTGTCTTTTGGATCTTGTTCCCTCATCGCTACCTCCTACTCAACGACGTTAATATGACACATCTTCATGGCGCTTAACGCGTTATCGTGTGACGCTGGCGTTACCCCTGCACAGGCACTTGCAACGACATTCACTGGCACATTCACAAAATGCGCTTTAGCAAGCAGTGCATTACTAATCACACAAATATCTGTACAGATTCCAATGAGTGTAATACTTTCTAAATCTGGCACTTCTTTTTGAATGAGTTCCATTAATTTTTCTGAACCAAATGTTGGTTTTTCAACGCCTTTTGCATGACGACTCTCTAAGGTTTTTTGGATTTGTGGATTTAACTCCCATCCTTTAGACCCTCTCACGCAGTGCACGACTGGTAAGTGACGTCCTTCCTCTGTTTGAAGATAGTCTTCACTATGAGTATCTAGCGTATAAAATACCTTTCCAGCGAAATTTTCGATGACCTCAACGGCATGGTCGATAATGGCTACAGCTTCTTTTGAGCCAAGCACTCCATCGACAAAATCATTTTGCATATCCACAACTACTAAAGCTTTCATGTTTTTCCTCCTATTTATGTAAAAATGCTTTACGGAAACTAAAATAATACAATCCAACGAGAATATATCCAATTCCTACAGCGATGATTGTTGCTGCCCCAAAGGATTGAAATAGCTGGTATGAAACCGTGACGCCAATTCCAAAGAACAGCATGCTCGTAAAATAAAAGAGCACTTTCCAACGATCCTTAATCTGACCGCGCATCAATCGCCCAAGAACCACTCCAATATCGGTTAAATAGCCTGTAAAGTGAGATGTTCGTACGATAATTCCATGGTAGTAAATGAACATTCCATTTTGTGTTCCGACAACAAACGAGAAGAAATATAACCATTTCTCGTCGCGTAATCCAAACAGAAATAATAGAAGCATCATACTTCCGAACATCATTAATAATACTCCATACCGTTTTGTCGGTTCAAATTTTTTCTTCGAAAACAGAAATCCCGACAAGACGCCGCCACCAGAAAAACAGAGAATCATTCCTAGTAAATGGAGCATTGTCCCCCATTCTTCTTCATTGAAGGACAAAACAAATTGCGTAATATTTCCAGTAAAGTGCGTTGTTGGCGTGAAAAATAGTAATAGTGTGACAACATTGACCATTCCCGCTAACGTACTAAGAAGTGCAATCCAAACATCAAAATAAAAACGTTCTTGTTTCTCCATGAGCCCTACTTTCTAAGCCATAAACTATAATAAAGGATACCCCAAATTGCGATATTCAATAGGAATGTCCACATAAAATAGTGTTTTCGCTTTTTATGGTTAAAAATCACTAACCCAAGAAGCCCACCAAAGCCTCCACCAAATAAACCAATCCCAAGTAATGTTTTTTCTGGAACACGCCACTTTCTCATGACGGCACAAAGCTTATCAAAGCCCATCAACACAAAAAGCAGCCCATTCATTCCCAAAAAGTACAGTGGAATGAAGTTATTCTTTAATTCTTCCACTACTTGGCAAACCTTTCTTCGAGGTCGCTCACTTCAAAAATATAGTCTCCACCATCGACAAGACACGGAACTCCCACCATCCCCTGTTCTTTACGCGGAGTAAATACTTCTTCATTATCTCTTAATCTCAAGAATTCTTTTAAGTTTCTCATACTGGCTGTAATATCCACTTCACGTGCGGTTACGCCCAGTCTTTCCATTGCCGCTTTAAACGGTGCTGTATCTGGACATAAACTACTAAAATAGAGTGTTTTTTCGTTCATTTCATTGCTCCTTTACTACTTTCCAATCGTTTGTTGGAGGGCTTGTCTTGCTAATTGATCCGCACCCTTGTTTTCACTTTCAGGAATCCACTTTACAAATAATTGCGAGAAGCCTTTCAGTTTATTCTGGATTTCCTTTAAAACGATTCGATTTGCTTCTTTTTTCGTATATCTTTTCGAAATGGCATCAGCAGTCACCTTGGAATCAGTATGCATGAAGATTAATTCTTCCTGAAGCCCTTCCTCTAACAACCAGCCTAATGCCCAATTGATGGCTGTGAATTCTGCTAAATGATTATCCATTTTTTTTCTTCCACAGAAATTTTAAATGGCAATTGTTCCCCATCTTTTAGCACGAGGACTCCCAATCCTACGTCTCCTGGATTTCCATTCACGGCCGCGTCCGTAAAGACTTTAATCATTTCCGACAACGACCACATGCGTCGCCTGAACGCCATGTGCTCCTCTTGTAATTTCAAAAGTCACTTGTTGACCCTTCTTTCAACGACTTGAATCCCTTCTTGTGCAATTCCTGTGAAATGCACAAAAATATCTTCATCCGTTTGTTTGTATTTTCTGATAAATCCATACCCTTTTTCGTTGTTAAACCATTTTTACAATTCCACTTTCCATGTGAACTCCCCCTTTAATGTACCTTTATTATACTGTGTTTTCTCTCATTACACCGAAACTATGCCTTCAATGTACGAATAAATGTCTCATCATTCTCGTACAAGCTTAATAATAAATTCTCTCGTTGCAGCTGTTCCTCTAGCCATTCAGCTCCATCACTGAAATAACGGTCTACAAATGGACTAACGCGAAGAAAATCGGATTGAGCTTTTTGCAATAACAATTCTTTCATCTCTTCTTCCAAAGCGTTTTGCGTATCAATCAGTCGTTCAATTTCCACAAATACTGGATGATCATAGACCGAAACCACTTCTGATTGATCGACTTCGACCACCTTTTCGCTAAACGCATCATAGTATCGAATCTTTGAAGTCTTCCCATCCGTTAACCAACATTCTATTAAGAACCCTTTCCAAAACAGTTGTGTCAAAGGGCTCATCAGAAAGGCTTCGATAACGGTCCATTTCAATGGTGTTTGCATCAACATCAAAGTTGTTGCCATATAATCATTCTGCTCTTCGGTCAATGGCTCTTCTTTTTTCAAACGTTCACTTAATTGTTGTAGCTTCTCGACTTCTGCTTGCGTAAAACGATTCTTTTCCTTTTCGCATAGCAGTGTACACTCTAGAACCTTATCCATTCCAAGTGCAGCAATCACATTTTCGTGAACCAGCCAAGCCTCAACTTGTTTAAATTGCTCATTCTGAATCGCTACTTTAATTTTCCACATCCAGTAGCTAGATTCACTCGGTAGTTTTAATTGATCTTCCTCGATATAATACGTGAGGTCATCCCACCGGTTCGCCTTTTCAAGCAATTGGAAAAACTCTTCAATCTCATCGATATACTCATTCTTCTGTACTTTCTCTTCAAAGGCATCGATGGCATTCTCCACAAACGTTTCGAATTCTTCTTCTGAAAGTACGTCTAGTTGTTTCTTTTCCTCGCTCATACACGTCTCCCCTGTCTTATACCTTTCCATTATACTTTAAAGGCGGGCAATTAGAAAGCACACAAATAAAAAAGGCTCATGACAATTCGCCATGAACCTAACCTTTATTCTTCCTCTAGTGGTAAAAATTCTACAATATCTTTGAAATTAACAACCGTACGCGATTCGCAAATATCTTTCATGCAAGTATTGGATGCATTCCAGTCAATCACAACGATAGCACTATTCGCCAATAATTTATAGATAATCCCAATCATTTCTTGTTCTCTAAAAGTAAATCGAATGCGATTGCCGACTTCCGGACGAATCGATTCTTTTACCTGCAAAATAATACGAACTCCTTCATCATAGGAGACCCCTAACAAATGCGCAATTCTCGATTTGCTCGTTCCTTTTCGAAGTTCCGCTTCCACAGTACTCTTGACATCTTTCGTGACACGTTTCGCCATTGCTTTCGCCTCTTTTCACGCCTGGCCAAAATCCTACACTACACACTTATCAAATTTATTATATCACAAATTGTTCCCTCTGTGGGCTGAATTTACTAATTTTCTGATTTAAAGGCTTTTCTTTTATGAAAAAATGACGTCTTTCATAAATAAAATTTGCTTTTCGGCGATTTTTTCAGGAGTTTTTGCTCATCCGTGAACATATATTTGTAAAACGCATTCATTTCAACTATACTTTAGATGTAATGAATGGAGGGATTTTGATGTTAGACCAATCAATCACAATTTTGAAATATGAGTACCATATTGCACCGGGAAGTTATTTCCATGTGGAGACACCTTGGGTAAAAGATGTTAGTGAGATTAAAACGGTCATCATTGATCAAGATAATGTATTTACGAAGATGTTGAGTGTTTACCCTAATAACTTTGTAATGTTTTTAGAGCAATTCCCTGAATATAGTATTTACCGGACAAATGTGCCGCTAGAACTTATTCCAACCAGCGATTCATACCGCGTTTGTTTTGAACAAGCGTGATTACAAGTGCAAAAAAAGCAGAACTTGGACAATCTTATTTCTCTGCGTCCGAGTTCTGCTTTTTCTTTTATTCTTCTATTGGTGCGAGTAAGCGTAGTCCGTTTAAGAGTACTAAAATCGTACTTCCTTCATGTAACATAACTCCCCAGCCGATGTTTGTTAATCCAAAGAAGTTAAGGACTAGGAGCATCACAACGATTGACATCGCAAAAATCATATTTTCTAAAATCACACGATGTAATTTCTTACTAATCTTATGCGCTGAAACGAGTTTTTGTAAGTCGTTTTTCATGATGACGATATCACTTGTTTCAATCGCAATATCTGTCCCATTTCCCATCGCAATACCGACGTCTGCTGTCGCAAGAGCTGGCGCATCATTCACGCCATCCCCCACCATCGCTGTTAATCCATAGCGTTCTTTTTGAGACTGAATCTTTTCTAATTTTTCTTCAGGCAATACATTGGCAACAACTTCTTGTACTCCAAGCTTCATCCCAATCATTTCAGCCGTTTCTCTTGAATCCCCTGTGATCATTGTTGTATGCACCTGTTGACTCTTGAAGTAATCGAGCACCGCTTTTGACGCTTCGTTTGGAAGGTCCATGAACGCCATCAAACCAACAATTCTATTGTTTTTTACAACCGTTACAACTGTCTTGCCTTCGCTGGCCCATTCTTGCATACGAGTAGCGACTTCCGTAGAACGGTCAACGGTATCCATCGGTTTAATAATATGAATTTCTTCGTTTCGAACGACACTTCGAACACCTTGTCCGACAAGTACTTCCACTTCAATTTCTTCTTCAAGCACTGTCCAGTCGCTGAATTTTTGAACGACTGCTTGCGCCAGTGGATGCGTCGATTGTTTTTCCATCGCAACCACTGCTGGAATCATTGTTTCATCTTCAAACCAGTAATCTGTCAACTCTGGAGTTCCTTTTGTCAAAGTACCTGTTTTATCAAATGAAATCACGCGTAGGTCTTGTAATTGAGAGATGGCTGCTCCACCTTTAGCTAAAATTCCCATTTTAGATAAACGAGACATCGCTGCTAAAGTTGCTGGAACGGCACTTGCTGCTAAGGCACATGGAGATACCCCGATAAGGTAAACCATTCCACGGTAAAGTGTTGTATTTAAATCCCATCCCATTAAGAAATATCCAAATAATAGGAAGATTGGCCAAAGGATTAAAACGATGTTGACATAAATTGGTTCGATTTTTTGAATAAAGGTCGCTTGCTTGTTCATTGAACCTTGAGCATTTTCCACAACCTTCATAATTTTCGCAAAGACCGTATCCGTACTTTCTGCAGTTACTCGCATTTCGATACGGCTTGATAAGTTCACTGTACTCGCGAACACTTCATCTCCCTCGCCTTTTGAACGAGGCATGCTTTCACCTGTAATGGTCGCTTCGTCAATCGATGTTAATCCTTTTGTGATGACTCCATCGATTGGCACTTGATCGCCATGCAATACTTCTAATGTATCCCCAACTTTTAAGCTAGCCACGTCAACGACAACCACTTCTCCATTTTCTTGGATGAGACGTGCTTGCGTTGGATTCATTTGTAATAACGCTGTTAGCGACTTACGGCTTTTCTCTTCAACATATTCTTCAAGGAAGTGTGCTCCCGCAAAAATTAAATCAGTAGAGCTCCTTCTTCCGCATTTCCAATTAACACTGCGCCAACTGCCGCAAGTGTCATTAAAATATGCACATTCGGTTGGAATTTTCCTTTCTTTTTGGTTTTTTCAATAGTATCTTCAACACCTTCCATCGTTACATGGTAACCTGAAAGGATGACAGTTAGAATGAATAGAATATTCGCAATCCCGTTCCCCATATATTGAAGAACCATCCCGATAATGTAAAGGACTAGTCCTGCAATATAAAAGATAACTGCTTTACTATCATCGTGGTTGTGACCTTGACGATGTCCATGTTCATGATGGTGCTCATGCTCGTGATCGTGGTCGTGATCTTCATGATGCAAGTAATGATCTTGGCATGTTTCTCCTTCATGAGTTTCTTCTTTATTCAAAAGGTGTTCAAATTTATGTTTTAGGTTATGTGTTAGCTCTTTGAAATCCATGATATCTCTCCTTACTATTTCTTGTTAATCACATAATACATGAATGAACATTCATGTGTCAAGAGATATCTTAAAATTATTCTAAATTATTTTTTTAGATAAAAAAAGAGACTGGCGAAGCCAATCTCTTTTTGGTGTTTCTATTAACGACGACGTTCTTGGATACGTGCTGCTTTTACCACGTAAGTTACGTAGGTAGTATAATTTAGCACGACGAACTTTACCGTAACGAACTACTTCGATTTGTGCTACACGTGGAGTGTGTAATGGGAATGTACGTTCCACACCAACACCGTTAGAAACTTTACGTACTGTGTAAGTTTCGCTGATGCCAGCACCACGACGTTTGATAACAACGCCTTCGAAGATTTGGATACGTTCGCGAGTTCCTTCAACAACCTTAGCGTGAACACGTACAGTGTCACCAGGACGGAATGAAGGGATATCTGAACGTAATTGTTCTTGAGTTAATTCTTCGATTAATTTGCTCATGTTTTTTTCTCCTTCCAACAAACATTCATGACTTGGCCGCTTGTCCAATCAGCGGAATATCGTTATCTCTGAGTGAAGTCTCACTCACTCGAAATATACTATCATACTTGCCTATCAAATGCAAGCAAGATTATCAATTTTTTTGACGATTTTTCTCCATAGAAAAACTACGAAGAATGCTCTTCACAGCAGTGTTCGCTTGCTAAGTTATAGAGTTCTAATACGTGGTGATCTTCAAGCGAATACCACACGTGTTTTCCGACTTTTTCTGCCTTCACGATATGATGTGCACGAAGTTTTTTCAACTGATGGGAAATCGCAGACTGCTCCATCCCGGTACAGTTCATTAAGTCTTCTACACATAATGGTTCGCGCTGCGTCAATAGCGTAATAATATTGAGTCTTGTTGCATCCCCAAGCAACTTGAAGAGCTGCACCATTTCACTACGCCCTTCGTCCTTAGACAACAGTGCTTGAAATGCTTTAATTTCTTCTGCATTTAGATGTTCCGTCATCTAGCATCCCTCTTCCTCTTTTACTTCTTGTAGTAACTTTGCTTCCTCTTTTGAGAGTTCATACTTTTCTAGTAAATCCGGTCTTCTTAAATACGTCTTACGAAGCGACTCTTTCATTTGCCACTGTGCAATTTGCATGATTGCCGCTAAAGAGAACTTCTGGAACTTCCATTCCTTTATATTCTCTAGGACGTGTATATTGTGGGTGTTCCAGTAATCCTGTCGAATGCGAATCCCCAACAGCAGACGCGTCATTTCCTAATACATCTGGCAAGAGTCGCACCGTGGCATCAATCATCACAGTTGCGGCTAATTCCCCACCGGTTAAGACGAAATCTCCAATCGAGTATTCATCCGTCACAAGCGTACGAATGCGTTCGTCATAACCTTCATAGTGGCCACAAATAAATACCAAATGTTCTTCCTTCGACAACTCTTCGGCATCCTTTTGCGTAAATGTCTTTCCAGCTGGGTCCATTAAAATCACACGTGGCATCGTCTCAGGAGAACGCTCACGAATCGAAGCAAGTGCTAAGTCGATTGGCTCTACTTTTAGCAGCATCCCAGCTCCACCACCGAATGGATAATCGTCGACATGATTATGTTTATTGTTTGAAAACTGACGGAAATCCGTTGTCTCAAATTCAATTTTCCCAGCTTCAATGGCCTTCCCGATAATCGATTGCGTCATCGGACCTTGCACCATTTCAGGGAATAATGTTAATACATCAATCTTCATCTTAATCGATCAACCCTTCCAATAAATGGATATAAGCTTTCTTTTCTTCTTTATCGACTTTATAAACGACTGGTTCAATAAATGGAATTAAGAGTTCTTTCTTTCCTTTTTGTTTTACAACCCAGACATCATTTGACCCTGGAGAAAGAATTTCGGTGACTTTTCCAAGCACTTCACCTTCATCCGTTACAATTTCCAGTCCGATAATTTCATGGTAGTAAAACTCGTCGTCTTCGAGTTCTGTCAATTGCTCCTCGGCTACCTTAAGCAGACATTCTTTGTATTTTTCAACATCTTCGATGCGGTTCATTCCTTCGAACGTTAACAAATCAAAGTTTTTATGACGACGATGACTGGCCACAGTCACAAAAGTTAGAAACTCTCCATCTTTAAAAATGGCTAATTCCGTTCCTTTTTTATAACGTTCTTCAGCAAAGTCTGTCGTTGAAATCACACGCACTTCCCCACGAAGCCCTTGTGTATTTACGATTTTTCCTACTTTATAAAAAGTTGTCATTCCATTTCCTCCTTAAAAGAGTCGTTCTACAATAATCTTAAGCGTCTCATCCGTCACTTCAATATCGTAATCATCAATACATTGACCAAGGATGCAATAGTTTTTATCACGGTTATGCGATCCCATCAACGAACTGTACATTGAATCTAATTCTAAGTGTTTTTCTACAGATAATCCTGCTTCTAATAAATCTAAGTCTTCTGGTAATTTTGTATACGGCGCTGTACACGTAATGGTTGCTTTTTCATGCGGTACATACACGACATGCGCTGTTACATCATACAATTCATGGTACAAATAATAATCGACCATTTCTTTCACGATACGTTTCACAAAATCCTTTTCTGTTGCCATTATCCCTCAGCCTTTCTTTCTTTTATATCTTGACGAATCCCTTCAAAAATTTCAAAAATCGGTACGAGAACTGCCGCAACGAATCCTCCCGCGAATCCATTGTTATAGAGGTTTAATCCACCATGCATTACAACCACGTGGCTCACAAGTGTAATGTGTACAAACCCTGCAATCACCCCAGCAAGCGGTCCATAATATCCGCTTACCGGCGCTAATGTCGTTCCGAAAATCGCAGCCACAAGCGCACTCGTACTTGCCACGTCAACTCCTGTTAAGTAGCAGCCAATCATAATCCCTACTAGCACAGGAACCGTATTTTTCACTTGATTCCCGAAGGCTCCAAAACTCATCGCTCCGATAATACTGCCGACAATCGGACCATTGAGTTGCCCACCATTAATCAGCACATAACCTAATAGGATGAGCCCCATAATACTCATATTGAATGTCACTGTAGCCAAGTTTGTCATCTCTACGAAGTCACTTGGCAGACGTCCTGATAGTTTCAAGAGTAATTTAAAGTGATATTTTTCTTTCTTTTTAAATGAAGATAGAAACTTGTCGCAAGTAGAATCACACAAAGTCCAATTAAGATTCCATATAAAATCAGCGGACTTTCTGTACTCGCAAGTGTCTTTGTTTCTACTTCGATTTCAAATGCATTTAGAAATCCTAGAACGACCATCCCAACAATCCCAGCTGTAAACCCAACGTTATACAAGCTGAACCCTTGATGGAACCCTAAATACTGCATTGATAATTGTGGCAAAATAAATCCAATAAAGATTCCAAGTGCATACGCCACAAAAACACTCCAACCACTTGGCAAGGCTCCTCCAAATGCAAGAAAAGAAACAAGTGGCCCTAATGCCGACCCAAATAATCCGACAATGACATAATTTCGATAATTCTGTCTTGTTACTTTCGCATAAATCCATACGCCTAGCATAAACGGAATACTGTTAAAAAGGTTTTTCCCGAAGAAGGAGAATCCTGCAAGCATACCCAAACTCCCAATAACCGTTCCGTTAACAGGAATTTCTAATTTCTTATAACTATAAATATTAATCAGAAGCATAATAGCACGTTCAACAGCGTACTTCCGACAGACGCAATTTGCATATAATCCGTAAACAACTGACTTGGCGAAATTAATATCGTAATCATTCCATCAAGTAGTCTCTGTGGTGATTCAAGACAAAATGCAAGTAACATCAAAATAGCGGATAGGCCAAATAAATAATAATATTGTCGATTCATTTGTTCTTTTAATATCGGCTTTTTCTTCATAAGGTCTTCCCTTCAACTATAATTTTACTCACTTATCATACCAAACTCACGAAAAACAATCAAAAACCCGAGTACTAACAACAATAAAAGAACACTCGTTATACCGTATACGGTATAATGAGTGATACCTTATACGGTATCACCCACCTTTTCTTCCACTCTAACTCAACGCAGAAATCCATATACTGTAGCACTAACAATTTTAAGCACCTCGTTCAAAGCACACACCTTTTTCTGTCTCTTCCCCCCGGTGAAGCCTTGCAGAAATCCAACTTTTTTATAGTACCAACGATTACAAACCTTTCGGATTCTATACTAGCAGTACTAGGGGATAGCATTCAAAGTGAATTATGGACTCTTAAAAATTTATTTTTTAGAGTCCATTTGAATCTTGAAAGAGATTGAGACCATAGGCTCAATCCGGTGCCCTAGTACAGCTAGTATAGAGACAATCCGAAAGGATTGACGTAATCGTTGGTCTAATTATGTATAACAAAAAAAGCCTTGGATTTCTCCAAGGCTTCGTCCTATTAATCTAGGTTCTCAATACTAAGACGCACACGTTTTGGTCCGCGAGTACGAACACTATAAGTAATCGTACGGATTGCGCGAGCCACACGACCTTGTTTACCGATCACACGACCGATATCTTGAGGATTCACGCGTAAAGTATATTCCATGAATTCATCTGATTCAGAGATGTCGATACGAACATCATCAGGGAATTCAACTAATGGTTTAACCATTGACAATACTAATTCACTAATCTCAGGCATTCTTTTCACCTCTCCATCGAATTGTCGACTTTATAGAAATTACTTAGAAAACTTTGATTCGTGGAATTTCTTCATGATACCTTGTTGTGATAACAAGTTACGAACTGTATCAGAAGGTTGCGCACCGTTTGCTAACCATTGTAATGCTAATTCTTCATTGATTGAAACTTCAGCTGGGTTTAATAGTGGGTTGTATGTTCCGATTGTTTCGATGAAACGACCATCACGTGGTGAACGTGAATCAGCTACAACTACACGGTAGAAAGGACTTTTCTTAGAACCCATACGTTTTAAACGAATTTTAACTGCCATTATTTACACCTCCATGTATTAATCTCACAGTTACATAGTTTAGCAGATAGACGGATGCTTGTAAAGTATTTTCTCTTTACACCTAAAACTTTTTTATAAAAAACTTCTCTAAACCCTACTCCTACAAGTAAAAAATAGTAATTTTCATCGTTTTTTGATATAATGGACAAAAATATGTATAAATGAAAAGAGTTGAACTTATGTCAGAACAGAACCAAACTCCAGATTGGCGCGAGGCTCTACTTTCTATTTGGAACAAACCGATTCTTAAAAAAATATGCGTTTTATTTTTTTAATATTGCTTATTCAGTCCTTAAAAAAACATTTTTGTAATCGCAATTCTAGCACTGATGCTCATTGGTGTATTCGGAGGCGGGATTGGACTTGGATACTTTGCAAGTTTGACTTCCAATGAAGAACCTCTTACTCAAGAACAAATGAGTGATGCCATCGGAAATCTCAACTTAATCTCTAGTTTCTACTATCAAGATGGAACGAAGATTTCAGATGTAAATACTGATGAATTACGTATCGTAAAACCTTTATCAGAAATTTCGCAATATGTAAAAGATGGAATCATCGCTACAGAAGATAGTTCATTCTATGATCATAACGGGATTGTTCCAAAGGCTCTTATCCGTGCCCTCTTACAAGAAGTTGCTTCTTCTGATTCAGGCGCAACGGGTGGATCTACGTTAACACAACAATTAATTAAGCAACAGATTTTAACAAGCGAAGTTACTTTCAAACGTAAAGCAAACGAAATTCTTTACGCATTACGTCTTGAAAAACACTTTACGAAAGACCAAATCTTAGAAGCTTACTTAAACGTTTCTCCGTTTGGACGTAATAATAACGGGTTAAACATTGCTGGTATCGAAGAAGCCGCTCAAGGTGTCTTCGGTGTTTCCGCAAAAGACTTATCATTGCCACAAGCAGCGTATCTTGTAGGGATGCCTCAAAACCCAATTGTTTACACACCATATACAAACATCGCAACAATGAAAGAAGACGTATCTGCTGGTGTAGAACGTATGAAGACCGTTCTCTTCAGTATGTATCGTGAAAACAAAATTACTAAAGAACAATACGAAGAAGCTCTAGCGTATGACATTACGAAGGACTTCCTTCCTCCAAAAGAGCTTACTTCAAACCGTCAATCATACTTATATCAAGCTGTTCATCGTGAAGCGGTGAAAGTCTTAATGACAAAAGCAGCTGAGAAAAACAAATTGACGTATAACGATGTTAAAAACGACTCAGAATTATATAGTAAATACTATGACGAAGCTGAGCGTGAATTAAGTTCTTCAGGTTACCGTGTCACTTCAACCGTTGACCAAAAAGTATACGATGCAATGCAAAAAGCTATTGCTGAAAACGGGGACTTAATTGGACCAACGTATAACACTCAATATGTTGATCAAAGTACTGGTGAAACGAAATCTCAAAAAGAGCCAGCTCAAAATGGTGCTGTATTAATCGAAAATAAAACAGGTCGTATTCTTGGTTTTGTCGCAGGTCGTGACTTTGAAGCTAACCAAGTGGACCACGCGTTTTCAACACACCGCTCTCCTGGTTCAACCATCAAGCCAATCTTGGTATATGCACCAGCGATTGAAAACAACTTGATTTACCCAGCAAGTGTCGTTCCGGATACGAAAATCAGTATCGCACAAGGAAACGGAACTTACTGGCAACCAACCAACTATGGTAACTCAATTACGAACCAATTCTTAACGGTTCGTTACGCACTGTTCAAATCATTAAACAACCCAGTAATTAAGATTTACCAAGCAATGCTTCAAAAAGGGATTAACGCTGGTGAATACTTGAAGAAAATGGGAATCACTGAAGGTATCGGTGAAGATGAATATCAAAATATCGCCCTTTCAATCGGTGGTACGAGAACAGGTCCTTCTGTAAGAGAACAAACAAGTGCCTTCTCAACACTGGCTAATGGCGGTGAACACCACGAATCATACTTAATCGAAAAGATTGAAGACTCTCGTGGAAATGTGATTTACCAACACGAAGATAAATCAGAGCGCGTCTTCTCAGATGCAACAGCGTTCCTAACAACAAACATGTTACAAGATATCGCAAGCTCTACTATCTTCTATAACATTAAAGGAAATATGGGATTCAGTTCTGATTTAGCTGGTAAAACAGGTACTTCAGAAAACGAGATTGATAACTGGTTTGTGGCTTATACACCAACAGTTACTCTCGGTTCATGGATTGGATATGACAACTTCTATAACGCTCGATACGCAATTACTGGTGGCGACGGATACGGTGAACCAACGATGCGTAGCCAACGTCAATGGACGAACTTAATGAGAGCTGCATACGAAGCAAACCCTGAATTGATTGGTAAAGAAACAAGCTTTTACGCAACCAGACTCTGTATATCGTGATTCTGTCGTATCAACAACTGGTACAAAAGCAGGTTCATTTAAAGGAGAAAATGGTGGTACTTACTCAATCGGTGGTTCAATGACAACAGATTGGTTCAAGAAGGACTTCCCTCCTATGGATCCAAGATATGACTTTATGGTGGGTGCAACCCCAGAAGAATTAAGTCGATTCTGGAATAAATCTTCATCTTCTAGCGATAAGAAGAAAGAAGAGAAAAAAGAACAGAAGAAGGAAGAGAAGAAACCTGATACGACTCAGGCTCCTGCAACTCAAGCACCTTCAAGCCAAGCTCCTGCAACAACGCAAGCACCTTCAACTCAAGCTCCTGCAACAACTCAGGCACATTAGCCGTAAACAAACAAAAGGCTGGACAGATGTCCAGCCTTTTTGATTGCTTCTATATAATATAGGAAGAAAGTAGAACAGCCTATCGGAATTCCGATAGGCTGTTTGTTTATCCTTATTTAGTTGTGTGTCGTAACTCAATCTTGTAAGGTAATGTAATTTCAGATTCAACAATCTCTTCTTTGTTCATAATCTTCGTCAATAGACGCATTGCTACCGCACCGATATCATATAAAGGTGGTGCAATTGTTGAAAGAATTGGACGAGTCATCTTCGTTAATTTAGAGTTATTGCTTGAGATGATTTCGAATTTCTCAGGAACTTTAATTCCTAAGTCGATTAATCCATTTAATAATCCTACAGAAGTTTCGTCGTCAGTTACGATTGCCGCTGTTACGCCTGCTTTATGAATACGTTCCGCTACTGATTCACCAGCGTGATATGTCAATGGCACTTCGTATACTAATTTAGGATCGAATTTAATACCTGCTTTATCTAAAGCAGCTTTATATCCTTCTAAACGGAAATCTACAGAAGCGACATTCTTCAACGCAGCTGTTACGAACGCTACTTTCTTATGTCCGTTTTCAATTAATGTTTCAACGGCTTCTTGAGTTGCTTCTTTAAAGTCAATATTTACAGACGCAATTTCATGTTCCGCATCCATTGTTCCTGCTAAAACGATAGGTGTTTTAGAGCGGATAATTTCAGTGCGTAATTCAGGTGTTAAATGGTTCCCCATATATAAAATACCATCTACTTGTTTTGACAATAATGTGTTTAACACTTGAATTTCTTTATGATTATTTTGGTCTGAGTTCGCTAGAATAATGTTATATTTATACATTGTCGCAATGTCATCAATCCCACGCGCTAAGCTCGCAAAGTAAAGGTTTGTGACATCTGGAATGATGACTCCAACAGTCGTAGTTTTCTTACTTGCAAGTCCTCGAGCAACGGCATTTGGACGATAATCTAATTCATCGATAACATCTAGTACTCTCTTACGAGTCGCTGGTTTTACGTTTGGGTTCCCGTTTACTACACGTGATACTGTAGCCATGGATACATTTGCTTCACGAGCAACGTCATAAATCGTAATTGTTTGCTTTTCCATCTACAAATCTCCTTTGTGCATCTTTTCATCTAATCATAGGGTAGCACTTTCATAAATCTTTTGCAAGCGTTTCACAACAATTTTCATATAATTTTTGAAACTATTTACATTATTGATGTAATAATATGCTACAATAGATTCAAGGAGATGAAATTATGAAACTAAACCCTACTTTTTTACAATTGGAAAATGAAATGAAAGAAAAACAAAATCCGATTGTTTTTATCCAAAATCCAGAGACCATTCGTCTTTTGACAAAATTCTCAACAGAGCCACATGAACGAATCGTGGCACTCGTATATACACCAGGAGCGACTCCGCTACTCTTCGTTCCAGCATTGGAACATCAAGTGGCTCAAAAGGCAGAACCTGACTTTATCGTGAAGAGTTACCAAGACCATGAAGACGGCTGGAAACTCTTATCAGATGCGATTAAGGAACACTTCCCTACAGAGCTTAATTTCGCCGTGGAAAAAGTGGACTTCTCACTCTTTGCAGCTGAACAATTGCAAAAGCACTTCCCTGGTATTCAGTTCTCAGTTGACTTAACACCAGTCGTGCAACAACTTCGTCTCGTAAAAGACGCAGAAGCCATCGATAAACTCGTCTACTCAGGAACCTTTGCCGATAAAGCCATTGAAATTGGAAAGAAGGCCTTGAAAGTTGGCATTACAGAACGTGAAGTCGTTGCCATTATCGAATTCGAAATGAAAAAACTAGGTGTCTCTCAAATGAGCTTTGATACAATGGTGCTCTTTGGAGACCACGCTGCGGATCCTCATGGTGAACCTGGCGACCGTCCTCTCAAAGAAAACGAATGGGTCCTCTTTGACCTAGGAACGATGGTCGATGGCTACGCAAGTGACATTACTCGTACGGTCTTCTTTGGAAGCGAAAGCGCGAAAGACCCACGCCATCAAGAAATCTATGACATTGTACAAAAAGCACACGATACAGCTATCCAAGCAGTAAAACCTGGCATGAAAGCTAGCGAAATTGATAAAATTGCTCGTGACATTATCGCAGAAGCTGGATACGGTGAATACTTCATTCACCGACTTGGACACGGAATCGGCCAAAGCGTTCATGAGTTCCCATCAATTATGGAAGGAAACGATATGGAACTCGTTGAAGGCATGTGCTTCTCTGTAGAACCTGGTGTGTATATTTCAGGAGACTACGGCGTACGTATTGAAGACTGCCTAGCCGTGACAAAAGACGGCGCTAAACTCTTCACTAACGTTAAATACGACTTCTAATCCAAAAGAAAAAGCCTGGGGAATTCCCCAGGCTTTCATTGTTTAACATTCAGATTAAGCTTCTGCTTTAACTTCTTCAGCTTTTTCTTTAACGTCTTCTGCTAATTCAGCAACAACTTCTGCTGATTCTTCTTTTCCTTTAGAAAAGTTTCCTTTTAACTTTTTTTCAACTGTTTCGTTGAATTGACCTTTTAAGTTTTCAGTTTGAACTGCAACTTGGTCTTTTAAGTTAGCTGCTTGTTTAGAAACTTGTTCTTTTAAGTGTCCAGCTTGTTCTTGTAAGTTTACACGAATGTCTTGTGTTGAAGTTTTAGCTACTTCAGCGAATTCAACACCTTTTGCACGTGCGATTTCACCGTATTCTGATAATTGTTCTTTGTAGCGATCTGCTTCTCTCGCTAAGTCTTCACGTAATTCTTTACCTGATTTTGGCGCAAATAATAAAGCTGTTACTGCTGCTGCAGATGCTCCGATAAATGCTCCTAATAAAAATCCACCTGATTTACTCATGTTCAACACTCCGTTTCGTTATTTTACTTTTTTCTTCTTTGAAAGAATTGTTCTTCCAAAATTAAATGCCGCAACTGCACGACTTGTTTTTGAAAGCTTCACTGCTTTTGTTGCTAGATTACGAGAAGATGTATTTACATCTGAAATCGTCACACCTAAATCGCCTGCCGCTGTAAACAACGGATTTGTCGCTTTAAGTTTGCCGTTCACGTCATCTACGAGTACATTTGCTTTATTTAATAACCCTTCAACTTCAATTGAAAGACTATCAACATCTTTTGTAATGACTTCTAATGAATGATTCACATTATCAACGGTTTTATTTAATCTTGATAAAATCGGTGATACTTTGACAATTACAAAAACCACTAATGCTAATAAAGCACATGCAGCAATTAATGCAGCAATCTCAACACCTGTCATTGAGCCATTCCTCCAATCTTTAAGTATGAGTTAATGATAACACTTTCTCATGAAAAATACCATCATATTATTTCTTAAATTGCCTATGCTTTCAATCATTTTTTACATATGTTACACTTATTTTATTACTAATAAAGGGTGACAATTATGCACAATGTCTTATGGATAGACTCCATCACAAATTTCTTTACGAATTACTGGAATTCCTTTGATTGGGAATCCATTTTATCAAATGTTTTTACGAAATTATTATCATTAATCCTACTATTTCTAGTTTTCTACTTTGGAAAGAAGTTTCTACATTTTCTATTTAAGAAAACGATTCTTTCCTCTGTAAAAGTCGTTCGTCAAAACGAAAACAGACAGAAAACAATCGTGAAGCTCTTAGAAAATATGCTCGATTATTTCCTATACTTCATCTTAATTTATTGGATTCTCTCGATTATCGGTGTTCCAATCTCTAGCTTACTTGCTGGTGCCGGAATTGCTGGGGTTGCCCTCGGTCTTGGTGCGCAAGGTTTCCTATCAGATGTCATCAACGGTCTTTTCATCCTACTCGAACGCCAATTCGAAGTTGGAGATGCTGTTTTAATCAATAACATTTCTGGAACCATTGCAAGCGTCGGCGTCCGTACTACACAAGTTCGCGGTTACGACGGAACACTTCACTATATTCCAAACCGCAATATCACAGTTGTAAGTAACCAATCGCGTGGAAATATGCGTGCTTTAATCGAATTACCTTTAAATAGCAACGTGGATTTAAAATCTGTATACTCAATCATTGAAGAAATTAATAACCAATATACAAGAACGGACGAAGCACTAACCGCTCCGCCAAAAATCGTTGGACCACAAACCAAACCGAATGGCCAATTTGTGTTCACCATCGCACTGATGACAAAAAACGGCTTGCAACATGCAACCTACCAACGCTATTTAACACTTTATCAAGAAGCACTGCTAAAACAAGGCATCGACCTCTCATCACCAGTCATCCCATATTCAACCAACTAAAAAAGAAGGCCCACGCCTTCTTTTTTTGTTTCCTTCTAATCCACTCCATAGGATGCACATACTCCATCCCTTCCCCTCTCCTTCTAACGGAACGGTACATAAACTTACCTAAATTTGAATAAACCAATTCCAAAAGAGTCCTTTGGATAATGTAGTAATCATCGTAGCGAGTGTAATCGATGCGAATTACTGGTGCTTGAAAATTTATTTTCTAGCGCCAGTTTGAGGCTCGATAGGAACTGAGACGTAAGGCTCAGTCCGGTACAGCTACAATGATTACTATCTGAATATCCAAAGGACTCTAAAGTAATTGGTTTATTTACTACTTTCTTTTTCCACAAAATCATATTCGCGGGTGAGTTCATGTACCATGAAGTTGATGCGCTTTAAAAGCTCCTTCCTCGTCACAATCCCCACAAACTCATTCTCCTCATTCCCAATACAAATAAAACTCTCATCCACAAGTTCATTTAACACATCTTCCACTTTCGTATCCTGATGAATGATTGGAAACTCCGTACGCATAACTTCACGCACTTTGTATTTTCCTAACTGATTCATATGAATCTGTTCCACACCCGTGATTTTGTGTAAAATCATCGCTAGTGAAATCAGACCTACAATTTTATTTTCCTTGTTTAGTACAGGAATGAGTGAATAACGCACATTCGTCAACACAAGCATCGCGTGTTCCAAAGTATGGTCTTCTTGAAGGATAGCTACTTTTTCTGCATCGATAAAAAGCTTATCACGGTCTTCAAGTAGTAACTCTTGGATTTTCTTATGAATCAAGCGTATACCCTCCCTCATCAGACCACGTATAGTCTAAAACGAGTCCATCTAACACTTCATGCTTGGTTGTATAGTACGTTAAGCGTAATTTGTCTTTTGAAAGAATATCCAGCACTGCATACGACGGTGTCCCCCCTCATAGCTACCACGCGGATAATTCGTTGAACCTGAATTGATGCAAAGCACCCCGTTAACATTCTCCGCATTTAGTTTATGCGTATGTCCGTAAAATGCAACACGCGCGCCCATTTCTTTAGCCGCATTTGCTAAATAATCACGACCGGTGTTCACATATTCGAAGTGGCCGTGCGCTACAAAGAAATTGATGCCTTCTAGCGTAAACACTTCAGAACGTGGATATTCTGGATCATAATCGCAGTTTCCTGTTACGCGAATACAATGCGATAGACGTTCATCTTTATAAGGAAATTCTGAGTCTCCTGTATGCACGAATGTCACATCACTTCCTGCATAATGGTCGAAGATTCTCTTTAATGTTAACTCTTGTCCATGGTTATCACTGACAACGACAATTTTCATAATGATTCCTCCGTTTGATTTAACTCATGAGTCCATTTCCCACTGGCTAACAAGCAATTCGATGGCTTTCGCACGGTGGCTAATTTTATTTTTAATATCCATTCCTAGTTGCGCAAATGTCTTACCGTACTCAGGAACAATGAATAATGGATCATATCCAAATCCGCTATCCCCAGCTGGTAGAGTCGCGATTTGACCTGGGCATTCTGCTTGAACCACAAGTGATTCACTATTTGGTGCAGCTAACACTAAGCAGCAAGTGAAATGAGCTGAGCGCTCCTCTCCAACGAGTCCGCCAAGTTCTGATAGAAGCTTCGCGTTATTCGCAGCATCGCTCTTTGGTTCGCCAGCAAAACGTGCTGAATATACACCTGGTTGCCCGTCCAAAGCATCCACACACAAACCAGAGTCATCCGCTAATACGATTGTTTGTAAGGCATTGGCAATCGTCTCAGCCTTCAATCGTGCATTTTCTTCGAAGGTTTTTCCTGTCTCTTCGACTTCTTCTAATTCTGGAAAATCTCGCAGCGTCTTTACAGTGTATCCTTTTGGCTCAAAAATCTCCGCAAACTCTTTGGCTTTCCCAACATTATTCGTCGCAATTACGATTTCTTTTTTCAATTCGACGGGTTTTACTTCTTCTTTAAGTGTCACTTTTTTCACCTTCAGACCTGTTCGATTCAACCAGTTTTCAGCAATCTCTTCAAAAAGGCTCGCTTCTCCTGTTGTATAAATTTCAAGAGTTGGTTCAGGATTCGTTTCAGGCGTTTCGCTAAGCTTGCAGTAGTCTAGTAACGCACTCACGCTGGAGACTGTTTCTGCTCCTGAGTCAATCAATGTCACGTTTGCTCCGACCACTTTTTGAATCGTTTGACGAAGTAATGGATAATGCGTACAGCCTAGAATCACTGTATCAACCTTGGTTCCTTCTAATGGGCGTAAGGTTTCACGAACGACTTCTTCTGCTTCCTTCGTATCTGATTGATTACTTTCAACAATCGGTACAAATTTCGGACAAGCGATATCGAACACTTCGATTCCTTTATTCTTGTCATGCATGGTCTTTGGATAGACTTGCTTGCAATGGTCGCGTTTGTTCCAAGAACACCGATGCGGTCATTCTTCGTTTGTTTGATGGCTGCAAGGCTTCCTGGTTGAATCACTCCAACGACTGGAATCGTTAATGTGTTTTGTAATTCTTCTAGAACTACTGCAGTCGCGGTATTACATGCAATCACAAGCATTTTAATGTTTTTCTCTAGTAAAAATTGCACCATTTCTAATGTGTATTGGCGGATTTCTTCAACGGGTCGTGTGCCATATGGGCAACGTGCTGAATCGCCAAGGAAGATCATGGATTCGTTTGGTAATTGTTTGAGGGCTTCTTTGAGGACAGTAAGACCGCCAACGCCCGAATCGATAAACCCGATTGGTCTTTTCATGGTTTCTCAACCTTTCTTTCTTTAGTCTTCTATAGTATACCATAGTTCGTGCAACGCTGATTCAAATGTGGTTTGGTTTATGAAAAAGTTAAGCAACTTATACAACACCTTCTAAACACCTTCGGTGTTTGAATGAAAAGGCTTTGGAGGGTCTAAACTGCATGCCTTTATCGGATATCTTCATAGTGTTTGTAATAGCTGTATCGGTTCGAGCCGTGGTCTCTCACCTACTGAGCCTCAAAGCAGTAGTAAGGAATAAATTCCTAACTACTGCTAATTCGCATCAGTTACGATCGCTATTACTCACACTATAGAATCCGATAGGCACTCCGTTTGACTCCTCCATCCTTTTCATTCAAACTCTGGTGCTCATAACTTTTTTTAAATACGACCTGTTTGACTAAAAAAGAAAGGAGAGAAACCTCCGCCCTAAACAAAAAGAACTCCTGACATGCAGGAGTTCTGGGATAGATTTTATTCTGGAGCGATGCTTTGGTGTTTTCTTGTAACGAGGATTTGAAGCACCACTAGAATCACTAATGCGATAGAAATAGATTCAACTTTATGTGTTGTAATGAGGTTGATGAATTCTAGAAGAGCTTTTACAAATTCTGGCATTTGGCCATCACTAACTCGTCTAAAAGCACTTCCACCGATTAATGCAGTAAGCATGAACACTCCTGATAACGCGAAGATGCCTGCCTTTTGATTAATTTTATTAAGAAGAATCCCAATAACATTTGCAATTAGGTGAATTAGAACAACCTTC
Source organism: uncultured Granulicatella sp. (assembly GCA_916438765.1). GTDB lineage: Bacteria > Bacillota > Bacilli > Lactobacillales > Aerococcaceae > Granulicatella. The sequence continues at coordinate 378,572 of CAKAHB010000006.1, read as the reverse complement.
ACGAAAAAGACTGCGATGCTGATAACGATATTTTCTGGGTCAAATAGGTCCCCTAAGATCGATTGAATCGTTACTGAGCCAAGTGACACTCCATTTCTTAATGGAAGTAATAAGGCGTAGATGAGTGTGATAATTCCAGAATCGACAAGCGTTTGGATGAATAAGCTTTCGATTTGTTCTTTTCTTGTTAATCCTAATTGACTTTCTAGGCGAAATTGTTCAACGATATATCCAATTCCGATGAGTAATAGGATAATTGCAATTTCATTATCGAAATAAATCGGGAAATAACGACCGAATGTGCTAAGGTCCCCATTTGCCAAATCTTCATTACGAAACTTGTTATGATCCACCAAATTCCTAAGAACATTAAAATTGTTTTCCATCTTCTAGCTAATCCCATGCTGACAACTGATAATAAACGGTTCATCTTATTCATTCTCCTTTCGAGTGATTGAGATAAAGTAATCTTGTAAGGTTAATGGAGAAAACTCTAATCCTGGTTGCGCTTCTCCAATAGCACCAATCACCACGCTTCTTGTAAAGTTTCCGATTTGGTCTGTTTCAAGAACTTTCTTATCGGCAACATATTCTTGTACTAATGTGGAAGCTCCACTAACGACATATCCTTTACGAAGAACATCTTCGACCAATACTTCTTCTGTCACTACTCCGTCTTTAATAACGATGACTTTTTCTAAAATTGAAGCTACTTCTTCGATTAAATGCGTTGCGATGACAAATGTACGAGGACGGCGCGCATACGCTTCAAGCAACTTCTTGTTGAAAATATGGCGGTGGTTCGCATCAAGCCCAAGCACTGGTTCATCTAAGAAGATGTATTCGCTAGGGTTGGCAAGCGCCAAGATAATCTTCATGATACTTTTATATCCTGTTGAGGCTTTTGAGTATTTTTGCTTCACATTCACATCGAACACTTTAATAAGATCTTGGGCAAATTCCGTATCAAATTCTGGATAAGTGTCTTTATAAATGGCGAGAAGATCTTTGAATTTATATTCGCGTGGGAACCAGTTGTCCGAACTTGATAAATACACTTCATGCATCGCGCTTGCTGTCTTATGAAGGTCCACCCCGTCAAGAGTGATGTCCCCGCTTGTCTTTTCGATACGGCGAGCAATCATATTTAACACTGTACTCTTTCCGGCACCATTTCGTCCGAGCAATCCGATGATACTTTCAGGTTCAATCGTGAATGTTGCTCCTTTTACCGCTTCTTTTTTGAAAAACTTCTTCTTTAAATCTTTGACTTCGATACTCATTATTGGAAGCCTCCTTCGATGATTTTTACTAATTCGTCTTTTGTAATGCCGAGCGCTTGTGCTTCTTTTAAGAAGTTTGGCACCATTTGATTGGCAAATTCATTTTGCTTCTTGCTTAAGATAATTTTTCTGGCCCCTTCTGCTACAAACGTTCCGAGACCTCTTCGTTTTTCAAGTATTTGTTCGCTCACGAGTAAGTTCATTCCTTTCAATACCGTTGCTGGGTTGATTTGATATCCTGTGGAAATCTCAGTTGTCGACGGTACTTGATCTCCTTCTTTGTAGACTTCATGGAAGATTTCTTCTTCCAATTGATTGGCTACTTGTTGAAATAACGGGATATCACTTTGAAATCAAATTTCATAACGCACCTCCTTGTTTATGATCACTTTGTGTTAATTGGTTAGTTGCTTGTGTAACTAACTATAAGACTAAAACAAAAATTTGTCAACACCTTTTCGAAAATATTTTTGAACAAAATAAAAAAACGCCTGACACACCAAGGAAAAACCTTGATATATCAAGCGTTTGGAGACTTTAGATTTTATAAATATTTTTCTAAAATTTCTTCTAATTGTTCTTTAGCATGGTAGCCAACAACTTTATCAACAACTTCGCCATCTTTTTTGATAAGCAATGTTGGAATACTCATAATGCCAAATGCACGAGCTGTTTCTGGGTTTTCGTCAACGTCTACTTTTGTAAAAGTGACTTTATCTCCCATTTCTTCGTCTAATTGGTCGATAACTGGACCTTGCATACGACATGGACCACACCAAGTTGCCCAGAAGTCTACTAAGACTACTCCATTTTTAGTTTCTTCTACAAAGTTTTTATCTGTTAATGATTTTACCATTCGAATCATCCTTTCCTTTTTCTATAAACCTAGTATAGCAACCCCCTGGAAGGTGACCAACTATTCTGCTCAAGGTTTACTTAAAGGTCACGATGGTCGCTCCATTTCCACCCGTATTCATCGGCGCAAATTCAAAACTTGAAACAGAACGGTGGCTACGTAGCACCTTATGAACGCCTTGCTGGATGGCTCCTGTTCCACGTCCATGAATGATGGTTACACGTGGATAGTTCGCAAGAATGGCTGCATCCAGATATAACTCTAAATCCTTCATCGCTTCTTCGTATCGTTTTCCACGAAGGTCTAGTTCTGAAGAGACATGACTACTACGTGCACTCTTCACGATGACTTGTTGCTTGGCTTCTTGCGCCTCAGCAATTGGAGAAAGATCCTCAACGGCAATCTTCATCTTGATGATTCCCATTTGAACTACCCATTCCTGGTCATTCACTTTTTCAACAAGCGTACCACGTTGGCCAAATGAAAGAACCTCGACACTTTGTCCGACTTGCAGCGCCTTCTTCGCTTTTTCCTTGCGAAGTACCTTGTTCTTCTTCAAGGCTTGCTCATGCTTCAAGTCTTTCAGCGCTGTTTTCTTCTCAATCATCTCATGCTCTTTAACAGTACTTTGCTTACTTCTTAATTGAAGTTCACGAATTTCAGATAAAATCTTATCCGCATCATCTTGACTCTGTTCAATTAACGTATTCGCCCGTTCTTTCGCTTCTTCTAAAAGACGTGCTTTATTGGCTTGGAATTGTTCCGTTTCGCGTTGTAAGTCCGCAAGTAACTGCGTACTCAACTCTAACTGATGACGCATCTTATCGGCATCACGCTGCGCACGGCGACGTTTGCTCCAAGTCACTAATCATCGCATTCAAGTCTTGGTCTTCTTCTGAAAGAAGTCCACGCGCTTGGTCGATAATGATACTTGGCAACCCAAGACGTTTTGAAATATCAAAGGCATTACTACGCCCTGGTACGCCAAGTAAGAGTTGGTATGTTGGTTGAAGGGTATCTCCATCAAATTCCATACTTGCATTAATCGTTTTAGGACGGTCATAGCCGTATGCTTTCAACTCTGGATAGTGAGTTGAAGCAATCACATAACTTTGCTTACTTGCAATATAATCAAGAATCGCAATCGCAAGTGACGACCCTTCTTGTGGGTCTGTCCCTGAACCAATTTCGTCAATTAAAATCAAGCTCTTATCATTGATTTGTTTCAAAATAGACACGATATTCGACATATGAGATGAGAATGTCGATAGGTTTTGCTCAATCGATTGTTCATCTCCGATATCCGCAAAAATCTCTGTAAAGACTCCCACTCGGCTATTTTCACCCGCAGGAATATACAGCCCCATCTGTGCCATCAATTGAATCACACCGACCGTCTTCAAGAGAATGGTTTTACCACCCGTATTCGGCCCTGTAATGACAATCGCTTGATATTCTTCTCCAAGAATAATATCGTTTGCCACAGCCTTCTCACGCTCTAAAAGTGGATGCCACGCTTGCCAAAGAGCTACGTAATTATTAGCGTCGATAATCGGTTCTGTTGCTCTCAATTCATGAGCGTACAGCGCTTTTGCATTCACTACATCCAGACGCGCCAATACATAATGGTTTTGATGCAGTGAATTCGTATATGGCATCAGTTTTTGAGACAATTCCCAAAGGATACGTTCGACTTCACGCTTCTCTTGGATTTGATACTCACGAAGCTTATTGTTTAAATTTACGACTGCTTGTGGCTCCATAAAGAGCGTTTGTCCTGTCGAACTTTGGTCATGGACCGTTCCGCCAAAGACTGATTTATACTCTGCTTTTACAGGAAGTACATAACGGTCATTACGAATCGTGATAATCGTATCGCTTAAATATTGCGCATTCTTTCCTGTGAGGTATTGATCCATTTGACGTCGGATATCCTGTTCCGTCTTTTGAATCCCCACACGAACCCCGTGTAGAGTTGGAGACGCGCTATCTAAAACATATCCATCTTCACGAATAGAGGCTTCTAATTCGCTTGTCACCTCTGGAATGCTCTCTAGTTTTTCGACAAGACGAGGCACACGTTTTAGTGCGATTTCCTCTTCTTCGACTTTTTCAAAGAAACGCTCTACCTCATGTGTTGTCGTTAAGACACGCAGGATATCACTTAATTCGCGCCCATTAAGCCCCGCTTCTAGCTCCAGACGTTTCAAGGCAAAACTAATATCTTTCAATCGTGGAATTGGAATCCCTTGTTTGAGACGGAGTAACTCCACCCCATCTGTTGTTTCTTCGATTTTATGTTGAATGGCCTTTGCCTCGACTTCGATTGGAAGTTCCTTAATCATTTGCTTCCCTTTTTCGGAAGTCGCATATTCGGCCAGTTGTGTTCTAATTTTTGAAAATTCTAAAACCTTTTCGATTTTCGAATTCATAACAGTCCTTCTTTCTTAAAAAACGTGGAACAAGTTTGTTCCACGCTTCGAGGTTTTATTTAGGTAATAACCAACTTGAAACGATTTGCGTTACAATTGGTGTTTTCGTGATGATGAAGTTTGGCAATCCACCTTCGATAATCTTTGTGCTGGTGCCAGTGGAATCATCGCTACTGCGTATAGTACAAAGTAAATGAATAAGTAGTTCATCAGGAATCCAAGTGCCGCTCCACCAATCGTATTGAATTGTTTCAATAGCGGTAAGAATGTTAATTCGCTAGCGACATATCCAAGGAATCGAACCACTAACCATCCAAGAATCATGATGACTAGGAATGCAACCAATTTATAAAATGATTGGTCGAGTGACATCGCTTGGGCTTCTGTGAAAATCGCTAAGTGATTTCCAGGAATGTATGATGGATATGGGATATACACCGATAAGAATTTTGCGAGTCCTTCGTAAGTGAACATCGCAACTAGGAATGTGATGAAGTATCCTGCGATATAAACGAGTTCTAAAGTTAATCCTCGGCGCATTCCGGTATACACACCAACTAATAAATAAAATAAAATAATTAACGTTACCATTGAAACCTACCTTCTCAACAAATCTTGTTGTAATTCAAATTGTTTTTCTAATTCTTGTTTTCTATTTGCATCAATCGAAGGGCGTTTATGTTGAACGGAGCGCAATTCTTTTTCCAACTGCTCTACACGTTTCTTCAAAGCGACCACTTCTTCTTGCTTTTCAAATTGATTCGAGATGGCGTTGATGGCTGCAAGAAGCGCCACTTCTTCCGTCGACAATTTGTCAGATACTCGAGTGATTTGATCTAATTGTTCTTGTAAGACACGCACAATACTTTGCATTTCTTGTTGCGACTTACGACCAATAATCGTATAAGATTTCCCTGAAATCGTTGCTTTTACTCTTGTTTTTGGTTGATTCACAAAAGACCCTCTCACTTTCTCCATAATATCACCTTATTTTACCATTTTTCATTTAAAAAATACACTAATAATCCACTTTTTTAGAGAGTGGACGGATGAATTTTGTCATGGTATGCTAAAAAGAAAAGGGGGAACGACATGAATTCATTAACTTTAATTTTATCACCTGAGCAAATTGCAACCCTTGGAGCAACCTACGCTTCATACACGCAATCTCCTCCACCACACGCAACATTGCGTCTAAAGGTCGACGGTTTATCGGTTACGGCTTATAAATCGGGCAAGGTACTCTTCCAAGGAAAAGGCATTGAAGACTTTATCCAAAAGAACCACCTCGAACAATCGATTGACGCCACTTCAAAGAAAGCTCTCGAAGACTCTACTCTTCCAGAAGGTTTTGCGACTTGGAGCGTTATCGGAAGTGATGAAGTCGGAAACGGTGCTTACTTTGGGCCACTAACCGTTGCGGCAGCTTATGTTTCAAAAGAAAATATCGCAACTTTAAAAGCGATGGGCGTTCGCGATTCAAAAGATATGACGGACGATCAAATTAAGGCGCTTGTTCCAAAAATCAAAGATGCTGTGCCTTATAAATTACTAACGCTTTGGCCTGAAAAATATAACGAAGTCCAACAAGTCAAAAATCTAAACGAGATGAAGGCTCTGCTTCATAACCAAGCTCTCCGTCTCTTAACAGAAAAACTCGCTCCTGAAGCTCCAGAAGCGTACTTAATCGACCAATTCTGTAAACCAGACTTGTATTATCGTTATCTCAAAGGCCAAGACCTTGTCGATAAGAAGAAAACATACTTTATTACAAAAGGTGAAAGCCACCATATCGCAGTTGCAGCTGCCTCAATGATTGCTAGATGCGCCTTTCTCGATGGCCTAGACTCTCTAAGCACCGAATACGGATATGAACTCCCAAGCGGTGCCGGTGCCAACATCGATAAAGCAGCAGCCACTATTTTAAAACACGGTGGCATGGAACTCCTCGGCAAAGTGGCCAAACTCCACTTCGCCAACACCGAAAGCTAAGAAACTTCTCTAACCTTCCATCACCAAACGAGGTTAGATAGGTCTCCTATTCTCAGATTTCCAAAAACCTTCCTACCCGATAGAAAGTAGTTTTTTACATGCTGACCTAGCAAATGATTACGGAGAATCTTGTGGATTTTATTGTAGCAGTAACGTGAAAAAGCAAAAAATGCGAATTAAAGGGAGTTAGGAATTTATTCCTTACTCCCTTTTTGAGGCTTTTTAGTCGCAAGACCAAGGCTCGCGCCGGTGCAACGTTACAGCTACAATAAACAAATCCGCAAGGATTCGAAGTAATCATTTTTGCAATATGGAGCACATAAGAAACACTTTTACTAGCACACAAACAACAAACACCTTCCTATCAAGTAGGAAGGTGTTTTTGGTTAATCTTTCATAATGCGCTTGATAATCTGCGACACGCCTATCCAACCGAGTGCGATAATCAAAAGAATAATCGCCCATCCGTGTCTAAACTCCGTAAACGGAATCTGCACATTCATCCCAAAGAATCCCGTCACAATATCCGGAATCGTCATTAAAATCGAGATGACCGTTAAGAATTTCATCGTGTCGTTCAAGTTATTATTCAATACATTGTTATACGTACCCGCGATTTGATGCAAGATTTGGAGATGTAACTCTGTCATCGCTACTAATTGATTCGCTTCGATGATATTATCTTCCAATTGCTCTCTTTCAGAATCGTCGAGCGCTTTGAAGGCTTGTTGCGTCTTCAATTGCTCGAGTACAACCGCGTTTTGCTTCGTCGCTGAAACTAAGTACATTCCCTCAATCTCCAAGTCAGACAAGCGGAATAAATTATCCTTTGTCGTTTTCTTTCGGAGCAATTTACTAATGTTTTGTTGCTCTTTATTCAATGTCTCAATAATTGGGAAATAGTTTTCCGAAATCGCAAATAAGCTATGCAATAAGAAATTAAATACGCTCCAATGCATATTCTCTTCCAGTTCTTCACGAATTTGATCAATAATATATTCATTTTGCGCATTAGAAATCGTAACGATTTGATTTTGTCGTACGATAAACGTTAACGGAATCGTATCGTAATGATTTTCTTCGCGCGATAAGTTGAGGACATTATAAATGACCACCAATGTCTTCGTTCGGCGATTATACTCCATATGCGCGCGTTCGTTTTTATCAAGCGCGTATTCAATCATCTCATCATCGATTTCATACGTATCGTAAATGGATGAATATTCACTGATTAAATCTGAATTAATGTTAATCCAAGTATTGTTTTCGCCAAAATGCATGACTGCCATTTAAATCCCTCCTTCTACTAGAATGCTGTATTAGTATACCATAAATACCACTAAACCACCTATTCATAGGAAACAAAAAACACGCAACTCTTCTTTATTAAAGAGTTACGTGTTTAAAAGTTCTATTGTTCAACAGTTGTAGCTTCTTCAGTAGTAGCGGCTTCTGTTGTGGCCGTTGTTTCTTCTGTTGTCTCTACAGAAGCGGTTGTACTTTCTGTTGTTTCAGTTGTTTCTGTCGTTTCGCTTTGTGTCGTTGTTGTTTCTTCGGATGGTTTTTCCTCTGAAGGTTTCACATCTAGGATAGTACTCTTCGGAGTGCTGTTATCTTTATCCGATTCATCCAGCGCCATTTCAGCGAAATCTTTTGCTTCTTGGAAAATGCTTTGTTCTTCCTCAGAAGCTGGTGTTAAAATTTCTTTTAGATTCTTTCCGATTGTCGCGTCGACTTTTCCATCGAATTTCGCATGAGATTCTTTAATCGCTAATTTTGCACGATAAGACTCGATAATGAGTGATTCAACAGGTGTTGTCGCAAGTTCAATCGTGAACCCATGTAACGTTTAATGAGGCTTGCAACTTCTTCACGAAGCGCAGCTGGTAATTCTTGGTCTAAAACGTGTTGTGTTAAGAAGTATAAGTAACGCATTCCTTCGATACTAATACGGTCGTTGGCATCACGTAATGCTTGAACCAATGCACGAATTGCGTTCACTTGTTCTTCTTTATTAGATTCACGCGCTTTTGAAGCTAAGTCTTTCAACTCGTCCGCTGTCACGCCGTAGTCTTGTAAATTCAATTCCCCAACCATACGAACCGTTTCTTCGTGAGTCGCGTTCATCTTTTGTTCTTCAGGCGTTACTTCTTCAGCAGCGACTGCCTCGTGATTAATCGTTTGCGCCTCGAAGCGTTCCAATCCTTTGACGAATCCTTCTGTTGAGTTTCCTTTTAGTTGTACTTGTTCTTTGTATTCGTTCAAGGCTACTAAAATACGGTTCAATGTTACAGGATCGTCTTTGTATTTTTCGCTGGCATGAGCTTTCACTTCATCAATTTTTGCAAAAACAGTATCCAAATTCACATCCCCTGCCACAAATGGAGGAACGATGACTGGAAGTTTATTTTTCTCATACGCTTCGACGCCATCTTTATTGACGATATTCATTGAGTGACTATGGTCGCCGTGCGGAATATCAAAGCGTCCATTTACAATGCGAATCGCTGTACGAGAAATGCCCATACGTCTTGCGATTAAATCAATCTCTTGAGATAGTCGCACTTCAGCTGGAATCGATGGGTCAGAATTTGGCACCTCGAAACGTTTCAATGGAATCACCCAAGGATGGATATGGTTTTTATCTTGTCCTTGTTCCATATTTTGAAACGCGAAAACTTTTCCGACATACTCGCCTTGATCGTTTGTCACAGACTCGAACTTAATCGTATCTCGTTCCACGCCATAAGCATACACTATGTAGTCTAAATATTTTTGAATCTCTGGCGATTGCAATGTCCACTCTTCCGCTTGCGGCGTTGCAATATCTGTTGCTGGAGGTGTTACAGGCTGAGCGCTTGCTGTACTTGGTCTTGTTGGTGTAACGGCACCGATTGTACTTGCCACTCCTGTGTTGCTTCCACCAGTCGATGGTCTTGAAATTGGTTCATCGTCAAAGGCAAATGAAGCACTGCCGTCCCCACAGTCTAATACATCGTGGAAATGGTCTCCGTGTGGAATGCGTAATAACTTACACGTTCTCTTCTTGCCATTTTCATCTTCTCTTGTCACTGTTTGTGCGTTTGCCAATTGCGAACGGTAAATAAAATGGAAGTGGTCGCCGTGTCGAACAACAAATCCTAATTCATTTTCACTGACGATATCATTTGGATTGAAGACGTAATTGTCTTCTACTGTACTCGTTGTCGCACCTGGTTTTTTCTGTTCATAAATAGCATCTGCTGGTGGCGGACCATATACAAAGTGATAATGGTCTCCATGTTTTTCAAATAACCATTCTCAAACACTTCTCCGACAATTGTCTTTGGTTTATTGTCTTTAATTTCTTGTGCTGCCTGTTCGTATTTCGCCATACGCTCGGCATCAATGGTTGTCTCCTCAGTTGTTGTGTCCGTTGTTTGGGCTTGTTGCTGGGATAAAACGGCACCCGATGCAAATAACAACCCAAGCGCAACTGCCCCTCCTAAAATAACCTTTTCTTTCTTGTTCATGTTTCTCTCGCTTTCCAAATCGTAAAGTTTACGTTTTAGAGTATACTCCCCTGAAGAAACCGTGTCAACAAAATAATTCAAAAAACTTTCAAAAACAAAAAAAGCCTTCCCAAACACTGTTGGAAAGGCTCAATATTAAGCTTCTACTAATGAACTTAAAAGGTAGGCATCGACTAACTGTTGTGTTGCTTCAACCGAATCAAGATGCGTTCTTTCATAAGAGTGGCTTGATTCAATTCCAGCACCGAGTAAGGCATGTTTCACTTCCGCTCCGGCACGCATTGCTGCTGAGGCGTCACTACCATAATAAGGATAAATATCTAATTTAAATGGAATGTTCTTTTCCTTACATAGAGATACAAGATGTTGACGGAAATCAAAATTATATGGGCCTGAACCATCTTTCACGCAAACAGAGACTGTATATTCGTCTGTTTGTTGGTCATCCCCCATCGCACCCATATCCACAGCTAAGAATTCGACCGCTTTTTCTGGAATGCTACTGTTAGCTCCTGTTCCAGTTTCTTCAATACAACTAAACATGAAGTGTGTTGTCACTGGTAACGTGATTCCTTCTGATTTGTATTTCTTTAATAAGGTTAATAAAATTGCGGCACTCACTTTATCATCTAAGAAACGGCTCTTGATGAATCCTGTTGGCGTGATGATAAAACGTGGATCAAAAGAAACAAAGTCCCCTACTTCGATTCCTAATGCACGCGTTTCGGCTTCGTTTGTCACTTTCGCATCCAAACGAACTTCCATATTGTCTTGACTACGCTCTACCGTTCCGGCTTCACGGTATACGTGTACGCTTGTTTGATGTAATAAAATTGTTCCTGAAACAGTCGTTCCATTGCTAGCAATGTGAACCGTACAGTTTTCTCCTTCTATCATATTCCAAGCAAATCCACCAATACGGTCAAGTTTTAAGCGTCCATCTGGTTTTACTGCGCGAACAATCGCTCCAAGTGTATCGATATGCGCTGTTACGACGCGCTGTTTTTCGTCCATTGCACCAGGTACTGTTACAACCACTAATCCTTTTGCTGTACGTGTTGGCTCATATCCCATATCCGTTAAGACATCGATTAAATAGTCTTGCACATCTCTGGTGTAGCCAGTTGGTGACGGAATTGCTACAAGTTCTTTCAAGAAGTTTACAGTTTGATTCATACTTTCTCCTCCATTTCACTGTAAGATTAGTATAGCACATTGCTGTTAAAATCAAACTGTTAGCAATTGTCAACCTTCATTAGCAACCATTTTTGTAAAAAGGCTTGCATATTAGAATTATTAGATTTATAATATATGTATATTACAACTTGAAAGGATGTATTTCATGAAAAAGCAATGAAATTATTCGCTGTGTTATTTACAGCATTATTCGTACTATTAGGATGTGCGAAAGAAGAATCTACAGCATTCGAACTAAAGAATGGTCCGCATACTTCAACAATAACTTATTACTATAAAGGAGACGTTGTAACGAAGCAGTCTGCTGAAACGAAATACGTTATTTCTGAGTTACCAATCTCTGAAGACGAAGCAATGGAACAACTTAAAGAAGAGAATGAGGAATACACTAAAATCAAAGGGATTACTGCTACTCTAGAATCAAAAGACGGAGTGATTACTCAACTTGTAACGATTGACTATTCAGTAGCTAAAGTAAAAGATCTGCAAAAAGCTTTCCCAGACTCTTTCTCAGGAGATGGTAATGCAGTAAGTTTCAAAGCTTCTAGAGAATTGATTGAAAAAGCTGGATATAAAGAAAAGAAATAATTAAATAAAGAAGACCGGTAAAGCTCTCTCTTTCCGGTTTTACGATACATAACTAACAGTTATGAGTATATTACAAACCGAAAGGATAAATTGCATGAAAAAAGTAATGAAATTATTCGCTGTGTTATTTACAGCATTATTCGTACTATTAGGATGTGCGAAAGAAGAATCTACAGCATTCGAACTTAAGAATGATCAGCAGACTTCAACAATAACTTATTACTACAAAGGCGATGTTGTAACAAAGCAAGTAGCTGAAAATAAATACGTAATTTCTGAATTACCAATGTCAGAAGAAAAAGCTATGGAACAAATCAAACAAATGAACGAGTTATACACTTCAATTAAAGGTGTAACTGCTAGCCTAGAATCAAAAGACGGTATTATCACTCAAGTTGTAACTTTTGACTATTCAGTAGTTAAGTTTGAGGATTTGAAAAAAGCTTTACCTGATAATTTCTCAGGTGATGGCAATGCGGTAAGTTTCAAAGCTTCTAAAGAAGCAATGGAAAAAATTGGTTATAAAGAGAAGAAATAATTAAATAAAGAAGACCGGTAAAGAGCTCGCTCTTTCCGGTTTTACAATACATAACAAAAAGTGAGGTAAAAATCATGAACAAAACAACAAAAACATTAGCACTCTTATTTACAGCTGGTCTAGTATTAGCAGGTTGCGGACAAAAACAAGACTCAACTGCTACTACTCAAGCTCAAGCAAAAGCAGAAACAACAACAGCTGCGCCTACAACGGCCACTCCAACGACAGCTGCTCCAACGACTGTTGCTCAAGCAAAAACAGAAATGCCAGCAGATGCTAAAAAAACAGTTCTTGAGGCTAGTGACGAAGCCGTTAAAGCAACAATGACGTTATACTACAAAGATGATGTTTTACTAAAACAAGAATCTGTAACTACTTATATTGTTTCAAAAATGGAAGGCGAGAATCCTTTAGAAACACTTAAGAAATCTAGTGCAAGTAACGAAGAACGTCTGAAAGAATTTATCGGTAAAGGATTTGAGTTTAAAACAGATTACAAAGATGATGTTTTCACGATTGCTTATACTTTCGATTACACTAAAATCGATATGAAGAAATTAAAAGAAACTATTCCAGGTTTAAATCTACGTGATGACAACACTCTTGGCTACTCTCAATTTAAAGAAGCTCTTATTAACGGTGGCTATAAAGAAAAACAATAGTAAATTTCTAAATTTAATAGGGAGAAGATTGACCTCTTCTCCCTTTTTTTAAAAGAAATAAAGGAGATAATGTATGAAGAAAACTGTACAAGTAACAGCACTCCTCTTTACAAGTGCACTACTCCTAGCCGCTTGTGGACAAGACAAAAAAGAAGAAACAACGGTCGCTACGACGCAAGAACCAACTACACAAGCAACGACAGCTGCTCCAACGACAGCTACTCCAACAACTGTTTATAGTTTAGAAAATGCTCAAAAAGCAGTTTTTGAAGCTGCTAGTAACAGTGGTACAGACACAATAACATTGTATTATAAAGATGATGTCTTATTAAAAGAAGAAAAAGTATCAACTTTTATTATTTCAAAACTGGCCGGTGATAATCCTCTGGAGATGCTTAAAAAAGCTGCTGGAGAAACCAAAGAAAAACTAAAAGTTCTTATTGGTAAAGGTGTTGAATATAATACGGATTACAAAGATGATGTTTTCACGATTACTTATTCATACGATTACACTAAAATCGATATCCAAAAATTAAAAGAAATTAATCCACATATACCACTACGTGATGATAATACACGTAGCTACTCTCAATATAGAGATACACTCCTGGATGCGAAATACGTAGAAAAATAATCTATTGATTACGAAATTTATAAGGAGAAGATAGGCCTCTTCTCCTCTTTTTAAAAATAGAAATGAAGGAGACTATGTATGAAAAAAGCAGTAAAAGTAACAGCACTCCTCTTTTCCAGTGCATTGCTATTAGCCGCTTGTGGACAAGGTAAAAAAGAAGAAACAACGGTTGCTACAACACAAGCAACGACAGTTACTCCAACGACAGCTACTCCAACAACTGTTTATAGTTTAGAAGATGCCCAAAAAGCAGTTTTTGAAATTAGTGATCGAGTTGGTACAATAACAATGACATTTTATTATAAAGATGATGTCTTATTAAAACAAGAATCTGTAGAGAATTATACACTGTCAAAAATTGATGCAGATAATCCTCTTGAATTACTTAAAAATTCTTCTGCGGAAGACGAACAAAAATACAAAGATCTTATCGGTAAAGGTTTTGAGTATAAATCAGCACACAATGATGATATTTTCACTGTTACTTATTCATTCGATTACACTAAAACCGATATGAAAAAACTCAAAGAAATTGAGCCAAAATTACGACTAACTGATGACAATACGGTTAGTTACTCTGAGTTTAGAGATAAACTTCTCAAGGCTGGTTATGTAGAAAAATAATAATATGATTTCAAAATAAGGAGTTTATTATGAACAAACTGACAAAAGTATCCGCACTCCTCTTTACAAGTGCACTACTCCTAGCCGCTTGTGGACAAGACAAAAAAGAAGAAACAACGGTCGCTTCGACGCAAGCCCCTACTACTCAGGCAACCACTCAGGCGACAACGACTACACAAGCAACAACGACTGCTCAGGCTCAAACAACAGTCGCCAAATCGGATGCTAAAGATGGCGAAGTTGCATTTGAACGAATTAATGGAAACAACATCACGAAAGTCAAGATTACTTTTAAAGATGGCTTGATTCAAAAAATGACCACCGATTCCATTATCGATTTTGACATATCAGGCTTGCCAGAAACCTCTAAAGAAGCTTTTAAACAAGCGTTGCAAACACAAAAGCAAACTATGGAGCAAAGTTATAATCAATTAAAAGAGCAAATTAAAGATGTCACTGGTCTAAAGCTTGATATTCGTATGGAAGGAACGAAATACATCCAATCATACGAAGTCGACTATTCGAATGTAAACTTCGATCAGCTAAGAGAAATCGATCCAGATTTTACGTCTAAGGAAGAGGCTACGAATTACGATGAAATCATACAATCTCTACTCGATGCCGGATTTACAAGAGTTAACTAATCATAAACTTATAAAAAGGAATTCTATAAAATGAATATAAAAGTAAAACAACTAACACTTTTAGCAACTGCAGGCTTCTTACTTGCCGCTTGTGGACAAGGGAAAAAAGAAGAAACAACGGTTGCGACAACGACCCAAGAAACGACAGCTGCTCCAAAAACTGTTTATAGCTTAGAAGATGCTCAGAAAGCAGTTTTTGAAACTGTTAGTGTCAGTGGTAAAGACACCGTGACATTGTATTATAAAGATGATGTCTTATTGAAACAAGAAGCAGTATCCCAATTTTTTGTTTCAAAAATGGAAGAGAAAAACCCTCTCGACACGCTTAAAAAAACTGCTCAAAAGTCGCAGGAAAGACTGAAAGATTTTATTGGTAAAGGATTTGAAATTAAAACAGATTACAAAAATGATATTTTCACGTTTGCTTATTCATTCGATTACACCAAATTGGATATGCAAAAATTAAAAGAACTTATACCAGATTTGAAACCTCGTGATGATAATACTATTAGCTACTCTAACTATAAAGACTCCCTCGTTCAACAAGGCTATAAAGAAAAACAAACAACTGCTGCTAAGGAGAATGCCGTACAAAAAGTACAAGCTCCAGAAGGTCAAGAGGTCGCAGTTTTTAGAGCTACATTGGGTCCAGAGGTTACGGAATACATCGT
The DNA here is from genome assembly GCA_916438765.1 of uncultured Granulicatella sp. Taxonomy (GTDB): domain Bacteria; phylum Bacillota; class Bacilli; order Lactobacillales; family Aerococcaceae; genus Granulicatella. The sequence continues at coordinate 362,939 of CAKAHB010000006.1, read as the reverse complement.
TTATCATAAAGGTGATACTGTCACAAAAGTAGTCTTAAAAACACACAGAAACTTCGAAAAGTTTGGCAACGCTAAGGACACACTCCTAAAACAAGAAAAACTTTTTACTGAAGAGGATGTTAAAGAGCGTAAAGAAAAATATCGTTCTGTAGACGGCGTTTCTATTTCATATGAAGTTAATGGATACACTATTACAACGATTGAAGAATTTGACTATACAAAGATTGATTTCGCAAAACTAAAACAGATTGATCCTAAAAGCCAACTTTTTACTAGTTTCAGTGAAATGAAATCCGATTTCGAAAAGCAAGCCATTTTTGAACAAGTTCAATAAGATTTTTTAAAACAGAAAGGCTGTATCCTATGAATACAAAAATCAAACAACTAACGCTTTTAGCAACTGCAGGTTTCTTACTTGCGGCATGTGGACAAGGTAAAAAGAAGAGTCAACCCAAGCAACAACTCAAGCTCAAACAACTCAAGCTCAAACAACGCAAGCGACAACACAAGCGCAAGCAACTACAACTGCTCCTACTCAAACAACAAAAGCAGCTCAATCAGATGCTAACGAAGTGAAAACTGTATATCAGCTAGTAAACACAAATGTTACAACAAAATTAACGCTTTACTCAAAAGGAAACATTATTGAAAGAACGATTACAGAAGTTATCACAGATTTTAGTGTTGATAATGTTCCAGAAGCTTCAAGAGAAGCCGTTAAACAAAGTTATGAAATTCAAAAATCTGTTTTAGAACAAACATATGGAGACTTAAAAAATAAAATTACAGAGCTTAAAGGATTTAAGTTTGATTCTAAAAAAGAAGGCGATAAGTACATCCAAACTTATGAAACTGACTACACAATTGTCGATCGTGAGAAATTGAAATCAGCATATCCACCAGTAGTTTCTTTTGACGATCCTACAAACTTAGCTAAAGTAAAAGAAAACCTCATTCAAATGGGATTCAAAGAAGTTCAGTAATGTAACCTAAAAGCAGAGCCCACTTGATGTGCTCTGCTTTTTTCTTTAAATGGAGGTAAATAAGCTCTTATGAATAAATCAATCAAAGCATTCGCACTACTGTTGACTACTCTCTTCTTCCTTCTCGGTTGCGGAGGGACTCAGTCATCTAGCTATATCCTAAAAAATGAAATGGCACAAACCACCACTACGGTAGAACATAAAGGTGATACCGTAACGAAAATTACCATTTTAAACGAATGGGATTTGAAAGCAATGGGACCCGATTTTCCAAAACAAAGTGCTCAAGCCTTAGCACAAGCCACTCTAAGTTTATATACAAACTTACCGGGCGTCACTTCTAGCATGTCTTCAACAGACGAGAAAATCACTTTTGAAATTACAATCGATATGGAAAAGGTGGATTTAGCAAAACTGAAAGAACGATTCCCTAACGAATTCTCTATCGAAGGCAATAAGCTCAGTTTCAAATCATTCGAAAAAACCTTATTCGATGCTGGATACACTGCTAAATAACTCATTAGAAAGGTGCATTAAACAAAATGAAAACTCTTAAAACATCACTCGTGTTACTCTCTTCAATTTTTGTACTTGCGGCATGCGGACAAAAAGCTTCAAACGGTAGTACTACAGAGACAACACAAGCAGCTCAAGCAACTACCACAGCCCCAACAACACAAGTAGCATCAAATAAACAAGCGGCAACAGATGCTCTGCCAAAAGATGGTGAAGCAACTTATAAGCATGAAGAAAAAGGACGTACTACAACCATAAAATATTATTTTAAAGACGATATCGTATACAAACAGGATGCTGTTTATACATTCAATCCTAAAGAAATGGGCAAAACTGAAGAAGAAATCCAAAAAATTCTGAAGAAAAGACAAGCTCTTTATGATGGCGTTAAAGGATTTGAAACAACTATCTCTCAAAAAAATGGCATTTACATCCATACTCTAAAAATTGATTACAATAATATTGATAGAGAAGAACTCCACAGACGCGATCCAAAAGGATTTCCAGATACAAAAGCTGAAAACTTAATATATAGCGAAGCCGTTAAAAAATTACTTGATAATGGTTATGTTAAACAATAAATAAAGGTTATGAAAAGGGGCAAATCAAAATGAATAAATATTTGAAAACATCACTCGTACTACTCTCATCAATTTTTGTACTTGCGGCTTGCGGACAAAATAATTCAGCAGGCAACACGACTGAGACAACTCAAAACGCTCAAGAAACAACACAAGCAAATACTAAGCAATCGAAACTGAACCCGGCTAACAATCAACAGAGCCAAGAAAAAGCAGCAGACAATCAACAAACTAAAGAAAAAGCGACTAATAATCAAAAAAACAAGAAAAAATCGAACGCACAAAATAGCAGCAACCTTCCAAAAGACGGTGAAGCTGTTTATAAACTAGAAGATAATGGTAATACTACAACCTTAAAATATTATTTCAAAGACGATATCGTTTATCTACAAGATGCAATATATGCATTCAATCCTAAAGAAATGGGTAAATCCGAAGAAGAAATACAAAAACTTCTCAAAAAAAGACACTCTATCTACAACGGAGTGAAAGGAATTGAATCCACTATTGCACGAAAAGATGGAATTTACTACCATACACTCAAAATTGATTACAACAATATCGACTGGAAAGAGCTTCATAACCGTGCTCCTGAAACATTCCCAGACACTAATCCATCTGCTTTAAAATATAGTGAAGCTGTCCCAAAATTACTTGAAGACGGTTATGTTAAACAATAAATAGTGAGGGATTTTGAGGAAGGGTTATACCAAAATGAATAAACACTTGAAAACATCGATTGCATTACTCTCTTTAATTTTTGTACTTGCGGCTTGCGGACAAAAAGCTTCAAGCGGCAGTGCTACAGAGACAACACAAGCAGCTCAAGCAACCACGACTGCTCCAACAACACAAGTAGCATCGAATAAACAAGAGGCAACAGAAGCTCTGCCTAAAGATGGTGAGGCTACATATAAACTTGAAAAGATTGGCGGAACAACGATACTCCAATACTTCTTCAAGGATGACATCGTCTATAAGCAAATTGGAATTTACACTTATGACCCTAAAGGATTAGGTAAGTCTGACGAAGAGGTTGTTCAATTTCTGAACAAAAGCCAAGATCTTTATGAGGGTGTGACTGGAATAAAATCTACCGTTGAGAAGAAAGATGGAAAATACATTCAAACAGTAACATTTGATTACCAAACGATTGATTGGAGAGAGTTATATAAACGCGCTCCAGATCAATATCCCGCGAAAAAGCCGAAGCCATTGAAATTTAGTGAAGCTGCAGCTAAATTACTGAAAAACGGCTTCGTTAAACAATAAATTCAAACACAAAAACAGCACCAAAGACGTTCCTCGACTGCCCTTGGTGCTGTTTTCTTATCTAAATCCACGATGTAACAAAAATGTGACGTAACATTTTTGTTACACCCTCTTTTGTATCATTTATGATACGTATCATAAATGATACAAAATTATCATATATGATAATTTCTTTTCTCTTCTCTTATCTTTAGCCAGCGCAGTAGAAGTATCCCTGCTTTACTCACTCGCACAATAAAAAAGTACGAAGATTATCTATCTAATGTATAAAAACAAAGATTACCTCAGTTTCTATAATAACAACAATAGCGACTAGTAACCGATGCGAATTACGGATGCTAGAAATTTATTTCCTAGCATCCGTTTGAGGCTCGGTAGGATTGAGACCTTGGCTCAATCCGGTACAGCTATTGTCATTATTATGAAGATAACCGAAGGTAATCTAAGTTTTTATAGTACTACATAAAATAATCTTCGTACTTACTTTATTTATTTTTCGAATGATAATTGGGCGGATAGTTCTACCGCGCGCTTTTCAAAGGTCACCATTCCCTCTTTCAACGCTCTTTGCAGCCCTTCTAGCGAACCGTTCACTAGCTTCTTATTATCCACAACTCTTTCCCCATTAATCCATACATCTTGAACATTAGAGGCATTGGCCGAATACACCAAGACCGCATACGCATCATGCACAGGGAACATATTCACAGAAGAGGTTTCAACAAGCACCACATCCGCTTTCTTGCCTACTTCAAGCGTGCCAACCTCCTCATCAAGTCCTAGAGCTTTTGCCCCGCCTCTTGTCGCCAAAGCCACAATTTCTTTGGCAGGGAACGCGCTACGATCCTTCAGATGCGTTTTATGGAAATTAGCTACCATTCGCATTTGAGTGAATAAATCCAGCGTATTGCCACTACTTGGGCCGTCTGTACCTAGTCCGACCGTCACTCCATGGTCTAGTAAACTTCGAATCGGTGCGACTCCTTTTGCAGACTTGGTATTGGCGCCGATGCAGTGAACGACACTGACTTTTGGATACTTAGCCAGAATTTCGACATCGGATTCCGTCATCAGGATTCCATGCGCCAGGATAACCGGCACTTCGAAAAATCCAAGTGACTCTAAATTCGATTGGTGTTTGATTATAGGTTTTACGGAAATAATCCATCTCGTACGTCATCTCAGAAACATGGAGCGTAATAGGAACTTGGTTTTCTTTCGCAAACGCTAGAATCGCTCTCATCACTTCTTCGGTATTCGTATTCGGAGCATGAGGGGCAATTAATGGGTGTACGAGTTCGTCCGCTTTCCATTTATCAACAAACGCTTGAGTATACGCTAAGGCATCATCTGTATTCTTACTATCGGGAGTCTTCATATCGATAATCGTTTCGCCTACAAGAGAACGCATCTTCATGTCTTTTGCGACTGTAGCAACGGCGTCTTCAAAATAATACATATCACACATCGCCGTCACCCCTGCCAGCTGCATCTCTGCAATCGCATAGGCCGTGCTTTTAGCGATTAACGGTTCATCGACCACTTCTTGTTCTAGCGGAAATAGGAAGCGTCTGAGGCGGTCTGGGCAATCGTCTCCCAATGAGCGAAACGGAATCATCCCACAATGCGTATGAGCGTTCACGAATCCAGGAAGCAGAAATCCACCATGCGCATCTATCCACTGGTCTGCCTTACTCTCCTCAAACTGATCCAACGCACCAACGTCTACAATCGAGTGCTCCTCGATTACTAAGTACCCACTTCGGTACTCTGTAAAGGCATCATCCATCGTTAAAATCCATGCATTTTTATAACCGATTCTCATTACTGCCACTCCCTTTCCTGTCTTCTTTATTCTAATTGAATTCCATTATAAGAACAATCAAAACTCGCAGTTAGAAGAACAAAGCCGCCAGTCTAACAACTTTCTAGCGGCTTCGTCTACTCTTTATTCTGATCTGTCCTTAAATAGAATTCAAAATCCTATTGGTTTAAGATTTTATTCCATTGGTCAATCCAAGATTTAAGGTTTTCGTTTACAAGTTTGAAATCAACTGTTTTCGCACGTTTTGCAACGTCCCCATAAGTCATTGTTTTCACTTCGTTATCTGCTAATTTTACATCCTTATTAACAGGAGCTTCACTCAATGATTTTGCTTTTACAGCTTGGTTTTCAGCGCCAATACGGAAGTTAACATATTTGTACGCATTTTCTTTGTTTTTCGCATCTTTAACGATGTTCACTGTGTTGTAGTTTGCGTAAGTTCCAGATTCAGGAACGACTGATACAACATTAGGATTAGCTTTTTTTACTGTAGAAATAGCAAAGTCTACAACGACTGCCACTTGTACTTCGCCAGCTTGGAACATATTTGCTAAGTCACTTGATTTAGAATATGTTTTAACGATATTTGGTTTTAATTCTTCAAGCGCTTTGAAGGCTGCTGCCCCTTTATCGTCTTTAAGAGCTTTTCCGCCTTTATCAGCCGCTACAGATAAGAATAATGGACCACCTGTTGTTGTGATGTCAGGAATCGCCACTTTGCCTTTCAAATCTTCTGACCATAAGTCGTTCCAATCTTTAATTTCACGACCTAATTTTTCTTTATCATAAACAATCGCAATACTGTTAATAGAGAACGGAATTCCTCCGCCGTTTTGGAACACTTCTTTAGCGCCATCTGTTAATAACGCAAGGTTTGGAATTTCTTTTTCAGTGACTGTTTCAAATAATCCTTCAGTTGTTCCTTTTGTAGAACCTGATTGTGATAATTCGATAACGTCGATATTGCTTCCACCGCTTTGAACTTTTGTTAAACGTTCTGAAGCATTCCCAACTTCTAATGTCACTTTAACGCCATTCGCTTCGGCAAATGGATTGATAATGTCGCGCTCAACGATATCTTGGCTTAATCCGAATGTGGAAACGACTAATTCAGAAGAAGCGCCTTTTGAAGCATCTCCTCCTGCTGTTGTGGCATCATTCTTTGGTAAATTCGCTTGGCTATTTCCGCAACCTGCTAAGACTAATAAAGACGCTACTGCAATACCTGCAATTGATTTTTTCATGTATGTACACTCCTTAATTTTTTTATTTTATAACACAATGACATGATCTTTAGGGAACGCTAGAGAGACTTTCGTTCCGACTTCTAAAACGGCTGGGTTGTTCACAAGAAGCACGCCCACTTCCGTTTTCACTTCATACTGATAAGCTTTTCCGATAAAGGTTCTTACTAAAATTTCACCAGAAAGAACACCATCGCCCTCGTTCAAGAGTTCGATATGATCTGGACGAATCGTTACTGTCACATCGCCTTCTTTAGCATGTTCCATCGTTTCAAGAACAAGTCCATTCGACAATTGAACTAAATTTTGGTCTTGCACTGTTCCTTTGATGAAGTTTTCAAATCCGATAAAACGAGCAACAAACTCTGTAGTTGGATGTTGATAAATTTCTTCAGGAGTCCCGTATTGTTCGATAATCCCATTATTCATGACCGCTACCTTATCCGAGATTGAGAAACATTCCTCTTGGTCGTGCGTTACGAATAAAGTCGTAATCTTGAATTGTTGCTGGATGCGTTTGATTTCTAGACGCATTTGCAGTCTAAGTTTGGCATCCAAGTTACTTAAAGGTTCGTCGAGTAATAAGAGTTTTGGTTCAATGACAAGTGCTCTGGCTAGTGCCACCCGTTGTCTTTGCCCCCCTGAAAGTTGTTTTGGATAGCGATCACCAAGTTCTGCCAAGCCGCACACTTCAAGCATTTTAGCAACTTTCTCGTCAATCACTGCTTTACTTTCTTTTCTCACTTTTAATCCAAACGCCACATTTTCAGCCACTGTTAAATGCGGGAATAATGCGTAGCTTTGGAATACCATCCCGAATTGTCGGTGGTGGACAGGCACTTTTGTCATGTCCTCACCATCTAATTCGAAGGTTCCGCTATTTTGATTAAGTAGTCCCGCTACAATACGAAGCGTCGTCGTTTTCCCACAACCACTCGGACCAAGCAAGGAAACCAATTCCCCTTTTTCAATCGATAAATTCAAATCTTTTAAAATATGATGCTTATTATCATAGATCATATTTACATCTGTTAATTTTACAAATGACATATCTTTCTCCTTATGAAATGGAAGCTAAGCCCAACGTTTTTTCAATCGCAATCATAATCCCCATCGTCACAAACATTAGAATCACCGATAATGCCGAAACAGATGGATCGTAGTTGAATTCCATGTAACTTAATAAAGTCGTTGGAAGCATGGTCACTCCTGGACCCGATAAGAACATCGAAACAGGAACGTTATTGAATGAGTTCACGAACGCTAACATAAACGCAGCGAAAATTCCTGAAGTGATATTCGGTAAGAGCACAGTCGCAAAGGCTCTCTTCTTCGTACATCCAAGCGTCCAAGCAGCCTCTTCCATCGAAACATCAACTTGTTCCATACTAGAGCCAACCACACGAATCACATATGGGATACTAATGAGGAAGTGCCCAATCAGTAAGCCTGGTAGAATTGGGAATTTAAAACTCACAACAATCATTTGATAGAGGGAATACCCTACGACAATCCCAGGAATCATCGTTGGTGATAAGAAGAAATCCTTCATTAACTTCTTCCCTTTAAATTGGTCTCTGGATAATACGTACGCTGATGGCACTCCAATCACTAAAGCTAGGAGTGTTGCCACAACGCCCACTAATAAGCTCAGTTGCAAGCTCGACATAAAGGCTTTCGACGTAAGCGCCATAATGTACCAGTCGATGGTAAATCCTTTAATCGGGAAGGTGATAATCGCTTCTGTCCCAAAGGAAGTAATCACGATAATCACGAGTGGTAAGAATAGGAATAAGAAGACAACAGTCGCAATCATTGTTAGTAATTTATTTTTACGCAATGTCTCCACCTCGCTTATCCATCGATTTCGCTAAGAGATTCAACGCCTTCATCACGGCAAATGTAATCACAATCATGACAAGTGCAATCACACTGGCACTTGTCCAATCACCAAGCGTTGTCGCGCGTTGGTAAAGCAATGTCGCTAACATCATTTTTTTATTTCCACCTAATAATTGTGGAGTTGTATATGCGGTAAGCGTCCCTGTGAACACGAGGATACTTCCGACAATCATCCCTGGAAGCGATAGTGGCAAAATAATCTTGAAGAAGCCTTTTAAAGGACTAAGCCCAAGCGTTGCCGCTGCTTCTAGCAAGTCATCATCAATATTTTCTAAAACACCCACCAGCGTCATAATCATTGTCGGTAAAAATAAATAAACCGAACCGATAATAATCGAGAAGTCTGTATATAAGAGTGACATTGGCTCGTTAATTACGCCAAACATCATGAGTAGATTATTAATTACTCCGTTTTTACCAAGAATTGTAATCCATGCAAAGCTTCGAATAACAGAGTTGGTTAATAGTGGGAATAGCGTTAAAGCAATCAGAATCCCTCTCCATTTCTTCGATACTCCAGAAATCACGTATGCTGCTGGCAAGCCCAAAACAGCACAAAAAATCGTAACGATCAAGGAAATACTAAGCGTACGTCCTAACACCGCCATAAAATAGGAATCTTTGAAAAAATCAATATACAGTTGCAAAGAAAAACTACTTTCTGGGAAAACCGTTGGAATCAAGCTACTTAGCAACGGAAGCACTAAGAAAAAGCATAAAAGCACAATCCCAGGAAAGAGCAACGTATATCGAACGTTCTTTTTCATAACACATCTCCTCGTTCGTTTTTAGACTTATATTATATGCCTAAATTGAATAATTTTCAATACAGTTCCAAAAATTTCCAAACAAAATTTTATATACGCTCTATTTAATTCGTGTTTCAATTCCTTTTCAATCCGACATTACCAAATATGGTAATTACCATATTTGGTAATGTCGTCTTCTCCCCTTCCATCTCAACGAGCGTAGAAGAAGTATTAGCTCTTTATAAACTATCACAATAAAAAAGTACGAAGATTAACTATTTTATGTATAAAAACAAAGATTACCTCGGTTTCTATAATAACAACAATAGCAACTAGTAACCGATGCGAATTACGGATGCTAGAAATTTATTTCCTAGCATTCGTTTGAGGCTCGGTAGGAACTGAGACGCAAGGCTCAGTCCGGTACAGCTATTGTCGTTATTATGAAGATAACCGAAGGTAATCTAAGTTTTTATAGTACTACATAAAATAATCTTCGTACTTACTTTATTTTATCGAATAGATACGTTTTCTAAAGCAACTAATGCTTCTTCTACGCGAGTCATGGCGGACTTAATAACATCCTCTTCCAACGTCGCATTGCGGTTCACAAACAATAATGAATACGCTAATGATTGGAATCCTTCTGGCACGTGTTCCCCTTTATAAACGTCGAATAACGTTACTTTTGATAAGAACTCACCAGCATTTGCACGAATCACATCCACTAACTCAGCATGTGTTAAAGAAGTTGGTGCTAGGATCGCGATGTCGCGCGTCATGCTTGGATATTTCGCAACAGATTGAATTACTGCTTCTTGTAAGTTTGCTTCAAGTAATGGTTCCACATCTAACTCGAAGACGAATGTGTCTTGTAAGTCTAATGCTTTTTGAACCGTTGGATGAACTTTACCAATTAAACCAATCGCTTCGCCGTCTAAAAGAATGCGCGCTGATTGTCCTGGGTGTAATTCTTCGATGTCTGTTAAAGGCTCGAAGCGTACACGGTCCAAGCAATCAAGTTGTTCGAAGTACTCTTCTAGAATTCCTTTTACCACATAGAAATCAACTTTCTCTGCTTTATGATTCCAGTTCGCACTTGTCACGTCTCCTGTTAAAATACCCGCAATGACTTCGTTCTCGATGAAATCTTCACTTCCAGCAGTACCTAATTTGAACACACGGCCTGCTTCGAATAATTTCACGTTGTTTTGTGAACGAGCCACATTGTATTGAACGGCTTCTAATAAACTTGGTAATAGTGATTGACGTAATTCACTACGATCTTCACTCATTGGCCAGCTTAAACGCACGCTTGTTGCGTCTTTCTTCGTAAACCATTTTGATTTCTCTGGAGTTGTTAATGCGTAAGTGTACGCTTGTGAAAGTCCAGCTCCTTGCATGAATTGACGAGTGTAACGGATGAAGCGTTGTTTATCTGTTAAGCCACCCACTGTACTTTCAGTTGTTGGTAATGTTGCAGGAATTTTATCGTATCCGTAAATACGGCCCACTTCTTCCACTAAGTCTGCTTCGATAGAAATATCAAATCTCCATGCAGGGATTGTCACGTCGAAACGTGTTCCTTCTACAGTTGTTGGATATTCCAATTGTGCAAATACTTGTTTCACTTCATCTAGTGTTAAGCTTGTTCCTAAACATGGTTTAAGCGTTCTAGAGTGATGCTTACAACTGGTAATTCTAAGTCATAGCTTTGTACAGAAGCATAGGCCTCTTTCACTGTCCCGCCACAAAGCTCGGCAATTAATGCTGCAGCGCGTTTTCCGGCTTGAACGATGGTTGCTTTGTTAATGCCTTTTTCAAAACGAGCACTTGATTCGCTACGTAAGTTATGTTTTTGTGAAGCAAGACGAACCGCTTTAGGATCGAATAGGGCTGCTTCTAATAAAACTGTAGTTGTTTCGTCTGAGATTTCAGTGTCTAAACCACCCATGACCCCAGCTAATGCGACTGGTTGGCCGCCTGAAGTAATCACGATTTCGTTTTCTAGTGTACGTTCTTCCTCATCTAAAGTCACTAATGTTTCGCCTTCTGTTGCGCGACGAACATGGATTTCTTTTTCAGGTAATTTATTGTAGTCAAATGCATGAAGCGGTTGACCGTATTCCATTAAAATGTAGTTTGTTACGTCCACAAGATTATTGATTGGACGAACGCCTGCTGCGATTAAACGGTTTTGCATCCATTGTGGACTTGGAGCCACTTTAACACCTTCGATTAAGAATGCGTGGTATGCAGGAGTGTCTGCTTCGTTTTCTACAGAAACTTTAACAACGCCTGGAATTTCAGAAGAAGTTCCTTTTTCAAAAGCGTCTGGTTCTAAATTGTTCTTCAAGTTGTAAATCGCACCGATTTCGTGAACTGAACCGCGCATGCTTAAAGCATCAGAACGGTTTGCGGTGATATCGAGTTCCACAATCGCTGAATCAAGCGCTAATGCATGAACAGCGTCGCTTCCTACTTCAATGCTGTCATCAGTGAAAAACGTAAATCCCATCTTCATATTCTTTTTGGTACTAAGTTACTTGGCACACCGATTTCTTGTAGGGAACAAATCATCCCTTGAGATTCTACGCCACGTAATTTTCCACGTTTAATTTTATGACCACCAGCAATTCGTGCACCGTGAGTCGCCACGATAATCTTTTGGCCTGCTGCGATATTTGGAGCGCCACACACGATTTGAAGCGGCTCGTCTTGACCTACTTCAACTGTGACAACGTGTAAGTGGTCTGAATCTGGATGATCAACGACTTGGGTTGCTAAACCAACCACTAATCCTTTTAAGCCTTCGCCTGGAACCGTTATGCTATCAACTTCGATCCCTGTACGAGACATTTTTTCTCCTAATTCTTGAGGAGTGATTTGTGATAAATCAAAATATTCATTTAACCATTCGTATGATAATTTCATGTTCTTCCTCCTCTTATGATTCTTTCGTAAATTGGCTTAAGAAACGCACATCGTTTGTATACAATGAACGAATATCATCAATCCCATATTTCAACATTGCGATACGGTCTTGACCTAACCCGAAGGCAAATCCACCGTAGACCGTTGAATCCACACCAGCAGCTTCAAGCACGTTTGGATGTACCATCCCACTACCTAACACTTCAATCCAACCTGTTCCTTTACATACAGAACAGCCTTCACCACCACATTTGAAGCAGCTAATATCCACTTCTAGAGATGGCTCAGTGAATGGGAAGTAACTTGGACGAAGACGGACTTCACGGTCTTCCCCGAACATTTCTTTGGCAAATGCCGCAAGAGTTCCTTTTAAGTCTGACATCGTAATGTGTTTATCAATCACAAGACCTTCAATTTGATAGAACTGATGTGAGTGCGTCGCATCATCGTTATCACGACGGAATACACGACCCGGACTTAACATCTTCAATGGGCCTTTTGTAAAGTCATGTTTTTCCATTGTACGTGCTTGTACTGGAGAAGTTTGTGTACGAAGTAAGTACTCAGGAGTGATGTAAAATGTATCTTGCATATCACGCGCTGGGTGATCTTTTGGCAAGTTCATCATCTCGAAGTTATAGTGGTCTGATTCCACTTCTGGTCCTTCTACCACTTGGTATCCAAGACCGATGAAGAAATCTTCTACTTGGTCTTGCACATGTGCTAGTACGTGCGCAGTTCCACGTTCCATTGGACGTCCTGGCATTGTGACGTCGATGGTTTCAGATTGTAACGCTTCTTCTAATGCTTTTGCTTCTAGCACTTCTTTAACAGAAGCGATTTTTTCTTCTAATACAGAACGTAATTCATTGGCAAGAGCCCCCACTTTTGGTTTCTCTTCGTTGGCTAAGTTTTTAATGTTTTTAAGAACTTCCGTGATTGGTCCTTTTTTCCCTAATTGTTGTACACGAATTTGATCGAGCTCTTTTAAGTTTGTTACTTCTTCTAATGAAGCAAGCACATCTTTACGAATCGCATCAAACTGTACTTTCATTTCTTCTAAATTCATTGTATTCCTCCTTATAAAAATAAAAATCCCTTATAGCCAATAGACTATAAGGGACGAAATTTCGCGGTACCACCCTTGTTCCTTGAGACCTGCTCAAAACACTTGGACGCTGTTAACGGGGGCGACCCGAACCATTATTCATCCGTGAATCCCAATGGCCACTCCGGAAGTGAAAAGTTTGAAACGTTACTTGGAAGACTTGCAGTCAGGATCTTCCTCCCTGAAAAGCTTTGTTAAAAACCCTTTTCCATCAATGTGTTTTCTATATATGCTTTATCCTATCATAACGACGTAAAAATGAAAAGGAAAATTATTCTAAAAGAACATTTGAATCGCAAGTATAATGATTAAAAGAACCACCACTGAAACTAGCCACACATTTAAGAAATGATTGTATTTTCGAAGGCCTGATTTTGGAGTACGGTGTACTTGTACACTTTCTTCCTCATGTTCAGAATGAAAACCTTCTTCTCCTTCAAAAGACGACAAACGACTGTCCCTTCGCTCTCTCTGCTCGTCTAGTTCTTCTAACTCTCGATTCTGTTTTTCTAATTGTTCTTTATACGATTTTCTCGTTAATAAAGGTTCATTTGGCATTGATTATTCTCCTTTATGCATCCAAGCGTACTGTGCTGCAATAATCGTCTTCGCATCCGCGATTTCACCAGCTTGGATTTTTTGCATCACTTCTTCTAGTGGCATCCATAAGATTTCGACAAATTCATCTTCGTCTGCAGGTTTTGCATCTTCTTTGACCGTTACATTTTTCGCTTGGAATAATGTGATTTTCTCGTCGCAGAATCCAGGTGTTGAGACCATCTCCATCATCTTCACCCATTCACTTGCAACAAGATTTGTTTCTTCTTCTAATTCACGTTTTGCGGCTTCTAGAGGCACTTCTTCCTTCGAGTCTAATTTACCCGCAGGAATTTCTAAGAAATGCATTTCTAATGGTTTTCTATATTGACGTACGAGTAACATCTTTCCGTCACGAATCACAAGCACTGCTACTGCTCCTGTGTGGAAAACAAGGTCTCGCGTAGAAGTTTTCCCATTTGGTAGTTCTACGATATCTTGTGTCACTGTAAAAATACGTCCTGAATATTTAATATCTCGTTGAATTGTTTTTTCTGTAAAGTCCATAAATTCGCCTCCATTTTGCTTTATTATAATTGGTTTTACGTCTTTCAACAATCGATTTTACTAAACTTTAATGACAAAAAAACTGAGTGGCACAAACGACCACCCAGTTTCTTCTTAACGTCGGTTATTTTGTTGTTGTCGAATTTGTGAGTTAACAGTTGCTTCATTCGTTTGTGAAGAGCTGCTTGTTTCCAAAATAAGCATCATAGACTTGCTTAGCCACTTTGGCAGCATAGTCAGATGGGTATCCATCTTTGAAGTACGGAGCAACAACAGCTACTACGATTTCTGGATTATCGTATGGTGCATACGAGATGAAGGTTGAATTTTCAACGGCTTCATTAGTATATGCTGGATTTGGTCCCGAATAGAACGCTTCGGTAGTCCCTGTTTTACCAGCGACTTGTGGAGAATACGTTCTGAATGTCGTAGCAGACGTTCCGTTTTCACCATGCGTTACACGGTATAGCCCTTCTTTAATATGATCCAAGATTTCTTTACTTACTGGAATCGAATTCATAATCTTCGTTGGAACGACATCTTCTAAATTACCAATGCCACCACTTGGACTTGTTTCATGAATTTCTTTTACTAAACGTGGGGCAATACGTGTACCACCATTAGCAATGGTAGACATATATTGTGCTAATTGCAGCGGTGTATATAAGTCAAACTGACCGAACGCAAAGTCAAGTGCTGAGAAGGCATTGGCTGTTCCACCATTATACCCCTTTCCTTCATTTGGAAGGTCAATCCCTGTACGAACACCAAGACCGAACTGTGCGTAATACTCACGGAGTTTGTCAAATAGGCTTAGATTAATATTTAAACGTCCGCCTTTTTCGTACGTTGTTTGTCCACCCATCTTCATCGCCAGTTTAATCATATAAACGTTTGATGAACGTTCTAAGGCATCTAAGTCTGTTAATTCCATTTTACCGTTACGGTTAAACCAAGAACTCTTTGGTTTAGACGCTTCGAATTCAATCGGCTCATCGACAATTGTATTATCATCAAGCGTGATCGCTCCATCCATATATCCTGAAAGAACGGTCGCCGGTTTTACAACAGACCCCATTCCAAATGAGTTATTGATGGCACCAAGAGCATCGTCTTCGACACCCGTTGAATGAAAGTTTTCATCAAATTTCTTTTTCTTCCCTGTAATTCCAAGAATGTCTCCATTTTTTGGATTCATTACAACGATATACACACGGTCCGCAGCAGGATCCGTCATCTCTTCAACAGACTTCTTTGCAATCTCTTCAATTTTCTTTTGGAATTCAGTATCAATCGTTAAGACAAGGTTTGACCCGCCTTTACCTGGATACGTTTCAGTCGTATTCACCACTTCACCTTTTGTATTGGTTTGTGATTTTACAACTGTCTTCGTTCCGCTAAGCACTGTTTCATATTGTTCTTCTAAATAGCTTGTTCCAACACGGTCATTGAGTGAGTAGCCTTGCGCTAGAAGTGACTTCACTTTATCCGAAGGAAGCCCCGTCTTTTCGGACGATACCGTTCCAAGAATTGTCTTCAACATATCGCCCATTGGATATTCACGATCCCAGTCAGAATCAACGTCGACCCCGCGAAGCTCTCCAAGGCGTTCACTGATTTTAGCGACCTCTTGTTCTGTGACGCCTTCATTTTTCAGTGTCACTGTTGATAAGGCATACGCACTATTCATTTTCGTGAAAATAGCAATCACTTGTTTTTCGGCATCGCTATAATTTAATTCGTCGGCAGGAATATGTTCCAATTGCATTTCATACGTTTGACTCGTCGAGAGATTCTCTTTCGCGATTCTCTTCTTCTCTTCTGCTGTTAGAAGGCTATCGACTTTGTCAGGGTTTGTCGCTACCCAATAGTCTTTCAAGTCACGTTCTTTTAACTCGGAAGCATCCACAGAAATCAATGTTGTTAATTTCTTAGCGGTTTCTAACATCGTTGACGCTTAACATCTGCAGGTCTTGTATAGTTAATAGCGAGTTTTGGTTTATTTCCCACTAAAATACGTCCTTGGCTATCGTAAATCGATCCACGCGGAACTGATTTTTTAGCAGTGGTTGTCTCTGTACGTTGTACGAGCGCAACAAACTCGTCTCCTTTTACTAATTGGATATACGCCAAACGGCTAATTAAGGCAATAAATGAAAAGAATACAATTAAAAATAATAAATTCAAGCGAAATGGAATATGTGATTTTTTCTTTTTCTTCTTTAATTTTCTTTTAGTAAGCATAATACACTCCATATAACATCTAGTAACTCATAACAGTATACCATAAATCTTGCCCTAATCTGTATAAAAAAGGGGTTAGAAAGTGGTTAAGATTTTTTTGCGTTCAAGACTAATTTTTCGTGCAGGCTACTCGTTTCCATGCTATGCTAACAGTAACGACTAGAAAGGAGGACTACCATGGAAAAGACGATGACCAAGAAGAGATACTATACGCTCAGCATTTTGATTCCAGCTGTGATGATTTTAGCGATTTTTCTACTCTTTACAATCACCCCATTTGGAAATCGAACATGGCTAACAATCGACCTTGGGCAGCAATATGTCGACTTCTTTAGTTACTACCAAGACACTCTCTTGCATCACCCAGAGCAATTCTTCTATAGCTTCTCGAAGTCTATTGGCGGAGAAATGGTGAGTTTATGGGCGTACTATTTGTTGAGTCCTTTTAATCTTCTCTTTTTACTCATTCCTCACTCGGCCATCGCCATGGGTGTCTCTCTTCTTATTTTCTTGAAACTCGTTTCTTGTACAGTTAGTTTTGCAGTGTTGCTGGATGTGAAATTCAAACAAAGAAATTGGACGACGCTTCTCTTTGCACTCTCATACGGATTTATGAGTTATCTTTCAGCCAATCAATTTAATATGATGTGGTTAGATGCCCTCATTGGCCTTCCACTCATCGTCCTTGGCGTGGATGCACTCTTAAAAAAACGAAATCCATTATATTATGTACTTCCTTTATCGCTCACGATTTTGAGTAACTACTATACGGGGTATATGATTTGCCTATTCTTAGGTCTCTATTTCCCGTATGCCTATTTAATGATAAATGATTCCTTCTCATGGAAAAGTTTTATAAAACAGTTTGGCCGCTTTATCTTTTATAGTGTCCTTTCCGTTGGACTCATTACAGTCATTCTACTTCCAACGTTTTATAGCCTACTTGGTAGTAAAGGGACAGCGACTACCATCACTTGGAGCCTAAAGTCTGAATATAATCCGCTACTGATAGCTTCAAAACTCTTTATCGGTAGTTTCGACTTCCATGAAATGCAAAAAGGCTATCCAAATATTTTCGTTGGCAGCCTGGCAATGTTTAGTTTCCTTTGCTACTTCAAAGAGAAAAAGATTGCACTATCCCAACGCCTTTACGCGCTATTCATTGCGATTGTCCTACTCATTAGTTTCAATATTGAGATGTTTGATAAACTGTGGCATGCCGGACAACTACCAAATTGGTATTCATATCGCTTCTCATTCCTCTTTAGCTTCTGGATGATCTTTCTAGGTTATCAATGGGCACTGAAGAAAACAGCGGTTGGCATTCATGAGACATTTGTGTATTTCTTCCTTGTATTAGCAACAAGCATTGGTTTTATACTCTTTCCTCAAGACTACCTACAAGGCTGGCAAATCGCGCTTGGATTCGGGCTCTCAATGGGAATCTTGTATGGTCTCATTTTAATCGGACGCGGCAAAGAACACATCAAAAATTCCTTATTTCATTTGTAGTGATCGAACTGCTCTTAAACAGCATCATCACCTTATCCAGACTTGGGTATGTCATGAATGCTGAATTCACGGCTTATCAATCGTCATTAGCAAACTGGTCTAACGTATTACGCCCTGCAGAAAATGAATTTTATCGCAGTGAGAAAACCATTCTTCGTTCGAAAAATGATAGCCTTCAAGTTCCAACTTATGGCGTATCCCATTTTTCATCTACCTTTGAAAAAGAAACAGAAAAATTCTTTGATGCGATCGGTGTTCGCCAAGGAACCGCCTATGTTAACTACAGCAATGGCACGCTATTAACAGATGCCTTACTGGGAATCAAGAATACCTTTATCGAAACCACAGACGCTACTTACAACGAGCGCTGGGAACGAAAAGACTTGGAAGATTTACTAACAATCGCAACCTTTAACGAGGGACACGTTGTCACAAATCAAAACGTTCTCTCGATTGCTTATCCGATGAAACCGATTCTGAAATCGATGAAGGTGCCAACAAACCATCCGATTACGATGCAAAACCAATTGGCGAACGCACTTAGCGGAACAACAAGTCCGAAAAATATTTTCACAAGAGTTTCTTATGAGACGACTTTCGAAAATATCATCGATTCCCCAGTCGTGTATCAACGCATTCAAGTTGATGACAAGACTCAATATGGTACGATTACACTCACCTTTACTCCTGAAACCGATGATCCGATTTACTTAGAAATGGCGGGAACGATGGGTGAAGAAGATTTGGAGATGACGCTAAACGGTGAACCGTATGCCTTTTATCCAGTTCAATCAAAACCCGTGCTTCTCAGCGTCGCCAAGAACCAAAAAGGTCAACCGCAAACACTTCGAATTACCGTTAAAGATGATGGCTTTGAGTTTTCTAAACTAAATCTCTACTCACTAAATACTTCGCTCTTAAACGAACGCTTAGAACAAACGAAAGCACAAGAGTTAAAACTGGAAACTTTCTCTGCTACTCATTTTTCAGGAACAATGGACGTCTTGGAAGATTCGACCGTTCTTACAACAATTCCATATTCAACAGGTTGGAAAGTATGGGTAGACGGCCAAGAACTAGAAACATACAAGATTTTGGATAGCCTTCTTGGATTTACAATTTCCAAAGGAACTCACCGAATCGAATATCGTTATACGACTCCATTCTTACCGGAAGGAAGTCTTGTGAGTCTTGCTTCTCTTCTACTACTAATCTTTATTCTATATAGACGCAAAAAGACCGATGCCTCTTAGGAGACACCGGTCTTCGTTTTTTTATAGATTATTTAGCAGCTTCAAAGCGACGAGCTACTTCATCCCAGTTTACAACATTCCAGAATGCTGAAATGTAGTCTGGACGACGGTTTTGGTAGTTTAAGTAGTATGCATGTTCCCATACATCTAATCCTAATAATGGAGTTTTGCCTTCTGATAGAGGGCTGTCTTGGTTTGGAGTAGAAACAACTTCTAATTTTCCATTTGAAAGAACTAACCAAGCCCAACCTGAACCAAAGCGAGTTGCTGCTGCTTGCGCGAATGCTGCTTTGAATTCGTCGAAGCTTCCGAATGCTTCGTTGATTGCTGCTAATAAAGCACCTTCTGGAGCTTTTGCACCATCAAGAGATAATTGAGTCCAGAATAAGCTGTGGTTTGCATGTCCGCCACCATTGTTGCGAACAGCTACACGGATGTCTTCAGGAACAGCGTTTAAATCGCTAATTAATTCTTCAACTGTTTTTTCGAATAATTCAGGGTGTTTTTCTACCGCTGCGTTTAAATTTGTAACATATGCATTGTGATGTTTGTCATGGTGGATTTCCATTGTACGTGCATCAAAATGTGGTTCTAATGCGTCAAACGCGTATTCTAATTTTGGTAATTCATAAGTCATTACTAAATTCCTCCTAAAATTAAATACAGTTATGAAAACTGTTTCTTTCTTCATTCATCATACCACCCACCAAACACGATACGCAAAAATTATGCCCACCATCCCAAATCCCCCAAGCGCGTGAATTTATGGTATAATAATCCCGCTACATAGAGAAAGAAAAGAGATGAAAACATGAAATTTACAGATTACGCATTACAGCCGTACTTGCAAAAAGCCTTGGCTGACTTAAAATTTACACAACCAACCCCTATTCAAGAACGTATCATTCCTCTTTTATTAAAAGGAGAATCTGTGATTGGTCAATCGCAAACTGGGAGCGGAAAGAGCCATAGTTTCCTATTGCCACTCATCAATAAAATCGACCCTAGCCGTCAAGAATTGCAACTAGTGATTACTGTTCCAAGTCGTGAACTCGCAGAACAATTAACCGCTGTTGCAGCTCAACTTATTTCATTTAGTGATACAGAAATCTTATTAGAAAAATGTATCGGCGGTACTGACAAAAAACGTCAAGTGGCTAAACTAACGCAAACGCAACCACATATCGTGATTGGGACACCTGGTCGTATTTTCGACTTAATGCAAGAGAACGCCCTCTTCGTTCAAACTGTCCAAATGATGGTCGTCGATGAAGCCGATATGACGTTTGACTTAGGATTCTTAGAAACTGTCGATGAGATTGCCTCTCGTATGCCAGAAAACTTACAAATGTCTGTTTTCTCTGCAACGATTCCAGAGAAGATTAAACCATTCTTGAAGAAATACTTGGGCAATCCAAAGGTGATACAAATCGAGAATACGCAACTCGTTTCACCAACGATTAAAAATCAACTGCTCGTCACAAAAGCACAAAATCCAATGGACGTTCTTCGTCAGTTACTGGTGATGGGTCATCCTTACCTCGTGCTTATTTTCGTAAATACGAAGCAAAAAGCGGACGAAGTGACAAAAGACCTTCGCAGCCATAACTTCAAAGTAGCAACGATTCACGGAGATATCCCTTCAAGAGAACGTCGTCGTGTGTGATGAAACAAATTCAACAAATGGATTATCAATTCGTTGTCGCAACAGATCTTGCTGCACGTGGAATTGATATCGAAGGAGTTTCTCATGTCATCAACTTAGAAATTCCTGGAGAATTGGAATTCTTCATTCACCGTGTTGGCCGTACTGGACGTAATGGTCTTGAAGGAACAGCCATCACCTTCTACACACCAGATCAAGAACAAGCCATTCAAACATTAGAAGGAAAAGGCATTTCTTTTGAAACAGTTGAATTGAAAAATGGCGAGCTTGTCGAAAGTTATGACCGCTCTCGCCGTGAGAAACGTAAAAATACGCAATCGAAAGACTTGGATCCACGACTTAAAGGGATGATTAAGAAGGCGAAGAAAAAAGTAAAACCTGGCTACAAGAAAAAACTTGGCCAAGAGATTCGTCAGAAACAGCGTAGACAAAATCGTACAAAAAATAAATAATATTGAGCACCTTCATTATTTCAGATTACTTCGAATCCTTACGGATTTTTCTATAATCGCTGTAATGGGGTACCGGTTCGAGCCTTAGTCTTGCACCTTCAAAGCTTCAAAAAGGGAGTAAGGAATCAATTCCTAACTCACTTTAATTTATCTTTGATACCATCCCCCACTACTGCGATTATAGGATCCGTAAGATTCTTCGTAATCTACTCTTAAATCTCTGCTATTTATTTTTTGTGGATTTTGGCTAAAGAAAAACTCTTAGAAACTTTTTTCTCGTTTCTAAGAGTTATTTTTTTATTGATTCTTATTTTGCTGAGCGATGAATTCTCGCATTCCAAGGAGCCAGTTGAAGGTCGATGTCACTAGTAGATACATAAACATCCCTACTCCTCCGCCGATTCCTAACACGCCAATCACCATATAGATGGTTGCTGGTAGGAACATAGCAGCAATCGTTAACTGTTTCGATACGGTTGGATGCATTTGAATGTAGGCTCTCATAAACAACGCCGTTAATAATCGTACGACGAAGCTGATGATAATCATTAAAATATAAACGACAATCGTATTATAAACAAAGCCGAATAACATAACACCGATAAATACCATCCACAATTTTGATTGGAACTCTTGAATAAACTGCTCTACATTTGATTTATTAAAGCCGTTTAAGCCTTCATAAGAAAATTTTGAGGTATTAATGATGGTGTCTACAACAATATGGTCTTGTAAAATCCCGATGGATGGAATCCCTTGACTAGATTCAGACGTCACATCATTATCCGTTGACTTTCCACTAGGGTCGAAGACGATATTAAATACATCCGAACGGTAAACAAATCCCGTATTGTCTCCCGCCGACAACTTACCATCTTGAATCGAGAGGTCTGGGAACTGTTTTGCAACGATGCCTAAGTTCGTATTCATGCTTGCGATATCTTTTCCGGCACGAATAAAGCCAGGAATTGAAACGAGTAATACGAGTAGGAAAAAGATTCCTTTTATTTTTTTCAGTGGATTTTGTAAAATCGTCCAAATTTTATTTGGTTTTAAAATACTTAATTGAATAAAGTCTCTAATCGTCATGTGCGCCTCCTATATAGAGAACAGTTTACAGAAAAAGAGAGACCTTTTCAAGAAAACGGAGTTGCGCGAAGGAAATAGTTAAATAATGATGCATATAATGATTCCTAAAAATCCTTACGGATTTCTTTTATAGTAGCGGTAACGTTACACCGGTTCGAGCCGTTCCGTCTCTCTCCTTCGAAGATTCAAATGCGGAGTACAGGATAAATCCCTACTCCGCATATTTCTCTTTCGATGTCTTTCACGTTACTGCTACTATAAGAAATCCTCGGCTTTTTAGGAATGGCTTTACATCATTTTCTTCGCTTTTAAAAAAGGGGGATAATTATGCTGTCTACAATGTCTTAGAGAATTCTTTCATAGTGGCGTTGGCGTTACACCAGTTCGAGCCGTTTCGTCTCTCACCTTTGAAGATTCAAATGCGGAGTACGGGACTTGTCCCTACTCCGCATAATTCTCTTTCGATGTTGTTCACGTTACTGCTACTACAAGAAATCCTCGGCTTTTTAGGAATCCCTTTAAAATCTTTTCTTCGCTTTTTATGAAGGGAAAATTGTGCTTTCTTCACTTTTCTTAGAACAAAAAAAGACTAGGTTTCACCTAGTCTTAGCTGTATGTCATTAGTCGCGGTCAACCCACTTGCGTCCATCACGTTCGATTAAATCGTAACCTGCTTGTGGTCCTTTGCTTCCTGCAGCGTAGTTTGGAAAATCGGCTGCAATTTCGCTATCCCATGTTTGGCGAATACTATCCACATATTTCCAAGAAGCGGCTACTTCTTCCCAATGCGTGAAGTTCGTCATATCGCCTTCGATACAGTCAAGAATTAAGCGCTCATACGCTTCTGGGCTGCTCATCGCGAAGTTCTCATCGAAGATTTTCTCCAAGTGACTTGTTTGAAGCGCGATGGTATTTCCAACGGCTTTTGAATTAATCACGAAGCAGAATCCTTCACGTGGAGTGATGTGAATTGAAATACGGTTTGATGGACAACCATCGATACCACAGAATAATGGTGAGTTTGCTTCTTTAAAGACAACATCAATGATCGTTTCCTTTGAATGAAGACTCTTACCTGTACGAACATAGAAAGGTACGCCTTCCCAACGTTCATTATCGATAAATACTTTACCAGCGACATATGTTTCCATATTGGAATCATCTGCGACATTGGCATCTTCACGGTAACCAGGTTTTAATCCGTCTACAGAAGGTCCATATTGCCCACGCACGAAGTTTTCGTTCACTTCTTCAGCAGTTGTATACGGGCGAAGTTGTTCTAACACTTTAATCTTGTTTTTACGAACATCTCCGAATGAAACTGGCGGTTCCATCGCCACTAGGGCAAGGATTTGCAGGATGTGGTTTTGAACCATATCACGTAAAGCACCACTAGTATCATAGTAGCCCCCACGTTCTTCAACGCTCACTTGTTCTAAGAGCGAGATTTGAATATGGTCGATATTCTCTTTGTTCCATAATGCTTCGAATACTCGGTTAGCAAAACGGACTGCAGAAATGTTTTGAATCATTTCTTTTCCTAAGTAATGGTCAATACGATAGATTTGTTTTTCTTCGAATGATTGACGAAGTTGATTGTTTAATTCTTCTGCAGAAGCGTAATCTTTCCCGAATGGTTTTTCGATGATCAGTCGGTTATAGCCATTCTCAGTGATTAAACCTTCTGCTTTTAAATGCTCTGTGATCGTTCCAAAGAAAGTCGGTGCCATTGCTAAATAGAAGACACGATTGCCTTCGATTTGATACTTGGCATCTAACTCTTCTGAAAGTTCTTTTAATACGACATAATGATGTGTGTCAGTAACGTTATGAGGTTGATAGTAGAAATGAGAAAGGAATTGGTTTAATTCTTCTTCTGCCTTCACTAATGACTGAACAGATTGTTTTACAACATCTCTGAAATACTCGTTAGTCCACTCTCTACGTGCTGTCCCAATCACTGCGAAATGATTTTTAATAAATCCTTTTTGGAATAGACGGAATAACGCTGGATATAGCTTACGATGAGCTAAATCGCCTGTTGCTCCGAACAGTGTAATGAGTACATGTTGTTCGCGCATGAGTTGTCCTCCTTGAATAAAATACACAAGCAAATCGCCTGCAATTGATAAAATACTACTTTTCTAGTGTAAGTTATAAGTGTAGAAATGTAAACTATAAAACGCTCCCTTTCCAAAGAAAAGGAGCGTCGCTTTTTTTATCCGATATCATTTGCATCTGTAATTTCAGATGTCTTATCTGAATTGATTGGAATCGTCTTTTGTTCTGTTGTAGGCTCAGCCGTCGTTGATTCAACGGTTGTTTCCTGTGTTGTCTGCTCTCGAGTCGTTTCCTCAGCAGTTGTTGTTTCTGTCGTAGAAGTAGTTGTCGTTGTGGTTGTAGTTGTTGTCGTTACACCATTAGGTAACCATCTACCTTCCCCATCGACTTTATAGCCATCAGGAGTTGTTCCATTGCGAAGCATTGCACCACTTGCTTTGAAGTAATACCATTCGTCGTTATCTTTAACCCAGCCGACTTGCATTGCTCCAGACTTATCGAAGTAATAGTACTCCCCAGAAATTTCATGCATCCCTGTAAGCATTGATCCAGTTGTCGGATGTAAGAAGTACCATTTACCAGCTTCCTTATACCATCCCTTAAGCATATCACCGCTCGCTTGATAATAGTGATAAGCACCATCATGCCATTTCCAGCCAGTTTGCATTGCTCCAGAGTCGTTAAAGTAATAATATTTACCAGAAACTTCTTGTTGTCCGGTAACCATTTTCCCTGTTTCCGGATTTAAGTAATACCACTTACCAGATTCTTTATACCAGCCTTTTAGCATTGCACCGCTTGATTGATAGTAATAATACTCTTCATCATGCCATTTCCAGCCTACAGCCATAGCACCAGAATCAACGAAGTAGTAATTCACTTTATCGATTTCTTTTTCTCCAGTGACCATTTCTCCGTTTTCAGGATTTAAGTAATACCATTTATTTCCATCTTTCAGCCAACCTTTCTTCAAGGCTCCACTCTTAGCGTAATAACGATATTTTCCTTCAATCCATTTCCAACCAGTTTGCATGATTCCTTCTTCATTCAAGTAGTATTTTTCACCATCTACTTCTTGATCTCCGGTTAGTTTCTTGCCCTCTTTACTTAAGAGATACCAAGCCTCACCGTCTTTCAACCAACCAGTTGCCATGGCTCCTGAACTTGCAAAATAGCGACGGACTCCATCGACTTCTTTCCATCCAGTTTGCATCACTCCAGATTCATCGAAGAAATACGTTTTTCCATCAATTTCTTTTAATCCAGTTACTGCAACATTATTGTTATCGAAGTAATACCATTTACCATTAACCTTCTTCCATGAAGAAGCTTGCTCATTCTCAATTAGTAGTTCCCCACTTGAAGCAAACAGCATTCGCTTGCCATTAAATGTTTGCCATCCCGTAAGCATCTTTCCATCTTTATCAAATAGATATTGATTGTTTCCGCTGTATGCAAGCTCATTCTGTCTTCTTACTCCATTGGATTGAATGTAATACCAAGCATCTTCATGCCAGAACCATCCACCAGGTTGTCGTGAACCATCTGCATGAACGTAGTAATATTCTCCCGGACTATGTTCATCCCAACTATCCTTCGTAAAAATCCATCGACTTGTTTGCATTTGTCCTTTTCCGTTAAAGAAATAGAACTTGCCATTAATTTCATGCCAACCAATCGCCATTTGGTCATCTGCTAAGCGATATTTCCAGAAACCATCTTCTTGATACCACTGAGCTTTTACGGTTGGAATATTTGGAAATGCATCAGAAATATTCTTGAAGCCATTATTAGAGATATCAAATACTGTTGCATTTTGAGTTTTACTTGAACTATGAATGATTTGAATCCCTTTTTTCTGAATATAATCTTTCGTCGAATCGACATTAATATCAGCACCTGTTGTTTGTACAATCATTGTAGGTGAAAGATTATTAATAAAGTTGATAGAGTTAGATATTTTTGCATCGTAGTGATGATTCCACTTCATCAAATCGACTTTTCCAATTTGAGGGCCTAATTTATCCTCGGCACCTTCAGCGTTATCAAGGTCTCCTCCAAGGTAAATTTTCTGTCCGTTTACTGTAATAACTGCAACAATAGAATTCGAATTATCATCTAACACCTTTTTTTAAGTTGTCCATCTGGGCCATATTCATTTTTGTAGTTATATAACTGAATATCCATGTCTCCTAATTTAAAGTGACTGTCTTTATCAGAAATATCTTGTACAAGTTTTACTCCCTTTTCTTTGGCAGCTTTTAGTGCATTGTCATAATTATATAAATTATCCCAAAGTCCCCAAGAAGCTTTAATTCTCTGATCGGAATACTTTTTCAAATAAAAAGTATCTACTGGAAGTCTGTTTAGTACTTCATCAGCGCCCCCAATATGGTCACTATGTACATGAGTCCCTAAAATAAAGTCTAATTTTTGAACACCTACATTTGATAAATGACGGAACAAGCGATCTTCCAACACTTGATAATTTCGCATAGCATTTCCAAATCTAATTGGATATAAAGGATTCGTTCCATCTGGGAAATCATAATCCTCTCCCATATCAATCAATGCATAATGACCATTACTTTCTAGAAGAATGGCATCACTTCCGGAATTTGCTTTCGTATTAATAAAGTGAATTCTGTTCACACCGGTTTGTGGGACAGTTTCTGCTTCTACTTTTACACCCAGACCGAGCGCGATAAATGCTCCCAAGGCTACGGCCGTTTTCGCTTTTTTCATTGTAAAGCCCCCATATAACTTATTAAATATTACACTTCTTAATTATACAGAAAAAAATAAAAAAAGATACAAAATTTTCGAAATTTCGTATCTTTTTTTTCTTATTTTTCAATCGGTAATTTCACTTTAAATAATGACCCATGATTGAGTCTGGAAGTCAGGCTAATTTTACCGTTATACCCTTCGATTAATTCTTTAGCAATTGATAAGCCTAAGCCATTTCCTCCACGTTCTCTCGAGCGTGCTTTATCGACGCGGTAGAAACGTGAGAATACTTTTTTCTTATCTTCTTCCGTTAATCCCATCCCGAAATCTTGAATGCCGATTTCGACTGCTTCCATGGTTGGAGAAAGGCTAACGATAATCTCTTTTCGCTCTGTTGAATATTTCACGGCATTATCGAGTAAGATGATAATGACTTGCTCGAAGTGATTGCGATAGATTGGAGAAATAATTTCCTTCTTGGTATCAATATCGGCAATAAAAGTAAAGTCGGGATAAAGCACCTTGAAATTCGTTACAATCTGTTCTACTGTCGCAACGACCTCTGTTGTCGCATCTTTATACTGTTCCCTTACTTGCGGTGCACGAGATAAATCAAGCATCTCTTGAACGAGCGTCTTCATGCGCTTAATTTCCGCTAGAGAGGCCGTGAGAGACTCTTCCAGCACTTCTGGATCATCTTTCCCCCAACGATTTAAAAGCTTCAGGTGGCCTTCTACAATGGCTACAGGCGTTCTCAATTCATGCGATACATCTTCAACGAAATGCTTTTGTTGTGCAATATAGAAACTAATCTTATCTAGAAGCTCATTAAATTGCTGCGATACAATCGCGAACTCGTCATTTTTCTTCGGAACAATTAAACGTTTTGTTTCAATGTTTTCTTCATTAATAGACGCGATAATATCATGAATTTCTTCAATCGGTTTTGAAATGAGTCGCGAAATGAAATACGCAAGCCCTATTGAGACAATTCCTTCCATCACAATGAGCTGAAGGAATAAAAAGCGCAATTGCTTCTTCAATTCAGCCAGCTTCATCATTCGATTGGTTACTTGCAAATGTCCAATTAAGACTCGAGAATTTCTGGAAAGAATCGGCATCATCACTTGCACACTTTCTTCTCCGGTCGATAGCGTCACATATTGAACCTCGAGCTTACTCGATACTTGCGGGCGGTCTTGCCATTGTTGCGTTTGGAATAATAACTCTTTACTCGTATCAAAGACGCGAATATTCACCTCTTCATTCATCGGATAAAAACTACTATTCTTTTTATAAACCTGGTTCTTGTCTAATTCATATTGTTCCGCTTTGTTTAGAACAGCAAGAATGTCTTCACTTGTTAATTTCTCCGTTTTTTCCGATAACAAATCCGCGATAACTTGTGCGTAAACCACTGTCTGATTTTTCTCATTGTCACGCAGGCCGATAAGTTGCCCCTCAATCAAAATCGCAGTTAATACAGCTAATAACGCAAAAATGGTGGCTGATATCACCCACCACCATTTTTTTGCTACCGATTTATGTTGGTTTTGGTCCTTCATATGTAGCTCCTCAGCTTCTCATTACATATCCAGTTCCACGAACGGTTTGAATATAACTTTCTCGTCCTGGTACATCAATTTTATTACGGATATAACGAACGTATACGTCAATCACATTCGTTTCGACTTCGTTCTTATAGCCCCATACTTCTTTTAATAACACTTCACGTGAAAGAACAATATCAATGTTTCCATCAGTAATAAGAGTAATTCATATTCTTTCTTCGTTAAATCAATGACTTCTCCCGCACGACGAACAACACGGTTTTCTACTTCCACCACAAGGTCGCGATATTCCACTCTTGTTTGTTTCACAACACGGGATTGTTCTTCCATTTGCAGACGTCTAAAGAGTGCGCGTAGTCTTGCAAGAATTTCTTCGATTTCAAACGGCTTCACTACATAGTCATCTGCCCCTTGATCAAGCCCTGCAACACGATCCATCACTGAATCCCGCGCTGTCATAATGATGACTGGTGTTTGTTTTACTTGGCGAAGGCGACGAACGACTTCTAATCCATTCATTTCAGGTAACATTAAATCTAATAAAATAGCATCCCAATGCTCATCAATGGCTGCTTGTAATCCGCTACGGCCATCTGCACACTCTTTTGTTTCATAGCCTTCATGTTTTAATTCTAATTCAACAAAGCGACTTAAATTCTTTTCATCTTCAATAATTAAAATACGTTGATTCGCTGGCATTTGGAAACTCCCTTCTCTATTCTTCCCTAACAGATTTATCATACCATATTCATAAGATTCTTAACAGAATTTAATGAAATTTTTCTGTCAATTTCATTAAATTAGATAATCAAAAATTAACATATATGTTAATTTTTGATTTGCTTCAATAGAAACAAACAAAAAAGTCCTAGCCAAATTGGCTAGGACTTCGTCATTTGTAATTATTGTTCAATCTCTTTTTCTTGAGCCCATTCGAAGTGGAATGTTCCTGATTTGTCTACACGGTTGTAAGTATGTGCACCGAAGTAGTCACGTTGAGCTTGAATTAAGTTTGCAGGTAATGTTTCTGAACGGTATGAATCATAGTATGCTAATGCACTTGAGAATGTTGGTACTGGGATACCAGCACGAACAGCCGTTACAACTACATCACGAACTGCATCTTGATAAGATTCAGTTACATATAAGAAGTACTTATCTAATAATAAGTTTTTCAATTGAGGATCACGTTCGAACGCATCTGTAATCTTTTGTAAGAATTGCGCACGGATGATACATCCAGCACGGAAGATTTTAGCGATTTCGCCGTAGTTTAAGTCCCAATTGAACTCTTCACTGGCTACACGCATTTGAGCAAATCCTTGCGCGTAACTCATGATTTTAGAGAAGTATAATCCTTTACGAACTTGTTCGATTAAAGCTTGACGTTCTGAATTTGTTAATTCAGAAATTTTAGTAGCTGCTAATTCTTTACTTGCTGCAACACGTTCTTCTTTCAATGTTGAAACGAAACGTGCAAATACAGATTCAGTAATTAATGGAAGTGGCACACCTAAGTCTAATGCGCTTTGTGAAGCCCATTTACCAGTACCTTTGTTTCCAGCAGTATCCATGATTACGTCTACCATTGGACGACCTGTTTCAGGATCTTTCTTCGTTAAAATGTCCGCTGTGATTTCGATTAAGTAGCTATCTAATTCGCCTTGGTTCCATTCTTTGAACACTTCAGCGCATTCTTCTACAGATAATCCACCAACACGACGTAGGATATCGTAACTTTCAGCAATTAATTGCATGTCCCCATATTCGATTCCGTTATGAACCATTTTTACGTAGTGACCTGCTCCGTTTGGTCCAATGTAAGTCACACATGGAGCTCCATCGTCTGCTTTAGCAGAGATTTCTTCTAAAATAGGTGCTACTAAGTCATAAGCATCTTTTTGACCTCCAGGCATGATTGAAGGTCCTTTTAAGGCTCCTTCTTCCCCACCAGATACACCCGTACCGATGAAGTTGATTCCTGAGTTTGCAAGTTCTTCATTACGACGCATTGTATCACGGAAGAATGTATTTCCTCCATCGATTAAAATATCGCCTTTATCTAAGTGTGGAAGTAAACTTTGAATTGTCTTATCTGTAGCTTCCCCAGCTTTAACCATTAATAAAATTCTTCTTGGTTTTTCTAGAGACTCTACAAATTCTTCAACAGAATATGTTGGAACTAATTTTTTATCTGGATGTAGAGCAATCACTTCGTCTGTTTTTGAAGTTGTACGGTTGTAGATTGAAACGCTATAGCCACGGCTTTCGATGTTTAAAGCCAAGTTACGTCCCATAACAGCCATACCCACGACACCAATTTGTTGTTTTGACATGAAACTTCCTCCAATTTGTTTTATTTAACACATCTATGTTATCAAAAATCACGCTTTTTTGAAAGGCATTTGAATGCTTTTCTTTTACTAAAGCTCTTTTTCATTTCACTCATTTTCACTCTTAGAAAACCTTTTAACATTTAACTCTAGTAATTCACATCGATTTACGGTAAACTATTACCGAGCAAAGAAAAAAGGAGCGATTTTGTTGGCAAAGAAAAAACGTAATCTTTCAACAGTTGAAAAAATTACACGTGTTGTAGCCGTATTAATGCTAATCGGTACACTCGGCGCTATCATCTTACAAGTAGCCTTAACTGCAATGAATTATAAATAAACGAAAGACCGACTGGAAAACCAGTCGGTCTTTTTCATTCTTAAATTGTAATTTCTTCTCTATCACGAACCATATAGGCTTTTAATGGAGTAAGACTAGCAAGCCAGTATAATCCCCCACCAAATAGAGCGGTAAAACCACTTCCAGTAGTAAATAAGAAGATTGGACTTTGAATGTGCTTCGTCACTGGGTTATATACAAAGAGGACTGCAACGATTAATGAGATGAACACACAGCTCATTCCCACGATATTAAATCCTTTTGTATACTCGTATGCCTTATGTCCTTCTAAGAAATATGCTGAACGAAGAGACAATTTTTGCTTTCTGAGTAGGAAGAAGTCAACGACAATCATTCCAATAATTGGTCCTTGAAGATAAGCAGCTAGAGAAATAAATGACCCAAAATATTCATCTACTCCTCCCCAAATGGTTAAAGAACTTACATAGACAAAAGCTATCCATACCATTAACTTATAACTTATTTTTGGCATTCCACTTTTCACAATCATACAGTTAACATATGACCCCGTTCCTTGAGTCCCAATGTTTGCAAATGCTACTAACAGAAGACTAAGAAGTGAAAATGTAGGCGTACTTAAAGTAGCTAACATCGTTGTTGGGTCGCTTTCGTATACACCAGTTTTTACGAACATAGCAAGTGCCATAACGCCACCTGTGGCCGCAAAAAATGGTGCTATAACGCCATACGATAAAGAAGTTGCCCAATATCCACTTCGCTCTGATTTTGCCAAGCGCGGTAAAATGAATGCTTGAGTTGACCAAGAAAATGCTACAGCAACATTACCTTCACCTGAAATCATGAACCGTTCCAGTGGTGTTAAATCATTTTGAACGGCAGGCTGTACATTCATAATTTCTGTAATCGGAACTGCAAAAAAACAAATTCCAGCTATAATCAAACCAACAAATAACAAAGCAACAACCATGTATCTATTAATTCCTTTTATAGTTTCAGGTCCACTAAGAGCAATTAAAGTTCCTAAAAAGACGCACATAGTACCGAGTATCGGAGCCCATATTGCCTTGTCTAGCACAAACCCAAAGTTACTTGCTAAATGTATCATGGAATTCGCAAAAAGATTCGCAGTAACTGCATACCAACCAAAGTTTGCTAAACTTATTACTGTTGACAAAAGTGCAACTCCTTTTTGCCCAAGAACCGACCGGAGCCAAATCCACAAATCAATTCCGTAACGAACTGCAAAAAGTACTGGTAAACATTCTATAAAGACCCAAATAATATTAAAACTAAAAATATTAATGAGCATTTGATTAAAAGAAAGATACTGCGCAACATAAGCTCCTTGCGTATAACACCAAGTTGCAATGGCAAAGCCACTAGTAGAAAGGAATAAATCCCAAAACGAATACTGACGATCTCCATTCGTCATTGGAACAACACCTGTAATCGTTTCTTGTTGAATATAATCATTCATAGAAGCCATTATTGAATCACCCCACACATTGCCAAAATAATGAGGATTAGGTTAACTCCTACACAAATTCCCGCCCAGAGGTAATCCATTTTTGAAAAACGTTCTGGAAATGTAATCTTTATCTTCCATTAAGTCAAGCCTACGTTTTGTTTCTTCGGAAATTAGCTTTTCGATTGAAACTTCATTTTTCATCTATTTTTCTCCCTGATACATTTTTAGAGCTTCAGTACAATACATTTTCGTATGGCGATACCATTTATAAAGATATTCGCCAATTCGTTTTCCATTACTTTCTTGGAAAAGTGCCCACAAGAACCAATAGTACGAAACTAATCCTACCATTCCTAAGAAATGCTGTTGAGTACCTACGCCAGGATTCTTTTTAAAGTACTTATTAATAAATTCCTTGGCTTCATCTAAACTGTAGTCTGTACAACATAGGAAACAACCAATGTCGCTCGCAGCATCTCCCATTCCAGAATACTCCCAGTCAATCAAACTCATATTCCCGTTTTCATCAACTAGAAAATTCGGACTATAACAGTCACCATGACAAAGAACAAATTCCACAGGATCTTTGTGTAAATATTGAATGACTTGACGTACAAGCTCTTCTAGCATTTCCTTATCTTCAAACTCAAAACGATTTCGTTTTTGTAATTTTTCCTTAAATTCTTCTAAATCTTTTTCAAATCTTAGTTCATAAGGTGTTGTCTTACCAGAACGATGAAGTCGGCTAATGAAGTCAATCGCTTTGTCAACATCTTCATCATTTTCATAATCTAATAATCTTGCATTTTCTATAAATTTTGAAATTTTCCAGCCCTCATTTTCGTCCATTGCTACGAAAGTTTGATCTATCCCTAGTTCAGCAGCAACGCGCATTGAAGCTGCCTCACTGAGTCGGTTAATATATTCCTCAGTTCCTTTTCCAGGATGACGATAAACATAAGATTCACCTTTACACTCGAAACGGAAGGAAGTGTTTGTTAATCCGTCTTTTATCGGTTTAATATGAGTAATCTCCGCAGGTGTTACTGACAGTATCTTACAAATGTTGAGTAATATTTTTGAATTTGTATGCATCAAATAGTGTTCATCAAATTCACGAAGATCTGCTAAAGAATCAAATTCTTTAATTACATCTGCTGAATAATGACGCGCTTCTAATTTTAATTCATCTAAATGGCGATAATAATACTCTTCCCATAGCTGTTCCTTAAATGCTGCATGTTGGAATTCATTCTCTAAAATACGAACAAATTTTTTACTGAATTCACGGTCAAAATAAACATGGCCAAGCATACACCATGTGTGTTTCCCCCCAACTGTTACCTCTGAAATGAAACCATTCGTTTCTTTTTCTACACAATATTCATCAGTCTCTCCATCAGCGAAAACCGTAGCATAATAACCTCTATATACGTATTCCTCAAAAGGATTTTCTGTAAAATAATTATCGGATGAGCAGATATAAGTATTTCCCAATTGTTCACGAACAAGCATAAGCGACGAACAATTATTATAACGATAATAATCTTCATTCACGACGATATCTACACCAAATTTATCTCCAAGATAGAACATCATTTCTTTCATATAGCCAACAATCACTGTAATTTTATCAATTCCAGCCTCTCTCAATTGACCTATTTGACGTTCAATCAAACGCTCTCCTTTAACAACAAGTAGACCTTTTGGTGATTCATACGAAAGCGGGGCAAAACGTGTACTCATTCCTGCCGCCATAATAATGGCATTTTGAACACGATATGGTTCTAATTCAGCAATCCCTTTTTCTGTGAGAGAATAGTCCGAAGTTATCCAACCAAGTCTTTCAGCTTCTGTTACTAAATGATTCACTTTCCCAAGAGACAGATCAAGTCCTTTTGCGATTTCTCGCTGTGTCACTTTCGCTTCTTGATTTTTTAAAAATACTAATAAGTTAAATTGATGATTTGAAATCATTCTAGTTCGCCTCCCTATGTTCAATATTATACACCTTTTGACGAAAAAGTGAACAAAAATCTCTATCTTTTTGTAGTTAATGAACATTTATCCTCAATCCTATTTTTTGTATATAAAATGACAACATTCATTATATTAAAAATTCCTAATTCAAAACGTATTTCAAAATTAAATAAAAAAATATTACAACTGACTGCTTTATTATAAAAAAATCACCTTATAGTGATTTTTACTGCTCTAACTTTTGAAGAAGGTCGGAATACATTCGAAGAATCTTATCTACGTGATTAAATTGATTAATGAATTAAAGTAAAATTAAAAGGGTTTAGTTCGGTATATTACTGAACTAAACCCTTTTATTATCTGCTCTTTTTTAGGATAGTACAAATTCCTGACGAGATTTGCCTTTTAAATTGTAATTTCTTCTCTATCACGAACCATATAGGCTTTTTATGGAGTAAGACTAGCAAGCCAGTATAATCCCCCACCTAGTAAGGCTGTAAACCCACTACCGGTTGTAATAAGGAACAATGGGCTTTGAATTTGTTGTGTTACAGGATTATAAACAAATAATACTGCCACGATAAAGGAGATGAACACACAGCTCATCTCCACAATATTAAAGCCTCTAGTATATTGGTATGCATCGTGTCCCTTTAAAAAATAAGCGATTATTTTAACAACAAAAATGTTTAGCCCAAAACAAAAAGGAATTAAGCAACAATTAGTTGCTTAATCCCTTCCTAAAATTCTTCATCAACACTATTTGACAAAGAGCCATAAATTGTCGAAGCATCTTTCAACTGTTATTATATTTCCGGTAAATTCGGACGTTTTTTCTGTTTGTTATTCACTAATCCAATAGTTCTTAGCTTCTCCAGGAACTTGCTGTTCTACTGGAGGAGGGGTCATATAATCCTCTCCGAATTCATATACGAGAATTTCATGATACCTTCTTGGCACTTTGACAACCGTATCTTCATATGCCATATCAATCGTATCATATAACCATTCTTTTTTGACTCCTTTTGGAAAATAAGGATCAAATATCGAACAAGTAAAGTCAGTAGAATTTTCTTTATTATATTTTTTAGCCACTGCTTCTAATTTCAAATTCCACACTTGAGGTGATGTAAATCTAAAGATAGAAGAAGCCATATATCGTGGAATATTTTTTAATCCACCATTCGTAATTTCAATTCCTTTAAAATTTAAAGATGAAAGTCGTAAGAAGTTTTTGTACTGTTTCATTTTTTTACGATCAGCTTCTTCTGTCACAACTCCATCATACGGGAAAATGTCCACACAAGTTCCTAATACTACACTCTTATCGATTAATTCAGCATCACGACGAGTACGAATATCATAAACTCTCATATAGCTAAATGGATATCCTGGTGTTTCTCTAAATGAAATCAAACGATAATATGGATGTTGCTCTTTTACAAGGACTTCGTATAAACGTTCAAATTCATCACGTGCTAATGAAATATCTGTATCATCGTCCCATGGAATAAATCCACCATGACGAACAGCTCCTAATAGTGAACCAAAATCTATAAAATATTTAATATCATATTTTTCGCAAAGTTCATGTAAATATTTTAGGATATTCAATTCTACCTCTTTAATTTCATCTAAACTCATTACTCTTTCTTTTGTCATGATTTAGCTCCTATTTTTAATTTTGATAAAACACCTTTTAAAATTGATTGATATAAATCGTCTTTTGCAATCGCCAAAGCAATTAAATAATAAACCACTGAACTAATGACCGTTAAGCCAATGTTTAGTAATAATTGTTTATCCACTACTTGCCTATACGGCACAAAATGATTTACGACAAAGGCAATTGGGACAAAACCTAATGATAAAACAATATATTTCTTAAGCATATGCAGAATTGGTTTTACTTGAACTAATTCCATATTTCGAATAAACACATATTCTAACAGTAATAAAACAATCTCTGCTGCCATTGTCGTAATAATGTAATACTCTGGAGCCGTAACTCCCGTAAAGAATAAGACACTATTTAACAACAAGTTAATTCCACCACCGACGAAATAAAGAATGGTTAATCTCTCCTCATAACCATTTACAAGAATAACTTGTGTTCCGAAAATAATTTCTAATGCCCAACCGATTGTACGAATGGCAAAGAGCACTGTACACATTCCAGCAAAAAAGTATTTTTCTCCACCGTATAATAAGGTTACCGGTATTCCGACGGACGCTAACCCAACACAGATAGGAACAAGGAAGAAGAAAAAGGCTTGACTTCCTTTATTTACCAAATCTTGATAAGCTTTTCTATCCCCTATTCCAAGATAGTAGCCAAGCCTTGGAACACTCACACTCACGGCTCCACTAACGACTCTTGCCAAAAGGGTTGCAATATTATATCCCGTAACATAGTAAGTAACATTTTCTACAATACCGATTTTAGATAAGAAAATTTGGTCCAAATACGTATACAACATATTCGCATTTGCAATTAATAATACTGCAAATAATGGACTCATCATTTTCATCATATCTTTTGCGTGAACCCTAACAAATTTGACTTCTTGCTTGATCCATACAAACTTGCAAGGAAATTTATTAACGTAATTACAGACATGACAATCGTATACGGAATGATGTCCTCTGCTTTCTTAACGAACATGAAGACCGCCACTAGCATTAGGGATACGAATCACTAAAGTCTTATAAAAAAATAAATTTATAGTTTTCAAAAGCTTCATTTAACCACTCAATATAAAAATAACTGAGAGAATAATTGAACCCCTAAAATGTAGTATAAATATCTCAAATCTGGCGTTTCAATCGTGAAACTAACATAAATATAATAAATTATTGTAGTCGCAATCGTACAGATTAGTGAAATATAAAAGAGCTGACTGAATACCTTATTAATCTTGTCTCGATCATTCTTTACTTTACTAATCTCACGCATCCCGTAATTGTAAATTCCAAGCGTAGCGAACGGAATAAATAAATTTAATATTGTATTGGCAACGTTAAAATTACCAAAATCCTCCTTACTCAGCACACGCGAAATATACGGTCCCGTGATTAGAGGAAAGACAATATTCAGTATTCGCACAAGCATATTCGTTAATGCGTTCAGCTTAATATTTTTCATATAAACCTCTTTTTTTATTTTTCTTCCACTATTTTCCACAATCTAAAATCATGATGAGAAACTTGCTGTTCAACTGGAGGTAATTGCATATAATTACCATAGTCCGAAGTTAGGATTTCATGGAAGTTTGTTGGAATTAGAAACTCTCTTCCCTCAAAATGACCAAACGTTACATCTTTCAACCATTCGCGCTTCCATACTGGCTTATTCATATCTTTGTAAATAAGATAATCAACAAGCTCATAATCTTCAACTTTTCTTGATTTAGCCAGCTCGTCAATTTGCTTTACATATTTATTTGTATCTGTGAAATAAAATGCGATTACAGAAGCGTATCGAATAAGGGAATTGATAAAGCTTTTCTTATTCGTAATTCCTTTGAATGTATAACAACTTAATTGACGTTTTTTTAATAATCGTTGTCATTTTTATCTTTTAAACGCTCGATCATCTTCATATCCATCCACTGGGAAAAATATCAACGTAAATCCCCATATTTGAATCGATACGAACATCTTCTTCAATTAGATATGTTTGATTGTCCATCACTTTCATAAATGGATAAACATAATTACGATTGTTCTTATATGACATCACTTGATAACGTTCAGAAGGATTTGCAATTAAATAATCTTGGAGTTTTTCATAGTCATCTCTTAACATACAAATATCCATGTCATCATCCCATGGAATAAATCCTTGATGACGAACTGCACCAATCAAACTTCCATACGCTAAGAAGTACTTCACTCCAATTTTATTGCAAACTTCATGGATGTATTCCATAATGCCTAGTTCCATTTGTTGAATCTCACGAACATCCGTTACTTCTTGATATCGGATTTTCTCATCTCGGTTACAAATCATCAATCCATAACCTGCAACAAACCAAAACATAATGTTAATGAAGTTTGTTGAATACATAATTTGGCTTTCGAACAATTGCCCTAACAACATTCCGAAGAATAGGATCATCACTAATTTATCTGAATTTTTCTTCGAAATAAATAGATATCGTACGAAACGTTGAATGATATATCCTAATAGCATCATAAAGGCAACCAAACCAACAATACCAGTACTTACGAAGACGGTAATAAAGATATTATGGAAATTCCCACCGATTAAAGAATTTTGGATTTCATATTTACTAAAGTACTCAGAATAGTAATCTGGAAAATTACGGACTCCATAACCAAAAATTGGTTTTTTGCTAGCCATTTTTAATGCATTTTGCCAAATATGAGTTCTTCCACTTGGCGTAGTTTCAATTAAGTGTAACTCTGCAGCTTTTTCTTTTTCATTTCCGTCATCTACAGAATAATTTTTTGATTTTTCTAAATCATAAACTGTTACTTTTTGTCGAGATATATATTTTGACCCTACATAACTAATAGCTACATTGGTTCCAAATACTAATATTGCCACTGAAAGAAATGTTAATATTCTCTTAGAAATTTTACCTCTTGCAACAAAAGCAAAATACAAACCAATCATCAATAGCAACGATAATAATGCTCCTCGACTTTGCATCATAGCAAAATAGAGCACCTGAATAATATTATTAATTTTAAATAATACTGAATATTTATGTCCTTGATGGATTAAATAGAGCGCCAAAATGATGCTAATATATGTAAATATTGCACTCGCATTTGGATTCACAATTCCCCATAATCTTCCATTCATTACTCCATAAGAATAGGAACGATTTCCAACCTTAAACAGTATTAAAACTTTTGCAAGCAACAAACTTAGTGCAAATAGAGCTGATAAAAAGGACACTATTTGAACGGTTACAGCTGTTAAGTTAAAAAAACTTTTTTTCAACTGAGATAAATTTAGCATTATGAACAATAGAACATATGTTACCATAAAAAAATTATTTCGGTAGCATTTCCAATAAGGTGACTTGAATGATTTACCAAAAGCTGACAATAAATGACTTCCCGAAACAAATCCAAATAATATTAAAAAAATTTAACATCCATTTTGATTTTCTTAAAAGCCACCTAAAAGGGAAACTAAAATGAATACGAAAAACTACAGCTGATAACCCTTTATAAATTGGATTTGCCACTTTATAAAAAGTGAACTCATACTTAAAAATAGAAACGAGGATAAATGAATAGGCTACCCCCACTTTATACTTTTTCCAAGTAATCATTAATTTTTTTGAAAAAAACTCATTTTTAACTCCTTTATTTACTACTTTTTCAACTCAACAATTTTTCTTATAAAGAATTGGCGAAATACTTAAGAATACAATAGCAATTTTTCTAAATTTCGTAAAATATTGATCTTTCATTATTTCTTTTTTATGCTTTAGAATCCATCTTCTGTATTCTTTTTCTTTCTCAGCAAACTGCTTATTATTCGCGAAAAATCAACTTATCGTATACAGTAATATAAGACCAATATTCACGATTATTCAATTCCGGTTGCAATCTTGGAAATTCTTTCTTAACCATACGAATAATTTCCTGGTACACAGTAACTGTATCAAAAAAACATACTGATTGACTGATGTGGTTGCACTTCCCTCACGATGATCGTAAAAGTAAATAGATTTATCAACAAAAACTGTATTACATTTTGATTGAATTAATAATTCTGTTAAGAATAATGCATCTTCTGCAAGATGATATTTCGTATTAAATTGATGGCCTTGAATTAGACTCTTACGAAATAGTTTTGCGACAGGGAAAAATGATGTTTTTTCTGTCGTTAATAGTTCTTTAAGTGTCTGTTCTGTATCCCAAACATTTAATTTACTACTTGTTTCAGGTAATGCTGTCACAACTCCATTTTGGATATGATGTAATTTCCCAATGGAAAAACCGATTGTTTCATCTGTTTCAACGGGTTGCAGTAGAGTTTCTAAATAATCTTCCGTAACAAAATCATCACTATCGATAAACGAAATCCACTCACCTCTCGATGACTGGATTCCTAAATTTCTTGCATTAGAGACTCCTCCATTTGGAATATGAAGCACTCGAATACGAGTATCTTTACGTGATAACTCATCACATACTTGTCCACTGTTATCACTAGAACCATCATTAATAAGAATCAATTCAAAATTAGTCATTGTCTGTTTTAAAATTGATTCCACACAGCGTTCTAGATATTTCAACGTTGTATACCGGAACAATGATACTAATTTTTGGTTCCATAATACTCCCCTTTATACTTCTCGTATCCATTTTCAAGATCGACAAATAATGCATCATGATGTGCAACTTGTTTATCTGCTGGAGGTGGTGTCATGTAATCACCAAATGCTGTTTTTAAGTAAGCATCGTATCCAACTGGAATTGGCATTTCTGTTTGTTCAAATGGTACAAATAACGCTGATTCAAAGCTTTCGATTGGATATTTGTTCTTCATATATCCAGGACCCGCACAAAGTTCTGTGATTCCATCACTTTCTTCACGCGTATACTTTGTCATCTCGCGCTGCGCCTTGCTCCAAATTTTATAGCGTAATGAACGTGTTGGGACTAATCCTAATAAGAATAAGCTTCCCCATTTCATCAATCCACCATGTTTTTCAGGAATTGTTTGCGCACGGAACAATGAGTAAATCAATGCCCAACGAACTTGTTTCTTACGTGCTGATTCTGATTTTGGATAATAATCTAGTGGAAGGATATCAATCGCTAAGCCGTGTGGGACATCTAAGTCCGCTTGATAAGGTTTCACGCAAGTCGTTTCTTTATCACGAATCGTCACAAACAAATTACGGTCTAAGTAATGTTCGTCACTGTTTGACATCACGTAACGCTCATCTGCTTCTTTTGGCCACAATTCAATCAATTTTTCATAATCTTTTCGTGGCATAAAGAAATCTAAATCATCATCCCAAGGGATAAAGCCTTTATGGCGAAGTGCTCCAATGGCCCCACCACCGCATAAATAACATAATAATTCATGTTGCTTACAAAATGACACAAAGTATTCAGCCATTTCTAAACATTTCTCTTGTAATGGTTCCATGTTTTCCTCACT
The DNA here is from genome assembly GCA_916438765.1 of uncultured Granulicatella sp. GTDB lineage: Bacteria > Bacillota > Bacilli > Lactobacillales > Aerococcaceae > Granulicatella. Next base: position 320,881 of record CAKAHB010000006.1, on the reverse strand, counting down.
TTCTAAATATCCCATTTAGCCACTGTTTTAAATGGCGTTAATTTGTCTTCCTCGAAGAAATGATAAATATCTTTCATCTCTTGAATTGGATTTGATTCAAAAATAATTAAATTCAAACGTGCATGTACTTTGGATCTGCCATGAATTGAACAGCCTCTTCAAAGTCCTTGCGACCTGAACGAGAGCTTCCAACCCAAGTCAATCCTTTTTCAAGAATGTCACGTGTGTTTAATGGTACTTCGAACTCGCTTACCCCCATCATGACAACCGTACCTTGAGGTTGAATATGACGGATAATCTCACGATATGCATCTTGAGTTCCGCTTCCGCCTACACATTCGATGGCATGGTCGAATGTAAAGTCTTCTGGAAGATTGCTCACATCATATACTTCATCTACAAATGAGAACAAACGTAATTTCTCAGGATCTTTACCAACAATAATAATCGTTGACTCTGGGAATTTTGCTTTTGCAATTGTTGCTACAACATATGCTAAGCTTCCTGAGCCCCATACCACGATTCGATTACGACGGCTATGAGCCACTTTGTCAAAACGACGTAATCCGTGAACCCCAACTGATACGAATTCAGAAATAGCAGCGACTTTATCTGGAACATCTTCGTATTTCACAACACGGTCGATTGGAATTGTCACGAATTCACGCATGAATCCATCATGGCCACTTGAACGGAAGTATGTTCCATTCACATAGTTCTCATAAAACTCTGTCTTCTGGTCAAAATCACGTGGTGGTTGGTTTGGAATCATCACCACATGGTCTCCTGGCTTATACGTTCCTGTTGGGTCCGCAACGACGATTCCACAACATTCATGAATCAATGCCATTGGTAATTTCTTCTGCAAAATTTTAGCAGGACGTGTCCCTTGGAAGTAACGTTGGTCAGCATGACACAAAGCTAAATAGTTTGGTCGTACCACCACAGTATCTTCTTCATAGAAAGACACATCTTCATATTTAATTGAGAAAAACGATGGACGAATGAGTTGATACACTCGATTAATCATTTTAAATCTCTCCTAACATCGCTTGCGCAATTTTCAAATCTGTTACTGTTGTGATTTTAATGTTTGAGTATTCACCCTCGACAAGAGCTACTTGCACATCGTTAACCACGAATACTTTACATGCATCTGTCAAGATTTCTTTGACATCATCCGTAAGGCTGTCATATAAGTCGGTAAAAGCTTGAATTTTAAACGTTTGAGGTGTTTGTCCTTGATACATATGCGTTCTGTTTGGAATAGAAGAAATGACCTTTCCATCAACCGATTCTACAATTGTATCATTGGCCATCACTACAGTGTCCGCAACGTCATAGTTCTTCATCGCTTCAATATTGTCGACAATCATACGATAAGAAACGAACGGACGAACCGCATCATGTGTAATCAATACATCTTCAGGTGAAAACGATCCGCTATTTTTGATGTCCGCAATAATACTTAAGATGCTATCATTACGATTTCCACCACCGCTAACGACACGGATTTTGTCTTTATTTGTCAAAATATGTTTGTCTAATAAGTCATTGAAGTAGCTCACCCAATTAGGATGAACAGCTACATACACTACATCTACATCTGGAACAAACAAGAACTTTTCAACTGTGTGAATAATAATTGGTTTGTTTCCTAATGGTAGAAATTGCTTTGGCATTTCTTGGATTCCCATACGAGTTCCGGTTCCACCGGCTAAAATCCCAGCATAAATCATTGTATACACCTCTTATTTCCCCTATTAAGGAGTTGTTAAATAATATAAATCTTCTCTTTGTTGTAGTAATGGATATGTTTGAACAGTTGGTTGTCCCATTAACTTACGGATTGAATTACTTACTTCTAATAACACATCATCCGTTGCATAAGAGTAATAAATTTGCTCCCCTGCATTGTTTGTCAATAATAACTGTCTTTCTTCGATAAATGTTTGTGATAAATTATTTCCTGCGATGGCAGGACCATATGTGTTTTTTTAGGGCCATCACTTGTCCAATTGGCAAGTCTGTTTTCACGTTTTTTTACTTACCGCATTCAATAATTGCTCGAAGTTTGTAACAGAATTGAATGTCATCAATTTTTTTAACAAGTTCTTCGATAACGATACGTTGACGTTTTTTTGACGGCCTGTATCCCCTTCTGGATCATCGTAACGCATACGTGCGAAACGTAAGGCACTTTCACCATCAAGCAGTTCAGTCTTTCCTTCAACGAAAGAACGGCCTTCGTACGTAAATGTAAGTGGACTTGTTACTTCAATACCACCTACAGCATCAACGAATTCCATTAGTCCTCCCATGTTAATTTGCACATAGAAGTCAATTGTTGTATCTAACATCTTCTCAACTGAATTAATGACCATTGGTGCTTTTCCATAAGCAAAAGCGTGGTTCAATTTATCATAGCCACCCGTTCCTACGATTTCAGTGTAAGTATCACGTGGTAAGCTGAGTAGTTGAGATTTTTTTGTTGATGGGTTAACTGTCAGCAATAGCATTGTATCTGAACGGCCGTCTTCTTCCGAACGTCCATACGCGCCATTATCAATCCCCAATAATAGAATGTTAATCGGTTTTGCGTTTTTAATAATGTCGTTTGCTTCTTGCTCTGTACGATTTCCGACATTTTGAGTAATCGTGTTGATCGTATGGTTAATTCGACTTGCGTAGTAAGTTCCCGCTACTGCAATAATAGCTAGTAACAGGATTAAGATAAAACCAATACGTCCACGTTTCTTTTTCTTTTCTTGACGTCTTCCTTGTCGGGTCCATTCATTTGATTCGTTCATATTTACACTCCAATACTTTTAAGGGTTTTGTTTTTGTGTAGGTTGTGTTGGCGCAACAGGCTCTTGGGTTGCAGGAGCTGATTGCGTCGGTTGTACAGGCTGCGGTTGCTCTGGAGCAGCCGTCGCTTGTGATGCCTGCGTTGCCGGTGCTGTTGGTGTTAGCACTACTTCCTCCACCATTATTAGATGGATTTGTCGGTGCAACATAGTCGTCATCATCATTACTGTTGTTATTATTATTGTAATTGTTATTATTGTAACTATTGTTATAATTTGGCGTTACATTTGGTTCTACGTAAGTATCTCCTTGTTCTTGAACACCTGAATTATTTTTGAGGAGCATTTTTGCTCGATATTGACTGATGACTGTGTTTCTTTTTGTCTCGATATGTTTTTAATTCAGTAATTTCTTCTAAATCAAGAGATTTTCTGATGACATTTGAAACACGAATTTTTTTCTGCTTCTGGAATGACAAAAATAATAAACGCCATTAATCATTGCTCCATCCCCATTAATCGTATCTGATTCAAAATGTTGGAGAGCTTCTTTATGCGTTTGTGCGATTTGGAATAATTTTTCCACTGTAAAGTTTGTTTTTACCGAGTTCTCTAACGTCTTAAGAATTTCTTCGTATTTAGTTACTGAACCTAAACTCAATAATTTTTTTCAACTAATTTTTGAATTACATATTGTTGACGTTTTTGACGGCCTGTATCTCCTTCTGGGTCATCGTAACGCATACGAGCGTAACGAAGTGCGGCTTCCCCGTCTACATGACGTGTAACCCCTTCAGTAAAGGACTCCTCTTCATACGTAAATGTTAACGCTGGCGTAATCTCTAATCCACCGACTGCATCAACAAGTCCCATCAATCCACCCATATCTACGGTTACATAGTAGTCAATTGGAACGTTCAGCATGTTTTGGACACTGTTAATTGAGAATTGTTCTTTCCCAAACGCATACGCATGGTTAATCTTGTCAAAAGTCCCATAGCCGATAATTTCAGTATAAGAATCACGAGGAATACTAATCATCGTTGTTTTCTTTTGTTTTGGATTTACCGTAACAAGAAGCATCGTATCTGAACGTCCTACTTCCGTATCACGACCATACGCTCCATTATCAATCCCTAATAGAAGAACCGAAAAGCTGCTATCATCTGTTAATTCTTTCTCACGTAATTGGACGGTCTCCACCTTTTGATGAATCGCATCTTCTGCTTGAGAAATTCGACTCCATGCGTAAGCAGCAACTGCAATAATCACAGCCCCCACTGCCAGTAAGACCGTTAAAATAACTTTTTCTTAATTTTTTTTGTTTTTTTCTTTGTTTTCTTCTATTTGATAATTTTTTTCTTCATTTACTCTCATTCATTCCACTCCAATAACTATACAATCAGTTTATTATATCATAGATTTGCTTGAATTCATGAGTATTTATAGTAATTTTAAGATTTTTTTCTTCTTCACCAAAAATATTCTTTTTAAATTCAAAACCAAAGATCCATCCTTTAATCGTTCCAATTCCATAGGCAAAATGAACGGCAATCATAATGAATGGAATTAATAGTAGCGTATGGTTATATTTTTGCTTCGAAATTTCAAAAATAGATAATCCTAAGACTGCCAATATATAGAGCCCAAACACCGTTAATAATGGTATAAAACTAATTGGCGTAAACATCATTAATATGAGTAAAGTCGCCACAAATACACCGGGACCGAAATGGAATAAAGATAAGCAATCACGGCAAATATGTGAAGTCAAGCCAATCCAATATCCGTTCGCAAATTTTTGTTGAATCATCTTTGTGAAAGTTGGACGAATATACTGGTACGACTCAATTTCAGGATTAAAAATAATATCATATCCCGCTTTTCGCACTCTGTAATGAAATTCGTTATCCTCAGTACGCAACAATCTTTCATCTGCTAGTCCTACTTTTTCAAACACTTCCTTACGATACATTCCATGAAAAATAGAGTTCACTTTTCTTTTCACATTGGATTTTCTGTAGTTTGCAATACTGCTTCCTAGTGCAGATTCTTCTACGATATGGAGAGTCTTTGAAAAATCATCATCAGAGTCTACAACAGTTGGTCTATTCCCACCACAAACAAATGCCCCTGCTATAATTTCATTCACATTTTTTTGGACAAAGTCTTGTGGAATTCTAGAATGGGCATCGATTTTTAGCACAACATCCCCAGTAGCATGTTTAACACCTTCATTAAACCCTGCTGCCTGAATTTGACGTTCGTTTGTAACGATTTGAACACTTAAACTTTCATTGTTATTTTTAAATTCTTCCATCAATTTTCTAGTGTTATCCGTTGAATTTGAATCCATCAAAACGACTTCAATATTTTGGAGTGGGTATGTTTGATTTAGGATATCTTCAAATAACATTGGTAAGTATTTTTTTCTTCATTTCTTGCGGTAATTATGATACTAACTTTCATATGCAATCTCCTATTTTTTTATTCTCAATTCATTATAAAATAGTTCTTTTTATAAAAACAGAAATATCATCAAAAAAGGCCGATGAAATCATCGACCCATTTATCTATTTCTTTTTATTCGCAATATCAATCAATTCATCGTGTAATTCTTGATCTGTATAGCTTTCGAAATTTTCAATGAAATTATACACGCGATTAATCTTAGAATTATCCGCAATTCCAATATGAATCTTAGGAAAGACTTGTTTTGGATTTACTTCCCCTTCGTTCAGTAACTCTTCATACATCTTCTCTCCTGGGCGTAATCCTGTAAACTTAATCTCGATATCTCCTTCATCGAATCCTGAAAGACGAATTAAATTTTTCGCTAAGTCAACAATCTTCACTGGTTGACCCATATCAAGTACGAAGATTTCCCCGCCTCGAGCAAGTGAACCTGCTTGGATTACTAATTGAGCAGCTTCCGGAATCGTCATAAAGTAACGTACGATATCCGGGTGAGTCACTGTAATTGGCCCCCCTTCAGCAATTTGCTTCTTGAAGAGCGGAATTACTGAACCACGTGAGCCTAATACATTCCCGAAACGAACCGCAACGAATTTTGTATACTCGCTACGTGTCGCCATGTCTTGCACAATCATTTCGCAAAGACGTTTTGTTGCACCCATAATATTTGGTGGGTTAACTGCTTTGTCTGTTGATACCATTACGAATGCTTTAACACGCGCATGGCTTGCTGCTTCAGCCACATTTCTTGTACCAAGAATATTGTTTTTCACCGCTTCACGAGGGTTTAATTCCATCAATGGTACGTGTTTATGCGCAGCCGCATGGTAAACAACATCTGGTTTATATTTATCCATCACTTCAAAAATACGTTTACGGTCTTGCACATCGGCAATGACTGGTGTAATCGTGAAGTGTTGAGAATATTTACCCACTAATTCCATATTCAGTTGATAAATACTATTTTCACCATGTCCTAAAATAACGATTTCTTTTGGTTTGAATTTAGCCACTTGACGGCAAATTTCTGAACCGATTGAACCACCTGCACCCGTTACAAGAATCTTCTTGCCACGAAGTTGTTTTTCAATCATCGTTTGATCCAAATGAACTGGCTCACGACCCAATAAGTCTTCGATTTCTACATTTCTAAGTTGTTGTACGTGTAAGTTCCCGCTCATGACATCGTCAATATTTGGTAAGATTACACATTCAGCACCAGTCTTACGAGCAACATCATACACTTCATTTAATTTCTTGATTGGAAGTGATGGCATCGCAATAACGACTTTCGTAATTCCCATTGTATCTACAATACGTTCGATATCTTTGATCGCTCCTAAAATACGAACTCCATAAATATCTTTACGTAGTTTTTCTGGGTCATCGTCGACAAAGGCAATTGGATCCATACGCATTGCTGGATGCATAAGCATTTGACGAACTAATAATGTTCCAGCAGCACCAGCCCCAACGATTAATGTTGGTTTTGCATTTTCCATGACGCTGCTATCCGCAAAGAATTCACGGAAGACACGCATTGAGAGACGAACTCCACCGATTGAAATCACTAGTAATAACCAGCAAACAATTAGGAATTGCCACGTTATTTTTGTATCGAAGAACGCTATCCCTGAAATTGTTGAAACAATAACAGTTGCTGAGACACATTTTACGACAGTAATAACTTCGTACACACTTGCGTATTCCCAATCTCTCCAATAAAGATTGAAGAAATAGGAGAACACATAATAGGCTACTAACGATAAAATCGCTGTAATTGTTAATCCGTGAATATTACGAATTAACCCTTCTGTTACTAATCGAAATCCTAAAAATACTGATCCAACAACAAGTAGCGAGTCCACGATGAATAATAATAAAATTTTTAATCGATTATTCATTTAAATATCCTCTCCTGACTATCCAAGTACTTCTTGAATCACTTCTAAATAATTTTGAATAATGTAGTCTACATCCTCATCGCTAAGTAATCCATGCAATGGTAGAGTCACTTCATTTTCAAAGAAGCGGTATGCATTTGGATAATCTTCCATACGGAATCCCATATTTTGGTAAGCCGTTAATAATGGAAGTGGTTTGTAGTGAACGTTACATGAAACGCCACGTTCCGCCATTTTTGTAATGATTTCTCCACGTTGGTCATAGCTTGCACCTTGAACACGAGTGATATATAAGTGACGTGAAGATTCATAATCTTTACCTTCGTGAGGTAACACTTGGATACGTTTATCCGCAGATAATCCTTTATTAAGATTACGTACGATTTCTTTTCTACGTTCCAATAATTGTGGGTAACGTTCTAATTGCGCTAAACCAATCGCAGCCATAATATCTGGCATATTGCATTTGAATCCAGGAATGACAATATCGTATTCCCAAGAACCAGGTTTGATTTTTGCTAAAGCGTCTTTTGTTTGTCCGTGTAATGAGTACACTTGGAATTCTTTATACATTGCTTCAGAATCCAATTCGTTTGCTGGATTCCATGTAATACATCCACCTTCTGCAGTCGTTAAGTTCTTAACGGCATGGAATGAGAATGATGCAAAGTCTGCTAATTTAGCCACAGAAACGCCGTCGCGAGTTGTTCCAATTGCGTGTGCACAGTCAGAAACAACAATGACACGATTGAAATAACGTTGCAAGTTTGTAGATGGTTTGAATAAACCACGTTTTGATTCTACTACTTCGAAAATACGACGGTAGTCACATGGAACCCCTGCTAATTCAACAGGAATAATCACTTTTGTTTTTTCAGTGATGGCATCCGCTAATGCATCATAATTCATTCGAAATGGTCTTCTTGGATATCAACCATAACTGGTGTTGCTCCAACGTGCTCAATCACACTACAAGAAGCTGTATATGTGTATGCCGGAACAATGACTTCGTCTCCAGGTCCAACGCCTAAAACGCGTAGTGCTAATTCTAAAGCAGCTGTTGCTGAGTTTAAGCAGACTACTTTTTCAGTGCCCATATATTCAGCTAATTGGCGTTCAAATTCTTTTGTTTTTGGTCCTGTTGTAATCCAACCAGATTGTAGTACTTCGACTACATTGTTGATTTCCTTTTCTGTAATATCTGGTGGTGAGAATGGAATATTTCTAACTTTCATGTTGGTTCCTCCAAGTTATTTTAAGACTGCAATCACAGTTTTTACCATGATCGCAATATCATTTTTTAAACTACATTTTTTTAAATAATCAATATTGTATTGCATTTTTTCTGGCAAGATATGTTTGATATAAGCTTCATCTACTGTTAACCCTTGCTTTGTCCACTCTGCAATCTTTTCTGCTTCGTGTCTAAATTCAATCGCAGCAATGGATGTTACTCCGGCAGGAAGTAATAAGGTTGTCTGCATTTCTGGCGTGTATGCATCTACATATTTTTGAACTTCCGGTCTTGCGCCTACAAAAGACATATCTCCAATTAATACATTTAGTAGCTGGGCTACTTCATCCAGACGATAATTACGAACACGACGTCCAACTTTTGTAATACGTGGATCGTGGTCTTGTGTTACAAGCGGCCCTACTTTATCCGCATTTAATACCATTGTTCTGAATTTAAAAATTTTAAATTTGCGTCCATTTGTTGTAACGCGTTCCTGCCTATAAAAAACAGGACCCCCATCTTCTAATTTAATTGCAATGGCAATCACTAAAAAGACGATTGATAACGGAACTAGCAGTAATAACGAAACGACGATATCAAAGATTCGCTTTGAAATCAGATATCCTTTTCGCTGTCGAAGTTCCTTCTGTGTTTTGATTACGAGTTCGTTTCTCATAAATTCTGGCAATGAAATATTCTCGTTCATAAAATCTCCTTTCATGCCTAGATAACCTTCCCTATTATACCACATTTTCTTGAATTGCGGTAAATTTCTATGTAAATCATGCAATTATTTTAGTGCTAGAAAGGACAATAAAATAAACCAATCTAACAGAAACGTTAAATTGGTTTATCGTATCTCTTATTATTGACTATCGAATCACATTTTCTCCCACTAGAGTTTTCCAAATTTCAAGAGCTAACGCATCTTTTGAACACTCTGGAAGTGGAATTTGTTTACCTTCTTTAGTAAGAATTGTAACTTGATGGTTATCCGCATTAAATCCTATCTTCGAACTTGAAATGTCGTTAGCGATAATCGCATCGGCTTTTTTTCTTTTCTAATTTTGCTGCAGCATATTCTAATACTCTTTCAGTCTCTGCCGCAAACCCAATAACAACTTGTCCTTCTTTTTTAGAATGTCCAAGTCCCTTTAGAATATCTGGATTTTCTGCTAATTCTAGTTTTAACCCTGATTCATTGTTTTGCTTTTTGATTTTCTGGTCCGAACGATTCGCTACATAGTAATCAGAAACCGCCGCTACCATCACCGCAACATCTGTAGTTGGAAATTGTGCTGTAACCACTTCTTCCATTTCATGTGCGGATTCCACATACGTTACATTCACACCAAACGGAACTTTCAATTGTTTGGTTGTTGACACTAATTGAACTTCAGCTCCTAAGACGGATGCAGCCTTTGCAAGTGCATATCCCATCTTTCCAGAAGAGTCATTGGAGATATAGCGCACTGGATCAATGCGCTCTTTTGTTCCTCCGGCCGTAATTAAGACAGATTTCCCTTTTAAAGGAGAGCCGTATGCTCGTCTACTTTCAAAAAATGTCACTTGTTCGAAGATTTCTTCTGGTTCAGGCAAGCGGCCTTTTCCATTATACCCTTCTGCTAAAAATCCAGTTGCTGGTTCAATGATCACTTTTCCATCTGCTTTAAGCTGTGCTACATTCCGAACCGTTGCAGGATTTCCCACATATGTTCATTCATCGCAGGAGCCACATAAATCGGAGCTGTTGTCGCCAACAATGTACTTGTCACGAAATTATCCGCGATTCCATTAGCCATTTTCGCAATCGTATTCGCTGTTGCCGGTACGACCACAGCGACATCTGTCTTATCCGCTAAATGGATATGTTGGACCTTGTTCGCTTCGTCTTCATCAAACGTATCCGTATGCACTTTATTTTTCGTCAACACTTGAAACGTTAGTGGCGTAATGAATTCACACGAACTCTTTGTCATCGCAACTTCCACATTCGCTCCTGCTTTTACAAATAAGCGAACAAGTGTAGCTGCTTTAAATGCGGCGATTCCACCCGTAACAAAGACGGTTACGTTTTTTGCTTCCCACATACACTATCCTCTTTTCTTATAAATCGTTACTAAAATCGATGCAATGATTGGTGTCATCACGGTTGCAGCCAACGCTTCCGCAATACCGTTTGTCATAACAACGCCCATTAAGAAAATCGGCAATTCCGCAACTGTTTTCCCTGTTAATTCTGCATATTGATTTCCCATCAGTAAATAAATGGAGCTTAATACTAATACCGTATTCATAATACTTCCAAGGAAACCAGCCACTGCCATTCTGAGTTGGTCGGACGCAATGAGTTTAGTTGTCTTATGATAAAATAACGCAACAAGTCCCCCCATCACTAAGCGTGGCAAGATAGAAATTAATGGATTTGTAAAGATCATCAAGCTAAGAACATTCCCTGACGTAAAAGCACGTAGGAACGAACAAAATCCCCACGTAAATCCTAGAAGCAGCCCTGCTTGTGGCCCTAACACAATCCCACCAACAATAACTGTAATATGAATAATCGTAATATCTAATACCACTAATGGTAAGTTCCCTAAAAATGGAACAAAACTTTGTAAAATAATCATCGCGATAAACATCGCACTTAATACCATTTGAAAAGTTCTTTGTCTTTTCATGTCTTCACCTCGAGTCTTAATGACTGTATTATACTAATCTTTGTCATTTCAATCAATGTAAAAAAACTGAAAAAGCTAGGAAAGAGGAATCTTCCTAGCTCATAAACTTCATTTTTAGAATGCATTATAGATAAATTCTGTTGCATTTGTGAAATCTGTAAATATACAATAAAGTAGAACACTAGTAATAAGCACATAAAATACGAGTGACCATACTAATACATTATCCATTTTCTTTAAAAAACTTGACCAATTCTTTTTCAACTAAAGGCCACCCCTTCCATCCAGGATGAGTTGCATCCCATATATAATAAGGATCGTAATCATGTGACGTTAAATCGACCTGCTTCACGCCAGCTTCCTTAACAATTTCATTGATTTTTGTTGAAAAGGCATTTCGTTGCGAAGCGTCAATTCCAATATAATCATACCACGGTCCGTTAACAGGAAATGTGATTACAAGAACCTCCACCCCTAATTCCTTTGCAATCTGTAAAAACAACTTGAAGTCTTCATATTCTGGAGACTCAGTGTATTTAAACGTTGCATTAGAATCTTTTAGCGATTCTAATTTATTAGCAATTTGCTTTTTATAATACCAATCGTCAAAATGATACTCATTCGATTGAGTATCTTTTTTAGCTTGTTCCTCGTTTTTAGCCAATACTTCATCCCAGTTATAGTCGGGCATAGTACTCCCTTTGGATGGCGATTCTACTATTGAGTGTTCATCATAAAACGCCTGTACAACATTTAAGGAAAATTTAGCCAATTCCATTTGAATCATGAACTGGTCAATTTGAGAACCTTCCCCCTCAACAAGCACTCGTTTATATCTTTCAAACGTACTTGTTAATGATTCATTTTTGCTGACAACTCTAAAACTCGATTAATAAATTTTAACTTTGTTTCTTTTGAAAGTTTTGGATTCATCAACGTATAGTACACATGCTCTTTTGAAATTCGACTTTCAAAGGCATCTTGTCTCATCCCTTTTTGATCGAACCAATTTAAGCTTTCAATAATAGCCACTTTCTTCTGTGTCATAATCGGCTCTAACGAAGCCAACGTTGATGCTTGAATCACATTTTGGAAGAATCCGCCCCCTACTTGCATTAGATGAAAATCATCATAATTAAACATTTGCGCTGGATGAAATTCTTTTTTATTAGCTACAGTAAGTTCAGAAGAACCTAATAATAAATGCGTGTTTTTCATCATAGTTTGCTTTTAAAAATCTCTCTACTTTTTATGCTTGTTATAACTTGTATTATAACGAACACTATTATCATTCACCTTATAATATTGATTAATTTTTTTGAACTTGGATAGGAACAAAAAAATAACGACTGTTATAATCGCTAATATTAATCCAATAAAGAAACCTTTTATCTTTTTCAATACTTAAACCTCTCAAAATAATCTACCAACAGAGTATACCACAGTCCTTACAATGTGAACATACTCAATTACAGAATATTAGAGAGTTTAACACTTTTTTTAGAATTTTTGGCATCAAAAAAACACCCAAGGTTTCCCTCAGGTGCTCAGACTATCTATTGTTTAGATTTTAGATACAGCTTCTTCAACTAATGCTTCAACTTCTTGTACAGTTGCACATTCGTTAATTGCTTTATCTGCTAATGCTTTTGCATATCGCTTAATGTTAATTTAGCAATTAAGCTACGTGTTTTTTTAGAACACTTGATGCAGACATTGAGAACTCGTCTAATCCAAGACCTACTAATAGAGGCACAGCTGTTTGATCCCCAGCCATTTCCCCACACATTCCAGCCCATTTGCCTTCTTTGTGTGCTGAATCAATCACGTGTTTGATTAACGTTAAGATTGATGGGTTATATGGTTGGTATAAGTATGAAACGCGTTCGTTCATACGGTCAGCAGCCATTGTGTATTGGATTAAGTCGTTTGTTCCGATACTGAAAAGTCCACTTCTTTAGCGAATTGGTGAGCTAAAACTGCCGCTGCAGGAATTTCAATCATGATACCAACTTGGATATCGTCGCTGACTGCAACACCTTCTGCGATTAATTTAGCTTTTTCTTCTTCTAATAATGCTTTAGCGCCACGGAAATCATTTAATGTCGCAATCATTGGGAACATGATACGTAATTTACCGTATACAGAAGCACGTAATAACGCACGTAATTGTGTACGGAACATTTCAGGTTCGTTTAATGAAATACGAATTGCACGATATCCTAAGAATGGGTTCATTTCGTGTGGTAATGGTAAGTATGGTAACTCTTTATCCCCACCGATATCCATTGTACGAACGACAACAGGTTTTCCATTCATGCCTTCTAAAACAGCCTTGTAAGCTTCAAATTGATCTTCTTCTGTTGGCATTTCATGAGAATCCATGTATAAGAATTCTGTACGGTATAAACCAACACCTTCTGCACCATTGTTTACAACACCTTCTAAATCTTTAGGTGTACCAATGTTTGCAGCCAATTCAACTTGATGGCCATCTTTAGTGTAAGTTTTTGAATCTTTTAATTTTTCCCATTCAGCTTGTTGAGCTGCGAATGCTTCAGCTTTAGCACGGTATTCAGCAACCACTTCTTCAGATGGGTTAAGGAATACATCCCCTGATAAACCATCCACAATAATGATATCTCCGTCTTTAGCTGTTGAAGTCACTTCTTTAGTACCAACGATTGCTGGAATTTCTAAAGAACGCGCCATAATAGCTGAGTGAGAAGTACGTCCACCAATATCAGTAACGAAAGCTTTAACGTATTGGCGATTTAATTGAGCTGTATCACTCGGTGTTAAATCGGCAGCAACGATAATCACTTCATCTTTAATAGTGGCTGGACTAGGAATTTTAACGCCTAAAAGGTGTGCTAAGATACGTTTTGATACGTCACGAATGTCCGCAGCACGTTCTTGCATATAAGGGTTATCTTCCATTCCTGCAAAAATAGAAATAAACATATCTGTTACTTCTTTTAACGCAGATTCCGCATTCACTTTATTTGATGTAATGCTATCTTTTACTTGTCCAATTAATTCTGGGTCGCTTAAAACCATTAAGTGAGCATCGAATACTTGCGCTTCTTCTTCACCTAAGTTTTTTAATGCAGTCTCTTTAATTAATTCGACATCTTTAATTGACGCTGCTAATGCATCATCCAAGCGTGAAACTTCTTTTTCTGAATCTTCTACAGTCACTTTTGTCACTGTTAAATCAGGCTCAGTCAAAGTATATACTTTGGCAATTGCGATGCCATCACTAGCAGCAATCCCTTGTAATGTTGGTTTCATATTATTCAGCTAATCCTTCTTTTTTTCATTGTTTCGTCGATTCCTGCTAATGCTTCTGCTTCGTCAGCACCTTCAGCAGTGATCACTACGTCAGCACCTTGGCCAACACCTAATGACATAACGCCCATGATTGATTTTAAGTTAACAGATTTACCTTTGTATTCTAATTGGATATCTGAACTATATTTGCTTGCTGTTTGAACTAATAAAGTTGCTGGGCGAGCGTGGATCCCTGTTTCTGCGATTACATGATATTCTTTCTTTTCCATATTGAAAGTCTCCTTTGAAAGTAAATTTTTGTTAAGAAATGTACGTTCGAGAGCATGTAAGCCTCAAAAATACAACCCTTTCAATTAATAAGATTACCATTTTTTGAGAGATTTAACAACTATTTAAATACATTTTTTAAAAGCACTTTCATCACAATCCCTATCACACTTACAAAAAAATCTCTTGACTGAAAAATTCTTTAAAATTTAATAACTTTTCTTAAATTTGTAGGTGAAAATAAAGCAAAAATGTATAATGGTTTCAAGGAATTTTTTTCAGAAGGAGGCTGTGTCTATGAAACTTATCGATATTACCAATTCTCACTCGCAACTTGTCAATGAACAGTTAGCAAATACAGATGCGTACTTCATCAAGGTATATTCACTTGGTCAAACAACTGTTTTCTATGCTGACGCTGCCACTCACCGTGATATTGTAATCTTAAACAGAAAAAGACGTATTAAAGATGTTGAAATTGAATTCGTCGTTCACCGCTTATTCCATATGGAACCAGAAGGTCTGGATATTATTCACGCTGATAACTTTGTTGAAATCAGCATTCCCGTGGAGAAAAAACGACCTACGTTCAATTAATATAGATAAATTGAAACCGCCAACGAATAATTTCGTTGGCGGTCTTTTTATTTTTGAAGCGAAAAAAGACCATATATGGTCATTTGAAGTGCACCCCAAAATTTAGATTTTCTGTCTAACCTTTGGGGTGCACTTCACAATTAAAAAAAGTAGACAATTACCATATATGGTAATTGTCTACTTTCACATTAAATTCCAACCATATCTAAATAGAGACGATGTGAATAACTATCCGTCATTCCTGAAATGAAGTCCGTCGCTAACAGAAGGCGTAAGTATAATTTTTCAACTTCACTCTTTCCTTCTGCAAAGTAATGATAAGAACGTTTTTGGCTTTCAGAAATAATGCCAATCTTCTTCAACTCTACATAGTCTAATTGACGGTTCGTATCATAGGACACAAGAGAAGGAACAAAGCTGTCTAATAAATAAGTGAGTGTTGTATATCCTGCAATTTCTAATCTCAAGATTCCCTTATGATCATAAATCTTCTCTTCTGATAATCTACGAAGAATCACATACAAATCTTCGGCCCAAGAATTTTTAAACAAGTCTTGATTAAACGTCCCTGCCATAATCTCATCATAATGATTCACGAAATTATGTCGGGCACCGTCGATTAATTTATCACGTAAATCCACAAAGAAACGGTTGACGCTGAAGACTTTCTCATCAATCGTTGTTAACACTTCACGGGTATGAACGGAATGTGGAGCGTTATAGGCATCGTTACTCAAGTTTTCGAGTAAGAACTCACGCACATCTCTAAAGGAAATCACGCCTTTTCCAATCGCATCTTCCATGTCAGCTACTAGATACGCAATATCGTCTGCAGCTTCTAGAATAAATGTTAGCGGATGACGGCTTGTCCCCGCCCCTGTTATCTCTGTGACAGTCTTAAAGGCTTCTTCCTCTGCGAAGAAATACCCTACTTTTTTAGAGGTAATCTCTTCTGTTTTCTTATGTGAAGATGGGTACGTATATTTTAGAATCGTATTGAGCGTTGCCGCTGTTAAATCTAGTCCGTCGAATTCTCCTTTGAAGTCATGCAACTTCGATACAATACGAAGCGATTGCGCATTCCCTTCAAAACGATAGAAATCATACACATATGGACTCGCTAAGAACTCTTCGGCTACATCGCTTTTTTCTTTTAGGATACTTGGCAAGTTTTTCTTAAACCATTGACGGATGATATCTTCTCCAAAGTGCCCATATGGAGGGTTTCCAAGGTCGTGAACGAGACTCGCACATTCAACAATCTTCAAGACATCTTCTTGTCGAGCAATCATTTCCTCTTTACTACTACAAGGTTTCTTTTGCACTTCCTCTTGCAATAAAATGACAATTTCTTTTGCCAGAGAACGAGCGACCATCGCCACTTCTAGCGAGTGTGTTAGTCGCGTATGAATAAAATCCAAGCGTTCTAGCGGAAACACTTGTGTCTTATCCTGCAACCGGCGAAACGAAGGACTCGTTACAATTCGTTTGTAATCGTCGTCGAATTCGTTGCGATGAGTTGCTTCTTTACCAGAAAGACGTTTTGTTGATAGTAATTTAGACCATTCCATAAATCAT
The DNA here is from genome assembly GCA_916438765.1 of uncultured Granulicatella sp. GTDB lineage: Bacteria > Bacillota > Bacilli > Lactobacillales > Aerococcaceae > Granulicatella. The sequence continues at coordinate 304,041 of CAKAHB010000006.1, read as the reverse complement.
ACCCCTTCCATTACTCCACATCATTATACCAAAAATTTCGTCTACCTTTGGAATTTTTGCGCATTTTCATGAATATAAACTGTAATACAAATAATAAAGGAGATAAAGTCTGAAATCGGGCCTGAGAAAAATTAATCCATCTACTCCAAAAACTTGTTGCAAGAATAATCATCACTGGAAGCAAGACAAACATTTGTCGTGTTAAAGAAAGAATCGCTCCTAGTTTTGCTTTCCCAATTGCTGGGAAGAAGGTTGTCACAATAATGGTAGTTCCATTTATAAACGTAAAAGAATAAGAATGCTCTTGCATATCTGACTCCAAATTCATAATAAAGAGCATCCCCGCTTCCAAACATTTGAATGAGTTGTAGCGGGAAAGCTTGGAATATCATCCAAAGAATAGTTGATAAAATGACCGTTATTTTAAGAAGCAACTTCATCGTGTCATGTACTCGAGAATATTTCTTGGCTCCATAATTAAAAGCCTAAAAATCAGTTTGTGACCTTGATTTAACTTAATCACAACTGCAATGAATATAACGAAGATTTTGCTCACGACTCCCCCAACCGCAATCGGGATATCACTACCGTAAACGGATTGTGCTCCATATGTACGTAAAAGATTATTCGATACAATTTGTACGACGGTCGCAGAAATTTGGAAAATGAACGATGTTAACCCAAGAGATGCAATCACTTTTACATCCGCAAACGACAACTTAAAGTCGCTACGCTCAAAGCGAACGGATCTAAACCTTGGTATATACGCGAGTAATATGATTGCTGAAACAACTTGACTGATAACCGTTGCCCACGCAGCTCCTGCAATCCCCATATTAAACCCAAAGATAAATAATGGATCTAGGATTGTGTTGAGTAGAGCTCCCACAATAATGGCCATCATCGAGTAAGTGGCCCTACCATCTGCACGAACTAGTGGATTAAAACCAATAGAAATCATGAAGAACGGAATTCCAAAAGCTGTAATTCCTGCATACTCGCTGGCGTATCCTAGAATTTGGTCAGTGGCTCCAAATAAGTTTAACAATGGTTGTAAGAACAATAGAACTACACTCATAATGATTAACCCCGCTGTCACCAACAGCAGCACTGCCGTCCCTGCAACTTCACGCGCATGTTTATCTTCTTTTCGACCCTAGCGCCAAGTTAAAATTTGATGCGGCACCAATTCCTACCATTAAACCAATCGCCATACAGATGGTTGTAATTGGAAAAGCAATATTTGTAGCTGCATTCCCAAGATACCCTACCCCTTGTCCAATAAAAATTTGGTCAACGATATTATAGAGTGCGTTCACCACATTCGCGATAATAGCAGGAATCGCCATTTTACGAATCAATTTACTAATTTTTTCGTACCCTAACGGATTTTGTTTTTCTTCAACTACCATCAAAACTCTCCTTCTCAATCAATTGTATATATGCATAAAAAAAGTCTCTCCACACGCGGAGAGATCTGCCAACACTTATCTTAACTTTGGAATGTGATTTTGTCAAACATCCACTTCACTATTTCAACTTCAGAAGCACCAGCACACACTCCATAAACAAGCACCAACGAACGCTCCATAAAAAAGCACCAGCGGGCCTCCAATTTTAGCGATAACTAATTTCTCATAAGACTCGTCTTTTTCTAACCGCATTTTTGATTTATGGCGGTCTAGAAGCATCGCTCACTTTATAAAATATACGAATAGATTTTTAACGCTTCGTTCTGGAGAATCATGCGGATTCTATAAAAGCAGTAATGGGGAATCATATCAAAACGAATTAACGGGAGTTAGGAATTCATTCCTTACTCCCGTTTTTGAGGCTTTGAAGGTGAGAGACCCAAGGCTCGAGCCGGTATCCCATTACAGCTTTTATGAAGACATCCGCAATGATTCGAAAGAACGAAACTTCTATTAAAAACCACACTTCAATATATTTTATTAAGTAGCCCCCAATCATTCTCAAACCACACACCGCCATAAATCAAAACCTTCGGTTTTATTATTAAGCACAAAAAAGACTCGTATTGCTACGAGCCTTTGAAAAATTAGTCTTCAAGCGGGCGAGAGAAGTTTGCAATCTCGCGTTGTACGTATTCTAAGTACGCTTCAACAGACATTGATTTAGTTTCTTTAGAACCATAACGACGAACAGTTACAGTACCTTCTTCAACCTCTTTATCCCCAATTACTAATTGATAAGGGATTTTTTTGAGTTTGAGACGCACGAATCTTGTAACCCATTTTTTCATTACGATCATCAAGTTCTACACGCATTCCTAAGCGAGCCATTTTTTCTTTCAACTCACGTGCAGCGTCATAATGATGTTCCACACTTACAGGAATGATTGTTGCTTGAACTGGAGCTAACCAAGTTGGGAATGCTCCTTTGTATTCTTCGATTAAGTAAGCTACGAAACGTTCTGCAGTAGATACAACCCCACGGTGGATAACCACTGGACGGTGAGTGTTATCTCCATCTTCACCAACGTATGTTAAATCGAAACGTTCTGGTAATAAGAAATCTAATTGGATTGTAGACATTGTTTCCTCTAATCCCATTGCAGTACGGAATTGAATATCTAATTTAGGACCGTAGAATGCTGCTTCACCGATAGCTTCGAAGTATTCTAATCCCATTTCATCCATCGCTTCTTTTAACATTGTTTCTGCTTGTTCCACATTTCATCGTCATCGAAGTATTTATGTTTATCTTCAGGATCACGATAGCTTAAACGGAAGCGGTAATCTTTCACGTTGAAGTCGTTATATACTTCACGGATTAAGTCTAAGATACGTTTGAATTCGTCTTTAATTTGGTCAGGACGAACGAATGTATGTCCATCGTTAAGAGTCATTTCACGTACACGTTGTAAACCAGATAACGCACCTGATTTTTCATAACGGTGCATCATTCCTAATTCAGCAATACGAATTGGTAATTCACGGTAGCTGTGGATGTGGTTTTTATAAACCATCATGTGGTGAGGACAGTTCATTGGACGTAATACAAGCATTTCGCCATCGCCCATGTCCATTGGTGGGAACATATCTTCTTGATAGTGAGCCCAGTGTCCTGAAGTTTTGTAAAGACCTACATCAGCCATAACTGGAGTGTACACGTGTTGGTATCCAAGGCTGATTTCTTTATCCACGATGTAACGTTCAATTGTACGACGGATTGTAGCCCTTTTTGGTAACCAGAATGGTAATCCTGACCCAACTTCTTGGCTAATCATGAATAAGTCTAATTCTTTACCTAATTTACGGTGGTCACGTTCTTTAGCTTCTTCACGCATCTTCAAGAATTCTTTTAAGTCTGCTTTATCGAAGAATGCAGTACCGTAAACACGTTGCATCATCTTGTTATCAGAGTTTCCTCTCAGTAAGCTCCAGCAAGTGATAATAATTTGAAGACTTGAATACGTCCTGTTGAAGGAACGTGGATACCACGACATAAGTCTACGAAGTCTTCTTGTTGGTATACAGTGATTGTTTCATCTTCTGGTAAACCGTTAATTAATTCTACTTTATAAGGGTCGTTTGCGAAGATTTCTAACGCTTCTTTACGGCTTACTTCACGACGAACGATTGGGTAGTTTTCTTTAACGATTTTTCATCATTTCTGCTTCCACTTCTGGAAGAGCATCTTCTGTTAATTGATTTGGCATATCAGTATCGTAGTAGAATCCTGTTTCGATTGCAGGGTCCAACTCCGAAGTGAATTCCTGGGTATAAACGAGTTAATGCATGTGCTAATAAGTGTGCTGTTGAGTGACGTAAGATTCCTAATGCATCTTCGTGATGCGGTGTAACGATTTCGATAGAAGCATCTTCTTCGATTGGACGATCGAAGTCTACTAATTCTCCGTTCACTTTACCTGCTAATGCTTTTTTCGCTAGGCTTTTGCTAATGCTTTCTGCAACTTCTTTTACTGTAATTCCTTTTGGAAACTCCTTAACGGCACCATCTGGAAAAGTAATTTTAATCATTGACATTTTCTTCCTTCTTTCTTTTTGAAATTTCTGAAATAAACAAAAAATCCCATAGTCTGCTCCTGCAAACTATGGGACGTCATATTCTACGTGGTTCCACCCAAATTTGTTCATCAAAAAAGATGAACCTCAACGGAATAACGCTCCGATGCGCCTTGCTCTACTGAATTCAAGCAAAGATTCAAAAGTGGTAAAACTATTCCGGATGAAGTGTTGCACCAACCCACTTCTCGCTGAAATGTAACCAAGAGATAGTTTCTTGTCTTTTTCATCATTTTCAAAATATTTAGTTCATTAGTATTTAACCACTAATCTTTCATATTTTCAAGCATTTTCATCTATGATGGATTTCTGTGATTTTGTCCATCGACAAAATACTCTTTTGCCAAGAAACGAATACGTTCTACGAGACGTTTTGCTTTAAGAAGCTCTTGGTCTCCTTTGTTTGAATGTGCAAAGTGAGCTTCTAACTGATCAATTGTGAAGTTCGATGTGAAGAACGTTGGTAATTCTTGCAACATACGGTGTTGTAAAATGACCATCAACACTTCATCTCTAAACCATGCGCTATTCATTTCCGCACCGATATCATCCAACACTAAGATTGGTGTATTTTTAATCGATACTAATTTCGCTTCAACGGTATTTGTCGCAATGGCTTGTTTAATTTCTGCACTGTACGTTGGAACATTGACAAGCGTCGTTTCAATGCCGTTCTCAGAAAGCTCATTTGCTAAAGCGCCCATCATATATGTTTTACCAACGCCAAATGGCCCTGCTAAGTATAAACCTTTATGGTATGTAGTGCTGTCCGTTTTGTAAGCTTCGATAAAATTCAATAACTCTCGAATGACATCTTCTCTCTCTTTTGTAAGAGCGGTTTCTGAGAAACGTGCCTCTGCGATATTTTTCGGCATATTAATCGAATGAATCAGACGTCTACGCTTGCGTTCTCTTTCCTGGCGAATCGCTTCTTCAGTACGTTTGTAATTCACTAAAATAAATCCATTATGCACTTCTAAACATGGTTCGAGGCCTGGAGCTTTCACTTCCTTGTGATTCTTTCTGGGCATCTCTTTCCATTCGAAACTCCAATAACGCAGACATTCCTTTACGAATAGCTTCCGGAGTCAATTCTTCTTTATGTTGTTCAAGAAAAGCTTTTACATCTTCATCATCAAAGATTTCTTTTTCGATGTTTTGCATGTTCGGCATGCCTTGTGCGGCTCCTCTTTGATCTAAAAATCCTTTTAATCCTTCCAATTCGTTCACCTCCGTTATTGTTGTTCTCTTTGATTACTTGTTTTTAATTTTGCGATTTGCTCGGCTAAATTACTTGAAACTTGTGTTGATTGGCTTTCACTAGGAGCAGGAGTTTGTTTTTCCTTCGCCTTAGAATCTTTTGCCCAATCTGGCAATTGTTCTTGATAGCCACCCTGTCTTCTGTAGTTATTCTTACCTGCATTATGCAGTTGTTGTTTTCGTTTCACTTCTCGTTGCAAGTCGCGATTACGTACAGCTTCCATCGCCTCTTGAGCGGTCTTGATTTCTTTTGTGGCCCAGTCGTTGGCAATGGCATCGATAAAGTTTCGAGCCAGTGTCGCGTTATCGAGCTGTACCAAAGCATAGTGGAATAAAATATTTAACACTTCATTTGGCAAGCCGCTAACAGATACTAAATCAAAAATCAATTGTCGTTCTGCTTTTGAGACATAGCCTTTCTTTTGCGCCTTGATACTTGAAACAAAGTCGATTGGCGCCATTCCTTTAGCCGCTTGAATCAATTGCTGGATGGCTAACTCTTCTTCAGAGGCCCCTTCCACCACTTGAGCTTCAGTAGGCTCTACAACAACAGGCTCAACCACTTCTTCGCTTCGAAGTTGTGTCACTTTATCTTGAGCAGCCTCTTGCCCTAATTTCAACAAGAACTCTTCATCAATGACTTTCGTTGTTAAATCCGATGCAATCACTAAGAATTGTGCAATTTCTTGCTCAGTAAACCCATACGCGCGGTATAAGGCATCGACGATTTTGCGAACTCCCTTAGTGATGGAATTCAAATCGACGAATTCTGTTTTTAACAGTCCTTCGATTAAATCCCAATCCACATCCGACGTAAACTCGAATTCAGCTTGTTGCTTGCTATCTAATACCATACGATTTTCTTGTGCGTGGTTTCTTGTATAAGATTCCATGTTATAAGGAAGTCGGTATGCTTCTTCAAACTGCGCACTGTCGTTCTCTCCTAAGTCGCCTGGTTTCGACACTAAGAATCGTTGTTTTAATTTCTCAAAACGGTGATTCCCAATTTGGTTTAACAGTAATGTCGAAAGCAAGGCATCTTTGAAAAAGAGACGTGGAGACGTTGGCGCTTGTAATTCCATCGTGTACGTTTGAGGACGTGAAGCGGTTGGCTCCTTACGATACGTTTTGAGTAACCCAATCCCTTCCAAACGAGTTTTCGCTAAGTAAAAGTCCGGCATTCCTAAATTCGTCATCGACAACAATTCAGAAATGGAGAAGACTTCGCTTTCGTATTCCGATGGAGATAACTCACCGTACAAAGTCGCATACAAAAGAGTCGCTTCTTTCCCAATGAACGGAGCGTATAATTGCATTAAAAATTGGATTTCTCTTTCGGTAATCCATACAGGTTGTACCACGAGGATACCGTCTTTAGGCTTATACTGTGCCCACGGAAACTCTTTTGAGTGCATTCTTGTAATTCCTTCCTATTTTTCTTGGCTGTCCATAATCATAGACATTCTTTCTAATTCTTTTAAGAACATTTTGCGGTCTGTAAATTGACGATACACACTCGCAAAACGAATATACGCAATATCATCAATTTTGGCTAAGTGATCCATCACCATTTCCCCAATAAGAGTGCTTGACACTTCATTTTCTCCCTCTTGGTTGATGGAACGTTCGATTTCATTCACGATATTTTCCAATTGTCCGAGTGATACTGGACGTTTTTCTGCTGAACGAACTAATCCGTTTAATAATTTTTCACGGCTAAATTCTTCACGATTCCCGTTACGTTTAATGACAAGCAATGGCGCTTTTTCTAAGCGCTCGAATGTTCGTAAAAAACGGTAGCCACATTCTTCGCACTCTCTTCTTCTACGAATAGAACGACCATCATCGGCTGGACGACTATCAACTACGCGAGAACCATTGTTTTTACATTTTGGACATTGCATTACAAACACCTCTCCTTTTTTGTGCTTATTCGACTTATTATATCATTTTTTAAGGAAATTTTCGAGTAGCCACTGATGGACTTTTTGCTCTAACTCTTGAAGAGTTCCTTCATTGGACCACACGATGGTCGCTCTCTTTACTTTTTCTTCTAAAGGCATCTGTGATTGGATTCGCTCTAACGCTTCTTGTCTAGTATATCCATTGCGTTTTTCCATGCGAGCAATTTGCGTTTCAACAGAAACAGCTACCACAATAATGTCATCACACAAATTCTCATAGTGCATTTCAAATAAGAGTGGAATATCTAAGACGATTAGTGATTTTCCTTGATCTCTGTAGTCTTTCATCTTTCCTGTAATCTCTTGACGGATGAGCGGTTGTAGAATGTCATTTACTTCCTTGCGAAGCGCATCATCACTGAACATTTTTCGCCCAAGTTCTGTTCGGTTTAATGTTCCATCAGCGTTTAAAATAGATTCACCAAAACGGTTCTCAAGCGCAGTCAATCCGGCAGTTCCTTTTTCGACGACTTGTCTAGCAACGACATCCGCATCAATCACCGGTACTCCAGAGATTTTAAATAAATTCGAAACGGTTGATTTCCCGCTGGCGATACCGCCTGTTAATCCAATGACTCTCATCTTTTTCCTCCAACACTTCTTGTAAGACCTATGTTAGTTCAAAATGCCCTTTGTCGCAAGTTCTTTTCCCGATTCGAGCCCATATTGACACAAAAATACCGCACCCTCTTATTGAGAATGCGGCATGTCCATTATATACGTTCGTTTAATTCTTTTTGCTAAGTCTTCGAATCCTGGTTTCTCAAGTAAAGCAAACATGTTTTTTTCTTGTATGCTTCTACCCCTGGTTGGTCAAATGGGTTAACGCCATTTAAGTAACCTGAAAGACCTACTGCGATTTCGAAGAAGTAGATTAAGTGTCCTAATGTATAGCTGACATATCAGGAATGTTCACTACAAAGTTTGGAACTTGACCATCTGTATGAGCAAGTAATGTTCCTTGGAAAGCTTTTGTATTTACAAAGTCCATTGTTTTACCTTGTAAGTATCCTAATCCATCTAAATCTTCTTCTGTTTCAGGAATTGTTACTTCTTCATTTGGTTTACCCACTTTGATAACTGTTTCGAAGATGTTACGACGACCTTCTTGGATGTATTGTCCTAGTGAGTGTAAGTCAGTTGAGAAGTTTGCACTTGAAGGATAAATTCCTTTGAAGTCTTTTCCTTCTGATTCACCAAATAATTGTTTCCACCATTCAGAGAAGTATTGTAATGTTGGTTCGTAGTTAATTAATAACTCTGTCACTTTTCCTTTACGGTATAACACATTACGTGCTACAGCGTATTGGTAAGCTTCGTTTTCTTTTAAGTTTGATGAGCTGTATGCCACACGTGCATCTTCAGCCCCTTGCATTAATGCATCTACATCTGCACCAGTTACTGCAATTGGAAGTAATCCTACAGCTGTTAATACTGTGAAACGTCCACCAACATCATCTGGAATTACAAATGTTTGGTATCCTTCCACATCTGCTTCTGATTTTAATGCTCCACGAGTGCGGTCAGTTGTAGCGTAAATACGATTTACAGCTTCTTCTTTACCATATTTTTTAATTAATAAATCTTTGAATACACGGAAAGCAATCGCTGGTTCTGTTGTTGTACCAGATTTAGAAATTACGTTTACAGAGAAATCACGATCTCCGATTAAGTCGATTAACCCTTGTAAGTAAGTTGAGCTAATGCTGTTTCCTGCAAATAATACTTGTGGAGTTTTACGTTTGTCGCTTGGTAAGTAGTTATAGAAAGCGTGGTTTAAGAAATCAATCGCTGCACGAGCTCCTAAATAAGAACCTCCGATACCGATAACCACTAATACTTCAGATTCTTCTTGAATCTTTTTAGCTGCTGCTTTAATACGAGCGAATTCTTCTTTGTCATAGTCGCGTGGTAAGTTAATCCAACCTGTGAAGTCGTTCCCTGCTCCTAATCCTTCGCGTAAGTCTTTATCTAACGCTGTTACTGTTGATTGTAAATTGTCAATTTCTTCTTGGCTGAAGAAATCTAATGCTTTTGAATAATCAAATGAAATATGTCCCATTTGAATGCCTCCTTCGTATTCAATACCGATGTTTGATTAATTTGTTTTTATCTTTTACAAATTTTTCTTGTGCTTCTTCGATCCATTCTGGTAATTTCTTCGCTAAGCTTGAAAAACCAATGGAAGGAACATAGCGCTTGCGATTTTTCTTAATGCGTTGCGGAACATCTGGCACATCGAGTTTTTCCAGTGCTCGAATCGATAAACTAATCTTATTGGAAAATTCATCGACGTCAATCACTTTGGCCGTCACTTCCTGCCCCACTTTTACAAAATCATGCACATTATCCATATATCCATGTTTACATTCAGAAATATGAATCAAACCTTGTGTATCTTCATCTAGCTCCAAGAAAACTCCGTAATTTTGTACACCTGTTACTTTAGCCGTAACGATGTCGCCAATTCTAAAAGTTTTGCTCATAGAACCTCCTACGCTTTTACGTCCATCGATTCAATGACAACATCTTCTAGCGGACGGTCTTGCGCATTACGTTCTACGCCTTCAATCTTAAGAACAACGTCCATACCTTCTACGACGCGTCCGAATACTGTATGACGGTGGTCTAACCAAGGTGTTCCACCAACTTTAGCGTATTCTTCAACGATTTCTTCAGGCCAGCCGCCATCTTTTAATTGTTTTAACATTTGTGCGGGTACTTGTTTTGCTGTAACGATGAAGAATTGCGATCCGTTTGTGTTTGGACCTGCATTCGCCATTGATAATGTACCGTACAAGTTGAATGCTTCTCTTGAAAACTCATCTTCAAAAGTGCGTCCGTAAATAGACTCGCCACCCATACCAGTTCCAGTTGGGTCGCCACCTTGAATCATGAAGTCTTCAATCACACGGTGGAAGATAACTCCGTTGTAGTATCCATTTCGCATGTGTTACGAAATTCTCCACTGTTTTAGGTGCTACTTCAGGGAATAATTCCAATGTGAAATCGCCCAAGTTCGTATGCACAGTCACGAGTGGATTCTTTTCATTCACTTCATTCAATTGCGGAAATTGACTCATTTTTCCATCTCCTTTTAATTCATACTGATGATTGCTCATCTACCATCCTCTATTAAACCACAAAAGGCAAACGGGTGCAATTTAGTGTTCTTATCCACCTTAATTAAAAAATAAAGAATATCTATAAATTTTTCCTTAGTGATTTTTCATGGTTTCGTGGTATAGTATTTGAGTATAGAAAAAAAGAAAGAGTGAAAGTTTAATGACAATATTTCAAAATTATCCATTAATCGCTTCAATTTGCTCGATTCTATTTGCACAATTTGTTAAATTCCCGATTGCACTCTTCTCAAAGAAAGATGGTGCACACGTTTCGTTAGTAACTAGTACAGGTGGAATGCCAAGTTCTCACTCTGCTGCAGTTAGCTCGCTGATTACAGCGCTTATTATTGAATACGGTTTGCTTCTCACTCGTTGCAATCGCAACAACGTTCGGTTTTAATCGTTATGTTCGATGCCATGGCCGTTCGTCGTCAAAGTGGTGAACAAGAATTCTCCTACAAAAATTATACGAAGAACAAGTACGCGAAGAATCCAGCGCATTAAAGCATGTTGAAATTGAATCAGAAGATGATCCAATCAATCTCTTCGACACAGAAGAAAACAAAAAAATTAATTATCAAAAAAATATTTAGGGTCACAAACCTATTGAGGGTATTTGCTGGTGTATTGACTGGTATCGCAATGGCCTTTATTTTTAAGAATGTTCTATTAATTCGAGGTAAAAAGTGACTCAAGAAATTGTTGATATTATTATTATCGGCGGTGGGCCTGTTGGGCTTTTCACCGCCTTTTACGCGGGCTTACGTCAAGCGTCTGTAAAAATTATCGAAACTTTGCCCCAATTAGGTGGGCAACCAGGGATGCTTTATCCTGAAAAGATGGTTTACGATATTCCAGCCTTTCCAGAAATTACGGCTGGGGACTTAATCGAGAACTTAAAAAAACAGCTCGAACGTTTCCCTGAAACTCAGTTCTGCTTAGAAGAAGAAGCACTCGAATTAAACAAGACAGACTTCGGATATGAGCTTGTGACTTCTAAACAAACGCACTACGCGAAAACAGTGATTATCGCTTGTGGGAACGGAGCTTTCCGTCCACGTAAACTCGATGTAGAAAATGCAGAAGCTTATGAAAACAGCAACCTGCACTACTTCGTAACGAACTTAGAGCGATTCCGCGACCGTACCGTAGCCATCTGCGGTGGTGGCGACTCTGCAGTAGACTGGGCATTGGCCTTAGAACCAATCGCAAAGAAGGTTACTATTGTTCACCGCCGTCCACAGTTCCGTGCACAAGAACATAGCGTGAAACAACTAGAAGAATCAAGCGTAGACATTTTAACGCCTTATCTTCCAAATCAAATTATCGGCGATGGCGAAACTATTCAATCCGTTGTATTGAAACACGCGAAAGGCGAAGATCAAATCGAACTTCCTGTTGATGACTTTATCGTGAACTATGGCTTCTCTTCTTCTATTGGAGGAATGAAGAACTGGGGATTTGAGGTTGCTCGCAACACTATCGTGACAAATAGCCAAATGGAAACGACTCTACCTGGCGTCTTTGCCGTTGGAGATATCGCAACATACGATGGCAAAGTAAAAATCATCGCTACTGGTTTTGGTGAAGCACCTGTCGCCATTAATGCTGCGATGACGTATGTGAATCCAAATAGCCGTCCCGAGCACGATTCATAGCTCGTCAATGTTCTAACCGTTTTCAAAATTTCAAAAAGAACGCTCAATTTGTTTGGGCGTTCTTTTGCATTTTGTGTTAAAATAAAAAGCTACTCTTTTTAAAAGGGTTTCATAATTTGTTAAAAGGAGGATTTTTCAGATGAAAAGCCCAAAAGAATTACACGAACGCTCTTTAGAATTATTATCTGAACGTGGTGTAGAATTAGAACAAATTGCTGAATTAGTTTATTTCTTACAAGAAAGATATGTACCAGGATTAACGAAAGAAGAATGCTTATTAAACGTTAATAGCGTATTGAAGAAACGCGAAGTTCAAAACGCCGTTATCACAGGTATCGAAATGGATAAATTGGCAGAAGAAAAGAAATTACATCCATTATTAAACGATATTCTATCTCAAGACGAGCCTTTATACGGTGTCGACGAAATCTTAGCATTATCGATTGTGAACGTATATGGTTCTATCGGATTTACAAACTACGGTTATATCGATAAAGTAAAACCTGGAATACTAAAAGATCTAGACGACAAATCAACTGGTAAAGTAAACATCTTCCTAGATGACTTAGTTGGTGCTATCGCAGCCGCTGCGGCAAGCCGTCTAGCACACAGCATTCCAGCAAAAGAAGAATTAGACTAATCATGCAAAAAGGATGAAGCAAAACGCTTCATCCTTTTCTAAATTTATCGAGTGATACCTTATACGGTATCACTTGATCTTTTTATTCTCCTAAAACGAGTCCAGCAAATTCTTCAGCAGTAACTGCACCAAAGTAGTTGCTTAAATCGATGGCACTTAAGACTTCCACTAAGTCTTCTTTCACCATACGAACTCCTTTAAGTTTTTCTTCGACTTCTTGTACATTTCCTTTTGCAAAGAAATCTCCATAAATACGGCAATTTGAAATTCTACCTTGCTCCACTTCTAAGTAGCATTGAATTGTTCCGCATGCAAAACGTCCATCACGGTAATCACTATATTGTGGAGACTGACCATAATTCCATTCCCAGTTTTTATATTTAGAAGCTGTCAGTTCATCGATTGCTTTCCAATCTTCTTCCGTTAACACATAACGTTTCGCTTCATCAATCGAGTTAATTCCTAAAATCTTACATGTGATTAAGTTTTTGAACTCATCTACCGTCACATTTTGATATTCTGGGGCTAGGTACGGACGAATACTTTCCCACACGTGCACGTACAGATTGAATCCCTTTCGATTGTAATTTCTTCTTGTTTGGGTTCAAGACTTTTTCCATCGCATCATAGTCCACGTCTAATAAGAGCGAGAATCCACCGTATACACGACCATTGCTGATGGTCATCGCAGCACCGGATACTTTTTTGCCTTCAATCGTTAAGTCGTTACGACCTGTTTGTTCAACGGCTGTTGCGCCGAGTTCGTGTAAGGCTTTAATCGCTGGTTCATACGTTCTCTTGAAATCCCCGAAAGATGCCATTGTCTTGAATTAAAGTAGCATACATTCACGGCACCAGAGTCCACGTATACGGCACCACCACCTGTGTCTCGACGTACAACAAGAATATTGTTTTCTTTTAAATACTCTTCGTTTACTTCAGCAATTGTATTTTGGAATTTTCCAATTTCTACTTTTGGGTCGCAGTAATATGGGAACAAAATGTCATCATCTAAGAAGACATTACTTTGCACATATACTTGCATCGCAAGCGCTACTGCTCCATCTTTTACATATTTTCCATCACGGATTGGTTCGATTAAATACATCGTTTATTCTCCTTTAAGCTCTTGATATGTCCCATGGATTAATGGGGCGATGTTTTCTGATAATTGTACGGTCTGTTCTCTTAGCGCCAGCGGAATGCGATAATGCTTTATGATTCATACTTACAAACAGGGCGTTTGGATTGCCCTTGTACGCATTTTTGGAACGGTGTTTTAATAAATTGTGGCGTCGTAAAGCCCACTCCGATTTCTAAAAAGAGCACCTTATCGTTTTTATGTTCTTCTAAAAACGCATCATAGCGTGCTTTTTGTGCAAAGAAATCTGCTGACTCCACCATTCCTTTTTCAGCGTTACGCTTATTAATTTCAAGCGGGTGCTCCGCATTCTGGACAGAACGGAATCAGTTCATAAGGTACCTTCATGTCCTTTTGTTCTGCAATCATCTTTACGGACTAATGCATCATCTTGATACGTTTTTGGATGACAGTGCTGGCTACATTGGAAAAGTCCATACTCCCCTTGAATATGATAAACTTTCTCTTTGTCATACCCGGCTACCCAAAACGCATTGTCCGCATTTGTCGTAATAATATGGTATGGCTTCGTTTTAAGCATTTCTAATAGTTCCACATACGATTGCCCCACAGGTTGATCTAAGTAGTTGAGCGCGATAAAACGACTTTGAAACGCCCAATACTCTTCCCAACTCGGAAAATGAAACAAGCTCGCCTGTAACATATCTAAAAAAATTGATACTTCTCGATAAAAATCAGGAAAAAGCGTCTTCGAATCGACTGCCAATATAGGTGAACCCATCTGCTGCCGACATCCCAGCACCGATACCCACCACGATGGCATCAGCTTCCTGGAATAAGTCCGCCAGTAGACTAGCTTCAGTCGTTCTTTCTTTTTGTAATGCATTCCATTTCGTCATTCTACTGTTCTCCTGATAAATAATTCTGATAAATTGATTGGTCTTCCTTGGTATACGTTGAAAAGACAACGGTCATTGTTGAAGCTGTCTCCGTCAACCATTTTTTCACAGTATCTACCGCAATACGCGACGCAGGTTCTTTTGGAAAACCAAACTCTCCTGTTGAAATCCCGCAAAAAGCAATCGAGGTTAGGCCAACTTCTCTTGCTGCTTCCAGACAACTCTTGTAACAACCAGCCAGTAACTGTTCACGAAGCGGCGTTACTTTTTGCCCTGGAGGCAAGAAGGGGCCTACCGTATGAATAATGTATTTCGATGGCAAGTTGAACGCTGGCGTGATTTTTGCTTTTCCAACAGGTTCTTTCTTTCCTTGCTCGTCCATTAAATGATGGCAAAAGCTTCGAAGTTCAATCCCTGAAAAAGTATGAATCGCATTATCAATACAGCGGTGATTCGGAATAAAACATCCAAGCATCTCGCTGTTCGCCGCATTCACAATCGCATCGACTTTCAGTTCACATAAATCCCCATAATAGAGTTTGATTTGGTCATTTGCTGTTGGAACACAATCTGACAAAGTCTGTACTCTTGGAGCATGGTATTCTTTGTAAATATTCTTTCTCTAAAACGATATATTCTGCAGAAGCCTCTTTTTGGTTGTCTTACATTCACAAGCCCTCGCCAAAGCGTCTTCAACTCTTCTGGAGTTTTCCCTTCAACTGATACGGTTTCTCCTGATTCCTGAGCCAGGATTTCAATCATTTGTTTGAGCAACTGCTCTTCTTTATGATTATTCATCTTCTAATGCCAAGAATGCTGCTTCATCAACATTCGTTAATGTCACTAACCAGTGTTCTTCTGGTTTTTCAGAGTTTAATAATTTAGGATCTTCTGTTGCCGCTAAATTTCTAGCTACGACTTTCCCTGCAAGTGGAGTCACAATCGACATCACTGTTTTACTTGCTTCTAAACTTAAGATTTCGTCTTCAGCTTCTAATTCGTCATCCATGTTAAATTGAACGAATCCAATTGTACCGACATCATCTTGAAGTTCTGGAGTCATACGAATCGTGTAGTTTTCTCCTTCTTTATCAATCCATAAAAAGTTAGCAAATTTTCTCATTTTATCTTTCTCCTTTATATAATTCAGCAAGTAATTCTACTGAACGTTTTCTTTTTTCAATGGAACCGACGAGTGGAATAAATAATAACTCGTCGGGATTAGAGACTGCTCTTAGCGTCTCCATTTGCTCGTAAACTTCACGTGGGTTTCCCACAATGAGTCGACTGCGGTTGCTTGCGATTTTTTCACGGTCACGCTGAGTTAATTCATATGTTTCCACATCTTTTCGTGTTGGGAAGGTATGAAATTCTGAAAAATCTTGTTTTCCAAGCATCCATAAATCTAATGGTTTCGCCATCTCTTCGGCTTCTTCACTCGTATCTGCAATAACCACAAATACCGCTAGTACGAAGTTGCTTGGCTTACTATGTGGGCCTGGTTTAAAGGTGCTACGATATTTCTTGGAAAGACTTTTCGCCAACTCCACAGGGTCTTGAGGAATATACGGAAATACACCATATACAAAACTCAAACCAAGAGTTGCCGCTGACTCAATCGACTGACCTCCCATTCCAAGAAGGAACTGCTCTGGAACAGTCGCCACTTCTGGAACGACCACACCTTTATGACGCGCTTCATTTAAATAGTGCTGCAATTTTTCTAACCACAAGGCGTATTGCTCTTTCGAATAAAGCGACTGCAAATTACGACCTACAAGCGGCGTTCCTGGGGAATTACCAAGACCGATATCCACACGTCCTGGGAATAGTCCTTCTAGCGTTGACATGATTTCAGCTACTTTATACGGCGAATAATGAAGCCCCATGATTCCACCCGAACCAATATGGATGTTCTTCGTGTGGCTAGCAAGGTACGGAATCACCACTTCTGGAGCACTAATCGAGAGCGCTGGCACATTATGATGTTCACTCACCCAGAATCGATGAAATCCAAGTTCGTCTGCTAATTGCGCCAACTCCAATGTTTCACGAACAGCTTCTGCGCTCGTCTTTCCTTCATCTACGAGACCATAATCTAATAGACTAATTTTCACCCGTCTCTCTCCCCTCGTAGTTGGCTTCGAGTCCTCTGAAGAAATCTCTGGCTTCTTTTTCAAGCGACTCCCCAAAGTCCATTAAAGGTACGATATCTTTGAAGGCCGCCTTTGGAATCGCTAAGGCTTCAAGCGCTTCTGGTTTAATCGTTAATTGAATATCTGATTCATTTCCTTCTTGAATCTTCACGGCAAATTCTGGATCCGTGATAAACGGTGTTGATAGCCCGACTAAATCTGCATTTTCCAATGCTTCAAGTGCTTTTTCTTTAGAATTAATACCGCCTGAAGCAATCACAGCAACTCGCCCTTTTAAGCGGTCATAGACGACTTTATTCACGAGTTTGCCTTGATGCGGTCCTTTAGCACGGACTTTATTTCTGAAGACATCATGTCCCCAGCTTGCAATAGCTAAGTAATCAATTTTCACTTTCTTAAGAGCCTCTTCGAAGAACTCAAGAAACTCATCCACGGTGTATCCAATTTGATTTCCACGCGTTTCTTCAGGAGTCGCACGAAATCAAGAATAAACTCTTCTGAGGCATATTCATCAATCACTTCTTGAACCGCCGTTAAGACTTCCATCCCGATTCTTGAACGGTCCTCTAATGTCTTACAACCATACTCATCTGTACGCTCGTTTGAGAACGTTGAGAAGAAGGTTTGAATGAGCAGTCGTTGCGCCGATGAAATTTCTAAGCCGTCGAATCCAGACTGAATGGCAATTTGAGCAGCACGGCGATAATCTTCGATAATGCCATGAATTTCTTCTACGGTTAATTCTTTGACTTCATGTGGGAAACGGCGATTGCAATGTCATCGCACTTGGACCATACACATAGCGGTCACGGTTTAAGGCATGACTTGCAAAACGTCCCGCATGCGTTAATTGTAAGATGGCTTTCGCTCCACCTGATTTCATCGCTTTGGCTAGTTTGGTTAAGCCTTCGATATCGTCTAGAGAAGTCGCGCTAAAACCATACTCGAATAGCTGTCCGTGCTTGTTCACGTATGCCGCCCCTGTAATTTGAAGGGCTGCAGCAGTGCGACGACGCTCGGCATATTTTAAATCATCCTCTGTAATATGACCTTCTTTCGTTGAAGAGTTCGTCACCATTGGAGAAAGCACAAATCGATTGTCCAATGTGACTCCTTTTTTAATTCGAAAAGGCTTAAATAAAAGCTTCTGTTTTCTAACACACTTTCACTTCTTTCTACTGTTTTGTTACTTGTAATAATTGTTCCTGTTCAAACCATTCTGCGATTTGTAGGAGCAAATCTTCTCTTCCTTTTGCTGCAGCGAGTTGCACGCCAATTGGCAGTCCATCTTTGGTGTGGTGAACTGGCAAGCTAATGGCCGGTTGCCCAGTAATATTAAATCGCTGGGTAAATGGCGTATCGGCTACGCTCTCTTCGAACATTTCCCAGAGCAATTGCTGCTTTTGGTCTTTTGTAAAATCATCAATGCGTATTAGTTTGGATTGTAATTCCGCAGACAACTCATACGGATGAAGACTCGGAGCGGCCTGTGCAACTGTCGGCAACAGCAGCACATCGTACTGCTCGTGTAACTGCGACATCTGCTCGGCATAATTATCCCAACTTGAAGCCACTTTTGAATACTCTATCCCCGAAATATCCAGGCCACTACGATAAATCGCCCATGTCATTAGTTCCATATCATCACGCGTTACGTGGCGTCCAAGCTGGCGTTCAATATTTTGGAACATCAACGCTGCTTCAACCGCACTGATAATATAAAATCCTTTTTGCAGAGCGATACCGTCGACAGGATCCTTTTGTAAAAGCGTTACGGAGTGCCCATGATTTTCAAAGAAATGTGCAATCTTCATCACGGCATCCACCGAATCCTTAGAGACCGCTTCTCCCACTGGTGACTGTAACAACACGGCCACTCTTAATGGTTTTATTATTTCTGTTTTATAAAGCTGTTCGTAACTCAGTTTCGGTAATGGAAATGGACTTCCCATTTGGCACTCTTGCATATGAAATAATAAGTTTCTTGTATCTTGGACCGTTTTCGTCATCGCAAAATGAACAGTTGCGCCATTCCATCCACGATAGGAACCTGGTCCAACAATCACACGACCTCTAGAAGGTTTCAGTCCAATCAATCCATTATGACTGGCAGGGATTCGAATCGATCCACCACCATCGCTTGCTGCTGCAATTGGTGTAATTCCGCTTGCTACAACAGCAGCTGCCCCTCCACTAGAGCCTCCAGCGTTTCGCTCAAGATTCACCGCATTTCGAATGGGACCATGGAGAGTAGCATCACTGACGGTCTTGAATCCAAATTCTGGAGTATTCGTACGACCCATAATGATAAAGCCGAGTTCTTCTAGACGTTTGACAAAGTTGTCAGTCTGAGTGCTTTTTACACCCTTGAATAAACGCGAGCCATATGTACAGATGCTTCCCTTTTGTTCTTGCCCTAAGTCTTTTAGAAAAATAGGAACTCCCGCAAATGGTTGATTCGTCAGTTGAAAATGTTTCGCTTTTTCAAGCGCCTCTTCATATTGCTCATAAACAATGGCATTCAGAGAAGGATTAAGCGTGCGTGCGCGTTGAATCGTTTCTGTTACTAATTCTAATGGACTCACTTTTTTCAAACGGACAGCTTCGGCTAAACTTGTCGCATCCATCACTTCATCACTTCCCTTTCACTAATTAACAAGCCATTATACCCATGAACACCTCTCAATTACAAAAAGTACGGCCTATAAAAACACGAAAAATAATCTCTAAAAATCAGCATCGATTTCAGAGACTATTTTAATAACAATCTATTTAATTTTTATGCTTTTTCCATAGGAAAACTAGTAAGAGAAGTGACGAAATAGAAATGAACATTCCAAGATGTAATCCTGGTGGCGTATAACTCCAAACAATCTCGTGTTCTCCTTCTGTCAGCGAAACGCCCATAAAGAATCCAAGCGCTTTTTTCACTTCTTGCTTCTTACCATCCACCGTCACGCTCCAACCAGAATGGTATGGAATCGTAAAGGTCGCAAAGGACTGCTCACTATTAGTTACAGTGACATGTGCCTTCACCATCGCGTTTGTATACGACTCAATTGTAATATCATTTGCTTTCTTATACTGCGTCAATGCGTTTGCGAGTGTTGTGATATCAATCGTATAGAACTTGAAGCCTCGTAAATCCCATTCTTTGGCTTTCGCGTCCTCAATCGCAAAGGTAATTGTCTGATCTAAATTTCCATTTCCAATCATCCACAATTGGTTCTCATGGAATCGATTCTCATACGGATAACTAATACCATTTAACATCACTTTTGATTTAATCACAGAGCCTGCTTGGCGTTCTGGAATCTCGACAAAATACAATTTGTTTGGTTGTAGATTGAACTTCCATTCAATTTTAGCAGATTCCGCCTCATTTGTTAGCGTGTATTTCTCCGGCCCCTTCGTTAAATTCGTCGTCACAGGTTCGCCTACACTAACCTCCGTCAATGCATTTGTTCCAGAGAGCCCAATCACTTGCAAGAGCTGGTTAAGATTGGCTACTGGTTGATTTTTTTCAAAAAGCGATATTGGTTGTCGTATTCTCATTCGTTAAATAGCCAGAGAAAAACGCATATGGATTGCGGTAGACCACAAAAACCTTCACTTTGCCATCTTTGGCATACATTCCACGAACATCTGCAAAGACGCGTTTTTCATCGCCGTCCATCATAAAGCGAGATACTCCAAAGAGCGAATCTAAAATCACATTACGGTTTGGTATAGTTCGCAACCGATTGAGATGTTGGAAGGCCTAGATGACTCATTTCCTCAATTAACGAATACTCAAGACTCGATGTGAAATGCGAAGCTCCATTATATCCAAACGCAATCGGGAAGTTCGCATGCGACAATCCTTTATGCATTTCCATTCGCGTAAACGTACTTTGATGGCTATAGCCTTCTTTATCGAAAGCCATCGCAAATTCCATTTGTTCCTGTAATCCTGCATTACCGATAAAATAAGGTGCTCGTCTAAATCCGACAAAGGAACTCACCATTAACTCGACAATCACGACTCCGGCTGTTAGTTGTAACCTACGAACTCTTTCAGCTCTTCTAAAGAAGAAGGCTAATAAGATAATCGTCCAAATAATAAAACGCGAGTATTTTCTGTGAGGTCTCAACATATTGCAGACTTCTTAGAGTCGACAACACTAAAATCGTACCAAAGCCAAAGATGGCCACTAAAAATTCATTCAAGCGGAATTCATCTTTCCACTGCATTAGGCTTTCGGATGCTAGCACCAGCATAAAGCTATTGGCTACCCATGAATTTCTGAAGTAGAAACCGACTGGGCGTTGTCCCATATGCCAAATTTGATCGAGTCCTTGAATCGAAAACGAAAGCAGTAAGACAAGCAACACGACTGTCGCTGCTAATTTCTTACGAATAGTGATTTCTTTTTTAGCGAAGAAGGTACATAGGCCAAAGAGTCCTAAGCCACCGATAAAGAGTTGCGGTAATGCCTTAGAATCCCCCCACTCTTTTTCACCAAAGGATCCCAAGATGAATTTTTGCGGCATAGCGACTAAATCATTTACCGGGTTCCAAGACCATGCAAAGGTGCTCCCCGCACTCGCTTTGCTTTCTAATAAGGCGCTAAAGACTGGCAATAGCCAAAATGCTGCAAGGCCAACTCCAATCAGTGCAAATAACGCAACTTTCGCTAGTTTTAGTGTCGACTCTTTCAAAGAAATATACTTTGAGAAGACCACATAAAATGTATAGAGCGCTACAAAGAGACACATCATATACCCTGTATAAAAATCCGTTATTAAACTAATGGCAAGAAACAGCGGTAATTTCACCGAACGCTTCCCACTCGCCACCTCTTCAATTCCCAAGAGAATAAACGGAATATAGATCAGATTATCTAAGAAATTAGGATTGAATTGTTGCGATACGACAAATCCGCTAAGGGCATATGACGAAGCTAATCCTAACGATAACCAGTAATGTTTCGATACGCCTTGAAATTTCTTTTCTAAGAAATATCCAAAGACGACTCCCATCACCCCAGCACGTAGAAGAGGAATCACGTAGCTAAGGACTTGAAAACTTGAAATTGGAAAGATCACATATAAAAACGTGAATGGACTTAAACTATTAAAGCCCCAGACACTTGGCATGGCTCCTCCAAGTGATTTCTCGAAGGACCAAAATAGACCACTAAAATCTCCACTCCAAAATAGTTTATGCAATCCGATATAAAGCGGAAAATATTGAGAAAGAAAGTCTCCACTATGAATCGAATTTTGCGAAAAAGGGGTCAATCCTAAACTTAGGAAGACCCCCAACATCACCACAAATGGAACGAAGAATAGCGAACTATATTTTAATTTCATTTTTGAAATTGTCATTATAGTCTACTCCTATTCAATTAAATCCATTTTTTATAAATGGCTAACACATAAATACAAATTGATAAGATTGAAATCACGAATCCTGCCATAAATCCTTCTGGCATGTAAGTCATCTCAATTGTATGTTCACCAGGTGTAATTTGGAAAGCAAGAAGACTATCCCAAACTTTAGCCGTTCCAACGACTTGACCATCGACTTTAACCGTCCAGCCTTTTTCATATGGAATACTTGTCATCATCCATGTGCTATCGTCTGTGATATTCACAGTCCCTTGAATATGACTATCATCCCAATGAGTGACTTTCATTCCTTGAAGTTGACGCTCTTCAATCATGCGATTTACTAAGGCACTATTTGAACGTGCTAGGCGTAAACCTGACAAGTTGTATTCGTCATCTGTGTCAATTTCAATCGTTAAATCAACGGCTTTCCCAAGTGAATCATGGGCCACTTGAATAAGTTGTGTTTGTTGGAATTTATCTTGGAAGTCATACGTATTTCCATTGAGTAAAATTCTCACTTTGTTTTTATTCGTGTGAGAAAGTTTGAGGAATCGATACCCAGTAATCTTCAGAAGACTGCGGTACTAAATGATACGTAATTGTTCCTGGTTTTGATGAATCCACGCGTTTATACGTTTCTGGTTTAGAAGAATCAGGAACTTCCATATTATCCAACTTCACTTCGTTGGCTGCTAGAAGCGTTAAGTAATTTTCACTTGTGGCTCCCATTGCTTGGACAATCTTGTTATGGTTTTGAATTGGTTGATGATTTTCCAGTTTTACATTCACTGTCGCATCATTCACACCATAAGCGATTGGTAAGATTAATCCTGTTTCATACGTCTTCGTTCTTGTTGCTTCGTACACTGGTTCTTTCGACGTAATATCTTTACGCGTTACCATATTTCCGAATACATACATTTTCGAAGTATCAGGATATTCTTTTGTATACACTGGTTTTGGTGCCACTAAGTATTTCACTGAGAAGAGCGCGTCTTGCAGCGGTGTTCCTTGATAGTACGTTGTCGCGTTAATCCCGTTATTTCCTAAGCGGTCAAATAAATCACGCGTACTGTTTTCCAAGTTTGAACTAAATACTGATAAACCTGGGTAATCAACCATAAATGGATCGTTTTTACTTAAGTTAAATGTCTTATTGATACGGTAGAAATCTGTATCGTCAGGACGAATTGGATTGATGGCATCTTTCAATTGAAGAACCGCATCGTGGTATTTGTACGCATCTGTATATCCGACACGCGACTGAACAATGGCCGCATTGGCTGTCAATTCAACCGCCGTCAATACTGCAATCACTGCCCACGGTTTCTTCGCTTTTGTCCAGAACAAGACAAAAAGCATAATCATGAAAATACCAAGTGTCGCAATACGTTGCCAAATGGTTAAGAATGAATGTTCTTGGAATTGAACGATTCCAAAAATAATCGCCATTCCCACAAATAAGATGCTTGCTTCTTTTGCGGTAAATCGTTCGACTTCGCGTAAGCTTAAGTAAGCTAGGTACACTAAGAAGAAAGCGATAATCCATGAGAAGCGGTAGAAGAATCCAGCTGGGTTTTGTCCCATATGCCATAATTTACTTGTAAATTCATGCGCACAAGAGATTAAGAAAACAACAAGCACGAATCCTGCTGCAACCTTACCCCATTTTGTAATTTTCTTAGAGATAAAGTAGTAAATGGTTCCTAAAATCCCGAAGCTCGCCACATAAATATTTGGCAAGTTTGGACCTGCTGGCCATGAATCATTATCGAATGATCCAAGGAATAATTTCGATAAAATTTCAAACGGGTTAATTTGCAATGTCCACTCAAATTTTCAATGAGTTTTGCAAACCACCTTTTAGTAGAAACTAAACTGATGATGATTGGCAATAGAATCGCTGCAACCATCCCGACTGCGATGATCGATGCGCAAGCTAGTTTTAACATGCGTTCAAAAACCACTTTTGATATTTGTAAATTCTTTTGAACGGATGACATAGAATAATGCGTAGATGACTACGAAAATACATGTCATATAACCCATATAGAAGTGTACAAATAGCGCTAGCGCAAGCATTCCGATATAGCCTCGTGGAGACTCATTATCGAGCACTTGTTCTACTCCAATCAATACTAGTGGCAACATAATCATGCCATCGTAGAAAATTGGGTTCATTTGGTAGCTGACGTTAAATCCGTTTAAGGCATAAATCGTCGCTACGATTGGAAGTAAGTAGGCTTTTTTCTTTAGGCCGTCATAACGCTTCACAAGGAAATGCGTCATCGTAAGTCCCATTGTTCCGTAACGCAATGCGATAACAACAGGAACAATCCATTGGAAGTTTTCTTCGAGAAAGAAATAGGAATAGGAAGTTAAATGGACTTAATAAGTTAAAGCCCCAAATTCCAAGCATTCCCCCACCAATTGATTTCGAGAAAGAATAGAAGAAGCTACTCCAATCCCAATTTAAGAAAAGATGTTTGAAATAAGCATAGAGCCCGATATACTGTGCGTTAAAGTCAACCGCCATCAGAGACTTTGCACCAAACGGGAAGAAGCCATCAATCGCCCACGCGATAAACATGATGACCATCGGCGCAAGGAAGCTTGCTAAATAGACCTTTTTCTTAGTCGTCATGTTGCTCTCCTTTCACCGTCATATTCGTTTCATCTACTAAGTAATGCGGACGTTTCTTCACTTCGTAGTAAATCTTACCGATGTACTCTCCTAATACCCCGATTGAAATCAATTGAATTCCACCAAAGAGCACGACAGAGAAAATCGTTGTGAAGTATCCACTCACGAGTGAATCCGGCGCCACGAAGTATTGAACGAATGTCCAAAGAACGTAAGCTAATGAGATTAATAAACAGAATAAACCGAAGTTAATGCACATACGAAGCGGTTTATCGTTGAACGATAAAATCCCTTGAATCGCATAGTTTAATGAGAACTTCAATGAGTATTTTGTTTCACCAACGGTACGAACTTGGTTTTCATATTCGATGACTTTTTCTTTAAAACCAATCCAAGAGAAAATCCCTTTAGAGAATCGGTTGTATTCTTGTAATGAAAGGATGGCACGAACCGCTTTACGGCTGAATAGACGGAATTCAGATACTCCATCCATTAATTCGATATCCATCATTTTGTTTGCAAGACGATAGAAATGTTTTGCTAAAAATGTACGGTGTGGTTTTTCACCCGTACGAGTACGACGAGCACTCACAACGTCATATCCTTGTTCATACGCTTCAATCATTTGTGGAAGAAGTGCAGGTGGATGTTGTAAGTCTCCATCCATTAAAATCACAGCTTCCCCTGTTGCGTATTCAAGTCCTGCAATGGTTCCAGCTTCTTTCCCAAAGTTTCTGCTGAAACTAATATATTTTGACGCGAGAATCGCCATCTGCGATCGCAAGCATTTTTTCAAAAGTACGGTCTTTACTACCATCATTAATAAAAATAATTTCAAATTCCGCTTTAGTAATTTTATTGACTTCTGCTACTAAGGCGTCATACATTTTTTGAATCATATTTTCCTCGTTATAAAACGGGATGACAATTGATAATTTCATTATTCCACTCCTCAATCCTTTTAAATGTTTCATCTCTTATATCATACCATTTATTTGTGTGAAATTCCGCTCATATGCGAATTTTTTTGGGTACAAAAAAACGAGAACTCTTCCTTTTCGAAAGAAGCTTCTCGTTTCTTACTGTTTTAAATTTCTTTTAATCGCTTAATCGCAACGTTTGTCCCTAAAAGTCCCACCAATAAAAAGGTGAATACGACGGCAAAGCATAGCATAAAGAATTCCTCTGGCAATGCTAAAATAATCGGGTCATTTTTTGGATCGAACATCCACGCATCATTGTTAAAGAACACTTGATGGAACTTCACAAAGAGCGTATCGAAGAATGCCGCAATCGCAAAGCAAACGACAACTGGAATTAATACGAGCCATCTGATGGGTCTACGCAATTGCCATGTTTGTCTTCTTTGTCGTAAATATCTCACGCCAAAGAAACTGATAAGCCCTGAAGCGAGTAACACCGCAAAGTTCACGAAGAAGAGACGTTTCACTTCAAAGAAATGGAACAATCCTTGCTGCGAACTTGGAAAATCAGTCATCTTCAATGTATCGATTCAATGGATTCGTTAAATACCCGATGAGTTCATGGTAGTTCATCTTAAGCGTATCTGCACTGTAACCAGTGAGCTTTTCCACTCCAAACCAACTAATCGACCAGTGATACATCGGCTCAAAGAAAATCACAAACGTAATTCCTAAACTTAAAAAGAAGAGGAATAGCGCGATGGAAGTAATCCACTTAGGCACACGGTAAGTTCTTGTTAAATAGTCCATTCACTCAAATCCTCTACCAAGTGCGTTGGTTGTTCTTCCACTTTTTCTAAGTCTTCGCGTGTCGAAAATCCTGTTAATACCATCAGTGTATCCATGCCGTATTGAATGCCGGCTTGAATATCCGTTTGGTAGTTATCTCCCGACCATTGCGATATCTTCTTTTGTAAAATGACGGTCTGGGAATTTAGCATTTAAATAATCCAATGCAGACTCCATAATCACGCTACTTGGTTTACCGATAATAATCGGCTCTACTTGTGTCGCCACTTTTAAGAAACCAGTGATGGCACCTGACCCTGGAATTGGGCCTTTTTCGCTTGGTAAGTTTGAATCGATATTCGTTACGATATAAGTTGCACCATTACGAATCGCAAGTGTTGCTGTTTCTAAGTCTTTATAAGTCACATTACGGTCAAGCGACTGCAATACGACTTCTGGGTTCTTCAGAAACAAGCGTATATCCAGCTGCTTTCAACTTGATTTTTAATCGCTTCTTCCCCGATGACCATGACACGGTTCACGTTGAAATGAGACTTCAAGTAATCCACTGCCGCAACACCGCTTGTATACACTTCGTCTGCCGAAACTTCAGTGCCATAGTTCACACGTAAGTTTTCGGCTACTTGTGCAGGTGTTTTTGTAGCGTTGTTTGTTACAAATAGGAATGGAATCTTGGCTTCTTGCAATCTCTTAATAAATGCTTCGGCCGTTGGAATACGGTCTTTTCCACGATACATTGTTCCATCTAAATCAATAAAATATGCTTTATACATTTAGTTACCTCTTTGTTGGTTTTCTCGAATATGGAATCCTTTCTTCTGAGTGGATTTCACAGGGCTCTTCTTCACCTTACTGCTTGCTGGTTTCTCCACTTCTTTCATTGAGAAATGTTGAGAAGATTTCTTTTGTTTTGGTTTGAAGTTGTTGCCTTCATATTCTTTTTCTTTCATCGTTTCTTTCGGAATAAATTCTTTCAAGTTAAACGATTGATCTTTTTTCGTCTTTTGATTTGTCTCATTATTGCGTTTCTTCTGACGATTTTGAGCCTTCTCTTTAAACTTACGCTTATTATTTGAACGTACTGGACTGTCTAAATCCGCTGGACTAAATACATGTTCTCTGCGTTGATTGTTTTGACGTTTGCGTTGATTATTGCGTTCACGTCTTGGACGTTGTTGTGTTTTTCTTCTTCCACAACTGGTTTATGTTGCGCCTCTGGGATCTCTTTCCAATACGAAATATTGGCACCCAAAATTACAATATTCCAATAAATATTCTTGTAAATAATCGATATCGCGGTCTGGAGTCGCCAATTTATGCGAATGTTTGAAAAAACCTTTCAAACGTAATTTCTCGTGGCCCCAGTCGCCAACGATATAATCATAGCGCTCAAAGATATCATTATAGCGCTCATTTAATGCTTCAATATTAAATCCGTCACGGTAATCTTCGACGATTTCATAATGCACATCATCAATCATCACGGTTGTATCGCCAACCATTACCGCACGTTTCACTTCTTCTTCAGGCGTTGTCACAATCTCTTCTAAGACTTGACTTAACTCCTGTGAAAGTGTTTCTGCTTTCTGTTCAGTCATGATTCTTCCTTTCTTTGAATAGTAATTCTTTTTTTCAATAATCGTTCTTAATAAATCTGGATAAATAATTTCGTTGTCCCCTTTTTCTTCAATCATCGGGAAAAAAATGGAACGAATCGCATATGGTCAGGGCAAACAAATGTAATAAACTCATCGTCTGCCAACTCTCTTCCATCCATAACGATTTCGCCACTAGCGAACTGAAATCCTGTATAAAGGATCTCTCCAAACAGTTTACCACGAAAACCATATCCACGAATAGCTTTTTCTAGTAATTCAGGCTGCTGTTCTTCAAAAATTTGCAATAGTTGTTTGAAATCTGAAACTCTAAAGCGACTCTTATTCAAATGAATCGGATGTGGCATGCATTCATGTAAGTCAAACTTTGTGAGCGGTCCTTCTTTAAACGGTACTACAAAGAGTCGGTATAAGAAAATGCTACTGAAACTCCAGTTTGTCTCGTCATCGCTTCTAATGAGAGAAAGAGCTAGTTCCTTTTCACAGAATATGCTGGAATATGTGGGAGTACCACTTCTGCTTTCAAGAGCGCAATCCCTTCTTGGCGAAGCGCTTCTCCTTCATCAATAGTCGAATCCTCTTTTAAATCCTCGACTGCAATCATTTTATCAGAAAGAGGAATCAAGCGACTGCCTTCTGTCTTCAAATGAAGCTCACCAATATAAGCACCATACTTAAATCCACCAGTTAGAAGAGTTTGGTTTACCCATTTTCCTTCTTCAAAGAGATGATGCGTATGTGCCCCAAGAATCACTTGAATTTCTGGATAAGTTTCTGCAATCAGATGGTCCATTTCAATTCCTAAATGTGATAGCAAGATAATCTGATGACCTCCTGCTGCAAGCGTTGGTACAAGACGCTTCAACGCATCTATCGGTTCTTCAATCAAATACCCATTTGGGCCGTAGCTTTCTGGATACGATGCCGTTAGTCCAATGAAGGCGATACTGCAATCGTCCACTGTTTCGAAGTGAACTTCTTTTGCAAAAGGAGGCACTTCTCCAGTAGACGCCCATTTGACATTCGAAATAATGACTTCGAACTTGCGACCTTCATACGCCGCCTCTAATTCAAGCGGTGTGTATGCCGTCCCTTCGTTATTTCCAAGGGTCGCAAAATCGATTTGCTCTTCGTTCAACACTCTTGCAGCAATCTTTCCGTCTTCTGCTTCGACCAGTGGATGAACACGGTCAATGAGGTCTCCTAAATCGATTCCAAATACCTTCTGCCCTTCTTTTTCAAGCTGGGCTCTGCGCTCAGTCATAAAGCGCGTTTGTGTCTTTATGGAGTGAAGTTCGAGTGCATATCATTGATGTGAAGAATCGTTACTTCACTCATGCTTCCACCTCATCTGGATGATTTTCGAATACTATTGCTTGTGTTAACTGTTGTAAATCCTGTGGCGCAATCTCCAATTGTAGTCCACGTTTTCCCGCAGAGATACGAATTGTTTTTTGCTCCATCGCATGATGCTCGATGAAGGTTGGAAATTTCTTCTTCATTCCAATTGGTGAACATCCTCCGCGTACATATCCTGTTAATGGTTCCAGTTTATCTAGTGATAATAATTCTACGCGTTTATTTCCTGAAACTTTCGCAATCGTCTTTAAATCTAATTCTCGGTGAGCCGCAATACAAGCGACTAAATGTCCAGTCTTATCGCCTGTTAATACGATGGTTTTGTATACTTCCTCAACGGGAATTCCCATTCCCTGTGCTGCATGAATCGCATCAAGGTGTGCTGTATCCACATCATATTCATGAATGGCATATGGCACTTTCGCTTGTTCGACCATTCGCACTGCATTTGTTTTGATTACTTTTTTCTTTTTCACGTAAAATCACTCCTTTTTCCATTTTACCACAAGGAGCAACCTATTTGAAATCTCCTTTCATCTTCTTTTGTAACCTTTTGAAAAAATAAAAATCCCTAAGAAAACTCTTAGGGATTTAAGTTCTAATCTAATAAACTAAGTCGACGAATGAAATCAGCATTCGATTTCGTTTCTCTTAATTGCTTCACGAGTTGTTCACTCGTTTCAAGTCCGTCTCCTTTAATGGCATGACGCACTTTCCAAATGGCTTCTAGCGTTTCTTGTGAAAGGAGCATGTCCTCTTTACGAGTACCTGAACGTTTCACATCAATCGCTGGAAATACTCTTCTTTCAGCAAGTTCTCTCGAGAGATGGATTTCTGAATTACCCGTTCCTTTGAACTCTTCATAAATCACATCATCCATACGGCTTCCTGTTTCCACTAATGCTGTGGCAAGAATCGTTAAGCTTCCGCCCTCTTCAATATTTCTGGCAGAACCAAAGAATTTCTTCGGACGGTATAAGGCAGCGGGGTCAATCCCACCGCTCAACGTTCTTCCTGAAGGTGGAATCGTTAAGTTATAGGCACGAGCAAGACGTGTGAGGCTATCCATCAAGATAATCACGTCACGTCCATCTTCTACAAGACGTAGCGCACGTTCCAATACTAGTTCACTAATCTTAATGTGGTTTTCTGGAAGCTGGTCAAATGTAGAATACACCACTTCCGCATCCACAGTTCTCTCGATGTCCGTTACCTCTTCAGGTCGTTCATCGATGAGTAAAATAATCAATTCCGCTTCTGGATAATTTGTTGTAATTCCATTAGCGATTTCTTTTAGCAAGCTTGTCTTCCCTGCTTTTGGCGGAGCTACGATAAGCCCACGTTGTCCAAAACCAATCGGACAAATTAAATCCAACATACGAGAAGCGATGCGACCACGTGTGGTTTCTAGCACCATTTGCTTTTCAGGATACAAAGGTGTAAGCCCTGGGAAATGGTCACGCTCTTTGGCTTCTTCAGGATCCTTTCCATTCACGAATCCAACTTGCATCAACCCATTAAACTTCTCACCTTGACGTGGCGGACGTGCTGTCCCACTCACAAGGTCCCCATTTCGAAGGTCGAAACGGCGAATTTGCGAAGAAGAAATATAAATATCTTCCTGACTGCTTGAATAGTTAATCGGTCTTAGGAATCCAAAGCCTTCTGCGCGGTTAATGTCTAAGACACCTTCCACTTGGAAAAATCCAGTAGCTTCTTCTTGAGCACGAAGAATCGCAAGCGCCAATTCCTTTTTATTCATTTGACCGTAATAAGGAATTTTATAATGTTTGGCAAAGCCGTACATCTCTTTTAAAGTTTTTTCTTGTAAGCTTTGTAGCGTTACAGTTTCCACTTGTTCTGACATAATGCCCCTTCTTACTCTTCAATCATCGAAATATCGGCACCTAATGCTTGTAGTTTTTCAACGATATTTGAATAACCACGTAGGATATGTCCGATATTTGAAATCTTCGTTGTTCCTTCAGCCATTAAACCAGCTACCACAAGTCCAGCTCCCGCACGAAGATCGCTAGCCGCCACTTCGGCACCAACTAATGGTGTTGGCCCTTCAAATGTAATGATATCTTCGATGACTTTTCCACGAGCGCCCATGCGATTTAATTCTGGCACGTGACCGACACGTTTTGGATAAATTGTATCGACAACCATGGCTGTTCCTGTTGCTTTACTAAAGAGCGGTGTGATGGTTTGTTGCAAGTCTGTCGCAAAACCTGGATAAGGCATTGTTTTGATGTTTACAGCTTTTAACTCATTTGTCGGAAAAACATAAATATCGTCTTCGCCAACTTCCATCTTCACGCCCATTTCGTTCATTTTCGCAATCAGGCTTTCTAAGTGTTCGAAAATCACGTTTTTCACACGAACTCCCTCACCAACTGCTGCCGCAATTGATAAATACGTTCCTGCTTCAATACGGTCTGGAATAATGGTATGCGTACATCCATGTAAGCTTTCCACACCTTCCACACGAATGATGCTTGTTCCTGCACCTTTAATATTGGCACCCATTTTATTTAATAAGTTTACTACATCGATAATTTCAGGTTCACGCGCTGCATTTTCGATAATCGTTTTTCCTTTTGCACGAACAGATGCTAGCAATACATTAATTGTCGCACCAACAGACACAACGTCCATATAAATTTTCGTACCCACTAAGCCTTCTTCGCCAGTAGATAAGTAGATAGCACCATCATGGTCTCTCACATCAGCACCAAGCGCTTTGAAACCTTTTAAATGTTGGTCAATTGGACGAGGGCCTAAGAAGCAGCCACCTGGAAGTCCAACAACCCCTTCCCCAAATTTAGCAAGAGTTGCTCCCATAAAATAATACGAAGCACGCATGCTTTGGATTTTCCCTTTTGGCATTGGGATAGATTTCATTTCTCTTGGGTCGATGGTTAACGTTCCATCAACGAATTCTGTTTTTACGTTAAAATCATTCAAAATTTCAATTAAGGCATCTACGTCCTGAATCTCAGGGACACCCTCTAATACGACTGGTTCATTCGCGATAATAGCAGCCGGAATTAAAGCTACTGTACTGTTTTTAGCTCCACTAATGGTTACTTCCCCTTTAAGTGGTTTACCGCCGTTAATGACTAATTTTTTCATACTCAAATTCCTTTCACTAAATGTTCTCAATTATTATACCATGTTCACAGTAGAATCCGCTATCTTTTAATCGTTTGAATCTATTGTTAACCTTTAGAAAATCAATAGTTGACAATCGTTTCAAATCTGTTACACTTAAAAACATGAATACTGATGAAAGGAGGATATTATGAGCACTAAACAGGACGTTTTACGTCTATTATATAGTACCGTGGACAAACCTCTTTCAGGACAAGATATCGCAGAACAACTGAATCTTTCTCGTACTGCTGTGTGGAAAGCCATCCAGCAATTAAAAAAAGATGGTTACGAGATCACCTCAAGTACAAAAGTTGGTTATCAATTATCCAGACAGACGGATTTGTTAACCCTTGAAGGCATTCGCACTCATTTGGGAGAGGACCTTCAAGATTGGGATATTCAAGTTTTTGAGACAACTACTTCAACCAATGATTTGGCTAAAACATACGGCGCATCAGGCTCGAGAGTCCCAACCTTCTTTATTGCAGAAGAGCAAACGGCAGGTCGTGGACGACTAGGAAGAACATTCCTCTCTCCACCAAAATCTGGACTTTATATGAGTATCTGCATTTTCCCAGAAGGTGATTTGGACAGCATTTCGCTGATCACTTGTGCTACGGCAGTTGCTGCAACGCGAGCGGTGGAATCCTTTATCCATGAAAAAATTGGGATTAAATGGGTGAACGACCTCTATTTTCACGATAAAAAGATCGCCGGTATCTTAACAGAAGCCGTGACAAATATTGAAGCTCAGAAGGTCGATGCACTGATTGTCGGAATGGGAATTAACTTGCATATCGATGATGCTATTATTCCAGAGGATTTAAAATCCATTATCGGTTCCCTCTTTTCTCCGCAAGAGATTCCAGATGGTTTCAGCCGCAATGAATTCGTCGCTCGTTTCCTTAAAGAATGGAATCAATGTTATGAAGATATCAACGCTGGCAAGCGAGATTTCATGGAAGAATACAAAGACCATTCCATCATTGTCGGCAAGAAAATCAATGTCATTAGCGGTATGAAAACATATCCTGCCACTGCAAAAAGCGTGGACAATAATGGGCATCTTATCGTCCAAACCGATGACGGTGCCATCCATTCATTATCTTATGGCGAAGTAAGCATTCGTCCAGAAAACTAAAAGATTAGGAGTTAAACTCATGAAAAAAATATCGATTAAAACAATTGTGCTCGCAGCACTTCTAGGAGCACTCTGCTATGTATCTAGCTACTTAAAAATTCCGATTGGTCCAGTACCATTCTCAGCACAAACAGCCACAGTGATTTTGGCATCATTATTATTGCCACCAGTTGGCGCTTTTGCTGCTCAATTTGTTCACTTCCTATTACTTTTCTTATTAGGAGGAGGAACTGCATTATTTATTTCTCCATCATTTGGTTTTGTTATTGGATTTATGGTTGCAGCTCCTGTGATTTCATTTATCGGAAACAGTATCAACAATATCTTCGGATGGGTGATTGCCGCTCTTGTCGGTGAAGTCATTTTCTACGTCATCGGAATTCCGTTTATGACCTTTGTATTAATAGGATTACAAGGAAAGAACTTAGATCTTCAACAAATTCTTGGCTTCGGTTTATATCCATTCATTCTTCCTGACTTAGGAAAATTAGTCGTTGCCGTATTCCTTGCAGATCGTATTAAAGCCATTACTAAAAAAGACTTTTAAAAAGCATAAAAAATAAGCTAGGCATAATGCCTAGCTTATTTTTATTGTTCAAGGATTAACCCCAGAATTTAACTCCTAGTACGTTTCCTAAGAATGCAAAACCGATTCCGACAACTAATAGAAGAACGATACAACGTAATGGCGTCCATTTTTTACGCGCTAATAAGTAGTAAAGTCCTAAAGTAATTCCTAATGGAATTAATTTTGGTAATACACCATCTAAGATTGCTTGGATAACAATTGGTTTTTCACCGTTTGCGATTTGAATTCCTAATTTAGTACCACCGTAAAGGCTAGTTAAAGCCCCAACAACGAATACCCCTAGGATTGAAGCAGCACGAGTGAATTCTTTGGCATTTGCAGTAAAGATACCGATTGCATCTGTTCCTAAGTTATAAGACCAATGCATTAACCAGTAACGAATTGCAAATTGGAAGATATTAAATACCGCTAAGAATAGTAATGGTCCAGCGATGCTTCCTTTTAATGCAAAGTCTGAAGAAATACCGGCTACGATTGGAACTAATGTGAACCAGAATAAAGCGTCACCGATACCACCCAATGGTCCCATTGCAGCAACACGTACCGCACGGATTGTTGGAATATCTGCTTTGTTTTGTTCAAGTGATAATACAATCCCCATTACGAATGTTACTAAGAATGGGTGAGTATTGAAGAACTCTAAGTTATGAGACATTGATGCAGCTAAGTCATCTTTGTCTGTATGGATTTTTTTCCAACCCTGGTAAAATACCGTATAACCAGCCACCTGCTTGCATACGTTCATAGTTGAAAGAAGATTGTAAGAAAATTGAACGCCATGCCATTTTGTTTAAAGTTGCTTTATCTAAGCGTGGAGCAGGCGTTTGGTTTTTATAAGAATCTGGAATATTATATGCCATCTTCTTCACCTCCATCGTTCACAATGCTAGCACCCGCTGTTTTGAATTTTGTTTGGATTTGGAAATCCCAGTATGCAATTGCAAAACCAATGAACGCTAATAATACTAATGCAGATCCAGCTAAGCTTTCACTTGCAGAAACAATGTTTGCTAAAGCAAAACCTAAGAAGTAGAAGCCCCATAGTTCTTTAGAAACCATTACTTTTAGTAAGATTGCGAACCCTACGAAGCGCATCATACCACCGGCAGCACCTAAACCTGACATGAACCATTCAGGAATAGATTTTGTTAAAGTATCCCCGATAGCTTGTCCACCGACGAAGAATAATACAACTACAAGACCAAAGATAGCTCCTAATGCAGCCATTGCTAGTAGTTCAAGCGAGCAATTCCTTTTGGATTTGCATCGTGTGCATACTTATCAGCCACAGCCATCATTGGTGACATTAAAGCAAAGATTAAAGTAACACCATATTGACCTAAAAGCGCAAATGGAACAGCAGCACCTACTGCAGCAGCTGGTTCTAATTTAAGGCTGATAGCTAATACTGTCGCCATAATTCCGCCGATTACGGCATTAGGTGGTTGTGCCCCACCGACTGGCATGTTACCGATTGTCATTAATTGGTAAGTACCCCCAACAACTAACCCTGTTTGTACGTCGCCCAAAATAGCTCCGATCACTGGACCCATTACGATAGGTTGGTATAGTGATTCTAAAAAGCTGAATTGGTCAATCGCAGCAACAAAAGTTACAAGGAATACTAATAAGATTTGAATAAAACTTGCTTGCATATTCATTGACCCCTTTTATAAATAAAAATTATTGGAATAATTTCGAAACGTCTTCTTTTCCTTCAGTTGGTACTTTCTGAATTTCAAGTTCGACACCTAACTCCTGCAGTCTTCTAAATGCAGCAACATCTGCATCATCAACCGCAACAACACCTGCAACTTGACGTTTTCCTTCCGCCATGTGCATGTTCCCAATGTTAACCTTCTTGATTGGCACTCCTCCCTCTACTAATTTCACTACGTCTTGAGGATTTTCACAGATGATGAAAATCAACTGACGGTCTGCTGCTTTACCGATGACATTAATCGTTTTTCAATAGTGAAATAACGAGTTTGTGCACCAGCTGGAGCAGCCATATCCATTAACCCTTGACGCATCGGATCCGCAGCTACTTTATCGTTAGCAACAAGCAGTAGGTTGGCCCCTAAGTAAGATGACCATTGAGTTGCAACTTGACCGTGAATCATACGATTGTCAATTCGTGTTAATAAAATATTTGGCATTACTAGCTCTCCTTTCATAAAAAGCTAAATTCATTATACATAATTCTTCGATTTTTTTGGAAGCGTTTTAGTAAAACTTTTTTTAATAAATTCTTCATTTTTTTGAGTTTTTATTACATTTTTGTATTGCTAATTTGTAAAAACATTATATATAAATGCTTTTTCCACCACTTTGATGTCAGACAACTCTCACTAATCTCTACAAATATATTTGAAATTCTTCACAATTAACAAAGTCCCCCCCTCAATTTTTTTCCATAAAAAAAGAAGCTTAGAATCTAAGCTTCCATTTCACTTTATTTTGATTTTCCGATAATAGAACTAGTTCCACTGATAGTCACGATGACACCAAACGCAATGATAATCATTCGATTGACCATCTCTCCTGAGACAAAGAAACTTCCAGCGATAATCAGAACTCCTGCTAAACTAACGAGTAATGTTTTAGCAAGGGATCCTTGCTGTTCATTTTGCTTCGCTCGGTTTAAGTCTCCTTCTTGAACTCCCTTTTGCACCACATACTTTGGCAAAATACTTTTCAGATACGCCACTGTCGCAAGCGCGTAGAATAACGCTCCTACAAATACGCATAGTAACACATCACTCGGAAAGAAACTATAGAAAATAGCTCCCAAAGCAAATGCAATAACAAAGCGATGTCTAAAGGCATTAAAAGTCACTAAATCATCTGTCGGAATATGATAAACTGTCTTTAAGAATGGTAGATAGAAATAATCCTTACCGTCAGCTCCTGTATAAAACTCTCCAAAAATCGATTGCATACAGTCACCGCTTATAAGACTTCAGAAATTGCAAAACGAGATACCGTAATCACGACGCCTTTTGCAATCTCAACATCCACTTTTTCTTCGTCAACTTTCTTTACAGTACCATATAATCCATTCGCACAGACAACACGTTTTCCAACTTGTAATGCTTCATGTAATTTTTCAAAATACTGTTGTTGACGTTTCATATTTTTTCTTGAGAAGAAATAATAAATCCCTAAAATTACAACGACGAATACGATAAACGTAAGGGAACTCACTAAATAATATTGGCAGTCATTAAATCCCATCCTCGTCATCAAATTCATCAATGTCATTATGTTGAATCGTTGGTAAGCTTACTTGTTGGATGGCTTCTTTACCAGCTAATAAGCTTTGTGTTACCACGTCTTGCGCACTTGCAGCAAATTCACGTAACATTGCAATTTCAATCAGCATTGGTAAGTTTGTTCCAACAACAACTTCCACATTTTCAAAATCAACAGAAGCTAACATAGCAGCCTTAAATGGACTTCCTCCTAAAAGGTCCGCAAATACAACAATCCCTTCTGTTTCTTCTTGCAATTCAGCCATTGCGTTTCTTAAATTATTTTCAAGAGCATCCATTGGATCACTTTCTAAAAATGGAACCACGCGATATGCCGCTTGTTTTCCAGCGATCATCTCTAACGCTTGTCCCACTCCAACAGCAAATTGTCCATGCCCAGTAAGAATTAACCCTATCATTCCAGTTCCTCCTAAATACTTAATATCTTAATACTAGACCAGGTTTCATTAAATAGCAAGCACAAATTAATGCGTTTTCATAAATTTTCTTCAAAATAAAACGTGGAGCATTGACGTTTCACTGGGGGGTGACAATACTCCACGTTTAAAAGCTATACGAATATTTTTGTTTTACCGATTAGAACAATTCTTTGTAGAAAGCAATTGTTTCTTCTAATGTTGGCATGAATGGGTTACCTGGTGCACAAGCATCGATTAACGCATTCTTAGATAGATATTCGAAGTCGAAGTCTTTTTCTTCAATTCCTAATTCAGTTAATTTCTTAGGAATACCTACTGTTTCAGAAAGAGTTTCGATTTCTTTGATTGCGTATGCTGCACATTCTTCATCAGATTTACCTTCAGTTTGTAAACCTAAAGCTTTTGCAACATCACGGAATGCAGCTGGAACACGTTTTGCATTTTCGCGTTCAATTACTGGTAATAACATAGCACAGCATACACCGTGTGGAAGTTTGTAAACAGCACCTAATTGGTGAGCCATTGAGTGAACATATCCTAGTCCAGCGTTGTTGAATGACATACCGCCTAAGAAGATTGCGTTCACCATACCTTCACGAGCTTCGATGTCATGACCATCTTTAACCGCACGTGGTAAGTATTCTTTAATTAATTCAATTGCACCAATTGATAATTTCTTAGTAACGCCGTAAGCACCTGGAGTTACTAAAGCTTCAACCGCGTGAGTTAAAGCATCCATACCTGTTGCTGCAGTTAATGCTGCTGGTTTAGATACCATTAATTCAGGGTCGTTTACAGAGATTAAGCTAGGCTGTTTTTATCAACCATTACCATTTTAACTTTTCTTTCTTCGTCTGTAATTACGTAGTTGATTGTAATTTCAGCTGAAGTACCTGCAGTTGTGTTGATAGCAACTACTGGTAAGCCTTTTTTAGCAGATTTGTGTAATCCTTCGTAGTCTTGAGGTTTACCACCGTTTGTTGCAATTACTGAAATACAGCTTGCACAGTCTTGAGGTGATCCACCACCTAAGCTGATAATGAAGTCACAGTTGTTTTCTTTTACTGCAGCAACCCCATCGTTAACGTTTTTACAAGTTGGGTTTGGTTCTACATCAGAGTAA
The DNA here is from genome assembly GCA_916438765.1 of uncultured Granulicatella sp. GTDB lineage: Bacteria > Bacillota > Bacilli > Lactobacillales > Aerococcaceae > Granulicatella. The sequence continues at coordinate 264,754 of CAKAHB010000006.1, read as the reverse complement.
ACAACGAAGTCCACACCTGCTTCTTTTAAAGGTCCTGTTACTTTAGGAAGAATATCACTTGATTCGATAAATTTATCCGTTACTAAAAGAGCTTTATGATATCCTAATTCTTTTACGTAAGGTCCAATTTCTTTAACGACTCCTCTTCCAATTAAGTTAATTGCTGGTACATAAAATGTTGACATAATTTTTCTCTCCTAACTAGTAAGTAAGTTTATAAAACACCTTTTTTCAAGATGATGTTTCCGTACAAGGCACTTTCTCCTGTTTGAATCACTAGATAAGCGTCTTTAGCTTGTTCGTAAAACTCAAATCGTTCGAACTCTTTAATCGCTGCTCCTGGGTGACTTTCTTCTAAGAGACGTTTATATTCATCCCAAATCACCGGAACTGTTGGATCTCCCGGAACGACTTGCATTAATCCTGCTTGATATGAACTGTAAGTATCTAATGGCAATACTTGTAGAATTGCTTCTAAGCCACTGGAACACCATGTCCGTCCATACGAATCACTCGTTGGCCGATACGATGAGCTGGGAAGTTTGCGTCCGCAAGTACCAATTCATCTCCATGTCCCATCTCCATTAAATATTTCACAAGTTCTGGGCTTAAAATTTTAGGAATTTGTTTTAACATTACTGAATTCCTCTCTTCACTTTATTGAATTTCAAGCGAATTTCTTCTAAATTCTCAATCGCACGACTTTCATAACGCGTTACAGGTTCTGAAGCCTTGATAATGTCTTGTGCTTCTTTGCGACTTGAAATCACTCCAAGAGTTAGCATTTGTGACAAGATATTTCCAAGTGCACTCGCTTCTACCGGTCCTGTAATAACTGTACGTCCTGTAAAGTCTGCTGTTAACTGGCAAAGCAATTTGTTTTGAATGCCTCCGCCGACCATTTGAACAGTTGTCATTTCGTGTTTTGTCAATTGTTCTAATTGAGTAATTGTTTCTAGATAAGTTAAAGCTAAACTTTCTAGAACGACACGAACGATTTGACCTTTCGTTTGCGGCACTTTTTGTCCACTCACTTTACACCATTCTTTAATTTTTGTTTCCATTTCTCCAGGAGAAGCGAAAACTGGGTCATTTGGATGAATCCAAGTTTGGTTATCCGTTACTTCTTCGGCTAATGTGACCATTTCGCCAAAGCCAACTTCTTCCCTTGCAAGCGCCAGTCGCGTTGTAATTCTTGAATAATCCACATTCCTGTTGTGTTTTGTAAGAGACGATATTTACCATCAAAACATCCTTCATTTGTAAGTCCCGAGGCAAATGCTTCATCCGTTACAACAGGCTCATCAGATTCTGTTCCAACAAGCGACCAAGTACCACATGAAATAAAGACAGTGCCTTTTTCATGTTCATATGGAATCGCAAGTACTGCAGCAGCTGTATCATGTCCAGCCCCTGCAATCACGTCAAACGGATCCACTTTCAACTGTTGAGTGATGCGTGGTGATAATTGTCTTAAAACTTCACCATTCTTCGTTGGCGTTGTGAACCATTTACGCGGAATGTCTAAGCGTTCAAATACTTCTTCTGAGAAGTCTTGTGTGAAGATATCCAATAATCCACTTGTACTTGCAATCGTGTATTCATTTGAGAGTACACCTGAGAGTAAGTAGTTGATTAAATCTGGGATAAACAACACGCGTTGAACGATATTTCTTAATTGTGGTTTTTCTTGCAAATCTGAATAGATTTGTAAGACCGTATTAATGGTTGCAGGCTGCACACCTGTTTTTTGGAATAATTCTTTCTTCGAGATAGCGTTATAAAATGACTCCTCGTATCGACCCATTCGATTATCTCTGTAACAATGTGGTTGATAGAGCAAATCTCCATTTTGATCTAGATAGGCATAGTCTACTCCCCATGTATCAACAGAGATGGAACGAATCGGAATCGAATCTTTGGAAGCCTTCTTGATTCCTTGCTTAATTTCTCCAAACAAGTGCAACAAATTCCAATACAAACCATCATTAAGATTCACCGGTTCGTTTTTGAACCGATGAACCTCTGATAATTGGAGGGAGTGCCCGTCATAAATCGCCTGCATAACACGTCCTGAACTTGCGCCTAAATCAATGGCTAATAATTTAATCAAGCTCATGTTTTCTCCTCCATTACTAATCCCTATTTTTTATTCGTATAGTAAAGCTTTGATTTCTTCGCTATCGATGTTCTTAGCGTCATACCATTTAGAACCAGTATCCACGTCTTTAACTGTTTCACCTTTAGCTGCAGCGATTGCTAATTTAACAGCTTGGTAACCAATTTGAACTGGGTCTTGAGTTACAGAACCAACGAAGATTCCTTTACGGATAGCATCTTGTTGTAATGCACCTGAGTCGAAACCAACAGCTAAGATTTTGTCTGCGCCAAGTTTAGATTCTTTGAAACCGCCGTTAGCGTTGATGATTGCTTTTGCAGCGAATTCGTTAGAACCATAGATTGCGATAGTGTCTTCTTTTTCAAGAACTGTAGAAGCTTCAGTTTTACCTGCAGCATCGTCTACTTGAGCTGGAACACGAACTTCAATAACAACTTTAGCATCAGCTTCAGCTACATCGTTTTTGAATTTGTCATGTCCAGTTACAGCAGTTTTAATGCCTTTTTTGTTTAACAATTCAACCATTTTATCAATGAAACCTTTTGTTCTTTGAGTGATTGAAAGTGAGTTAACTTCTTGAGAAACAACCCCGATACGAACTTTCTTGTCGCCGACTTTGCTTTCAAGTAATTTGAATAAGTGTTCAGCAGCGTTACCACCAGCAGCATGGTTGTCTGTTGATGCAGTAGCTTTGATAGCTCCTTCTGGTGCTCCTGGAACCCCTGAGTCAAATCCGATAATAGGAATGTTTTTAGATTGTGCTTGTTTAATCGCATCTAATTCTGCTTCAGTATCTAATGCAGCTAAAGCGATTGCTTTTGGATTTTTGTTGATCGCATTGTTTAATTGTTCCAATTGTTCTGCGATTGCTGTTTCATTTTGAGGTCCTACGAAAGTAATTTTAGCACCTAATTCTTGAGCTGCTTTTTCAGCCCCTTTGTTTACAGCTTTCCAGAAGTCATGTTGGAACCCTTTAGCAATCACTTCTACTTTGAAGTCTCCGCTTGCTTGAGCTTTATTATTTCCACCGTCAGCATTTGATTTATTTGAAGTACATCCTGCTAATAAAGCAGAAGCACAAGCTAGAGTTGCAATAGCATATTTGAACGATTTTTTCATGATTTATTCTCCTTTATATGTCCTTTTTGACCCTTTCTTTGAAGGTGTCTTCCCAACTCATTGTGTCAATATCAAACTATTTTTTCTTATTCATGCGGATTAAGATATCAGAGTAAACGGCAACGATTACAACGAAACCTGTGATGAATAATTGATAGTGTGGTTGTAAGTCGATGTATGGTAAACCAATCTTCAAGACAGACATGATGAATACCCCGATGATTGTACCAACAACTGAACCAACCCCACCGGCAAGTGAAGTACCACCGACAACTACTCCGGCGATGGCATCAAGTTCCATACCGTTCCCTGTACCAGGAAGGATAGTTGAATAAGTTGCAGCATATGCGATACCAGCTAAACCTGCTAGAAGTCCACTGATGACATAAGCCATACCTTCCCATTTGATAACGTTTACACCTGAAAGTCTAGTAGCTTCTTTATTTGAACCGATGGCAAAGATGTAACGACCAATTTTTGTTTTATTTAAAACAATGGCTGCAATAATCGCTACGACAATCAAGACGATCAACCCGGTTGGAAAATTATCTTGCGTTCTGAACAAGTCTTTGTACCAGCCTTCACCAGTTCCACGTAATGGGAACGTTACACTTTGTACGTTTGATACGATTGAGCTTAAACCACGTGAAATCATCATTGTACCAAGTGTTGCGATGAATGGTGGTAATCCAAATTTCGCAATTAAAATTCCGTTGAATAATCCAAATACACCCCCAATCACTAATATTGCCAACAATGCTAGCCATAATGGCCAACCCATTTTTGTATGGAGTACTCCACCAACGATGGCAGAACACATCATTACTGTACCGATTGATAAGTCAATACCACCGGTGATAATAACGAATGTTACCCCAATTGCTAAGAAACCAATGTAATAAGATGCGTCTAAAATGCTGACCGCTGTATCAAACGAACGGAACGATTCACTTGAGACTGCAAAGAATGTGAAAATCACGATCAACGCGATTAATGCAATTAATTTTTGTAATCCAACTGATTGTACCAGTTTCGTCCATAGGGACTTTTTCTCTTCCATATCAATACCTCTCTTCGATTATCGATCCGTTGCTAAAGCGAGGATACGTTCTTGAGTTGCTTGACTGATATCAAGTTCCCCTGTTTTACGTCCTTCACACATGACAACAATACGATCGCTCATACGTAAATTTCTGTAAGCTCTGAAGAAATCATAATGATTGATTTTCCTTGAGCTACTAGTTCATTCATTAATGAGTAGATTTCACTTTTCGCACCAACGTCAATTCCTCGAGTTGGTTCGTCAAAAATTAGAATATCGCTATTTTGTTCTAGCCATTTCGCAATAACAACTTTTTGTTGGTTACCACCTGATAAGTTACGAACTAGTTGTTTCGATGATGGTGTTTTCGTTCTTAATTGTTTAACGAATTCATCACTGACTTTGATAATTTCACCGTCATCGATGAAACCACCCTTAATGTACTTATCAAGGTTTGTCATTACTGTGTTATTGGCAATGGTCATATCAACGATACATCCATAACGTTTACGGTCTTCTGAAAGATAACCAATACCTTCTCTAATAGCATCTTGAGGATTTTTAATATCAACCTCTTTACCATTAATTTTAATTGTTCCGCTATCTTTCTTATCCGCTCCGAATAGTAAACGAGCTACTTCTGTTCGGCCCGCTCCCATTAATCCAGAGAAACCTAAGATTTCACCTTTATGAAGCACAAAGCTAACATCTTTTACGTGGCTTCCTGAGTTTAAGTGTTCCACTTCTAATACAACAGGTGCTCCTTCTGGTACTGCAGAAACCGCTTTCGGATCTTCGTAAATAGTACGACCAACCATCATTGCGATGATCTCGTCCTTTGTAGTTTCTTTTGTATTTACAGTTCCAACATATTCCCCGTCCCTCATAACCGTTACACGGTCCGTAATACGGGCAATTTCGTCCATACGGTGAGAAATATAGATAATTCCTACACCTTTAGCACGTAAGTCATCAATAATTGCGAATAATTCATTAATTTCTGATTCTGTTAACGCTGCTGTCGGTTCGTCGAAAACAATAATCTTAGCATCCATTGACAATGCTTTGGCAATTTCAACCATTTGTTGTTTACCAACTGTTAAGTTTCCCACTTTTTCTTGTGGATTAATATCCAGTTTCAACAATTTGAATAATTCTTTTGCCTTTTTATTTCCGGCATTATCGTTGATGAAGAGACCTTGATTAATTTCTTCACGACCGATGAAGATGTTTTGAGCCACTGTTAAGTGGTTCATCATATTCAACTCTTGGTGCACGATTACAATCCCATCGTCCATAGCCTCTTTTGGCTTAGAATATTCTACTTGTTTTCCGTTATAGTGAATCGTTCCTTCGTTCGCGCCGTAAATACCTGTCAATACTTTCATTAAAGTGGATTTACCAGCCCCGTTTTCACCCATTAGCGCGTGTACTTCACCTGTTCTTAGGTCAAAGTCTACACCTTTTAAGGCTTTTACAGGTCCAAACGATTTCACAATTCCCTTCATTTCAAGAATAACTGGATTACTCATGCATTTCACCTACCTGTTCCAGTTTTGTAATACGCTCTTTTAGCGTTTCTATTTGTTCTTGTTGATTTACAATGATGTTTACAACTTCTAGCAGCAAGTGGCTGTTCATAAAATGATCTTGCGCATGAACGGAAAGAAGTGTTGGACTAGCACCCTCTCCTCTAATTTCTTGCTGAATCATTTCTGTTTGAACATTATGCGCTTCAACTCCTTTAACTCTCGCTTCATCAAGGAGGCCTCTTGCAGATGAAATATCACCTGCAAGAGCACTCTTAACGGATTGCATTGCTAAAGTTGTTACTTTGCTACTTTTGACAATGAGTTGCATCAATCGTTGCGTATCTGCTTTTTTTGTTTCGCTCATTGGCTTAACCTAATAATTCAATCGCTTGTTTTAGAACTTCTTCTCCGCGCATGTTTTCAAAGTCATCGTCTGAAATTACCGCAACTGGAACATGAAGTGAAGCTTTTGCTTTTTCTTCTAAATAAGCTAGTTGAGGTCCTAATAATAAGACATCAATATTTTTTAGAGTATCAATCCCAGTAATCCCTACTGAGTAGAATGAGTAATCTAATTTATCACGGTAAATTACTTCTTGAATGCGTTCAACAAGCATACTTGTTGTTAATCCACCGACACAGGCTAAAATAATTGTTTTTGTCATTTTAGTCTCTCCTTTCTATTACTTATGGATAGGTCCTAATAATTGGCATGCACGGTAGTCAGCTGATTCTAAATCTTCTGTTCCGAATAATGACCAGTTCTTAGTCTGAAGATATCTTCTTCAGCAACGTTATGCATATTTACAGGGATGCGTAACATTGAAGCAAGAGTGATAAGGTCAGCACCGATATGTCCATAAGTGATAGCACCGTGGTTTGCACCCCAGTTATTCATTACATCGTATACTGACTTGAATGCGCCTTTACCTGTTAAGCGAGGAGCAAACCAAGTTGTTGGCCAACCTGGATCTGTACGGTTATCCAATGTATGGTGTACATCTTCAGGTAATTCAAGTGTGTATCCTTCAGCAATTTGTAATACTGGTCCAACGCCTTTCAATAAGTTCAAGCGAACCATTGTCACAGGCATATTTCCTTTAGATAAGAATCGAGTTGAGTAACCGCCGCCACGGAAGTATTCACGGTTAGCTGCTGGGAAGTCAGTATTTGCAAGCATTGCATCTACTTCACTTTGTTCTAATTCCCAGAATGGTTTAATCACTGGTTCACCGTTTCTTGTAGCTTGACCAGTACCGTCTAATGTACAAGAACCTGAGTTAATTAAGTGTAAGAATCCATTTTCAGCATGACCTTCAAGTTTATGTCCTGTAACACGTTCAACAGCTTCTGGACTCCAGTAAGTACGAACATCCGCAAAGATTTGTGGAGTGTTTGTTAATAAGTAGTTGAATAGCATTGATACACCGTTTAACGCATCATTTTCAGTTGCGAAGATGTATGGTCTGCGAATTCCGTTCCAGTCAAATTGAGTATTTAGGAATGTTTCCATGAAGTCTCCGTTAGGGAAGTGGTCTGTCCATTGACGTTGACCTTGGAATCCACCAACAAGAGCGTAGTGACCAACTGCTTCTTCTTCGAAGCCTAGTTCAGCAAGTCTTGGGTTACCAATCATTAAGTCACGTCCAATTAAGAACATCTTAATCACGAATTCCCATTGTTTATCTTTTTCTTCACGGCTTAAAACAAGGTCTTCACGGTTGTGATCGAATCCTTCTTTAACGTTTTCTTTCACCCATTTAAGCGCACGTTCGAATTCTTCGTGATCGTAAATACCACGGTCGATACGGCGAGTGAATTCAGTCATATCTACTGATTCATTACGCATTCCTAAGTATTCTTGGAAGAAGTTAGGATCTACGATAGAACCACCGATACCCATTGATACACTACCCATTGATAAGTAAGCTGTATCTCTCATTAAACCTGTAGCAAGAGCTGCTCTTGCGTAACGTAAGATTTTTTCTTTAACGTCTTCAGGAATTTCTGTGTCAGATGCTTCTTTAACATCTTTACCATAAATTCCGAATGCTGGAATTCCTTTTTGAGCATGAGAAGCAAGAACTGCTGCTAAATATACAGCCCCTGGTCTTTCAGTTCCGTTGAATCCCCAAATAGCATGTGGAATGTCAGGAGACATATCCATTGTTTCACTACCGTAGCACCAGCAAGGTGTTACTGTAATTGTTGCACACACGTTTGATTTTTGAATAGTTCGTGAGATGCTGCTGCTTCTGGTACACGACCAATTGTTGAAGGTGAGATCACACATTCAACCGGTTGTCCATCAGGATATTTCAATGTTGACTCGATTAAAGCAGCGACACTCTTCGCCATATTCATTGTTTGAACTTCTAACGATTCGCGAACTCCTTGGCGACGACCGTCAATAGTTGGGCGAATCCCAATACGTGGATGTTGAATCATTTTTGTTCCTCCTATTCTTACTAAACTTCACGAACAGTTCCGTCTGGATTGTATTTCTTATATCCAGGGTGACGACCTGTTACTTTGTAGTTTTCGCGCATTTTGAACATTTGCTCTAATTTTTCTCTTGAGATTTCTTTTTCTTCAATGCCTTTGTTAGTAATAACATTCTTCCGTGGAATGTTGATTTAGCCACGAGTTCTAATGTTTCCATTCTGTAGTATGCTGTAATCACATCACTACCCACTGTTAAAGCACCATGGTTTTCAAGTAACATCACGTCATGTTCTTGTAAGTATGGTGTAATCGCATCTGGAACTTCCATTGTTGAAGGAACTCCGAATGGTGTAATTGGAATTGAACCGATAACAATCGCACTTTCAATTAGTGAATAAGTATCTAATGGAATATGTGCTAATGTGAATCCAGTTGCAATTGGTGGATGTGCGTGAACAACAGATCTCACATCATCGCGTTCTTCATAGCAGCGAATATGCATTTTAATTTCGCTTGAAGGACGGAAACCTTCGTTGGCTTCAATCACTTCTCCTTTCATGTTTAATTTAACGAGTTTTTCAGGAGTGATAAAACTCTTACTGATACCTGTTGGTGTTGCGATGATGGTATCCTCATCAATGCGAACTGAAACATTTCCGTCATTAGCAGCAACCCATCCTAGTTGCCACATTTTATGACACACGTCACAAATTTGTTCGCGTACTACTTGTTCATCAAAAGTCATAGTATCATCCCTTTCTGATTTCTATCTTAGCAATTAAAGAAAGCGGATACAATATGTGGAAGCGCTATTGAACATCCTTCAGGATTTGTGCTATAATTTGTTCATAAATGTTCAAAATCGTTCAACTAGGGGGTTTTATTATGGTATGCTTCGAGCGAATGTCTCGTATTATGGACATTCTCGCGAAAAGGAAAATCATCTCTACCTTCCAATTGGAAGCATTGATGTACTGCTCCACCTCTACACTGAGGCGTGACCTGATTAAACTGGAAAAAGAAGGAAAGATTATACGATCTCATGGCGAAGTTCGACTTGTTACTACAAACAATATTGAATACGCTTACGATAGCAGAAGCCATGAAGAAACTCAGGGAAAACAACAAATTGCAGAAACGGCCTCCACTTTCTTAACAGATAACCAATCGATTTTTATCGATAGTTCATCTACTTGTGCCGCGCTCGCACCTCACTTAGGAACTCTTAAAAATTTACGTGTCATAACAAATGGGATTGAAATTGCACGTAGGTTGAACAATTATGAAAATATCACCTTGTTCTTTTGCGGAGGACATATCGGCTATGGAACAAACTCGGCTTTGGGAGATTTGCGACGAGTTTTATCAATAACTTCCATGCAGATATTTGTTTTATGAGCTGCCGAGGTCTCGATCGTTTTGCTGCTTACGAGGCCAATCATAGCCAGGCTCTCTTTAAGCAACAGATGATTGCGAATTCCGATATGGCTATCCTGCTTGCAGACCACTCGAAATTCAATACGAGTCATTACTTTAAACTATCGAATTACAACGCGATTGATTATATCGTAACCAATCAAGCTCCTGTCGAATCATTCCAAGATACGGTAGGCGCTCAATGCGAAATTCTTTGGTAAAAATATAGAACAAAGAAAAGCACATGAAGTTATTTGAACATTTTGAAAAAGAACTAGCTCTATGTTGAGTTAGTCCTATCGTTTTTATCTTTGTTCCTATTAAATAGAAAAAACGCGCTACGGTTGTAGCGCGTTTTTGTTTACTATGATTATGCTTTTAATTCTGCTGTTAAGCTTTCTAATTGGTCTACTAAATGTCCAACGTAAGCAATTGCTTGTTTCAATGGTTCATCTGTTGAAACATCGCAACCTGCGTGAATTGCTAAGTCTTTGGCAGACATGCTTCCGCCTTTAGATAAAGTATCTAACCACACTTTAGCGTGTTCAGGATTTTCTTCGATTTGGTTCGCAATCGCAGTACCGATTGTAAGACCAGCTGAATACGTATATGGATATAATCCCATGTAATAGTGAGGTTGACGCATCCATGTCAACTCCGCCCCTTCATTGACCACAAGGCTGTCTCCGAAGAATTCTTGCATCACTTCTTTTTTCACGGTTGATAATACATCTGCGTTTAACATTTCGTTATTATCAATCATCTTGTAAATACGATCTTGGTACACGGCTTCCATGTAGTGCGTAACCATGTTGTGGAAATACGTGCGGCTAATCATATTGCTGATAACCCAACGTTTGAAACGAGCGTCTGTACTTGTTTTGAGTAAGTAGTTTGAAACGATGACTTCATTACATGTTGAAGGAGCTTCAACGAAGTATAATGAACATTCATTGTTTAAAATCGATTGATGTTTACCTGTTGACATGAAGTGGTATGCATGCCCTAATTCGTGCGCTAACACAAATACTTCGTTCATTTTACCAGTCCATGATAATAGGATAAATCCAGCAACGTTAGGAACAGTCGCACAGAATCCACCAGTGCTCTTACCAATGTTTTGTGGGAAGTCTGTCCAGCGTTTGTCATAACTTTCGTCAATCATCGCTTTGTAGTCTTCGCCTAGAATACCTAAAGCTTTCTTCAAGTATTCACGAGATTCTTCAATCGTCATATCCACTTCGAACTCTGGATCTAAGTTGATTTTTGCATCCATGAATTGCATATCAGAAATGCCGTGCTCTTTCGCTAATAATTTAATGTAGCGTTGCATATGAGGTGCTAGGTCTGTCATGAGCATACGAATTTGACGGTCGTATAATTCACGGTCTCCATCTTGTTCGTCTAATAAGTAGTCAATCACGCTGTCATAACCACGCATTGTTGCCATCATTTTTTCTTTCTTCAATTGAGAAATGTATTCATTGGCAACTGTATTTATATGCGTTTAATGTTTTATAGAAGCTCTTAGCCGCAGCACGACGCACTTCTTTGTCAGGATCCATTTCATGTAAGTTTTCGTATAATACGAAGCTGTTTTCAAGCGTCTTGCCGTTTGCTTCAAATGACTCGAATTGCATATCTTCGTGTTTTGTTACTTCATATAATTGATAGAAACTTGGTAAGCTGCTTAAGTTTGATAGCACTTGTTCTGCATCTTTAGAGAGCGTATGTTTCTTTTGACGAATCACTTTTTCAACAAAGTATGCTAAGTCCGGTCTCTTCTCTGCTACGTATTGATTTAAGAAGGCTTCGTCTAATGAAATCAATTCTGTCATCACAAAGCTCATGTTTTCTGCATAGGATACGCTAACTGCTTCGAACGCTGTCGCATTTTCCACCACTTTTGGATTCAAGCGGTCAACCGTCATTGGGAGTTCTGCATAATGAGAAGCGCGGTATACTGCTAATTCAATCGTTTCATACTTGCGAATCGCTTCATCCAATACTTCTAAATCGCCTAATTTATTTTCGTATTTTTCTTTGAAAGCTTTCATTTCTTTCTTTAAGTTGTCCAACTCTGCATAAAATGCTTCGTCGCTTGGATAAAGTAAAGTCATGTCCCATGTAATAGAAGGATCCACTTCACTTCTTGGTACTAATTTAATTTCAGCCATAAAAGTCACTCCTTTTCGATAGTATCCATTATACACAATCTCCGGTTCGTTTGCTATACTAGGAATATTGAAAAACGAAAGAAGGTGCCCCTGTGCAAGTTATTCACGAACAGTCAAATTCCCCTCTTGTGATTTCGATTCCTCATAGTGGAACGGATATCCCACAAGACATTGCTCCGCTTTGTAATCTGGCAGCCAAGCGCGAGCATACGGACTGGGCTCTTCTAGAACTTGTGGCCCCACTTTCCGAGACGACTCTAGCGGCTTCCGTTTCTCGCTATATCGTGGACGTGAATCGTTTTAAACCACGCGCAGGAAAAGCGAAACAACCTATCATTCCCAGAATTGATGAAGTAGGCCATCAGCTATTTAACAACTATCCTTCGAAACAAAAACAAGCCGATTGGTTGGAGCAGTATTACACGCCCTACTACCTTCATTTAGAAAATCTATTGAACGAAAAGTTAGAACAGCATGAAAGAGTGTTGTTGGTCGATTTTCATAGTTATGATGACAAGCTTTTTAACACAAGCGACATTATTTTAGGAACGCGCAAGAAACAAACTTTAAATCAAGACACCTTGAAACAACTCCAACTTCTCTTTCATGAAGAAGGATTAACCACTCAAGTAGATACTCCATTTTCTGGCGGCAATATTATTGCGACCCTTGGAAAACAAGAAAGAATTGAAGCCGTTCAAATCGAAGTACCATATTCGCTTTATTTAGAAGGTCACTCGCTTCATCCAGAACGAGCGAGCATTCTACAAACTCAATTTCAAAATATTTTCCAAAAAGTACAGATGTATCATTTTTGATACGTATCAAAAATGATACATTTCATTCTTTACAAAAAATCACCTTGAACGATTTATCCGTCCAAGGTGGTTTTCTTTTTTAGTTATTTGATTCTTCTTGCAATTTTTGATTTGCTCTTCCAATTGCTGGATGCGTGTTTCTTGCGCATCGATTTGTTCTTGCATTTGTGTAATCTGATCTTTGTAATTTTCTAGTGGTGTCTTCGTCGATTTCGAGAAACTACGATAAACGAATACGGACACAAATAGAATGATACCAGTAAGGATGATAAACACCCACGCTTGATTTCTTCTTAAATATCGATTAAAACTTCTTTGTAATTCATTTCCTTGTTCGCTCATCTGTATCACCTCTTATTTTCACAGTATACCATTTATTGCAAAATAACTCTAGGGAGCTGTCACAAGATGCGTCATCTCTTCTGTCATCTTGCCGACTATTCCTTCATCACAGACCACAATTAGAATGTCGCCACTACGGATAACCGTATCCCCGCGAGCAATAATCTCTTTGGCGCCACGTCGAATGGTCGCAATGATAATTTCTTGCGGCCACTGAATATCTCGAATCGCTTTTTCAACTAGTGGACTATCCACCATCACAGGCACTTCGAAAGTAGTACGCTCTCCTTTTGTATCCGTTGAATGTTCTTTATCTAAACGTTCTGCTAACACTTCATAGATTGGATCCATCTTCAAGAAGTCAGCCACGATATATGCCACTAATGTACAAATTCCAAGCGGCATTAATTGGTTCAATCCACCGACCATTTCCGTTACAAGTAGTAAGGCTGTTAGAGGGGCTTTCCCAATCGCTGCAAAGTATCCCGCCATCGCAAAGAATACGAAACTCACTCGTACACTTGGGTCCACCCCTAAGAAATCAATTAAGAATTCTGCATAGGCTAATCCAAGAAGCGCCCCAAGAGAAAGGATTGGCAAGAAGATTCCTCCAGGAAGTCCTGTTCCGTATGAAATCATTGAATAAACAAAACGAATGACGAAAAGTCCCAATAAAAATTGAACGGTGTGATTTTCTTTAACGAGGGCTAATACTAACTCGCCCCCACCACCTAACACATGCGGATTCCACATACCAAGTGGAATAATCAGCATGAAGGCAATCAAGCAGTAATTATACGTTGCCACTTTCGGAAAGAGAGTTTTGTAAATCTTTGGCAAGGCTAATGTGAGACGATGATACGCTAGTCCGAAAATCGCTAGGATGATGCCAAGCAAAACAACGTACCCATAATATTCCATCGGGAAGCGTTGGTCGTTTCCAAGATTTAACGATGGATGGATTCCAAATACATTTAATGAAATAAAGTTGGAAATAATCGCCGCAGTTAGAGTCGTCACGGCAACAAGCGGACTAAATGTATGATGAACTTCTTCTAGTACGAACATAAGCCCTGCAATCGGTGCATTAAACGCAGCTGCTAGTCCGGCACCTGCACCACTGGAAATAAACACATTTTTCTGAACGCGATTGGCCTTAAATGTTTCTGCCACACCTTGACCTACCGAAGCTCCCAACTGGATGGATGGGCCTTCTCGTCCAAGCAATAGCCCTGAACCAATAGAAATCGCTCCACCGACGAATTTCTTCCAGCAGACAGACCACCAATTCATATCCATTTTCCCTTGAAGTTGCAATTCTACTTGCGGAATCCCACTTCCTTTAATATCGGGGTCGCTTTTCACAATTTGTCCTAAAATAACCCCCATTACAAGGCTAAAGAGAATCCATGCCGGAATCCATTGCGGTTGTTCTCTTAAACGAATAGACAGTCACTACTTGTTCTAAAATAAAACCAATCATATATCTAAATAAACTAACCGCACTTCCCGCCAGGACACCAATCAAAGCGCCAATAGCAATATACCCTGATTTGCGATATCTTCTAGGGTTCAACTGACTCCAAAATTCCACTTGCACTCATCCTTTACGATTTATTCTCTTTCATTATAACAAAGTCTGTCCATAAAAAAAGGAAGAAATGAAAATTCTTTCACTTCTTCCATTTTTTTATTCACCTTGTAAGTCTGCTTCGTCAAGGGCATTCATTAATCGGAATAATTCTTCCTCTGTTAATGCTGCTTTTTCCTCTTTTGCAAAATCGCGGACGATTTCACCACGATGCATGACAATGAGTCGGTTCCCAAAATGAATCGCGTCAGATAGATTGTGTGTAATCATAAGCGCGGTTAAGTTCTTTTCTTCGATGGTTTCTTGCGTTTTCTGCATAATCTTGCGCTGTGTTTTCGGGTCAAGCGCTGCTGTATGTTCGTCTAATAGTAATAGTTGAGGAGCGTTCATCGTTGCCATGAGGAGTGAAATGGCTTGACGTTGTCCTCCTGATAAGAGTCCGATTTCTGTATGAAGACGGTCTTCTAAACCTAGTCCTAGAGGGGCTACTAAGGCTTCGAATTGTTGTAACTCTTCTTTAGAAGATGTTTTAAACAGGCTACGTTTTTGACCACGTCGGTTTGCTAACGCTAAGTTTTCAGCCACTGTCATACGAGGTGCTGTTCCTTGCATTGGGTCTTGGAAGACACGACTGATGTAAGCCGCACGTTCAAAATCCGCCGTATGTTCGATTTGATGACCACCAAACGAGATTGTTCCTTCGTCTAAAGCAAAATTACCAGCAATCGCGTTTAGGAAAGTCGATTTCCCAGCACCATTTCCACCGACAATTGTAATGAAGTCGCCTTCTTGAATCGATAAGCTAACGTTTTTTAGTGCTTTATGCTCACGTGAAGTTCCAGGGAAAAATGTTTTGGATAAGTGTTGAATTTCAATACTCATTTAGTTTTCCCCCTTTCTATGACGTGTGCTTTTTTGCTGAATCCAGCTCTTTATTTGTGGCACTGTTAAACAGAATGCAATCAGTGCTGCTGAGATGAGTTTGAAGTCGTTTGCTTGGAAGACATTGAGTAACAACACAAGCATTAATAGTAAACGGTAAATAATTGATCCGTAAAGGATGCAGACAAGACGTCCAACGAATGATTCGTCGGCGAAAATCACTTCACCGATAATAATCGCAGCTAGTGCAATAACGATGGTTCCAAGTCCTGAGTTTACGTCTGCGTATCCATTGTTTTGCGCTAAAATTGCCCCGGCTAAGGCGATAAGTGCGTTTGAGAGCATCAAGCCAAATACCGTCATCTTACGCGTGTTAATCCCAAGCGCGCGTGCCATCTTTTCGTTGTCCCCTGTGGCAATCAGTGCTTGTCCAAATTCTGTTTTGAAGAAGCAATACATGAGGAAAATTAAAAATCCCAATCACGACAAGCCCCATAATGATAATATCAAAATACTTTTGGTAAGCCTAGTTTTGGAAAAAGACACTGAAAAATCGTATCTTGTCCAAGAAGTGTGATATTCGCTTTCCCCATCACACGTAAGTTAATGGATAAGAGTGACGTCATTGTTAAAAATCCCTGCTAATAAACTTGGAATTTTACAAACAGTCATAAGGAACGCTGTCACGCCCCCGGCAAGCGCTCCGGCAATCATCGCTACAAGCGTTGCTAAGAATGGGTTCACCCTTGTTGAATCAAAATCACACAAGTCGCAGCGCCAAGAGGAAAGCTCCCTCAGTCGTCATATCTGCAATATTTAAAATTCGAAAACTAATGAATAACCCGAGAGATAATACGCCCCATAATATCCCTTGAGAAATCGAAGAAATTACTAAATCCATTTCGAAAAAAATCCTCCTCTGAAACAATCAATATGACGTTTAAGTCATATTGTGTATGAATCATCCCCTCTTAGAGTTGTTATCATATCAACGTTTCTAAACTATCTTATTTATTTGTTGGTGTTACTTTTTGTGCATCTTTTAAGATACTTTCTGGAATTGTAATGCCTAATTTTTTCGCTTTTTCTTCGTTGACATAAACAACACCTTTGTTTGCTAATGTGATTGGTGTATCGGCTGGTTTTGCACCTTTTAGAACTTTTACAACTACTTTAGCTGTTTCTACACCGATTTGGTATTGGTCAACACCTACACCTAATACTCCACCGTCAGCAACCATTGTATCAGCTGAAGGGAATACTGGCACTTTAACTGCATCTGTTACTTGAACCACTGTTGCCATTGCACTTGCAATTGTGTTATCGATTGGAACGAAGATGGCATCTACTTGGCTTGCTAAGCTTTCAGTTACTTGTTGAATATCGTTTGTGTTTGCAATCGTTGATACTTTAACTTCTAAACCTAATTCTTTTGCGTATTTTTCAGCTTCTTCGGCTTGTTTTACAGAGTTGTCTTCGCTTGAAGTGTAAAGAATACCGACTTTCTTCATGTTAGGAAGAACTTGTTTCATGATTTCTAACTGTTGTTTGATTGGTGTACGGTCACTAACACCAGTGATGTTGTTTCCTGGTTTTGATTCGCTTGCGATTAAACCAGCTTCAACTGGATAAGTAATCCCACCCATGATAATTGGTGTTTCTTTTGTATTGTTCGCTAACGCTAATGTTGCAGGAGTTGTAATCCCTACTAAAATGTTGTTTCCACCTGAAACTAATTTTTCAGACATGCTTGCTAAGTTACTTTGGTCACCTTGCGCGTTTTGAAGGTCGATTTCTAAGTTTTTGCCAACTTCATATCCTTCGTTCTTCAATTCGTCTTGTAATCCTTTGTAAATCGCATCTAAGGCTGGGTGGCTAAGTAATTGTAATACCCCAATTTTAACGGTTTCTGTTTGAGTAGATGCTGTGTTAGTTGCGTTTGTTTCTTTATTTTTATCTCCTGATTGATTGAAGAATAATGCTCCAATCACTACTAATACTAATAATGCTCCGAATAAATAAATGCTTTTGTTCTTTTTCATGATAAATTCCTCCAAAAATTAAATAGATGTTCGCAAACTCTATTAAAAAAGAGACTACGTATGTTACTACGAGTCTCTCATACAAATAGAAAGACCACGTCAGCTCTAGTCTATAGATCTACGTGGTCGAGTTTGCTTTATAGTTGAAATCCACATAGATACAAGTTCACGTCAATGAAGGTTGTATCTATATGTACAAAAGTACGTTAAGAACAACCTGTATCTAGTGGCTTTGCCAACGCGTATTCAATTCTAATACGATACATAAGTGTGCCATGTTCTTAACTCCTTTTCTAGTGATGTGTTCATTATGAACTCATTTGTCTTCAATGTCAACTAATTTTTTCAAAAAAAAATTGTTTTTTCAGTGTGTATTTTCATTTTCATAGAATACTTAAATTTACAATTTCTTTTATCCCTACTCTTTTCTTGAACGGAAGGGAATTCGCTTTATTATCACTAAGTGATTATCATAATCTCCACAAAACTGAGAAATCGTAAGCGGTATTTTTTAGTTTTGATGTCCTTTGAGCTCTCGCTATGCATCCTAGTCTTCATCCTTTATATCGATGTCTTCAGGAATTGGTTCATCTAAATATTTTTGATACTCCTCCAAAAGACGCTCGCGTTGTTTTAAGAAGAAGTCGAATTGCGCACTGTTTAACAGTAACTCGCCATCCACCTCCACCGTCTTCACTTGTTTTGTTTGGATTAAATGCATGAGATATCCTAAGTCGATTTCCAGATTCTCTGCGGTTTGTTGTACGGTATAATACATTCTTTTCCTCCAATAAAAAAGCTACCCTAAACGAATGGTCTAAGGTAGCTAACATTTATCATTATGCTAAAGCGTCAACAAGGCTTTGCGCGAAAGCTTGGATATGTTCGATATCTTCTGCTTCAGCGTTTAAGTCTACTAAGACATTTTCAGCACCTTTTTTGGCACCTGTTTTTGCAAATTGCGCATCAAAATCTAATACTGATTGGCAGAACTTATCGTAGAAAGTATCTCCTGAACCAAGCGCTCCGTATACTTTTCCTGTTAAATCCTCTTCCTCTAATTCTTCATAGAAGTCGACGATTTCATCAGGTAAGTCGCCATCTGTTCCGTAAGTATAAGTTGCGACAACATTAATATCATAATTATGGAATTCGCTTGCTTGCGCTGAAGTACATTCTTTCATGTCCACTTCCACGCCACGCTCTTCTAATGCTTCTGCTAAAATATCTGCAATCTCTTCTGTATTTCCTGTTAAACTAGCATATACGATCAATGCTGTTGCCATAATACCACTCTCTTTCTCATTCAATAAGAAGATTATAACAAATCCACCAAACGCCGTCTATTGTTTCTGATTAAAAATATAGGAGAGTCTACAGCAGACTCCCCTGCACTTTCATTCTTAAAAAGCTATATAAAATCTGTGAGGAGCACACATTATCTCTTGGCACCGGTCCATTTCACGAAGGCGAATACGTAGTAAATCAATTCTTGGACCTTACGGATTTTATCATGCGTAAAAACTAAAAAGTTAGTGAGAAGCACACACTAACTCTCTGCATCTCTCCATTTCACGAAGGCGAATACGTAGTAAATCAATTCTTGGACCTTACGGATTTTATCATCACCATAATAGGGAATAATATCCAAGATGAATTAGTAGGAGTTTGAGCTTGCTCATTACTCCTACTTTGAAAATTGGAAGATGAGAGACGAAGACTCGAATCGGTATCCTATTATGGTAATGATAATAAACATCCGTAAGGATGACCAAGAATTGATTTAATCACCCTATCCACCGAGTTTTTTAGGTATACTTTATCTGTTGCACCCCCTTTTCAAAAGCATTACTATAATAAACGAATTTATTTTTAGGAGATGACAACTTTGCCATTATCTGCAACGGAGCGCCTCAAACAAGCCGAACGCGGCGCCATTTTAAGTATCGGCACATACATCTTTTTATCCTCGTCAAAACTGATTGTCGGAAAACTCTTCAACTCTGAAGCTCTCTTCGCCGATGGTTGGAATAACTTTACAGACGTGATTTCATCGGTTCTTGTACTTGTAGGATTACGCGTTTCGCAAAAGCCAAGTGATGAAAACCACCCATACGGACACTGGAAATTTGAAACGATTGCCAGCCTTGCGACTTCATTTATCATGTTCTTTATCGGGATTGAAGTTGTCAGAAACGCCTTCCAAGCATTTCTTAATCCAGTAACGGAGGCTCCTTCACTTATTTCTTCTATCGTTGGATTCTTCTCAGGGGTGATTATGATTGGCGTCTATTTCTACAATAAGAACTTAGCCGCACGCATTCAATCACTGGGGCTTAAGGCAACGGCCAAAGATAACTTAAGCGATGCGATGACCAGCTTCTTGACGGCTTTAGCGGTATTATTCGCATCTCTTGGATTACACTGGCTCGATAATATCATGGCCTTCGTCGTCGGTCTTTTAATCGTTCGCACAGCAGTCGAAGTATTTAACGAAAGTGCGTTTCAACTGACAGATGGATTCGACCAGACCGAATTGGATAATTATATCCCCGTTATCTTGCGACATCCTGAAGTGAAAGATATTTGTGAAATAAAAGCGCGTCGATACGGATCAAATGTGTATATCGACTTAACCGTTTGTATGGATAAAGACCTATCAGTGTATAAGAGTCACCAAATTACTGAATTTATAGAAAAAGAACTCTACGATGAGTTCGCTATTTCATTTATCGATATCCACGTAGAACCTTATCAATTCTAAATAAAAATCCCAATCACTGTTTTTAGTGATTGGGATTTCCTGTTATTTAATCGTATTAAAGTTTAAGTTGAAGGCTTGCTTCACACTATCACTGACTTCTCCGACTGGAGTCTTCGATACAAATTTTCCTTTGATGCAATAACGGTTTGACGCATTATAGTCATCACAAGTAATGAGCGTAATCTCTGTCACACCAGGTTGGTCGTTGATCACTTCTACTCGTGTTGGTGCAATCAATTCGACAGAAGTTGTTTCGTATTCATAAACGTACTCTAAGTCAGTCGTATAAATTTTCTCTCCGACTTTAAGGTTCACAAGTGGTGAGAATAACAGTGTCATATCGCCAAAGTAGTTATGACTGGCAAGAGCGTAGTTCCCTTCACCCATCTTTTGAGTGGGTTTCATCGTTCCAGCACCAGATAATAACACTTCGTTGGCTAAGCCTTTATAGATTGGTAAGTTTAACTTCACACTTGGAATCGCGATTTGGCCAAGCGTTAAGAATTTTCCTTTGTCGAAATTCGCTTTTAATACTTTATCTAAATCAATCGCTTCTACTTTCGAGAAATCGAACTCTGCTTCCTCCGCCTCGTTGGCTTTCACTTCGGCTAAAGTAATATTTGAAGCAGCTTCAATTTGTTGACTTTGCAAGCGAGAAAGTAAAAACGTACGAATCGGACCAGCCGCAAATAATAGCCCTGCAATAATAAATAAAATTGTTGCTAGGAAGATGCGCCAGTTAAATTTCTTCTTTGGCTTCTTTGGTGTTTTTTGATTTCTTCTTTCTTCAATCTTTTCCATTTTCTATTCCCCTTTTTCCTTTGTGCTTACAAGGATCCAATACCCTTTATCGAGTGCAATGCGTTCGACATTCCCAAAAACTTCTTGCATTTTCTTTTGCGCACTCGGAGCCCCTTGTTTTTTCTGAATCACGATGACGAGTTGCCCTTCTTCTACTAAGTGGTCGTAAGCCTCTGCTAAATGCGATGCACGACTTCTTTCCCGGCACGAATCGGTGGATTACTAATAATCACTGAATAATCCTGCGCATGGACATTGTCATACGTATTGCTTTCGTGAATCGTCACGTTCTGAATCCCATTCGCTTCGGCATTACGCTTTGCTAAATCCATGGCACGTTCATTCACGTCGACCATTTCCACAGACATCTCAGGATAAGCCTTGGCAAATGACAATCCCATAGGACCATAACCGCACCCGACATCTAGAAGTTTTCCTTGTGCAAGATGGGTTGGAACCTCATAAGATTCAATCAGCAATTGGCTTCCAAAGTCAATCGTGTTTTTAGAGAACACTCCATTATCACTAGCAAACTGGAATGTGAATCCCTTTAAAACATAGCTAAAATGTTTTTCTTGACTCTTACTATTCGGTTGATTTGTATAATAGTGATTTTGATTCATGAGCGTCTCCTTTTCTATTGGTCTTTGTCCATACTATCATAAATACCCCTTTTTCCAAAACAAAAAAACCCGCTGTTTGGGAACAGCGGGAAAAGGTTAGGAGGGTTTACTAATAAAAAAATGTTGGGAGTTCATTTTTTTACTTGGGAGAAGTAAACCTTAGGTGTTTTATTGGGTATGGTTAAATTATATTGGTCATTTATGAAAAAGTTGTGAATTTAAAAAAATATTTATGTGAATTAATACTTTTTTTATATTTTCACATCGTCGTATTCAGTACTTTTTTCGAATAAAGAAACGATATAAGGACACGTTGCATGAATCTTTAAGTTTTCATCTCTTGCAAAGTCTGCTAATTTATCCACTAATTGACGTGCAACCCCTTGTCCGCGTAGGCTTGGATCCACAAATGTATGGTTTGCATCAATCACACCTTCTCCTTTTGGGATATACGTAATTTCTGCATCCATTTCTCCAGCTGCATTATAATGTCTAAACGCTTTTTCTTCTTTAATAAATTCCATTTGCAAATCCTCCTTTACAATTCTATCTATAGTATACGACTCAAACTATAGGAATACTAAAAAAGTGACTCAACATCGATTAGTAACATTTGTTAAACCTATTTTGCAACGACCTCATTTTTTTGATTGTGATATTCTGTTAACAGCTTTAAAAAATATGAACGGAGAATTTGTTATGCATATACCAGATAATTACTTAAGCCCCGCATCTTGCGCCGTTTTAGCAGTTGCGGCAGCGCCTGTTGTTGGGCTATCGATTACGAAAGTCAAAGCACAATTAAAGGAAAATAAAGAATTAGCACCAATGCTTGGGATTGCGGCTTCTCTTTCTTTCTTATTAATGATGTTTAATGTGCCAATTCCTGGTGGTACAACGGCTCACGCTGTCGGTGGCGTGTTACTTTCAATCTTAATTGGGCCATATGCCGCGAGTCTGGCACTGACCGTCGCCCTCCTCTTACAAGCTCTTCTATTTGGAGATGGAGGAATTCTTGCACTTGGCGCAAATATCTTCAACATGGCGATTGCAATGCCATTTATCGGATACGCCGTTTACAACTTCTTCCGTAAACAAAACCACGAAACAGCCGGAGTTCTCGTTGGTTCTTACGTAGGAATTAACGTGGCTGCATTCTTAACAGCCATTGAACTTGGAATCCAACCAATCATTGCCACTCAAGGAGGAGAGCCACTGTATAACCCTTATGGATTAGCAGTTACGATTCCTGCCATGATGGCAACTCACTTAACGATTGCCGGTGCTGTTGAAGTCTTCTTCACTTATGTCATTTATCGTTTCGTGAAACAAGTGGCACCACAAGAATTGTACACACCAACTTCTGTGAATACGACTTCTTTCGTAAAGAAAATCCGCTATGTATTACTCGCTTTAGTCGTATTGACTCCACTAGGATTATTAGCAGAAGGAACAGCCTTTGGAGAATGGTCAGCCGACGAACTTGCTGAAATGATGAATAATGTCCCAGCAGGAATCGAAAATGGATTTTCATTTGAAGCCCTCTTCAGTGATTACACGATTCCAGGAACAAACATCGCAGTGGGTTATATTTTATCAGCCATCACTGCACTATTGATTTTCTATATTTTAGGAAAAATGATTCGAACAATGAATGGAGCAAAAGCATCTCATGCGTAAACTACCTGACTGGCTACAACAAGACGAAGCACTCGCTGCCTCTTCGAAAAGCCATCAATATTTACAAATGAATATTAACTCATTGCGCCGTCTACTCGGCAAAATGAAACAAACGACACCCGCATTTAAGGCGAAATCTTCGTCTTGGATGCGGCTCGTTTACTTTGTGTGCTTAGCCATTCTGATCACACTCAGCCACTCCACCATCCAACTTTGGATTTTGGCGATTTTCCTATTAGCCCATATCGCCTTTCTTCCAGGTGAAGCACTCCTCCGTCTTTGGAAGGTCCTCACGCGTGTACTCATTTTCACGGCGATTGTGCTCTTACCAAGTATTCTTTTAAGAGGCTTCCAAAACAGCGGCATCTTCCTTGGTCGTACAGGAATCCTTGTCTTAAACCTGTCGCTTTCTTAGCAACAACGACAAGTGTTCAACTCGTTGAGGCACTTCGCCAGTTGCATTTTCCAAAAACGATGATTCAAACCATTGAACTCGCGATGAAATACACGTATATCCTTGGAAAACACCTACAGCAACAAATCGAATGTGTGCAACTGCGAACCATCGGACAAAAGGTGAATCTCGGATTGTTTGGATCGATTCTTGGACTCTTGTATTTATCATCGAAAAACCATACGAAAGAAGTCTACGAGGCCATGACGCTTCGAGGCTACGGAATGGACGTCAAAACCAAAACCCCTTTCTGCTGGAAGAAAGAGGACGTGTTATTATTACTTGAATTAATCATGCTGGTTGCCGCAATAACCATGCTACGCTAGAAAGGAACGCTTATGATTACAATTCACGATGGAAATTATCACTACACAGAAGACATTGGAATCCACGACATCAACCTTCATATCAATAAAGGTGAAACGGTGGCCTTGATGGGACCAAATGGAGCCGGAAAATCCACGCTCTTTAAAATCTTAGTTGGACTACTTCCGCTCTCTTCTGGACAATATCAATTTAACGATTGGACGGTGGACGCAGACTTCTTAAAAGACCCAAGTAATGCCGGTCACTTATACCAACAGGTCGGTTTGATTTTCCAAAACAGCGATATTCAATTATTCAATACGACGGTTGCTGAAGAACTTGCCTTCGGTCCACGTCAACTCGGATTAACCGAAAAGGAAATCGAACAGCGAGTGAATGACACACTAGCGCTTCTAGAAATCGAACACCTAAGGAACCGCATTCCCTATCACCTTTCTGGCGGGGAAAAGAAACTCGTGGCGATTGCTAGTGTCCTCACGATGAATCCAAGCGTATTATTGTTTGACGAGCCATTTAACGGCCTCTCACCAAAATACCAACGCCTCATTGCGGAATTACTACAAGAGTTAAAAGCAGCAGGAAAAACGCTAATTATTTCCTCACACCATTACGAACAAATTCAAGAGGTTATCCAACGTGTTCTCGTATTTTCAGAAGAACATACTCTAACCGGTGACTTCACTAAAGAAGAATGGGAAGGCAATCCCGAATTCCGAGAAAATTTCCATTTAGGTTAAATCGTAAATAAACAAAAAAACAAGGCAACTCTTATTGAGTTGCCTTTACTAATATTCATTGGACGTTCAGTAACCTCGTCATCTCAGGTACCTCTCTTTGAGGTGCGGCAGGAACCTTTCTGCCCTCAATGAATATTCTGCAGTATGATTATAGCGTTTATCAGATTCTCCTGCAATAAATTGGTGTTCTTGACAAGCATTGCTAAAAGATTTATATTTTGAGGAAATTAGATTATTTTTTAATTATAAACCGATTATCGAAGGAGTTCGTTTGCGAATATCAACAGGGGAATTTAAATGTAGAAACAATCCACGAGCGAATCGACCGTTTAAGAAAGCTAGTGTAAATTTTCAGCGCTCAACAATAAAACTATCTTTCAATACAAAGGAGATCCATTGGGTCTTCTTTTTTTGTATCAATTGATTGAAAGTAACCAAAATCTATCTGCATCCCCTGCTTTGTGGTATAGTAGAAATACATTTATCCAAGTTTTTGAAAGGAAAAAGAATGCTGAAGTTTCCACTGAAAAAGAAAGAATCTCCAGAGCCCGCACCTGGTTCTGGAAAACAAAAGAAATCAAAAAAACAAAGAAGCAATCAAGCTGTCGACCGGTACCATGGCCCATTAATCACGAATGAGGTCAGCCTAGGATACATTAAATTCTTCCCTTGGCTTATGCTTCCGTTTACTGCGTTTCTATCTTTTGTTGCTGGACACGATGATCCTATAGGGATTATTAATGTCCTATTCTTGAGTGCGACGATTATTAATATCGCAAGCCTTCTCTTTGGACTTTTTACGCCTTTAATCAATCGCTTTAAGTCCCTAACTTATATTCTAGTGGCCTTAGTCGTTTGGACTGTCACACTCACCTTTACCTTTATCTTCCTACTGATGGTTACCGATGATAAAACACCCTTCAGCGCGTTAAAGATCTACGAGTCCAAGTTGACGCTATTTTATGTCATTCCAATAGTACTTCTATTTATAGTAATGACCGTCATTTACGCATGGTATTACCTTCCTCAAAATCAAGGAAAAATTTGGAAGATCAATCGTTGGGAAACGTATGAGGTGAATAGTAAGAAGAAAGAACTTCTTTTCAATATTGCTAAAGTCCTGGGCTTTATTCTATTGGTCATCGCCGTGATTACAGACTACATACAGATGATTTTCGGCTTTTTCGCTGGCGCATTAATGGCCTTCGCTTTCCCAGCCGTTTTAGTAGATGCCATTTACGCAGCAATCTATATCAAAGACCATCCCGATTATGAAGAGTTGTGATTGCATAAATTCACAAAAAAATAGAGCCAGCAGCTATTTCTAGTTGCTGGCTCTTTCATTTTATTTTACAGTTGCGAACTTCACCTTAGGAACAAGGAAGTATAGCGGAATGACATTCAAAATAAATACTCCAATAAAGAGTGCCACATCTTTAACATCAATACTTGTTGAAGAACTTAGAGCATTTACGATATTGGTGTAATAGTATCCTGGGAAAATCATTTGAGCTTTTCCAATAAACTCCATGAATCCTCCTTCGGCACCAAGAGAAGCGAATGGAATAATCGTCATAGAAGCTAAAATAATCACTGGGAAGCTGACCGTATCAATAATTTTCTCATCGAGTCTAACTCCAATCACAAAACCAATAATACTAAAATAAATTCCCATAATGGTTAATAGGAAAAATTGAACGACTAATTGACTGTTCAATGGAAAACTAAAAAAGAGAACCCCCACAGCTAATACTACGATAAAAATCAAAGTGTTAAGCACCAATTGTACGAGAGTTTGGTCGAGTAAATAGTTTTTCACTGTATATTTAGAAAACTTCGATTCGAATGAGTAAAAATCGATATTTGACGAAATCCGTTTACTAAAGGTAGCCAGACTATTGCCGATAATCCCAATAAAAACGGCAATCCCGAGCATTAAATTTGGTGTGATTCCCTGTTGGATATTGTATAGAAATACATACCATGCAACTGGAATAAAAATTGTAAATAATAAAAACCGTTTATTATCAAGGACTTGTTTTAATTGAATGAGTTTCATAATCATTATCCCTCCATTTTCACTTGTTCTCTATAGAATTGTTCGATTGTTTGGCCCTTACGATGAATCTCTTCTACACTTTCCTGAGCAGCAATACGGCCATCTTTTAAAATCAGTACTTTCGTAAAGAAATGATCAATTTGGTTAAAGTCGTGAGTAACGACTACCGACGTAAACTTTTGCTCTTCTAAAAGATGCCAGAAATTGTCAACAGACTCTAAATCCATCCCTGTTGTTGGTTCATCAAGAAAGATTAGTCGTGGTTCATTTAAAATCGTTAATAATAATGAGAGACGTCTCTTTTGTCCGCCAGAAAGTCCCAACACATATTGATTCTTAAAGTCCTCTAATTCCACCATTTTCAGTAATGCATCAATATCGATATCTTCTAATTGATTCATATAGCACTTGAGCAATACTAAATCTCCCACTTTCAAATCATCAATCAAAATATCTCCTTGTGGCATCATGCCGATTTCGGTTTGAAAATCTAGGGTTGTTTCGATACTCCCTGCATTTGCTTGCAGTTGACCAGCTATAATCTTTAGTAGTGTACTTTTTCCTGCCCCATTATTCCCCAGTAATGCAACTTTATCTCCTTCTTCTACTGTGAAGGAAACACCTTTTAAAACCTCTTTATTCTTAAATGACTTTTTGATTTCTATTACGTTAAACATATAAGCCTCCAGGTGTTTGTTTTATTGATAAATTTAGTTTACTGCACCTGTTCCCACAAAAAATCAAATTATCAAAAACGGTCAATGAAATGTCGCGAACGGTATTTTTTATCATGAAAGCACAAAAAAACTAAATAGCAACCGCTATTTAGTTTAGATTGATTATTTATTGAATAAAAGTAATCGTTTGAGAAAATTGGTAGTTTGCACTTCTAGTGCTGATTGAGCACTTCGGATAACGATCCAAGATTTGTTGTACGTTATAGAGTCCAAGGCCTCGATCTTCACCTTTTGTGGATACACCGCGTTCAAATAAATGAGTCACATCCACCTTCTCGGCTTCAGTCGTATTTTCAACCACCAAACCCAATGCCATTTCACTCTTAATCAACGCCACAGAGTGTTTTTTCTGCTGGGCTTTTTGACTAGCTTCAATCGCATTATCACAGAGAATGGATAAAATCGTTATGAAATCTAAAATTTCTATTTGGAAATCATCTATCGGTTCTTCCACTTCAACAGTAATGTCAATCCCTTTATTTTGCGCCTCTAACAACTTCGCAGACAATACACTTTTAACGGCATCATTCTTAATATTGCTTAGTCGTGCGATATCAAATTTCTTATCGTAAAATGACTTTCCACTCTCTTTCAGAACATCCTCATAAATACGTTGAATTGCATGCAAGTCTTGATTATCAATCCCTAGTTTCAAACTCGTTAAAATATTGAGATAGTCATGTCTAAAACTGCGAATTTCACTGTAAAGAGATTCCACATGATGACTATAATTCGATAATTCTTTTAACTGACGGTCTTTCTGCGCTACAATTTCTTGTTCGAGTTTTTCTTTCGAACTTGCATTAACATACAAGAGCATAATGAAAAATAAAATAATATATAGATTATTAAGCTGCCCTCTCCACATATCTGCATCTGACAATTGATTTCTTAAAATAACAAACAAAGAAACAAGTATGATATAGAGTATCATCGATAGATTAATAATCAGTAAAATCGTATTAAAATATTGACGTTTAAATCCTTCTTTTAAATCTTTAAAGTCAATTTTTAACGAATGAATAATCAGTAGATATACTGGGAAAATGAGCAATTCAATCAGAATATCATATCCGCTAATCGTCGCTTCATTAAACACTGTAATTCCTAACATCGGAAACACATTATAACCTAGCATACGTCCAAATAGACTTTCCACAATAACTGGATACAATCCATAAAACAGATTCATCATCCGACTCTGACCTTTATTAATATAAAAACAATAGGCAATATACATAATAAAAGATCCAAAATAAGCGATTGGTGGCACTACGTTAAAGAGACCAACAAAGGCTGCTGGTATTATCAAGAACCATTTCCGTTTTATCGGCAATTCGCTAATCTGTTTAAAAATCAACATCTGCGCCAGTATTTTAAAAAAAACATTCGCTTCATTTAAAAATAATTCCATAAATCATCCTAACAATTTAGTGTCTTTACTTTTTCAAGCAGTCCTTTATATTTCATACGGGAAATCAAGCAACAATCATTATTTTCAAATAAAGCAATCTTTTCTTCTTTATCGATTTTCACAATATTAGCAGGATTTACCACAAAGGACCGGTGACAACGATATAAGCGAGGGTCTGCTTTTTCGATGTCTGCAATGCTCGCATAGAACTCTAATCGTTCATCCTTGGTATGTAAAATCACCTTATGAATCGTTGGCGAAGTCTCAAAATACAAAATATTGTTGAAAGGTACTTGAACATGAGCCATCGCAGTTTCGAAAGTAAAAGCATCTTCAGAGACTGTTGTTCCAGCTTTTTCAACCGTATATTCGATAGCGGAACAAATACGCTCAGAAAACTCTTCTTCCGAAAGTGATTTATCAATAAAATCAAGTGCAGCTACCTTGTACTTGAAGGTAATCGGCATAAACTCTGAATGAGTCGTGACGAACACGATTGTCGCATTTGGATCTTTCTTCCTGATTTCTTTTGCGATATCCAGACCTTTCTTTTCTTCCCCTTTAATTTCAATGTCTAGGAAGAATAATTGATGTGATCCTCTTTCGGTGATTGCTTCCACTAATTGATGAGGTTTACCAAAAATCTTCGGAGGTTTACATTGTAATGATTTTTGAGCAATCAGTTCCTGAATCACATTCTCGATACGAGATTGTTGCAGCAACTCATCTTCTAATACGAAAATACTTAACATTAGCTTTCCTCCTTTAGGACAGATGCCGAATATGACAGATTTCTACCCTTTTATGACATTTTCAAAATGAATACTTTCACTCCATGTACAATAAATTCGATTGGAGGAAAGATATGATTCAATGGATACAATATTATTGGTTACTTCTGGTTCTGAAAAAATATATCAGACAACATAAACTACCTGTAACCATTCATTCTACATTCCCAATGATACAACTTCACACCAAAAGGAATTGGTTTTATTTTATCACAATTACTGCTCCTTGTAAGTTGTCAACCACGGTAAACCGAATTCGACGACAGCATCTTCATGCAAAAATCATTTTGGTTGCTCACTCTATCGATTATCCAGAAATCTTCAAAGCTCATCTAGAACTATTTGGAATTGTGGATACAAAACAATCACTATTTATGGCGATTGGCTTCCACCATACGGCGGATAATCTTGCCTGGTCCAACTAGATGCTCCTGACCGATGACCTGGTCGATGGTTTTGGGGCGCATACGAAGCGCGAGATTGTCTGGCATAGCAGTCCTTCCTATCATGGATTTTCTGATACGAATGTGGTAAGATGGTAGTATCTATTTTAGCATATTTCCGAGTATTCGGGGCGATTAGAGAGTCATACAGAAAGAGGATAAAATGGCAACATACGGATTTTTAGATATTTACAAGAAGAGTTAGATAAGAACTTTCCTTTTGATTATGAGATTAGCCGGGACAAGCGGAATCATGCGGTGGAAGTGAGCTTTCTGCTTGAGGCACAAAATACTGCAGGAAAGGTAGATAGTCAGTATTTATGGTTGGTCAGTTAAGTCAGGATCAGTTTGACAGTATCACCTTTGGGGATGAAGGACAGGCTTATAAACTGATGTCTATTGAGGAATTTTTAAAGTCTAAACAAGCTGTGCCTCAGCTCCAGGGGAGATTGAGGGATTATTTGGAGGAAGTAAAATGATTTTTACAATTGCAACAACGACGTTAAACAAGGAAGTTAAACGCAAACTAAAAACTGGACAATACTCTAGGGAAGAAGCTGCATTTATTTATATGGATTATTTAAAGTTAAAGAAGCAGAGAGAAAGTGGTATGAAATCAGCTGGGATCTCTAGTGCTGTTATGTGGGGATTAATGCTTGTTTTAACCGTAATGAGTGGTAAAGGTACCGTACTGCTCCTTTCAATACATTTTTTATTACTGCCACTGCTTGCAGGAATTCTTCTATTTGTTTATTATCTTATGTTTGGTATTTTTAAACAGCAGATTCATAGCGCAATGAAAGAACACTATACAGATGTGATTGAAGAATTTAAGAAGAATAAGGAAAATACAAATAGAAACATGGCAAGAGTTAAAAGTTACAGTGAAGCGTGAGGGAGAGGAGCTAGTCTCTAATCTCTTGATCGAGTTAGGTGCCCAGGGTGTTGCGATTGAGGACAGCATGGACTATGTGGGCAACGTCGATCGCTTTGGTGAGATTTTCCCTGAGGTCGAGCAACAAGAAGAAATCGTGGTGACAGCCTACTATCCTGAAACGGTTATATTCAGAATGTCTTCAGTTATAGACAAACAAAAAAGCCTTGGAAAACCAAGGCTTTTTGCGTATAAAAAATGCCCCCTACAGGGCTCGAACCTGTGACCCATAGATTAAGAGTCTACTGCTCTACCAACTGAGCTAAGGAGGCATTTGTACTTAAGGTACTTAACCAGTATACTACCATCCCCATTGTAAATCAAGGGAATTTTCTCGAGAAATTCTCCGTTTAAAACAAAAAATGTCCTCTAAAATTTTCTTTAGAGGACTATTTTTATTCTAACCCTAGACTCACTTTGAGTCCCGCATCAATGATTTTCATAAAGTCACTATCGACAGTCGTAATCTTTTCAAGAATACGCACTTTATCAATTGTTCGTAATTGCTCGAGTAAGACTACCGAGTCGCGTTCGAAACCGAACTGGTCTTTTTTGATTTCAATATGCGTTGGAATATTGGCCTTTGTATGTTTGGCGGTAATCGCCGCTACAATGACCGTTGTACTAAAGTGATTTCCTACATCATTTTGCACGATGAGGACAGGGCGTTTTCCCCCTTGCTCACTTCCGACAACTGGCGATAAGTCCGCAAGACACACATCGCCTCTTACAATCTTATCAATCATTCATATACACCCGTTTCACGCGGTCTGAAATAATGCAAAGCACTTCATAGGCAATCGTCTCTGAACGTTTCGCTAATTCAATCGCGGTAATTTCTTCGTCTCCATCTTTCCAAGGAGCGTCACTGTTGTTCCTACTGGAAATTCATGCGGCAAGCGAATCATGCACTGATCCATACAAATGCGTCCAACGATTGGACAACGAACGCCGTTCACTAAGACATCCCCTTTATTGTAAGCACGGATAAATCCATCCGCATAACCAACTGGAAGTGTCGCTACCCATTGCTCTTCTTCTGCTTTATAGGTCGCACCGTAACTCACCGTGTCGCCTGCTTCCAGCTTCTTCACTTTCACCATTTCTGTTTCCCAGCGAAGTGCCGGTGTTAAGGCAGCTTCATCTTTAAGCGCTAAATCTCCATTGGAAGGATTTATTCCGTAAATTCCAATTCCGTATCGAACAATGGCGCTATCTCCTGCTCCATGCCAAAGCGCATAAGCGGAGTTCGAGTAATGCACGTGTGCTGGTTTGACGCTTAATTCATCGACTAGACGTTCAAACTTCTCGATTTGTTTGGCCAACTGTGTCGTATCTGCTTCATCGGCAGTCGCAAAATGCGTGAAAATGCCTTCGAATTCAAACGGGCCATTTTTTAGCACGGCTTCGACCGCTGCTAATTCTTCCTCGTTCACCACACCGATACGTCCCATTCCAGAGTCCACGGCAATATGCACTTTTAACGGTGTATCGTTTAAATACTGAGCGGCTTCTTTTAGCCACTCTACTGAGTCGACACTCGCAGTGATTTTATTTTCAGCCAGGAGTGCGGCATCTTCAACGCGGCTAAGTCCTAGAATTAAAATCGGTTGTGTGAATCCAGCCTGACGTAAGCCCAGTCCTTCATCCACGTTCGCCACACAGAAACCTGTAGCGCCAGCTTCTACTGCTGCTTTTGCCACTGGAATCATCCCATGTCCGTACGCGTTGGCTTTCACCACTGCATAGAGCTCTTGAGAAGGGCTCAACTTCGCTAGTTGCTTTTTAATATTTTCTTTTACAATCGATAAATCCACTACAACTCGTGTATTACGATGGATTGCTTCTAACATGATTGGTTCATTCCTTTTTATTCGTTGGATTCTAATACGACGACGGCATATGCATCATGGTTCGTATGCGTGATGGTGACCCATGTTTTGTGGGCGTACCGTTTGCATACAAGGACTGGTTTTCCAGACGCATCATTTAAGACTTCGATATCTTGGAAGACACGTGTTGTCCAATTCCGGTTCCCAATGCTTTTGCGTAGGCTTCCTTGGCCGCAAAACGTCCTGCGAGAAACTCCACTTTTCGCTTCGTTGGAAGACTGTTATATTTCTCAAGTTCTGCTGGTGTCAGTACTTTTTGTAAAAAAGTTTTTGGTTCTGCCACGATTTTTTCAATGCGTGAAAGTTCCACTGCATCCATTCCAAGTCCTGTAATCGCCATTGTTGTCTCCTTTAACGTATTTCATTCCTTCATTTTATCAAAATAATGACCATTTGTCAGAAATTTTATCGTTTCTTATGATTCCCAGAGGCCTTTCCATAAAATGACTTCCCCAGCCGCAAGAGACGCCTGCACATCGATAATGCGTTGGTTGCTAGATCCTCGAAACTGCAAAGTCAAATCTTTCTTGGCGAGTTCGAATCGTCCATCAACTAAAATATCAATCAGGCTGAGCAATTCGAGCTTATCCTCTGTTTCTTGCATTAATTCTTCCCATGTATATCCAGTCCACGACCACACGTCTTTGGTGTGCCCGTATGCTTGTCTGAGAGCCTTTACTAGAGAAAGGCACACGCCCGTATTTAAAAATGGCTCGCCTCCAAGAAGTGTTAACCCCTGACAATACGAAGCGCCCACATCTTCAACGATTTGTGCTTCGAGTTCTTTCGTATACGGAATTCCGTAGTTGAAATTTTGCGCGATAACGTTATAACACCCTTCACAGGCAAAAAGGCAGCCGCTCACATATAGCGAGCAGCGTACCCCTTCTCCATCGACAAAATTATACGGTTTATAGCTCGCAATCTTCCCTTGGGAATACTGCTGGCTGGTCCATTCTTTTGGCTTCGGGTTATTCATCCTCCGTCACCCCAAGCGCATAGCGTTCCTTGAGTTTGGCATATGTTTCACGCGCGAAGAAATTTCCACGTGACGACCATGCACCATCGGACGTGCTTGCGGATTTCCAAGGTAACCACAAGTTCGTTTCACCACATCGCACGTTTGCGGATCGTGGTTCTTACACTGTGGGCATTCGAACCCTTTAGCCGTTGGAGTAAATTCACCGTCAAAACCACACTTATAGCAGTGGTCGATTGGTGTGTTCGTTCCAAGGTATCCGACTTTGTCATAGGCAAAATCCCACACAGCTTCCAGCGCCTTTGGATTTTGACGAAGCACTGGATATTCGCAGTAATGAATGAATCCACCTGAAGAATACACTGGATAATCTTTTTCGAAGTCAATCTTTTCAAATGGCGTTGGATTTTTACGCACATCGTAGTGGAAACTATTCGTGTAGTATTCTTTCTCAGTAATATCTGGCACGAGACCGAATTTTTCGATATCGAGCTTGCAGAAACGATCTGTCAAACTTTCACTTGGAGTCGCATAAACGCTGAAATGATAGCCATATTCATCACCCCATGCATCCGTATGAGCCTTCAACGCCTTCACGATTTCTAAAGTAAAGGCCTTGGCTTCCGGATTCGTTTCCCAAGCAGGACCAAAGAAGGCAGTTGCGGCTTCATAGAGGCCAATATAGCCCAGAGAAACCGTCGCACGTTTGTTTCTAAAGAGGACGTCGACTTCTTCGCCATCCTTCAAGCGTTGGCCAAATGCGCCGTAGTGGTATAACACTGGCGCATTGTCGCGAGTGGCTTCCTTACAACGTTCCACACGGTAGACGAGTGCATCTTTACAAATCGCGAGTTTTTCCTCAAAAATCTCCCAAAACTTTTGAAGAAATCCATCTGCTTCAAGCGCAATCCGAGGAATATTAAGAGTCACAACCCCTAAGTTCATTCGGCCGTCGTTCACTTCTTGGCCGTTTTCGTCCTTCCATCCTTGTAAGAACGAACGGCATCCCATCGGCACCTTGAAGCTTCCTGTTAAACGAATGATTTGGTCATAGCTCAACACGTCTGGATACATGCGTTTTGTCGCACATTCCAACGCCAATTGTTTCACGTCGTAGTTTGGGTCGTTGGCTTCTAAATTCACGCCACGTTTCAATGTGAACACGAGCTTTGGGAAAATGGCAGTTCGTTTTTCTTTGCCAATCCCTTCCATACGCACTTGCAAGATGGCCTTTTGAATACAACGTTCGAAGTGATTCGTTCCGAGTCCAAATCCAAGTGTTGTAAATGGCGTTTGTCCTTGCGACGTATAAAGCGTGTTGATTTCATATTCTAACGATTGCATCGCATCATAAATATCTTTTTCCGTCTTCTTCATCGCATACGCTTCTTGACGGTCTGCTCCCTCTATCCACTCTTTAGCATCTGCTAAATGCTTTTCATAATTCAAGGCTGCATAAGGTGCCAGTAACTCATCCACACGGTTGGCAGAACAACCACCATACTGACTGCTTGCCACATTGGCAATAATTTGCGCCATTTGTGCCGTTGC
The DNA here is from genome assembly GCA_916438765.1 of uncultured Granulicatella sp. Classification (GTDB taxonomy): domain Bacteria; phylum Bacillota; class Bacilli; order Lactobacillales; family Aerococcaceae; genus Granulicatella. Next base: position 229,043 of record CAKAHB010000006.1, on the reverse strand, counting down.
CGTTTGGATTGATTTAGGAGACTCCACTTCCGCATTTCCGATTTTAAAACCGAGCCCTAGCATGTGCTCGAAGTCAATTAAGCAACAGTTCGTGAGCGGCATATATGGATGATAATCCAAGTCGTGATAATGGATGTCGCCCTTCAAATGCGCATTGGCCACGTGCGGCGGAAGCATCTTTAAGCCGATAATCTTCCCGACCGTTCCAGCCGTTAAGTCACGCTGCGTATTAAATACTTTACTATCTTTATTCGCGTTCTCGTTGACGACGCTTGCCTCTTTATTGGTTAATCGTGAGAGCGCCCATTGGAAATCTAACTGATTCTTACGGCGTAAATCACGGTCTACACGGTATGAGATATACTCTTGTGCAAGCTCTGATTCTCCATCTTCAATCAGTAAATGTTCAATGATATTTTGAATTTCATAAATCTCAATCGTATCGTTAAAGCGTCTTGAAATCTCCGCGAGGACATCCTCTACGATGCGACCAAGCACTTCCATCCGCTCGTCGCTTAATTCACCATTCAATCCGATTTCCGCTTTTTCAATCGCACGTTGAATTTTTTCCTTTTGAAATTCGACTTGTCGGCCATCCCTCTTCGTGACCGATAACGCTGTTAAAGTCTCTACACTCATCACGATTCCTCCTTAAACTCTAGTCCTTATTTTAGCACTCAAAAAATAAAAATCAACCCCTAAAACACAATATATAGTGTTTTAGAATTGTTATAATTTACAACATATAGTGTGTAAAGGTGCAAAAAAAACTCCCTGACAAATCTGTCAGAGAGTCTGAAACTCTTTATTTTTGTGCGTTTTGAACGGCTTCGACCATCTTATCCCACACGTTTTCCATATCTTGTACCAATTTCAATTGCGTACGGGCGCGATCCAAGTTTTGTCCTGGACGAGTCGTTTGATAGTAAACGTCACCGTTGATATAGTCCGTCAAGAAACGAATACCTTGTTCTAGCGTGATGACGCGAGCACCCCAAGGTAAGTATTCGAGTTCGGCTTCCGTCAAGATGCCGTTTGTGCCTTCGATAAAGCCTTTCACGTATGTTTCGTATAAGTCGAAATCGAAGTTCACTTTGATAAATCAGGTTCGTCTTCGGCACAATCGTTCGCACCAAAACGAATCGAATCACCAAAATCAAATAACACTAATCCTGGCATTACGGTATCAAGGTCCACGATGCAAAGCGGTTCTTTCGTTTCGCTATCGAACATGATGTTGTTTAATTTTGTATCATTGTGCGTTACTCGAAGCGGCAATACGCCTTCATCGAGTAAATCATAGAGTAAGAAGCAGTCCGCTTTACGGTTTTGGATAAATGCAATCTCTTCTTGCACCTCTTTCACACGGCCAACGCGATCTTCTTTAATCGCTTCTTCTAACTGTCTGTAACGATTACGTGTGTCGTGGAATTGTGGAATCACTTCTACTAATTGGCTTGCATCAAAGTCGTTTAAGTCATAGGCAAAACGACCGAATGCTTTGGCTGTGATGTAAAATTGTTCTGGACTTTCTACTTTATCTAATGAATAGCTATTTTTCACTGAATCATAAATACGCCAGTAAGTTCCGTTATCCAAGTTGGCTGTTAAATGGCCATCTTTAGTGCGGATGACACGGAGCGTTTCACGAGAAGCGTCACGCCCTTCTGCTTCGTATTTCTCACGAAGGTAAGTAGTTACCTTCTCGATATTTTCCATTAATCCACGTACGTTTGGAAAAATATCATGGTTGATGGCTTGTAATACATATTGTTTTTCTTCATTTTCATGTGTATGTGTAATTTGATAGGTTTTATTAATTAATCCATTTCCTAAAGGTTGAATATCTACCAATTCCCCTGGTAATTCGTAATATTCATATGCCACACGTGCATTATTTAATGGATTTCCTTCTGTTGTCATAACCTTTTCCCCTTTTACCTTCTAACAAAGTCGTATGTGTCTATTGTACCGCTTTCACGACTAAAAAGGAAGATATACGGCGAAAAAAAAGCAGAAGAACTATTAGTTCTTCTGCACTTTCTGTTATTTCATTTCTTTTGAGCTTTCCATGATCGCATCGATTAAGCCATATTCTAAGGCTTCTTGTGCTGTCATGTAGTTATCACGGTCTGTATCTTTTTCGATACGTGATAATTTTTGGCCTGTTTGTTTTGCCAAGATTTTATTTAAACGTTCACGTGTTTTCAAGATTTGACGTGCTGCAATTTCGATTTCTGTCGCTTGCCCTTGTGCTCCGCCTAAAGGTTGGTGGATTAAGATTTCAGCGTTTGGTAATGCGAAACGTTTGCCTTTCGCACCAGCTGTTAATAGGAATGAACCCATTGACGCTGCTAGCCCCATCGCGATTGTTTGAACGTCTGCTTTAATGAAGTTCATTGTATCGTAGATGGCTAAACCAGCTGTGACGCTTCCTCCTGGAGAGTTAATATACATGTAAATATCTTTCTCAGGATCTTGTGCATCTAAGAATAGTAATTGCGCAATAATCGCATTCGCCATATCGTCGTGAACAGGTCCGCTCACCATGATAATACGGTCTTTTAATAAACGTGAGTAAATGTCATAAGCGCGTTCTCCGCGTGAAGACTGCTCGATAACTGTTGGAATTAAATTCATAGCATTTCCTCCATATTCTGCTTTTGTTATAGTCTACTTCAATAGTCAACAAAGGTCAATCTATCTGCTTGTTAGTTAATAAAGTTGAAAATCTTGTCCCATACTTCTTTTGAGAAAATATCAAATGGGTTGTGACCTTCACCAAGAACGGCATAACCAACCATTAAGCCAAGTGCAAATAAGATGACTGCGATAATCACGAAGATTAAGACACGGAGTAGCGCCGTCAATAATAAGTGACCACTATTTTTCAATTCTTGCTTCATGCTTCTTCTGTCCTTTCATCATCAATCATATTCGCAGTTGGGTTCATTACAACTTTCTTAGAACTGAAGAGTCTTCTGAGTCCTGAGAAAATACCACGATCTGCTTTAATTCGGTTTAATAAGATTCCTGTTCCAATCGCAACACTTTGTAGCGGGTTCTCAGCAATCATCACAGGAACTTGTAGCTTCTCAGAAAGCATACGGTCGATTCCTTGGATGAGTGCCCCTCCCCCTGTTACCATCACGCCGCGTTCGATAATATCGCCTGCGAGTTCTGGTGGAGTCGCTTCGAGTACGAGTCTAGCTTCTTCGCCAATCGTATCGAGCATTTCTTTAAGCAATGATAAATTTCATTTGTATAAATCGTTACCGTCTTCGGCAACCCAGTCGTCATATCGCGACCTTTAACAATCATATCCGACTCGTTTTCCACTTCAATCGCACTACCGAGATTCATCTTGATGGCTTCAGCAGTACGGTCTCCGATAATGAGTTGATATTTGTCTTTAATATATTCGGAAATAGCAAAGTCCATATTGTCGCCAGCTAATTTAATCGAACGGCTTGTGACCGTTGAGCCCATTGAAAGAACGGCAATATCACTTGTCCCACCACCGATATCGATGACCATGTTTCCAATTGGAGAGAAGATATCGAGTCCAACACCGACTGCGGCCACTTTAGGCTCTTCCTCTAAGTAAATATTACGTCCACCGCATTTAATCGCGGCTTGAATAATGGCTTTTTGCTCGACTGTCGTAATATTTGTTGGTGTACAAATTAAAATATCTGGTTTTGAGAACCAACTATTTAAGTTTAATTTTTGCATGAATAATTCAAGCAATTGCTCAGTAACTGCGATATCCGCAATCACCCCACCTTTTAATGGATGGTGCACATTGATTTCTTTTGGCGTACGGCCCACCATTTGGTACGCACGTTCACCGACTGCAATCACGTCGCCATTACGCTCATCTAGCGCAACGAGTGACGGTTCATTTAAAATAATTCCACGATCTTTTAAGAACACTAAAATATTCGCTGTTCCTAAGTCGATTCCAATATCTCGAACCATGAAAGTCTCCTCTCTTATAAACGTTCCTTCGTTTTGAATCCATTTTTAAATACGAAAAGAATATACGAGCCAATTAAGAAGGCTACGGCTAATCCTAAGCAATATTGCAAGACGCCGACAAATCCATATTTATCCACATTCAAGAAGAAATATGGGAATGGGCCATCTTTGTTATTTCCAATCGGAATACGGGTTATGAGCGCAATCGCCACAGACACAATCGCATAGACCAGCGGCAACAGCGTCCACGTAAATGGATCATACCACTTGTAGCAATGTCCTTTATCAAAGACGATGCAATCCGCTAAAGTTCCAAACGGCACAATATAGTGCGATAGGAAATTCTCAATCGTCCAGAACTCTTCGGCTGTCTTTTGCGGTGCTAACATAAAGTGATATACCAGCCCCGTTAGAAGAATCGCAACCGTAACGCCACCCTTCAAGCGAAGGTCCATCTTACTCCCAATGGCCGTCTTTGCGGTATTTCAATAGCAAGTACACCATAAACAATCCAACGAGTAGATTCGATTGATTCGTGTAGTAACGAAGTCCATGCCACCCATGAAGCGTCATTTGCATTAGAAAACCGACAATCGCACAGGTCGCAATAATCCCTTTCGAGATTAGACTTGCTTTTAAAAATGTTGCTCTCTTCATTCAATTCCTCTTTCTCTTGACACTAATTCTCTTTATTATACCATATCTATCGCCTTTGTCAGTACTATTAACGTGCAATCAAAAAGGCTTGGCCGCAAACAGCCAAACCTTTCTCAAATTATGCTCTACGATGGTTCATTAAGTCGTGTGGACTTACGACCGGAGTTGAGTTCACCCACCGCGCAAAATTGCGAAGCGGGAGATATAAAATATAGTAAATTACGATGTTTAACATTAAGGTTGCCCCAAGTCTTACTACTAAGAACTCATTCCAATCCATGCTCGCGACTCCTCGTAAGGCATACACGAAGTAAACAGAGACTTCAGTGAAGCTTAAGAAGAACACTAATGCTAGCCCTAATGTAAATGGATTTTGAAGGATGTTCGGGCGAACCAAATTAATGATTCGTACAATCACTGCAAACAGCGCCATATAAACACCAAGGACGCCTGAGTAGTAACTGTCCACTAAGAATCCCGCAACGACTGTAAACCAGAACATCGATTTTTGGTCAATCATGAAGTTTAACAACACAACTGCGATAATAATCATTCGAGGCGTTAAGCTATAGCCGGAGAATAGAAACAATTTTGAAAAATGATTCGTTAACACTCCATCGGCTAAGAAAGCAAGAATATAAACAAATAACACCCAGTAAACTCTTTTTGAGATGCGCATTATTGCCCCTCGCTTTCGCTTGTACGAATAACAACCGTCACATAACGAACGTCATTCGTATCCGCTGCTGGACGAATTTTCACTTCTTTATACAAGCCAAAACGGTCCATCGCCACTTCCTCAACCGTACCGATATACAGTGAGTTTGGAGAAATACCGCCGAGACCACTTGTCACGACTTTATCCCCAACTTTGATATCTTGCGTTGCTTGAATTTGGCTCATCACTAACATATTCGTTTTATCGTCATAGCCAGTGATTGTTCCGTAGATTGGTTCTTTTTCGTTTTGAATCATCGCTGCCACACGCACTAATGTATTATCGGCATTTGATAATAGCGCTACACGTGCACTCGTTGGATTCACGTCCATGACTTTCCCTACAAGCCCGTTATCACTCATAACAGACATTTGCGGTTGGATGCCGTCATTTGACCCTTTGTTAATCGTAATGACATCACGCCATGTATCCGGATTACGCGCAATCACTGTCGCATTCACTAACGTATAATCGTTCAGCGTATCTTGCAACTTGAGCGTTTCCTTCATTTTTTGGTTATCACGTTTTAACTCACTCAATTGAACTTCTAATTCATGAATGGTATCGATTTTTTGTTTTAAGGATTGATTTTCTTGATACGTATTTGATAAGTCATTCACGCTATCGATAAAATCATTAATACTATTTGCTGGATAAGAGACTAATCTTCCTAGAATGTTGGTTACATCATTAACACCTTGAGTCACGATATTACTGCCGTAAGTAACGGAATACATAATCAAGGCTAATGCCGTGATAATTCCGATTACCCAACCAATTAGTTTCTTATTTGAAAAAATTGGATTCACATCATCACTCCTCTTTTTTTATTTTTCAACGGACTCTATTTTTTCATTAATGATGGATTTGCTAAAATCGCACCTGTTCCTAGTGCCACACAATCGAGTGGATCGTTGGCTACAAAGGCTGGTACTTGCGTTTCCTTCGAAATCATTTCAGCAAGGTGACGAAGCATTGCGCCTCCACCTGTTAACACGATTCCATGATCAATAACGTCCGCAGAAATTTCTGGCGGTGTTTGTTCCAATACATCTTTTACTGCGTCTAAAATTTGATGAATAATTTCACTCATCGCAACTGCAATTTCTTTTGCAGGCACTTCAACAACTCGTGGTAATCCTGTGACCATGTCACGACCACGCACTTGCATGCTTCCTTGTGCTTTTTCAATAGAAGCTGAACCAAGCGTAATTTTTAATTCTTCAGCTGTACGTTCCCCAATGAGTAAATTGTACGTCTTACGAACGTGCTGCACGATAGACTCGTTTAACTCGTCTCCTCCGACACGAATCGAACGGCTATTCACGATTCCTCCAAGCGAAATCGTCGCAACGTCTGTCGTACCGCCACCGATATCGACAATCATGCTTCCAGTTGGGTCTGTGACAGGAAGTCCTGCCCCAACCGCAGCCGCGAATGGTTCTTCAACCACGTACGCTTCTTTAGCGCCTGCATATTTTGTCGCGTCTAAAACGGCTCTCTTTTCAACGTCTGTAATGCCACTTGGCACACAGATAATGACCACTGGTTTAAAGAATGAGCGGCCCACAATCGACTGAATGAAGTATTTCAACATTGCTGTCGTTGTATTGTAATCAGCGATTACGCCATCTTTCATTGGGCGTAATGCCACGATATTTTCTGGTGTTCTACCAATCATTTCAAATGCAGATTTTCCCAACTGCGATAATTTCTTCTGTAACGATATTTTTTGCAACAACGGAAGGTTCACGTGTGACGATTCCCTCATCTTCTAGATAAACAATCGTGTTAGCTGTGCCTAAGTCAATTCCGATATTTTGTGCTTTAAAATTTAATGCAACCACACTGTTTCCTCCTTAGATAATTCTTCTACAGACTTGGCTGTAAGAATTCTATTCTAGTATAGCAGAATTTAGCTTTTTATTCTTGTATTTTATAGATTTTTAGCAAACTTTTTTATTTCGTAACATAAAAACGGTTTCTGTAATATTTTGGTGATATTTTTCGTGCTGAAATTGAGTGAGCCTTCGGCTGGAATGGGCGAAACAATTAGGGGGGGCTGTTTTGAAAAACTACGATCACCTTCAGATATCTTCATAGGAACAACAATAGCTATACCGGAACGAGCCCAGGCCTCGTTTCCTATCGAGCTTCAAACTGACTCTAGGAAATAAATTTCCAGAGTCAGTAATTCACATCGATTATAACCGCTATTGTTATTCCTATAGAATCCGAAAGCTCTTCGTTTTTCAACAGGCGATACGCTATGTTTCTCCCATTCCAGCTAGGTAGATTTTGACAAAAAATCACCAAAATATTGGAATGAATTTACTAAATAAAAAAATGCAAGAATAAAAAGAAATTCTTGGGAGGGGGAGGACAAAAAGGCCATATATGGACATGGCCAAATTTGTACATTTTAGGCTTCGACTCTTCTGTTTTTGCGCACAAAAAAACCACCGGAAAACCGGTGGCATCAAAGTTTAAGTTAAATTATAGTTTAACTACGTTAGCTGCTTGTGGTCCACGAGCGCCTTCTTCAACATCGAATTGAACTGCTTGTCCTTCTTCTAATGTTTTGAATCCTTCTGATTGGATTGCTGAGAAGTGTACGAATACGTCGTTTCCACCTTCACGTTCGATAAACCCAAAACCTTTTTCTGAGTTAAACCATTTTACTGTACCTTGTTCCATGAACATTTCCTCCTTGTGCCATAGCACTTGTTATTCATATTCTTGCTAATGGTTCGAAAGGAGTAATACCTTACACAATTTCTATACCTAACAAAAACACATCATAAGTATAACATCTCACAGACAAATTTACAAGAGTATTTCCGATTTCACTGAGAATTAAGTGGAACAAATGCCGTTTTGTGCGTTTTTTCCGAATCGTTTCGTTAATTTTCAATAATATTTTTCGTGAAAATCGAAAACAATCTGCTTTCATCTTTTTCAAAATTCAACTTTTCACATTCTTTTGAACAGTTTTTAAAAAGCCCCGAATTCTTTTAAAGAAATATACTCCTCTCCTCCGACGACAAAATGATCCAGAAGCTCGATGCCCATGAGTTCCCCGCACTCCATCAGGCGGCGCGTAAAATCGATATCTGCTTGCGAGGGTTCAGGGTTTCCGCTTGGGTGATTATGCCCAATAATGACGCGCGCTGCCGAAAACCGTACTGCCTCTCGAAAGATTTCGCGTGGATGCGCCACTGCACTATTCAACCCACCGATGAAAATCATTTTCTTCTTGATAATCTCGTTTTTCGTGTTCAAATACAAGGCAACGAGATGTTCCTGATAGGCATCCTTCAACTCCTGCACAATCCACTGGCCGGCCATCTTGGAGGACGTAATCTTCCCGAGTTTCATTTGCGCGGCATTACTTAAGCGCACACTAGTTCCATCGCTGCCTTTAGTTCAATTGCCTTGGTGCGACCGATTCCGTTAATATGCATGAGTTCGTCTAGGCTTGCCATCTTCAGCGAATGCAAGTCTTCGAAGGTGTTTAAGACAACAACCGCTAGTTGCAGGACGTTTAAATCCTTGGACCCCGTGCGTAGTAATATCGCGAGTAATTCATGCGTTTCAAGCACTTTAGCGCCATACCGTTCGAGGCGTTCTCGTGGCATGGCGCTTAAAGGCACTTCTAATAGTTTTGATTCAATCATTGTGACACTTCCTCTTTGTTTTCTCTACAAAGAGTTACGATGTCTATTCTTCTTTGGGCTTACGGTTCTTCCACCAATGTCGAACTTCGGCGATAAAATACAATGAGCCCGTCACCCATAATTCGCTCTCGTCGTCTGTTGAACTGGCGAAACGGTCAATGACTTCTTCAAAGCTTTCTTCATAGGAAATCTTGGGAGAATCCAAGTACGCTTCCACATCGCTTCTAGCTATCGACAGGCCTCTAGAAGGATGAAAACTCGTTAAGATGATATTCACATCAGGAAGAGCTTCCTGCAATCTTGCAAGCATCTGTTGACTATCTTTTCGAGTGAGCGCGCTAAATAACAGCGTCTGTTTCTTAGCTATGCTCGCCATCATATTTTGTACGAGTCGCTCGATGGCTGGTAAATTATGAGCACCGTCGATTATCACAAGTGGTGTGTCTTGTAACACTTCCATCCGCCCTGGCCATGATACGACAGAAAGGGCTGCCTCGATGAACTCAGCCTGCACGCTTCTTCCAGTGGCTTCTATCCACGCGCGAAATGCTCGAATCGCAACAGTCGCATTCTCCTTCTGGAAGGCTCCTTGGAGAGCTAGCTGTTTCAGCGGAATCGTCACTGAGGTGTCTTGATACGACTCTTCAATTAGAAAGAAGTCTTCGCTAAATGCCTGCACCGTTGCGCCTTTCTCACTAACAACCTCACGAATGACATCCATACATTCACAGCTGACTGGCCCAACGACAACTTGTTGTCCAGGCTTAATAATGCCTGCTTTTTGTGCGGTAATTTCTTCTAAAGTGCTTCCGAGTAAGTCCTGATGGTCTAAGCCAATCGTCGTAATGACGCTGACGAGTGGATGGCCGACATTCGTATTATCCAACAGACCGCCAATCCCGACTTCAATAATCGCAAGGTCGACGGCTTCCTGTTGAAAGACGACAAACATCATCGCCGTTAAAATCTCGAAATAGTTAAAGGCTCCCCACTCTTCGAATAAGCGGCTTTCCACCTCTCTTACCACCGATGCGGCTTTCCAGAACGGTTCTTCTTCAAGAGGCAATCCGTCTAGCTGGATTCGTTCTCTAATACTATCCATATGCGGTGAAGTGAATGTCCCTACTCGCAATCCATGCGCCTTCGCAAAGGCCGTGATCATCGCAGCTGTGGACCCTTTCCCATTCGTCCCTGCAATATGAATACTCTTCAATTCACGTTCTGGATTTCCAAGCGCTTCTAGGATAGCCTCCATGCGGTACAACCCATGTTTGCGCGGAATACTCTCGCTCTTTTTTAACCACTCTTGAATCATTCACTCACCTCCTATTTTCCTCATTTATCATAACAGAAAATTGCCCACCGGAACATATAAAAGAGAGCGCATGACACTTCATACGCTCTCCTCACCGTAAAAACGGATTAGATTTTCTTCAATGTTGCGATACGTTCTAACACGGCTTCACGTTGTGCTTGATAGTCCGCACCTTTTGCACGTTCAGCTTCAACAACCGCTGCAGGAGCTTTCGCCACAAATTTCTCGTTCGATAATTTCTTCTCGACACGATCCACTTCTTGTTGCAATTTTTCTGCTTCTTTTTCAAGACGAGCGATTTCGTCTTCGATGTTGATTAATCCTGCTAATGGTAAGTAAATTTCAGCACCTGTGATAACAGAAGTTACCGCATCAGATGGCGCTTCAACGTCTTCACCATACACGAATTCTTCTGGATTTGAGAAGCGTGCAATGTAAGATTCGTTTTCTTTCAAGATTGCGTAGTGCGCTCCGTCGCTCACTTTCGCAATAATGTTAATTGGTTTTGATAATGGTGTGTTCATTTCGTTACGAACTGTACGTACTGAACGGATGAAGTCCATTAAGAATTCCATTTCTTCGGCTGCTTGTTCGTCCATTTGTTCTGGGTGAACCGTTGGGTAAGTTGCTACCACTAATGATTCCCCAACGTGAGGAACAGATTGCCAGATTTCTTCTGTCACGAAAGGCATGATTGGGTGTAATAGACGTAATGTGTTGTCTAATACATATACAAGAATGCTACGTGTTGTTAATTTCGCAGCTTCGTCGTCCCCTGCTAATGTTTCTTTCGACATTTCGATATACCAATCACAGAAATCATCCCAGATGAAGCGATATAGGAGACGTCCTGCTTCACCGAATTCGAATTTCTCGAAGAGTTCTGTCACTTTCCCAATCGTTTGATTCAAGCGTGTTAAAATCCATTTATCCGCAAGAGTTTTCTCACCAGTAATATCCACTTGGTCCACTGTTAAGTCGCCCACGTTCATTAATGCGTAACGGCTTGCGTTCCAAATCTTGTTGATGAAGTTCCATGCAGCATCCATCTTGTCTGTTGAGTAACGAACGTCTTGCCCTGGAGCAGAACCGTTTGCTAAGAACCAACGAAGCGCATCGGCACCATATTGCTCGATGACTTCCATTGGGTCAACCCCGTTCCCAAGAGACTTACTCATCTTACGTCCTTGACTGTCACGAATCAATCCGTGGATTAAACGTTCTTGAATGGACGTTTGCCTGTAAATTCTAACCCTTGGAACATCATACGGCTTACCCAGAAAGTAAGGATGTCGTATCCTGTTACAAGTGTGTTTGTTGGATAGTAACGTTTGTAGTCAGCTGCATCTTCGTCTGGCCAACCCATTGTTGAAAATGGCCATAACGCAGATGAGAACCAAGTATCTAATACGTCTGGATCTTGTGTCCAGTTTTCGATATCGCTTGGCGCTTCCATGCCAACGTATACTTCTCCTGTTTCTTTATGATACCAAGCTGGAATTTGGTGTCCCCACCATAATTGACGTGAAATTACCCAGTCGTGAATGTTTTCCATCCAACGTAAATACGCATCATTGAAACGTGGTGGATAGAAGTTTACAGTGTTGTCGCCTTCTTCACGTTGCGCATTGATGGCTTGTTCTGCCAAAGGTCCCATTTTAACGAACCATTGTTTTGAAAGACGTGGTTCAACCACGACATCTGTACGTTCTGAGTGACCAACGCTGTGTAAATGTTTTTCGATTTTCACAAGAAGGCCAGCTTCTTCTAAATCTTTCACGATGGCTTTACGCGCAGCAAAGCGGTCCATGCCTTCATATTTACCCGCTAACTCATTCATTGTCGCATCATCGTTCATCACGTTAATACGAGGTAAGTTGTGACGGTTCCCTACTTCAAAGTCGTTCGGGTCATGCGCTGGAGTGATTTTTACAACCCCTGTCCCAAAATCTTGCTCAACGTATTCGTCAGCGATGATTGGAATCTCACGGTTCACAAGTGGCAAGATTACAGTTTTCCCGATAAGCGCTTGGTAACGTTCATCGTCTGGGTGAACCGCAACAGCTGTATCTCCAAGAAGTGTTTCTGGACGAGTCGTTGCGATTTCTAAGAATCCACTTCCGTCTGCTAGAGGGTAGTTCATATGATAGAACGCGCCTTCCACGTCTTTATGGATTACTTCGATATCAGATAATGACGTTTTGGCTTTAGGGTCCCAGTTGATGATGTACTCACCACGGTAGATTAAGCCTTTTTCGTATAAAGTTACGAAGACTTTCTTCACGGCGTCAGATAACCCTTTATCTAATGTGAAACGCTCTCTGCGGTAGTCGACAGAAATCCCCATTTTTGCCCATTGTTCACGGATATGGCTGGCATATTCTTCCTTCCATTCCCATGTTTGTTCAAGGAACTTCTCACGGCCAAGGTCATAACGAGACAAACCTTCTCCGCGTAATTTTTCTTCTACTTTTGCTTGAGTTGCAATCCCCGCATGGTCCATCCCTGGTAACCATAAAGTGTCGAACCCTTGCATACGTTTTTGACGGATAATCATGTCTTGTAACGTTACGTCCCAAGCATGTCCTAAGTGTAATTTCCCTGTTACGTTTGGTGGCGGGATAACGATTGAATAAGGTTCAGCGTTTGGATCTTCGTTTGGATGGAAGACGCCTGAATCAACCCACCATTGATATTTACCAGCTTCAACTTCTTGTGGTTGAAACTTAGATGACATTTCTTTAGCCATTGATTTTCCTCCTTGTATCTTGTTTGTGTCCAATAAAAAAATCCTATGAAGACACTCTCCATAGGACGATTAAATTCGTGGTACCACCTAATATTCGCGTAAAAATTCATTACGCCTCAATGTTGGTAACGAAGTGTCGTCTCCGTACTCTATTACTTCTTTTCGTAGAGTAAGCTCACAAGCTACCTTCAAATGAATTTGCTAGGAAGTTGCACCAACCCTTCCCTCGCTTGTAAACAAAGTCATTTTACTCCTCTTGTTCATCGCTCTAATATACAAAATATTCTACCATTCAAACCCGATGCTTGCAACAATATCGCGCTCGTCTTACGATTTCACGTTCCCGCTAGACACGCCTTGGTCTGCATCTTCTGGAATCCACCAGTCTAAGAACTGCTTCATCGCCCAGTCCCAGAAATCCCATTCGTGTCCACCAGCGTGCTCTTGATACGTTAGCGACACTCCTTGTTCTTTCAAAAAGCTACTGTAGCTACGGTTGTCTTCCAAAAGCCAATCTTCAGTGCCACATGCCATAAAAATCGAGAGCGCGTCCTTATGCTCCATTGTTTGGACGGCATGATACAACTGATTGCCTTCCGCCACAAAGGTCTCCTCATCTTTGAAGACCGCCTCCAAAAAGCTTTTTCTTAAAAAGAACGGTGCTTCTGGAATCTCCTCTGGTGGAAGTGCCTGTTTCTTAATCGCGCTAGAGAACGCCCCAATGACGCTAAAGGTGTCGGGATATTTGATGCCATTTCGAAGCGCTCCGTATCCACCCATTGAAAGACCAGCAATACCTAAGTCTTCCCGTTTTCTGGAAATAGGAAACATTCGGCGTGAGATTTCTGGAAGCTCTACCCCGATAAATTCTCCATAGTTCGTATAGTTCCATGGTTGGTCTACGTAGAAATGATTTCACCAGAAGGCATGATGAGGACGAGATTTTTCTCTTTAGCGTATCGAAGAATGCGCGTCTGATTGACCCAGTCCTGTTCACTGCCCAATACTCCGTGCAGTAACACCAACGTTTTGTACGGACCTTCCGAGAGATACTGATTATTAAAGTCCACTGCATCGCTAGGCAAGTAGACTGACAGCGGGATGGTTCTCATTAATGTTTTTGAAAAAAATGAAACGTGTAAAAGTGCCATATGACGCCTCCGTTAAACTATTATTTTTTAATATATCGATTCACTACCGTCACTAAGCCAAAGAAAAACGTGAATCTAACGACGAATTTTTGCCACGACTCCCATTGCTCAAACCCAAAATGATTCATGATCAAGGCAAAAGCGATTGAAGCGACTATTAAAATCAAAATAGCAGTCCCTCCGCGATTCATCTTCTTGAGCTGTTCTGGATTATCCCGATTCAACCAAGAATAAAAGACAGCACCAACAACTATCGCATTCACAATAAACAGCGCGATATCATGACGAAATAGTAGCTGATAGATGGCATTCGCACCACTGATGATACCTAACGCAACAGTTCCAATTCCTCTAATTTTTGGCCTCATTTCCAACAGCCCCTCTCCCTAAAAACGGATTCCTGAACTTATCTATATTATACTGCTCCACCGCGGCTTTTACTATACGCGCAAACAAAAAAAAGAACCCAGCATTACTGCTAGGTTCGGTTGATTGAATTGAAGTTTTTTAAGATAAGGAACAGCTACTCCTCAATTTAATTCTCTTCAGCTTCAACATAATCAGCCAACTCTTTAGAAACCACTGCAACTCCTACTCTATACTTGTCTTTATTTTTACTGATGAGTAAGCCGATTTTTAAATCACGGTTCCCATTTACAAATACTTTAGTTTCAATTCCATTTCCTGAAGCATTAAGATGCGTTTCATCATAATCAATTTCATACGATTTAATGACATCTTTATTACTAAGATTTTTTTCTAAATTATTTAATGTTTCTTCAATAACTGCGATAACTTCTGGTTTCTGTAACTCTTCTCGAATTAGTTCTTTCTCCCGACGTTTTGAATTTTCTACTAGTAAGAAAATCCCTAATAGAATCGCTACTATAATTACCACTATTTTTCTCTTCTTCATTTCCTATCCTCCAAGAAATCGACAAGTGCTTTGGATTGTACAGACACTGAAACTTTATATTCGTCTCGATTCTTAGTAATAAGACTATTGAGTTTTAAATTACTATTACCATTAATATAAATTTCTATTTCAATTCCCCCACGAGAGTTATAATATGTTTTATCGTAATTAATTTCATACGATTTTATTTTCCCATCTTCAGTTAACGCACCCTTATCGATTTTTTTAAACTTTTCTCGATTATCGCAATAACTTCTGGTTTCTTTAGCTCCTCATTCATCGCTTCTTTGGTAGGACTATTTGAACAGGCTACTAGAAAGAAAACACTAAACATAAGTATGAGTAGATGTATCAGCTTTTTCATTTTCTACCCTCCAAGAAATCATCAAGCTCTTTGGATTCTACAGAGACCGCAACGTCATATTTACCATTATCCTTAGTGATAAGGCTATTGATTTTCAAATTACTATCTCCATTAATATAAATTTCGATCTCAATTCCTCGGCGAGAATTATGTTCGGTTTTATCGTAATTAATTTCATACGATTTTATTTTTCCTTTTTCAGTAAATGCATCGCTATCTAGATTTTTTAAACTTTCTTCAATTACCGCAACAACTTCAGGTTTCTTTAGTTCTTCATTCATCGCTTCTTTGCTAGGCCTATTTGCACAAGCTACTAGAAAGAAAACACTAAACATAAGCATGAGTAAACTCACTATCTTTTTCATATGAATACTCCTAAAAATCATTGTATTTCCTCGATTGATTCTAATTGAAATTCCTTGTTTTTATAAAGAATATCTACTGGAAATCCTACAAAACAACCAATCAAAATCCAAAGCGTCAAAATAGTATTAAAAACTAAAAGTACCACACTACCACCCATGCTAGCCCTTAAATAAAATAAAAAGAGAATTACCTTAATGGAGAGTGGAATGTAAAACGAAAGATGTCGTTTTGACGTCGTTTTAAATGTTGCAACATATCTCTTTGGATGCGAAGACACTCGGTCTGCCACGTATTTTTTAGACATCATGGCAAATAATTTCATCAGTAGCGCTGCAAAGAGAATTGAAATCATAAAGAGTCCAACTTGAAAAATAAATTGTTGATGTAATTTTTGTTCTTTTATGAATTGGGTTAACGAGCGATACACTATATTAGCAAACAATTGACTCCCTGCTGTAATCGCAACGAAAGTACTTGATTGCAGATTCTTTTGTTCAAATCTCGTATCATTTTTATCGATTTTAATCATATCAACCGTTACTTTATCTGATTGAACTCCAAAGCAGTAAAGTTTATTCGAAACTGTACTCACATCCATCAAATATCGATTTCCCTTTGTGTCGGTCAACAGTTTATAACACATCGAATTAGCGTTAGTGATTGTTACTTCTTCCATAATCCACTCCGTTTTTACTGTTTTTCCTCGATTGATTCAAGTATAAAGATTTTATTATTGTACAAATTATCGACAGGGACTTCCACCAGCCAAACAAAAAATAGCCAAAATGCGAACATCATATTATATATCAATAATAATTCTCCCCAAGAAGGTGCTTTTGCGTAAAAGAAAAGGAGGACTGCAATAATGGCCAGAAAAATATAATAACTCGCATTGTTTTTACCTTCTGTTCTAAATGTAGCGATATACTTTTTAGGATTAGAAGGAAGTTTCTTTGATACCTTGAATCTAGAAACTCCTATCATTACTAGCGCTATTAAGAATGCCAAAATGAAAGTCCCTAGAAAAATTCCGTACTTTAGAAAAGGCTGTTGGTGAATATGATAGCTATCCAGCATCCCATCCAGTAGTTTCGTTATCGACTTTGATAGGAGAGGTGTACTTGCGAACGCCCCTACACCTGCCACTACCGCTCCATTAACTTTTGTTTTCTTATCAAAAAGGCGACTTTTTTTATCAATCTCAACCATTTCAACACGCACTCTTTTGGGTAAAAATCCAAAACCATACACGTTGGGTCTGATGGTACTCGTATCCATAAGGTATTTTTTTCCGTTCGAGTCTGTCACGATTTATGACATATAGACTTCGAAGCGTTAAAAGTTAATTTGTTCATAAATTCTCTCCGATTTTATTGTTTCTCTTCGATTGAGACAAGCTGCATTCTCTTTCGATTATAGTTTTGGTCGACAGGAGCCATTCCTAGCCAAAAAACAAAGAGAAGGTGCGCTAGTATTGTGATAGGAACTAAAAGAATGCCTTCTGTTCCGTTAGTAGATTTTAAAAAGAAAAAGAAAATAATAGCGATTAGAAGAATCATAAACCAGTTTGAATAGTCTCTCTTATTCCAGTAGGTAAATTTAGCGATATATCGTTTAGCGTTTGGCGAAACCCTCTTCGCGACTTTCTTCTTAGCCAACTGAATATAGACTTTCGCAAGAACAAATGCGAGTACTATCGACAATCCAAACATCATCCACTTCAAAAGTAGTTGCTGATGAATATTGTACTTTAAGAAGACACTCTCCAGAACCTTGTAGAGAATCGTCGTCAATGGTTGCGTTACTGCCGCCACTCCTAGAAACTTAGATGACGGTTTAGCCTTAAATTCAAAATTCTGATCACGATTTCCAAACTCCACCATCTCCACTGTTACTTGCTTTGGAATAATCCCAAAACCATGAACATTCGGCGTCAGTGTGCTCGTGTCCATGATGTATCTTTTCCCATTCGCGTCCGTCACGATTTTATGGCATGTAGACATCGAATCTTTAAAAGTTAATTCGTTCATAAATCCTCTCCGATTTTATTGTTTCTCTTCGATTGAAACAAGCTGAATAATATGATGGTTGTAATGATAGTCTATTGGAACCATGCCTAACCATATAACAAAAAATAAAAATGATAGAAAGGTTATCGGTAGCAAGGTCAGGCCTTCCGTTCCATTATTGACGCTCAAAAATAACCATACAAAGATGGAAATAAATGCTATCATAAACCAATACGCATAATGTCTTTTTCCTGTAAAAGTAAAGGTTATCCGATACTTTTTCGCGGACGCGGACAATCTCTCTGCCGCCTTTTTTCTAGCTAATGCAATATAAATTTTGGCTAAAACTAGCCCTACTACTATCGAAAGTAACACTAACATCCCTTTTAAGAGTGCTTGTTCGTGAATATTATAGGTTAAAAATAATTGCTTAAACATTCTATATAAGAGTGTCGTTAAGGGTTGAGTCGCTGCGGCTAATCCGATATATTTCGACGAGGTTTTCTCTCTTTGCTCGAAACTCTGATTACCCCTACTCAACTCAAACATATCAATCGTTATTTGCTTTGGAAGAAATCCAAAAGCATAGACGTTTGGCTTCAGTGTGCTCGTATCCATAATGTATTTCTTCCCATTCGCGTCCGTCACGATTTTATGACATGTAGACATCGAATCTTTAAAAGTTAATTTGTTCAAGGCTTCCCCCTCCTTTTCGATGTAGATTATTCAAAGATGTAGTATACTCCATCTTTCTCTTTTCTTGGATGATGATTCATTCCTATCCGAGACATCTCTGGAATGCTATCTGAGTGCTCTAATCTAAAATCAATAAAAATTATTGTTTTTTTATTATTATTAAAGGTCCCTTTTACCGATAAATTGTATGACTCAACAAAGACTCCATTGCTTACAGCTCCAACCTCTAGAGTATTCCAATCAAACTGTACAGATTCTATTTTTGGATACCTAGAACGAATCCACGCCACAATTTCTTCTTCGTGCGCTTTCACCCATACCGATTGCTTGTCTCTCGCCGTCGCAAAAATCGTATTCTCTCTCCAGCTTGGATTAATCACGTTGAGCGCTGTAACACCACCTACTGTCAGTAACAGCAGGGCGCTGGCTGTAATTACTGTTTTCTTTTTCATAATAGTCACCCCACTAAATCAGGCTATTCGTAAATATAAATTCCACCATCTCTTTTTATTCTTGGAGGATGGTTCATTCTTATATTTGACATACTAGGAATACTTTCCATTTGTTCCAATTTAAAATCAACTATAAGAATTGTGTCTGAATTATTGTTAAAATTCCCTTTTATCGATAAATTATATTCCGTTGTAAATCCACCATTACCAACAGGAACCACCTTTAATGTACTCCCGTCAAATTGCACAGACTCTACTTTAGGATATCTAGAGTGAACCCACGCCACAATTTCTTCTTCGTGCGCTTTCATCCATGCCGATTGCTTGTCTCTTGTAGTCGCAAAAATCGTATTCTCTCTCCAGCTTGGATGGATCACGTTGAGCGCCGTCACGCCACCTACTGTCAGTAACAGGAGGGCGCTTGCTGTAATTGCTGCTTTCTTTTTCATACATGAACTCCAGTCTTTTTATGAATTCTACTCATAATCGTATACAACGCCATCATCCTTTTCGATTTTCGGCGGATGGTTCATTCTGATTGCTGACATATTCGGAATGCTATCGGGTTTATCCATAAGAAAGTCTACAAAAATTATCGTTTTCGGAAGTCCATTGAATGTGCCTGTCAATGATAAATTATAACCGTTAATAGACACTCCATTACTTACTGGCCCGACGCGTAGTGAATCCCATTCAAATTTCACAGTTTCTACTTTTGGATATCTTGAATGAACCCACTTGACAATATCTTCCTCATGCTCTTTCAGCCATGCCAATTGCTTGTCTCTTGCCGTCGCGAAAATCGTGTTCTCTCTCCAACTTGGATTGATGACGTTGAGTGCTGTCACTCCACCTACTGTCAGTACCAGCAGAGCGCTAGCTGTAATTGCTGCTTTCTTTTTCATCACTTTCCCTCACTCCCCTTTAGTAATTCCATCCTTCGAACAAGAGAAATCTTTTAATTACTCATACGGTTCCCAAACTCCATCACTTTTTCTAAGTGGTGGATTATTCATACCCATTTTCGAAACACTTGGAATACTGTCTTTATTGTCTAATTTAAAATCAATGTACAATACTGTCTCCGGCATGTTATTAAATTTGCCCTGTACCGATAAATTATATCCATTGATAGATACGCCATTGCTTACTGGGCCCACCTTAAAGTATCCCAGTCAAACTGAACAGTTTCTACCTTCGGATACTTTGAGTGAATCCACGCTACGATTTCTTTCTCGTGCGCTTTAAGATAGGCGAGTTGCTTGTCTCTTGTAGTCGCAAAAATCGTGTTCTCTCTCCAGCTAGGATTGATCACGTTGAGAGTTGTTACGCCACCTACTGTCAGTAATAAGAGTGCACTACTAATCATTATTGCTTTCTTTTTCATACTCTTCCCACACTTTTCATCTCAACTAATTTACTCAAAAATATATAGACTTTTATTCCTTCTAATTCTTGGAGGTTGATTCATTCTGATTCCTGACATACTAGGTACGCTATCCCTTTTTTCTAATCCAAAATCAATGAATATTATCGTATTTTCGTCATTATTAAAAGTACCTCTTACAGATAGTGTACTGACCCCAAAAAGTTAGACAATTAATTTAAGCAAAGGATTTAGTTCTGTATTGCACAGGACTAAGTCCTTTTAATTTTACTTTGATTCGTTTGTTATTGTAATAATCAATATAGTCGACGATTGCCCTCTCAAGTTCCTTTATAGACTTAAATGTCTGCTCATAGCCATAAAACATCTCTGATTTAAGAATGCCAAAGAACGATTCCATCATGCCATTGTCAGTACTATTACCCTTGCGGGACATAGATGGCTGAATGCCCTTATCTTCTAAAAAACTATGATAAAACTCATGCTGGTATTGCCATCCCTGATCACTGTGGAGAATAGTATTCTCGTATTCTTCTTCTCTAAAAGCTTGTTCTAACATATCCTTTACTTGTTTTAAATTTGGCGAAGATGATAGAGTATACGCTATAATCTCGCTGTTATAACCATCTAAAATTGGTGATAAATATAGTTTTTGATTACTTGTTGGAATAGAAAACTCTGTAATGTCTGTATAGCACTTTTCCATCGGTTTTTCAGCTGTAAATTGACGTTGAATAATATTCTCAGCTTTCTTACCAACTTCTCCATGATAAGAAGAATACTTACGTTTTCTACGAA
This sequence comes from uncultured Granulicatella sp., assembly GCA_916438765.1. Classification (GTDB taxonomy): domain Bacteria; phylum Bacillota; class Bacilli; order Lactobacillales; family Aerococcaceae; genus Granulicatella. Next base: position 207,807 of record CAKAHB010000006.1, on the reverse strand, counting down.
TACGAGCAGTTAGCCCCAACAGTTTCATCAAGCGTTGTACCTTCTTATGGTTTACGATGAACCCACGGTTTCTAAGTTCAAGAGTAATACGACGATATCCATAATTACCTTTATGCTCGTTATAAATGGTTTCTATTTCGTTTTTTACGGCCTGATTCTTATCTTCTAGGTTTAGCTGCTTTAAGTGATAGTAGTAAGTTGAACGAGCAAGTTTAATAATCTTTAGAAGAATATCTAAAGGAAACTCTGACACTAACTCTCTGACAATCTGCGTCTTTCTTCTTTCTCTTTTTCCTCCTTCAAGCGGAGTTCTCTCAACTTTTTTAGAATGGCATTCTCCGCTCTTAAATACTCATTTTCAGCCTGAAGGCGTTCTAGTTCCGTCATCTCTTCTGGTTTTTTCTTTGGCTTACGTCCCATTTCAGGTACTCTCCCTCTTGTTTTCTCAACAATAGTATACTTATTTTTCTTGTATTGTGCGAGCCAGTTGTGAAGAGTGGCACGCGCAGGGAGGCCGTATTCGAGAGAAACTCTTTCTTTACTCCAACCTTCGAGTAAGACTTTATCAATCATTTCTTGTTTTATTTCTGGAGAATAATAATTATTTCTCCCTTTTTAACTATCTCTAACCCATAACGTTCAATCAATTTAATCATGTAGGAAAGATTTCTCGCATCTATACCGAACATATCTGCAAGTCGTGAGTAGCTAAATCCTTGTTTTCTGAGTTCATAAATCTGAACTTTATCTTCATAAGTTAATTTCATAATAAAAACACCCCAAAAGTTAGATTTTCTGTCTAACTTTTGGGGTGCACTTCATAGATTGTATTCGGTATTTACTATACCATTGGATACTCCGCTAACTTCCATAGTTTCCCAATCAAATTCCACTGAATTAATTTTTGGATGTTTCGAGTGAATCCATGCCACGATTTCCTTCTCGTGCTCTTTCAGCCACGCTAATTGCTTATTTGCTGGGGTTGCAAATATTGCATCTATTTTCCAATCTAAATTGTAAAGATTAGAAATCGCGACCCCTCCTAGCGCAAGTAATAATACTGTACTACCAATAATGGCTACTTTCTTTTTCATACCTAAACTCCATTACTCATAATTAATAAGGACTCCATTTTTAAGAATTCCCGGAGGATGATTCATCCCCATTCTTGAAATATCTGGCATACTATCAGCATCATCTAAACTAAAGCTAACATAAAGAACAGTTTCTGGGAGATCATTAAACGTACCTTTTACACTTAGTTTGTATCCATTATTGGAAACTCCATTACTAACTGCTCCCACTCGATATGTGTTCCAATCAAACTGTACTGATTCTACTTTCGGATACTTTGAGTGAATCCACGCTACAATTTCTTTCTCGTGCGCTTTAAGATAGGCGAGTTGTTTATCTCTTGTTGTCGCAAAAATCGTGTTTTCTCTCCAGCTTGGATTGATGACGTTGAGTGCTGTCACTCCACCTACTGTCAGTAATAACAGTGCGCTTGCTGTAATTGCTGCTTTCTTTTTCATACTTACCTCCACTGATCACACTTCATCAAGTTACTCGAAAATATATAGTCCTTTTCCTTTTTTTATACTTGGAGGATTAATCATTCTAATATCTTTCATATTTGGAATGCTGTCTTCATTGTTAAGGCTAAAATCAATTACCAAAACCGTATCAGGATTATCGTTAAACGTTCCTTTTACGGATAAATTATACCCAACTATTTGAACGCCATTGCTAATAGCTCCTACTCGATAAGTACTCCACTCAAAATCTACACTTGTGATTTTAGGATGCCTAGACTTAATCCACTTCACAATCTCTTCCTCATGCTCTTTCAACCAGGCGAGCTGCTTGTCTTTTGCCGTTGCAAAAATAGTGTTAGCTCTCCAATCTGGATTCGTGACATTCAAAGCCGTCACTCCACCTAACGCCAAGACTAAAAGCGTACTACCGATAATTACTGCTTTCTTTTTCATATCCGTACTCCCATCTTTTTTTGGAGGCTACTCAAAATCATACACTCCACCATCAGCCTTTTTGATACTTGGTGGTTGATTCATTCTAATCTGCGACATTTTTGGAATACTATCAGCTGTTTCCATACGAAAATCTACAAAAATAATGGTTTCAGGAATATCATTAAACGTTCCTTCAACTGATAAATTATATCCAATATTCATTACACCATTGCTCACGGGCCCAACTTCTAGAGTTTTCCAATCAAATTGAATAGTTTCAACTTTTGGATATCTTGAATGCACCCATGCTACGATTTGTTTTTCATGCTCTTTCAACCACGCTAATTGCTTGTCTCTTGCTGACGCAAAAATAGTGTTTGCTTTCCAGTCTGGATTCGTTACATTCAAGGCTGTCACCCCACCTAACGCCAAGACTAAAAGCGTGCTACCGATAATTACTGCTTTCTTTTTCATATCCGTACTCCCATCTTTTTTGGAGGCTACTCAAAATAATACACTCCACCATCGGCCTTTTTGATACTTGGTGGTTGGTTCATTCTAATCTGCGACATTTTTGGAATACTATCAGCTGTTTCCATTAGAAAATCTACAAAAATAATGGTTTCTGGAATATCGTTAAACGTACCTTTAACCAACAAATTATACCCGATTATTGAAACACCATTGCTAACGGGCCTCACTTTTAAAGTATTCCAATCAAATTGCACGGATTCCACTTTTGGATATGCTGAATGAATCCATTTCACAATCTCTTCTTCATGTTCTTTCAACCACGCTAATTGCTTGTCTCTTGCCGTCGCAAAGATAGTATTCTCTCTCCAACTTGGATTGATCACGTTAAGCGCTGAGACGCCACCTACTGTCAGTAACAGGAGGGTGCTAACTGTAATTGCTGTTTTCTTTTTCATACTCTTCCCACACTCCCAAATTCAATGAAGTCAGTCAAAAATGTAAAAACCATTCCCTTTCTTTATTCTAGGCGGTTGATTCATTCGAATATTTACCATTTCCGGGATACTATCTTTTGTTTCTAAAGAAAAATCTATAAATAAAGCAGTATCTGGATTATCGTTAAAAGTTCCTTTTACGGATAAATTATATCCTACTGTTTGAACGCCATTGCTAATAGCTCCTACTCGATACGTGTTCCAATCGAAGTTCACAGTGGTAATTTTAGGATGCCTAGATTGAATCCACGACACGATTTGTTTCTCATGCTCTTTCAGCCACGCTAACTGCTTATCCCTTGCCGTTGCAAAAATAGTGTTTTCTCTCCAGCTTGGATTGACCACGTTGAGCGCTGTCACTCCACCTAACGCCAAGACTAAAAGCGTACTACCGATTAGTACAAATTTCCTTTTCATAACATCCCCACATTTCTAGCATTTACTCATAAATATCCAACAAGTTACCCTTATGAATTCTAGGTGGATGATTCATTCTTATTTTGGACAGGTCAGGAATGCTGTCCGCTTTATCCAGTAAGAAATCTACCCAAATGACTGTTTCAGGAATATCATTAAACGTTCCTTCCACGGACAAATTATATCCAACATTCATTACACCATTGCTCACGGGACCAACTTCTAGAGTTTTCCAATCAAACTGTACTTTTTCTACCTTTGGATATCTTGAGTGAATCCATGCTACGATTTGTTTTTCGTGCTCTTTCAGCCACGCCAACTGCTTATCTCTTGCTGTCGCAAAGATGGTATTCTCTCTCCAACTTGGATTGATCACATTAAGCGCTGTAACTCCACCGACTGTCAGTAACAGGAGGGCGCTGCCAATCATTGCTGTTTTCTTTTTCATACCTAAACTCCAATCTTTTTAGATATCACTCGTATTCGTATAATACTCCGTCCTTTTTTATTCTCGGCGAATGGTTCATTCCAATTTGAGACATATTAGGTACATCCTCTTTTTTCTCCATTAAGAAATCCACTATAATTACCGTTTCAGGAATTTCATTTATAGTACCTTTAACGGATAAATTATACCCAACATTCATCACACCATTACTTACTGCTCTTACCTTTACCGAATTCCAGTCAAATTGAATAGTATTCACTTGTGGATAATGATTTTTGACCCAGGCTAAGATTTGTTTTTCATGCTCTTTCAGCCACGCTAATTGCTTATCTCTTGCTGTCGCAAAGATCGTATTCTCTCTCCAACTTGGAGCAATCACGTTGAGCGCTGTCACTCCACCGACTGTCAGTAATAAAAGCGCACTACCGATCATTACTGTTTTCTTTTTCATACGAATTCCTACTTTTCACCGATATATTTGATTTTTATCTCAGATGCAGAGACATTCTCTGTCAACGGTTCGCTACGCTCGATATCCTCGAATCTATTAACCGGATTCAATCCTATACCTCCTGTTTTTTCATCTAAAGTATTTATATCAGCAATTAAAATCGTCGTCATTTTGTCCTCATCATTATTGATTTTCACTTCTAAACGATAACTTCCTGTACTTTCATTCTTAGTAAAACTCAAAAATTCTATTTCTTGTATATCGTAGTTCCTATAAATTTGAATTGCGATATTGTCTTGTTGTTCTTTCGTGATATTAGGCTTGAAGAAGCACCCACTCACAAAGATTAATCCTAAGATGAGCGCTGCAATTCTAATCAACTTTTTCATTTTCGTTTCCTACTTTTCACCGAGATACTTAATTTTGATACTAGATAAATCTACTTCGCCAGTAATTATTTCTTTCCGCTTCAAATCTTTAAATCTTCCCAGAGGATTAAGAAATAATTCTCCTTCTGATTCATCAAAAAATTCCATCTCTCTAATTGTAATGATAGTTTCTTTATTTTTATCATTATTTAATGTCAGAACTAATTCATAACTTCCTGTACTTAAATTTTTATCAAAATCCACAAACTCAATCTCTTGAACATCGTAGTTCCTAACAATTCGAGTGGCCACATTATTTTGTTGCTCCTTTGTGATTTGTGGCTTAAAGAAACACCCAGCTAAGAGACAAAGTCCGAGTAGCACGATTCCTAGTTTATGAACTTTCTTCATTATTATCCCTCTCTGATTTCCACTAATTCATAGGTGCCTGCTTGGTAATACTCCGCTACTGGAATTGCACTATTCGTATATGCAAAACACAACATCGAAAGTACTGTATTTACAATCAACACCGCTCCCTCTGAACCATTATTGATAGATAAATAGACAATATAACAGACCAAGCTGATTATAAAAATGAAATAGCCATCATAAATTCTCTTAGTCGGTTTAAAAACAAATGTCTGAACAGAACGTTTTTGCCCCAATCGATCTTTTACTTTCTTTTTATTAAAGTTCAAAAAGGAAATCACAATTAAGTATGAAATAAGCATAGAGATGGCAAACAACACAGTTTTAATGCCCAGTTGCTGACTGATCTTGTAGCTCACAAACAAACTATGCAACAAGTTATACAGTGTATATAATAGCGGTTGTAGAGCGACGATTATCCCTACTTTCAACCCATTACTTGTTTTATTTTTAAGTTCGAATTGAACATTTTCATTCTCTAATTCATAAGCAGTGACCGAAACGGTATCAGGTAAACCGCCCCATATCACACTCTTAGGACGCACTGAGCTAAGGTCCATCAAATATTTCTTTCCCTGTACACCTTCTACTAACTTATAAGAAAAAATATTCGAATTTGAAAACTTCAACTGTACCATTCAATCACCTCCTGACTAGATTAACGATAGCGTTACTAAATCTCTTTTATACTTTCTAAAATAAATATTTGGTCTCTGTAATACAAATTCACAGGACACATCCCTAAACAAACAATAAAGAACACTAGTGAAAGCAACGAATTCATTACTAGAATCGCTCCTTCTGTTCCATTATTCGTGTTAAAAAATACCAAGAATAAAGCGCCAATAATAGCTACAAAAAGATATCCTGAAAATCTTCTTTGCGAATGCACTTTAAATGTAGCTCTATATCTTTTTGATTGTTCCGGAAGGTTCTCTTTCGCTTGTTTGTCATAAACATAGAAGTAAAACTTTGCAAGAAGAAAAGAAATGAACAGCGAACAAGCAAACAGGAAAAACTTCATAAAAAGTTGCTGATACAAAGGATTCGTTGCAAAAAAGTCGGTAATCATTCGAAAAGTGAGTGTACTAAACACTTGCACCGCACCCGTAAGGCCTACAAACTCTTTTGTCAGTGTGGCTTTTTGCTCAAATGCTGTATTGTTTGGATCGATTTCAATCATATCCACACTAATAGAAGACGAAAGGTTTCCGAATTCTAATAATTTGTTCGATACTGTACGGGTATCCATTACATAGGTTTTCCCATTTGAATCCGTAACAAATTTATAGAAAGTAAACCTCGTATCTCTGATTTCTAGCCCGTTCAAAATTCATTTCCTCCCGAAAAAATTAAATAAAAGTCATTATTATTTCATTATATACTGTAAGGGATTTATTGACCATTCTTTCATAAAAAGAGAACCCAGCATTACTGCTAGGTTCCACTCCTTCGACCTCTATAGCCGAGTATTCTATTCTATTCTTCTACCCCTAGTAATAGGTTCACTAGGATGTCCACTGTCACATTACCGAAGTAACGGCGGATGTCGATGGCTTCGAAGGCTTTTGTTAAGTCTTCGCGGTTGTATCCTACACCCACAAGCGCTTTTTCTACATCGCTGATTTCCCCAAGACCGAAGAAGTCCCCGTTAATCTTAATGTCTTTGATGGCATTCTTTTCAACGTTCAAGCTGAACTCGATTTGTCCGGCTGGTGTACGTTTTGATTGTTTGAATTCGAATTTTGGATTCTTTCCATAGTTCCAATCTGGATTATTGAAGTACTTGCTGCGTAATTCTTCTACACGCACCCAGTCTTCATCCGTTAGAACATACTCTTTAATCGTAGATGTATCTTCCACATTGAAGATGTTTTTCAAGAGCACTTCGCGGAATTGTAAGATGTCTAAGTCTTGATATTCAGGCGCTAAGTACGGTTTGATATTTGTCACGCGTGAACGAACCGACTTGATTCCTTTTGACGCGATTTTCTCTTGTTTTGGACGTAAAATTTGTGGCAAAATGCTCACATCTAGATCCAACATTAATGTTCCGTGCGCTGTTAAACGGCCATTGTTTGAATACATCGCATTTCCAGAGAATTTCTTACCGTCGATGAGAAGGTCGTTACGGCCTTGTAACTCTGCCCCTGTTGCTCCCATTTTATGGAGTGCTTCAATCACGGGTTCTGTGAATTTTCCGAAATCACGGAAGCTATCCCCATCATCTTCTGTGATGAAGCAGAAGCAGATATTTCCCATATCGTGATATACGGCTCCACCACCTGAGAAACGACGAACCACTTGTACGCCAAGCTTGTCTACACCATCTTGATTGATTTCTTCGATGGTATTTGGTTTTTCCCGATGATAATCGCATTTTCGTTAACATAAAATAACAAAATTGGTTCATCGAGTTTCTTTTCGTTTAATAAGAAATATTCGATGGCTAAGTTTGTCGTTGCATCGTAGATTTCTTGTCCATTACGTTGATTTTTTACATAATACATCTGAAAGTCTCCTCGTTTTTACTGATATCACTAGCGCTATCATACCATAACCCTCCCCTTCACACATAAGAAAGAAGCTTGATTTTACACTGTTTTTACTCCACTCCAACACGCAATTACCATATATGGTAATTGCAGCTTTTCAACAAGAAAAAACGCACCCTGTCCAGGATGCGCTTTGTATAATTTTAGTATGCCCACGCGATGAGTAAATAGATGAAGGTTGAACCAAACATATCTGCCAATGCGTGCATAAGAAAGAATGGTAATAGGTTTTTGACAACTTTCTTGGACATGAAGTAGTAAAACAATCCATATACCACACCGATAATGAGTGCCCAAAGCATGCCTTGGTAAGTATGGAATGAGAAACGAACCAGTGTTGAGAATGCTAAAGCCTTCCACTGATGCTCTTCCTTCACCGATGTCATTAATCCAAGGAAGAAGAACTCTTCGTAGAATCCATTTAACAGACCATAAGCGATGGCCATTGGAGATAACGCTAAGAACTTATTGATGATTTCCTGTGGGTTCATGAACGGAACGAGCGCAGGGTCGAAGTAGTTATATTCGCCGCTCAGCGTTGTTACAACGTCGCCGAACAGTCCGACCATCGTGAATAATAACGGTACCCAGATGAGTACGGACCAGTGAAAACGAATCTTCAACTGCTTGAAGTCGTAATGACGGATGACTAAATACAAGAGTGCAATCGCTAGTAAAATCACCTGTAAGGTAAAGTTACTAGAATACGCTGCCCCGTCGCTATAGGACGTTATCGTCTCCGTATACTGTGGGGCCACTTCCGTTACTGGTTGTAAACTCTGTAGAAATTGTTGCGTGGAACGAATGATAAACTCCCCGAACATAATAATTGTCACGATGAGGATGTCAAACCACTTTAAAGTTTTTAATGGTTCTTTTGGTCTGATTTTTGTTAAAACAGTCATGATTGTATCCCTCTTTCCCTTATTGTATCAAAACACTGTTCTATTGAAAGAAAATCGCTTCTTTCTTTTGGCGTCTTCCTTAATAAGAGAATACTCATTAAAACTAAAATGAACCTAAAATCAAAAAAATTTCCACAAAAAAAGTGACTCCTAATAAGAAGTCACTTCCCTTATTATTTCTGACGAATTGTAAATCCTTTGTCAGATTTCTTTGTTGTTACGGCGGCGAGAATCTTTCCCTTTATATCCGCGTGTATATTCGTCTTCTAAGCCACGGCCACGACGGTCTTCTTTACGCTTGAAGCTTCCTTTTCCGTTACGTCCGCGGTTGTCTTTACGGTCGTTACGGTTGTAGTTTCCACGGCTGTTACCACGTTTGCGACTTGGCAATGGACGTTCTGGCGTGATTTTAACTGGAATTTCAGTTGGGTCTTTAATCATGCTCTTGAGTAATAGAGCTGCCAATTCTTCTGGTTCGTACTCGTCTAATAAGTAAGATACCGCTTCTTTGAAACGTCTTGGTTCCACAGTTTTCATCATTTCGTCGATAGACTCGATGGCTGTTTTTGTTTGTCCTTCCAAGGCTTCTGTTTGCGTTGGTGGACGAAGGCTTGTCATACGTTTGCGTGTTAATTCTTCAATCACACGTAGATAATCCATTTCGTTTGGTGTCACGAATGTTACAGACATTCCTTCTTGACCAGCACGGCCTGTACGTCCGATACGGTGTACATAGCTTTCTGGGTCTTGTGGGATATCGTAGTTGTATACGTGTGTGACGCCTGAGATATCTAGTCCACGAGCTGCCACGTCTGTAGCGACTAAGATGTCTAAATGGTTGTTCTTGAAGTCACGAAGAACGCTCATACGTTTTTGTTGGCTTAAGTCACCGTGGATTCCTTCTGCACGGTAGCCACGCATTTCAAGTCCGCGTGCTAATTCGTCTACACGACGTTTTGTACGTCCAAATACGATGGTTAATTCAGGCGTTTGAACGTCTAATAAACGTGTCATAATGTCGAATTTCTCGTAGTCTTTACATTTTACGAAATATTGATCGATTAATGTCGCTGTCATCTCATTTGATTTGATACGAACATGTTCTGGATCTTTCATAAATTGAACACCGATACGTTTAATATCATCTGGCATTGTCGCAGAGAATAAAGCGTTTGGCGGTTTTCTGGAACTTGTTTGATAATCGATTCGATATCTTCCAAGAATCCCATGTTTAACATTTCATCCGCTTCGTCTAAGACAAGTGTTTCCACTGTCGCAAGTTTCAATGTACGGCGTGAAATGTGGTCTAATAAACGACCTGGAGTTCCCACAACGATTTGTGGATTTTCTTTTAATTGGCGGATTTGACGGTTAATGTCCGCTCCACCGTAGACAGCTTGTACACGAATTTTTTTGTCGCGTCCGAGACGGAACAATTCTTCTTGTGTTTGAATCGCAAGTTCACGAGTTGGTGCGATAACAAGTCCTTGTACGCCTTTTTTACTTGGGTCGATTTTTTGAAGCATTGGCAAACCAAATGCGGCTGTTTTACCAGTCCCTGTTTGCGCTTGTCCAATTACATCTAAACCTGCTAGAGCTTTTGGAATGGTTTGTGCTTGAATTGGAGTTGCTTCCTCAAACCCCATTTTTTCGATAGATTCTAGTAAGGCAGAATCCAATCCTAATTCATTAAATTTCATATTTTCCTCCTTGGATACTTCGGTGAGAAGCACACGAGGGATTTCCCTTCATAACAAAAGCCTGGAGCTTTTCGTAAGAGCACCAGACTTCTACAATCGTTTAAATTTCAAACTATCTATTATAAATGTGTGTACATTTCTCAACTCAGCGAATAGTATAGCACGCATCCAGCGAGAATGCAAAGAATACAGACCGCCGACTCCTGCTTTTTATTCTTTAAAAATGCTTAAACGATAAGACTTTACGGGCTTCAAATCCTTGCGGATTTATCAATAATAGCTGTAATGGGGCACCGGCTTGAGCCACGGTCTCAAGCTCTTTCAAGTTTCAAACGTACTCTAGAAAATAAATTTTCAAGAGTACGTAATTCACTTTGAATGCTATCCCCCATTACTACCATTATAAAATCCGCTAGATTCTTCGGAATCAGCGTCAATTTACTAGAATAGCAATTTCAAAATAAAAAACGGGAGGAGGTGGGTGGGTTTGCTTCTCGTGGTGCGGTTGAGAAATGGGGATACTTTATAACGGGTAGTTCTTCATGAGGGGTCGAAAAAAGCGAGGGACGGTGGTGCGTCTCTCGCTTTACTTTATATTTGTTATTCTGCTTTAGGGCATCGACAACTGCTAGTAAGCCTGTGCCGTTGCTTGATTTGATAAGGACTTGGTCGCCTTCTTTGAGTTCAGCCTTCAAGTCAGCAATCAACGCTTCTTTGTCCATGTAATGGTGAAGAGCTGCTGAATCGAACTGGCCTTTCAACGCATCATAGAGTGCTTCCATTTCTTCGCCGTACAAGTACACAAGTGCGACTTCGCTTGGAGAAATGACTTCAGAGATGCTGGCGTGCAATTCTTTCGAATGTTCCCCTAGTTCGCGGATATCCCCAAGAACGAGGACGCGACGGCCTGCTGCTTCGACTGAAACAAATGATTTAATGACCGATTTCATCGCGATTGGGCTGGCGTTGTAAGCATCATTCAAGATGGCTACTCCGTTTTGCCCTTTCACCCATTGCGTACGGTTCTTCGTCAATTCGAAGTTCGCTAAGGCTGACACGATATCTGAAAGTGGAACATCTAATGTGCGTGCAATTTCAATCGCAAGTAGTGCATTTGAAACATTGTACGCTCCAAGGACTGGTAAAGTGACCGCCACTGTTTCAGTTGGTGTCACTAATTCAAACGCTGTGTGGTCTGAATACAGTTCGATATTTTTAGCTGAGAGTTCCTTGCTTCCTTCACCGACTGTAACGATTTTGAAGTTTGCTGGTTTTTCAGCTTGTGCAATCCCTGCTGTAATTAACTCTTCATGCGCTGGATAAATAAAGGTTCCATTTTCTTGTAGTCCAGAAAGGATTTCAAGTTTGGCTTTGGCAATGCCTTCCTTGCTTCCCAATTGTTCCATATGCGATTCACCGATGAGCGTAATCGCAACAACTTCTGGGCGTGCTAATTTTGATAAGAATTCGATTTCGTGGAAATCACTCATTCCCATCTCTAAGACAAGCGCTTCAGTTGATTCGGGCATATCTAAAATCGTTTGTGGTAAGCCGATATCGTTATTGAAGTTCCCTTGTGTTTTGTAGACACGGTAGCGTGCGCCAAGAGCGGCTGCTGTCATATCTTTTGTCGTTGTTTTTCCAGAACTACCTGTGATTCCAACGATGCGTGGAGATACTTTTTCTAAGTACCATTTCGCTAATTTTTGAAAAGCTTGAAGTGGGTCGTCCACCCAAATGGCACAGATTCCATCTGGTGGCGTTACATCTTGTTTGCCCCATAACACGGCTGTTGCGCCGGCTTGAATGGCTTGTTCAATATAATCATGTCCATCTGTTTGCCCTTGAAGTGGTACGAAAAGGCTGTTTGGACCTAATTTTCGTGTATCGAAGGCTACAGATTCGATAACTTCAAATCGATGTGCTGACTGATAATCAATCGCTTCGACGGCTTTTGTAATTTCAGCAACTGTTCCAATACTCATCTTTCTACCCCTTATCTCGCGTGACGATCGTTATAGCGTTTCAACGCTAATTGAATGAGTTCTTCGACTAAATCTTTATAGGAAATGCCCATCGCTTCCCAAAGTTTTGGATACATACTAAATTGTGTGAACCCTGGCATTGTATTCACTTCGTTAATAAACACTTCGTTCGTTTCTGTTAAGAAGAAATCACAACGTGTTAAGCCGCTACCGTCAATGGCACGGAATGCTGTTACAGCATACTCACGAATTTTTGCAGAGACTTCTTCAGGAATCGCTGCTGGAATTTGAAGTGTTGTTGTGTTGTTAATGTATTTCTCGTTGTAATCGTAGAAGCCTGCTTGTTTCACGACTTCCCCAACCACAGATGTGTTCACTTCGTCGTTTCCAAGAACCGCTACTTCGACTTCGCGTGCGTCGATTCCTTGTTCTACGACGATACGGCGGTCATATTTCAATGCTTCTTCGATGGCTGCTGTTAATTCTTCACGGTTTGTCGCTTTAGAAATCCCAACACTAGAACCCATATTCGCTGGTTTCACGAACACTGGATAGCGTAATGTTCCTTCCACACGTGTGAAGATGGCTTCTGGTGATTTTTTTCGAAAATCAGCTTTCACAAAAAGGTACGAATGGCACTTGTGGAATGCCTGCTTGCTGGAATAAATGCTTGCTGGCAATTTTGTCCATTCCGTTTGCGCTGGCTAATACGCCACAACCCAACATATGGTAAGTCTAAGATTTCGAATAAATCCTTGAATCGTTCCATCTTCTCCGTTTGGTCCGTGTAAGATTGGGGAATACCACTGTATCTGGTCCAGCGATATCGCATGGTTGGATGCGAACGCCTGTTGATGTTTCGCCTTCAGTTGTTGCAAAATGCGCTACAGTTCCCTTCTGTTAAACGAAGTGCTTGGTCAAAAGCTACAGGTGCTTTTAACGCTTCTCCTTTTAACCATGTTCCTTCTTTTGTAATGTACACTGGTTGCACATCGTAATACTCGAAATAAATTTCTTTAATAATTGAACCGGCTGTTAAAATTGAAATATCGTGCTCTGCACTCTTTCCGCCGTAAATTACTACAATTTTCATATGAATCCTCCAAACTATTCGCGTGCTGCGAACCGCCTCATTTAGGCTCTTCGAACGTTATTTTGAAAATAACCTTGCACTTTTCAGTATAACAAAACGGCCCAATGGTTACAAGTTACGGCCAACGCACAAAAAAGCACCTCTCACATTCGCTGTGAAAAGTGCTTTAGATGGCGTCATTCATTGGAAGTTTTGCTGAAATCTTCCAGTTTTGATACGTTTCGCTATACGAGAGTTGTCCGATGCGGACGTTTTGTGTCACTTCTTTATCGGCATAATGATAACGGTCTTCTGTTAAGAAGATTGGCACTTCGTAGCTGTCTTCTTTCTTTGTGACTTTATCAAAAGCCAGGCTGATTCCTTCACGATACAATGGCATCATTTCTTTGAGCGCTTCGATGGAAATCGCTGAAGCCACTTTGTCGGCACCAAAGAATAAGAACTTCGGTGTCTCGTTCAAGATATCTGTCATCTCGATTTGCACTTGCGCCGATAGGATTGGCAAGAATTGCTCAATTTTACGGTAGTACACTTTCGAGTAGCCATTTTCAAGTGACAAGTAAATAAAGTTGTTTTGTAATTTATAGAAGAACGGCGAATGTAAATGCGTCTTCGCGTGCGAAATATACAGCAAGTCTGCAATTTCTTGCGGCGTTAATTGATGAACGAAATCAATCGAATCAAAGTCCACCCAGTTCGATGGCGCCTCTTTGCCTTCTTCCACCCCTTGGAGATACGCTAACACATTTTTACGCCCCTTCACCCACATGAAGCCTGTATATGGATCATGGGTAGCAAGGCTGGACTTCCCGTTTAAGAGAAGAAGGTTTTGCGGAATCTCAGACTGTGGTAAGGCAGACAAACGAAACGCAATCGACTTTGTTAATACATGGTTCGATACGCTATCGTAATGGATATACAATTGTTTAGCCACAGTCTCACCTCCATAGAGTTTATCATGTTCCATTATAAAGGATTTCTTTCTACTAAAACATATATATTAGATTACATTTTTCTGTGTGAACCGCTTTCTTCTGTAACAATTTAGCAACATTCTAATCTAGTTCTCAGAAAACAAAAAAGACTGAGGAAGGCCTCAGTCTTCAGGTTACATTTTTTCTAATCGTTTAATTCGATTTGCCGTTGACGGGTGTGTTGAGAAGAGTGAATCTCCTTCTTCCCCAAACGGATTTGAGATATATAACGCCGCACTCTTCTTGTCGGCTTCCGTCATTGGCGGAGCTTCAGAAATCTTTTGAAGCGCAGAAATAAGTCCGTATGGATTTCGTGTGAATTCCACCGCTGACGCATCTGCTAAGTACTCACGATTTCGTGACAAGGCCAACTGCAGGATGGTCGACATAAATGGTCCAAGAATCATCGCGATTAAACCGATGACCATGAAGATGGCATTTGCGCCACCACCGTTGTCATCATCATCTCGGTCTCTACTACCGCCACCCCAGAACATCATGCGACTTCCGAATTGGACGAGCATGGCAATCACGGCACCAAGCGCAATCGCAATCGTTTGAAGGCGAACGTCATAGTTACGAATGTGTCCAAACTCGTGGGCAATTACCCCTTCAAGTTCTTCACGATTCAACCGTTCTAATAACCCTGTTGTGACCGCCACGGCAGCTTTTTCTGGAGAACTTCCTGTCGCAAACGCGTTTGGAGATTCGTCCTCGATAATGAAGATACGTGGCATTGGCACTTTTGCGATCATCGCCATATCAGTGACGATGTTCCAAATCATCGGTGCTTGATTTTTATCTGTAATTTCTTTGGCATGGTTTAATTGCATCACTACATTAGTCGCATTTGCAATCATCATCATTGAATACAACCCGCCGGCAACAAGGGCGATAATGACCCCAGCGGCCGCATTTCCTATGGCATAATATCCAATTCCGATACCCACTGCAATGAAGAGCGCCATGTACAACGCAATCACGACCAGCGTTTTGCGTTTGTTGGAAGCAATTTGTTGGTATAACATCCTAGCACTCCCTCCCTACTAATGAACTGTCAATTAAAATTTCACTTCAGGAACTTTACGAGCTTCAACTGGAGTTTCTAACATTTCTTCTTTAGTGAATCCACCAAAACCAGCAATAATGTTTGTTGGAATTGATTGAATAGAGATGTTATATCTCGCAACACTTGAATTGTATAATTGACGAGCGTAAGAGATTTTGTTCTCTGTGTTTGTCAATTCTTCTTGTAAGTTTAAGAAGCTGTCGTTCGCTTTTAAATCAGGATAGCTTTCAGCTAAAGCGAAAATAGTTTTTAAAGCACCTGATAATTGGTTAGATGCTTCCATTTTTTCTTGTGGTGAAACATCGCTACCCATGTTTGCAATTTGGTTTCTCATCGCAATTACTTGAGTTAATGTTTCTTGTTCGTGTTTTGCGTAACCTTTTACTGTTTCAACAAGGTTTGGAACTAAGTCGTTACGACGTTGTAATTGAACATCGATTTGCGCCCAAGCTTCTTGAACCCAGTTTTTTTGTTGTACAAGTCCGTTGTAAGCAAACATTGCCCATAAGACAATTACTGCTAAGACTCCTAATACAATCCATACTACTGTCATTTTTTGACACTCTCCTTTAGATTTAATACCCTCATTGTACCATATTTTCCTATTTGTGTGTAAAATAGTAGGTAAAGATAGAGTAGCAAAACGTAAAAATTTCTGCATCCATCCTAAGACGGATTTTGCAGTAGAAAGGAGCCCCATGATTCAGCATCAATTGTTCTCACCTATTCCACAGACGAAGGAGCATTTCTCTCGTTTTCCACTACCACAAAGCTACGTGGATTTTCTTTTGAAAAATGGTGCCGGATTCTTCACGAACACTATGATTACAACGGCGGAACCAACGCGATTTGGCCTCGACTACGCGCTCTGTAATGGACTGAGTGGCTACTCAGAAGGCCCGTATTTCCCAAGCATTCTGAATGCTGCATGGTCCCCAGAAGTGACAGGGTTGCCCGAGTACTTTGTAGTCTTTTTCCAAGACGGACCTGTCTACTACGCCTTCGATTATCAAAACGGTATTGAACAGGAACCAAGCATCCGTCTGCTTGACGTTGAAATGGATCAGTGGCTCGAAGTGGCAAACTCTTTCGACGATTTCCTCTCTCAGCTGGAAGTAACAACCGAAGACATAACGTATGATATGAAAGACTGGATTTCCATCCATACCTTACTGCAACAAATCGGACAGGAAAACCCTGATACACTGGAGGGCCTCCTTGAAATCTTGCAAGACACGCACCCACAACTGCTCTTGCAGGTAATGGCCTATACCCTAGAACATACAGAGTCCGAAGTCATTCGTTCGATTTATACAGAACGCTTCGCCTTTATCGAGGACTTCCTCACGACAGAATTCTCTTCCTATCCAGAATACGAGCACTGCCGCACTTTATTATCATAACCACAACAATAAGACCAGCATTTCTGTTGGTCTTATTTTCTTTCTCTATTCCACTCTTTTTTTTATAAGTATCTCAAAAAAAAGAGTTCAAAACGGAGAACCCCGAGGAGTAGCACTTTCTCCTACTATCTCTATTCCATCCTCTTTTTTATAAGTATCACCAAAAAATTGTTCAAAACGAAGAACCCCGAGGATTCCATAGTATTAGCAATGAGACTTAGCATTCAAAGTGAATTATGGACTCTTAAAAATTTATTTTTTTAGAGTCCGTTTGAATCTTGAAAGAGCTTGAGACCTTGGCTCAAGCCGGTGCCTCATTGCATATACTATAGAGATATCCTCAAGGGTTCGTAGTTTTGAACGAAGTTCTCTTTCTTGAGTAGACACCTTTCGGTGTTTTTATTCCAAAAAGAAAAAGAGGGGTGAAAAACTTTCACCCCTCTTTGATTACATCATACCCATGCCCGGATCCATCCCTGGCATTGGTGGTGCTACTGGAGCTGGTTTGTCAGCTACCACAGCTTCTGTTGTTAATAATAATGCTGAAACAGATGCAGCATTTTGTAATGCAGAACGTGTTACTTTTGTTGGGTCCACGATACCTGCTTCAATCATGTTTACCCATTCATCTGTAGCGGCATTGTATCCAATTCCTTTTTCTTCAGATTTCAAACGAGCAACAATGACTGAACCTTCAAGACCCTGCATTTTCTGCGATTTGACGTAATGGTTCTTCTAATGAACGAGATACGATTTTCGCACCTGTAGCTAAGTCGCCTTCTAATTCAAGAGCGTCTACTACTTTTTGAACGTTCACAAGAGCTGTTCCCCCACCTGAAACGATACCTTCTTCAACTGCTGCGCGAGTTGCGTTTAAGGCATCTTCAATGCGAAGTTTTTTCTCTTTCAATTCTGTTTCAGTAGCGGCACCGACTTTAATCACGGCAACCCCACCTGATAATTTAGCAAGACGTTCATGTAATTTTTCACGGTCGAAATCACTTGTTGTATCTTGTGCTTGTGCGCGAATTAAAGCAACACGGTTCGCGATTAATTCTTTAGAACCTGCACCTTCAACGATTGTAGTGCTGTCTTTAGAAACTACCACTTTACCAGCTGTCCCTAATTGAGCTAATGTTGCGTCTTTTAATTCTAAGCCAAGGTCTTCTGTAATGACTTGAGCACCAGTTAAGACCGCGATATCTTCTAACATCGCTTTACGACGGTCACCGAATCCTGGAGCTTTGACAGCTACCACGTTAAATGTTCCGCGTAATTTGTTTAATACTAATGTTGGTAAAGCTTCGCCATCCACGTCATCCGCGATGATTAATAACGCACGTCCTTGTTGAACGATTTGTTCTAATAATGGAATGATTTCTTGGATGTTTGACACTTTCTTATCTGTGATTAAGATAAATGGATTGTCTAAAGTCGCAATCATCTTGTCGTTATCTGTCACCATGTATTGTGATAAGTAACCACGGTCAAATTGCATTCCTTCTACAACATCTAATTCTGTTTCAATCCCTTTAGATTCTTCGATTGTGATAACACCGTCGTTACCCACTTTTTCCATAGCTTCAGCGATTAATTCACCGACTTCAGCCGAACCTGAAGAAATGGCCGCAACTTGTGCGATAGCTTCTTTTGATTCTACTGGACGAGAAATGCGGTGTAATTCTTCAACCGCTGCTTTTGTCGCAAGTTCAATCCCGCGACGGATGCCTACTGGGTTTGCGCCAGCTGTTACGTTTTTCAATCCTTCACGAACGATGGCTTGTGTTAAAACAGTGGCTGTTGTTGTACCGTCACCGGCAATATCGTTTGTTTTTGAAGCTACTTCAGCCACGAGTTTTGCACCCATGTTTTCGAAGTGATCTTCTAATTCGATTTCTTTGGCAATTGTTACCCCATCATTTGTAATCAGTGGAGAACCAAATGCTTTTTCTAATACCACATTACGTCCTTTTGGTCCTAATGTTACTTTACTGTGTTCGCTAAAACGTCCACACCACGTAGCATGGCGCTTCTTGCGTCTTCTGCAAATTTAATATCTTTCACCATAATTGTATCCTCCTTTATTCAACAATTGCGATAATGTCTTTTTCTTTCACGATGATATATTCTTGACCATCTAATTTAACTTCTGTTCCTGAATATTTCTCGAATACGACTTTATCGCCAACCGCCACTTGACGGTCTTCTGCAGCAGTGAATTCGCTTGTTGCGATTACTTTTGCAAATTGTAATTTTTCTTGAGCAGTTGTTGGTAGGAATAATCCTCCAGCAGTTTTTTCTTCTTGCTCTACCATTTGAATAACAACTCTATCTTTTAAAGGCTTTAACATATGAAATCCTCCTTCATCTTTTTTAGCACTCAAAAACACTGAGTGCTAACTCATAGTTTTATGATACTCATTTGGTCAGGAAAAATCAAGAATAAATACTTGCTTATTTGTCTGGAATTTTGTAAGATTTTGACAGGAAAGGATGATTGCGATGACACGAAAAAGTTTCTTTAGAAAACTATATTTTGAAATCATATTAGCCGTCTTCTTTATCTTTCTAGCAACGACGCATTATCCTGGAAATGGATTTGACTTTATCACATTATTCTGCTGTCTATTCGCAACGACAAGCATCGTAACAAGTATCAACATGCTTCGCACCTATAACGAGTTGAAAAAACTCGCCAACCTCATCGAGAATCTTCCCGATGACGAGGATTCACTAGACGATAAAGAGCCAAAAGAAAAGCACTAATCGCTCCGCAAATCGGATTGGATTAGTGCTTATTTTTATTTTCCATTATTTTTTGTTTGCCTTTTTTGATTCATCCACAGTCGTTGTGTGATTCGATTCTTGCACCATAAGTACCTTTACAACCGTGTAAACAACTGCTAGAAAGAACGCCAAACAAAATAAAGCCGCAACGCCAAAATTAATGAAAAAGTCCTTAAAAAATTGATTGCCAAAAATTCTTAATAGTTCCATCTGTTATATCTCCCTTTTAATTGTTCACTTTCCTTCTTTTTGCATAGTATACCGTACAATGTTCTCTATATAAACTTTACTCAGCTTTTTTACTTTTTACAAATTCAACCAACTCCGGTGACCAACTACCTCCACCATATTCAATCTTACCAGTATTATAATCCTTATAAAGGTTAAAGGAGATTGTATAATCTTTATTGTCATTAACATAAAGATAAACAAAGATTCCGCCTGTTGGTATTTTTATTAAATGAGTAAATTGTATATTTTTTTGGATGAACCCTTTTTCAGTTAAAGCATCGGGGTCAATCCATGTTAATTCTTTCAAATATATCTGTTCAACCTCTTCACTCTTAACGATTTGATTTATCTCATTATTTTGAACTATTCCCAGTATTGTGTATCCACCAACAACTAGGCCCACAACTACTAAAAGTACTTTTGTCATCTTTTTCAATTTCAATCCCATCCTTTTGAAACGATATCTTATTTTTCATAGTATATCACGAACTACACTCGTTATAAATACTCTCTTGATTCGTAAAAAAGCACTAATCGCTCCGCAAATCGGATTGGATTAGTGCTTGTTTTTATTCATCATTATACAGATAATCATACAACTGTTAATCTTTTTTGCCTACTAAATCTTTGACCTTTTTGGCATAGCCACCGCCAGACTGTTGTATTTTCCCCGTTTCATGGTCTTTTTCTAGAGTCATTCGTACATACAGTTCACTATCATCATTCAAAAGCACCGTAAACATGATTCCTCCCATAGGATTATGCTCGATGGACGCTTCATCAATCTGATAGGAAACAATTTTACCTTTATCTGTTAAAGCATCTGCATCCAAATATTTCAGATAGTTTTCTACAATTTCTTTTGTCTCTTCGCTTTTAACAATATGGTTCATTTCATTATTTTGAATGACTTCCATTATTTTATAGCTTCCCACAATTACACCCACAACTACTAGAAGGCCTAAAAGAACTTTTGCCAATTTCTTCACTGTCACATTCCCATCCTTTTCACTTGATGTACTTATCTATGTTCACAGTATGTAACTACGAATTTTACTCATTCCCCGATCCACTTATTAATTTTTTAAATTCTTGAGACGGACCCCCACCTTCATTGACTAACCTACCATCATCATAACGAGGATCTTTATCAATCAAAAAATTGACATACATTTCTTTGTTATTATTAATAAAAACGCGAAACATTATGCCCCCCATCGGATTCAAAGAAATTGAGTCCTTATCAATTTCATAACTTTGAATGATATTTCCTTCTTCAAGTGCTCCCTTATGTCTTTGCTTCAAATTGCTCTCAATAATCGTTTTTACCTCATCACTTTGAACAATTTTTTCAACAGTAATATGCTCAACTATTTTATATCCCGCAAAGGTCAATCCAATAATCGTCAATAAACTAACTAAAACTACTTTTATCCTTTTCATTCCTTTTTTCTTCTCCTTCTTCAAATCAACAACATTAGAATTTAACCTTTTTACATTCGCACTTCATTCACAATCGCTGTTGTCAGCAATTGAGAGAAGTTAATGTTGCGTTTAACCGCCAAGTCATTGGCCCATTTTGGTATCGTCAGAGTTTTCTTGACGAGTTTTGTGGCATCTAAATAATCCTCAACATCTACCATCACCATTGATTTAAAAGACTGATCCAGATTATATTCTGAGGCTACATCTTCATCGTCTTTAAATGGGAAATTCTCTTCAAGTGTCAAATCATTGATTGCGGAGGCTTTTGGTAGTTTTTCTCCTTCTTCAATGAGGCTCGCTGCCATCATTCCTAAATACTCACTGGCATTGCTCATTGCTTCAGAAATCGTACGTCCTTGTGTTGCTGAGTTCTCAAAGTCTGGGAAGTGAACAAAATATGGGCTATCCTCTTCCTCTACCGTAAAATAAATTAATGCTGGATACGTTAATAACATGTGCTATACCTCCTGCATTTATTTTAGCACGTATAAATACGTATTCAAGTTTTATAACTTATTTTTCCACAAAAAAAAGACACCCTATGCGGATGCCTTTCAACAGATTATTTTTGGTTGTCCAAGAAATAAATTAGTGTTTGAAGTTCGTTTGTTAAGTCCACGTTTTGAACTCGAACGTTTTCTGGTACGTCTAAGCGGATTGGTGTGAAGTTCAAGATTCCGCGAACATTTGCTTCTACTAAGCGGTCTGCTGTTTCTTGAGCAACATCTTGAGGCACTGTTAAGATAGCCACTTGGATTTGTTGAACTTTCAATTGTTCTACCATTTCATCCATGCTGTAAACTGGCACACCTGTTTGGATTGTTCCAACGATGTCTTCGTTTACGTCGAAACGCTGCGCTAATACGCACGTTGTTGCTTTGGTGGAAGTTGTAGTTTAAGAGCGCTTGTCCTAATTTACCAACCCCTACTAAAGCGACGTTCGTTAAGCGATCTTGGTTTAAAGTATGGCTGAAGAATTCTAATAAGTATTCTACATCATATCCATATCCACGTTTTCCTAAAGCTCCAAAGTATGAGAAGTCACGACGGATTGTTGCGCTATCGACTTTTACAGCTTCACTTAATTCAGTTGATGAGATGCGACGTTTTCCTGCGTCATGCAAGAAACGTAAGTAACGATGATAAATGGCCAAACGTTTCGCAGTTGCGCGTGGCACTTCAATTTCTTTTAATTCGTTTAAATCTTTCATGAATAAGACTCCCTTTTTCTTTTATTTCCATGCGTATTCTATCACAACGACATTTCATTTCACAAACAGTTTGCTTGCACCTCACGAACATTAATGAATTTCGCTTATATGCAGCAAGCTTTGTGCTTTTTCTTCACAACCTCCCTATTGTGAATGTGAATGCAAAGAAGAACGCGTATCAATATTGTTCCCCTTCTTTTTTATGCTAAAATAAACTGAAACCACATTGAAAGGACCCGTCATGATTTTACTACAAGGACAAGGACTCGCGCGTACGTTTGCGGATGAAGTCCTATTTGAAAATATTACAATTCATATTCAAGAAAATTCACGCATTGCCATCGTTGGGCGAAATGGTACTGGAAAATCTACGCTATTAAAAATGTTGGCTGGAATCGAAGAACCTTCTCTTGGCGCTGTGTCAAAGAAGAAAGACCTCTCGATTGGCTACTTAGACCAATACGCTGCCATTGAGTCTTCTCGTACCGTTTGGGAAGAAATGGTGCATCTCTTCGAAGATGTGGAAACCTTGAAGAAACAAGCGCAAAAAGCAGCTGAACAACTTGGTGACCCAGACCTTCTAAGTGACCCCGTGGCGTACGAACTCGCCTTAAAACGATACGACCAACTGCAAGAAGAATTGAACCAAAAGAATGCGTATGGTTACGAGTCTGAAATTCGTACCGTTCTTCATGGATTCCGTTTCTATCCAGAAGACTACGACCAACCGATTCAAGCACTCTCTGGAGGCCAACGCACTCGTCTCGCTCTCGCTCGTATTTTATTAGAAAAACACGACCTACTCATCTTAGACGAACCGACCAACCACTTGGATATCGAGACATTAACATGGCTTGAAGACTATTTACGCTCTTCAAGTAGCGCTTTAGTCATCGTATCCCACGACCAATACTTCTTGGACCGTGTGTGTAACGAAGTCTATGAAATCAGTCATAAGGCCTGCGAATATTACAAAGGAAACTACTCGCACTACTTAGAAGAACGCGAGCAACGCTATTTACTCAAACAAAAAGCCTACGAGAAGCAGCAACAAGAGATTCACGACTTAGAAGAATTCATTGCGAAAAACTTAGTCCGCGCCTCAACCACAAAACGTGCGCAATCACGTCGTAAAGAAGCTCGAGAAAATGGAACGCTTAGAGAAACCAAAAGGCGATCAGCGCTCTGCTCGTTTTGAATTTACAGTGGAACGCGAATCCGGAAACCAAGTGCTGCAAGTAACTGATGCTTATATCGGCTACGACCACGAAGCCTTGAGTGGTCCGATTTCCTTCCAGCTTCGCAAGCGTGAAGCCATCGCGATTGTGGGCCCTAACGGTATTGGAAAATCTACCCTCTTGAAGTCGATTACGGGTGAATTACCTTTAATCGAAGGCTCGATTGATTTAGGTGCTGGCGTTCAAGTCGGTTACTATGACCAAAACTTGGCTGGCCTCTCATCGAATCAAACGGTTCTAGAAGAACTCTGGTCTCGTCACTCAACGATGCCTGAAAAAGACGTTCGTTCGATTCTTGGCAGCTTCCTCTTCTCAGGAAACGATGTTGAGAAAACAACCGCTCAACTCAGCGGGGGTGAAAAGGCCCGTTTGGCACTTTGCAAACTATCTCTTGAACATGATAATTTCCTACTGCTCGACGAACCAACCAACCACTTGGACATCGACAGTAAAGAAGTCCTCGAAGATGCTCTCATCGACTACGACGGCACCATTTGTTTCGTTTCGCATGACCGTTTCTTCATCAAACAAGGTCGCAACGGCTATTCTTGAAATCGAAGAAACTGGCAGCACGCTGTATTTAGGCGACTACGACTACTATCTTGAGAAAAAACAAGAGAAAGAAGAACTCGCCGCTTTGCAAGAGGCCAAGGATGCCCCACTAGCAACGACCCAGCCGATGACTGAAGCTAAAGCCAGCTACCACGCCTCTAAAGAAGAGCAACGTCAAATCCGTACGCTCACTCGTCGCATCGAGCAACTAGAAACGGAGATGCACGATATCGAAACGGCACTCGAACAAGTGCATGAGGCGATGACCCTGGAAGAAAACTATTCTGACCCAGATAAATCTGCTGCCCTCTCAACCGAAGAAGGAGCCCTTCTCGAGCGCCAAGAAACACTTTTTGAGGAATGGGAAGAAGCGTCTCTAGCGCTAGAAGAATTCAATCAATAGTCTTTTGAAATTATCATATATGATAATTTTGCACTTTCAGCAATTCAAAGAAGCGTAGACTCTTTTTATAGAGCCTACGCTTCTTTTTATGTTACTGTTGCCACTGACTTTGATAGAGATTGTAGTAAAATCCACGTTGCTCCATCAAGCTGGCATGATTTCCTTTTTCAATGACATGTCCGTCTTTCAAGACTAGAATCACATCTGCGGTACGAATGGTCGATAAGCGGTGCGCCACGATAAAACTCGTGCGTCCTTCCATCAGATGTTGAAAGGCTTCTTGAATCTTCAACTCGGTACGCGTATCGATGGAAGAAGTCGCTTCATCAAGAATCAGCATATTAGGTTGCCCCATCATCACACGCGCGATGCAGAGCAATTGTTTTTGCCCTTGCGAGAAGTCTCCACCATCATCCGAAATCACCGTATCATATCCTTGTGGCAGACGACTTACAAATCCATGAATATGGCAGAGTTTGGCGATGCGAATCATCTCTTCTTCGCTAATCGTTGGATTTCCCATCGTGATATTTTCACGGACAGTCCCCGTTTGAAGCCATGTTTCTTGAAGCACCATTCCAAATCCATTTCGTAGGGATTGCCGAGTGATATCTTCAATCGAAAGCCCGTCGATGGCTAATTTTCCACTATTAATATCGTAGAAACGCATCAATAAGTTAATCAATGTCGTCTTCCCACTTCCGGTTGGACCGACAATTGCCACACGTTGCCCTGGTTTGACCTCAAGCGAGAAGTCTTCAATAAGCGGTTGGTCTTTCACATAAGAGAAGTCCACATGGCTAA
This sequence comes from uncultured Granulicatella sp., assembly GCA_916438765.1. Taxonomy (GTDB): domain Bacteria; phylum Bacillota; class Bacilli; order Lactobacillales; family Aerococcaceae; genus Granulicatella. The sequence continues at coordinate 182,358 of CAKAHB010000006.1, read as the reverse complement.
ATTCCACCGCTCCGTCAAAGTTTTCAGGAGACACAGCACCTGCATGCTCTGGACTCTCAGAAGGTTGTTCCAACAGTTCAAACACACGGTTGGCACAGGCGATCGCATTTTGCAATTCGGTAATCACACCTGAGATTTCATTGAATGGTTTCGTATATTGGTTTGCGTAACTTAAGAAGGACGACAGTTGCCCCACCGTCACGCCACCACTCATCACGAAGAACGCCCCGAACACGCCCACACTGGTGTAGACGATGCTATTGACAAAGCGCGTTGCCGGATTCGTGATGCTCGAGAAGAAAATAGCCTTGAGCGATACATTCGTTAACTCCTTATTGATCACCGAGAAGTCCTCGATGACTTTTTCTTGTTGTTGAAAGGCCGTAACCACTCGTGTTCCCTCAATCATCTCGTTCATATAGGCTGTTTGGTCACCACGAATTTCCGATTGTTGTTTAAAGAAATGATAGGATTTCTTCGCAACAAAGCTAGCCATGACAAAGGATACTGGCGTCACCACCACTACTACAAGCGTCAGTGTCATATTCACGCTCAGCATAAAGACTAAGGTTCCTAGAATGGTCATCACACCGGTGAATAACTGTGTGAATCCCATCAATAATCCATCCGCAAATTGATCCGCGTCCGCAATGATACGGCTCTCGATTTCTCCAGCTGGATGAATATCTAAATAACTGAGTGGCAATGTCTCGATTTTTTCAAGCGCGTCTCTACGAAGGTCACGAACCACAGAGTACGTCATCTTGTTGTTGCTGAGGTTCATAAACCACTGCGCAACAGAAGCTATTATTGTAAAAAGTGCAATCTGCCAAAGGATGGCAAACAGACCTTCATAGAATACTTGGCCCGTGTCCAGCATTTGGTCTACAGCTTCCCCGACTAATTTTGGAATCATTAACGTTCCGAATACATTCACACTCGCCAAAAGAATGGACACTACGAAATAAATCCGGTAGCGACGGATGTAGCGGAGGACTTTACGGATGGTTTCCCATTGAGTGTTCTGTCTCATGCTTCATCCTCCTTTGGAAATTGTGAATAGTAAATTTCTTGATAAATCTCATTGTTGGCTAAGAGTTCTTCATGTGTGCCTTTGCCGACAAGGTTTCCTTCATCGAGTACAAGAATTAAGTCTGCATACTGCACAGAAGCCGCCCGTTGCGACACGATAAAGGTTGTTGGACGTGGCGTTTGGTTCTTGATGGCCTCACGCAATTTCGCGTCGGTCGCAAAGTCTAATGCCGAAGCACTATCATCTAGAATTAAAATCGGCGCTTGTTTGGCAATCGCACGTGCAATCGTCATCCGTTGCTTTTTGCCCACCGGATAAATTACGTCCATTTTGTTCGATGCCATAATCTAGTCCACCTTCTTTTGGTTTGAACAAACTCGCTAGCTTGAGCGACAGCGAGCGCATGTTCTACGACTTCAGTGAAGCCGATGCATTTCCAAAACGGACATTGTCGGCAATCGTTCCCACGGAAGAGTTGCGCCTTTTGTAAGACCATTCCCGACAGCTCCCACGAATCGATGCAAAATCGGTAGTCACGAACGTCATTGCCGAATACTTCAACTTTCCCTTGGGTCGCATCATAGAAACGAGGAATCATATTCACAAGAGACGATTTCCCGCTACCCGTCCCACCGATAACGCCGATGGTTTGTCCTTTCAATGCAGTAAATGAAATATGGTTGAGCGCTGCGTTTTGGTCTCCTTGATACGTCAATGTCACGTCTTTAAACGCCACTGCCACTTCGCCATCAGGATGAACCTCTTTCGTTCCTTCAACCATATCCGGCTCAATCGATAGAATATTGTCGATACGTTCCGCACTCGCTACGGATTTTGTCATCGTTACGACAAGGTTCGCGAACTTCACAAGCTCCACTAGAATTTGTGACATGTAGTTTGTTAAAGCGATAACGTCCCCTTTTGACAAGGTCCCTGTATCCACTTTAATCGCCCCACCATAAAGAATGACGATGAGCGCCACATTCACAATCACAAACGTAATAGGATTCATGGCTCCTGAGAGACCACTCACCTTTTGTTGCGCTTGATTCAACGTTTCGGTATCTTCTCTAAAGGTATGAATTTCTTTTTCTTCACGGTTAAATGCACGAATCACACGCACACCGAGTAAGTTTTCATGCACGAGGCGCATAATGCGATCCAATTTTCCTTGCACACGGCGATACATCGGAATCGTCCAGTAAATAATCCCGAATACGACGACTGCTAAGATTGGAACTGTGATGGCAAACGTCCATGCCATTTCCACATTCACAACAAAGGCCATCACAATCGCCCCACCGACGATAAACGGCGAACGTAGCAATAGACGAAGCGCGATGTTCAACCCGTTTTGCACGAGATTCATATCACTCGTCAATCGCGTCAGCAAAGTGTCATTTCCAAGCGCATCAAGTTGCGAGAAGCTAAAGTATTGGATTTTGGCAAAGAGTGCCTGTCTCACGTCGGCGGTAAAACCAGTCGCCGCCTTTGCTGCAAAATATTGAGCGGTAATCGACACGGCTACACCAACCATTCCGAGTCCAATAAGAATCGCTCCTTGTTGGAGAATCAGCGCAGTATCCCTGTTTCCAATTCCTTTGTCGATAATGACCGCCATAATGAGCGGAACAAACAACTCCAGAATCGCTTCGAATAATTTAAATAAAGGTGCCAATATCGTTTCTTTCAGATATGGCTTTAAATAAGGTTTTAACTTGTTCACACGCGTACTTCCTTTTACATCCATAGTACTTTTATTGTATCACATTTTATCCTCTTCAAAAGCGGAAAAAGTTGCTTCCTGCTTTTGATTTTTCAGAGTGTAACAATTATGTTACGTAACAAAACTGTTACACTCACTTTTAATTTCCTAAAGATGTATCATTTATGATACGTATCATAAATGATACATCACGCTTTTCCATCCTCAACTAACCCTTTTTTATACCCACAGTGAAGTATATCGGAGTAAACAATTATTAGAAGACTGGGTATCCCCTTCTTATGAAACGTCTGATTACGAAAAATCTTACGGATTCTATAATAGCAATAACGTGGGATGGCATTAAATGTTAAAAACGGAGCGTAGGAATTTAATTCCGTAACTAAAGAACTTATAAAATGTGACGCAGTAGCTGATTGAATTAATCTTCATCACTCGTGATTTGCTTAATTCTAATCAACCTTGCGGGGGTAAGACTACAAAGCAAAACGGACTCACACTGTGAGTCCGTTTTTAGCTTTTGTCTTACTCCCTATTTACGTAAACCGTGCTCCTCGATATACTCCGCAATTTGGATGGCGTTGCTTGCTGCACCCTTACGAATATTGTCGCCTACACACCAAATGTGGAAGCTGTTTGGTTGAGAGATGTCGCGACGAATACGTCCTACATACACTTCATCATGTCCAGTCGCTTGTAATGGTGTTGGATATACATTTTCCTCAGGCTTATCTAATACGATTACGCCTGGTGCTTTTTCTAAAATCGCACGAATTTCTTCAGGTGTTGTATCTTTTTCGAAAGTCACATTGATTTCTACAGAGTGTGAGTTATAAACAGGTACACGTACACAAGTAGCAGTGATGGCTACATCGTCTGATAAGCCTAGAATCTTGCGAGTTTCTTGAATCATTTTCATTTCTTCTTTTGTATAGCCGTTTTCTAAAAATACATCGATATGTGGCAATACATTATTGTAAATTGGGTGTGGGTAATTTGTTGGAGCTTCCCCTTTTTCCCCATTTCTTAAATCATTAATCCCTGCTTGTCCAGAACCTGAAACAGCTTGGTAAGTTGTGTACGCCACACGTTTTAATCCAAATGCATCATGCAATGGACGTAATGGCACAACCGATTGAATTGTTGAGCAGTTTGGATTAGCGATAATCTTACGCTCTAATGTTGGTGCGTTACATTCTGGTACGACTAAATCAATCTCTGGATCCATTCTCCATGCGCTTGAGTTGTCGATAACAATCACGCCGTCACGTTCTGCGATTGGCGCAAATTTCAATGAAGTGCCGCCCCCTGCTGAGAAGATGGCGTAGTCAATATCACGCTTGAAGGAGTCTTCCGTTAATTCTTCGACTACATAATCTTTTCCTCTAAACTGTAGTACTTTCCCTGCTGAACGCGCTGAAGCAAGTAGATATAAGTGGTCTACTTGTAAGTTACTTTCTTCTAAACGTTCAATCATTTTTGTTCCAACGACACCTGTCGCTCCTACAATTGCAATATTTACCATAAAAAAATCTCCTTTTTGCTAAAACGCTATGTTGAAAATTATAGCGAATCTCTCGTTGAAAGTAAAGAATTGTCTTTCTTTGCAACACATTTGTAGCTAGTATAGATACACTCTTTGATGAGTGCATCATCTGTGCACACATTCAGCGCAATTGAAATCCAATGTTTCTTATTCATATGATAGGCTTCATAAACCCCATCAGTCGATAGGAGTCGTTCCTTGTCTTCCGGATGAATCTTCACGTTCAAAATAAGGGCGTTCGCCTGGGAAGCCACTCCTAGTTTTTGAAGGGGCACTTCCATCATGAGACCATACCATTTGCCTTTATCTTCGACCATAAAGCCCATCGCCTCCGTCTTCTCAAACGGATTGCCATGATACGGGACGATATTTTCAGTCATCCACTTCGTCCACTTCTGGCGCGCTTCTTCGATATCCGATTGCTCCGGATGCATCCATTGGAACGCTAGCTCACTTGCCTCTTCGCGCAAGGCCTGAGCGATACTGCTACTCGTTGTTGGGATATCAAATAACTGATAGCGCTCGTTAACCTCATCGAGCGCTATCATTTCTAAGCCTTGTTTTTTGCTGGCACTCACCACCTGAAAGTAAAATCCCTCCATTTGGCTCGGAAAGACTTTTCCTTCCAGTTCTGGTAAGTCCTTTGTTAATTTCCATTTCATAAATGTGTCCTCTTATAAGCGATACTCAGCACGCAATTCGAGAATCACGTCGCGTAAGTCTGCTGCTTTCTCGAAATCGAGGTCTTTGGCTGCCGCACGCATATCCAACTCGAGTAACTCGAGCGCTTCTCGGCGTTGTTCTTGCGTCATCTTCTTAAAGTCTTTTGCAGTCGTTGGTGCAGCTTCTTTTTCGACCTCGTGCGTAATCGCAATTAAATCGCGGATATTCTTCACGATGGTCTTCGGAACGATGCCGTGTTCTTTATTGTACGCTTCTTGGATGGCACGACGACGATTCGTTTCATCAATCGCTTTTTGCATCGAATCCGTAATCTTATCGGCATACATAATCACGCGACCGTTCGCATTACGCGCTGCACGTCCAATCGTTTGAACAAGAGAACGTTCACTACGAAGGAAGCCTTCCTTATCCGCATCCAGAATTGCCACAAGGGACACTTCCGGCACGTCTAACCCTTCACGAAGCAAGTTGATTCCGACCAACACGTCGAATTCCCCGAGTCGTAAGTTACGGATGATTTCCGTACGTTCCAATGTCTTAATGTCACTATGCAAGTACTTCACCTTAATGCCCACTTCTTCTAAGTAGTCGGTCAAGTCCTCGGACATCTTCTTGGTCAACGTCGTAATAAAGACACGCTCATTGCGTTCGACACGTAAGTTAATTTCACTAATAAGGTCATCAATCTGTCCTTTAATTGGACGCACTTCCACTGGCGGATCGAGTAAGCCGGTTGGACGAATGATTTGCTCGGTAACCGTTGGCGTATGCGATAACTCGTAAGGCCCTGGAGTCGCCGAAATGTAAATGATTTGCGGCACGCGTTCCTCGAACTCTTCAAAGCGCAATGGACGGTTATCTAAAGCACTTGGTAAGCGGAAGCCGTATTGAATCAACTGCTCCTTACGAGCACGGTCCCCGTTATACATTCCACGAATTTGTGACATCGTAATATGCGACTCATCGACCACGAAGAGTGAATCTTTCGGGAAGAAGTCTAATAAAGTATACGGTGGTTGTCCTGGACGTCGGCCATCCATATGACGGGAGTAATTCTCAATCCCGTTACAGTAGCCCATCTCTAGGAGCATTTCGATATCGTAGTTGGTCCGTTGCTCTAAGCGTTGCGCTTCGAGTAACTGATGGTTGTCCCGTAATTCTTTCAGTCTTTCCGCAAGCTCTTCTTTAATCGTAGCTACGGCCCGTGAAATTTGGTCTTCATTGGCTACAAAGTGCGTTGCTGGGAAGATTGGCACGTGTTCCACAGTTGCTTTGATTTCACCGGTCAACACATCGACTTCTTTAATCGCTTCGATTTCATCTCCGAAGAATTCGATACGAAAGGCCGTCGCATCATTTCCTGGCAGGAAGATTTCAACGACGTCCCCACGAACACGGAAAGTTCCGCGGCGGAAATCATAGTCGTTACGCTCGAACTGCATTTCGACCAATCGACGCAATAAGTCATCACGTTCGATTTCCATGCCTTCACGAAGCGACAATACATGGTCGCGGTAATCTTCCGGGTTTACTAAACCGTACATCGAAGACACGGACGCCACAACAATCACATCGCGACGTTCTAGAAGCGCGCTCGTTGCCGAGTGACGTAATTTATCAATCTCATCGTTGACGCTCGATTCCTTCTCGATATACGTATCGCTGGCGGGAACGTACGCCTCTGGTTGATAGTAGTCATAGTACGACACAAAATATTCGACCGCATTGTCCGGGAAGAATTCTTTTAACTCTCCGTACAACTGGCCGGCTAATGTTTTATTATGCGCTAATACGAGCGTTGGTTTATTGACTTCTTGAATCACATTGGCAATCGTGAACGTCTTCCCTGTTCCGGTTGCCCCAAGTAAGGTCTGTTCTTTGACCCCATTATTAATACCATCGACGAGTTCTTGGATGGCTTGAGGTTGGTCTCCATTTGGTGCGTAAGGAGCCACTAATTTAAATTGATCCATGACTTCACCTCTTTCTTTTCTAGTATACCATCATTACAGCCGTTTTACCGTTTGTCTGTCTTGTTCTTTTCGCAATACCTTGCTTGCAATTCAAGTAGGACTTTTGTATAATAGTTCGTGTTGGAAACAACTGATCAGTAATTATACATGTTAAATGAAAGAGGGGTGAACCCATTGCCAAATATCGCATCACAAATCAAACGTGTTCGTACTAACAAAAAGTCAACACTTGCTAACAACGCTCAAACTTCTGCTATGCGTACAGCTATCAAAAAATTTGACGCTGCAGTAGCTGAAGGTGCTGAAAATGCTGAAGAATTATTACGTGCTGCTCACAAAGCAATCGACGGAGCTGCTTCTAAAGGATTAATCCACAAAAACAAAGCTTCTCGTGATAAATCACGTCTTGCTGCAAAATTAAGCAAATAATAATTAGCCTGAGAATTGATCTCGGGCTCTTTTTTTATGCTCAAAAATAAGAACGCCTTACGGGTAATGAATGAAAAGAATAGAACACACCCTTCGAACTCCTCTGGATTTTTTCATCGTTATCATAATCATTGCACCGACTTGAGCCGAAGTCTCAAGTCTAGCAAGCTTCAAACTGAGGGTAAGAGATAAACCCCTAACCCTCAGTAATTCACATTGCTTGCTGAAACACGATTATGATTACGATGAAATCCAGTGAGTTCTTCGTTTGTGTTCTACTCTAACGCGCTATCCGTAAGGCGTAAATTATTAAAGATAAAAAAAGAAGCCCAATCAATTCGAAGGCGGAGGGGAAAAGAAAGGGTGGCCGGGTGAGGTAAAGGTGCCAAAAATATTCCCCGAATAATGTAAAGGGTCCGAAATAAAAAAAGAGTGCCCGAGGGAGGGAGTTAGTCTCCTGCTCAGGCACTCTGTTTTTGTTAAATGATAATGTCGTCGACAAATTGTTTAGCTTCTGACAAGCTCATTCCTGTTACGTTACGTAATTTTTGAATGGCTTTAATCGGTTGTCCATTGCGTTTCAATTCGCGTAAGTACTCTTCTAATTCTTCTGGTATGTACGCTTCTTCTACTGGTGTACTCTCTTGTGTTGATGGGTTTTGTTCCACCGCTCCGCTGGTATTTGGCTTTGTGCGGAACGCAAGGGCGATTACCGCCACTATAATAACAGCGATGATAACGATTAGTAATTCCATGGGTTTCTCCTATCTTTCTACTTCTTTCCAAAAATCCTCATGACTCATTAGCACTAAGTCTTCATCTTTTCTTTTTTCATAATGTTGAATGCTATTTTGAAAAGACTCTTGATGAATCTTCTCGAGTAATGAACTTTTCAGTAAATACGATAATTCCTCGCCTTTATACTTGGCAAATTCATTAAATATACGTTCTTCTTCATTATTTAAATGTAATGTGATTGTACTCATGTCTTCTCCTTTTAATGACGAACACTATAACGTTCTTTGACCGCAAAATTGGAGGATGAACCATTCCAATTGCATTTCTTTGATGCCGACGCTGGTCTTCAATGCGTACTCGGTTTCGACTAATTGCTGGAAGGCTGCTTCCAATAATGGCGTTCCGTAGCGGTGGCATTGGTTGAGTGCGAGTTTGACCCGGTATGGGTGCACTGCGAGTGTCTTTTGAATTTCGGGTTCTTGGTAGCCGGCTTTTTTCAAATACGACACTTGAAGCAATAGGCGGAATTGGCCTAATAGAATCGCGTTCATTTTGATTGGGTCTTCTTTTTGCAATAGCATATCGTGATAAATTTGAAGGGCACGCTTGCTGTCTTTGTTCAGGATAGCTTCTCCAAAGTCAAAGATGCTTTGTTCCAAGGTTTTTGCGACTAACGCCTCGACTGTTTCGAGTCGAATGGAATACGTTCCAATTTCGGCAACCATTAATTTATCAAGTTCTTTCATACAAGTAGTAAGCGAGTATTGTGTCTTGATGAGTAAGGTGTTTAATGCCTCTTCTTGAATGCCATATTGTTGCGAACGTAAATAGTCTTTGATGTATTGTCTCACATCGCGTTCTGAGAGTTCGCTCGCATCCAGAAGCACAGCAACCTTCTTCAACTGTTTCACGATTTTTTTACGTTGGTCCAACTTTTCATACGGCGCAAAGAAAACCATCACCGAACTGTCCATCGGATTTTCTAAATATGCTTGGAGTCGGTCCAACTGATGGTCGACGGATTTCTTCTCCTTCTCCCCTGTTAAAAACGTTGGATTATCAATCATGACTAATCTGCGGTCTCCAAAAAATGGCACAGATTCGGCATCTTGAACCGCGGTTTGTACGGACACTTCATCCATATTGAATCGTCCCACGTTCAAGTCTTGATCCTCAGGAGCGACAATGGTGTCCAAAAATACTTTACGCGCAAGCTCTTGTAAGTATGGTTCTTTCCCTTGAACGAGATAAACCAGACTAACTTGCCCTTTTTTAATTCGATTGAGCTGTTTCTCAAATTCCATTCTTTCGCCTCCTGTTGTTTTAGTTTATCTTGAAAACGAGTCTTTGTCTATTGTTTCAATTCTTTTTTCCGTTTCGTAAGATGCGTCGTGACTTCCAGTTTTTCTGTGGTGAATCGAAGCCGAATTTGCCCGTCTTGGTCCGTCCGGAAAATGATAGCGCCACTAGTTTTCAAGCGCGCCAAAGTATCTGGACTTGGATGCCCATAGTGATTGTGCTTCCCACACGATATAAACGCGAGTCTTGGCTGAACGAGTTTAAGAAGCGCCTCACCACTCGACGTCCTGCTCCCATGATGCCCCGCTTTAAGAATAGAGAACTGCAAGTGTGGATTGTCTTTTACGACAGCCTCCTCCACCTTCTCTGAGGCGTCTCCTGTGAGGAGAATCGTCTGCTTCGTCACTGTCACTAGTGCCAGAATCGAGTCTTCGTTTTCCGCATGAGACAGACTCTTTGGCCATAGCACCTTCCACTTCGTCTCATTCCATTTCCACTCGTCTCCTGCCAGTACCAACCGCCACTGAATCTTTGGATACTTCTTTTTCATTTCCTGCATCAGCGGAATCTTCTCCATGCCTTTCCCGATAATAAGTTGTCGGATAGTGAGATGCTTAGCGATTGTTTTTAAGTTCCCCACATGGTCTTCGTCTCCATGAGACAACATGACTTGTGAAAGCTCCGAGAGCCCCTCTGCTTGCAAGGCTGGGACAACCGTCGTAATTCCTTGGTCTTTTTTCTTTCGGTGTCGCCACGCCTCTTTCTGTTTAAAATCCGAGAGTCCACCCGTATCGATAAGTGTCGCCTGATTCCACCCTGGCGCTAAAAGAAGGATGGAGTCCCCTTGCCCAACGTCCACCATCACGAGTTCTGTTCCCCAGTGATACGGCACTTCAATTAATAGCGCAAGTATGGCGAGTATAGACAAGACTCCTTTTTTAATCGTCATTTTTCGTTGCTCAAATAAAATACCCACTGCGAGAAGGATTGTAAGAAAGAGAACGACTTCCCATTTGTCCCAAATTCCCAGTGTGAATTTTGTAAAGGATAACTGCTGGCAGAATGTAAGGATGCGAGAAACTCCAGAAAGAATGAATTCTCCGAAAGTTGTTAGAAGGTCACTCAGCGAACCAAAACCAAAAAGTACCGCAACTAAATAGGCAGTTAACAATGGAAATAGCAGCATCTCAAACAACATCGAAAAGAGCGCAGTTAAAAGAATACTTAGTGCATTCCAATAAAAGAAATACTGACACAAGAGAGGAAGCGCGATAAGACTCATCCAAATCGGTACCCAAACATTAGCACGAATGCGAGGCAAGACAGCGCGTTGCCATTTCGAGAGAAAAATTATAATGGCTGTTAATCCATAACTTAGTTGAAAGGCTACATTTAAAAGAGTGCCTGGCCAAACGAGAATGGACGCAATCGCCATCCAGAGTAAGCAGTCCATCTGCGTGCTTCCACGTCTTTTGATGAACGGTTTAAATACGACGCCTAACAACACCATTCCAATCGCACGGGTGCCGCTAATATTCCAGCCAATCACAAAGCCGTAGAGCACTACAAACAGCACCAGTAATCCCCTCGTTTTCTCTCTAGTAATGCCGATTCGCCACGAGAGGCGTTCGAGGCAGGCGACCATTAAGGAGATATGTAATCCGGAGATGGCTAAGAGATGCAAGAGGCCAAGCTGCTTGTATTGTTCCCACTCTTCTTCGCTAAAACCCGTTCGGTCCGCCAAGAGTAAGGTTCCTGTATATTGTTTGATGCGGCTGTCTTTTTGAGTTCTTACAACTCGCAACAACTGAGACCGCAGATGCTCCACAAAGCTCCAGAATCCTTTGACAGGCTTCATACTAGAATTCATTCGCTCGACTTTAGAGCGTGCAGCACTCCAAGACTCTGATAGTAATTTTTCGCATCGAAATTCCCTTTATTGCGCGCATGCTCAATTTCTTCAATGGTCCCTTCAACCGAAACGCGGACTACTTCATGCAACTGCAAGAAGGCTCGTTGCTCGGATTCCGACTCGAGTACATAATAGAAAAAGACTTTCTCGTGCTTCGTTCCAGCTTCCAGCGTGGCCGTTCCCGTAACTAAATCCCCGTTCACCTTCAACTGGTTTGGATTTAACACGAGTTGCCCATGTATCGCATCATCGACCGTAAAAGCAGGATGTGTCACTTCTCGTACATACAAAAATAAACGCAGCCCGACCGCTACACAAAGCACGACACCGACTACTCTTTTCCATGCCTCGTGCCCTCGCTTCCACGCCACGGCAACGATGAATAAAGGGACAATCCACCACGCGACTGTCCCTTCAAAGACAACGATGCCAGACGCTACGAGCACCGCTAGTATCCAGTAACTCATTGCGTCACAATCCTTTCCTCAAAGGACTCGAAGAGCTTCTTGCCAATGCCGCGGACTTTCATCAAGTCTTCCTTCGTTTTAAACGAACCATTCTTCTTTCGGTATTCGATAATCGCCTCGGCCTTTTTCTCACCGACCCCCTTCAATGTCTTCAACTCTTCCACCGTTGCCGTATTAATATTCACTTTTCCTTCTTTGGATGCTTCTTTACTCGTTGCGCCCGCTGGAATTGTCTCAGCTTCTTCTCCTACTTTGGGCACAACGATCACCATCTGATCTTCTACTCTTTGCGCCAAGTTCACTTTCTGGCTATCTGCCTCCGCCGTCAATCCTCCTGCGGCATCAATCGCGTCTTTCACCCGGTCACCAACCTTCATTTGATAGACTCCCGGCTTTTTCACTTCTCCTTTAATATCAACGAAAATGACCGCTTCTAGCGTCGTACTTTCTTCTGTTTTCTCCGCCATTACTGTCGTTACCACCGCTTCACTTTCTTCCACGGCTTCTTCTTTTTTAGGCAACAGTCCACCAACACCTACTAATAAAAGAAGCACTCCACCAATGACAGCACCTTTGACTGCCAGGCTCCACGACTCCCATTTCTCTTTACACTCATCAAAAAAAGCCATTCCTCTCACTCCTTAAAAAGATTTCTCCAATTAAAGATATGAGAAAAATGACTCATTGGCTATAGATTTTTTAGAATTTCAATAGCTTCATCCAAAGTCTTCACAGGATAAATTTTAATATCTGTGCCTAACTTCGCAGCCGCTTCTTTGACTTCTTCGTAGTTCGATTTAATATCTGGATAACGTGCACGCATTTCGTCCGTGATTTCATCATCTGGGGCTAAGAAAACTGTCGCACCCGCTTCAATCGCAGCCACTAATTTCTTATCAATTCCACCGATACGTCCAACCGTTCCGTCTAATTCAATCGTTCCTGTTCCGGCAATGTTATGTCCGTTTTTCAAATGACTATTCGTAATTTGGTTGTAGATTTCAAGCGTGAACATCAAACCACCTGAAGGGCCACTTACGCCATGTGCGTCGAATTCAACGGATGGGTCAGAAGTCACATCTTCATCCACTTCCCCGCCAAATCCAAGACGGATACCACCAGTACGGCTATTCATTTTCAACTTCGCGCTGATCGTCATTGTTTCATCATCACGTTTCACTTGAAGAACTAGCGTATGTCCTGGTTCAAGTCCTGCTAAATAGTCTTTTAAGTCTTCAAAACTCTCATCGGTATTGCCTGGGCTCTTTCCATCAATCGTTTCGATAATATCTCCGACTTTAACTTGTCACGGAAATCCGAACTTTGGTCCACGCGTGTGACGAAAATACCATTTACATGTCGCTCGACCGTTTTCCCAGCCGCTTCAAAGGCTACTCGAACCGCTTTTGAACGTGCATTGCGCATACTGAAATCTTGCAGGGCATCGAATTCTTCTGGAGTATAATCCCCGAATACTTCTTCAGCCGGAACCATTTCGTGGTGCTTCAAGAACTTCTTAAAGTACGTTAAAACGGTCGCCTGCTCGACATATACCGTCAGCACCCGGAGTGATCCTGGGTCCTCATCTTTTGCTCCACTAATCGTTAAAAATTGGGATACTTCTTCTGCAGTCCCTGGCGATTCAATCACATACGGGATTGGAATCATCGCTACAATCGCTAATACAACGAAAATTAAGGCTGCAATAATAATCTTCTTAACCTTTGACATCTGTTATCTCCTCATCCATTTTTATTGTGCGTTCAGGCGCATCTTTGTATTTTTCTTGTAAGGCATCGGCCACCACACTTGGAACAAACGGCGTTACGTCTCCTCCAAAACGAGCCAATTCCTTCATCATCGACGAACTTACAAATCGGTACTCTTCCTTGCTGAGGAGTAATACCGTTTCGACTTCTCCGTTTTGAACACGGTTATGAGATGCAAGAGTTGCTTCATATTCAAAGTCAGTCGCATTTCGAACGCCACGTACTAGAACGCTCGCTCCTAATTGTGCCGCTGCCTCTACGGTTAAACCTCCGCTTACGGCGACCACTCTGGCATTGGGTACATGCGCAATCACCTTTTCAACCAGTGATTTTCGCTCGTCCAAAGAAAATAAATAATTTTTCTGAACATTATGCGATAAAACCACAATGACTTCATCGAAAAGTTCACTGCTTCGCTCGATAATATCCAAATGCCCATTCGTAATCGGATCGAAGCTTCCTGCTACTACCGCTTTTCTCATCTTAAGCCTCCTCTTCGCTAGTCGCACGGTCGAAAAACACTAATGCTGTAATCCCGTACTCCACGCGCTTATATTGCTCAAATTCTAAAATTCGCTCTGGAAGTTGCACTTCCTTATCCACCTCGCAGACAATCACGCAATCTGGAGAAACAAGATTCAACTCTTGCAACTGCTCAATATCCTTTACAATTTCTTGCAAGCGATACGGCGGGTCCATAAAGACCAACTCAAACGGTTCAAACGCTGGGTCACTCGCAATCGTTTTGAGTCCTTGTTTGACGTTTTGTCGTTTTAAATGAAATTGCTCGGGTGATTTTGTAATCTCGATATTTTGCTCAATCGTCTTTTGTGCAAGGCGATTGTTCTCGAATAGAAACGCACGGTCCATCCCACGAGAGACGGCCTCGATGGCAACGGCTCCGCTTCCGCTGTACATGTCGAGTATGACTCCTCCGTCAAAATAACCGCCAAGAATATTGAAGAGCGATTCTTTTATCTTGTCAGTCGTCGGACGAGTATTTTGGCCCGGTACTGCCTTTAAGCGTCTTCCGCCAAATTCTCCTGAAATAATTCGCACAGTGCATTCCTCCTTATTCCACTATAATACCATATTCCAGCGCTCTTTCGTGAGTTTTTTATAAAATAATGAGTGGGCTTCTCTTCGATAAAAAAATTCTCTGTATGAATTTAATAATGACGATGATTCGAATCCTTGCGGATTTCTTTATAATAGCTGTAATGGGGCATCGGTTCGAGCCTATCGTCTCTCACCTTTAAAGCCTCAAAGCTGGAGTAAGAAATGAATTTCTAACTCCAGCTAATTCGCATTTAATGCTATTCCCCATTACTGCTATTATAAAATCCGCTTGATTCTCCTCATCGTCTACTTCAAAGAGAAATTCTTACGTAATAGTGCTCTCATTTTTATAAATGCACGAAATAATATGGAAGAATAAATGCGGTGTGTGATTTTAGTCCATTTGGCGCACCGCTAAGGGAACGGGCAAAATGCTCTCCTCCTTGGAAGGGGAACAGTCGCGGAAACAAAAAAGTCCGCTACAACTGGGGACTGACCCCAAAAAGTGAGAATTTAATAAAAACACCCTAGGGCTACCGTCTCCGGTATTCAACCGGAGACAGGTAGTCCAATTTTTGTTGGATTCTATTTTCATTATAATATTTGATGTAATTTTCTACAATTTGAATTACAATAGAAGATGAAGTTATTACTTCATCTTTATGTAGAAAGCTTCGCACTTTAGCGAAGAATGGAAGCTTTCGATGGGCGCATTATCTGCGGGTGTCCCCTTACGGGACATACTGCGGATAATGCCTTTTTCTTTACATAGATTGTAGTATTCAGCGGAAGTATAAACGCTGCCTTGATCACTATGTAGTAGAACATTCTTAGGTAAGTCAATTTGATTTAAAGTATCCAATACAAACTTAGTATCTTGTTTAGAACCAATTGTATAAGCTAGTATTTCTCCGTTGTATAAATCCATAATCGACGACAAATATAATCGTTTAGGGCCGAAAGGTAAATATGTGATATCAGTAGTCAACTTTTGCATAGGTTTATCCGCTGAAAAATCTCTATTCAGAGTATTGCCAGTAATTGAGAAAGGTTTACCTATTTTGATAGCTTTTTTCGGTTTCACGGCACAATTCCAACCATTTTTTTCTGCATAATCCGCTGCACAACCTTATGGTTAACAATCTGATTTAATTCCTTCTGAATCAAATGCTTAATCTTTCTGTACCCGTAAATAAATTTGTTTTTCTTACAAATTTTACCAATAGTTTCCTCGATAACGGTTGGAGAAAAGTCTTTCTTTTTCCATCGGTAGTAAGTAGATATGGGTACATTAAGGCAAAAAAACAGATTAAATGAACTGTATATTTACCTTTCAATTCTTCTACTAATTTTACAACTGCTTGAGGCGACACTTCCTTTCCAATTCCTTGTATTTTTTTAATATTTCTAATTCAACTTCTTTTCTTCGTAATTCTAATTTTAATTGATCGATTTCAGAAAGTTTAGCCATTCCTTTTTCATAAGAATATTGTTTACCCACCTGTTGGTGGAAACGATGTGTTTCTCCATTTTTATACCATCTAAACCATGTTTCTACTTGCGTTTTGTTTTTAATGTTTAACTCCTGCATTACTTGTTTTGTACTATATCCCTGTAATTTCATTTCTACGGCTTTATTTTTAATATCGGCTGAATAAGCAACACGATTTTTAACCATAAAAAGACACCTCCATGCGTATTTGATAATATTGTACCAAATCCAACTTGGAGGTGTTTTTATTTAATTCTCATTTACGGGGGTCAGTGCCACTGTAGCGAACTTTTTTGTTTTATAACGGGATAATGGTGTCATTATCACTAGTGGCGGGCTCAGTTGAGATAATCTCAATCATCAGCCCATGTGGCAAGCAGATACTTGTCTGACCTGGCTGGGAAATCCATCCTGTTTGTACCGCGATTTGGTCTGGACTATTATCTTCCTTGTCACGGATACGCGTTCCATCAACTTCGATAATATTATATTGATCGTCATGAGGTTCAAAATAAAACTCTTCACGAGGCGTGTTTTCGCTTAACTCGATGCGCTGAACTTCCTCCCCATCAATGGTAATGATGGCATATATTTTGGCTTCCTCTTTGACCGTTGCTTGTTGGTAAGCAAAGATGGCATTTGGTAAAAATGATAGTGCCAATAATACGAGCACAATAATAATGTCGAATGGCTTTATCAAATGGGAATACTTCTTAAATATCGTTCTCATCCTTTAACTCTAATAATGTTCTACGTACTTCTGAGGCAATTTTTGAGCCAATCACGAGTAATTCATACAGCGTAAAGGTCTCAAATGGAGTTACTCTCCCGACATAGCGAATAAAAAGCTCGCCGTCTGAATCCACGAGTAGCGTATAGTAGGCCACTAACTCTTGGTTCAAGCGATTAATGGAATAGAGCACATCAAATAAATCTAAGCCTAAGTCTTTTCCATTTCCGATTCCTTCATAGGTAATTTGGTAATCGGTACGGTCCTCGCTATCATCGAAAACGACGCTAAACGGAAACTCGGCTTCTCCTTCTGAATACAGACCAAGAAATGCGATGCCACCATCGCCTAAATCTTTCTTATCCAGTTTCAAATCACGATTCTTTAAAACAGTCTCAAACGATTCACTAACCTTCATCGTGGCCACTCCTTTCGCCATTTGTATATTCTATTTTACTAGATTCCCTCCTATTTCACAACCAAACACCGAAATCCTGCACTTTTCTTCTCTATTAGATACTAAGAACTGCTTCATTTTGGCCGATTTTTTAGGAGCTTCATTCTCTTCCCTTGTATTCCTATTCATTAAAAAAACAGCAAACCAATTCCGTTTACTGTTTCGTAAAATAATCATTTATTACTTATCTAAAGTCCTTTTCTTTTTGGATACATGATATAAATAAACCGCAAAGAAGATACAAATTGCTTTTGCTATATAATCTAGAAGGATATTATCATTTATACTCATTTGAGAGAATGTATTTATCAGTGCATGTGTCATCACACAGATCCATAGACTGTTGGAATAGGCAAATAATGCCGACAAAATAAAAGAGTTGGTTAGTAATCCTAGTAAAAAAACTAGAATATGAATACTCCCTAAACTTCCATCAATATAAAAGAACAAGAGATGCCATACACTCCAACACACAAAAGTAATCAGCGTTGAAGCAATATAGGGAATCTTCTTCTCTAAACCAGGTTGAAATGAATATCTCCACCCTAATTCTTCGATGCCGCCAAATACAATCGCCTTAAGGAAAAGAAGGAACGGTAGAAATAGACTTTCTATTTTAAATCCTCTATTGATTATTACTGAAGAAAACTCCAATATCAGAAAAATCAGTACTAATGTATAGCTTTTTACAGATTGCTTTATTTTGAAAAATTCTTTTATAATTTCTAAGGGTCTTTTTGGAATGACATTTAACTTGATAAACGATTCCCCAAAGTGCAGATGATATACCCGCTAAAGAAATAAAGAGTATCCCTAAAAATGAATTATATCCTAATTCAAATCCTCTAAATTTCAGTATTCCAACCAATGCAGCGATAACCGTTATCTGAAGCAATGTTGGCATTAAATACATTTTGATAATGGCCTTACTCTTCATGATTCATCCTCTAATAAAAATCTCTTTTAAATTACCATCTATATTATACCATTTTTGACATCTTTTCTATATCTAGTTTTGCGCACAAAAAAAGAGACTGAAGTTTCCTTCAATCTCTTCTCTAATTTTTTTGATTAACCTAAACGTTGGCGAGAGTCCGCTGCACGTTGTAAGGCTTGACCAACATAGTTGATACATAACATCATGATTAAGATTAAGATTGTGGCTGGTAACCAAACCCATAATTTGTTTTCGATGATGTCCGCATTTTTCGCTGCAGAGATTAATGTACCAAGTGATGGTGTTGTAAATGGTAAACCGAAACCTAAGTAAGTTAACCCTGTTTCAATACCGATGTTCCCTGCTAAACGTAAGATTAAGTTAACGATAATTAATGAACTTAAGTTTGGCAAGATTTCACGGAACATGATACGGATATCACTTGAACCTAATGTCTTAGATGCATTTACATAGTCTAAGCTTGCTTCTTGAAGAGTACGTGTTCTGAATAAACGAGCAGAACCTACCCAATAGAAGGCTGTCATGATAAATACGAAGTGGAACATTGTGTAGTTTGGAATCACTGTTACGAACACGATGATGATCATCAATGTTGGTAAGATCATAATAAAGTCAACGATACGCATTAAAGTTGTGTCCACCCATTTACCGTAGTAACCAGAAATCAATCCAACGATGATACCTACGATACATGTCAAGATTGTAACTGAGAAACCGATTACTACTGAGTTACGAGCCCCGATAATTAATAAGGCTAAAACGTCACGACCACTTTCGTCAGTCCCTAAAATGTGCGCATTTGATGGGGCTTTATAACGACCTAAGATATTTACTTTAAGAGCAGTTTCTTGGTCGATGAAGTATGGTCCAATAAAGATGATTAAGAAAATTAACGTTAGTAAGATTAACGCAAAAAGCGCTAATTTATCTTTTAAAAACTCCCGTACAATAACCTGAAAACCAGCAGGCGGTGTAGATACGGTGCTTTCTTCAACGACAGTTTCTTCAACTGTATTTACATTATTTTGCTCCATTTGCTACTCCTCCTTTTATTATTGTACACGAACACGTGGGTCTACAATACTCATGATAATATCAGATAATAGCGTACCTAGAAGAGTCGCTGTACCGAAGAGTAATAGTAACGCTAAGATTACTGAGTAGTCACGTCCTGTGATTGATGTTACGAATAAGTTCCCCATTCCAGGATATGAGAAGATGTTTTCAATGAACACTGAACCACCGATTAAACCAGTGAATTCATATCCTAAGAAGGCTGCGATTGGCAAGATTGAGTTACGGAAGATGTGGCGGTTGAACACAACATTTTCAGGAACCCCTTTCGCACGTGCTGTACGAACGTAGTCTTGGCTCTTCGCATCGATAACTCCAGTACGTAAGTATTGAATCGTACCAGTAGTTGAAAGAATCGCCATCGTAAACGCTGGTAAGATCATGTGATGGAATTTGTTTATATAATAGCCAAGTGTTCCGGCAACTACATCCGAATCGACAGATCCACGAGTTGGGAACCATCCTAATGTATAACCAAATAACCATAATAATACTAAGGCGAATACGAATACTGGGATTGAGTAAGTAATAAATGTATATACTACGATTGCTTTGTCAGCCCAAGAGTTTTGGTAACGACCTGCAATCATCCCTAATGGTAATGCAATTAAGTAAGTTAAAATCAATGTTAATAATGATAACCATACTGTGTTACCAATACGTTCACCGATTAATTTTGTTACTTCATATTTGTAAGTATAACTTTGACCGAAGTCTCCGCGGAATGCTTTTGAAATCCAGTTCCAATATTGAACAGGAAGTGGATCATAGAATCCGGCTTTCACACGTAAAGCTTCAATTGTATTTGGATCCGTTTCTGGAGTAATTAAACCTGTAAATGGATCCCCCTGGCATCATCTTCGCGATTAAGAATGCTAGCACACTAAGGATGAAGATTTGTGGCAACATTAATAACACACGACGTAAAATGGTTTTCCACATAATTATTTTCCTCCTTTTGGATTTAATGCAACAAAGTGTGAGTCAGATATTTTTTGTAAATCAAACACACGACCGTTTTCATCGTAGTAAAGTTGTTGATTTTCTTGGTAGAATTTCTCAGCTTCTTTACGACGTAATTTGTTTGCTTCACGGTTTTCAGGGTCGATAACCGGAATCGCAGACAATAGACGTTTTGTATAGATGTGTTGAGGGTTCGCGTAAATATCTTCCGCTTTCCCTGTTTCAACGAAACGTCCACGGTACATGATGAATAACTCATCACACATATGTTTCACAACCCCAAGGTCATGGGAAATGAATAAGTAACTTAAGTTGAACTCATCTTGGATACGTTTCATGTAGTTTAACACTTGTGCTTGTACAGATAAGTCTAACGCTGATACTGGTTCGTCGGCGATGATTAAACGAGGGTTACTTGCTAAGGCACGAGCAACACCAATACGTTGTCTTTGACCACCTGAGAACTGGTGTGGATATTTAATAATGCTTCTTCAGATAATCCGATGATTTCCATTAATTCGATTACGCGTTTTCTCTCTTCATCTGGAGATAAACGTTCGAAGTTTCTTAATGGCTCAGCCACGATATCTAAGATACGTTTTTTAGGGTTAAAACTTGATAGTGAATCTTGGAAGATCATTTGTACGTTACGGTTGTAGTCTGAAGTACGACGACGTGCTTTGTTTGTTACGTCTTGTCCTTCGTAGATTACTTTACCGCTTGTTACGTGTTCTAGACCAATAATGGATTTACCAATTGTTGATTTACCAGAACCTGATTCTCCAACAAGACCATAAGTTTTTCCTTCTTCAATTTCAAGTGACACTCCGTCTACCGCATAAACATGATCCGTTACTCGGTTAAAGAAGCCACTACGAATCGGATAGTGAACTTTTAAATCTTCAATGGTTACAAAACCGCTCATTATGCTTCCTCCCCTTCAAAATGGAAATGTTTATAACATGTACAACGAACGAAGTGGTTTGGTCCAACTTCATGAAGTGTTGGATCCTCTTCGTGAGCGTCCGCTGAAATCCATGGAATACGTGGTGCGAAACGGCAACCTTTACGTGGTAATTTTGGTAATGGTGGCACTGTTCCTTGGATCACGTGTAACTCTTCGCCTTCTGATCCCGCTTGTGGGATTGATTGTAGTAATGAACGTGTATAAGGATGTTTAGGATTTGTGAATAGCTCTTCAACAGGAGCGATTTCCACAAATTGTCCAGCGTACATCACGGCTACACGGTCAGCAGTTTCTGCTACTACCCCAAGGTCGTGAGTGATTAAGATGATACCTGATTCAGTTTCTTTTTGGATATCATTTAATAAGTCTAAGATTTGCGCTTGGATTGTTACGTCTAAGGCAGTTGTTGGTTCATCGGCAATGATGATTGGTGGTTTACATGATAAAGCAATCGCGATAACCACACGTTGACGCATCCCACCTGATAATTCATGTGGATATTGTTTGTAGGTACGTTGTGGGTTTGGAATCCCTACTTGTCCTAACAATTCAAGTACGCGTTCAGTACGTTCTTTTTCATCTAATTCTGTATGATAATAAAGAGCTTCGTCGATTTGAGCACCAATTGTCATTAAAGGATTTAATGAAGCCAATGGATCTTGGAAGATCATACCAATATCATTTCCGCGAATTTTGTTATATAACGCTTCGTTTAAGTTTACTAAGTTCACATCGTTATAAATGATGTCCCCTGTAATCTTTGTATTATTTTTGTTGTGCAAGCCCATGATGGTTGTCGCTAATGTAGATTTCCCACATCCTGATTCCCCAACGATGGCCAAAATTTCATTCTTTTCTAATGTTAATGACACATTATCTACTGCATCATAAAAATCATCTTTGATACGGAAACCAACGTGTAAGTTATTGATTTCTAATAGTGGCTTATCAATTGTCAAATCCGATTCCTCCTTATTTTCTTTGGTTAACTATTTCAATATATTAAAATAATAAAACAACGTTTCTATTATACGTTGCATGCTCTCTGATTGCAAATTGTATGACAATTCGAGCGCAGATACAGCGTATTTTTAGTTTACCATGAATCCTGCGTGATTACCATTATTTATGAGCAAAAAATTAACTTTTCTCATGTTATTTTAATTTTAAACCCAAATTTCCCTCTAATCGCGTCGTTAATGCGTTTTCATTGCTTTTTGTGAATTTTGCATAAACAAAAAGAGACGAGCCGAAGCTCATCTCCATTCAATTCTTATTTAGCAGCAGTGTCACTTGTTAATTCAACTTGGTAGAGCGCTGATTTTTGACTACCCAAGTTAACATCGTAGTATTTCACACGTTTATTTACTGCTGTAATAGATTCTCCGACTAACGTTGGGAAGATAAATGCTTTATCGTGAACGTATTTTTGCCATTCTTTATAGAACCCAATATTTTTAGCTGAATCGAATGCTTCTGTTGAACTAATTTTATCCATGATGGCAGTTCCTTCAGCATCCACATAACGTTCAAAGTTGAATTTCGCAGATTCTCCAAATAATCCTTCTGGATTTGGATCGTAACCTGTAGACCAACCGCCCGCGAATACATCAATTTCTGGGTCATCCGCTTGAACTTTATCGTAGAATGAGTTCAATTCAATAGTACGTCCTGTATAAAGTTTTACATCTAACCCGATTTCTTTCCACCAGTTCAAGTATTGTTGAACAAGTGATTCATTGGCTTCATCACGAGTACGTGCTGCAAAGTTAATTTGTAGTTTTGAGCCATCTTTGTTCTCACGTAAACCGTCACCATCAACGTCTTTATATCCCGCTTCATCTAGCAATTGTTTTGCTTTTTCTGGGTTATAAGTGAATCCTTCTTGTTCTTTGTTATAGATATCGTTAAAGAACGGAATGATGATTGAGTTTGAAGAGTGTTGCAAGCCGTTATATAAGTTTTGACCTGCCGCATCAATATCGAGCGCGTATGCCATTGCTTGACGAAGTTTTACATCGGCCATTTTCGCATTTGGATCTGTTACGTTTTTACCAGCTTCTTTGTCATATTTTCCTAAGTGGAAACCGATATATTCATACGCTGACGCTTCAGAACTGATTAACGTTACATTAGTTAAATCTTTATAAGCTTCGTATTGTGAGTTTGGCATTGTTGCGATATCGTAGTTCCCAGCCTTCATTTCTGAAACGATGTTATCTGGAGATACAACTTCCATTACGACTTTATCGACTTTCGCTACACCTTTGTAGTAGTGTTCGTTTGGAACTAATGTCACAGATTCCCCTGCTACGATGGATTCAATCTTGAATTGTCCAAGACCGACAAATTTTGTACCACGTACATAATCACTTTGTTCCCATTCAGCTTCTGGGATATCTTTAAAGATGTGTTTTGGCATGATGTATGCACAAACTGAACCACCTGCTAATTGCATGGATGGGCTCATTTCTTTGAAGTGAATTTTCACTGTATAATCATCCACTTTTTCAAGACCAGAAACACTATCTGCTTTTCCATCATGGTAATCTTCCATACCAACTACATTTTTATAATCATCATCGTAACGAACACCTGTATAATCTTTATTACCGATGGCTTGATAAGCAAAGATGTAGTCATCAATAGTTACGGGTTGTCCATCAGACCATTTATAGTCTTTTGAATTTAAAGTAACTGTTGCAGTTTTATTTTCAACATCAAATTCGATGCTTGCAAGACCTGTATTTGTTAACTTACGGTTTTCATCGTATTCAAACATACTTTCATCAATCAAACCACCAATCGTTGAGTCGTTTGTATCCGCAGATAACTCATCTGCAAAAATACCAGAGAAAGGTGACGAAGATACAATCGCGTATTTTAATGTTCCACCTTTAATTGGAGTTCCATCGTGAGTGACTTCAGAAGCGTATTTCGTTTTTGCGGCATTGCTACTTGTTGAAGATGATTGTTCTTTACTACCACATGCTGCTAACGTTAGCGCAACCGTTGCAGAAAACAGAATCATCACATTTCTCTTTTTCATCATAATCAGTCTCCATTCTTTTTATTTTTAAGGCTTTTTGAGTGTATCCATAAATTTATGTTGAACTTATCATACTCCAACTTTTTTTAATAATTGCAATACTTTTTTTCTAATCTTTTTAATTTTCATAATTTATTTCTCATTTTTGGAAAGTTTTTTTCATAATGAAAAAAAGCCTAGGAATCCTCCTAGGCTTTTTTTGAATTTATTATTTAGCTGGTGTATCAGAAGTTAATTCTAATTGATACAATTGTGCTTTAGAGCCGCTTGTCGCAAGAGCAGTGTCATAGTATTTCACACGTTTGTTAACAGCTGTTACGCTATCTCCTACAAGTGTTTGAATCATGAATGCTTCATCATGCGCATATGCTTGCCATTCTTTATAGAATTCTTTTAATTTTGCTTCATCAAAAGCTTCTGTAGAAGCAATTTTCTTCATGATTTCTGTCCCTTTCTCATTTACGTAACGAGAGAAGTTGAATTTAGCAGTTTCACCGAATAAGTTAGCTGGGTTTGGATCATAACCAACACCCCAACCTCCAGAGAATACATCGATTTCTGGATCATCTGCTTGGATTTTTTCGTAGAAGTTATTAGATTCGATTGTACGACCTGTGTAAAGTTGTACGTCTAATCCAATTTCTTTCCACCATAGTAAGTATTGTTGAACTAATGATTCGTTAGCGTCGTCACGAGTACGTGCGGCAAAGTTGATTTGTAATTTAGAACCATCTTTGTTTTCACGAATTCCGTCGCCGTCTACGTCTTTATATCCAGCTTCATCTAATAATTGTTTTGCTTTTTCAGGGTTGTATGCGAATCCTTCTTGTTCAGGATTATATACGTCTTTGAAGAATGGTAGGATGATTGAGTTCGTACCATAGTTTAATCCGTTATATAAGCTTTCACCCGCTGCATCGATATCTAATGCATACCCCATCGCTTGACGAAGTTTTACATCACTCATTTTTGCGTTAGGATCCGTTACGTTCTTACCTGTAGCTTTGTCAAATTTACCTAAGTGGAAGGCAATATATTCATAAGATGGTGCAAACGTACTTACATACGTTACGTTTGTTAAATCTTTGAATGATTCGTATTGAGCACTTGGCATTGTAGCGATATCGTAGTTACCAGCTTTCATTTCCGAAACAATTGCATTTGGCGCAACCACTTGCATAACCACTTTATCTAATTTTGGACGACCTTTGTAGTAGTATTCGTTCGCTTTCAATGTTACAGATTCCCCTGCAACCACTGATTCAATTGTGAACGGTCCAAGGCCTACTACTTTATTTCCACGAACATACTCGCTTTGTTCCCATTCTTTTACAGGAATATCTTTGAAGATATGTTTTGGCATTGTGTATGCTGGAATTGCACCACCTGCTAATTGCATTGATGGTAACATTTTTTCAAAGTGAAGTTTCACTGTGTAGTCATCCACTTTTTCAACACCAGAGATTTTATCTGATTTGCCTTCGTGGAAATCTTTCATCCCTACGATGTTTGTGTAACGGTCGTTGTAACGAGTACCTGTGTAGTCTTTGTTACCGATTGCTTCGATGGCGAAGATATAGTCGTCGATTGTGAACGGTTGTCCGTCTGACCACTTGTAATCTTTTCCATTTAATTTAATCGTTACTGTTTTTCCTTCAACATCAAATTCGATAGAAGCTAAACCAGTGTTTGTTAATTTACGGTTTTCATCATATTCGAACATTGATTGGTCAACTTGACTCGCGATTGTTGAATCTGTTGAGTTTGATGATAATTCATCAATGAAGATTCCACTAAATGGTGAAGCAGCAACAAGTGCGTATTTTAATGTTCCGCCTTTGATTGCTGTTCCTTCATGAGTCACTTCTGAACTGAATTTTGATTTTGAAGCTGCTTTTGACGCTTCTGAAGAAGTGCTACTATTGTTATTGCTTGCATTTCCACACGCCGCTAATGTTAAAGCAGCTGCAGCTGATAAGAATACTAAACTTTTCTTTTTCATTTTTCCTCCACTCTCAGACACCTGATTCAACTTTCATTGTATGTTGAATTGTCTGACAAATTAATACTTGATGTTAATTCTAACATAATTTTAATTTTTTGCAAGCAAAAAAACTCTAAAAATTTTAAGTTCATTTTAGTTATCTTTTTTTAAAGTGCATGAAATAATTGATTTTATCTTATTTATAGCCCTTCTAAGAGCAACAAAAAAGGCCTCGCATTTGCGAGACCTTAGATTGAATGAAATTCAATTATTTAGCAGCTTCACCAGTTTCAGATAGTAATTCTACTTGTTCCCATCCAGTATCTTTACCTTGAGCAATATTTACGTGTTTCACACGTTTGTTTACTGCTGTTAATGAGTAAGTGTTGAAACGTGGAACTTGGAATGGATTTTCGAATACGAATTTTTGCCATTGTTTGAATAATTCAACACGTTTAGCTGGGTCGAATGAAGCTTCTGAAGCAATTTCACTAATTAATTTAGTGTGTTCATCATTCACATAGTGTGAGAAGTTGAAACGAGCGATTGGTCCGTATAATCCATCTGGGTCAGGGTTGTAACCAATTACGAATCCACCTAACCACATATCGAAGTCATCAGCATATTTCGTTAATTTTTCAGCATATGCGTTAAAATCTAATGAACGGCCGTTTAATAACTCTACGCGTAGACCAACATTTTTCCACCATTCGATGTATTGTTGATAAACAGCTTCATCTGTTTGGCTACCAACTGGAGCTAATAATGTGATTGTTAATTGTTTACCTTCTTTGTCTTCTACATAACCATCGCCATCAGTATCTTTATAACCAGCGTCTGCTAAGATTTCTTAGATTCTTCTGGGTTGTATGTGAATCCTGGGACTTCTGATTTATCCGCATAGATTTGACCAAAGAATGGCGTTAATAATGTATTAGCAGCGATACGTAACCCTTGGTAAGTTTCGTTAGCTACTTGTTCATTATCTAATGCATACGCAATTGCTTTACGTAAAGCAGGATCACTCATCTTCTTACCAGGTTCGAATACGTGTTCACCTTTATCTTTGTCAAAGTGCCCCATGTTAAAACCAATGTAAGAAATATTGTTTGTGATGTTACCGAGTAATGTGATATTTGATAAATCTTTATAAGTATCATATTGATCTGAAGGCATTGAAGCAAAGTCATATTTTCCTGCTTTCATTTCTTGAACGATTGAATCTTGAGATACAATATCCGCTTTTAAGCCATCGACTTTTGGTTCGCCTTTATAGTAGTAAGGGTTTTTCTTGAATGTTACAGATTCACCAGGAACAACTTTGTCCACGATGAATGGTCCGTTACCAACCACTTTAGTACGAGCCGCATCTGAAGCTACAGCTTGATCATAAGTCATACCTTGGAAGATATGTTTTGGCATGATATTAGCCATAATCGCATTTCCACCTAATTCTAAAGCTGGATATACTTCTTTCAAGTGAATGACAACTGTTTGATCATCTACTTTTTCTAGACCTGAGATTTTATCTGCTTTTCCTTCATGGAATTCTTCCATCCCAACGATGTTTGCAGCATTTTCATCGTAACGAACACCGTTATAGTCCTTATTACCGATGAATTCATAAGTGAAAATATAGTCATCAATTGTTAAAGGTTGTCCATCTGACCATTTGTAGTCTTTAGAACGTAATTTTAACGTTACAGTTTTCTTTTCTCTATCTAAAGTGAATTCCATCATACCGCCATCTTTTTTTGATGCGTTGGTTTTCATCGTATTCGAATAAGGATGCATATGCAAAATCTTCTAATACACCGTCGGAATTGTCTACTGATAGTAATGGGTTAATTAATCCTTTAAATGGTGATTCAGTTACGATTGCATAGTTAATTGTACCGCCTTTTACGACTGTCCCTTCATTTGTTACTTCAGTTGGGAATTTACGTTCTGATGTTTTCGCAGCAGAATCCCCACCTGCGTTATTCGCTTTGTTGTTATTACATGCAGCTAATGTTACTAAAGAAGCAGCACCTAATAAACCAGCAATTGCTTTTTTGTTCATGTGTTTCCCTCCAAATTGGATTGATATTAGAATAACTTAAATAATACTCCCATTCCCAACTTACTGCAACCTTTATTTCGATTTCTCACCATATTTTTATCGAACTCTCATTTATTCTTAATCACTAAAATTGCGTCATTGTCGCGTTTCCGACACATTACGACCCGTTTGTCCACGAATAAAGGACATTTCTTTCTTCTTTTTTCTCAACATTCGCATCTTATCAACGTTTCTGGCAGAAGCACAAAAAAACCGGAAGTTTCCACTTCCGGTTTTCCAATTTCTTATTGATGACTTGCAATGTAATTCACTGCGTCTCCAATTGTTGAAATGTTTTCTGCATCTTCGTCAGAAATTTGAACACCAAATTCGTCTTCTAATTCCATAACTAATTCCACAACATCTAGTGAATCTGCACCTAAGTCTTGTTGGAATGTCATGCCTTCCGTTACTGTTGAAGCATCTACGCTAAAACGGTTTGCAATCAGTTGAGCTACTTTATCAAAAACTTCTTGATTTGACATAACTTTCTCTCCCTTCTCATTAAGGTCTATATTAGGTACTGCACCATTTCGGGCAGATCCCGTCCCTCCGCTACGCTGTGCGGGCTATCCTCTTAGTGGATAGTACTGTTATTTTACAGAATTCTTTCGAAAATGTCCATACCTTCAATGAAAAGTACGATTTTCTTAGCGTTTTCTTATTAATTAACGAAGGACATAATGCCCTGGTTCCACCTCTTGTAACGTGGCTTCTTCGCTAAACTCTTCTCCTTTATATACCAGACGTTTGCGATTCTTTTCTTCGCGCGGATCTGGAAGCGGAATGGCTGAAAGCAGACTTTTCGTATACGGATGCTGCGGGTTATTATACACGCAGTCCGCAGAACCCATTTCCACAATACGGCCACGATACATCACTGCGATACGGTCGCTGATGTATTTCACCATAGATAAGTCATGGGCGATAAATAAATACGTCAGTCCGATTTCTTTTTGTAATCTCTTGAGTAAGTTCACGATTTGCGCTTGAATCGATACGTCTAGCGCTGAAATAGCTTCATCACAGACGATGAATTTTGGATTCACGGCTAAAGCACGCGCAATCCCAATCCGTTGACGTTGACCGCCTGAGAATTCATGTGGATAACGATTGGCATGTTCTTTATTCAATCCTACTGTTTCAAGCAGTTCATCCACCATCGCATCACGCTCTTCTGCCGTTTTTGCAAGGCCGTGAATATCAATGCCTTCTGCGATAATATCACGCACTTTCATACGACCATCGAGCGACGCATACGGATCTTGGAAAATCATTTGCGCTTCTTTACGAAACTCGAGCAATTCTTTTCCTTTTTTCAAATTCGCAATATCTTTTCCTTCGAAGAGAATTTCGCCATCAGTTGGTTTATATAAACGAAGCAAGGCACGTCCAGTCGTCGATTTTCCTGAACCAGACTCTCCAACAAGACCGAATGTTTCGCCTTCATAAATCTCAAAGGAAATGTCATCAATGGCTTTCACCACATTTTTTTTCGAACCAAAATACTGTTTTAAGTGTTTTACTTCTACCAGTTTTTTTCTATTTTCTGTATTAGTCATGCGCCTGTCCTCCTTCTGTAAAGAAGAGGTTTCGTCTTCTTACGATTTCTTCAGGAACAGGTACTTTTGGAGCACGCGGATCCAAGAGCCATGTTGCTGCAAAATGTGTTGGACTCACTTCAAACATCGGTGGTTCCTTCACACGGTCAATCTCGAGAGCCACATCACTACGAAGCGCAAAGGCATCTCCTACTGGTGGGTCGAGTAAATCTGGGGGACTTCCAGGAATCGCATAGAGCGTATCTCCTGTATGCAATGTTGGCATTGAACGAAGCAATCCCCAAGTATACGGATGTTGCGGATTGTAAAATACTTCATCCGCTGTCCCTACTTCAACGACTTTTCCGGCGTACATGACGGCTACACGGTCTGCGACATTGGCCACCACACCGAGGTCATGCGTGATAAAGATAATCGCCATTTGGAATTGTTGTTGCAGTTCTTTTAAAAGCTCTAAAATTTGTGCTTGAATCGTTACGTCAAGCGCTGTTGTCGGTTCATCGGCAATCAGCACATCAGGATTACATGCTAAGGCAATAGCGATGACAATCCGTTGACGTTGCCCGCCAGAGAATTGGTGAGGATATTGTTTCATACGCCCTTTGGCATTTGGAATACCTACAAGCTCTAGTAATTCTTCAGCACGTTTATCGGCTTCTTCTTTTGAGGCTTTCTCGTGCTTTATAATCACTTCTGTAATTTGTTTTCCAATCTTCATCGTAGGGTCGAGTGACGTCATTGGATCTTGGAAAATCATGGCGATTTTCTTCCCACGAATCGATTGCATATCACGTTCGCTCTTTTCGAGGATATTTTCACCTTTAAAAATGATAGTTCCCTCTTTAACGACCGCATTATTCGATAATAGTTTCATGATACTTTTGGCAGTAACACTTTTCCCTGAGCCGGACTCACCGACAAGAGCAAGTGTTTCGCCTTTTTCTAACTTCAGATTCACTCCACGAATCGCTTGTACTTCTCCCGCAAATGTTTCGAAGTGGATTCGTAAGTTTTCAATCGATAAAATAGTTTCGCTCATTCGAATCCTCCTAGTCTTTCATTTTCGGGTCAAAGGCATCTCGTAAACCGTCTGCCAATAAGTTAAAGCTAATCATTAGAACACAGAGTACTCCTGAAGGGAACCACATCAAGTGTGGATATAAACGGAATGTTTTGTACCCTCCATTAATAAGAGCTCCAAGAGACGCATCCGGGCTTGGGATTCCGATTCCAAGGAAGCTTAAGAAGGCTTCAAAGAAAATCGCTGATGGGATAGAGAACATTGTCTGAATGATGATTAAACCTGCCATATTTGGTAATAAGTGTTTAAAGCAATCTTCCAGAAATTCTGCCCTAGTGCACGAGATGCTAAGATGTATTCTAAATTCTTTTGTTTCAAGGTTTGCGCACGAACGACACGCGCCATTGTTACCCAGCTAGTAAATCCAATCGCAATAATAATCGATACGAGACCTGGTTTTAACACGAGTAACATCAATACAAGAATGATTAAGTTTGGAATCGCTGAGATGATTTCTAAGAAACGTTGCATCACAGTATCCACACGACCGCCAAACCATCCAGAAATAATTCCGTAAGTCACACCAATCGTAATATCAAACAACGCTGCTACAAAGGCGATAATCAGCGATGTTTGTGTCCCGTAAAGCACACGTGAGAATAAGTCACGACCAAGGTTATCCGTTCCGAAGAAGAAGTTGACGCCTTCTGGAACCCCTTGTTGCGCATACACATCAACTCCGTTACGATAGCCGTTGAAAAGTCCTGGAATACGCGCTGGTAAGTTGGCAAATTCGGTGTTTTGTTCTAGCGGGTCAAATGGAGCAATGACCGGTGCTAATACTGCTAACAGCACAATCACTAAAATAATAAAGAGCGATACTAAGGCTCCCTTATTTTTCGTCAATCGTCTCCATGAATCTTGTAAGAAGTTGAGAGAAGGTGCAGCGATTTTTTCACGGTCAGCACTATGTGTTAAATCCACACGTTGGAATAACTCTTTTTCTGTTAATTCTGCCATTACGCTTCCCCTCCTTCATCAGTAATACGAATACGAGGATCAATCCATCCGTATAGCAAGTCTACAATTAAAATGACAAATACGAGCAATGCAGAGTAAAGCATTGTTACCCCCATAATCGTTGGGTAGTCATTCGTTAAAATCGATTTGACAAATTGTTCCCCAATTCCAGGAATTGAGAAGATATTTTCGATAACCATCGACCCTGTCATAAGCCCGACGAGCATTGGTCCAAGGATAGTCACAAGAGGAATAATCGCATTTCTAAATCCATGTTTGAACGCGACTTCGAAACGGCTTAAACCCTTCGCACGCGCCAATTCAATATAGTCCGAATGCAATACTTCTACCATTTCCGTTCTTACAAAACGCGCCGAATCGGCAATTGGAGAAATTGCCAGCGCCATTGTTGGAAGAATCGAAGAGACAAACCCTTGATTCCATAGCGCAATCGGTAGAATTGGGAAAATCACCCCAAAGACTAATTGAAGCACTACGGCAAACACGAAACTTGGTACCGAACGTCCAATAATTGCAAAGAATGTTGCAAGTGTGTCCACCCATGTGTTTTGTTTCATGGCCGCAATCATCCCTAGAAGTGAACCAACTATCGTCCCGAAGATTAAGGCTTGGAACCCTAATTGGAAACTTGGTCCTACACGCGAGAAAATCAAGTTTGCGACTGTTGAGTTATATTGGAATGATTGTCCAAAGTCCAAACGAAATAACCCCGTAATGTAAATCAAATATTGAACAAATACAGGCTTATCGAGGCCGTACTTGGCATTCATAATTTCTAGTTGTGCCTGCGTTAACTGTTCTTCATTGGCATATGGAGACCCAGGTAATAGTTTCATTAGAAAGAATGTAATCGTAGCAATCAGGAATAAGGTTAGGAACATGTAAAATACACGTTTCCCGATATATTTTAAATAGTTTTTCAACTCTGCACCTCCATCGATATCTTAATTCTGTTTCATCATACTATCTAAAGAATTAAAGTTTCAACTAATTAGTTTCCGGCTAGCCGTTGCGTATTGCTAAAAGTTCTGATACAGTGGAAAGAACGACAGAAAAAGGAGGAAGCTGATGTCATTCGACTACAAAAAAATAGGACTCATCTCAGGAATCCTACTATTATTATGCGCATTGTATGTAACTTTAACTAGCGGCTTTAGTCTTCTAGCCCTCAGTAACGCCCTTTTTATGTGCGCGCTCGTTTGTTTAATGCTGGGTATTTTTGCCTATTTAAGTCGCACTGACTTTTTCACTCTTTTTCTGAAGAGCTTCACTCCGAATAAAGAGCATAAGAAGCACTCTCTCTTTACCGCATCATCAACCCTCCTCTTTTTAGAGGTAGCCGCGGTTCTGGGAATTCTATCTATTTTATCCGGAATCTTCCTATTATAATTATAAAATGAAAAGCCGTGTCCTCGTTGAAGGGCACGGCTTCTTTTTGATTATAGTTCTGCAGCTTTTTTCTCTGCTTTTTCTTTTTCGATTTCCTCACGTAATTCAGGAAGAATCTGCGTGAAATCCATACGAAGTTCTTGTCGCAATGATGGCTCCACCTTACGAACGAAGTGGAATGTCGATAAGCGTTCCATGACGCTTTCGGCTTCATCTTTAGCAACATATAAATAGATGTATTTTAAGCGTTTTGAAATATAGTGAATATTCCCAAACTTCTTCAACTGTTTAATTGGTTTCAATGTATACAACCAAACAACGAGTGCTTGTCTTTCTTGTTGCTCCATTGTTTCTCCCTTCTACATAGCTTTTAATTCGATAATTTTTTCTTCTTCCTCTTCTGGAAGACCTTCTCTTGTTGGCGGTGGCGTTTGTTCGCGACTTTCTTTATCGCGTCGAATGGCCCATAGCACTAGACCAATTCCGGCACTGGATGCAAAGAAGCTCGACCCACCGTAACTGATCAGCGGTAATGGCACCCCTGTTAAAGGCGCTACCCCAACGAGCGCTCCAATATTAATTCCCGATTGAATCAAGAATAAAATCGCCACACCGTAACATAAGTATTTTCCAAAAAGATTACGACATTTATTTCCTTTGCGAATAATCGCGATAATTAGACCAAAAATTGCAAGAAGGAGAATAAAGATTGTAATAAATCCTAACTCTTCTCCGACAATCGCTAAAATAAAGTCGGTATGGGCTTCTGGTAGGAACCCCGTTTTTTGAACAGAATTCGATAACCCTGTTCCAAGCCAGCTACCTCTGGATAAACCAAGATAGCCTTGAATCGATTGATAACCAGCACCTGTTGGATCGCTCCACGGATTATGGAATGATGTAAAACGGCTTAATTGGTACGCTTTTAATCCAAATTTTTCAAATCGAAGCGTCTAAATATGTGAGGCCATATAATCCAGCAAAGACAACGCCCCAAATAGCTAGCGCGCGGTTTGAGACACCTGTCATAAGGCCGAGTAGTACGGCAACTCCAGCGATAATGATGGACGTTCCTAAGTCCGGCTGAAGCATAACCATTCCGATGAAGAAAGCCGTAATTCCAGCTGGGATGAGATAGAATCTCCAGTCGCGTTTACTACGTTCGTTCTTACTATAAATATAAGCCGATGTCCAAATCACAAATAGTTTTACTAATTCGGACGGTTGTAAGCTAAAGAGTTTTAAGTTAATCCAACTCTTCGCACCGTTTACACCGGGTGTAAATAATACAATCACTAGCAGGATGAAGATTACTCCTGCGACTCCCATCATCACTTTTTGTTCCTTCAAGAATTTCTCAGGAAGAACGGAAATCCCTAGCGCCATAAAAATACCGATGATGATAAAGACAAACTGCTTCACCATAAACGCTTCTGAGTTTCCCTGATTGGCAAGAGCGTAATAACTACTTGCACTATAAATCATGACGAGTCCGAAAATTGAAAGTACCGAATACAACCCCATAATGAGCGGGTCCACATTGAGAAGGTGCTTCATTTTTTCATGAAAGTTTAACACGTCAAGCCTCCTCTAATTTTGGCGCGACTCTTCGTACACTTGCGTATACATGTCGTTTAATGCGTATTCTAAATCAGCCATAATTTTGTGGCCTTCATTTGCGTGAATTAATCCAAGTGATACTGCGAAATCCACTTGTTTCGATAAACCGAATAATTGTGTATCGATAATTTCTTCGAATGCTGGGCATTTTGCCAAGCAAAGATGTGTTTTTTGTTTTGAAATGAGTTGATAAATTTGGTTGGCATTTTCTGTCAACTGAACTAAAGCAGGATTTTGAGTCATCTCACACTCCCCTTTCTATATTCCATGCTCAAAGCATATACTCTTTTAGTATACTTGTATCCACAAAAAAATACCACTAATGCAAGTGGAATTTACTGAAAATTTAGAGTTCGCTGTGGTGCTCTTTATAAAAGAAATGATTCCGCCTTTCCTAACGGATGTCTTCATAATCACTGTAACGTTGCACCGGTTCGAGCCGTATCGTCTCTCACCTTTAAAGCCTCAAATAGGGCGTACGGAATTAATTCCTACGCCCTATAATTCGTTTTAATGCGTATCACGTTACTGTGATTATAGAATCCGTTAGTCTTTGCGGAATCATCTTTATGCAGCAACTTATTTTTTTACTTTCCACTCTATCAGTAGTTTTTTGTGCAAGTAACTAAAAGAGAATGCTACATTCATATAGCTAGAGTTGTGCACTCACCAATCCTGCTTTATAAGTTTTCAAAAATGAAGTGAGACACTATATTCACTCCTGTACAGCTATTATCACTATTAGAAAGACTTCATGATAGGAATTGCCATACGCGCTTCCTTCCCACTAAGGCATCTTTATGATTGTATAAAAAATGCTATTACGGAGTTCTGCACGGAATCTATAGTAGCGATAATAGCGAGTGTAATCGGTGCGAATTAGTGACTCTGGACATTTATTTCCTAGAGTCACTTTGAGGCTCGATAGGTGATGAGACGCAAGGCTCACACCGGTACAGCTATTGTCGCTACTATAAAGATTCCTGCGGAACGCAGTAATAGCAGCGTAATTATTTATTTTCCGGTCCAATCATAGAGAGGCCGACACGACCTTTCTTAAGATCAAGCTCCGTCACCCAAACCGTTACGATATCTCCAACCGCAACGACATCACTTGGATGTTTCACGAAACCTTTTTTTCAATTTCGAAATATGCACAAGGCCGTCTTGTTTCACACCGATATCGACGAATGCGCCGAAGTCCACTACGTTACGAACGGTTCCTTCGAGTTCCATTCCAACTTGCAAGTCTTCCATCTTCAAGACATCGCTACGTAAGATTGGTCCTGCGACTTCTTCACGAGGGTCACGTCCTGGTTTCAATAATCCATCCAGCACTAATTCCAACGTTTCTTGTCCGATACCAAATTCTTCTTTCAACTCTTTAGTATTTAGTCCTTTAAGAGCTTCTTCCAACTCTGGTGAACCAAGCGCTAATTTTTCAGCATTGGCTTTTTTCAAAATGGCTTTAGCCACATCATAAGACTCTGGGTGAATGTCGGTGCCGTCAAATGGATTCGTTCCATCGATGATTCGTAAGAACCCAACGGCTTGCTCGTAAGCTTTTGGCCCTAAGCGAGGTACTTTCTTCAATTGCGTACGGTTTGTGAACTTACCGTTTTCGTCACGGAAAGCGACCACGTTGGCTGCTGTTGTTTTCGTTAATCCGGCAATGTGCTCCAAGAGAGCGGCACTCGCAGTATTCACGTTTACCCCAACCTTGTTTACTGCTGTTTCAACGACAAAGTCTAATTGCTCATCTAATTGTTTTTCTGGAACGTCGTGTTGATATTGTCCAACCCCAACGGCTTTTGGATCGATTTAACCAATTCGGCTAATGGGTCTTGTAAGCGACGAGCGATGCTGACTGCTGAACGCTCTTCGACTTGGTAATCTGGGAATTCTTGGCGTGCGATATCGCTGGCAGAATAAACAGAGGCCCCTGCTTCGCTGACGATAGTATAAACCACCTTGCGAGGG
This sequence comes from uncultured Granulicatella sp., assembly GCA_916438765.1. Lineage (GTDB taxonomy): Bacteria > Bacillota > Bacilli > Lactobacillales > Aerococcaceae > Granulicatella. The sequence continues at coordinate 145,335 of CAKAHB010000006.1, read as the reverse complement.
ATTTGTCGTAACTGCTCCGCCACGAATTGTTCAGACTCACGGCTAGCTGTCCCGTTCCCAATCGCAACCAGTGTTACGCCATATTGTTCCACGATGCGACGGAATTGTCCGCCTGCTTGTGCGCGTTTTGCTTCTGAAGCTCCTACGTGAGGGTAAATCACAGACTTGCCGAGTACTTTCCCTGTTTCATCGATTACCGCTAATTTACATCCTGTACGGTACGCTGGGTCAAGACCTAAGATGACTTGGCCTTTCATTGGCGCTTGTAATAATAAGTTCTTCAAGTTTTCCCCGAAGATCGCAATCGCTTGTGTTTGCGCCTTTTCACTTAATTCATTACGGATTTCGCGTTCAATCGCTGGTCCAATGAATCGTTTGTAACTTTCTTCAATCGCGCCTTCGACAATCGGTGCAGATGGTGACGACGGATTTTTGATTTTCTCTTCTTTAATCTTTGTAAGAGGGTTCGTCACGTCGACTTCAATCGTCACACGCACTACGTCTTCTTTTTCTGCACGGTTTAAGGCAAGCACGCGGTGAGGAACGATGGATTTCACGGGTTCCTCGTAGTCATAGTACATTTCGTAGACTTTCTTCTCGTCGAGCTCTTCTTTCTTCACAACAGACTTCACGATACCATTTTTTTGCGTAAATTGACGTAATTGTTTACGGTATTTCGCTTCATCGGAAATCCATTCAGCAATAATTTCTACGGCACCGTTAATCGCATCTTCAACCGTTAGAATTCCTTTTTCTTCATTGACAAACGTCGCTGCTTTTTCTTCTACAGAATCCTTTGTCGTCATGAGTAACCATAATGCAAATGGCTCTAATCCGGCTTCTTTAGCAATCGTTGCCTTCGTGCGGCGTTTTTGTTTATACGGACGATAAATATCTTCCAACGCTGTTAAGGTTGTCGCCTTGCTTAACGCAGCTGTAATCTCAGGAGTGAGTTTGCCTTGTTCATCAATGAGACGGCTAATTTCTTCTTTGCGTTTTTCGAAGTTTTCCAAATAACGTTGGCGCTCTTCGATTTCACGGATTTGCACCTCATCTAAAGAACCGGTTTGGTCTTTACGATAACGCGCAATGAACGGTACCGTATTGCCATCTTGCAAGAGGCTAATACCGTATCGATTTGTTTTGGTTTATATTGAGTAAGTTCTGCCTTCACAAGCGCTACGGAACGCTCGTAAGCAGTGATTTCAGTTGTTTGTTCTGTCATATTCAACTCCCTTTCTGTCTCCTCTATCCTATCATGAAATAAAAGGAAAAGCACCTAAGCAAAAATACTTAGGTGCCCTATTATGGCTAAAGTTTAAATAAGTGTGTCACTATCAGCTGATGTTTACTCTTATAGAAGAGCTAAGATAATGAAGTTAAGGATGAATAATCCTGTCGCTACCCATAAAATTGGATGAATGTCTTTTGCTTTACCAGTAATGACTTTCACTAAGCAGTAGAAGATGAATCCTGCTGCAATACCGTAAGAGATACTGTAGCAAAGTGCCATGAAGATGCCGGCAAAGAACGCTGGAATCGCTTCGTCTAATTCGTCCCATTTCACATCAGCGAATGAAGAAAGCATCATCACCCCAACAATAATTAACGCTGGCGCTGTTGCTTCTGCAGGAACGATGCCCACGAATGGCGCTAATAATGTTGATAATAGGAATAGACCTGCTGTAACGACTGCTGTTAACCCAGTACGTCCACCCGCACCGATTCCGGCTGCACTTTCAACATACGTTGTAGTGTTTGAAGTACCGAAAATTGCCCCGATAGAAGTACCGATAGCATCTGCGAATAAGGCTTTATCCATCTTAGAAGAGAAACCAGATCCATTCTCAAGTTGACGTTCGTCTTCTTCTGAGAAGATTCCTGTTTTACGACCTGTACCGATGAAGGTTCCAAGTGTGTCAAATGTATCCGATAAGCTGAATGCGAAAATCGTCATTAATACTAACGGTAAGCGCGCTGGGTCAGAGAAGAGTTTTACGATTCCTTCTGAACCAAAAGCGGCCATGAATGTTGTGCCTAAGTCATTGAACGCTGCTCCTAGTGAGTTGCTTTCAAAGCTTACTTTCGATAAATCAACAACGCCCATTGGGATGGCTAAAATTGTTGTTAACACAATCCCGATAAGGATAGCTCCACGAACTTTTTTCAATAATAAGAATACAGTGATGATTAAACCGATAACTGCAAGGAGTGCGCCTGGAGACGTGAAGTTTACAAGAGATGGAACGATTCCACCGTTTGAGTTCACGCTGAACACGCCGCCTTTGTACGCTTCTGTTGCGACATTATACGCAGCACCGTTGACTTGAGTAATCGTTTTTGAATCAGAAAGGAATTCTAATAGGTTGGCGTTTTTTAAACCGATATACGCGATGAAAATCCCAATCCCACCCCCGATAGCATGTTGCATACTGACCGGAATGGCTTTAATAATCATCTTACGAACTTTTGTTACAGTAATAAAAATATTTAATAAACCACAAATGAATACCATTGCTAATGCTTCTTGCCAAGTGAATCCAAGGCCGAATACAACTGTAAATGTAAAGAACGCGTTTAACCCCATCCCTGGTGCTAATGCGTAAGGAACGTTTGCGAAAAGACCCATCACTAATGTACTGACAACTGTTGCAATAATCGTTGATAAGAAGACTGCTTGGAATGGCATCCCTGTCTTACTAAGAATGTTCGGATTGACAAAAATGATGTATGACATCGCGAAGAATGTCGTTAGCCCAGCCAAAAACTCCGTTGAAACGTTCGTGCCGTTCTCTTTCAGTTTAAAAAACTTATCCATTGAAATGATAACTCCTTTTTATTGGTTTATTTGATGACTTAAGTATACTAGAACTATTTTTTTATTTTACAATATCAAACACGTACATTTTAACTTATAAAATTTATTTTTCGTTCGTTTTATTTAACTTTATTTTTGTTCCGAAAGATTGTCAAACTAGTAATTTTGTTTCAAAACAGCGAATATTAATAACAAAAAGGAGTGGCCTTTCGCCACTCCTTTTTCTTTTAGTTATTCTTTTTATTAATTTAATTCCTTTATGCCCTTTTTTTCACCGGCGTCATAAAGTCATGATAATTTCCAGGCGCATCCTCTTCTAGCCCTGCTTCTGATAGCCCTACATAATAAGAACCTTTGACTTCACTCGCATTTAAAGCAAAGAATCTTTCTCTCAAATATTTTTGAACCCTTACATTCATATACTCCATCGACTCTTCAGCAAGTTCTTGTACCTCAAATCTTACAATCAACTGCGTTTGGTCTTTGTTATACTCGTCTTCGTCGTATTTCCCAAAGGAGTAACTGACTGGCGAAGGTTTTGGGCTTTCGTATTCTGCGAAATCTACTGCATTGAATTGTTCTCGTAAATCTTTAATTTTTTCATCTATCTTTTTCAATTTTTCTCGGACTTCCTTAGAATTTCCCTCCCACGATACTTTAATACCTTCCTTTCTCAGCGCCTCTAATTGGACTTCCAATTTTTCTCGAAGTTGTTGTTTATGGCGATAGAAATTTGCGTTCAAATTGTTTTTGGGCTAGTTCTAAAATTTGTTTTTCATTCTTCCCTCCTAAATCCCCGAGGTCCAAGTCCAATCCTGTATAGGCAAGCACGTTTCCTTTTCCATCAAAATGATAGACCGCCGTCACCGTGTTATGTGGATCTAACTCTCCTCTCTCTCCGTGATGCACATCCATCCAAATCCTATCTGACTGCAACGCATATGGTAGAGGGATTTTTTCCTGTCCTCCGCATGCTGCAAGCATAATAGCTACTACCGACAGCAACGCGAGTTTTATCCATGTCTTCATCATTCTTCCTCCAACGTTCGAACTTTCACTTTCATTATACTACACGCAATCAGAATCTGCTCCTATTCCAAACAAAAACGCCAGAGCACCATTGTACTCTGACGTCTAAAGGGATTATTTATCTGAATTCCACACCGGGAAGTATTGTCCTGGTGCGATTTCATTCATTTTTTTGGCTACATCGTCTGATTGGTATAATTCAACGATTTTTTTGTATGTTGGGTTCTCAGCATCTGCTGCTTTAACAACGATGATGTTGTAACGATCTTTAGGAATTGTATCTAAGTGGTTTGCATCTGAGAAGATGTTGTCTTCGATTTTCAAACCAGCATCTTGTGCCATTGAACCATTGATTGAAGCTGCATCAACGTCTTGTAATAAACGTGGAGCTTGTGCTGATTCTGCTTCGATGATTTCCAAGTTACGTGGGTTGCTTGTGATGTCTGCTAATGAAGCTTTTGTTCCAACGCCATCTTTTAATGTGATTAAACCTTCTGTTTGTAAGGCTACTAATGCACGACCTTGGATCGCTACTTCTTTAGGAACTAATACTTTTGCTTTCTCTGGTAAATCTTTTAATGATTTATATTTTGTTGAGAAATAATATAATGGCGTGATAAATGTTGTACCGATTTCTTTTAAATCAGTTCCTTTATCTTTGTTCCATTGTGCTAAATACGCACGGTGTTGGAACGCGTTCATTTGAACTGAACCTTCTTCAAGAGCTGTATTTGGTAATACGTAGTCGTTCATTTCTACAACTTCGATATTGATGTTCTCTTTTTTCGCTTTTTCAGCTACGTAATCCCAGATTTCGTGTGCTGCGCTACCTACTACGGCTACTTTTACTGTTTGTGCTGGCGCTTCAGTTGCTTTAGAAGCCTCGCTAGATTGTTGTGAACTTTGGTTTCCGCACGCTGCTAAAGTAATTGCTGCAACGGCTGTTAAAAATAAGTGTTTAATTTTCATTTTGTTTTTCCTCCATTTTTTTACGTTTGTTGTGTTGGTTGCGAATTGATTTGAAACATTCCTCCTTAAACTGTCGAACACAATAAAAAAATCCTTTGCCCAAATAGGACAAAGGACGATCATTTCAAAAATACCGTGTTACCACCTTTATTCGTTTATCCATCACTAGATAAACCTCACCCGATTCCACGTCTCTGCGTTGAAATCGTACCGCTATAACGGGCGCCCCGTACTTCCCTTACAACTGCTCAGAAAGTCCGCTCAATGGCCATCTTCCTCATTTCGTCACTACTTAGTTCCACCAACCCTAAGCTCTCTACTCAGTGCTCCGATGAGTACTCTCCATCTCTATGCGTTATGGATTCCATTATACGCCCATTCTTTTCGATGTCAATAAAACTCTTCTATTTATAGACATTTGTTTTCGAAATAGAAACAAAACCATTAAACTGACTCTAGCATAAAGAAAACCTCCACACGAAAGTTCGTGCAGAGGTTAAAACAGTCTTATTTAGCAGTAGTTGTTGTTGTTTCTGAATCAGCTGCTTTTAAGAAATTCTTCAAAGCGTTTTGTAAGCTTTCATCTGTGATTTTCACGTCAGCAGCTTTCACTAAATCTACCATTGTTTGGTGTAAGTATGCAGAATCTTTCAATTTCGCATCTAACATTTCTTTTTCCATTTGTTCTTTCATTTCATCAAATGGTTTCTTCTCTTCTTTAGATACTAACTTAATGATGTGGTATCCAAATTGAGTTTGAACTGGAGTTTCAGTGATATCTCCAACGTTCTTCAAGTCATAAGCTGCTGTTGAGAATTCAGTTACCATGTCTGAACGTTTGAATGGTCCAATTTGACCACCTTTTGCAGCAGTACCAGTATCTGCAGAGTTTGCTTTAGCTAATTCCGCAAAGTCAGCACCATCTTTTAATTGTTGGATTAATTCTTCTGCTTTTGTTTTAGCAGCTGCTTTTTCTTCGTCAGATGCATCTGCTTTAGCAGCAATTAAGATATGTTGAACTGTAATTTGTGGTTCCCACGCATCATAGTATGCTTTGATGTCTTCTTCTGAGAAGTTCGCAGCTTTCTTAACTGCTTCTGTCATTAATTTGTTTAAGTAAAGTGTTTGACGGTATGCATCTACAGAAGTAATTCCGCTTTGTTGTAAAGCCGCTAATAACCCAGGTTCGCCACCGTATTGAGCTACTAATTTAGCCACTTCTTCATCTGCAGCTGTTTTAAGAGCTTTTGCATCCTCAATAGATCCTTCTAATACTTTCGTTAATACTAAACGTTGTAATGTTTGTTCTCCAACAGAATCTTTCATTGCTGTCACAAATTCATCTTTTGTAACGTTACCGTATTTAGTAGTTGCAACGTTTTCTGCTGAATTATTTGAGCAAGCCGCTAATGCTAAAGTTGATGCAAGCGCTAATGCTCCTACGAATTTTTTCTTCATAAAATTCCCTCTCCAATCGGTTTTCTTTTTAATCGATGTTATTAATATACCACAGTTTTATGCACTTGCCTATTTTTCTAGCATTCTCTTACCTTTTCTTAACTTTCTGAAAATAAAAATAGAGCCAGGACGAATGCCTGACTCTTCGTTAAGTTAAGTTTAGTTCAAAAAATAGTGTGATTATTGTAATACACGAATTGTGATTGTACGACGTCCGAAGTTATAAACGTCTGATAAGTTTACTAAGTGAACGTCAATTCTATTTCCGTAGATTGCGCCACCTGTATCTGCAGCACGGAATACTCCATAACCTGGAATTTCAACATATGATCCTAATGGAATAACGCTTGGGTCAACCGCAATCACGTTTGGTTCACTAACAAGGTTTGTTCCATCAGCTGTGTAGTTTGATAAACCAGCTTCGTTATATGAGTACGCTGTTGCTTCAACTGTTAAGTAGTAACCACCTTGGCTTGATGAAGCTGCAGCAGCTTGAGTTGTTTGAGTTGCCTCTGTTGCTTGAGCAGCTTGAGTAGTTTCTGCTGCTTGAGTAGTTTCTGCTGCTTGAGTAGTTTCTGCTGCTTGTGTTGTCGCTTCAGTTGTTTCTACTTCTTTCACTTCGTTGTTGTTTTGAACACGGTATGAGTGTTGTTCTGTTCCGTTATCAACGGTTACTTCTTTTTGGTCCGCTGAGAAACGTAACACTGTACCAGGGTAAATAAGGTTTGCATCTTGAATTTCGTTCACTTGAACTAATGTATCTAATGATGCACCAGTTGCTTCAGAAATTACTGATAATGTATCTCCCCATTTAATTGTGTACTCTTGTACACCTTTATCGTCTGTTTTAACATCTTGTTTTACTTGTTCTACAGTACGTGCTGTCCATTCTACTTCGTTTGCACTTGCTGTAGTTGCTGAAAATCCTGCAAAACTAAATAAAGCAAGTGATGCTGTCACCATCATGAATTGTTTCTTGATTGGTTTCATATTTTCCTTTCCGATTTCCGACTTTTTCTAAAGTCAAAAACCTCGTTCGCTTGGATTTTTTGGGTTGCGAACTTGTTTGATGCTAATAATGTTACCACGAATAAAAATGAAAATGTTGATTTTATGCGGTTTGTTAAGGTCACTTAATTTTTTTGACTTTTTCTGATGTTATTATGACAAACAGATGACAAGAACATATGTTTCCGTAACATTTGACACCATTCTGTAACACGTTCGTAGAATTTTCTTACAATCTCGGTCATACTTTCTTCATTTATTACACTGTTTTTCGTTCCTTTTTGAGGCAAAAACCTATCAAATCGCACTTTTTCACGCGTTCGACACATCAAAAAAGACCTCCCTATTCGTCCATAGGAAGGTCACTAAACATTCGTTAAGCCGTTTGATTTAATTCACTCATTTGAATCGTTTGATCGATATTTTCTTTCAATGCTTCAGGAAGATGGTGTGTTACCCATAGAACGGTCACGCTCTTATCTTCTAAGATTGGTTTCAACACCTCAATGGTTGTCTTTTCATCTAAGTTGGAGCTGACTTCATCCAGCAAGAAGACTTTTGGTTGTTTCATCAACCCGCGTGCAAAGGCAATGCGTTGCAACTGACCGCCGGATAGATTTGAATCGCCATCGCCTAAGACTGTATCTAACCCCTGCGGCAAGTTTCGTACGATAGAAGCGAGTCCCACTTTTTCAAGAGACTCCCAAACTTCTTCATCCGTATACTCTTCAGTGAGCGTTACGTTTCGCGAATAGTTGTCGTGAAGATATGTGGTTTTTGAGCGATATAGACCATTTGACGATATAGCTCATCATAGGATTGTTTCTTCACATCGACTCCAGCGAGTTTCACTTCTCCTAAATACTCCGTTAATTTTGCAGCGATAATATTTAACAGAGTGGATTTCCCTGTTCCGCTCTCGCCAGTAATCGCGTATTTTTGCCCTTCGTTAAAGCCAAGAGATACATGATTTAAAATCACTTTTTCTCCGTAGTTAAACGAAACATCATTCACTTCAATGAGAGTACGCGGTGCTTCTTCCGGTGCTTCCTCCACAAGAGCTGCTGGTTCTAATTGCTCATATTTGTTAAACAACGAATCTGCACTCTTAATTGAACCAATCTTTTGACTAATATTTCCTAGCACGTTGAAGATGGTGCTACTTAATGCCATCGCTGCTAGAATACTCCCGATACTCACTTCGCCAATATAAGCTAAGTATCCCGTTAAGATGAATACGGAAATCTGGCTAAACACATTCCCAATCCCACCACTAACGGCAACTTTGGCCATCGACTTACTATAGTCTCGATGCGTATCTCCTACTTCAACTGATTTTTCATGGATTTTTTCTTTTAAATATGCTAGCTTACGAAAAACAAATAGAGTATCATATCCGCTTAATAAATCCGAAATGGATTTTGCGAATTTTTCATTGGCTTCTGACACTTTGATAGTTTTTTCTGTCAGTTCTGCTGAGAACAAGCCGGCAACACGGCCATGATGACAATACAGATAGCCGCTAGTAAGACGATAGACCAATGATACATGAATAACGCCACCGCAGAAATGACCGCAGAAATAATCCCTCCGATAACATCAAAGGTTGGATCAATCGCATGCCCTTTAATCTGTTCCAAGTCACTTGTAAACCATGAAATATAGGTTTGACTATTCTTTTCATAGAAGCGCCCATAAGATGTCGCTTCAATCGAATGACTAATACGGTCCCTTAACCATGTCGCAACTTTTTGATTAAAGTAGGCTTGATAGCGAATCAACATATACGTAAACAATAGATAAAATGCAAAAATAATGACTAAACAAATCGCTTTATAAAAGAAATTATGAATATCCATGTTCACTAAAGTATCTAAAGTCTGCGCATTCACGACACTCGATACAAGCTCCGCCCCTGCAATTAGGGTGAGCAATGTGATCATGATGAATACTTCTTTTTTAAACTGCTGAAAAACAACCCTCATACACACTCGCTCCACTTCAACTTATTGTTATGCTCATAGTGTAACATTGTCTTAATCCAATGTATATAGGACTTTTGGCGGAAAACAAAAGAAGTTTCCTTTTTTGCACACAAAAAACCACACCTCTATATTGAGGTGTGGTTCATCAATTTTATTAGGCTTTTGTTTTCTCAGCGCGGTCACGTTTCATTTGGCTTGAACGTAATTGTCCGCAGGCTGCTTCGATATCATGTCCGAATTCTTTACGAACGACACAGTTGATATGGTTTTTCTTCAAGACATCGTAGAAAGCCACTACGCGTTCTTTTCCACTACGTTCGTATTGGTCATGTTCACGAACTTTGTTATAAGGAATTAAGTTGACGTATGACAGACGTTTTTTATCCGCAAGAAGGTCGGCCAATTGTTGCGCTTGTTCTACCGAATCATTCACATGATCGAGCATGATGTACTCGAAGGTTACACGACGATTGGTTTTAGCAATATATTCGTTAATGGCATCCATCACCACTTCGATTGGATATTTACGGTTGATACGCATGATACGAGAACGTGTATCGTTATCTGGTGCATGAAGTGACAATGCAAGGTTGACTTGTAACCCTTCGTCTGCGAATTCGCGAATCTTTGGAGCCAAACCACTTGTAGATACCGTGATATGACGAGCCCCAATTCCAAGCCCTTTATCAGAGTTGACCACTTTCAAGAATTTAATCACGTTATCATAGTTATCGAATGGTTCCCCAATCCCCATGACTACGATATGGCTAACACGGTCCCCAGGAGACACTTCGTCCAAAGTACGTTGCACGTGCATTACTTGCGCTACGATTTCCCCAGCAACAAGGTCACGTTGTTTTGCGATAATTCCGCTGGCACAGAAGGTACATCCGATGTTACACCCTACTTGTGTGGTCACACAGATGGATAAGCCGTATTCCTGTGGCATTAATACCGTTTCGATTAAGAGGCCATCTGCTAATTCAAAAAGGAATTTACGTGTTCCGTCTGTTGATTGTTGTTTGATACGTTCGTTTAACACGGGGAATGTGAACTCTTCTTGCAATTGTTCAATTAGCGATTTTGGCAAGTTTGTCATTTCTTCAAAACTCGTCACACGTTTGCGGTAAAGCCAGTCCCATAATTGTCCTGCTCTGAATTTCTTTTCGCCTTTTGCTTCAAACCAAGCTGTTAGCTCTTCTAGTGGCATGCCATAAATAATCGGTTTTCCTTCATATTGACGAACCACTCGTCCAATTTTTCTAACCATGTCTATTCCTCTTTCCTATACTTGAAATGCTCTAATGATTGTTTCTCTATTCGCATGAGCGCTTAATAACACCGATAATTTCACACGAGCCTTTTGCCCGCTAAGCCCTGTTGTGAAAATCACTCCTGCTTCATGGAGCTGTTTGCCTCCGCCAAGATAATTATATACGTCATACGTTACACCGTTAAATGCACGGGATACAAGAACGACTGGAATTCCTTTGTCTAAACAACGTTGCAATCCAGGAAGTACCATTGGTGGAAGATTCCCTGCACCAAGAGCTTCAATAACTAATCCATTCGCATCTGAATCGGCAATCGCATCAAATAGCATCGAATCCATTCCAGCATATGCCTTTAATAAGTAGACCTTATCCACGAGTTCTTTAATCGGATAGTATTCATGGTGTAAGAATTTTTGGAAGTAAATCACTTCACTCTTCGATACTAATCCAAGCGGTCCAAAGGTTGGTGTTTGGAAAGTCGCAACGTTTGTAGTATGTGTCTTTGTCACATACGTTGCCGCATGAACTTCATCGTTCATCACGACAAGAACGCCTTTATCCACACTCTCTGGACTCGTTACCGTAATAATCGCACTGCGTAAGTTCGCTAACCCGTCCGCTCCAATTTCATTGCTAGAACGCATCGCTCCTGTTAATACAATCGGGAATGTTCCATCAGTTGTTAACTCTAAGAAATACGCTGTTTCTTCTAATGTATCGGTTCCGTGAGTCACTACTGCTCCGTCAAAGCCTTCCTGTTGCGCTTGAACAATTCGTTTTTGAACTTCCCACATTTTTTCCTCCGTCATATGTGGAGACGGAAGGTTAAATAGATCCTCTACGACAACACTTGCGATAGGTGCAAAAATCGTATCGGAATTTGTTAATGGGTTTGTGCTTGTTGGGGTTACGTTACCGGTTGAGCGGTCTTCACTCATGGCGATTGTACCACCGGTGTTTATGACGATAATTTTCTTCATGGCGCTACTACTTTCTTTCATTTTCTCTTTACATAGGATACCACAAAATAGTAAAAGCATACCATAAAATACGCACAAAAAGATGATACCTTCGAATCCTTGCGGATTATTTTTATAATCGCTGTTACAGGGCACCGGTGCAAGCCTTGGTCTTGCACCTTCGAAGCTTCAAACGCGAAGTACGGGACAAGTCCCTACTCCGCCTAAGCACAGTGGTTGAATGGGATGAGCTTCGCTGTATCTAACTTGCTCATCCCTATTCAACTTTGTGGGGGAAAGAAAACGAAATCCCCTAAATACATTAATGTATTTAGGAGATTTCTGTCTTTCTCCCTCTTCTCCGATGCGATTTCCTGTTACTGCGATTATAAAATCCGCAACTTTCTTCGGTATCACTTTTTGTGCATTTTATTCAAACCCCTTATAAAAAATGAAAAAAAGTGTTGCGCTACTCATTTAGTAGGAAGCTGTACAGGGTGTTAGAAAGTGCATCCCACCGGGGTTTTTGAAGGTCTTTGGCAATTTTGAATAAAGCATCACTGGGAAAAATTTTTTGATTTTTTCTTGGAATTTTTACTGCATCCTTCCGAAAATGAGCAATCAAAGGAAAACTAGGTTGTTGAACAAACCTCTAAAAACCGCATCATTTCAACCTTTATATTTTACTTTTAATTTTAAAAATTTGAAATGTAACATTTATGCTACATTTTTATTTTTTGCATCTTCAACAAAAAACCGCAGCCTTATACGGGCTACGGTTTTCGCTTTATTTGATTGTGTATTGACGTTGATGGTCAACAACGGATGTTAATGTAATTGGGCTGTTGTCTTCGCGTGTGAATGTTTGTTCACCGCTTGCGTCCACCACTTCTGTGAAGATTTCTTCGTATTCTTCGACTGTCAACATTTTGCGGTTTTTTAGTAACGCTTTATGTTCTGCGATATGCAATTGGTTTTCGAATCCTTCGACTAATTCGCCGGCGAAGAATTCCCCAACAGCTCCTGATCCATAGCTGAAGAATCCGATGCGGTCTCCGGCTACTAAAACAGAACTGTTATCTAATAATGAGATGAAGCTTAAGAATAATGAACCTGTGTAGATGTTTCCGACTTGGCGGTTATACACGGCTGCTTCTTGGTAACGTGCTGTAAAGCGTTCTTGTTCTTCTTCGTTCATTTCTTCTAAGAATGGCTTGAAGGCTTTCATCCCCATTTTTGTATATGGTAAATGGAAACAAATCGCGTCAAAGTCTGAGAACTGCGCATTTGTTTTTGCTTGATAGTCGTTCCATACTTCTGCAAAGAAACGGATGTATTGCTCGTTTGAGAATTTTCCGTCTACCATTGGATACGCTGCATAGTTTGGTCTCCAGAAGTCCATCACATCATCTGTGAATAAGCTCGTTTCGTTATCTAAAACGAGTAAACGTGGGTCACTAGAAACAACCATTGCGACTGCTCCAGCACCTTGTGTTGGTTCTCCGCCAGAGTTTAATCCGTATTTAGCAATGTCGCTTGCAATAACTAGTACTCTTGAAGTTGGATTTAAGGCAATATGCCCTTTAGCTAATTGTAAGGCAGCTGTTGCCCCGTAGCAGGCATGTTTTAATTCTACACTACGAACACGGTTTGATAATCCAAGCATGCGTTGCATATAAACCGCAGCTGATTTCGATTGATCGATTCCTGTTTCTGTCCCAAATAAAATCATATCAATATTTTCACGGTCTTTATCATCAATGATTGATAACGCAGCATTTGCGGCTAAAGTCACGATATCTTGCGTCACTGGTGCTACTGCCATTGTAGACTGGCCAATTCCAATCGTGTACTTAGCTGGCTCTACTCCACGCGCCACTGCTAGTGTTTCCATATCTAATGCAGTCGGTGGTACGAAGAAGCCAATCTTATCTATCCCTATATTCATTGTTTTATTGTTCTCCTTTACGAATAAAGCTCTCCAAACACAAATAGAGCTTCCTGTTCTTTCTTAGCACACACTATAGTAGCAAAAATTCGCCGTTAGGACAATTGAATTCACTAAATGTTAGGGAATTTAAACAATTCTTTACTAATTATTTGTACTAAATTGATAGGTTTCTTATACGAAAATCTTATAAAATAGAAACGAAATAGGAAATATAGACTGGAAAGGAATGAAAATATGAACGGAAATGATATCGTCATCGTGAGTGCTACACGTACTGCGATTGGTAAATTTGGCGGGCAATTTGCTACCACTTCCGCTATCGAACTAGGAACAACGGTTGCAAAAGCTGCCATCCAAAAAGCGAATCTTTCACCTGAACAAATTGATACAGTCATCTTTGGAAATGTCTTACAAGCAGGTCTTGGACAAAAATCCCAGCACGTCAAGTCGGACTAGGCGCTGGACTGATCATGCAAGTACTGCCGTTACAGTTAATGAAGTCTGTGGTTCTGGACTAAAAGCCATTATTTCAGCCGCACAAGCTATTCGACTAGGAGACGCCAAAATCGTTTTAGCCGGTGGTATGGAAAATATGAGCCTTGCACCGCATTTATTACAACAACGCTTTGCTCCAAAAAATGGTCCTGTGACATTAGTCGACTCTTTATTTAATGATGGATTAACGGACGCCTACTCACAAGACGCGATGGGAATTACCGCTGAAAACATCGTTGAAAAATACGGATTTACCCGCGAAGAACAAGATGCTTTCGCTGTGGCTTCGCAACAAAAAGCCGCTAAAGCACAAGAAGAAGGACGTTTCGCTAGCGAAATCACTCCCGTAGCAGTCTTCAATCGCAAAAACAAAAATCCGACGACTTAAAAAGTAACGGACGAATTCATCCGTCCAAACACGAATCTTGAGAGTCTTGCTGGTCTCAAACCTTCCTTCAAAAAAGACGGAACAGTAACAGCCGGAAACGCCTCTGGAATTAACGATGGTGCCGCTTGTGTCATCATGACAACACGTGAATACGCAACGGAGCTTGGCCTTCCAATTCTTGCAACCTTGAAAGGCTATGCCGAAGCTGGTGTCGATCCTTCGATTATGGGAATCGGTCCTGTCCCTGCCATTCAAAAATTAGTGGCGCGTACACGGATTCCGCTTGAAAAAGTGGATGTCTTTGAACTGAACGAGGCATTCGCCGCACAAAGCATGGCGGTCATCAAAGACTTGAAGATTCCAACTGAAAAAGTAAATCCATTTGGTGGTGCCATTGCGCTAGGCCATCCAATCGGTGCTTCTGGTACTCGTATTGTGGTCACACTGATCAATGCTCTCGACCAACTCGACGGTAAAATCGGTGTCGCTTCCCTCTGTGTAGGCGGCGGTATGGGTGTTGCCATCGCGATTGAACGCGAACAATAGTATAAATAATAAGAGTTGCCCAAAATTCACTTATAAGTGAATTTTGGACAACTCTCTTTTTATTGCTCTTCGTGTTTCTTTTGTTCGTGGCGCTGTTGATAGTACGCGCGAATCTCTTCGTTTTCCTCAGTAGCACGATAATGGACCTCAAAGCCATTCTTCTTCCAACTTAAAGTCGTCATGAGTTCATCCCATGTTGGCAATTTCACCTCAGGCAATTCAAACGGCACCATCTCAGACATATCTAATGAGTCTTTCCAAACTTCAAAGCGAGTCGAAACGAGTAATAACGCAATACGTGTTAACAATTCACGTTTTTCTTCGTCCATCTCCCCTGCTGCCTTTAAGAACTCTTGCACATAATGCATAAACTGTCCGTATAAATCATTCACCGTATCGATTCCAACAGTAAAATAGTAGTTCAAAGAACACATTCCAGAACAATTCCAGTTCTTCATCGCTCACCGATTCCGTCCATTTCTTGAACGTTTGGTCATTCAACTGACTATTTTTGGTTAATTTTTCCATCTTAATAAATTGACCGTCTTCAATCTCCCATGTCATGGCGCTATGTTGCATCGCACCGGTGGCATTACTTTTAGACAATGACATACGGCACTTCGGATTCTAGCATTAATCCAACAAGTGAATCTTGTGGAATATAACGCATCGCTAATGGCACTATATTTTGATATCCTTTTGTTTCAAGTACAGAACGGTACAATCCAGGAGAATCAAAGCAGAAAATATCGACAATGCGCAGTTGCACATCTTCTGCTTGAGTGGCCGCAGCATAAATGGCTAAGTTACCACCCTTTGAATGTCCTGAAATCATTAAGTCCCCATCCCATAAACTGGCTTGTTTGGCTAAATACTCCTTGGCATCCGTCTGAGCCGCAACAAGTGGTGAATACGTCATTAGGAAGTCTTCCTTCCAGCCAATCAGCGTATCATCCGTCCCTCTAAAAATAACAAGTCTGACACTAGGTTCTACTTCCACCGTGACAGCTGCGAATTGTTTTGTTGTATCTTTATCCCATTTGCTCACCACACCGAAGAATTTCAACGATTGGAAACGAGGTGCATCCGCAATCACTTGCGATACTTCATGCCGCTCCTCGGTCATCATCATTGGATTTTCGGCGAATAATTCTTGTTTATGTTCCTGCATATACTCGGCGATTTCTTTCACCGTGACAAAAATCTCACCATTTTCATCGCTTGGAACAACTTTTTCAAGTGGTAAATACTCTAATTCCGTTAAAACTAATGCGTCGATTTCAGAAAAGGCTCTTTCTTCAAACGAAACGTGCCCAAACTCTTTAATATAATCCAACATGTTTTTCATACGAAAATCCTCCGTTATTTTGAGTGAGTCCATTACTATTCTACTCTGTCATTATGGCACTTGCAACTCTTTTTCCTGTGGGGCAAAAAGCCGTCATTTTCTATAGAATTCCCCTTTTTTTCGTGCTATACTACTGAAATGAAATTAAGGGGGTTGTTCTATGAAATTAGGATTCGATAGCGAGAAATACCTTGAAGAACAAAGTCAATACATTCTTCAACGAGTAAACGCTTATGACAAACTTTACTTAGAGTTCGGAGGCAAATTAATCGGTGATTTCCACGCGATGCGCGTATTGCCAGGATTCGATCCAGATGGAAAAATCAAATTACTTCACCGCCTACGCGACCAAGCAGAGATTATTATCTGTGTGTACGCAGGCGATATCGAACAAAACAAAATTCGCGGTGACCTTGGAATCACATATGACCAAGATGTGCTTCGCCTAATGGACGACCTTCACTATTGGGACCTTAAATCAACAGCGTCCTCATCACTCGTTACACAGGCCAACCTGCTGCAACGCAATTTAAAAACTCACTCGAACGTCGCGGCAT
Source organism: uncultured Granulicatella sp. (assembly GCA_916438765.1). GTDB lineage: Bacteria > Bacillota > Bacilli > Lactobacillales > Aerococcaceae > Granulicatella. Next base: position 128,550 of record CAKAHB010000006.1, on the reverse strand, counting down.
TAAAGTGTATACACACGGCTACACAGAAGGCTATCCGATGGACGTTGAAACCATCGTTAGTGACGCAGGCTATGGCGCAAATGAATTTATCGAAACAACTCGCCCACTTGTCGTCGTAACAGCTCCTGGTGCCAACAGCGGAAAACTAGCGACATGCTTAAGCCAGCTTTATCACGAAACCAAACGCGGTCGTCGTGCCGGCTATTCTAAATTCGAAACATTCCCTGTATGGAATTTACCATTAAACCACCCTGTGAACGTGGCCTATGAAGCAGCCACTGCAGACTTAGAAGATGTCAACATGATTGATACCTTCCACCTTGCCAAATACGGTGAAACAACCGTGAACTACAACCGAGACATCGAAGCCTTCCCACTTCTCCGTCGTATTTTGACGAAGATTTACGGCGACGCCCCAATACCTTACAACTCTCCTACAGATATGGGCGTGAACCGTGTCGGATTTGCCATCACTGATGATGAGGTTGTTCGTGAAGCTTCAAACCAAGAAATCATCCGCCGTTACTACGCAGGTCAATGCGACTACAAACGCGGTATCGGAACGCTTGAAGCAGCTCAACGTGGCAAGTACATCATGGAAGAAAGTGGACTCTCTCCACAAGACCGTCCAGTTGTAAAAGCCGCTCTTGAAAAAGAAGCCGATGCCAAAGTCCCAGTTGTAGCCTTACAACTTCTAAACGGTAAAATCATTACAGGAAAACAATCCGACACCATGACAGCCAGCGCAGCCTGCCTACTCAACTGCATTAAAGAATTAGCAGAAATTGGTGACTCCATCCATTTATTACCACCTGTCATTTTAAATGCGATTGGCCAACTCGGAAGCGACGTTTTAAACACCAACGCCGCTCACTCGATAGCAAAGAAGTGCTCATTGCACTAAGCATCTCAGCAGTCACAAACCCTGCCGCAGAAGCTGCTAAAAACCAATTACAAAACTTACGCCACTTACAAGCGCACAGCACCGTTATCCTTCAAAAAGCCGACGAAGACACCTTCCGAAGCCTCGGAGTGATGATAACTTGCGAACCACAATTTGCTGGCACAAACCTCTACTACACAAACTAACCCAAAGCCCTCTCCATTCGGACGAGGGCTTTTTTAGCGCATTTTTTCAGCACCATCGTCCCAGCACTCTCCCTGTTCCTCTAGCCGTCCCTAAGACCTATTCCTCTTTCCGACACCTCTTTCTAGAAGTAGAACTCCAAAAGTCCGCACACTCTCTTTTTTCAAAAAAATCTTCGTTTCTTTGAAATCACTAACTGATGAAGACGTCACATTATTAAAGTACCATCGTTCCAGCACTCTCCCTGTTCCCCTAGCCGTCCCTAAGACCTATTCCTCTTTCCAACACCTCTTTCTAGAAGCAGAACTATAAAAGTCTGCACACTCTCCTTTTTCCAAAAAAATCTTCGTTACTTTGAAATTCGGCAAAATAAAGGAAGAGTAATTTTTCAATAAGCCCAATGAGCCTAAAATCCACGGATTCTATAGTAGGAATAGTGGCGATTGTATCCGATGTGAATTAGTGACTCTGGAAATTTATTTCCTAGAGTCACTTTGAAGCTCGGTAGTAGTTGAGACAACAGGCTCAACACCGGTACAGCCACTATCACTACTCATGAAGATATCCGATTTTGATTTAAAAACGTAGTTTGATACTATCAATCTCATCTTCTAAACTTGTTTCTCTGCACCCGAATTTCAAAGGAACGAAGTTCCTTTATTCATTTTTTTGCACAAAAAAAAATCGAGAGCGTGTCTCAACTTTTTCTTAGTTTCTAAAGATCTTTGGCTTCTAAAAAGAGGTCGTTATAAAGCGATAATAGGTCGGTTCCTAAATTCTCGTAAACCTCCATCTTTTCCATCGCTTCCTCACTCGGATAGAAGCTCTCATCCGAAGTAATGTCTTCTGGTAAGAGCGCTATCGCATCCTTGTTTGGCGTTGCATAACCAACATACTGAGCATTCTTCGCTGCGATTTCCGGACGCAACATAAATTTGATAAACGCATACGCGCCTTCCTTGTTACCAACCGTTTTTGGAATGACGATATTATCAAACCATAAGTTCGTTCCTTCGCTTGGAACCACATAGGCTAAATCTTCATTCTCACTCAACATTTTAGAAGCTTCCCCTGAGAAAGTGACGGCTATGTTTGCTTCTCCTTGAATCATGTATGTCTTCATCTCATCAGCGATAATCGCTTTTGCATTTGGCATTAATGTTTTCAAGAATTTACCCGCTTCTTTAACAATTGCTTCGTCTTTTTCATTAAGAGAATGGCCTTGTGTTTGTAAAGCAATCCCCATCATTTCACGAGCTCCGTCAATAAATAGAATGGAATCTTTTAAATCCGGGTTCCATAAATCACGCCACTCGCTAATCGTTCCTTCTGGATAAACTTTCTTATTATAAACAATTCCTAATGTTCCCCAGAAATACGGAATGCTATAGACGTTTTCTGGGTCAAAGGACTGATGTAAGAAACGTGGGTCGATATGTTCCATCCCTTTGATTTTTGAATAATCTAATTTTTCAAGTAAGTTTTCTTCGACCATTTTATGAATGGTGTACTCACTAGGGATGGCAATATCGTAGTTCGTTCCACCTTGCTTAATTTTTGTCAGCATGGCTTCGTTTGAATCGAACGTTTCATAAATAACTTTGTAACCTGTTTCTTGTTCAAATTGTGTAATGAGTTCTGGGTCGATATAGTCTCCCCAGTTATATACGATAATTGTTTGAGGGTCTCCTGCCGCTGCTGTTTCAAAATTCTTTCGGATTCCAAACAACACTAGGCAAGATACTACGATCGTCCCGATTAACATCGTTAGTCGCTTCATAGTGTGACTCCTTTCAACAAGTCACTCTCCGAAGCCTTCCCATTCAATCGTTTTTGTTGGAATTTTTGAATGAAGTAATATCCAATCACGAGTGATAATGAGAATAGGAACATCAATGTACTTAAGGCATTGATTTCTAAGCTGATTCCTTGGCGCGCACGTGAGTAGATTTCAACGGCAATCGTTGAAAATCCATTTCCTGTTACGAAGAATGTCACGGCGAAGTCGTCTAATGAATACGTAAATGCCATAAAGAATCCACTGAGAATTCCTGGTGTAATCGCTGGTAAAACGATGCGTGTTAATACTTGTGAGCTTGTTGCTCCTAAGTCACGAGCCGCTGTAATCATCGATGGGTTCATTTCTGATAATTTTGGTAAAACCATTAGTACAACGATTGGAATGTTAAACGCGATATGCGCAAGTAATACCGACATAAAGCCGAGTTTGAATCCAACCACTGTAAAGAGAATTAAAAGGCTGGCACCGATGATAACGTCTGGCGATACCATCAAAATATTGTTAAAGCCTAATAACACTTGTTTGCGACGGTTTGAACGGATGTAATGGATCATGATGGCTCCAAGTGTTCCAATCACTGTCGCGATTAAAGAAGATAAGAGTGCAAGAATTAATGTATCTAACACAATTCCGATTAAACGTGTGTCCGCAAGAACGGCTTTATAGTGGTCGAGTGTAAAACTCTCGAATCCGTTCATGCTACCAGCACTGTTAAATGAGTAAAAAATCAAATAGAAAATCGGCGCATATAAGACTACAAATACAAACACTAAGTAGAAATTACTCCACTTACTATTATTTTCTAATTTCATTCTGATACGCCTCCTTTTCTACGGTCTCTTGTAATAAACATTAAAATAATCATCGCTACAATCAATACAACCCCGATTGTAGAACCCATTCCCCAGTTTTGCGTTACTAAGAAATGTTGCTCAACGGCTGTACCAAGTGTAATCACGCGGTTTCCTCCAATTAAACGAGTCAACATGAAGAGTGAGAGCGATGGAATAAATACGGCTTGTACTCCACTGCGCACCCCGTTCATCGATAATGGAACGATGACACGTCTAAACGTATCCCATTTTGTTGCCCCAAGGTCGCGGCTTGCCGCAATGAGTGAACCTGGCAACTCTTCGATAGAGTTGAAGATTGGCAAAATCATAAATGGCAATTCGATATACGCTGCTACCGTTAAGAAACTGAAGTCAGTAAATAGGAATTCTTGTGGCGCCAATCCAAATAATGAAAGGAAGCTGTTCACTGTTCCTGTTTGGCTAAAGATTCCAATAAATGCATAGGCTTTTAATAGTAAGTTTACCCATGTCGGTAAGATGATTAATAAAAGCCATAGTTGTTTATGTTTTGAACGACTAAGGAAAAGTGCTGTTGGATAACTAACGAGTAGCGTTACGAGTGTTACTAAAAATGCATACCACACTGAGTTGAATGTCATTTCTAAGTAGTTTCCTGACGCGAAATAGTTTGTATAGTTTCCAAGCGTTACTTGACCATTGATGTCGAAGAATGATTTATAGAAAATCATTCCAAGTGGCGTTACTACGAATAATAACAACCAGATAAAGTATGGAATGGAAAATAAGAAACGAGATTGTTTAGTCATTTTCTTCTACCTCGTCTTCGTAGCTTTCTAAACGAGCGTCGAAGTCTTCTTCACTTTCTCCAAAACGCATTACGTGGATATCTTGTGGTTCAAAGTATAAGCCCACTTTTGATCCAACTTCTGCCTTACGAGTTGAGTGAATCATCCATTCGTTGCCATTTTCGTCATAGCAGATGATTTCGTAGTGAACTCCGCGGAATAATTGAGTGTCCACTTCAACCGTTAATTTTCCATTTTCGATAGACGTTAAAGATAAGTCTTCTGGACGAATCACGATTTCAACTTTTTCCTTCGGACGCATTCCGGCATCGGCACACTCGAATTCTTTTCCAACGAACTCAACAAGGTAGTCTTCTTTCATGACCCCATCAACGATATTACTTTCACCGATAAAGTCCGCAACGAAACGGTTGATTGGCTCGTCGTAAATATCTACTGGTGTTCCTGATTGAACGATTTCCCCTTTACTCATAACGAAGATTTCATCACTCATCGCTAACGCTTCTTCTTGGTCATGCGTTACGAAGATAAATGTGATTCCTAGACGTTGTTGCAATTCACGAAGTTCATATTGCATGTCTGTACGAAGTTTTAAGTCTAACGCTGACAATGGTTCATCGAGCAATAGTACTTCTGGTTCGTTGACAAGTGCGCGGGCGATAGCCACACGTTGTTGTTGCCCACCAGACATTTGTGAGATTTCGCGGTTTTCATATCCTGATAATTGCACCATTTTTAAAGCGTCTGCCACTTTTTCTTTAATGATGTTTTCTGGAGTTTTCTTTAAGCGTAATCCAAACGCGATATTTTCGAATACGTTCATATGTGGGAATAATGCGTAGTCTTGGAAAACAGTGTTCACTTTACGTTTGTTTGGCGGAAGGTTAGTAACGTCTTCCCCGTTTAAAGTCACTTTTCCGTTTGATACATCTGTAAATCCAGCAATAATACGCAAGATTGTTGTTTTACCGCATCCCGAAGGCCCTAGTAATGTATAGAATTTTCCTTTTTCGATTTCGAAGTTGATATTTTTTAAAACATGAGTGTCCTCATAAAATTTGTTCACATTCTCAAATGAGATAATTGTGTTGTTTGACATTGCTAGCACCTAACTTTCTTTAGTTATAAATATGAATCTGTCGCCACGACTAAAACTTTCGATGTTTGTCTTAGCGGCGTTACTAATTTGGTGTTTGGCTTTCGCCTCAAAATAGAAGGACTCTCCCTTGGAAACTACTTCAACTTGTTTACCGACTTTAGACCTGAATAGAACCTTCGAGTACATACCCAAATGTTTCCGCAAGTGACGGTTGGAACGTCTTGTACGCTCCCCCAACGGCAAACTCTAGAATTACGGGTTCCATCTCATGCTCGTTCGAGTCTGGATTGAGCCACGTGACCGTCGTTTGGTGCTTGGCGTCTTCCATCATCGTCATATCCTCTTCGCGGTAAATCGTGAGCGCCTCTTCTGGCCCCTCATCGAAAAAGTCCGCTGCAGGGCATCCCAACACTTCAAGAATATCAAAAAACGTATCCATTGATGGCGAGCTCAAATCATTCTCTAATTGCGAGATATATCCCTTTGACAAATCTGTTCTCTCTGCTAACTCTTCTTGCGTTAAACCCTTTTGAATACGGAGGGCACGCAGTTGATGACCGATTTCCATTGTCTTCTCCTTTTAAACTAATTGTTTACTAACACAAAGACCATTATACATTAAGTTTAGTAATAGTCAACAAATCAAACCCGATAAAAACGCACTTTTTTGAAAGTATATTCTTTCGCATCATAATGCGGTTTTTGTGCTTATTTTTTCTTGTGAAAAAAAGCTGAAATTATCATATATGATAATTATCTTTTATGATAATTGTGCATCGTTTAAAAAATCAAAATTAACTTATAAGTTAATTTTGAGTAAACAAAAACAGGATTCGAAATCGAATCCTGTTTTGGTGTCTGCATCTATTTATTCGGAGTGGTTGGTTGCGTTTCTAACCGCGATGTCTCACATACTATGGAGTTGAACTCGACCTCACAGAAATGGCGTGCGTTTCCTGAAACATCCGCAGAACGTTGCACGTTCCTTCCGGTGTTCCAGTCCAACGTTCCATTTCTGAGCGTTCGGTCTCGTATCCTGTGTAGTTGAGTTCGAAAAGGCATAGGCTCAAGCCTTTCGAGTTTAGTCCGCACGGTCTTACAGACCGCTTACGGCTAAACTGCGAACCGTCATCGCCTATGAACGCCTTTTCTCACATCCTGTTTTTTAGTGAGCAACCATCTCTTGAGCAATTTCCAATCCTGTCAAGTTTGATGGGTAGTATGTTGGCCAGTTGTCCATTTCTTCGAATAGTTTTTCTTGGCTTTCATTTCCCATAAAGATGTGGAAGTGTTCTGCTTTCACTGGAGCGATGTTGTGGTCGCTGAATTGAACGTATTTAGGAGCGCCTTCTACTGGGTTCACAGCTTCAAACAAGAAGCGGACGCCGCGGTTTCCTTTTTTGTAAGTTAGAATTTTGTATCCTACATATTTGTATTCCGCTTTAGCTGTTGTTCCATCTTCTTTTTGGAACTCCATTGTTGTATCTGTGATGTTGATATTTTTAATATCTGTTTTATATCCTTTTGTGTAGTATGCTTTGTACTCGTCTTTTGTCATCTTTTTGCCGATTTTTGCTTTGTAGTCAAAGACTGGATCAAGAGTGCCATCTACTAAGTAAGGATATACGGATTGCCATTCGCCAGCGTAATCAGACAATGTGCGGTCTTTTACAGCACTGTCTTCGAAGTAGCCTTTTGAGACTGTTTTTTCGTCTTCTGCGTGTTCTGGTTGGATGTCTTTTCCTGGTTGGTCTGTCGTTTTCTTCAACGCTTCAAGGTTTTCGCGCATTACAGAGATGTAGTCTTCGCCTTTATCCATTTCCTCTTTTGTTAAAGATTCGATTGGATTTAAATACAGCTAACTCAACGCCTGCTTCTTCCGCTAATGTTTTTCGCGATTTTTCTCAGAAGCATTTTCTTCAAAGTAAATAATCTTAATGTCGTTTTCTTTCACGTATTTTGTTAATTCTGCTAAACGTGCAGCACTTGGCTCAGCTTCTGGTGAAATCCCAGTGATTCCCACTTGGTTTAAGCCGTAATCTAATGCTAAATAACGGAATGCTGTATGTTGCGTTACAAAGTTCTTTTGTTTGGCATCTTTAAATGCATTTGTGTAGTCATTATGCAACGCTGTTAATTTTTCGATGTAGGCTTTAGCGTTTTTCTCGAAAGTTTCTTTACGATCAGGGAAAGCTTCTGCTAGCTGCTTCGTAATGTTTTGAACCATTTGAATCGCGCGTTCTGGTGATAACCATACGTGTGGATCGTATTCATGACTGTGACCTTCGCCAGCGTGGTCATGGTCGTGTTCTTCATCTTCACCGCCAGGAAGAAGTACCATATCTTTTGTTGCGCTGATGGCTTTGACTTTGCTATCAGATTCGATAGTCTTTAGAGACTGCAGGAATCCATGTTTCCATATACTCGCTATCATACACAAGTGCATCTGCCTCACTCATTTTTGCGATTTCTTTTGCAGAAGGCTCGTAGTCGTGCGGCTCTGTTCCAGCACCGATGATGAGCGATACGTCTCCTTCATCCCCTACAATGTTTCTTGTAAAATCATAAATCGGATAGAAAGTTGTTGAAATTTTTAGCTTTCCTGATTGTGTTTTGCTGTTTGAATTACTCGGCGCACATCCAACGGCAACCAGTACAAACATCAATAATAATCCAATAAAGGTTGTTTTTTTCATGATAAATTCTGTCTCCATTTCTCAAATCGTAATTCTTACGTTTTGTATTGTAGCACCTCACAAGATTCATTGCAAGGATTTTTTCTGTAAACATTTTGCTAACATTCTTTGACTTTGTTAGCATTTTGTTTACGTTTTTTCAACCCACAAAAAAAGTCTTATCTGCATCATCGCAAATAAGACTTCTCTTCTATTAGATTAATACTTTCGATAAGAACGATTGCGTACGCTCCATTTGCGGATTCTCAAGGACTTCTTTTGGATGTCCTTCTTCCACAATCACGCCACCGTCCATGAAGATTAAACGCGTTCCTACTTCACGGGCAAATCCCATTTCGTGCGTTACGACAACCATGGTCATGCCTCCTGCTGCAAGTTCCTTCATTACGTTTAGCACTTCGCCGACCATTTCTGGATCCAGCGCTGACGTTGGTTCATCGAACAAGAGCACATCGGGTTCCATCGCAAGTGAACGTGCAATCGCGATTCTTTGTTTTTGTCCCCCGGATAGTGAGTTTGGATAGACATCCGCTTTATCAGCTAAGCCCATTTTCTCTAGAAGCTCGTGCGCTTTTTGTTCTGCGACCGCCTTGTCGATTTTCTTCAATTGAATTGGTCCAATCGTGATATTTTCTAATACGGTTAAATGCGGGAATAAATTGAAGTGTTGGAACACCATCCCTAAGTGTTGGCGTACGCTATCGAGGTCTACCCCTTTTTCATTGATGCATTGGTCTTTGAAGAATACCTTCCCGCTAGTGGGTTCTTCTAATAAGTTTAGGCAACGTAAGAAAGTCGATTTTCCTGACCCAGAAGGCCCGATAATCACAAGTACTTCCCCTTGTTCAATATGAGTAGAAATTCCGTTTAAGACTTGCTTGTCACCGTATTGTTTTTTAATCTCTTCTGTTCTAATCACTGGCTTGTAACTTCCTTTCTAGTTTGTCCATAAAGAATGCGATCGTCGTTGTCATGACGAAGTATAAGAACGCCGTCATTAACAGTGGGATAAATACCGTAAAGGTTGCTCCACGAACCGTATCTGAGCTGTACATTAGATCGTGAATTCCGATTAAAGAGACGATGGATGTTTCTTTGATTAATGTCGCAAATTCATTCCCGATGGCTGGTAAAATATTTTTCATCGCTTGTGGCAAGATAATTTGGCGCATGGCCATTCGCTTCGGCATCCCCATTGAACGAGCGGCTTCCATTTGCCCTTTATCCACCGATTGAATCCCACTACGGATAATTTCAGCGATATAGGCTGTCGTATTCACGGACACGGCAATGACCCCTGAAACAAAATCGTTTAAATCTAGTACCGTCGCGAGTCCAAAATACACTAAGTACAATTGCACAAGAAGTGGCGTCCCACGAATAATGTCGATATAGACCTTCGCAGCTTTTGACAAGAATTTGTTCTGAGCTGAGTCTTGCGAGTGCCATTAACGTTCCACATCCAACCCCGACAATTACAGAGAAGAATGATAGTAACACGGTTGTCGTTGCCCCTTCCAGAAACAGAGGCCAATATTTAATAATCAATTCCATTCTTTTTCCTTCTTTCTATTCTGACATTAAATTCGTATTGCGAATAATCGATTCTTTTAGTTTCCCTGAAGACTCTAACTGATCGAGCACCTCTTGTACTTTTTGTACAAACACTTCATTACCTTTTTGTGCCACCGCTGCAGTCCCGGCATCTTCACTTGGAATTTCTACCGAAGCAACCGTTAAATCCGAATTTGCCTTCACAAACTCATCCGCTGCAATATTATCCATAATCACCGCATCGAGTTTTCCTTGTTGCAACGCTAAAATCAATGTTGGATTTTTCGGTTGTGACGTGAGTGTTGCACCTGTCAATGTGTCTTTTACAATGCCTTCTTGAGAGGTTCCTTTTTGCGCTCCGACATTTGCCCCATTGAAGCTATCTAGCGACGTGAACTTACCGGCATCCGTCTTCTTCACGACCGCTACCATATGTGAATCGTAGTAAATATTCGTGAACGCCACTTCCTTACTACGCTCTTCGGTTGGGGTAATCCCTGCTAACACGAGGTCTACTTTTCAGACTTCATCGCCGCAATCAAGAAGTTAAATTCCATCTCTCGAATCTCTACCTCCACTCCGAGCGCTTCACCAATGGCATTGGCGATATCAATATCGATTCCGACAACAGAGTCTTTACCGTCATTAATATAATGCCATTCAAACGGTGGGTAGTCCGCTGTCGTTCCGATGACGATTTTTTGCTTTTTGTAAATGCGGTCTAATACCGCTGACCCTGTACTATTTTCTGTTGTTACTTGATTCGTGCACGAAGCTAAAAAGCCGACAAGCACGATGAGCATCGCTATAATTTTCTTCATTTGAAACCTCCTTGTAAAATAAAAACGCCCCTTATGCAAAAAGCATAAGAGACGATGTCTGTCGTGGTACCACTCTATTTTGACGGGGAATTGCTTCCCGATCCTTTTCCTTGTTAACGCAGATTTCTGCGAAGATGGCTACTCGATTTCCCCATCTTTTCTACAAAGTGCGCTTCCAGAATTTCTTATCCAATGAGCTTCCACTCTACCTCATCTCGCTTGCGACTCCAAAATTCTGTACTCTCTTTGTCAATGAATTTATGTTCTTACGTTGTTTTGTATTTAGACCCATTCTTTTCGATTGTCAACTGGTGAGAGTAAATTTGCATAAAAAAAGATAAACCCTACGGATTCATCTTTTCCATTTTGTCTTGAAGATACCAACCAACTGCCCATCCTACAACAAGAAGGTAATTTTCAATGGCTCCAACGAGATTCACTGAAGAAGCCTGAGCTAAATACGTTAACAGATGATTGGTTCCAATACCAATTCCTCCAACCATCAGTGCTGCCAATACCACTCGCAAATAAAACCAATCATACTTCACATTTACGGCAATTAAAATCATAAGGACGGCTAAGTTCCAAAAGCCGATTTCCCTTTGCCAACCGACCGCAACTCCGTATCCCGAGTGTGAACCCATCACCTCTGGAAAGAAAATTTGGAAAATCATTGCTCCTGACATTGCAACAATTAATACGATAAACATCACTTTTAAAAATTTATTCATTCTTCTTCACCTCGCTGTTTGTTATTCTCATTCAAAACTCAAAACAAAAGAGCTCCCGGTTTCCCAGGAGCCCCGATTCACTATTTGCTTAAACCTTCAATAATTTTATCAAGGTTCCATTTCATCATGCTGTAGTAGCTGTCTCCATCTTTTCCTGATTCTGCAACAGAGTCAGTGAAGATTGTTGAGAAGATTGGTAGACCAGTTTCTTGAGAAACAGTCTTCATTGGACGTTCATCCACACTACTTTCTACGAATAATGATGGAACTTTTGATGCACGTAATTGACGGACTAATTTCGTGATTTGTTCTGGAGTTCCTTCTTCTTCTGTATTGATTTCCCAGATGTACGCTGATGGAATATCGTATGCTTTAGAGAAGTACTTGAAGCAGCCTTCACTTGTTACGATTAAACGTTTTTCTTCAGGAATTTTCGCGATACGTTGTTTAGCATCTTTATCTAATGCTTCAAGTTTTTCAACATATGCTGCTAAATTCTTTTCGTATGTTTCTTTGTTCTTTGGATCTTTTGCGATTAATTGTTTTGCAATGTTCTTCGCATAAATAACCCCGTTTTCGATGTTTAACCATGCGTGAGGGTCTTCTTTTCCAGCTTCACTTTGGCCTTCTAGGTAAATCACTTCGACACCATCACTTACTGCAAAGTAATCTTTATTCGCTTCTTTCTTCGCATTATTCACCATCTTCGTGAACCAAGCATCCCCACCGTTTTCTAAGTTGATTCCATTATAGAAAATCAAGTCTGCTTTTTGTACCTTTTGAACATCTTCTGGTAATGGTTCATACTCGTGTGGGTCTTGTCCTACTGGAACAATACTATGTAAGTTCACTAAATCACCGGCGATATTTTTGTCATATCATAAATAATAGAGTTGGTTGTCACCACATTGATTTTTTCAGTATTTGCCTTTGAACTATTATCTTTACTTGTATCTTTACTTGTAGCGCATCCTGCAATTCCTAATACAACAAGTGCTGCTACAAAGAGTTTCTTCATTCTATTCATGAGATTTCCTTCTTTCTCTTTGTTTTGGTGAAACGATAAAACTTACGACAAAAAGTGCTGCTGCTGTTAATACGATGGTTGATCCAATAGCGATGTTAAACGTATATCCAATAACCAATCCTAATACGGATGACAGTGAGCCAAATGTTGCGGCTAAAATGAGCATTGTTTTCAGACGATTTGAATATAAATACGCTGTTGCTGCAGGGGTGATTAATAGTGCCACAATCATAACTGTCCCGACACTTTGCATCGCGGTAATTGATACAAGCGCCAAGAGGAACATCAATAAGTAGTGGTAAAATTGTACGTTCATCCCTGTAGATTGAGCAAAGACTGGATCAAAGCTCGTTACTTGTAATTCTTTAAAATACGCTAAAATAACGACGACTACAATCACGCTCACCACCAATGTAATGAGTAAATCAATATCTTGTACGGCTAAAATATTCCCGAATAAAATATGGAATAAGTCTGTTGAACTCTTCGCCACACTAATCAAAATAATTCCCAATGCCAAAAACGAACTAAAGGTAATCCCGATAGCAGTATCGCCTTTGATAGTACTATTTTGATTCACAAATGCAATAAGGAACGATGCTAATAACCCGAACACCAGGGCTCCAATAAAGAAGTTAATGCCTAAAATAAACGACAACGCTACACCCGGTAATACCGCGTGAGAGATAGCGTCCCCCATTAATGACATCCCTCTTAGAATGATGAAGCATCCTAAAATTCCGGCAACCGCACCAATCACGACTGCTGAAACAAGCGCATTTGTAGGAAATGGAATTCCATTAACCCTTCAATGAAATTATGCATGCTCACCACCTCCTTGTGGAATATAAACACTTCCGCCGTATACATCATCTAAGTACTTCTTAATGAATACGTCTTCTGTTTTTCCAGAGGCTACAATCGCGTGTTTGACAAGAATCACATGGTCAAAGTATTCTTTCACCTTCGATAAGTCATGGTTGACCATTAAAATAGTCTTCCCTTCCTCTTTCCATTTACGGAGAATTGTCATAATGACTTTCTCACTAAGCATATCAATCCCTACAAATGGTTCATCAAGGAAAATATATTGTGCTTCTTGAACCATGCAACGTGCTAATAGTACACGTTGGAATTGACCACCAGAAAGAGCGCCGATTTGGCGAGATGCTAAATCAGTTAATCCAACTTCTTCAATGGCTGCATCGACTTTTTCCCAATCTTCTTTCGTCAAACGTTGCAATGGTTTCTTTTTAACAGTTCTTCCTAAAGCAACGCACTCACGAATGGTGATTGGAAATGTAAAGTCAATGTGGCTTTTTTGTTCGACATAGGCGATTTTCTGTAATACTTTTTTTGTGGGTTCTCCATCAATCAGAATTTCTCCTGATGATTGAATAAGTCCTAATATTGCTTTTAATAATGTTGATTTACCTGCACCATTGGGCCCAATAATCCCAGTAATGGTTGGTCCTTCAATGGTTGCATTACAATCTTTTAAAACATGTGGTTGCATCGCATACGATACCCCAACATTTTTAATCGTAATCAATGAATTCATCCCCTCACTTTATGTAGATTCTACATTTATTAGGTTACCCTAAAAAAATAATTTCGTCAAGTGTTTTTTTAGGTTTACCAAAAAATTTTCAGAAAATTTTTGAAAACAAGCCTTTACACGCTTAAATCAGCTGATTAACTCTCTTTTAAAAGCGCAAAAAGGCGCCTTCCGTTGCCCGGAAGACGCCCTTTCAAACTCTTTATTTTGTTAATAATGCTGCAGCTGCTTCATCACAAATAACTGTAACTTTTGGATGTTTTTGTAAGATACTTGCTGGAACTTCCTCTGTGATAGTACCTTCCACTAATCCTTTAATCGCATGGATTTTCTTAGGTCCGAATGCAATTAACACGATTTCTTTAGCATCCATAATCGATTGTAATCCCATTGAATAAGCGTAGCGTGGCACGTCTTCTTCTTTTTCAAAGAAACGTTTGTTAGCTTCGATGGTTGATTCTGTTAAATGAACCTTATGCGTACGTTGTGTGAACGGTGTGCCAGGTTCGTTGAATCCGATATGCGCGTTACTTCCAATTCCTAATAATTGTAAGTCCACTGGATTTTCTTGAAGAATGCGTTCATAGCGAACAACTTCTGCATCCACATCTTCGGCTAATCCGTCTGGTAAATAGCTATGTTTAAATGGTTTTGCATCGAATAATTGCTCTTTCATGAAATAATGATAGCTATGTTCATCCGTTGGTGCCAATCCAACATATTCGTCTAAGTTCACTGAGATACGATCTGAGAAATCTAAATCGCTATTTCGTAGTAATTCATATAACCCAATTGGACTTGAGCCTGTCGCTAGTCCAAACACTTGCGATCCTTCGCCGTGTGCGCGTTTAAAAATCTCAAAAGCGGCTAATGCGCCTTCTTCTTGAGTTTTTACAACAATAACTTCCATTAATAATACCTCCCTGAATCCCCTTTCAAAAAAGGGTTCTAAAAACATGAATAAATGCTCCAACATTATTGTAACAAAAATTCAGAGGTCTTTAAATAGCTAAATTCATTTTAGTTCATAAAATCTTCGTCGTACATCACCCATTGTTCGTAATGCTTTCGCCTCGAATGCCTCGTAGTTGGTCGTGCGGCTTCGATTACAAGTGGAGATGCATTGGTCAGGCTGACTTCTTCTAGTGGAACCCACACAATTCCCTTCGAATCGTTCTTCTCTTTGCTCGTCACGAAGTCCTCTACCGTTTGAGCGTTCTTTTCTTCAATATCGATGGTAAACAACACGAACTCATGATGAACGCGCGCAATTTCTGGAATAGTCACAAATACATCGCGAATCGTATTTTGGTGAATGGCAGACACTTGAAATCCAGTCTCCTCTAGCATTTCTCGTCGCAATGTTTCTACCAGACTCTCGCCCTCTTCCGGCGTTCCTCCCTGGCAAATCAAATCTCCCGCGGTATGGTCCACGCGTCTTGCGGATGCAAAGGATGCGTCCCTCGCGAACACAAACACCGTACACGCCAAAATGGTTCATTTCTTTCATTATCTTCCTCCACGAAAATAGAGGTGGCACGCCACCTCTATATCTTTTTTCTGAAGCCGTTAATGTGACTTCCTTTGTTGGGATTCTACTCCATGTTTTACGGCTAATCGGATGATCCAGTAGAACAAATATAGAGCAACTCCCATCAGTGCAAACGTCCCCAGAAACATTGGTAATACTGAGTCCATAAAGACCACCTCCAATGAAATTGAAAACTATTAACCGACTATTGTTACCTTCATTATAGCACTCCTAATCCTAAATTCAATAGAGTCTTAGCTTGAAAGAACAAAAAAGACTATCCCATAAAAGGATAGTCTAACGATTATGATTTTGACATAAATCTTGCAAAGAATTTCCCGTACCATTGCTCGTTGCTAACGTTAAAGTACTCTCTGTATTCTTTACGGTACTTATAGAAGTAAATTGTTCTAGTCAGATATTCAATCCATTTTCCAAGCATCAATGTGAATGCAAACATAGAAATTGGGAATAAGAGGCCCATTAATATGCGCACTAATTCTGGATTTCCCATTTACATTTTCACCGATTTTAAGCGTCCATCGATTTAAAATTGCTAGAAACAACAAGATTCCACCATATTTTTTAACAAAGCTCATCAATCGAACATCCCAATCAGATACTCTTTCCTCTCCAATATCAAATAGATATGCTTTAAATTTCTTTGTCCCATCGATAACATACTTTTTAACAAAGTATAAGACCAAAATAATCTGTATATAAAAAGCGGTTATTCCAAATGCATCGATAGTAAGTCCAATGGCCATTGGTAATAAAGCGAAAAAAGTTACTAATTGAAAAACAAGTAAATAGAAAATGCCATATAACATTTGATTAGCGTAATTACCCTTCGGCACAATATTTAACACCGTTAAAGCAATTAAAGTAAACATTAACACTATAATTACTGGTCGAAGATAGAGTCCTATTTCTCCCATGAGTGCTGCAGATTGTTGCGAAATGACTTGCACACTTGCTGTAGATTGGCGAAATTGATCGGGCATTACAATTCCAACACCATATATTATAATCATCATTAACAAATTTACTAGCCCTGTCATTCTTCTCCAAAAACTCATTGAAGAAAAAACACCTATTTTTGCTCCATCTTCTGTTAAAATACTCTCATCAATAATTTTCTTTGACTGCTCGAAGCTTGCCCCAAAGAGTTTATTTTTTGTTTGCATCATTAATCCCCTTGCTAATCCTTCTCTTTCTTGTTTGAGCGATTCCCATCATCTACTCAAACTTCTCATAGTTCTTAAGATATCAGTTTTTGTTAAAATGTCAACGTGTTTCCATAGTCCACACCCTGCTTTTTCCAACAAAAAAGCCATTCCTAACAGTTGCCTGATAGGAATAGCTTTCAGTTTTCAGAAGATAGTACTATTCACTGCATATTACATTTTTAATTTTTTAACTTCTAATTTACTTTCCCATTCTTTATATACTTCCATGAAGCGTTCCTCTTCTTCATCCTTAAACCCTTCAAAAACTACTTTATCAATATTTTCGTGGTTAAAAAAGATTGCATCCTCTGGATTGATTCCTTCTGGATATACAACTCCAACATAATCACTATAAACTGGCTCATTATCCGATTCAAACACAGGACCACGACCAACTATCATTAATTTACTTGTTGCTCCTTCTAGATATAGGATACTTCCTAAAGGTAATAATTCTTGTGACATATTCATTCTCCTCTACTAATCATTTTTGTTTTGACATAAATCTTGCACGAAACTTCCCGTACCATTGTTCATTGGAGATATTAAAGTACTCTCTATATTCTTTTTCGATATTTAAAGAAATAAAAGGATTTTACAAAAATTTTTCAAAAAGCTGACCTTCAGCAAATAATAAGAGACTAATGAGTGGTATAAATAACCAGCCAGATAAAAAAATCATAAGACCTGGATTACTCTTACTGAATTCGCCAAAAATTAAAAGTCCAACGATTTAGAATAGATAATCCTAATAGTATTCCACCATATCTTTTTACAAAAATTAATAATAGGAGTTCCCCAATCTTTATCTTTTTATGTCATTTTTCATTATAAAGGGAAGTCTTAACTTCCTTCATTACATCGACAATAAGTATCTTAACTAAATAACCACAGCCGATTAATTGAACAACAAATGCGAGTGTACCAAACGCTTCAATTGTTAACCCAATTAATAAAGGTAACCCAGAAAAAAAATTGTTACTAACCCTGAACATTATTAATAAACAATTTCCATATATTAATTGATACGCATAATTAAATTTTTGGAATAATATTTAAAATTAATAGTGCTGTAAATAAAATTACTAATAGCAAATTGATTGGGCGGAAATACAACCCCACTTCTCCAATCAAAGCTCCCGTACTTTTAGAGATTACCTGGACACTATCTGTTGAACTTCTGAAACCATCGGTCAAATATATCCCCACTCCGTAGGCAATAAAACTAAACATTAACCCAACAAGTCCGAACACTCTCTTCCAAAAACTCATAGACACAGACACACCCATTTGAGCACCGTCTTCGGTTTCAAAACTTCTTGGAACAATCCTTTTCGATTGCTCAAAACTCGCACCAAAGAGTTTGTTTTTTGTTTGCATCATAAATCCCCTTTTCTAATCCTTCACTTTCTTGTTTGAGTTATTCCCATCATCTACTCAAACTTCTCATAGTTCTTAAGATATCAGTTTTTGTTAAAATGTCAACGTGTTTCCGCGATCCACACCCTGCTTTTTCTAACAAAAAAAGCCATCCCTACCAGTTACCTGATAGGAATAGCCTTCAGTTTCAGAAGATAATACTAATCACTGTATATTACATTTTTAATTTCTTAACTTCTAATTTACTTTCCCATTCTTTATATACTTCCATGAAGCGTTCCTCTTCTTCATCCTTAAACCCTTCAAAAACTACTTTATCAATATTTTCGTGGTTAAAAAAGATTGCATCCTCTGGATTGATTCCCTCTGGATATACAACTCCAACATAATCGCTATAAACTGGCTCATTATCCGATTCAAATACAGGACCACGACCAACTACCATTAATTTACTTGTTGCTCCTTCTAAATATAGGATACTTCCTAAAGGTAATAATTCTTGTGTCATATTCATTCTCCTCTACTAATCATTTTTGTTTTGACATAAATCTTGCACGAAACTTCCCGTACCACTGCTCATTGGTAATATTAAAGTACTCTCTGTATTCTTTTCGGTACTTGAAAAAGTAAAAAGCTTTTATAAAGCATTTCAAAAGCTGGCCTTCCGCAAGTAACAAAAGACTAGTGAACCCGATAAATAACCAACCGAATAAGAAACTCATCAAACCTGGATTATCTTTACTAAATTCTCCAAAATTAAAAGTCCAACGATTTAGAATAGATAAACCTAATAATATTCCACCATATCTTTTTACAAATTTATTGATAGGGGTTCCCTCAATCTTTATCTTTTATTTCTTTTTCATTATAAAGAGAAGTCTTAACTTCCTTTATTACATCGATAATTAGTAGCTTAACTAAATAACCACTGAAGATTAATTGAACAATAAAAGCCACGATTCCAAATGCTCCAATTGTCAATCCAACTGTTAATGGTAATGTAGCTACTGCAACTACAAAGACAAACGAAATCATGAGGATAGTTCCATATAATAATTGATGTGCATAATTTCTTTTTGGAAAAATATTAAAAACAACTAATACCGTATACAAAATAATCGCCCCAAGAATAATTGGTCTAAGGTAAAACCCTACTTCTCCAATTTGAGCACCTGTACTTTCAGAAATCACCTCGACACTTTTGGTAGATTCTCTGAAACTATCTGGCATATGAACACCTACACCATAAGTAATAATATTCGCAAATAATAAGAATAATAAAGAAGCTCTCTTCCAAAAGCTCATAGAGGAAACTACTCCAATTTGGGTACCTTCTTCTGTCAGAATATCATTTTTTATGATTTTCTTCGATTGTTCAAAACTTGCCCCAAAGAGTTTATTTTTACTATTCATACTTCAAGCCTCCATTAAAAATTTGTTTTATAGAATCTATCGTTCCTGAAACTACCTTTCCTATATTCAAGTTTTCTGTAAAATCATAAATATCATCTAACATATTTTGAACCGCAGAATACGCAGTTTCCCTCGACTCTGAATTAAATACACTCCAAAGTGTATTGGCTGTCCCTAACAAAAAACCCGTCAGGGTTCCCCAAGGGCCTGTACCTGATAATAACAAGGCTCCTTCGATTGGTCCAGCACTCTTAAACTGAGAAACAGTTGCATGAATAACAGACTTCCCTTCACTCTTGTAGGCTCTGCTATTCTGATTATTATACTCAGTAATAGTAGTTACAGTGGCATCTACCCCCATAGAAACCCATCCAGCTATCTTTGCCCATTTCCCTAAGAATTTTAACTTTCCAAACCATTCAGATTCTTTGATCATCGTTCCGATTTTCTCAATTCCTGCTTTAATTGGTTCAGTAACCTTGCCGATAATTTCACTAATTTTATTAATTGAAACATTCAAAAATTTGAAATTTGCTATTTTATCAATTACTGAATGCTGAAGTGTGCTAAGAAAACGGTTAAAACTCCCACGTTTCCACTTACTTCCAAGATTATTATACCAGTTCCAATTTTGGGAATTAGCGTACTCTTTCATCGTTCTCCAAGCAGCTTTTAAATTTTCATTAGCTTTAATCCCTTTTTCCCCATATGTAAAAAAAGTACTTCTTGTGTATTTTTTTGAAACCGCATTACCAAAGTTCTTAGTGACAGTAAACGCTGTTTTGACCCACGGATGAATATCCGCTAGCTTATTTTCTATGAAATCTGGATTCGTCAAAAAGTCCATAAAATTTGTTGCTATTTTTCTGCTTGCCCACTCTGTACTTAATTTACTCGCCCAAGGCATTAATGTAATTTCAGAAGCAGAAATAATCCAATTATTTGAATCCCCTATATTTTTTGTATGTTGTAATCCTTGATGAATATTATCAATCAAAAAAATCAATATGTGAGAAGATTTGTACAGAATAGCTATTAAATTCAATAAGCTTTTGCTAATTTTTCTTTCTAATGTTTGTTTTAATCTTTCATAATTATCCCTTATTCATTCTAAAACTATAAATATTTTGCGGGTTAGGGGTTGTTTTGGTATTTTCTTGATCGATTAATCTCTCATAGTCTAGAACCATATTATTAGCATTCATAATTTGCCTGTTTAGTTCATCTTCACTTAAATTAATCGTGTCTACACGGCTTCGATACTCTTCAGGCAACTTTGAACAGCTCTCTTTAAGTGCCTCGTCCAACAATACACATCCTTTAAGTAATGGAATCAGCACATGTTGAGTATAGTTTCTAGCAGCTGAATACGCATTCCCCTGTAGATTAGCCGTATTGATAAATTTAAGAAGAGAATTTTGTATATTTTCGTATGAATGGATTCTATTTGAAAATACATCACTAACACTATGCGCCTGATTATCTGAACTCCCTAAGTTCATTTCAATTCCCATTAAAACTCTCTCCCTTCCCTGTCTCTTTGTTCCTTTTTCATATCATTAATTTGTTCTTCAAGTAAGATTTTTTTCTTACGCAAGGCAATGTATTCTCTCTCAAACTCTTTTTTTAATCTTATTATCTTCTTGGATTTGCGAATAATAAATTTCTTGAAATGTAGAAGTATCAGAAGAATTATGAAAGACTTCTAGAATTGACTCTAACAATTGTTTTGATTTTTTTGAAATTTGCTCATATTCATTTAAAGCATTACGATTGTCACGAATTTTATTTTCAACAGAAGCTTTTTCCTTCTGCAATCTGTTTTTATTATTGTTTAACTGGTCCATTTAAAGTAAATCCCTCATTATTCCCAAGTTGAAGATTATCGATTTGATTTTCCAATTGTACGTCTTTTTCATGAAACGATTGAGAAGTCACCAAGAGATTATTGGACATAGTCTTCATCACTTGGCTAACAGCCTTTGAAATATCAAAAGATTTCTCAATTAATTCCTTAGCTCTTTCATTACCATTAATCTTAGATTGCGTATCTTTCGTAACCGAATTGCTATTATCCAATTCTGAAATAGCACTAGAAAGCATTGAAGATTGTTCGGTTGCTGCTAAAAGATCATTCTTGATTTCTACCATATAACATTCCCTCTCTGTGCCTCCAAAAAATGATTAACACTGTTAAACACATTGGAAACTTGTTGATTCTAAATCCTTTTAAAAATATATAATTAAAGATAATTACAGCTATTTCGAGAATACCTATTTTTGATTGAAAAGTCAATCTAACTCCGTGTATTCTTCATGTTTTTTTCAAACAAAAAAGCCATTCCTATCAGTTGCCTGATAGGAATAGCATTTGAATCTTTATTTCCAAAAATCATCGTAGATTGTAATTGGTAAGTGACGTTTATGTTCTGTCTTTTTGTACCAATTTTCAATCGTCTCTGCAGCTTTCGTTGATGTCTTTTCCTTCGAGATAATCATCAATCTCTTCGTAAGTAACCCCAAGTGCTACTTCGTCTGGAAGTGATGGACGATCCTCTTCTAAGTCTGCCGTTGGAACTTTCAAATATAAATGCTCTGGAGCCCCCAGCACTTGTAGCATCGCACGGCCTTGACGTTTATTGAGACGCCATAATGGAGTGATATCCGCAGCCCCGTCCCCGAATTTCGTATAGAAACCGGTCACCGATTCTGCCGCATGGTCTGTCCCGATTACGGCACAACCCGTTTGGCCAGCAATCGCATATTGAGCCACCATGCGTTCACGCGCCTTGATATTTCCTTTATTGAAGTCTGAAATTTCCATTCCTAAGGCTTCAATACTGCGTTCAGACGCATCTACTGCATCCTTCACATTCACGCGAAGCACATCCGTTGCATTCATAAAAGCAATGGCATCCATGGCATCTTGTTCATCTGCTTGCACCCCATAAGGAAGGCGCACGGCATAGAAACGATACACTTTTTGGTCTTGTTCTTCGTTTAATTCATCAATTGCCATTTGTGAGAGTTTCCCAGCAAGCGTTGAGTCTTGTCCGCCGCTAATCCCAAGGACATACCCATTCAAGAAGGGATGTTTCACAAGATACGCCTTTAGGAAATCAACGGTTTTACGAATCTCTTCTTCCGGATTGATCGTTGGTTTGACACGAAGCGTTTCGATAATTTTTTGTTGTAATGGTCTCATAACGTTCCCCTTACTTTGCGTTTTCTTTGGCCAACTGTTCTGATTTAAGACGCACTTCTTCTCTGATTTCCGCAATACTTGCCAATTTTTTTGGTCGTATGTCTTTTTGAGAGAGGTCGACTGGATATTGCTCTGGGTTCAAGATACGTTTGTATTCGTCCCATAGCGCTTCGATTTGCTCGTCTTTGTATGCTTTAATATCTTGTAGTTTTGGCAATTCATACACTAATTTTTCCGTTATTGAAAAATCGGTTGTAGAAATTGGACGCGCAGTAAAGTCTTTCACTGTTTTATTGATATAAGTGTAGACTGGGTGGAACATAAAGAGTTCGTCTAATTGATCTGGACGTTCATCCCATAGTGCAATATAGTCCCCTTCAGATTTCCCGTCTGAATTACGTGTAATACGCCATACTTGTTTCTTACCAGGTGTCGATACTTTTTCAGCGTTGTTTGAAATCTTCATTGTATCCACCATTACGCCGTTTTTCGTCTTCGATACTTACAAGCTTGTACACACAACCAAGTGCTGGTTGGTCATACGCTGTAATTAAACGAGTACCGATCCCCCAAACGTCGATTGTAGCACCTTGCATCTTCAAGTTAAGGATTGTTTTTTCATCAAGGTCACTTGATGCGTAAATTTTCGCTTTTGTAAATCCAGCTTCGTCTAATTGTTGACGAACTTTTTTCGACATATACGCCATGTCACCACTGTCGATACGAACGCCTAAGAAATTAATCTTGTCGCCGAATTCTTTAGCTACACGAATAGCATTTGGAACACCAGATTTCAAGATATCATACGTATCCACTAAGAACACGCAGTCACGATGACTCTCAGCATACGCTTTAAACGCTTCGTAGTCATCACGGTACGCTTGTACTAATGAGTGGGCATGTGTTCCAGAAACTGGAATGCCAAACATCTTGCCGGCACGAACGTTACTTGTTGCATCACATCCACCGATGTACGCTGCACGTGTTCCCCAAATTGCCGCATCTAATTCTTGTGCACGACGAGTACCGAATTCAAGCACTGGATCATTTCCAGAAACCATACGCACACGGCTCGCTTTTGTTGCGATAAGTGTTTGGAAGTTGACGATATTTAATAAGGCTGTTTCAATTAATTGGCATTCTGCAAGCGTTCCTTCTACTTGCACAAGAGGTTCGTTCGCGAAAACGAGTTCCCCTTCTACTGCTGAACGAATGCTTCCTTTGAATTCGAAGTTTTCTAAGTATGTTAAGAATTCTTCTGGATAATGTCCAAGTCCACGTAAATAGTCAATATCCGTTTTTGAGAAACGTAATTGTTCAATGTAACGAACAATGCGTTCTAGTCCAGCAAAAATCGCATATCCATTTTCAAAAGGTAATTTTCTGAAATACGCTTCGAAAATGGCTTTTTTCTCATAAACGCCTGTTTCCCAATACGTTTTCATCATGTTAATTTGGTATAGGTCTGTATGTAGCGTTAAGCTATCATCATTGTAAATTGAGCTCATCTGTCAATACCCCTTTTTTATTGTAGTTACCTCTTTATTTTACAACAGTTCTAGGGCAATGTACATGTATGGAGACTTGGGAGCTCGTGAAAACGCAAAAAAGGACAAGCTTTTTCAGCCTGCCCCTTGAGATTTCTGTTTGATTAAACGTCTAAGAATCCTTCGTGCGGAGTCATATTAAAGTATTCCGCAATTTCTTGTAATTGCACATCTGTAATTTCTTGTAGGATTTTTCCGCCTTGAGCCCCTACTTGAGAGTAAATCATCGCAGCTTTCTCAATCACTTCGATTAAACCATATGTTTCATCCAAAGTGTCGCCTGCCGCAAACAATCCATGATGCGGCCAAATCACAGCTCTAAATTCAGCCATTTCGCAGCTGTTGCTTCCCCAATGGCATTTGTTCCAGGAGTCATATAAGGAATCACACCAATCCCTTCTGGAAAGACCACAATCGATTCAGCTTGCATTTTCCAAAGAAGTCTTGATAAATGACGTTCATCTAATGGTTGTGTGAAGCTTAACGCGATTAAGTTTGTTGGGTGGCAATGGAAGACCACTTTATGATTTGGATTCACTTTGAGTCGTTCGATGTGGCTCATTAAGTGACTCGCGAATTCTGAGGTTGGTTTCCCACCATCTTCGAATCCCCATAGTAATTCTGCTTTTTGTCCGTCTTCTGAAATACGAACCAAACCTAAATCCAGAAGCGGTTGGTTTGTCACGTTTCTGAAGTAACGGCCTGTCCCTGTTACTAAGTAATAGTAGCCCGCAAGCGTTGAAGCGTCGAACCCTAAGTCGAGGACGCGTTTTACTTCTTTGACGTCTTCATAGCCTTCTACTTCGATCGCTTCCAAGCGCACTGACACGTTCCCGCCATTACGTTCGTCCCAGTAACGTAAGTACGATTCTTTAGTCAGTTCACATAATTTTTTTACAGCTGGTGATTCAATAAATTTTGTCATTTTTCAATTCTCCCTTAATTTCTTTGTGATAAAACTTGTTCTTCGTATGCTTTGACTTCATTATACCATGCAAGTCCGACTGGAACACCATTAATTTCGCAAAAATAATTCCAAACATAGTGTGGTATTCATTTCATATCACAAAAAAACAATGCTCCGTCGAGCATTGCTTTCCTTATTTTTTCAACTCTTCAATTAATTCTTGAATATCTTTTCTTGCTTCTTTAATCGGAAGTCCGACATAAACATGATTCATCTTTTCACGTTCAATATATCGATGTTCGATTCCTTCTTTAAGAAGCTTTTCATGTAACAATCGATTATCCGGATAAAGGATATCATGCGTCCCAATATAAATACTAATTCTTCCTAATCCTGATAAATCTCCAAATAACGGACTCACTAGTGGTTGTTTCAAATCTTCTCCTGCCCAGAACTTTGCCACTTCATGAATCCCACTCTGTTTAAGGATTGGGTCAAATGGTTCATACGAGGCGATTTCAGGATTATCCGTTGCAATATCGACCCAAGGAGAAAACAGAACGATCTCCTTTGGCTGTGGTAACGAAAGTTCTTTTAAGTAAATCGCAAATCCTAATGAGAGTCCTCCTCCTGCAGAATCCCCCATTACAATAATAGAATTCGGATTTGTATGTTCTTCTAAAAGTCCGCGATATACCTTTTCTAACTTTTCATATGTCTCACGGTATTGATGCTTTGGAGCCTTTGGATAAATTGGAAACACCACTTTTGCATCTATCGCCTGCGCTATTTTATGCACCATGTTAAAATGCATCATAGACGGTTGCAGAACATATGCTCCACCATGTAAAAATAGAATTACTTTTTGGTTAGCATCTTTGTTGTCATTCCACACAAACACTTGCATGCCATCTACATCTTTTTCTTGGACATCTACTTTAATGTATTTCTTTGGATTTGTGATAGGAACGTCATTCCCCTTGGCCAATTTATTTAATTCTTGCTCAAATTTTTCTGGATTATCTTTTGAATATATCAGTGGTTTGACAAATAGAAAGAGTAATCGTTCCATTAGATAACTTAAAAAAGAACGCTTTTCAACTTTTCTCACATAAAGAATTCCACAATAGATTATCACAGCACCTATAACAATCCCTATTAAAAATCCACTCATCTTGATTCCTTCTTTCATACAAAAAAGGAGCTAAAATGCTCCTTTTTCATTATAACTTTATTGATTAATATAAGCTAGCAGACTCTCAAAAAAATCTTTTTTTCAGGTAATTATCTACTTTATTCAAATTTTTGCTTTATTAGCTTCGTTTGCTGGCTTCATATCGATTTGTAGAAGGTTCACTAAATTCTTATCATCGATGGTTGCATTGCCTTTGTCATCGACCTTAATCGCTAAATAGTGATTGTTTCTATCGTAATAATCCATTCCTTCTAAGTTGACATAGCCATCTCCTCTAAACCCAACGGCAGCTAAACGGTAAATGAATTTATATAAGAGCGCTTTTGTGAAGTCTGTTTGTCCGACCTTTTGCGCTTCTTCAACCATTCCATCGAAGAAAGCTTTGTTATTTGTTTGATAACTTGCTTGCACTTCATATTGGTATAAGTCAACACGTGGTGCTTTTAATTTCAAGTACACAGTATCGCCTTCGACTTTGTAATCTTCTAACGTATACGCTGCTGCTCTTCCTAGGGCATTCGTATTTACCTTTAAGTACATTGGAGCGTAGACTTTAATTGGATACTTCACTCCTTGATACTCCACTTCCCCATCATTTGTAAATGTTGGGCGTGCTTCCTTCAAGAAGTTCACCATATAATCATTCCAAATACGTGTAAAGAATTCCTCTTGGGTTGAAGTCCCTGTTGCTTTTAAAAGCACGTCAAAGTTTTCTTGATTGACAAAGACGGCATCCAAAAGTTTTAAAGCTTCTAGAACTTTCTTATCAGTAATGCTCTTCTTCTTTTCATTCAAGGCCTCGACTGCTTTTTTCACACCCTCCAAGTTCATCGTAACTGTTTTTCCGCTATTTGATTCAACATATGTTTGTTCGTATTTCGTCATTGGTGCGACTTTTGCATTCCAGTCAAATGAAGCTGCTGGATTTTTAGCATCTGTTTTTTTATTAGAAGCTACCTGTGTTGTTACTTCACTTGTTGCTTCTGTTGTTTCCTTTGCTGCTTCTGATGTTGATGTAGACTGAGAACATCCCGCTACTACTAGTGATAGAACGGCTACACTCCCTGCTAAAAATCGTTTCGTTTCTTTTTTCATAAAGGACTCCTCTCAACTCTTATAAAGAATAATTTCACGATAACTTGAAATCATTATACCATAATCTTTTGACCTTCAAAACAAATTTCCGAAAATCCTAATGATAGCAAGGAAAAAAGCACCCTCACTATCGTGAGAGTGCTCGCTTCATTGATTATTGTAATTTTTCTAAATCGGCTTGTAAGGCTGCAACTTTTTCTTTTGCAGCTTCTTCACTATCTGCTTTTGCACCGATGTAGAACTTAATTTTTGGTTCTGTACCACTTGGACGAACTGCAATCCAAGATCCGTCTTCTAAAATATATTTCAATACATTTGAAGTTGGAAGTCCGATTTCAGAAACAACACCGTTCGCATCTTTTTGCTCATTCACCGCGAAGTCTTGCGCTAACGCTACTTTCAATCCTCCAAAGCTTGTTGGAACTGAAGAGCGTAAGCCATCTAACAATGCTTTAATCTTTTGTGGACCTTCTAAACCAGCTACTGTTACAGAAATTGTTTTCTCTAAGAAGTACCCGTGTTTTGCGTATAACGCTTGAAGACCATCGTATAAAGTCTTACCTTCGTTCTTGAAGCGTGCTGCTACTTCTGTGAGTAATAACACTGCTTGAACGGCATCTTTATCACGGACGAATGATTTCACAAGATAGCCATAACTTTCTTCGAAACCGAACATGAATGTATGCTCTCCTGTTTCTTCGTCGTGTTGGATTTGTTCTGCGATGAATTTGAATCCTGTTAATACATTCATCATTTCAGCGCCATAGCTTTGAGCAACTGCTGTTGGAAGTTCACTACTTACGATTGATTTTACAACAAGCGCGTTACTTGGAAGAGTTCCTGCTTGTTGGTGAGCGTATAATAAGTAATCAACTAAAATTGCAGCGATTTGGTTTCCTGTAATCACTTGGTAGCTTCCATCTGGCAAGCGTACTGCTGCACCCATACGGTCCGCATCCGGGTCAGTCGCTAATAATACATCAGCGCCCACTTTTTTCCCTAATTCTACTGCATATTCAAATGCGCCTGCTTCTTCAGGGTTTGGAGATTTAACTGTTGAGAAATCTCCATCTGGCTTTGCTTGTTCTTCAACAACGTGCAAGCCTTTGAAGTTTGCTTGTTCTAATGCTTTTTCAACAAGCATTAAACCTGTACCGTGTAATGGTGTATAAACCACTGATAATCCTTCCACATCGCTAAGAAGTTTTGGATTTACAGAGACTGTTTTGATTTCTTTCAAGTACGCATCATCGACGTCTTTTCCGATAATTGTTACGAGTCCAGATGCTTCTAATGCTTCATCATCTAACACTTCAAGTTCAAGCGGGTTAGCTACTTGGCGCACATATGCTGTTAGAGCATCCGCATCTTTTGGAGGCATTTGACCTCCGTCTTCACCATATACTTTATATCCGTTGTAAGCTGCTGGGTTATGACTAGCTGTAATCATAATTCCGGCAAATGTATGCAAGTGACGTACTGCAAATGATAATTCTGGTGTTGGGCGTAAGCTTTCAAATACATATGACTTAATTCCGTGAGTCGCTAATGTACGTGCAGACTCCATTGCGAATTCTGGTGAAAAATGACGTGAATCATAAGCAATCGCTACCCCACGTTTTTCGCTTCTTCCCCGTAACTTTCAATTAAGCGTGATAATCCTTCTGTTGCCTGACGCACTGTATAAGTGTTCATGCGATTAATCCCAGGTCCAACAATTCCACGCATTCCCGCAGTACCAAATTCTAATGGTGTATAGAAGGCTTCCTCTTTTTGAACGTCATCCATTGATTGTAATTGCACCTTTAATCCTTCTTCTAGTGCATCAAAAGATTCCCATAGTTTTGCTGTTTCTTTCCAACTCATTTGCATCCGTCTCCTTCTACTGAGTAATAATATTTTACGTTCTTTTATTATCCCTGATTTTCCGAATAGTTTCAACTTCTTTGTGAACTAAAAATCAAGATTTTGAACTTCGAAGCCGTATTCCTGAATATGTGTTTTCAGCATATGCAAGAATCGCCCTGCTTCTTTGGATAATTTGCGTTGATCGTGTTGCAGGATTCCGAGTTCCATTGTATCTTCTACGTCCAGCGGCACCGCAACAATCTTATCATCATTTAGCTTACTACTAATAATCCCTGAACTGATGGTGTATCCATTTAGACCAATCATTAGGTTAAAGATGGTCGCACGGTCACTTACCTTAATGCTCTTCTTATGCTCCATCGTGCTGAGGATTTCCTCTGAGAAGTAGAATGAGTTTTCTTCCCCTTGCTCATATGACAAATAAGGGTAATCTTCTAGTTCTTCTAGAGTAATGCTCTCTTTTTCTGCAAGTGGATTTTGTGTGCTTAAGAACACGTGTGGTTTCGCTGTAAAGAGTGGCGTGAATACTAAGTTCTTTTCTTTGAATAATTTTTCCATGACTTTGCGGTTGAAATCATTCAAATACAAGACACCAATCTCACTCTTATAGTTCGTGATGTCTTCTAAAATATTTTGAGTCTCCGTTTCACGAAGGGTGAATTGATATTCGTCTCCTGCTTCCTTTTGAATAAAATCAACAAAGGCATGCACCACAAACGCATAGTGTTGAGCGGATACGGAGAATGTCCGTTTCCGTTTTGTTTGTCGTTTATATTTCTCTTCCATCAAATTGACTTGGTCTAACACTTGGCGAGCATAGACTAAAAACTCACGCCCTTCTCCCGTCAATGTAATTCCAGTATTCCCCCGTTGAAAGAGGGTGATATCCATTTCTAATTCCAACTCACGAATGGCCTTTGATAAACTTGGTTGGCTGACATATAAGTCTTTTGCGGCTTCATTCATAGAGCCTTTTTCAACGATTTTCTCGAAATATACTAATTGTTGAATTCTCATCCGACCACTCCCTTCTATTACGTTTATTGTACCATCTTCCTGCAAAAATAAAAATAAACTCCTCCATGCAATTTGCATGAAGGAGTCGATAGGAATTTGTGCTTATTCTTGGAATTTGAATACGACAGAAGAATCGTATAATTTAAGAACTTTTTCAAATAAAATTTTGCTTGCAATCGCTGCTGCAATTGGAACAACGAACCAAACGATACCCGCTAAGGCAACATTCAATCCAGCATCGATAGAAGCTAACGGTCCTACTAACCCTACGATACCAAACCCTGCAGATTGTGGAGTACCGCTTACTGAGAAGAGCGCTACTGGAATCGCTGAAATAATCGCTGTTGATAAACATGGAATCAAGATTACTGGGTATTTGAATAAGTTAGGCATCATTAATTTCATTGCCCCTAGAGCGATGGCTAATGTTACCCCTGATTTATTGACTTTCCATGAGTGAACCACTAATGCTACGGCTGTTGCAGCAACCCCCATAGCAGCGGCCCCGGCAGATACACCGTTTAATTGAATTGCTAAACCAATCGCTACAGTTGAGATTGGCGAAATGATTAATGTTGCGAATGAGCAGCAGATTAAGATTGACATCAAGATTGGTTGTAATGTTGTGAACTCGTTGATGACTTGACCAATGGCTGCTGTAATCATTTTAACGTATGGTAATAGTAATAATCCGATAAATGCAGATCCCACCCCAACGACGATTGGCATTGCAACAACGGCAGTTGAACCAAATTTATCTTTGATCAGCATTAACATTCCCACAGCGATACCAGCAGTGACCATTGTATTAATCAAGTCCCCTGTTCCAGCACCGACATATTTTTGAAGTTCTGCATTATACGTCACTACCCCACTGGCTACGAAGCAGGCCCCTGCAACAACCATCATCGGCATTGGTTTAAATCCGAATTGTAATGCAATTAAGCCCCCGATAATAAGTGGAGTTGCTAATTGGAAAATAACCGCGATTTGCGTAATGGTTACTGCGATTGGATATTGACTAAAATGTTTTAAAATTGCTGAAAGAACGGCATTTGGAATCAGTCCGACAATAACCCCTAAGGCTGTCCCTGCTAAGATTTTATTGATAAAAACTGAAGCCGTCATTTTTTGTTTTGCTTGTGCTTCCATAGTTTTGTCCCCCTCTAATCTGAGCTATTTAGCTCCAAGAATTTGTTCTTTACAATGAACCAATGCTGTTAAAAACTCACAATATGGTGTTGGAACGCCATATTTTTGTCCTTTACGCACTACCGCTCCGTTGATGTAGTCGATTTCTGTTAAACGATTATTTTCATTTAAGTCTTGATACATCGATGGGTGATGAAGCCCAATTGTTTCACGATTATAACAATTTGTTTCGATGAAATCTACAATTTCTGAAACATTTAACAGAATGTTTTCATTTTTTGCAACTTCTGAAAATTCTTTCACAATATTTTCAACAATCAAGTGTGCAGTCGTTGTAGAGCCAAATTCATACATATTACTCATCAAGATAGTACAAAGTCCGTTCATCGTTCCATTCACACATGCTTTCTTATAAATGGCAAATAGAATATTTTCAGAATAGCTTGCATTCAATCCTCCACTATTCAAAACATTCACGATTTCTTCGGCATTGGCTTGTGCTTTTGGTGT
This sequence comes from uncultured Granulicatella sp., assembly GCA_916438765.1. Classification (GTDB taxonomy): domain Bacteria; phylum Bacillota; class Bacilli; order Lactobacillales; family Aerococcaceae; genus Granulicatella. The sequence goes on along the minus strand of CAKAHB010000006.1, from coordinate 96,505 downwards.
ATCTACTAAGTTCTTCAAGGAGACTGTTCCACTACCAAAGAGTTTCACGCGGCCAGGACCTTCCATTCCAGCAGTCCACATCGTATTTCCAATAAAGATATCTTCTTTTGGAACAAACTGTTCAATCACTTCTTCATGTCCAATACCATTGAGTAAGCACAGCACTTTGGTTTCCTCATGAATGACTGGTTTCAAGTCGGTTAGCATGCTTTCTAGTTGCATCGCTTTTGTAAATAAGATAATGAGGTCACTCGTCATATCTTCTGTGACTTCACTTTGAAGCACAGCTGGCAACTTCACAACGACTTCTTCCCCATTATAGTTTGCCTTGAGCCCCTCTTTTTGGATGGCGTCCACATGATCTTTCCATCCATCAACTAGGAGCACTTCATGCCCTGCTTGATGGAGCATTAACCCAAAGCGACTTCCCATGGCGCCAGCACCTGCGATTGTAATTTTCATTGTAATTCCTCCTTTATAATTAAAAAAACTTATTGTTTCCGTCTTTATTCTTTGTTACAATTATTGTGTAGTATTTCACTTAAGAAAACAGGAGATGTCAAATGGATATTAAACACCTTCACTACTTTATAAGTATCGTTGACCATGGCGGATATTCGAATGCCGCTCGTAGTTTATTCATTACGCAACCGACCCTTTCTCAAACCATTAAAAAATTAGAATCCGAATTACATACTCCGCTTTTTATTCAGCAAACTAACAATAGTATTCGACTGACTGAAGCTGGACAGCTCTTATACGATAATGGTAAGAAAATCATTTCTCTCATGGAAGGGACCGTGGCTCAAATTCATGAGCTTAATCAGCCTCAAAAAGAAACGATTCGAATTGGGCTACCGACACTTTTTGCGATCAAATTAATGCCTGAGTTCTCGCGTTTTATGATGTCTCATCCTTCGATTCACTTAACGATGGTACAAGGCGGTTCGCGTGAGCTTCAAAACGCTCTTGTAAACGAAGAAATCGACCTCGGTGTTCTCTCTTTTCCAAAGATTGAGTCCGACATTGTGATTGAACCATTCCAACAAAACTTCGCAGGTTATCACGCAAGTCTTGTCGTTCCTAAAGGGCATCCATTGGCGACAAAAGACTCTGTGACCTTCGAAGATTTAAAGGGTGAACGATTCAGCACTCTGTCAAAACACTTCATGCTTGGAAAGTTATTACACCAACGCTCAAGACATTTTGGCTTTGAACCGAATATTGTTTATGTGGACGATAACTGGGAAGTACTGCTTGCCAGTCTTGCAACGTTTAACTCCGTCTGCATCATGGCTTTAGAGTATAAAGAATTTTACCCAGACGACAATCTTATTTGGATTCCACTGTTGGATAAAAATGGATTCTTCCCTATCGGAGTCGCTTATCGTCCAAACGAAAAATATTCGCAAAACATCTTAGAACTCATTGAATTATTACGAACTTTATAAGGATTCCTCTGTTTTCATTGTACCCTCCTTGTGAAGTTTTTACCAATTGAATTTTCTTATAGACGTATTAATTTTTCTTATAACAACAAAAAAGGGACGAACTTTTCTCAAAGTTCGTTCCTTATATTTTTTTAATTCATTGAACTAGATAGCCCAGTCTCCGTTACGGAAGATTGGAACAACAGTACCGTCTTCACGGATACCGTCAACGTTCATTTCTGGTCCACCAATCATGAAGTCCACGTGAACATCAGCACGGTTTAATCCAGCTTCTCGTAATTCTTCTTCCGTTTCGAAGTTTTCTCCACCTTTAACGCTTGTTGCATAAGCTGAACCGATTGCTAAGTGGTTTGATGCATTTTCATCGAATAATGTGTTGAAGAATGTGATTCCTGATTGTGAGATTGGTGATGGGTCGCTTACTAACGCAACTTCACCTAATCCACGAGCACCATTGTTTTCGAATACTAAGTCTTTCATTACTTGGTCGCCTTTTTCAGCAGATACTTCTGTGATTTGACCGTTTTTGAAAGTCACTTTGATGCCTTCGATAATGTTACCGTTGTAGCTTAATGGTTTTGTACTTGATACGTAACCGTCAGCTACGCGGAAGTCAGGAGCTGAGAAGACTTCTTCTGTTGGCATGTTTGCGATGAAGTGTTCTCCTTGAGCATTGATGCTTCCAGCACTTTCCCAAACATGGTTTTTAGGCATTCCAAGAGTTAAGTCTGTTCCTGGTGCAGTGTAATGTAATTTCACAAATTGTTCTTTGTTTAAGATAGAAGCTTTAGCATCTAATTTTTCTTCATGTTCTTTCCAAGCTGCCACTGGATCATCAGCGTATACACGGCAAGTTTTGAAGATTTGGTCCCATAATAAATCTACTGCTTCTTCTTCAGTTGCAGCGTTAGGGAAAACTTTCTTCGCCCATTCTTTACCTGCAGCTGCAGCTACAGTCCAGCTCACTTTGTTGGCTTGTGTCGCTGTACGTAATGGTTTTAATGCAAGGCTTAATGCTTTTGTTGATTTTTGTAGACGTTCTGCTGACACACCAGCGAATGCATCTGGATCTGCTGAACGAACGTTTAAGCGGCTTGCTTTCTTCTCTAATAAGTAGTTCATTTCTGCTACACGGTATTCTGGAACGTTTGTGATACGGTCTTCAGCAGCGTGTAATAAGCGTTCACGGCCTACAAAATCGTCAGCCCATGATACGATTACTTCGCTTGCTCCGTGTGCGTAAGCTTCTTTACTAATAAACGAGCTAAAGGTGCTTGGTCTACGTCAATCACAATATTCACTGTGTGACCTGGTTGCACGTTAATCCCTGTTGAGATTAATAATTTAGCGTATTTTTCTAAGTTTTTGTCGAAATCTTTTAATACCATATTGACACTCCTTTTAATATAACTAACTTCATCCTATCATATTTCTAGTCGAAATTCTTATAAAACACTTCATCTAAGTACAGTCCATGAGCAGGCGCTGTTGGTCCAGCCGCATTTCGATCCATCGCTTCTAGAATTTGCTTCATCTCTTCCACTTCACGTAACCCGTCTCCAATTTGAAGCGCCGTTCCTACAAGAATTCGAACCATATTATAAAGGAACCCTTTCCCTTCAAACGTGAAAATCAATTCATCGCCGTAACGAGCGACTTCTGCTTTTGTGACCACTCGTACCTTAGATTCTTTATCGCTTTTTGTCGAACAAACTCGTGAAGTCGTGCTCTCCAATCACCGCTTCAAACGCCTTATTGATGCGTTCGACATCCGTCTTGAATGGGTGATGCAGCTCATATTGGCGCAAGAACGGGCTCTGTATCGCAGCTGTCGTTACTTTATAAATATATCGTTTCCCAGTCACACTATAGCGCGCATGGAAATCCTCCGACACTGCCTCTGCTGAAACAATCCGAATCGACGTTGGTAATAAGCTATTCATGGCACGAATCAGAGACGCTGCTTCGATTGTTTTTGGATAGTCGATATGAACCACTTGACCGTTGGCATGAACACCAGAGTCTGTCCGGCCAGACCCACTGACAGGAATGTATTGACCCTTTGACATCTTCTTTAGCGCTTTATTCAGTTCTGCTTGAATGCTATTGCCATTCTCTTGCACTTGAAATCCAACATAGGGCGTACCATCATATTGAATGACGAGTTTATATCGCTGCATCCTTTTCCCTTCTTTCAAAAAAGAGCTTGACAAGTCAAGCTCCTTATTTTTTTATGCTTTTAATACAAATAATAAAATCGTTACGGCCACAAGGGATAATCCCGCAATGGCATCACGCATTTCATAGTTCAGAACACGGTACTTACTACGTCCATCTCCGCCTTGGTATCCACGTGCTTCCATGGCTGTTGCCAAGTCTTCTGCGCGGTTTAATGAGCTAACAAACAGCGGAATTAAGATTGGGATAATCGCCTTCATTTGTTCGAAGAGATTTCCTTCTCCAAAATCAACCCCACGTGCTCGTTGCGCGTTCATGATTTTTTGTGCTTCGTCCATTAATGTTGGAACGAAACGTAGTGCAATAGATAACATTAATGCTACTTCATGCACTGGGAATTTCACAACGGCTAACGGCTTCATAACCGCTTCAATCGCATCCGTTAATTGTAATGGTGCGGTTGTTAATGTTAATAGCGTTGAGAACGAGATAATTAAAACGAATCTTAAGAAGATGAAGATTGCATTTATAATCCCTTCAGACGTTACTTGAATGAATCCCCATTGGAAGTAGACGTCTCCACCACTTGTAAATAAGATTTGAAGGGCGACTGTAAATAAAATCACCCAAATTAATGGCTTAATCCCTTTCCAGAAGAATCCTAATGGAATCTTCGATAAGAGCAACGCAATCAGTGTATAGCCGATTAATAAGCCATATGTTACCCAGTTATTCGCTAAGAAGATGACTAGTACGAAAACAAATGTTCCAATTAATTTTGTTCTTGGATCGAGTTTATGAATCCATGAATCTCCTTGTAAATAACGACCTAAAATTAATTTATCGAGCACTTGTGTCACCTCCGTTTTTCGAATGTGCGACAAGTAAGTCTGCTAAGGCTTCAAGGTTCATCGGACGTTCGTCTGTTTGGAATCCTTTCGCCTTTAGTTTTTCAACAAATTGAACGGTAGAAGGCAGTCCAAGTTGCTTTTCTTGTAACCAAGCAGCATCCGCAAACACTTCTTCGGGTGTTCCTGTTTTGACAACTGTTCCCTTTTCACACACAATGACGTAATCCGCATACTCACTGACATCATTCATTTGGTGTGTTACCAATACAATAGTAATTCCTTTTTCACGTTGGAGTGTTGCAAACATCTCCATCATTTCAAAGCGACCTTTTGGATCAAGGCCCGCAGTCGGTTCATCTAAAACTAAGACTTCTGGTTGCATCGCTAATACTCCGGCAATCGCCACACGACGCATTTGTCCACCAGACAAATCAAACGGTGATTTATGTAAAACCTCTTCAGGAAGTCCTACAATTTTTAGAGTTTCTTTCGCTAGCTGATTCGCCTCTTCTTCGCTGACCCCAAAGTTTTTCGGTCCAAAGGCAATATCTTTTTCAACGGTCTCTTCGAAGAGTTGTGATTCCGGAAATTGGAAGACAATACCGACCTTTTGGCGCAGCGGCTTCAAGTCTTTATTGCTTGTTTCAGAATCAACTACACGGTCCCCAAGCGTTACCGTTCCAGATGTTGGTTTCAATAACGCGTTTAAGTGTTGTAAAATAGTCGATTTTCCAGAGCCTGTATGTCCGATAATTGCCGTATACTTTCCTGATGGAATATTGAAATTCACATCAAATAGCGCACGTGTCTCAAAAGGTGTGTTTGCTTGGTATGCGAAATTTACTTCGTTAAAACGGATGTCCATAACCATTCCACCAACCCTTCTTCATCAAGATACGCTTCAGGAACTTCTAATCCCTTTTCGCGAAGTACTTCGATTAATTTCTCTGCAAACGGCACATCGAGTCCCTTTTCAACAAGCTTCGTACCTAATTTGAAGATTTCTTCAGGAGTTCCAATTTGTTGAATTTGACCTTGGTCCATTAACACAATACGGTCTGCTTGCGCCGCTTCATCTAAATCATGTGTAATCGAAATGACCGTAATGTTTTTTTCCTTATGTAACTTTTGAATCGTCGCAATGACTTCCATACGACCTTTTGGATCTAGCATTGAAGTGGCTTCGTCAAGAATAATGACAGAAGGTTCTAGGGCGGTTACACCAGCAATCGCCACACGTTGCTTTTGACCTCCTGATAGTCGTGCAGGTTCCTTCGTTCTGAAGTCACTCATTTTCACCATTTCAAGAACGCGTGTCACACGCTCTAACATTTCTTCTCGAGGGAGTCCGATATTTTCTAATCCGAAGGCAATGTCATCCTCCACCGTTGTCCCAACAAATTGATTATCAGGATTTTGGAATACCATTCCAACTGCGCGTCTAGCGTCATATACCGTTTCATCATTTAAAAGAACGCCATTAATGAATACTTCTCCGCTACCTGCTTCGATAAGACCATTCATGACTTTTGCTAGTGTTGATTTCCCAGAACCATTGTGGCCGATAATCGCTAACCACTCCCCACGGTTAACCTTTAAAGATACTCCAGCCAACGCTTCACGTTCATCCTCTTCGTGATAACGGTAATGAATATTATTTAACTCAATAATTGTTGATTGCAACGGGGACACCTCTTTCCCTTTTCCTATGTATGTATAAAAATATGTATAAATAAAAAAATACACTTTTTCATGATGAAGTGCTCCCCCGCCAAAAACTTGGCGGGAAAACAACGAGCTAGACTAAATAATCTGAGAAAGAATAAGGCTACCTTTTCAGTAGCCCCAGACTTTCCATCTTATAAGCAAGATGATTATTACCATCATGACGCTCTTTTCAACCATCGAAAAGTGTTCGATTGAATGTTTATTAAACTAATTCAATGATAACCATTGGTGCAGCATCGCCACGACGAGGTTCAGTTTTAAGAATACGAGTGTATCCACCTTGACGTTCGCTGTAACGTGATGCTAAATCATTAAATAATTTTTGTAACGCTGTTTCAACAACGATTGATTCGCCTTCTTCACGAACATCTGCTACTTCGTTACGTACAAATGCAGCTGCTTGACGGCGAGCATGTAAGTCTCCACGTTTACCTAAAGTAATCATTTTTTCTACAGTAGAACGGATTTCTTTAGCACGAGCTTCAGTTGTAACGATACGTTCGTTAATAATTAAGTCAGTTGTCAAGTCACGTAATAACGCTTTACGTTGTGAACTTGTACGTCCTAATTTACGATAAGCCATTTTTAATATTCCTCCTTCTTAAGAGTTTCTATTAGTCTTCACGACGTAAGTCTAAATTTAAATCGATTAATTTTTGTTTCACTTCTTCAAGCGATTTACGACCTAAGTTACGTACTTTGATCATTTCCGCTTCAGACTTGCTTGTTAATTCATGTACTGTGTTAATTCCAGCACGTTTTAAGCAGTTATATGAACGAACTGATAAATCTAGTTCTTCAATAGTCATTTCAAGAAGACGTTCTTTTTGAGTTTCTTCTTTTTCGACCATGATTTCCATAGGGTGTGCTTCATTTGTTAAATTAACAAAGATATTTAAGTGCTCAGTTAAGATACGAGCCGCTAAACTAACAGCATCTTGAGGAGCGATAGAACCATCTGTCCATACATCAAGAGTTAGTTTATCATAAATATTTTTTTGACCAATACGAGTGTTTTCGACTTGGTAGTTCACTTTACTAATCGGAGTATAAATAGAATCAATTGGGATTACACCAATTGGCATATTATCAGATTTATTGTAGTCAGAGCGAACATATCCACGACCATTTTTAGCATTCATACGAACATGGAAGTGATATCCTTCAGCTACTGTACAGATATATAAATCAGGGTTTAGAACTTGAATGTCGCTATCATGTTTGATATCGCCTGCAGTTACTACCGCTGGACCTTTAACATCAATTTCTAATACTTTATTTTCATCTTCAGTGAAAGACTTCAATGCAATTTTTTTAATGTTTAAAATGATTGCAGCTACGTCTTCAACCACGCCATCTATTGTTGAAAATTCATGTAAAACGCCATCCATTTGGATATCTGTTACTGCAGTACCAGGGAGTGACGATAATAAGATTCGGCGTAATGAGTTCCCTAAGGTAGTACCATAACCGCGTTCAAGTGGCTCAACAACGAATTTACCAAACTTTGCATCTTCGCTGATTTCGATCGTTTCAATTTTTGGTTTTTCAATTTCGATCATGTTTTTTACCCCTTTCAAAACGTACGTTCAATGTGCGATTGTCCGACAAAATTCAACAATAACAATCCATTACACACGACGGCGTTTTGGAGGACGACATCCATTATGAGGGATTGGTGTTACGTCACGAATTGCTGTCACTTCTAATCCAGTAGCTTGTAATGAACGAATAGCAGCTTCACGACCTGAACCAGGACCTTTAACAGAAACTTCTACAGTTTTCATTCCATGCTCCATTGAACCTTTTGCAGCAGATTCAGCAGCCATTTGAGCAGCAAATGGTGTTGATTTTTTAGAACCTTTAAATCCTAAAGCACCTGCAGAAGACCATGAAATAGCATTACCATGAACGTCTGTAATCATAACAATTGTATTATTAAATGTTGAACGGATGTGTGCTACACCAGATTCAATATTCTTTTTCACGCGGCGTTTGCGTACAACTTTCTTTGCCATGAAGAATTAACCTCCTTCTTCTCTAAATTATTTTTTCTTACCTGCAATGGCCTTAGCTGGGCCTTTACGAGTACGAGCATTATTTTTTGTGTTTTGACCACGAACTGGTAAACCACGACGGTGGCGAACTCCACGGTATGAACCAATTTCCATCAAGCGTTTGATGTTTAAGTTCACTTCACGACGTAAGTCACCTTCAATTTTTAGTTTATCCACTTCAGCACGGATACGGTCTAACTCATCGTTCGATAAATCGCGAACACGAGTATCTTCACTAACGTTAGCAGCTGCTAAGATTTGTTTTGAAGTAGTAATACCGATACCGTAAATATAGGTTAAAGAAATAACAACACGTTTTTCACGTGGAATATCCACACCTGCAATACGAGCCATACTAATGAGTACCTCCTTATATATTATCCTTGACGTTGTTTATGTTTGGGATTTTGACAAATCACCATAACTTTACCATTGCGTTTAATTACTTTACATTTTTCGCAAATTGGTTTTACTGATGCTCTAACTTTCATTTAAGTTCCCTCCTCTATTTCATTAACGGAGTCCATTATTTAAAGCGATACGTGATTCTTCCGCGCGTTAAATCGTACGGTGATAATTCAACCGTTACTTTATCGCCCGGTAAAATTTTAATGTAGTGCATCCGGATTTTTCCAGATACATGCGCTAAAACCTCATGACCGTTTTCAAGTTCGACCTTGAACATCGCATTCGGTAATGTTTCATTAACAATACCTTCAATTTCAATTACGTCTTCCTTTGCCATGTCTCATCCTCCTTACTTGTAAAAAGTTTTTACGGATTATTTGACGGACTTCTACCGTTATCTAACTTTCTAAGTATACCATTTTAGCTACCATAATTGCAAGATAACAGGCAGTTCCTAGCGAGGTTCGCCCATAATTGATTGAATTGTTTTGAAGAGATTGTCAATGCCGCTTTCTCCATCAACATTACGTAATAAGCCTTTTGCATTATAGTAGTTTAAGATTGGTTTTGATTGTTCAATGTTAATTTGAATTCGATTTTCCACTGTTTCAGGTTTGTCGTCTTCACGTTGATAGAAATCATGAGAACCACAACGATCACATGTACCTTCTACTTTAGGTGGATTATTTGTTTTGTGGTAAGTAGCACCACAGTTACGACAAATAATTCTTCCTGTTAGACGTTCCATTAAGATGTCTGGGTTCACTTCGATGTTAATCACTGCATCGATTGAGCGGTTTAATTCCGCTAAGATTTTATCAAGTGCTTCCGCTTGTGCTTGAGTACGTGGGAAACCGTCCAATAAGAATCCTTTTTCTGTATCGGCTTGTTGTAAACGTTCCTTTACAATGCCGTTTGTTACTTCATCAGGTACTAATTCGCCTTTATCCATGAATGATTTAGCTTTTAGACCTAATTCAGTTTCTTGTTGCATAGCAGCACGGAACATATCTCCTGTTGAAATATGTGGAATTCCGTATGTAGCAACGATTTTTCTGCTTGAGTACCTTTACCTGCACCAGGTAGACCCATTAAGATAATGTTCATAGTTGCCTCCTAGAATCATAACTGAAGAACTGACAAAACGCATTGCTGCATCTTGTCAATTTCTTCCATTATTCCTCAATAAATCCTTTATACTTACGTTTAATTGTACGTCCTTCAATTTGTCGGCTTAACTCTAACGCTACCCCAACAACGATTAGAAGGTTTGTACCACCAAGCATCAATCCACGTGGTAAGTTCCATAATGCTGAAGCTACCATTGGAAGGATTGAGATACCACCAAGATAAAGAGCACCAACTGTACTCAATCGTAGTAAAGTACCTGAAACGAATTGTTCTGTATCTTTACCAGGACGGACACTTAAGATATATCCGCTAGATTTTTGTAAGTTTTCTGCTACTTTCTCTGGGTTTACTTGTACGAAAGCATAGAAAAATGTAAATACAACAATTAACACTGTGTATAATGTTGCACCAGCAGGTTTTGAAAAATCAAAAATGTTTGTGGCAAGTTGGTACCAGCCAGATTCACTATGATCTTTTGCATACAAACTTAAAATAGTTGATGGCAATGTCATAAATGAACTAGCAAAGATAACCGGAATTACCCCTGCAGAGTTGATTTTTAAAGGTAACCAAGATGTTTCACTTGAACCAGTTGCACGTTTTGAGTATGAGATTGGTAGGCGACGTTGCGCTTGTTCAATATATACTACTAACATAACGACTAAAACAATCGCTACGATTAATGCAACTGTGAATCCTACTGCACGATAAAAATCAGTGTCTGTACGACCTTGAATTTGATTTACATAGAATTCATAAATATCATGTGGCATTCTTGCTACAATACCTGCGAAGATTAGAACGGAAACCCCGTTACCAATCCCCTTAACGGTAATCATATCTCCCAACCATGTTAGGAACATGGAACCAGCTGTTAACACAAGTGCAATCATTAAGAATGTTTTGACCCCTGGGTTGTTAATTAATCCATAGTTTGACCAAACATTAAATCCAAAAGAAATTGCATATGCTTGGAAAAATCCAATCACAATTGTTAAATAACGAGTTGCCGAATTTAATTTACGACGACCAACTTCCCCTTGTTTAGACCACTCAACGAACGTTGGTAGAATATCCATTTGTAACAATTGGACAACAATGGATGCGGTGATATAAGGCGAAACTCCCATTGAGAACAATGAGAAGTTTGATAAAGCCCCGCCACTAAATGTATTTAACAATCCGAAAATTCCTGTTGTTGCAAATGTTTGAATTGCTCCAGCATTTACACCAGGAACAGTAACTTGTGATCCAATACGAAAGATAATTAGAATCGATAATGTGAATAACAGACGTTTTCTAATATCTTTCATTTGAACAGCATTCTTTAGTAGAGTGAACATTAGATCACCTCTACAGTTCCACCTGCAGCTTCAATAGCTTCTTTTGCTGCTTGCGAGAATTTATTTGCTTTTACAGTTAACTTGCGTTCAAGTTTACCATTAGCTAACACTTTGATACCGTCTTTTTCGTTTTTAACGATACCAGCCTCAACTAGTACAGCCGCAGTTACTTCTTGACCATCTTCAAAACGGTTTAATGTTTCAAGATTTACAACTGCATATTCTTTACGATTAATATTTTGGAAACCACGTTTTGGAATACGACGGAATAATGGAGTTTGTCCACCTTCGAATCCTAATCTAACGCCACCGCCTGAACGAGCTTTTTGTCCTTTGCTTCCGCGTCCAGCAGTTTTACCATTTCCTGAACCTTGACCTCTACCAACACGGTTACGTTCTTTACGAGAACCTTCAGCTGGTTGTAATTCATGAAGTTTCATGTTCCGGGCACCTCCTCTTATAAGTTTTAAATTAAACTTCCTCAACATCCACTAAATGTGAAACTGTGTTAACCATGCCTTTGATAGCTACGTTAGCTGGTTTAACAACTGTTGAACGAATTTTTGTTAAGCCTAATGCTTTACAAGTATCGATTTGGTTTTGAGGACGTCCAATCAAGCTTTTCTTTAAAGTAATCTTTAATTCTGCCATTTTAATGTCCTCCTTATCCTAAAAGTTCTTCAACTGATTTGCCACGTAATGCAGCAACATCTTCAACACGTTTTAATTGTTTTAATCCTTCGATTGTAGCACGAACCATGTTAACTGGTGTGTTTGAACCTAAAGATTTTGAAGTTACGTCTGAAATACCTGCTAATTCAACAACGGCACGAACTGGTCCACCTGCTGCAATTCCTGAACCGGCTTGAGCTGGTTTTAACAATACGTTACCACCGCAGAAGCGACCGATAACTTCGTGAGGAATTGTAGAACCACTAGTTGGAACTTCAATAAGGTTTTTCTTAGCATCTTCAATAGCTTTACGAATAGCTTCTGGTACTTCTTGAGCTTTACCAGTACCGAAACCAACATGTCCATTATGGTCACCGACAACTACTAAAGCAGCAAAACGTAAACGACGTCCACCTTTTACAACTTTTGTAACGCGGTTAATCGCAACAACACGATCTTCTAATTCTAAGTTTCTTGCATCAATATTAACCATGAATTGTGGATCCTCCTTTTCCTAGAATACTAGTCCATTTTTCACGTGCAGCTTCAGCTAAAGCTTTTACACGTCCATGGTATAAGTATCCACCACGGTCAAAGACTACTTCTTTAATATTTTTCAAGTCCGCGTTCTGCAATTAATTTTACCTACAGCAGAAGCTTCCTCAGTTTTTGTTCCGTTTTCTACATTAGTATCTAAAGTAGAGGCACTTGCTAGCGTCACACCCGCTACGTCATCAATTAATTGAGCGTAGATGTTTTTTTGTTAGAACGAAAAAACGTTCAAGCGTGGGCACTCAGCAGTACCAGAGATTTTACGACGAACACGTGCGTGACGAGTTTGACGCACTTTTATTTTTGTCTGGTTTTGTAATCACAATTTTCACCTCTTATTAATTAATCATGCTGCGATAAGCGCAACAAAAGGTAAATAATCACTAAAATTATTTACCTGTTTTACCTTCTTTACGACGTACAAATTCATCAACGTAACGAATTCCTTTACCTTTATAAGGTTCTGGAGGACGTACGCCACGAATGTTAGCAGCTAATTCGCCAACTTTTTGTTTGTCATAACCTTTAACGATTACTTTTGTATTAGAAGGAACTTCGATTTCTACTCCTTCTTCTGGAGTGAACTCCACTGGATGAGAATATCCAACGTTTAATACAAGTTTTTTACCTTGTAATTGAGCACGATACCCAACCCCGATTAATTCCAATTCTTTTTGGAATCCTTCAGTAACACCAACTACCATGTTGTTGAAAACTGCGCGAGTTGTTCCGTGGATTGTTTTGTTTTCTTTTGAATCATCTGGACGAGTGAATACTACTTCACCTTCGCGTTGTTCTAAAGAAATGTTTTGGTTAAATGTATAACTTAATTCACCTTTAGGGACCTTTAACTGTTACTGTATGGTCCTTAACGTCTACTGTTACTCCAGCTGGAATAACGACTGGTTTATTACCGATACGGCTCACTTGGCTGCACCTCCTTAATTTCTAGATTACCAAACGTATGCTAGAATTTCTCCACCTACGTTTTTAGCTCTTGCTTCTTTGTCTGTAATAACACCTTCAGATGTTGATACAATAGCGATTCCTAAACCGTTTAACACTTTAGGAACTTCACCTGTTTTAGCATAAACACGTAAACCAGGTTTAGAAATACGTTTCAATCCTGTAATTACACGTTCGTTATTTTTTCCATATTTCAAGAACACTTTCATGATGCCTTGTTTACCATCTTCTTCAACTGAGAAGTCTTTAATGAAACCTTCAGATTTTAAGATGTTCGCAATAGCAACTTTCATGTTTGATGACGGAACTTCTAGTGATTCGTGACGAACCATGTTCGCGTTACGAATACGAGTTAAGAAATCCGCGATTGGATCTGTCATAACCATTAATGAGTACCTCCTTTATCAAGTAGTAATGATTACCAACTTGCTTTCTTCATTCCTGGGATTTGCCCTTTATAGGCAAGCTCACGTAAACAAATACGGCAAAGTTTGAATTTACGATAAACTGAATGTGGTCGACCACAACGTTCACAACAGTATATTCTTGAGTTGAATATTTTTTTGGACGTTTGTTCTTTGCGATCGTTGATTTTTTTAGCCAAACTACTCGCCTCCTGTGAGTTTTTATTTTTTTATTTTTGGAAAGGCATTCCAAGTTGAGTTAATAATTCTTTTTGCTTCTTCGTCTGTATTAGCTGTTGTTACGATAACAATATCCATACCACGAACTTTGTCTACGCGATCGTAGTCAATTTCTGGGAAGATTAATTGTTCTTTAACACCTAATGTATAGTTACCGCGTCCGTCAAAAGATTTTTTAGAAATCCCACGGAAGTCACGTACACGAGGTAATGAAACTGTTACTAACTTGTCTAAGAAGTCATACATACGTTCACCACGTAAAGTAACTTTAGTTCCGATTGGCATACCTTCACGTAAACGGAAACCAGCGATTGATTTCTTCGCAGTTGTTACAACTGGTTTTTGACCAGAGATTAATGTTAACTCTTCAACTGCTTTTTCTAAGTTTTTAGCGTTAGATGTTGCATCACCAACACCCATATTAATAACGATTTTTTCTACTTTTGGTACTTCCATAACTGATTTGTAGTTAAATTTTTCAATTAATGAAGGTACTACTTCGTTTTTGTATTTTGCATTTAAGCGATTCATGCAGGATGGTCCTCCTTCCTCAAATTACTGAATTATGCTTTGTTACGACCTTTAGGTACGCGTACCTTTTCACCGTTTTCTACTTTAAAGCCTGTACGAGTTGCTTTACCTGTAGTTGGGTCTACGAACATTACGTTTGAAACATGAATTGGAGCTTCCACTTCAACGATTCCCCCTGTTTGGTTCGCTTGAGATGGTTTTTGATGTTTCTTAACAATGTTAACACCTTCAACGATTACACGGTCTTTTTTAGGAAAGCTCTTTAAGATTTTTCCTTCTTTACCTTTGTCTTTACCTGAGATTACTTTTACGATATCACCAGTTTTTACGTGCATGTGTTACACCTCCTTCGATTTTGATGAGAATTATAATACTTCTGGAGCTAATGAAACGATCTTCATGTAGTTGTTGTCACGTAATTCACGTGCAACTGGTCCAAAGATACGTGTTCCACGAGGGCTCTTGTCATCACGAATGATTACACATGCATTTTCGTCGAACTTAATGTATGAACCGTCTTTACGACGTGCACCTGATTTAGTACGAACGATTACAGCTTTAACGACATCCCCTTTTTTAACAACTCCACCTGGTGTTGCTTGTTTAACGGATGCAACGATTACGTCACCGATATTAGCTGTTTTGCGGCCAGATCCGCCTAGAACTCTAATTGTTAACACTTCACGAGCGCCTGAGTTGTCAGCCACTTTTAGTCGAGTTTCTGTTTGAATCACTATTGGTTCCTCCTTTCAAATGTATACACAATTTGAAATTAAATAATTACTGCTTCTTCAACAATTTCAACTAAGCGGAAACGTTTTGTTTTTGACAATGGACGAGTTTCCATAATCTTAACAATGTCCCCAACTTTTGCTGAGTTATTTTTCATCATGCAGGCTACAAATTTTTTTTCGTATATTTAACACGTTTACCATAAGTTGAGTGACGTTTGTAAGTTTTCGATTGCAACTACTAACGTTTTTGTCCATCTTATCTGAAACAACGCGTCCTTGATATACTTTACGTTGGTTACGTTCTACAGTCATGTTCATTGCCTCCTTTGCTGATGATTATTTTTTTGCAATTCTTCTTGACGCAATGCAGTCTTGATACGCGCAATTTGTTTACGTACTTCACGAATGCGTGCTGTACCTTCTAATTGCCCAGTAGCAAGTTGGAATCGTAAGTTGAATAGTTCTTGTTTTAATTCATTTTTCTTTTTCAACAAGTTCAGCAGTGGATAACCCTTTAAGTTCTTTCTTAAGTTCATTAACCTTCATTCGATTCACCACCATTTTTCTTCGCGTTTCACAAATTTTTGTTTTTAACTGGCAATTTGTGTGATGCCAAACGTAAAAGCTTCGCGTGCTACTTCTTCTGATACGCCAGCGATTTCGAACATCACTTTACCGCGTTTAACTGGTGCAACCCATCCTTCAGGTGCCCTTTACCAGAACCCATACGAACCCCTGATAGCTTTTAGCTGTGTATGATTTGTGAGGAAAAATTTTTAATCCATACTTTTCCCACCACGTTTCATGTAACGTGTCATAGCGATACGTGCTGCTTCGATTTGACGGTTTGTAATCCAGTGAGATTCTGTTGCTTGTAAACCGTATGTACCGAATACTACTTCTTTACCACCTTTAGCTTCCCCGCGCATTTTTCCACGGAACTCACGACGGTGTTTTTACACGTTTAGGGTACTAACATGATTATTTCCCTCCTTTCTCAGAGTTTTTGTTCTTTCTTGTTGGTAATACTTCATCGCGGTAGATCCAAGTTTTAACACCTAATTTACCGTATGTTGTATCTGCTTCTTCCCATGCGTAGTCAATGTCCGCACGTAATGTATGCAATGGAACTGTTCCTTCTGAATAGCTTTCAGAACGAGCGATATCGGCACCGTTTAAACGACCTGATACCATTGTTTTGATTCCTTTAGCACCAGCGCGCATTGTACGTTGGATTGCTTGTTTTTGTGCACGACGGAAAGCAATACGACGTTCTAAGTCGCGAGCGATTCCTTCAGCAACTAATTTAGCATCTAAATCAGGTTTTTTGATTTCAACAATGTTGATGTGAACTCGTTTACCTGTTAGTTTGTTTAAGTTTGTACGTAATTTATCTACTTCAGATCCACCTTTACCAATTACCATACCTGGTTTAGCTGTGTGGATTGAAACATTAACACGATTAGCAGCACGTTCAATTTCAATTGTTGAAACGCTAGCTTCGTTTAATTGTTTACGGATATAATCACGGATTTTTAAATCTTCATGTAAGAATTCTGCGAAATCTTTTTCTGCGTACCATTTTGAATCCCAGTCACGGATGATTCCGACACGCATTCCTAATGGATGAATTTTTTGACCCACTGATTATCCCTCCTTCTTCTCTGATACCACTACAGTGATGTGGCTTGTGCGTTTTAAGATTTGTGAAGCTGAACCTTTAGCACGTGGACGGAAACGTTTCATAGTTGGTCCTTCGTTCACGTAAGCTTCACTTACATATAAGTTTTCAACATCTAAGTCGAAATTGTGTTCAGCGTTAGCAATTGCAGACATTAAAACTTTTTCTACGATTGGTGATGCAGAACGTGGTGTAAATTTCAAGATTGAAATTGCGTCACCGATTTTTTTACCTCTAATTAGATCGACAACAAGACGAGCTTTACGAGGTGCAATACGAACTGTTTTAGCAACTGCTTTTGCAGATGTGATTTGTTCTGACATTTTTCAAGTCCTCCCCTCGTTATTTGCGTTTAGATTTCTTATCGTCATTCACGTGACCACGGTAAGTTCTTGTTGGTGCGAATTCACCTAATTTGTGACCTACCATGTCTTCTTGAATATATACTGGAACATGTTTTCTGCCGTCATATACAGCAATTGTTTGTCCAACAAAGTTTGGGAAAATTGTTGAACGACGTGACCAAGTTTTGATCACAACTTTTTTGTCGCTACCTTGAGCAGCTTCAACCTTTTTCATCAAATGATCATCGACGAAAGGTCCTTTTTTCAAACTACGACCCATTACGGAAATCCTCCTTCCAGAATTTTAATAGAATCAGATTTGTTATCTAGTTAATTATTTTTTACGACCACGAACAATAAGCTTGTTAGAACGAGCTTTTTTGCTACGAGTTTTGTATCCAAGAGCTGGTTTACCCCATGGAGATACTGGTGTTGGACGTCCGATAGGAGCGCGACCTTCACCACCACCGTGTGGGTGATCGTTAGGTTCATTACAGAACCACGAACTGTTGGGCGTTTACGTTTCCAACGAGAACGTCCTGCTTTACCGAAGTTAATTAATTCGTGTTGTTCGTTACCAACAGTACCGATTGTTGCACGGCAAGTTGAAAGAATCATACGAACTTCACCTGAGTTCAAACGAACTAAAGTGTATTTACCTTCTTGACCAAGTACTTGTGCACTTGTACCAGCTGAACGAACTAATTGTCCACCTTTACCTGGTTTTGTTTCAATGTTGTGGATCACAGTACCCACTGGGATGTTTGCTAATGGTAAAGCATTACCTACTTTAATATCAGCATTTTCTCCTGATTCGATACGTTGTCCTACTTGTAAACCTTTTGGAGCAATGATATATGCTTTAACACCATCTACATAGTGAATTAATGCAATGTTTGCTGTACGGTTTGGATCGTACTCGATTGAGTGAACTACACCTTCAACGTTATCTTTGTTACGTTTGAAGTCGATCACACGGTAAGCACGTTTGTGTCCGCCACCTTGGTGACGTACAGTGATTTTACCTTGGCTGTTACGACCAGCGTTGTTTTTTGATGATTCCAACAAAGTTTTTTCTGGTGTTGACTTTGTGATTTCGCTGAAGTCATAACCTGTCATATTACGACGGCCGTTTGAGGTTGGATTATATTTTTTAATCGCCACGTCTATTTCCTCCTATTATTATAGTAGTTTTTTTCTTTCTGAAGATTAAAGCTTCTTCAGCGAATAATTGAATATCTTTTGAATCTTTTGTAAAGCTTCACAATTGCTTTTACGACGTTTGTTAGTGTAACCACCGTAGCGGCCAACACGTTTGAATTTAGCACGTACATTTAAGATGTTAACTTTTTCAACTTTAACACCAAAAATTTCTTCTACGGCTTGACGTACTTGAATTTTGTTAGCATGTACATCAACTTCAAAAGTGTATTTCTTTTCGTCAGTAGCAAGCATTGAAGCTTCAGTAATGATAGGGCGTTTGATTACGTCACGTGCATCCATTATTGAAGTCCCTCCTCTACTTTAGAAAGAGCTGCTTTTGTGAATAATAATTTGTCGTTGTTTACAACGTCTAATACTGTAACATCTGTTTCGTCAACGATTGTAACGTTTGGAATGTTGCGAGCTGCTAATAATGCGAAATCGTTTGAAGATTCTACAACTACTAACACTTTTGTATCAACGTTTAAGTTAGACAATACTTGTGCAAACTCTTTTGTTTTTGGTGCGTCAAATTGTAATGCTTCCACTACAACAAGCTTGTTATCCAATACTTTTTGTGATAATACTGATTTAATCGCTAAGCGACGTACTTTTTTAGGTAATTTGTAACTATATGAACGAGGTGTTGGTCCGAATACAATACCTCCGCCACGCCATTGTGGTGAACGGATTGATCCTTGACGAGCACGACCAGTTCCTTTTTGGCGCCATGGTTTACGGCCGCCTCCGCTTACTGCACTACGGTTTTTAACAGCGTGTGTTCCTTGACGTAATGAAGCGCGTTGCATGATTACTGCGTCGAATACTACATTTTCGTTTGGTTCAATTCCGAAGATTTCTGAGTTTAATTCGATTTCTCCGTTTGTTGTTCCATCTTGTTTTAAATAATGTAACTTTTGTCATTCTCTCGTTCCTCCTTCCCCTATTTATTATTTAGATTTAATTGCTGTTTTAATTTCTACTAATGATTTCTTAGATCCAGGTACGTTACCTTTGATTAAGATTACATTGCGTTCTGCATCAACTTTCACTACTTCTAAGTTTTTGAATAGTGATACGGTCGCCACCCATTTGTCCAGGTAATGCTTTACCTTTGAAAACGCGTGATGGGAATGATGCTCCACCCATTGAACCAGGACGACGGTGGTAACGAGAACCGTGTGCCATTGGTCCGCGAGATTGTCCATGACGTTTGATAGCACCTTGGAAACCTTTCCCTTTAGATGTACCTGTTACGTCAACGATGTCTCCTGCTTTGAATACATCAACTGTAATTTCTTGTCCTACTTCGTACTCGCTAAGCTCGACATTGTTGAATTCACGAATGAAGCGCTTAGGAGTAGCATTTGCTTTTGCTACATGACCTTTAGCAGGGCGATTTGATAAAACTTCACGTAAGTCGTCGAAACCTAATTGAACAGCTTCGTAACCGTCGTTTTCGATTGTTTTTAATTGAAGAACAACGTTTGGAGTTACTTCAACTACTGTTACAGGAATAAGTTCACCTGCTTCTGTAAAGTATTGAGTCATCCCTACTTTTTTGCCTAAGATTCCTTTGGTCATGGTTACACCTCCATTTTTCTATTTATTATAATTTGATTTCGATGTCAACGCCGCTTGGTAAATCAAGCTTCATTAAAGGCATCAACAGTTTTTTTGGCGTTGGATTAACGATGTCGATCGAAACGCTTGTGTGTACGCATTTCAAATTGTTCGCGAGAATCTTTATATTTGTGAGTCGCACGAATAACTGTGTAAAGCGATCTTTCTGTTGGCAATGGAATTGGACCAGCTACGCTAGCACCAGTTCTTTTTGCTGTTTCTACGATTTTTTCCGCTGATTGATCAAGCGCACGGTGTTCGTAAGCTTTCAAACGGATACGGATTTTTTGTTTTGCCATTGTCTTTCCTCCTTCGTCTAATGTTGTCATAAGACTAGCTCCACGCGAATTTCCGACTTGACCCTTTCGTGGCAAAGCGTCCGGGCGTGTCGCAACCTCTCGTTTCATAGCTCCCCTTCTTATTTTAAGAGGGGGTATGCAGCTTCAGAATTTACATTCCTCTGCGGCACTTTTAATAGTATACAAGATTCTCTTTTTGATTGCAAGCGAAAACCGTTGATTTAACAACATTTATTTATGCACACGCGCCCGTGTGTTCCATTTTGTTTTAAACCCTTTACAAACGTTGTTAAATCAACGTTTTTGACATTCTAACTACTATTTTTTTGTTTTTTTCGCTTTCAATTGTCTGACATTTTAATTTAAAAAAATTTTTAATAAAAAAAGACTATCCAAAATTGGATAGTCTTGAAAAATCAATTTTAAGAAAAAAATTATTTTTTTCGATAGAAGCTACTGAACCAGCACCTACTGTACGTCCACCTTCACGGATAGAGAATTTAGTACCGTTTTTCGATAGCAACTGGGTGAATTAATTCAACTTCCATAGTTACGTTGTCACCAGGCATTACCATTTCAACGCCTTCTGGTAACAAGCAAACACCAGTGATGTCTGTTGTACGGAAGTAGAATTGAGGACGGTAGTTAGTGAAGAATGGAGTGTGACGTCCACCTTCTTCTTTAGTTAATACGTAAACTTCAGCTTTGAATTTAGTATGTGGAGTGATTGTTCCTGGTTTTAGCAAGAACTTGTCCACGTTCGATGTTGTCACGTGTAACACCACGTAATAATGTACCAATGTTATCCCCTGCTTCAGCATAGTCTAACAATTTACGGAACATTTCAACACCTGTAACAGTTGTTTTAGAAGTTTCTTCTGAAATACCAACGATTTCAACTTCGTCACCAACACGAACTTGTCCACGTTCAACACGACCTGTAGCAACAGTACCACGACCTGTGATTGAGAACACGTCTTCGACTGGCATCATGAATGGTTTGTCAACGTCACGTTCTGGAGTTGGGATGTATTCGTCAACTGCAGCCATTAATTCTAAGATTTTTTTTCTTCGTATGAAGCGTCGCCTTCTAAAGCGCGTAAAGCAGAACCTGCAACAACTGGAGTGTCATCGCCTGCGAAATCGTATTCTGATAATAAGTCACGAACTTCCATTTCTACTAATTCTAATAATTCTTCATCGTCAACCATGTCAACTTTGTTTAAGAATACAACGATGTAAGGAACACCTACTTGACGTGATAATAAGATGTGTTCACGTGTTTGTGGCATTGGGCCGTCAGCTGCAGATACTACTAAGATAGCACCGTCCATTTGAGCAGCACCAGTGATCGTGTTTTTTTAACGTAGTCCGCGTGTCCTGGGCAGTCAACGTGAGCGTAGTGACGAGTGTCAGTTTCGTACTCAACGTGAGCTGTGTTGATTGTGATACCACGTTCGCGTTCTTCTGGAGCTTTATCGATTGAACCGTAATCTTGAGCTTGCGCGAAACCTTTCTTAGCTAATACAGTTGTAATAGCAGCAGTTAATGTTGTTTTACCGTGGTCAACGTGGCCGATTGTACCAATGTTAACGTGTGGTTTTGAACGGTCAAATTTTTCTTTTGCCATTTAAATGATTCCTCCTAATAATTGAGTTTTTGTTAGATTCTATAACAGTATCTACCGATTGTAATTATACCAAAGAACTCTCTTAAAAATCAACTGGTTATGACTGACATAACCAGCCGATTCAGTTCATTTGATAGGATGCAGTGCTAGAGATTATTCTCCGTTACCGCCGTTTTTCTTAATGATTTCTTCTGCAATGCTCTTAGGAACATCTTCATAGTGGTCAAATGTCATACTGAAAGTACCACGACCTTGTGTTGCAGAACGTAATGTAGTTGCGTAACCGAACATTTCTGATAAAGGAATCATACCTTTAACGATTTGTGCGTTACCACGAACTTCAGAACCTTCAACACGTCCACGACGAGCGTTAACGTGTCCCATTACATCTCCGAAGTATTCTTCAGGAACTGTAATTTCAACAGCCATCATAGGTTCTAAGATAGCAGGTTGAGCTTTCTTAGCAGCAGCTTTCAACGCCATAGAAGCGGCAACTTTGAAGGCTGTTTCAGATGAATCGACATCATGGTATGATCCATCGTAAAGTTTAGCTTTGATGTCAACTAATGGATAACCAGCTAATACCCCGTTTTCCATAGCGTCTTTCAATCCAGCTTCAACTGCAGGGATGTATTCACGAGGAACGACCCCACCGACAATAGCATTTTCGAATTCGAATCCAGCACCTTCTTCGTTAGGAGTAAATTCAATCCATACGTGACCGTATTGACCTTTACCACCTGATTGACGAACGAATTTACCTTCAGCTTGTGTAGAAGCACGGAATGTTTCACGGTAAGATACTTGAGGAGCACCTACGTTAGCTTCTACTTTGAACTCACGACGCATACGGTCTACGATGATATCCAAGTGTAACTCACCCATACCAGCGATAACTGTTTCACCAGTTTCTTGGTTAGTGTAAGCACGGAATGTTGGATCTTCTTCTGCAAGTTTTTGTAAAGCAATACCCATTTTATCTTGGTCAGCTTTTGATTTAGGTTCAATAGCAACCTCGATAACTGGATCAGGGAATTCCATTGATTCTAAGATAACTTCAGCTTTTTCGTCACATAATGTGTCCCCTGTAGTTGTATCTTTAAGACCAACTGCAGCAGCGATGTCTCCTGAGAATACTTCTGGAATTTCTTGACGAGAGTTCGCGTGCATTTGTAGGATACGTCCTACACGTTCACGTTTACCTTTCGTTGAGTTCTTAACGTATGAACCTGATTGTAAAGTACCAGAGTACACACGGAAGAATGTTAAACGACCTACGAATGGGTCAGTCATAACTTTGAAGGCCAATGCTGAGAATGGTTCTTCATCAGATGAATGACGTTCTACTTCTTGGTCTGTGTTAGGGTCTACCCCTTTAATTGAAGGAACATCTAATGGAGATGGTAAGTAGTCAACTACTGCATCTAACATTAATTGTACCCCTTTGTTTTTGAAGGCAGAACCACATAATACTGGGTAGAATTCTACCGCACATGTAGCTTTACGGATAGCTTCTTTTAATTCAGCTTCTGAAATTTCTTCACCTTCTAAATAACGTTCCATTAAAGCTTCGTCAGTTTCAGCAACTGCTTCCACTAATTTTTCACGCCATTCTTCAGCTAAATCTTGTAAATCTTCAGGAATATCTGTTTCTTGGATATCTGTACCTAAGTCATTAGTATAGATTTCAGCTTTCATTTTGATTAAGTCAATGATACCAGTGAAGTTGTCTTCAGCTCCGATTGGTAATTGAATTGGGTGTGCATTTGCTTGTAAACGTTCGTGGATTGTACGTACTGAATATAAGAAGTCAGCACCGATTTTATCCATTTTGTTTGCAAATACGATACGTGGAACTCCGTATGTTGTAGCTTGACGCCATACAGTTTCTGTTTGAGGTTCTACCCCAGATTGAGCATCAAGTACAGCTACCGCACCATCTAATACACGTAGAGAACGTTCTACTTCAACTGTGAAGTCCACGTGCCCTGGAGTGTCGATGATGTTGATACGGTGACCTTTCCATTGTGCTGTTGTAGCAGCTGATGTAATAGTGATACCACGTTCTTGTTCTTGTTCCATCCAGTCCATTTGTGAAGCTCCTTCGTGAGTTTCACCAATTTTGTGGATCTTACCAGTGTAATAAAGTACACGCTCAGTCGTTGTAGTTTTACCTGCATCGATGTGGGCCATGATACCAATATTACGAGTGTTTTCAGAGAGAATTCTCTTTTTGCCATCTTCGTTCTACACCTCTTTCTATATTTCTAACAACAAGTGAGACCAAAAAGGTTGAAAAACCTTTTTAATCTTACCAACGATAGTGAGCAAACGCTTTGTTCGCTTCAGCCATTTTATGTGTATCTTCACGTTTCTTAACAGAAGCACCTGTGTTGTTCGCAGCATCCATAATTTCTTTAGCTAAACGAACTTCCATTGTGTCTTCACCACGTAGACGTGAGTAGTTTACTAACCAACGTAAACCTAATGTAGTACGACGGTCTGGACGAACTTCCACAGGAACTTGGTAGTTAGAACCCCCTACACGACGAGCTTTAACTTCAAGAACAGGCATAATGTTTTTCATTGCTTGTTCGAAAACTTCCATTGGATCGTTTCCAGTTTTTTCTTTAACGATATCAAATGCGTTATATAAGATTGTTGCAGCTTTACCACGTTTTCCATCTACCATTAAACGGTTGATTAAACGAGTAACTAATTTTTGAATTATAAATTGGATCAGGGTAAAACATCACGTTTTGCGACAGGACCTTTACGAGGCATTTATAATCCTCCTTTCATTTTAATGAGTGTTTTTATTTTTTTTAAAAATTATTTTTTTAGGACGTTTAGTACCGTATTTAGAACGACCTTGCATACGGTTGTTAACTCCTGCAGTGTCTAAAGCACCACGAATGATATGGTAACGTACCCCTGGTAAGTCTTTTACACGTCCACCACGGATTAACACAACGCTGTGTTCTTGTAAGTTGTGACCGATACCTGGAATGTACGCAGTTACTTCGATTAAGTTAGATAAACGTACACGGGCATATTTACGTAACGCTGAGTTAGGTTTTTTAGGTGTCATAGTACCTACACGAGTACATACACCACGTTTTTGTGGAGAGTTTGTATTCGTTTGTGATTTTTTGAAACTGTTATAGCCTTTACCTAACGCTGGAGAGCTGATTTCTCAACTGCTGATTTACGAGGTTTACGGACTAATTGGTTAATAGTTGGCATTAAGCTCTTCCTCCTTCCCTAACGGGTTCTTCTTGGTCCACACTTCCGGGCGGACCATTTTTTTGTTAAAAAAATTAAAAAGACATCACTGTCTCATAAAATGGCCTTCTTA
Source organism: uncultured Granulicatella sp. (assembly GCA_916438765.1). GTDB lineage: Bacteria > Bacillota > Bacilli > Lactobacillales > Aerococcaceae > Granulicatella. Next base: position 71,121 of record CAKAHB010000006.1, on the reverse strand, counting down.
CCAGTCAGCACGACTGATTTGATTACTTATCAGGAATCAGGTATAAAAAGCACCTCTAATAGAATAGCATTTCTCCTTCAACACGTCAAGAATTTTCTTAAGGGAAAAATGTTCCCTTTTTATTCGGTACAATCTATATAGAAGTAACTTACTCCACAAATAAATATCCACCGGCTAAGCCGGTGGATATTTATTCGATTATTTATTGTTGTTAAAGAAAGACATCCACTCTCCGCGTCTTATAATAAGCATCTCTTCGGCCTTCATACAATTGTACTCCGTCTTTTTCAAAAAGATTAGCTCCTATAATACTCTCCATTGCTATATTAGCTGAATCCTTCTTCAATTTATCCTTAGGACGTGAAATAATCAGGTTCTTTGTTTTTCTGTCACTCCCTTTGAATCGTAAATGCAGTTTCTTCTCAACAAATGTATGATGTGTCATAATTTTTCCTCCTCATTTCTATTCATTATCTAATAAGTCTTACACTTATAAAAACAAATTTAGGAGTTAAATTGCTATGCTCTAAGAGATTTTTTTCTGTGAACAATTGTAATTTTTGTAATGCTACTTAGGCAGTTTTTTCTTTTTTACTTTCACTTCTACATCATATCCACATCGATAAGCTAAATCCAACAGAGTAAGAATAGTTGGATTATGGTCTCCGCTCTGCAATCTCGAAAGATTTGATGCTTTAAGGTCGACTTCTTTTGCAAAATCTTCTAAAGAAAGTCCTGTCACCGTTTGTAACTTTGTCATTTGTAACGCAACTCGCTGCATCATCATTTCCTTTTCTAAATCATACTCAAACGTCGGATATTCTGATGAAAGCTTGCAAAGTTTTGAAGTTAGGTACGTCCCCATCGTCCATCTCCTCCTTAACATTTTTGGAAAGGGTTATTAGCAATCCGTGTTTTCCCTTATACCATCGTCCCCATTTTTGAATCATCTCTTCTGTTAACCCATCTTCTTGCAGTATTTTTAATATGGCTGCATACTTTACTTTTTCTTCGTATGAATACTCATCTAGCTGATCTACCATATCTCTTTCAATTTTAAACTTGCGCTTCATCTCTCCCACCTCCACACCTTAAAATTATCATATATGATAATTATCACATATGATAATCTTGCTCTTTTATAGTATTATTTTGCTCAAATAAATATCCACCGGCTTAGCCAGTGGATATTTATTGGTCTAATTAAAAAGAGACAGGCGAAACCGCCTGCCTCTAAACAGTTATAATTAAGCTTTTCCTGTTGAACCGAAGATGTCCATTGTTTCTTTTGTAATCTTAACGATTGCATCGAAACCAGGTTTGATAATTTTACGTGGGTCATAAACACCAGCGTCTGCATTTAATTTAGCACGAACTGCTGCTGTCCATTGTTGTTGTAATTCAGTGTTAACGTTGATTTTAGCATGTCCACGTTCGATTGCTTTTTGATTTGGTATTCCGGAATACCTGATCCACCGTGTAATACTAATGGAGCACCTGTAGCTTCTGAGATTGCTAACATTTCATCGAAACCTAAAACTGGTTCGCCTGAGTAAGTTCCGTGAACTGAACCTAAAGCTGCTGCTAATGCATCAATTTTAGCTTCTTTAACCATACGTACACATTCGTTTAAGTCAGCGTAGTTGATTCCTCCAGTTACGCCATCTTCAGTACCACCTACAGTACCTACTTCAGCTTCAACTGAAACTCCTTTTGGATGTGCATATTCTACAACTTCTTTCGTTAATTCGATGTTTTCATCGATTGGGAAGTGAGAGTGGTCAAACATTACTGAGCTGAATCCAGCGTCGATGTATTGTTTACATACTTCTACTGAAGAACCGTGGTCTAAGTGTAATGCTACTGGAACAGTGATGTTCATTGCATCTAATAATGCATTTACCATAGCTGAAACAACTTTTGGTCCACCCATGTATTTACCAGCGCCTTCAGATACACCTAAGATAATTGGTGAGTTAGCTTCTTGAGCTGCTGTTAATACTGCTTGTGTCCATTCTAAGTTGTTGATGTTGAATTGACCAACAGCGTATTTACCTTCTTTAGCTTTTTGTAACATTTCAGTCATGCTTACTAAACGACTCATGTTTTAGTTCCTCCTTGATGCTTACAGCATTTATTTTTAACGGTTTTATTATAGCGTATTTCCTTTTATTTTTCCACCCTTTATCGTTTTATTACAGTTTCTTAAGGATTATCAGGCTTTGGTTGCGCTCTCTTTTTTTCGAAACAGTTTATAAAGGATGAATCCAGCAACCGCTATTCCCACCATAACAATGGAAGACTCTTTCCACGGAACGACAACACCATTCGGTCTTGCATCGCCATTCGTCGAAACTAGCTGATGTTCCCTAACAAACTCACGCACTACTTCTTTAGCCTCGTTAAATGGATAGAATCGATCAAGAGATAGCTCACCTTTTACATTTGAGATGCCACCTTCTACTAAAGGAAACTCATGAAACATCACTTGGTATTCCCCATCAACTTTTATAAGCACTACCGGAATTTGTAGTTCTTTGGGCACAACAAACAAAATCTTTTTAACATTCAAGTTCTCTCTGGCAATCACTTCCTGTGCCACTTTCAAAACAGAATGCTTATTTTTTTCATAAGTGCTCACATATGCAACTGTCCATTTTCCTTGTGACTGAATCAGTTTTTCTCCTTCTTCTTTTGTCAAATATCCCTGCTTCACTTTAGCTTCTATTTCTGATGAATTCGCTGGGCCTCCTATATAAAGATGAGCCTCTTTCTCCAATGAAGGATTCTTTATCGGAACCACCCATTTGTAGTGACTATCTGTTACGAGATGTTCAATTTCTTCGCTATCTAGATTCTTTTCCTCTTTAAACAGCGGTACGTCATAGTACGTCTCGACCGCATGTTCAAAATCAACACCTTCTATATGTTCGTCACCATCGCGTGACATATTAAGAATTTCTTCTTCTAGATGAACAATCTCGTCCCTAGAATGAATCGAGGTTACCGTATCTCCATACACACTAGCTACTCTAAACCGCACTAGAACTAAAATAATCAAAGCAGCAAAACAACAGAAAATTCTTAGCAGAAACCTATTTGACTTATCCATCACCCTACACCCTTCCTATAACGACTTCTTATAACAAAAACTATCACCTACTGCCTTCAACTAAATTATATAGCTATCCACCGAGTAATTCTAGAGGGATTGTGATTAAATTATTTATTTCTCCATATTCCAAAATTACTATTTAAATAGGAATTAATTCGGGGTATAATACAGTTACAACAGGTATTGGAGGGGAATGTATGAGAGGCAATTCACAGAGCGACAAAATAAAGCGAATGGAATTTTATGGGGTTTGTATCTTATCTGTATTTACGATTGCAGCAGGATTTGTTACGCGCCCTTCTGCACAAGAAAATATAGAGACCGCTCAAACCGCGAAACCGTCTTCTGAACAAAATCAAGATGCTTCCACACCAAATAACCCGCAGTCTCCACCAACGAATAAGCAAGTTGCTCGCATCACCGCAAGCGGGGATATGCTCTATCATGATATTGTTTATGGCAGTGCATTCGACGGAAATTCGTACGACTTCAAAAATGACTACGAACAAATTACCCCACTCGTATCCAGTGCAGACCTTGCGATTGGGGATTTCGAAGGAACCATCAACCCAAACGAACCTCTTGCTGGATATCCTATTTTTAACGCGCCCGAAGAAGTGATTCAGAGCATTAAAGACGCCGGATACGACGTCCTCGACTTAGCGCATAACCATATTCTTGATACAGGCATCGAAGGCTTGAAATATACAGCCAATGCTTTCCGCAAAAACGGACTTGATATTTTCGGAGTAAAAGTCGACCCCTCTGAAGGTATTCTTGTAAAAGAAGTCAATGGCATTAAAGTCGCTATCCTTGGATTTGCGTATGGCTTCAACGGAATCGAAGCAAGCCTTACCGACGAAGAATATAACAACCACTTATACGATTTGAACATGCAAAAGGTGAAACAGCTCATCCAACGTGCTGAAGAAATTGCCGACTTTACGATTGTATTGCCACAAATGGGAGAAGAATATCATCTTCATCCAACACAAGGGCAAATCGATACGTATCATAAAATGATTGAATGGGGTGCCGATGTGGTTTTTGGCGGACATCCACATGTAATCGAACCGACCGAAACCATCACAAAAGACGGCGAAAAGAAATTCATCATCTACTCAATGGGGAACCTCCTTTCTAACCAACGCGTCGAAACCTTGGAAAACATCTGGACTGAGCGTGGCGTGATTATGGATATCACGATTGAAAAAGAAAACGGCAAGACGACCCTCACAAGTGTTACGGCTCATCCAACATGGGTTTCACGTACCGAAATTGATCGTAGTTTTATGGGCGGTCCTGCCTATGATTATCAAGTCTTTCTCGCTGAAAACTATATACCAGGAGGCCCTCTAGAGCATACCGTCGATAAAGAAATGCTTGAGCGAATCCAATCCGCCTATAACGAAGTAAACGAACTATTAAATATTAAATTCTAAACAAAAAGAGGGGATTCCCCCCTCTTTTTTATACTTAAAGCAGTGATCAAAGTCATATTGATTATCACTAGAATTCACTATAAATAAACTCCTGAACATTCGAGAAATCAGTTACTAAACAATAGATAACTAAACCTAAAATAACCACATAGAAGAAAGCAGTCCATAGAACGAACTTTTGTTTATCCGTTGCATTATTTAGAAAATTCATATAGATTTTTTTCAACTTCCATCCATCCTTTCACACCCACGTGCATCACATCAAACAAGAAATAATCCTCATATTCTCTGTCACCATAGTTTAACACTTTTACACCAAACTGGTTAGCTACACTCTCGATTTTTCTATAAGTCTTTTCACGCATCTCTCTGGAAACTCCAGTATAGTCATTCCACTTACCATTAACTGGGAAAATAATCACTTCAACTTCAATTCCCAATTCTTTTGCAACCGTTAAGAAAATCTCAAAATCTGAGTACTCTGGCGATTCAGTATAATCAATATCTTTATACGCACCTTTCAACGAATCAAGTCTTTCTCTTAAGTACGTATCATAATATTTATTATCGACTCCAAACTCATTGTTATCTGTTTTCTTTTTCACTTCATCAACAAATTTTTCAGTCATCTCTTCCCAGTTATAGTTTGGAGTTGCTTCTCCGCTCACTGGATAATCTGATTTGCTATGATTTCGATAAAACGTCAGTTTCAATTTAAACGAATAAAGAATTTTATCAAATCCCATCAATAAACGGTCGATAAAAGTCCCTTCATTCTCTACTAAAACTTTTTTGTACTTTTTATAGAGATCGTTTTGTTGTTTATTTCCCTTTGTGATTTCAATAATTCTATCAATCAGTTTTTCTTTAGTTTCTTTACTAATTTTATCATTCGTCAACGCATTATAAATATGTTCTTGCGAAGCTTTTATTCAAAAAAATGCATCCCGATGCGTACCATCTTTTTCATACCATTGTACAGATTCAATAATAGCAACCTTTCGCTTCTTCATTCCTTCTTCAATTGATGCTAAAGTGGTTGCTTGAATGATATTTTGAGAATAACTCGTTCCAATTTGCATGATATTAAAAATCTTTATAATTAAAAAAATTTTATTTGGATGATAATCCTCATTAATCGTAGCTACTAACTCCGAAGACCCTAATAATACCAAAGTATTCACATCAATATTACTCGTTAGAATATCCTTGCTTTTATATTTTTTTCATAATTAGTACTATAACGAATGCTATTGTCATTTACTTTATAATAATCGTCTACTTTCTTTACATAAGTCATACTTAGTATGATAAGCGTTATTATAACGAGTACAATTGATGTTAAAAAAATGCTTTTAATTTTATCATCTTATTCTACACTTTCTCCAATCTTCAAATTTTAATTATCTTTTTAAAAATCGACATTATTAACTTTAATGGTTCTCCAGAGAAAATAAAGAAACCAATAAACACCAAGTGCATTGTGACAAACCAGCTAGTTAGTTTATACCATGTTTTGTTCTTATTCTTTTTATAGAATTTTGATTTCTTTTGATACCATTCAAACCCTGCCATCAAGAAACCATGATACACCCCATAAATAACATAACTAATACTTAATCCGTGCCAAAAACCCATCACACACATATTAACCATATATGCAAACGAAGCATTTTGTAATCTGCTTTTGAACAACTTTTTCTTCATCGCATTCATTAGCACTCTAGAAAAAACAAAGTCTCTTAACCAAGTTGATAAAGTAATATGCCATCTTGTCCAGAAATCTTTAATATCTATACTCAAAAATGGCTTGTTGAAATTCATAGGAGTTTGAACACCCAAGATATTACTAGTTCCTACCGCCATTAAACTGTACCCGGCGAAATCAAAGAAAAGATACAATGTGTATAAATACATATACTTCACAGAATACGTTAAAGTTCCTGTGTTTTTTTAAAAGCCGATAACATTTGATAAACATATGTTGAAAACATAATTTTATACAGAAGCCCTAGAACTACCCTATAAACGCCAGTTCCTGCTAATTCCAAATAAGCTTCTCTTGGCATAATTGTTTTAATATCATCAAAGAATCTTCTACTACGATCAATCGGACCTGAACTAACAGTTGGGAAAAAAATAATAAAAATTGTAAATAATCCAAGAAACTATATTTTTTTCCTTAATAATACCATCTGATATCTCTATCATTATCTGTATTGTTTTAAATGACATATAAGAAATTCCGATAAAAGCCATTAAGTGAAGACTCGTAATCGCGAATATCTTATTAATTACTAACGGGACAACAGATAATAGGCTCAATGTTTTTAACCACTTTTTTTCTAACCTATTGGACAGCATCACAAGAAGATATTGATAAATAATAAACGCCACGAGGTAAACAACCATTTTTTTGCTTTTGCCCATAAATTGTCCCTGCAAAAATTAGCGAGATTGCAAGTATATAAACCTCTTTCTTTTTCCCAAAAAAATTTAATACAAATCCACCGCAAAGAACAATTAATAAGAAAAGGAAAAAAATTCAAGTCCCTCGAAATAATTCATTCTGTAAAAAAACCTCCTACAATTTATAAAAAATATATTCATCCTTCAATAGTTTTTTTCCATTATAGCATGATTCCCGCTAAAATCTATAACTCTTTAAAACATGCAATAAACTAAAAGAAAAAAATCGGTCCAAGTATAACTCGAACCGATTCTTTTACATTTTATTTGTAACAATATATTAATTCGTTCTTTCAGAAACGTACTTAATAATTTTATTTGGAGTATCGATTTCTTCATAAGTCACTTCTGTTGGAGCCACTTCGATACCAAACTCTTCTAAGCGAACAAGTAGTTCAACGAATGCTAACGAATCCATTAATCCTTCTTCTTTTTAAGTTAATATCTTTATCTTCGTATACTACTTCATCTTCACAAATTTCTTCTAGAATTTCTAAAAATTCTTTCTTCCATGGATATACCTCCTATTTTGTTAACATTATTTTACTTATCCATAATAACGGTTTTCCTGAAAAAATCAAGAATCCTAACATTACTAAATGCATCGTAATGAGCCAGCTTGTGATTTTATACCATGTCTTATTCTTATTTTTCTTATAAAACTTCGACTTCTTCTGATACCATTCGAACGCCGCCATCAGCACTCCGTGATACACACCGTAGATGATGTAGTCCAGCGTCACCCCATGCCAAAATCCCATGAAGGTCATATTGATCATATAGGCAACCATCGCCGTCGTCAGTCTCTTCTTGAAGACTTTCTTACGCATGAATCGCATTACAACACGCGAGAACACAAAGTCACGTAGCCATGTCGATAACGTAATATGCCATCTGTTCCAGAAATCTTTAATGTCGATACTGATAAATGGGAAGTTAAAGTTCATCGGCGTCTCGACACCAAGAATATTACTTGCCCCTACCGCCATTAAACTGTATCCAGCAAAGTCAAAGAACAAGTACGCGGTGTAAAGATACATATACCCGATGAGATAGGTCACGTCTTTCCCCATTGGTCCATTCATATGTTGGAATACCATTCCAGATAATACCAATTTATAGAATAAACCTAAAACTAACCTAAAAATACCTGTGCCTGCCAGTTCTAAGTACTCCGCCCGACTTCTTTGTTTATGCCAATCGTCCATAAAACGTCGGCTACGGTCAATCGGCCCAGAACTAAGCGCTGGGAAAAATAACAAGAAATGCGTGTAATCGAGAACAGACATTGGTTTTTCAATCAACCCGTCATACATCTCAATAATGATTTGGACTAATTTGAAGGTCATATAAGAAATTCCTAAAAATCCAAATCCATTCACATGAAACACAGGTAAAACTTTCACCACAATTAACGGCAATCCCACTAACAACACCATCATCGGCATTGTCTTCTTGCGTTCCTTCAGCTTAGAGGTCATCTGCATCAAAATGTACCCTAACACTACAAATCCCAATAGCGCAATCAGTTGGTCCGGCGTTTTAATAAACACGAAATAGACCATCACTACTGAGAATAGTAATGATAGATAATACGTAGATTTTTGAAAGACATTTAATATGAACGCTACGATTAATACGAGTCCTAGCGTCATGAAGAAAGAGAGACCTTCAAAATAATGCATCGACTACACAAGCTCCTTTAATTGTTTTTTATCAATTTTCCCGTTATTGTTCAACGGCATTTCGTCTAAGAAGACGACTTTCTTTGGAATCATATATTCCGGCACATGTTGCGCCAATTCTTTTTTCACGAGTTTAACTGTTTCAAAACGTTTTTCGATTGGTTCATTATACACGACAAATGACGTAATCGATTTTACTTTTCCATCCGCCATCGAAGGAACCGTTGCGGCCTGACGAATTTTCGGATTCTTCAATAAGTTATTGTCGATATCTTCCAACTCAATACGGTGACCGTGTAATTGATTTGGAAATCGATTCGTCCTTCGCAGAATAATAAATCTCCTTCGAAATGTCCCACGTCCCCTGTACGGTATGCACGATCACCATCCACTTCAAAGAAATGTTTCGCATTCATTTCAGGGTTTTCATAATAACCTTTTGCCACTGTATTTCCGTAAATGATGATTTCTCCGCTTTCTGGACCATCAATTAACACGGTTGTTCCAGGCTTAATCACACCCACTGGTAGATTATCTGGATACTTCTCTAACAATTCTCTTGTTAATGGCATCCAAGTGACCATAACCGTCGATTCCGTTGGGCCATATGTGTTTACCACTTCTGCGCGTGGGAATCGTTCCATTAATTTTTCAACGGTTGTACTGAATAACTTCTCTCCGCAGAACACGAACTGTTCTAATTCAGGAAGCAAATCTTGGTTGAAACTTGGATCCACTAAGCACATTTCCGCAAACGATGGCGTTGAAATCCACACCGTTGCTTTAGACACTTCTAATGTTTTAAATAACACTTTGAAATCTTGCAAGTGCTCTTTATCAATTTGAACAAGTGGCGAATGCATATAAAGTGCTGGCCAAAGTGACATCACTGATAAATCAAATGAGAACGGCGGATGTCCAAGAAAGACTTGAGGTCCTTTCTCTTTGTAATAACCCGTATACCAATCTAAGAAGTGGTTCAAGTTATTGTAAGTAATCGAAACTCCTTTTGGCTTCCCTGTACTTCCAGAAGTAAAGATAATATAGAAAATATCTTCCCCTTGAACATAATGCTCTTTTGAAATACGTTCCGTCGTTGAAGCAATCACTTCTTTAGCTTCAGGAACTGTCAGCGTTGGTACCTCTAGCGTTATCTCTTCACTCACGAGCACGACTGGACTCTTAACGGTTGCGATAATATCTTCAACGCGGTCAATCGGTGTATTCACATCAACCGGACAATAAGCATGACCTGATTTTACACAAGCCAAGAAGTACACCAACATAAATGGATGTTTATGACCATAAACCACGATTGGAGATTTATTCCCTTTGTATGTTTCATGTAAGTACGCTGCTAGCTTATCTGAATACTCCCAGACAAGACTTGCTGTCAACTCTTCTTCCAACATCAAGTCATGTTTGTATACTACTTTATCTTCTGCACAATTTTCCGCTAATCGTTCTAATAATGGAATCATTTTATCCTCCTAAATCAACTCACACATTCTCTTTCTGAAAAACAACTGTTCTATTTTCAGATACAAAAGAATTATAGCATACGGCTTCTTTCTTGCCTATGACATTTCAAGAAATATTATAGTTTTTTAAAGTTTTAAAATGAAAAAGAGGCCGAAAAAACTTTTCGACCTTTTCCGCTCATTTTTTACGCAAGTCTGCTTAAGAAATACTTCACTTCAATTTCAACACCAAGTGCTAATACACGCTCATCGATATCGAATTTTTCATGGTGATGCCCATAAGCTGTTTCTTCGCCAGATTGGCTACCAAGTAAGCCATAAACACCAGGTTTATTCACTACGTAGTCCGCAAAGTCATCGGCACCCATTGACAATTCATAGTTTGTAATGAGGTTATCAACCCCCTCTACTTGTGCAACCACTTTTTGGAATTCTTCAGCTAACTCAGGAGTATTAATCACTGGAGCTGCCGCATCATACCAATCGATTTCAAATTCACAGCGATTGAGTTCTGCGATCCCTTTTGCGATACGCGTTACAGCTTCTTTTAAATGCGCACGTGTTTCGTGGCTAAATGCACGAATCGTTCCTTCGATTTCAGCGTCGTTGGCAACGATATTGTAGCGTGTTCCTGCATTTAATTTCCCAACTCCGACAACAGCACGGTCGATTGGATTCACTTCTCGTGCGACGATGGTTTGCAATGCAACAACAACTTCACTGGCTGTCACAAGCGCATCATGACCTAAATGTGGACGACCTACGTGAGCGCTCTTTCCTGTGATTTTGATTTTGAAAATATCACACGAAGCATTCACTGCTCCACCTTCAACCGCAAACGATCCAACGGGCAGTCCTGAATTGACGTGAATCGCAAAAGATTCATCGATATTGTCAATTTTTCCAGAAGCGACAAATTGTTTCGCTCCCGCACCGATTTCTTCTGCAGGTTGGAACGCGATTAAGACGGTCCCTGCAAACGAATCTTTCAATTCATTCAAGACTCTAGCCGTTCCTAGCCCCATTGTCGTATGCGCATCATGCCCACAAGCATGGTTTAACCCAGGACGTTTAGACGCATAAGGTTTGCCAGTGCAGTCAGGAAGTTCTAGCGCATCGATATCGGCACGAAGTAAAACGGTCTTTCCTTCGCCTTTGCCCCTTTAATAATGGCTAAAGTTCCTGTTTCAGCTACTTTTTCAAATGGGATTCCAAATGCAGTTAATTCTTTTTGAATGTAGGCAGCAGTATCGTACTCTTTTAAGCTTGATTCTGGGTTTTCGTGGAAATGTCTTCTTGTTGCGACAAGATATTCGTTTAACGCTTGTGCTTTTTGTTTAATTTCGCTCATCGTCTTTGCCTTCTTTCATTGAATAAAGAGGCATGCTTAGCACGCCTCTTAAGGTTTGTTTTTTCTAAATGTAACATATATGTTACATTTTGCTTTTTCTCGCATCCTAGTAGTCGAGCTCGCCATCGCAGAAATCGCGTCCACTTCCCGAAACGTACGCAGAACGTTTCACGTTCCTTCCGTCGTTCCGGTCCAGTGTTCGATTTCTGAACGCGCTGTCTCACATCCTAGTTTTTCAAAGTAGCTTTTTCCCAAACTGGTACGTTAGCACCTTTTGAAACTTCTTCAATTTTCTTAGCTGTTTCTGGTGATTGGTAGTATTCTACGATTTTTTTGTATACTTCGTTGTTTTCGTTACCTTCTTTAGCAGCGATTACGTTGTAGTAAGGTTGTGAAGAATCAGTAATTTGTTCAATAAAGATAGAGTCTTTTGTTGGTTGGAATCCAGCTTCAACAGCGAAACCGTTGTTGATTAATGAAGCAGCAACATCATCTAAAGCACGAGCTGTTTGTCCAGCAGGTAATTCTTTGATTTGGATGTTTTTAGGATTTTCAACGATATCATCTTTAGTTGCTAAAGTGTTGTTAGGGATCTTTTAATTTGATTACGCCAGCTGCGTGTAGTAAACGTAATGCACGTGAGTTGTTTGAAGTATCTTCAGGAATAGCAATTGTATCGCCATCTTTTTAATTCACTTACGTTTTTTTGATTTTTCTTAGAGTAAACACCCATTGGAGCAATTACAGTGTAGCCGATTGGTTTGATGTGTGTTCCTTGCTCTTTGTTGAAACGTTCTAGGTAAATAATTGTTTGGAAAGAGTTCAAATCAACGTCGCCGTTTTCTAACGCTTGGTTAGGTTGTACGTAGTCAGTGAATTCTACTAATTCAACTTCAATACCTTCTTTTTCTTTCAAGCGAGCAATAACATCGTCCCAAACTTCGTGGTTACCAGCGTTAACCCCGATTTTAACGTGTTTGTTTTCTTGTTTTGCTTCTGATGAAGCTGAGCTTGATGAGTTTGATGTTTGTGCAGCTCCACATGCCGCTAATGTTAATGCTGCCGCTGCAGCTACGAATAATTTTTTAATGTTCATTTTGTTTTTCCCCTTTTTGTGTTGGTTTGATTTTTTGTTTTTGGATGATTGGTCGCATCCTGGTAGTTGAACTCGGGCTGTTAAGCTCGAAAGCTCACATCCTGTGTAGTTGAGTTCGGGCTGTTAGGCTCGAATTCGGTGTAGTTGAACTCGGGCTCACAGGTCCGACGTCCACTTCCCGTAGTATCCGCACGACTTGTTCCAAGTCCCTTGCGTTACTTCGGTCCAGTGTTTCGTCCCTGAGCGTTCGCCCTCGTATCCTGGTTTTTATTTAGTGGCTTTTTTCTCTAAATAGTCACCGATTGCTTGGGTGATGAAGACGATGATTAACATGATAATTGTAGCTACCACGATAACGTCTCCTTGGAATCGGTTATAACCTCGTGAGATGGCTACGTTACCGATACCGCCGGCACCAAACGCTCCGGCCATGGTTGTTAAACCAATTAAGCTGATAATTGTTAGTGAGCTTGCACGGATTAAGCTAGGCAAGCCTTCTTTTAAGTACACGCGGAAGATAATTTCTAGCGGTGTACATCCCATTGCTTCACTCGCTTCGATAACCCCTTTATCTACTTCGGTCAACGCTAATTGCACTTGACGAGAGTAGAATGGAACGGTTGCGAATACTAGCGGAACAATCGCTCCTGGAATACCAATGGTTGTTCCTACGATTGCACGAGTTACTGGAATCAGTAACATGGCAAGGATGATAAATGGAATCGAACGGAATAAGTTCACCACTTTATCGAGTACCAAGTACAATCCTTTGTTTTCAAGGATGTTTCCTTCACGCGTAACAACTAGTGTCACACCTAAAGCAATCCCTAAGATACCCGCGATTAAACCTGTTAACCCAACCATGATTAATGTATCAAGTGTGGCTTTTTGAATTTCCAACCATACTTTAGCATCGATGTTTGGGAACCAAGTTTTAAAATCGATAAAGGCTAATAAATTCATCTTAGGCACCTCCCTTTTCTTCTAAGACTTCTACTGAAACGCCTTGTCCTTTAATGTAAGAAAGTGCATTTTCGATGCTTTCTTGTTCGCCTGACAACCCAACCAATAATGTCCCTACTGGAGTTTCTTGGATGATTTCCACGTTGGCGAATAAGATATTCGCTGCTACTTGGAATTGAGTCGATAATTTCGTAATCAACGGTTCCCCTGTTGAAGCACCTACGAATGAAATTTTCACTAAGTAATCTCCATCTTTCAGATTCAATAACTGTTCGTGTGAGAGAACTGTTTCAATTCCTTGGTTGATATGAGTTGCTGTATCAATGAAGTCTTTTGTTAAGTTGCGTTGTGGGTTTGTAAAGATATCAAGCACTGTTCCTTGCTCAATCACTTCACCGTCTTCCATTACGGCAACCTTATTACAAATTTCTTTAACGACTTGCATCTCATGCGTGATAATCACAATCGTAATTCCTAATTGCTCATTAACCTTTTTCAATAACTCTAAGATTGAGTAAGTTGTTTTAGGGTCAAGCGCACTTGTCGCTTCGTCACAGAGCAATACGTCTGGGTCGTTGGCTAACGCACGGGCAATCGCCACACGTTGTTTTTGTCCCCCAGAAAGTTGGCTTGGATAGCTGTTTGCTTTATCTTCAAGACCAACCAATTGTAAGAGAGAATCCACTTTCTCTTTAATTTCTTTCTTCGTTAACTTCACCAATTTTGGTTCCGCGTTTGGATCAACAGCTGTTTCTCCTTCTTCCACTAGCGGTTTCTTCGCTTTTTTCAGCGGGAAAGCCACATTGTCAAAGACGCTTAACGTATTCATTAAGTTGAAGTGTTGGAAAATCATCCCAATTTTCTTACGTGCGTCACGCAATTCATTTGGTTTCAATTTCAATAAATCTACGCCATTGACTTCCACATTTCCACTTGTAGGACGTTGAAGTAAGTTAATGGTACGAACTAGAGTACTTTTACCAGCACCACTATATCCGATAATTCCATAGATATCCCCGTCTTCCACATTGACAGAAACATTTCGAACGGCTTTTACGACTTTCTTACCTTGCGTAAAGGTCACGTCGATATTTTCTAATTTAATCATGTGTTCTCCTTTCTTTTGCTCAAACAAAAATCGTCCCCTCACTAACATGGGTTAGCAAAAGGACGAGTCAAATTCTCGTGTTACCACCTTTGTTTATAGTATTCTCACAAATACTATCTCAGTCTGTTTCAATCAAAACAGAAAGCTGTATCGGGCTTACCCGTAATCATCTAATCATTCGACGATTAACACTCCGAGGCCATCTTCAAAGCTTCCACTAATGTCTCTTTTCACCAACCGAGACTCTCTACTGAAAAGTTCCACTTTTACTCTTCTCATCAACGTGTTTTATAAACATGTTAATAGGATACCAGCAAACCACCTTCTAGTCAATTAACACTTTTTTATCACTAGTTATAACTAATGGTTATATCAAAAATAAATCTACTATATAATAGCTAAATAATAGCTAATATTTCTCTACCTTTTTATTTTCTTGTACAATGAGGGTGACAACCTCGAAAGGAGCTTTCCTATGGAACATGAATTAATTCCTTATAAAACAATGCCGACTTGGACGGCAGAAACATTACCAGAGCCATTTAGAAAAATGCATAATACAAAAGTGGGTACTTGGGCACACCTCACGATTTTAGAAGGAGCTCTTACCTTCTATGAACTCGATGAAAACGGAATTGTTTTAGCAGAGCATCTCTTTACGAAAGATTCCGAGATCCCATTCGTCGAACCTCAAGCGTGGCACCGCGTTTCACCAGCAAGTGACGACTTAAAGTGCTACCTCACTTTTTATTGTACACCTGAAGATTATTTTGCTAAGAAATACGACCTCACTCGTACGCACTCGGAAGTCATTGAGGCGACGCCAAAATTCCCTAAAGGAAAGGTGCTCGATCTTGGAAGCGGCGAAGGAAGAAACAGCTTGTACTTGGCGAAAAAAGGCTTCGATGTGACTTCACTCGACATCAACTCAATGAGCCTTGCGAAATTAGCACAGATTGCGGAAGCGGAAGGCCTTGATATCGATATTCAACCTTATAATATTGAGAGTGCGGATATTCCAGGCGGAGTCTATGACGTCATTATTTCAACAGTGGTCTTGATGTTCTTAGATCCGTATGCAATTCCAGATGTGATTGAAAATATGCAATCCCATACGGCTCCTGGCGGGTTCAACTTAATCGTAGCAGCCATGTCGACAGAAGACGCGCCATGCCCAGTGAACTTCCCTAAGACATTTGCAAGCGGCGAATTGAAAGACTACTACGCAGGCTGGACATTGCATAAATATAATGAAGACTTTGGCCAACTCCATAAAACAGACGAGAACGGCAATCGTATTAAAATGAGATTTGTGACACTATTAGCCGAGAAATAAAATGGCTTATTAAAAAATAAAAGAAAGGACATCAGCAAATTTGCTGATGTCCTTTTTGCTCACATCCTTGTGCAGTTGAGCTCACAATCGCAGAAATGGCGTGCGTTTCCTCAAACGTCCGCAGAACGTTTCACGTTCCTTCCGGCGTTCGAGTCCAACGTTCCATTTCTGAACGCGATTGCTCACATCCTATAGTTGAACTCGAAAAGGCAGAAACGACGTCCACTTCGACAAATAGCCGCACGACTGCGAGCAGTCCCTTGCGTTATTTGTCTCCAGTGATTCGTTTCTTAACGCCTTTTCTCGTATCCTTTTATTTGATATACAATGTATCGCCTTTCAACACAAAGGTTGTACCTTCAGTGATGGTTTCTCCTGTTAAGACTAAGACGTCTTTTCCATCTTTTGTTTCATCAACAACGCGATATTCGCCGTCTTTTTTAACAACTAGTACATTATATTTTAAGTTTTTTCCTTCTTCTGTAGTAGGAATTACAAGTGCTTCTGTTACTCCTGTTAATTCAACTGCTTTTTGAGAAATCATTGTTTTTTTAACAATATAGAATTTACCATCTTTTTTGACGATATTATATCCTTCTCCGATTTCTTTATTCATTTCAACATTCTTCAACTCTTCTGATTCAGTTGTTGAGTTTTTGTCTTTAACGCTATCCGCTGCTTGTTTAATTTTAGCAGCAGCTTCGTTTAATTTATTTTGATTATCTTGCAAGGCTTGTTGCACCACTTGAGAATTTTTTTCACTTGTTCTTGTTGCGCTTTTTTTGGCGTTCCTGTTTTGCTTGAAAAACGTTGGAAACGTAAAAAAATGCATACACTGCAATAATCACAATCGAGATAATAACGCTTAAAATACGACGTCCTTTATTTTCCACTTACATTCACTCCTCTAATAAGATAAGCTTATTTTATCATAAACCTGCTTCGTTTCCTATCCTGTAAGCACAAAAAAGCACTTCGGCATTGCTACCAAAGTGCTCAATTTTATAAATGATCTGTTCCAGGCGTTCCAGCCGTCTCTGCAGAAGTTGTTTCTGTTGGTGCAGGAGCTGGTGTGTAAGACTCAATTTTCGTTAAATCAACGGTTGCTGTCTTAGACCCGTCACTCCATGGAATTTCATACGCTCTTCCAGAGTAAACCCAATTTTGTTTTCCAGCTTCTTGATCTTTTGCTGATTGGTCTAACTGTTCCTTCATCCACGCTGTAGCTTGGTCCAACGTCGCAAACTCTTGACCCGTATTCCCTAACGGTTTCAAGCGTTGTGGTGGTGTTGCTACTGTTTCTGAACTTGAAGTAACTGTAGGAACTTCAGTTGGAGTTGCTTCTCTTGTCAGAGGACCATTTTCTGACTCTTCTCTTCTGCGCTCTTGGCTTGGAGTTGCCTGTGCAACATTTCCTTGAACGTTTCTTGCGTTCTTTTCTTCTTCAGTGACCACTTGTTTTTCTGTAGTTACAGATTCAGTTGTTGGAGCTTGAGTTGTCTCTTGCTTTTTCTCGGCGACTTCTTTCTTTTCAGTATTACTTGAAGGAGTTGACGAATTTGCTGGCGCACTTGTTTGTACTTCTACGACTTGAGTCACTTTTTGCATCGGACTCATCGCTTGTGAAATACCGTAAACACCTGCTAGCATCGCTAAAGATAGGCCAAGCGTAAT
This sequence comes from uncultured Granulicatella sp., assembly GCA_916438765.1. Lineage (GTDB taxonomy): Bacteria > Bacillota > Bacilli > Lactobacillales > Aerococcaceae > Granulicatella. The sequence goes on along the minus strand of CAKAHB010000006.1, from coordinate 53,401 downwards.
TCCCAATTGACTCGCTAAACCTAATGATTTAAAACCTTCTTGTAATTTCACTAAAAATGCTTTCATCGTCCATCCCCTTTCTCCTTTTTATTTTTTTATTCAAACTATTATACCATATTTTTTTCATAATTGTTGAGTAAAAAAAGATATATTATCACAAATTTGATTATTATTGCAATAGTATCTAGCAACTTTGTTTGTGAAATATTATTGACAAAAATTTCACAATTAATTTACCTACTTTTACGCACTTACATTATATATGAAAGTTGTTTCAATTGCCAGACAATTCCACAACGAACGCTTGCCATGGGGAAAGCGTGTAAGCGTGTAAATCTGTGACCTCCTCCACTGTATTTGTCACCAAAACCTTATTAAATCGGGCATCTACAGAGATTTCTTCCTCAAAATTAGATAAATTCACGACCGTCAACCATCTTTCTTCCCCAAGCGTGCGATAATATGCGAACACATTAGAAGAAGTCTCAAGTAGCTCATAATCGCCCCAAACCACAATTGGATGGTCTTTTCTAAGCTGAATGAGTTTTCGATACGTATGGAATACAGAGTCTGGATTTTGTAGCTCTGCTTCTACATTAATCTCTTTGTAGTTTGGGTTGAGAGCTAACCAAGGTGTCCCCGTTGTAAATCCCCCGTTCGCTTCGGCAGTCCACGGAATTGGTCTACGCGCATTGTCTCTCCCCTTTGCATTTAGAGATTCCATAATCGACTCAACGCTAAATCCTCTAGCAATACGATCATGATACATATTAATGGACTCAATATCATCCAACTCTTCTATGCTAGAAACTGGAGTATTCGTCAGTCCAAGCTCCTCGCCTTGATAAATATAAGGAGTTCCTTTCATCATATGTAGCAGAATGGCGAATGCCTTGGCACTGCGAACACGATATTCCTTATCATTTCCCCAGCGTGACACGATTCTTGGTAGATCATGGTTGTTCCAGAATAGTGAATTCCAACCTTCGTTTCCAAGTTCCGTTTGCCATTTTGAAAGAACCGCCTTTAATTCACTTACATCGAGCGGTTTAAGGTCCCACTTTTCTTTCCCTGGCTCATTGTCTAAGAGTGAATGTTCAAATTGAAAGACCATCGATAATTCATGACGTGCTGGATTTGAATAGAGCTTCGCGATTTCTGGCGTCGCTCCCCATGTTTCCCCAACCGTCAATAAATCTTTGTCTCCGAAAGTTGCCTTATTCATTTCTTGTAGGTATTCATGCAATTTTGGCCCATTTGACGTAATCCCTTCTAAAGGAATCTTCCCGATTAAATCAATCACGTCCATGCGGAATCCGCCAACGCCCTTATCAATCCAGAAATTCATCATGTCATAGACTTCACGGCGCACTTTGTCATTTTCCCAGTTCAAATCAGGTTGTCTTTGACTAAATAAATGCAAGAAATGTTGACCACTGGCTTCATCGTATTTCCATGCACTACCTAAAAAGACTGACTGTAAATCTGTGGGTGCTCCGCCATCTTCGGCAGGATCTGCCCACACATAGTAATCACGGTATGGATTGTCTTTTCCTTTTCTTGACTCAATAAACCAATGATGTTCATCAGACGTATGGTTCACAACGAGGTCCATAACAATTTTTATACCGCGCTTATCCGCTTCTGAAATCAACTCTTCCATATCCGTCATCGTTCCGAACTCGTCCATAATGTCTTCATAGTCAGAAATATCATAGCCATTATCATCATTTGGCGACTTGTATACTGGAGAGAGCCAAATCGCTCCGATTCCTAGCGTGTGTAAATAGTCAAGTTTTTCAATAATTCCTCTTAAATCGCCAATCCCATCTCCGTTTGAATCTTTAAAACTACGTGGGTAAATTTGATAAACGACGACTTCTTGCCACCAATGTTTTTCCATAACGCTCGCTCTTTTCTATATGAAGTTTATGCATCTCCATCATAGCCCTAAATCCGCATAAATACTATATGTTTTTCGAATACTATTCCATTAAATTTGTATGACAAAAACCAAAATAAAAAGGAGAAAAAACAGAAATTCTGCTTTTTCTCCACTTCTTAAATAAATACTGCAAAAATTTGTGCGCCAATAAGAGTAATAATCCCCGAAATTACGATGGATAAACCACTCATCGCACCTTCGACTTCCCCTAATTGCATGGCACGTGCTGTCCCAATCGCATGGGAAGACGTTCCAATCGCAATCCCTTTTGCAACAGGATGCGTAATTCCTGTTACCTTACAGATAATTTCACAGAACATATTTCCTAGAACCCCTGTCAGGATAATCACCGCTACAGTAATTGTCACATAGCCACCTGCCTCTTGAGACAAGCCCATTCCAATGGCAGTCGTAATGGATTTTGGCAATAAGGTTACGTATTCTTCGTGCGTTAATTGGAAAAGCATTGATAACACCCAAACCGTACATAAACTCGTTAATACCCCTGCACTAATTCCTGCAAAGATGGCGCCTTTATGCTTTTTCAATTGCTCGATTTGTTGATACAACGGAATCGCTAAGCAGACCGTTGCGGGCGTCAATAAATAGCTTAGATTATCTGCACTCGCATAATAGCTATCGTAGTCGATATTAAAGGCATTTAATACGATAATGACGAAAATAATCGCTACAAGTAGCGGATTGAAGATTGGCCACTTATAACGGTCACGTAAAAATACACCAATTTCAAAACCGATAATACTAATCACGAGCCCGATTGTTGCTGTATTAAGAACGAGTTGATTCACCATCTTGGGCTCCTTTCTCGAGGACGTATTGCGTTACTTTTCCCGAAACAATCATTACTACAAATGTTGTAATAATCGTGATGATAGATACTGGCACAATAATACGATGCAATTGATCCCACGATTCGATAATTCCAACGGCCGCCGGGATAAACATCAGTGACATAATCTCGATTAAAAATGTCCCTGCTTGGTACACTTTTTCAATTTTAACAACACCTGTCATTAATAAAGCCATCATTAAAACAAGTCCATAGATGCTTGCTGGAATTGGAAGAGGGATGTAATATTTCATGATTTCACCGATACAGGTCACAATCATAATCCAGCCAAATTGCTTAAAATATTTCATTAGATCTCCTTTAGTAAAAAACACCCCCATTCAAGCCATGCTCGAATCGCGTGCAGGTCTCTTTCGTCTATAACATTTCAGTCTGGAAAAGCTCTCTCTTCCAACTTGCCCTCATAGTATATTCAAATGTACGGAAAGTCAACTACAACCCTGTGAACATTTGTTACTTTTGGTGTTCTAAATTGGCTCACTCTACTTGAATCACTTTTCGAAATTATCATATATGATAATTATCAAATATGATAATTGCGGTTAAATAAAAAACACCCCGTCTAAGGCGAACCATAAACGGAGCACTAAATTCAATATTAGTCTAAGTTTTTCATCGTTGGGAATAATAGGACGTTACGGATTGATTGGCTGTTTGTTAGTAACATTACTAAACGGTCAATTCCGATACCTACCCCACCTGTTGGAGATAGACCATATTCCAACGCTTGGATGAAGTCTTCATCGTGCGGATGCGCTTCGTCGTTCCCAGCAGATTTTTCTTCTACTTGTTTCATGAAACGTTCACGTTGATCGATTGGGTCAGTCAACTCAGTGAAGCCATTTCCGTACTCTTTAGTACAGATGAAGCATTCGAAACGATCTGTGAAGCGTGGGTCTTCATCGTTTTTACGGGCTAATGGAGATACTTCCACTGGATGTCCGTAAATGAATGTTGGTTGAATTAATGTTTCTTCAACGAATGTTTCGAAGAATTCGTTCACGACATGTCCGAATGTCATTGAATCTTCGACTTTCACGCCTTTTTCTTTCGCGATGGCGCGTGCTTCTTCGTCAGTCATATGTGGCCAGAAGTCAACGCCTGTTACTTCTTTAATCGCATCTACCATATGAATTCTCTTCCATGGAGCTTTTAATTCCACTTCATGTTCGCCGTAAGGAACTAATGTTGTTCCTAATACTCTCTTGGCAACGTCTGAGATGATTCCTTCTGTTAAATCCATTACATCTTTGTAGTCTGTGTAAGCTGTATAGATTTCGATTGAAGTAAATTCAGGGTTGTGAGTTGTATCAATACCTTCGTTACGGAACACACGTCCGATTTCGTATACGCGTTCCATCCCACCGACTACTAAACGTTTAAGTGTAATTCAGTAGCGATACGCATGTATAATTCCATGTCTAAGGCATTGTGGTGTGTGATAAATGGACGAGCATTTGCTCCACCCGCTAATGTGTGTAGTACTGGAGTTTCAACTTCTAAGTAATCACGTTCGTCTAAGTAACGACGGATTTCACGGATGATTTTACTACGTGTAACGAAACGGTCGAAGCTTTCGCGGTTACTGATTAAGTCTAAGTAACGTTGACGGTATTGTTGTTCTACGTTTGTTAACCCGTGATATTTATCAGGAAGTGGACGAAGCGCTTTTGTTAAATGAACGAATTGCTCCGCTTTAACAGATAACTCACCAGTGTTTGTGACCATGACAGTCCCAACAACACCAACGATATCCCCTAAGTCAGCTTTAGTGAACACTTCGTACGCATCATCTCCAACAGCATCTTTACGTACGTAAATTTGGATTTGGCCTTTGCCATCTTGAATGTGGGCAAAACCAGCTTTCCCTTTTCCACGTTTTGTCATCAACCGTCCAGCAATTTGAACCGTTACAGGCTCTTGTTCCGCAAGAGATTCCTTAGTAGCTCCTTCAAATTGTTTGTGGATTTCTTCAGTTGTATTTTTTTGTTTGAATCCAGTACCGAAAGGATCGATTCCTTTTTCACGTAATTGATTCATTTTTTCACGACGAACTTGTAATTGGTCATTTAATGTTTCTTGTGTTTCTACTTCGAAAGACACGTTTGTTCCTCCTTTGAACGATGCTTGTTCTTCATAACTCTCCTTATTGTACCAAAAGAAGAGGCTTTATTGAAAGTATTTCAAGGCTTTTTGCTTAAATTTCTGCCAAGCGTTGTTTTTGACGTTCTTCACGCTCTAAATGTTCTACCACGAATTGGTCTAATAACGCTTCTACGGTTTGTAAATTCTCAGCTTCGTTGATGGCTACTTTTGTTTTAGAGGCACGTGGCACTCCTTTTAAGTAATAGCCTGCAAGCTTACGGAATTCTTTTGTTGCGACTGCTTCGCCTTTAAGGTTCGCAAGTCGTTGTAAGTGTAATTTTGCAATTTCAATTTTCTCTGAAACGGTATTTTCAGGAAGCAATTCGCCTGTTTCTAAATAATGAACTGTTTGACGAATCATCCATGGGTTTGCTAAGGCTGCACGTCCAATCATAACGCCATCCACGCCTGCAATATCAATCATACGTTTGGCATCTTCTGGAGAGCGAACGTCCCCATTCCCGATTAAAGGAATACGCGTTAAGTTCTTCTTCACTTCACCAAGGATTTCCCAGTCGGCTTCCCGTCATACATTTGCACACGTGTACGCCCATGCATCGCAACAGCGCTAGCACCGGCACGTTCTGCAGCAAGGGCATTTTCAACCGCATATAAATGCTCGTGGTCCCATCCTGTACGCATCTTCACTGTTACAGGTTTATCCACTGCGTCAACTACTGCCGCAACCATTTCGTATACTTTATTTGGGTCGAGTAACCATTTTGCTCCGGCTTCTGCCTTAATCACTTTGTTTACAGGGCATCCCATATTGATATCGATAATGGCAGCTTCTGTATTCTCAGCCACGTATTTGGCCGCTTCGACTAAAGTATCTTTATTTCCGCCCATGATTTGAACGCTGAGTGGATACTCATTTGGCTCGATATGAAGCATGCTTAATGTTTTCTCATTACGAAATTGAATCCCTTTGTCGCTGATCATTTCGCAAACGACTAAACCGGCACCGAATTCTTTTACAGTAACACGGAAAGCAGAGTTCGAAATCCCAGCCATCGGGGCCACAACTACGCTATTATCAATTTGAATATCTCCAATTTTGAAACTCATCTTAATCTCCTTTTTCAATCTTTGAATCGTCTATCAAGTGAACGACTTTTTCTAACTCAATCGAAAAGCACGAGCTGCATCACCAATAGTGAGTGCGACTCGTGCGCTAAGTTCACTTATTTCTTGCCGGATTATTGTACCATAACCCGCGCCTTCTTGCATTTGATTCCCCTTAATAAAAGAGTCTCATCGAAAGAAGCAAGTACGTAATGAGGAATCCACCTGTTAAGAATAACTGCCATCCCTGTTTCGTTCAGTGTTTTTTTAGTTTAAACGAAATCAAACTAAACAATGAGAAACTGAGAAGCAACCCCACTGCCGCCACTCCAAGAATATACAGCATCACAAGGATCAGTTTCTCCCCTACTAAGAAAAAGTTACCCGCTCCTAACATCGCCACAAAGAAAAAGGACCCATGAAATCCACATCAAAAACAGTAGCGACTTTATGCATTTTTTTACTAATCCTGGTTGTTTTTTTCAAAATGTCGTGCTTCCATAAATCTCTTCCTCCTAAACCTTTTTTTATCAATATCTAATGACTCCATTGAAGAGCAATAACAAAAAGGTGAGCCAAGCGCCTGTAAGTAGTAGTTGCCACCAAGTATCTTTTAACCGATTTTTTTCTTCGAGTGCAATGAAAAACATACATCATGAAACTCACAAACGTCATAATCATGAGAATCGGCATGATGAAGATGGCAATCAACAGTCCTCCTGGAACACCACGACTGGTCATGAAAAATCCATTGTGGTACTAATCCAAGCCACATCAAGGCTTCTGCAATACTTTTTGCTTTCTCTAGTTTCATGAAAGACCTCCAACCATTATCGAATATTTTTGTTTCTGAATTTGTTTGGCAATTGATCTTGGAGCTAGTGATAATAAGCAAATGCAAATCCCAAATAGGAACACCACCAAACCAATCACTTCAATAATACTATTGAACTGCGAAAACACTCCAATCATGAGCGCCAATATGATGGCAGAAAAGCCAACCTTGCGAACAGCCTTTGCGGTTGCTCTGTAATACTCTTCTATCGTTTCAGGAGTAGCCGATGTATATTGCAACTTCACAAGTTCCTGATGCGTTTTTTTCTCCAATAATTCATCCCCATCCAGAAGATTCCACCGATGGTCATCGCTGAAAATAGCACTAAAATAGCTGCACCGATTTCGTCCATATTTTCAATAGTTTTTACAGACGAATCCATCTCTTCAAACGTCACCAGTGTAATCACCGAACAAATAAATGAGATAAGGGTAAACCACCCTGCTTTGTTTGAACCTTTTTGTTCCATACGAACCTCCTATGTTAGATTCAGTATAAACAAAAATGAGCCGAGACCATAGCCTCGGCTCATTTATTTTTAACAATTCTTTATTAATCTAAAAATAGTAAATTTCTCGATAAACAATGGACTCACTGAACGGTTTTCGTGAATACGACGAATCGCTTCAGCCATTAATTGGTCAACGCTGATTTGAACAATCTTGCCACCTGTTTTTTCTTCAGGAACTTCGATTGAGTCTGTTACAACTACTTCTTTAATTACTGAGTCATTAATACGGTCTAATGCTGGACCAGATAATACAGCGTGCGTACAGCAAGCGTATACTTCTAGCGCACCTGCATCTTTAATCGCTTGTGCAGCTAGAGTGATTGTTCCAGCTGTATCAATCATATCGTCGATTAATACGGCAACTTTTCCTTTTACTTCACCGATGATGTTCATGACTTCTGCCACGTTTGCTTTTGGACGACGTTTATCAACAATCGCGATTGGTGCATGTAAAAACTCAGCCATTTTACGAGCACGAGTTACCCCACCGTGGTCAGGAGAGACAACAACGATATCTTTATCTTTGAAGTTATTTTCTAAGAAGTGGTTCGCAAGAAGTGGAGCTCCTAATAAGTGGTCCACTGGAATGTCGAAGAACCCTTGAATTTGCGCAGCGTGTAAATCAAGTGTTAACACACGGTCTGCACCGGCTTGAGTAATCATGTTTGCAACTAATTTTGCTGTGATTGGTTCACGAGATTGTGCTTTACGGTCTTGACGAGCGTATCCATAGTAAGGAATAACAATGTTAATTGTTTTTGCACTCGCACGGCGTAATGCGTCCACCATGATTAATAACTCCATTAAGTTATCATTTACTGGATAAGAAGTTGATTGAACGATATACACATGGCAACCACGTACACTTTCATCGATGTTGATTTTAATCTCGCCATCGCTGAATTGAGTGACAGAAACTTTACCAAGTTCTAAACCGACTTCTTCAGCAATCTTTGCCGCTAAAGGACGATTTGAGCTTAAAGCGAATATTTTTAAATTAGGATCGGAATAATGTTCCACAATGATAACCCCCGAAGTTTATTTTATAGTACTATCATACCGTTTTTTGTTTGATTTTTGAATATTTTTGCTAAAAATTTTTGGAAAAAATTTTAGTCTTTTTGAGCAGATGGTAATTTTGAAGCGTAATCTTCTTTATTTACTTGACGACTGCGCGCAATCGCAAGTGCTCCAGCTGGAACATCTTCAGTAATCGTTGACCCTGCAGCGATAAATACGTCATCGCCCACTGTAACTGGCGCAACAATATTCGCATTACATCCGATAAATACATGGCTACCAATTGTCGCACGGTGTTTATTTTTACCATCGTAATTTACAAACACAGTTCCACAACCAACGTTAATATCTTCGCCAAGATCCGCATCGCCGATGTACGTTAGGTGACCCACCTTTGTATCAGCCCCAAGTGTTGAGTTCTTCACTTCTACAAAGTTTCCTACGTGAACACGTTCGCCTAATACAGCATTTGGACGTAAGTGTGCAAATGGACCTGCATTGCTGTCAAGTTTCATATGAGATTCTTCAATGTTCGCTGCTACAAGACGAACGCCGTCTTCTAACACGCTATCACGAACCACGCTATGTGCTCCAATGAAGCAGTTTGAACCGATGACTGTTTTACCTTTTAACATAACACCTGGTTCAATCACAGTATCAGCACCGATTTGAACAGTCGATTCGATATAAGTTGCTTCTGGGTCGATTAAAGTAACCCCGTTACGCATATGTTCTTCATTGATACGGTTACGCATATATTTCTCTGCTTTTGATAGAGCTACGCGGTCATTGACACCCATACCTTCGTCGAAATCTTTCATTGGATAAGCAGAAACCACTTCTCCACGTTTCTTCAAGATTTCTAATACGTCTGGTAAGTAGTACTCGCCTTGAGCGTTGTCGTTACCAACTTCGTGTAACGCGCTGAAAAGAGCTACGTTATCGAAGCAGTAAGTACCCGTGTTGATTTCTTTTACTTGTTGTTCTTCAGGAGTTGCGTCTTTTTGTTCCACGTTTTTTAGAACAGAACCGTCAGCGTCACGAATCACACGACCGTAGCCTGTTGGATCTTCGGCAATTGCTGTAAGGATCGTTGCTTTTGCGCCTGTACGTTCATGCTCTTCCATTAAAGCTGAAAGAGTTTCGCTTGTTAATAATGGAGTGTCTCCACAAATTACAATTGTTGTTCCTTCTTTTCCTTTTAGAAGAGATTCTGCTTGTAACACCGCATGTCCTGTTCCTAATTGCTCTGCTTGTACGGCATAAGAAACACGGTCTCCAAGATGATTTTGTACCATTTCAGCACCATGTCCAACGATAGCTACGATTTCAGTAGCTCCTGTTTTTTCAACTTGGTCGACAACATGCTCTACCATTGGTTTCCCGCAAACTGGATGCATCACTTTGTAAAGGGCAGATTTCATACGAGTCCCTTTACCGGCTGCTAAAATAATTCCGAATTTTTGTTTCATAATAAGCTCCTTGCTCTTTGAATTTCTACCCTCTAATAGTATAGTAGAATGTTGTTTTTTTCAAGAAAACTCTGACTACAAAGAATCTTTTGCCCATAAAAAAAGGGTCCCAGCATGTTAGCCGGGAAACCCAGTTATCCAATAATGGTTTGAAGAATTGGGATGACAATAACGAATAACACTGTACTTAAAGTCACGATATTCGTTGCGAATTCGACATCTCCATCCCCTTGGTTTGCTAAGATTGGCAATACCGCTAACGCTGGTGTAGCAGACTGAATCATAAAGGTTTGATATTCTGCATTTACCATACCTGGCGCCATTAATTTCAAAACTAGAAACATTAATACAGGCGCAACAATAAATCGACCTATTAGCGCTACAATACTATCCTTATCAAATCGAATCGTTTTGATTCCTGCTTTAGCTAACACTATTCCAATATATACGAGTGAAAGCGGAGTTGTTAACCCTCCTATATATCCCAATGTACTAGACACAAAACTTGGGAGTGGGATATTGATTACTAAAAATACTACAGAAACAATAAACCCAAGTAATGGAGCTGGAAGTAATCTCTTCCAATCAAAATGCGATTCTTGTTTTTTCTTTCCATCTTTACTATCACTTGTCATTAAAAAGACACCTAATGTCCAAGTGGAAATTGTATTCGTAATATAGTAAATCAAGAAATATGCCAAGGCATCATCCCCAAAAAGTGCGATATTTAGAGGTAACCCAATAAAAATCGTGTTTGCATTCACGAATGTATTAATGACAGTCCCTCTACGCCCTGGAGCCACTTTAAAGGCTTTAACACTTAAGAAGGCAACGATATATCCAAGTGCAAAAGCTATAAACGTATAGATGAGTCCTCCAGACAAGCTAATCAATTTTTCTAGTGTTAAATATTTTAACACGGAAACAAAAATCGATACTGGCATTGCTACATTCATAATGAGTTTAGATAAATCATTGCCAAAATCATTATGGAACAAACCTTTTACTTGTAAGAAGTATCCAAGCACAATTAGTGCAATAATTGGAACAATGGACTCAAGAGATGTTAAAAATAACATCAACATCGCCTCCTAATATTTTGGTGTCCATCTAAATTCACGAACTGCTTTTTCCATATCTTGTTCAGCAGCGCGTGCTAAGCCTTGTTCCTGTGCTTTTTTAGCTACAGCTGTTGCCACTTTCAATGATACTTCATTGACGTATTTGAACGGTGGTAATACAGGTGCCCCTGGTTTTGTAATATCCACGATGCCATTTACAGCATGAGCCGCTGCACCAATCATTTCATCGGTTAATAGACTCGCCTCAGAAGCCAGCATTCCTAACCCAAGACCAGGATAAATCAACGCATTGTTCGCTTGACCAATCACGTAGTTTACTCCGTTGAACTCAACATCATCTGAAGGAATTCCTGTTGCAACAAATGCTTTTCCGTTAGACCATTCAATGATGTCTTTTGCTGTTGCTTCTGCTAATTTTGTTGGGTTAGACAATGGGAAGATGACAGGACGTTCTGCATTTTCACACATCGCTTCTACAACTTCTTTGGTAAATGTATTCGGTTGAGTTGAAGTCCCCACTAAGATAGTTGGTTTAACAGTTTTCACTACTTCTAATAAATCTGTTAATTTATCTGCATTTGCAAAATCACTACGTTTTTTCGCAAATGGGCGTTGTTCAGGAGTTAAATCGTCCATATCGTCGAATAATAATCCTTGTTTGTCGATCATGAAGAAACGTTTATAAGCTTCTTCTTCGCTAAGACCATCAACAACCATTTCACGAAGGACACGAGAAGCAATTCCTGCCCCTGCAGTTCCGCCACCGTAACATAAGTACACTTGGTCTGTTAGTTTTTCACCAGCAATATCCATTGCGGCAAACACGCCACCGAGTGTCACGATTCCTGTACCTTGAATATCATCGTTGAAGGTTGGAATTTGAGTTTTGTATTTATTTAAAATGTTAGCCGCATTGCCACGTCCGAAGTCTTCCCAGTGTAAATATAATTTAGGGAAAAGACGTTCTGCTGTTTCAACGAATTGGTCAATAAAGGCATAATAACGCTCACCACGCACACGTTCATGACGATTTCCTAAATAATTTGGATCATCCAATAAGCTTGGCGGTTTGTACCAGCATCAATCACTAAAGGAAGAACACTTGCTGGATCGATGCCAGCCGCGCCTGTATAGACCATTAATTTCCCTACGGAAATATCTACACCATTTGTACCCCAGTCACCAATTCCAAGAATTCCTTCCGCATCGGTTACGACGATTAAACGAATCTCACGGTCCCCAGCAGCGTTTTTCAATGTTGCTTCAATATTTTCTGGGTGGTTGATATCTAAGTAAGCCGCATATTGAGGGTCCACAAAGAGTTCGCTGTAGTTTTCGATAGTGTCCGCAATCGTTGGATCATACACGATTGGGTTGAATTCTTCTAAATGTTGTGAGAATAAGTAATAAAATAACGTACGATTTGTATTGAAAATTTCCATTAAGAAAAGGCGTTTTTCAAGGTCACTACCTTTTTGGTGCATATGCGCATATGTTTGCGCTGCTTGTTCTTCTAACGTTTGAACGTAAGGTGGTAATAATCCTACCAATCCTAATTCTTGACGTTCTTCTTGTGTAAATGCTGTCCCTTTATTTTTAAAAGGATCATTTAAAATTTGGTGTCCACGCATGGTGATTCCTCCTATAAAATAGTCATCTGCAAAATGGTGTTTCAATGCCATTAATGCTTTGTTTAAGAGCATAAAAAATGGAGATAGAAAAGTTTATCACCAATAAATTCTATCTCCCCATCCTGTGCCCCTATTGACATTTTAAAGATTAACTTTTAGCATAGTCAAATAGAGGATATGTTATAATTTTTTTAAATATGAGGAGTCTTACTTATGAAACTTCAACAACTCAAATACTTTAATGCTCTATGCCGTTTAAAATCTTTTTCAAAAGTAGCTTCAACTTTCAAAGTCAGTCAACCTACTGTCAGCTACGCCATTAAATCATTAGAAGAAGATCTCGGTGTGCAGCTTATCCTACGGAATCAATCTCATACAGATGTGTCTCTTACTAAAGAAGGCGAACTTTTTAGAAAGTATTCACTCAATGCCCTTCAACAACTGGACATGGGAATAACAGCTGTAAAGAACGCCCATGATGGACGTATTAAAATCGGTCTTACCGCTGCTCTTTCGCGTTTCTTCGATTTAACAAAACATATTTCATCGCTAGAAGAGATTTTTGGAACTGAAATCGGCTTATTAGAAGATGGCTCTAAAGAAATCACAAAGAAAATTATTTCGAATAAATTAGATCTTGCTTTATTCGGAACGAGTAAAGAAGTTTTTAGCAGCAACCTTGATCTGAAAAAAATCGCATCTTTCCCGTTTAAATTAGCCGTTCCGAAAAAACATCCACTATCAAAAGAGTCTCATGTTCATCTCTCGCAAGTAGAACATGAAAAATTTATCCTCTTTAATGAACACTTCATTCATAATGAAGTGTTTTGGAAATTTATGAATTCATACGGAATCATCCCAAATATATTGGCCGAAGTTAGCGATATTCAAGGCTTCGAAAACTTTATCCAACAGAAAAACTATCGGCCTTCTCGTCGATTTTTTAAAACTGGACGGTATTCAATTGATTGACCTGGACGAGCCAGAACCTGTCCAATTTTATTTATATTTAGCCAAACAAAAAAACGGAAAGGTTACAGATGAGGCATTTAATGAGATGGAGTTGTATATTAAAAATCAAATGTACGCTTTAAAAAATTAATTCTAATAAGCTATTTATTCACTTTAAAAGACAATAGATGCGAAAAGGAACCTTTTATAGGTTCCTTTTTCATTATTTTTGTAAAAATTGTTGTAGTGATAGATAGGCTGCTCCGTTGAATAAACCCTTTATACGATGTCCCCTGCGTTAACCGTCACCAGTTCTAAGAAAGACCTAGTAAGAGGAGACAGTTTCAATCTAAATAGAACCTAATGAATATAACTTACCTTTCGTACTTCCACTAGAAGTCAGCAATCCCACTTTGACAAATAACGATAAGTAGCGTCTAACGGTTGCGGCACTGAGCCCAGTGAGTTCTTGTGCTTGCTGATTACCGATATTCCCATAGAGTTCAAGATAGGCCTTTACATGTTCAAAGACTTCTCGCTCTTTTGGTTTTAAGGATGGCAAAACGATATACTCCGTATTTTCTTCTTCGATGCGGTCTTGCACTTTCACCTCTTCCAATGTTTCTAAAATCACTTCAAGCATAAACTCAACAAAGACCGTTGCGTCATTTTCCTTGTTACTGATAGCGAGTGCATCATAGTACCCTTGCTGATGCGCATGAATCACAGACTCAATCGGAAGCCATTCGAATAGCGGATTCCACCGACTCAAAATCAAACTCTGCCACAATCGTCCCATACGGCCATTTCCATCTTCAAACGGATGGATCATCTCCAATTCAAATGAACGAGACATGATTTTACTAAATCGAGCAAATCACTGTTCTTTGCCCAGGAGAATAACTCTTCCACAAGACCTGGAACAAATTGCGGACGGGCGCCTATGTGAACCACTCGTCCACTGGCATCATAAACACCGACATCACTTAATCGAAACTGACCTGGATGCTTTACAAGGTCGTTCGTCAACAGTTCATGCGCTTTTAGGAAATCTTCTACACGATAGGGTTCCATTGAAAATACACGCTCGTACGCCTCATACGCATTTTGTACTTCATGAATATCCTTTGGCGGTCCCAGAACTCTTCGTCCTTCGATCACATCCGTTACTTGTTCTAACGTCAGACTATTATTTTCAATCGCTAGTGAGGATTGAATCGAGCGGATTCGATTTTCCTTACGCAATAAAAGCGGACGTTTCTCGATTGAATATTTAGTCAGAAGTTCCGCAACATTGTGCACCAATCTCAAGATTTTCTCTGTTATCTGAAAATTAGGTTGCATCTTTCACACCTCTCTTTTGTCCTATTGTAATGCCACTTCTTTATAGAATCAAGCGAAAAACGAGCGGATTATAAGCGAAAAATAATCTCGTATCGAGGTTTTCTTTTCATTTATTTTTTAAAATGGAGTTTTTGCTATTGATTTATTGTATACACAGAACTATACTACTGTATATACAGTAAACAAAGGGAGAGTTTTATTCTGATGAAAAATGTTCGTTTTATGACACTAACCGCACTATTAACCGCGATTGCCATCTTCATTCCTATCGCGATGCCACTAAAATTGGTGATTCCACCTGCTTCATATACACTCGGAAGCCACGTTGCAATCTTTATCGCGATGTTTATCAATCCGTGGATGGCCATCTTCGTCGTTCTGGGGTCATCGTATGGATTCTTTATTTCCGGAGCATATCCACTCGTTATCGTATTCCGCGCGCTTTCGCATATTCTCTTTGCGACACTAGGAGCCTTTTTCCTACAAAAATATCCAAAGACACTAGAAAATCGCAAAGCGTCATGGATTTTCAACTTCGTATTGGCGCTCATTCATGCAGTCGGAGAAGTATTAGCCTGCGTGCTCTTCTACTCCGTTTCAGGAACGGATTTGCAAAGCATGTTTTACGTCCTCTTTGTCCTAGTCGGATTTGGTACAGTGATTCACAGTATGGTAGACTATGAATTAGCACTAGCGGTGTATAAAGTTTTACAAAAAAGACGTTAAAAGAGGGACACTATGCCAAAAGAACGAAAAGCCGAATTACTTAAACTGCTAAAAAACGCGCCAAAGCCACTCAATGGTCAAAGTCTGGCGGAACATTTCCACGTGACACGACAAATTATCGTGCAAGATATCGCGCTTCTTCGCGCTGACGGAGCCACGATTCTATCGACCAACCGCGGATATGTCTACAAAGAGCAAGAGAGTTCGCCGTACGTTCATCGCCTCTTTAAGGTCAAACATGACACCAAGGCTATCGAAAGTGAACTGCTGGCGATTGTCGACAATGGAGGTCGCGTTCAAAATATTCAAATCGACCATCCAGTATACGGTGAAATCCAAACGCTCGTGAAGCTGACCTGTCGCCGTGACGTTCAGCACTTCTTGGAGCAAATCCATCAAGCCGACTTCCGCCCACTGTCGTCTTTAACAGACGGTGTGCATTATCATCTGGTTGAGGCCGAAAACCAACAAGACCTCGACTATATCGAATACGCCCTCGACAAATTAGGGTATTTAGTGAAAGAAGATTAAATGAAAGGACCTAGCAATTATTGGCACTGACCCCCGTAAATGAGAATTAAATAAAAACACCTCCAAGTTGGATTTGGTACAATATTATCAAATGCACATGGAGGTGTCTTTTTATGGTTAAAAAACGTGTAGCCTATTCTGTCGATACAAAGAATAAAGCCGTAGAAATGAAATTACAGGGATATACTACAAAACAAGTAATGCAGGAGTTAAACATAAAAAATGAAACTCAAGTAGAAACATGGTTTAGATGGTATAAAAATGGTGAAACTCATCGTTTCCACCAACAGGTGGGAAAAACAATATTCTTATGAAAAAGGGATGGCTGAACTTTCAGAAATCGATCAATTAAAAATTAGAATTAAAAAAAGAAAGGAAGTTGAATTAGAAATATTAAAAAAATACAAGGAATTGGAAAGGAAGTGTCGCCTCAAATAGTTGTAAAGTTAGTGGAAGAATTGAAAGATAAATATGCGGTACATTTAATTTGTTCTTGTCTTAATGTACCTACATCTACTTTACTACCGATGGAAAAAAAGAAAGACTTTTTCTCCATCAGTTATTGAGAAACTATTGGTAAAATTTGTAAGAAAAAAACAAATTTATTTATGGATACAGAAAGATTAAGTATTTGATTCAGAAGGAATTAAATCAGATTGTTAATCATAAGGTTGTACAGCGGATTATGCAGAAAAATGGTTGGAATTGTGCAGTGAAGCCTAAAAAAGCTATCAAAATAGGTAAACCATTCTCAATTACTGGCAATACTCTGAATAGAAATTTTTCAGCAGACAAACCTATGCAAAAACTGACTACTGATATCACATATTTGCCTTTTGGTCCTAAACGATTATATTTATCTTCCATTATGGATTTACATAATGGAGAAATCATTGCTTATACAATTTCCACAAAACAGGATACTAAGTTTGTATTAGATACATTAAATCAAATTGATTTACCTAAGGATGTTCTACTGCATAGTGATCAAGGCAGCGTTTATACTTCTGCCGAATACTACAATTTATGTAAAGAAAAAGGCATTATCCGCAGTATGTCCCGTAAGGGGACTCCCGCAGATAATGCACCAATCGAAAGCTTCCATTCTTCGCTAAAGTGCGAAGCTTTCTACATAAAAGATGAAGTAATAACTTCATCTTCTATTGTAATTCAAATTGTAGAAAATTACATCAAATATTATAATGAAAAAAGAATCCAACAAAAATTGGACTACCTGTCTCCGGTTGAATACCGGAGACGGTAGCCCTAGGGTGTTTTTATTAAATTCTCACTTTTTGGGGTCAGTCCCATTTTTGCTAGGTCCTCATTTTTATTACAGATTATATTTTTTTCCTTTAATTGCAAGAGTGCCTCTTTCCCATCTAGCACACGACCTTCTTTAACGTCTTCGAGCGCTTCGTTTAGTAGACGAGCTTCTTCCATTTTTTTCTTTAACTTCATCCTCTTTAAAATTCATAAATACACCTCCTTTGATATCTTAAACTTGTATAGGAACATATATTTCTTGTACTTGGTTATTATTCTTAATAAAAATTAACTCTTTATCTCTATTTAGAGTTAAATAATCAATTTTTTTCGTTCAAAAGAATAATCTGAGACCGCATTGCATAATTCATTACTTAGTTTAGTTTGTTCCTCAAAAAAATATTCTTGTACCTTTTTTTAATTTTCTTTTGTTTCCTCTTTCCCCTTAGGGCTTACCACCCCACCAAACACTGAAACCAAACCCATAACGACATCTGTTTCGCCCATATCATTAACATCGTCAAGGGTATCATCCAAAACTTCTAAGTTTTTTTACTTGAATCACTATATTCTTGCATCAAGCAATTACAGATTCTATCTCTATTTTCTAAAAACCTCTAAATCAATTCTAGTCAAAATACTGTTATTATAGTTATTTTTAAATAGCTCAATTTGTTGATTAATGTAATCTGATGATTCTCCAAATTTCATCAATGATAATATCTCAATAAATTCCGCTGCTAATTCTAGTCTTTTTAGCCTGAAATGCAACAACTAAGTCTTTATTCATTTGATTAATCTGTTTTTTTCGATATTTTTTTCTCATATCCTAAAAATCTGTTCTTTTCTCCGAGAATATGTTTCAAATCTCGATTCAAAGATTTCATTAGCAACCTCTCTTTGTCTTCTTAATTGATTAATATCGCTCTCTCTAATTATTTCTTTGTCAGATATTTCAGTTAACACTTTGTTTATAGCCTTCAACTTACCAATATGATCATCATTTCTAAAGTTTAGTAATTCTTCCATATTACTGTTGAGGTTAGATAATTGATTATGAATTTCATGTAAATAGTACATTCCTGAAGCAATTGACATAGCTTGCATTCCTACTGAAACTAAATGAGCAATATTAACACCACCAACAACACCTTTCACCTCAACAAACCCTGCATGTTTTTGTATCTGTCCATTCGCACCACGAACCATCGTTGAATAACTACCGTCTTTAAATTGAGTTAAATTATCAATACTAGTAGAAGCCGTAAACAAGCCATTAGGTGCTTTTTTTGCTAACTCTGAAAAAGTAAGTAATTCTCTTCCTTGATTTAAACCTACATTCAAAAGTTGTCCGGTGGCGAAATCTATCTCTGAAAAATCTACTTTGTAATAATTTTTTCTCTGCAATTCTTCATCATTGGTTTGCACTGGTTCTAAATGATATTGTTTATTTTGAATCTTATTTTCAGACTTTTTTATATCTCCCATTTGTCAATCCCCTTTAGTAATATTTTTTTATTAATCTAGCCATACTGTTATAGAATTGGTGATTCATTCAAAAAAATTAACTGAAATCCCAAACTTTCTCAAAAAAAGTAATATTATCACTATACTCTTCTAGGTCACTGAAGAAATATCTAGTATTTGCTAATGAAAATTTAGCAGTAGTAGGATTTGCTTTTAGTTAAATATTTAATTTCATTTCCAAAATTACCTATTCTTACAAACTCTCTCATTAGAACAACAAAATCATAACTATTCTTTCTAAAAATACACAATTAGTTTAGGATTTTTTTCTTCATAATAAAAAGCTAACAAACAAAAATATCCACTGTTGGCTGTATAATAACTTTTCGAGTCTGATGTATTTCTGAATTTCTTTTATTTATTTTTTTACTCTCTTTTTTTCAGCACTATAGATCCAATACGTTTCATTATGACTCGCATAGGGAAATAACTCTAACAAGCCAAATGGAGTTCGTTCATTCTTCGCAAAGGTCTGCTTTCTATGATTATTGAAGGTTTCGTTTTTCTTTTTCTCTTATTGCTGGATTTTTCATCTGAATATAAATAGAAAAAAACCTTTCTCTCAAAAATAATAATCAGTTTTGGAAATCTTTATTATCTGACCATTATCAAGTTTTACTTTCAAAGTATCCTCTTCACTTTCAACTTTTTTTGTTAACGGCACTCTACATTCATCAAACGGATTTATATAAACATTTTCTAATCCATACTCCTCATGCTCAACATATTTTGGATTAATCCCTACAATTAGAACTGTTGGATTTACTAAATTCCCATCAAAAGGCTTGTTCATAATCATCTAATGTAGGTGTGTCATCTAGTAAATCTACTAGATCATTATAGTCACTTTGAGCAAGTGCTTTATAATATTTCTTGTTATTATCTATCCATTTTTCTTCAAAAATTCTTCTTCCAAGGATTCATCTCTTCAATTACTTCTTTAAAATTCTTAACTTGTTTTGAATCAGCATTCAAAATATTAATCAATAATCTTTTTAAATTTTCATCCCATTCAAATCCTTTAAAAAAATTTACTTTTCTCTATACCGCTTCGACTACTTTTATTCATATTATTCTTCTCCATTCTTTATACTACATATCTTTTATCTTTTTTGTAGAACTATATTCTCTGTCCTTCTAACCACTGATTCGCCCACTCTAGCACTGGCAATTCGCGGTTCTTAAGAAGGACGCCCCACGGTTTCGCCGCACATCGTTTATACTCTTCGACGGCTTCTTCGTAAGTAAGTTTCAACGTCGACAACTCGAACTCCTCTAATTCTTTTGGAGTCATCTCTGTTTTCCCAAAACTTGTCACCCGGCAGAGAAAATAGTGGTTCACATTATGACGGTGAATCTGATTGTAGTAATCGCTCACCGTGCCAATCTTGCACAGCACCTCCACGCTAGCGCCAAGCTCTTCCTTCAACTCCCGATGAATCGCCTCTTCAGGAGTCTCTCCAGCTTCCACGCCGCCACCAGCTGTTTCAATAAAAGCTCCATTGCCGAAAATATCATCTCTAACGACACGAACAAAGTAGAAAAATCCTTCCTCGTCCACAACGATTGCACGAGCAACGTGACGATCATGCGTAATCTCAGTCTTCTCCCACTGCGTATCTTCTAATGTTAATGCTAATTCCTTCACTGCCAAACTCACTTTCTACAGTATTTTTCTACGTAAATATCATTAATAACACAAATAGTACGAGTAAGCCAGCGCCTAAGGTTAACGCAACCTTCCCAACACGAATCGCATCTGCGTCTGTTCGGCTACCAACTTTCTTACGTGCTTCAAAATCATTGATAAGCCCAAACTTCTTTTTGCATACAATGAGATATCCAAAAACTGAAAATGTAATTCCTAGTGCGAGTAAGATTAATTTTAGAATTAGCATAGTTATCACCTCAGATTCTTACTAAAACCATCACGATTTCGACCTATTCACTATTATTATCTCTCCTACAAACTAAAAAAACAATTCTAAAACTTACATCCAATCCCTTCCTACCGCTTCTTTTAATATTATTTGGAACATGATAAAATAATAACAAATAACCATTTGGGAGGGTTTTATGAAAAACAAAATCGTATTAGGTTCTGTGACACTCCTGTCTGCGTTAGTGCTAGCGGCTTGCGGGAACGACAAGAAGAAAGCGCCTGAAACAACTGCGGCTCCAACAACAGAAGCAACTACTACAGCTCCTACAACAACTACCATCGCTTCTTCTGAGACAAAAGAAGTATCTCTTGCTGATACTCAACGTGTGGGGCGTGAAGATGTTGGTTATTTCAACGTTCCTAAAGACTGGGTAGCATACAAAGACCCAAACGGTGGCCCTCAATTCCAATATGCTTCAAAAGATTCATACAACATGATTACGATCAATGGATATGACAAAGACCAATTACACGTGAATGCTGGAGAAACTTTCGGGGCAGAGTTACTAGCTAACCGTTTGTATGAAGGCTGGCAATACAATCCTAAAGTCGAAAAAACACAAAAGGAAAAGACAAAATTTGCTGGCGAGGATGCTTTCCTTATTAAAATTCAATTGAAAGATGGCAAATACTTGTTCCAATGGATTTTCCAAAGAGGAGAAAAAGTATATGACGTTTTACTGGAAGGAACAGAGGATATCGTTGCAACATTAAAACCTATTCTTGAACAATCTTGGGGCATAAATTCAAAAACTCCAGGACAATAATCAAAACATCTGAACTAAACCAAGGAGAACAATCATGATGAAAAACAAAATTTTATTAGGTTCTGTAACGCTTCTAACTGCGTTAATAGTAGCGGCTTGCGGAAACGGAGAAAAGAAAGCGCCTGAAACAACGGCAGCTCCAACAACAGAGGTAACCACTGCTACACCAACGACAACTGCTCCAACAACAACTGCTAGCGCTTCTTCTGATGCAAAAGAAGTCTCACTTGGAGATACTCAACGTATCGGACGTGAAGATGTGGGCTATATCAATGTTCCTAAAGATTGGATAGTATACAGCAGCTCAAAATATCCTGATTTATTCCGTTATTCTTCACCAGATAAATACCATATTTTATTACTCAAAAGTTTTAGTAAAGAGCAATTTAAACTTAACGATGGGGAACCCTGGGGAGCAAAAGCAGTTGCGAACCGTATGTATGTTAAATGGAAAGATGACAAACAACAGACTAGTTTAGATGCTGTAAAGACAAATTTTGCTGGAGAAGAAGCTTTCTTATTAAAAGTAACATTTACAGACGGAAAAACTCTATACGATTGGTTCTTCCTAAAAGGAGATCTCGTTTATCGAGTTGCAATCGAAGGGTCAGAAGAAACAATCAACTCATTAAGACCTATTTTACAAAATACATGGAGCTTAGATCCAAAATTTCCTAGACAATACTAACAGAGACTGATTCGCACATTTTCACAGTTCGAGAAAAATTGGCTCTCTATTTAAATTTAATCTAAAGAATGTTAAAATAACCTTGTGACAACAACTTTTAAGGAGAACAATCATAATGAAAAACAAAATTTTATTAGGTTCTGTAACGCTTCTGTCTGCTTTAATGGTAGCGGCTTGCGGAAACGGAGAAAAGAAAGCAACGGAAACAACGGCAGCTCCAACTACAGAAGCAACGACAGCTGCACCAACTACAACAGCTCCAACAACTACTGCTGGCGCTTCTTCTGAAGCAAAAGAAGTTTCACTTGCAGATACTCAACGTATCGGACGTGAAGATACTGGTTATGTCAACGTTCCTAAAGACTGGGTAGAATTCAAATCTGCCAATGGTGGCCCTCAGTATCAATATGCTGCATTAGATGGATACAATATTGTGACATTAAACGTCTACACTAAGGACAAATACCAACCTGGCGAAGGTGAAACATGGGGCGCAGAAATGGTTGCGAACCGTTTATATGGTACGTACCAAAAAAATCCTAGCATCGAAAAAATCCAAGGCGCTAAAACAAAAGTTTCCGGAATGGATGCTTTTCTAGTTCAAATTCTTACAAAAGATGGTAAATATTTCTTCATCTGGGTCTTCCAAAAAGACGACAAAGTATATTCAACAAGCTTTGAAGGAGACAAAAACACTCTTCAAAAAATGTTTGATTTGATTGAACAAACATGGGGCTTAGATCCAAAAACTCCTGGAAAATAATCAATCGTTAATTACTGAGACTAATCACCATGGTTAGTCTCTTTTTTATACTCTTTTTGGTATTATTTAAATTCCATCTCATTAATGGTAAAATAGACCTATAACAACTCTAAGGAGAACAATCATGATGAAAAACAAAATTTTATTAGGTTCTGTGACGCTTCTGTCTGCTTTAATGGTAGCGGCTTGCGGTAACGGAGAAAAGAAAGCAACGGAAACAACTGCAGCTCCAACAACAGAAGTAACTACTGCTGCTCCAACTACAACAGCACCGACAACTACTGCGGGCGCTTCTTCTGAAAAAAAAGAAGTTTCACTTGCAGATACTAAACGTATCGGACGTGAAGATACTGGTTATGTCAATGTTCCTAAAGACTGGGTAGAGTTCAAAGAAATCCAAGGAAACAATCCACAACAGTATCAATACACAGCAGATGGATACAATGTTGTGACATTAACTGGCTACTCTAAAGACCAAGTAAAACTTGGGAATGGTGAGACATGGGGCGCAGAGTTAGTGGCGAACCGTTTATATACTACATACGAAAACAATTCTGAAATCGCTAAAATTCAAGGTACGAAATCCAAAGTGATTGGAATTGATGCTTTTGTCATCCAATCTCTCACAAAAGATGGAAAATATTTCTTTACCTGGATCTTCCCAAAAGGTGATAAAGTATATACAGTAGCCTTTGACGGAGACAAAAACACTCTTCAAAAAATGATTGACTTGATTGAACAATCATGGGGCTTAGACCCAAACACTCCTGGGAAATAATCAATAATTAATTAACTGAGACTAATCACTATGATTAGTCTCTTTTTTTTACACTATCGTTCCACTTTTTCAACCAAAATTCCCTAGTTGCATTTTAATTTATAAGTGATATAATACAAATATAATAAAACCTATTAAGGAGAACAATCATGATGAAAAACAAAATTTTATTAGGTTCTGTAACGCTTCTATCTGCATTAATGGTAGCGGCTTGCGGAAATGGAGAAAAGAAAACAGCGGAACCTGCTGCTGCACCAACAACTGAAGTCGCTAAAGAAACTACAGCTGCACCAACAACTACTGCTCCAACGACTACTGCTAAAACAACAACTCCTGGGACTTCTTCAGAGACAAAAAAAGTATCACTTGAAGACACTCAACGTGTTGGGAAAGATAATATTGGCTATGTCAACGTCCCTAAAGACTGGGTAGTATTCAAAGCCTCAAACAACCCTGATAACTTCTATTATTCGTCACCGATCGATATAATATTATGTATCTAGAGTCTTATTCTAAAGATAAAGTTAAACTTAATGATGGTGAAACGTTTGGCGCAGAGTTAATTGCCAATCGTTTGCTCAATGGCGTGAAAAAATGATAAAGAACAAACTAGTGTTCAAGGCGTGAAAGCTGATTTTGCGGGAGAAAAAGCTTACTTAATAAAAAGCAACATTCTCCGATGGTAAAACTATGTTCGAATGGATTCTCCAAAAAGGGGATATCGTTTATGTAGTCTCAATCGAAGGTACAGAAGACATGGTTAAATCGTTAAGACCAGTTTTTTTGAACAATCTTGGGGGCTTAAATGCAAAAAAACTCCTGGACAATAATATAAAAACCAGGTATTAACCTCATCAAGGAGAAAAAAACAATTTGAAAAAAACAAAAATTTTTATTGAGCTCTGTAACGCTTCTATCTGCTTTAATGGTAGCGGCTTGCGGAAACGGAGAAAAGAAAACCGCGGAAACAGCAGCTGCGCCAACAACTGAAGTCGCTAAAGAAACTACGGCTGCACCAACTACAGCAGCTCAAACAACAACTGCTAAAACTACAACTCCTGGGTCTTCTTCTGGGGCAAAAGAAATATCTCTTGCAGACACTCAACGTATCGGAAATGAAAAACTAGGTTATATCAATATCCCTAAAGATTGGGTCGTATACACAGCTCAAAATAGCACAGCGTTCCAATATTCATCACCAGACAAATACAATGTGATATTACTGGACTCATACAGTAAAGATACTGTTGAACTTGGTCCAAACGAAACCTTTGACGCACAGTTAATTGCGAATCGTTTATATAACTTCTGGGAAAAAAAGACAAAAAAATCAAACTAGTATAGAAGGTGTAAAAAGCCAAACCTAAATTTGCCGGTGAGGACGCTTTCTTAATAAAAAGTAACATTTGCAGATGGGAAAAACTGTATACGAATGGATATTCAAAAAAAGGCGATAAAGTATACACAGTCGCAATCAAAGGTGCAGAAGATATGATTAAAGCCTTAAGACCTATTTTTCGAGCAATCATTTGGCTTAGATCCAAACACTCCAGGGCAATAATTCCCTAAAAGCTAAAAATAATTTAGGTGTCACCACTTTACGGAGAACAATGATTATGAAAAAACAAAAATTCCATTAAGTACTGTACCATTTCTATCTGCATTAATGGGAGCGGCTTTCGGTAAGGGAGAAAAATAAAACAGTTGAAGAAATAGCTGCACCAACAACAGAAGCAGTTAAAAGAAACTACAACTGAATCAACTACAACAGCTCCGACATCAACTGCAAGCACTTCTTCTGAAACGAACGAAATCTCACTTGCAGATACTAAACGTGTAGGTCGTGAGGATACTGGTTATGTCAATATCCCTAAAGATTGGGTCTTATACGAATCTAAATATAGCAACCAACAGTTCCAATATACTTCACCAGACAAATACAGTTTATTGACATTGAATGGGTACGCTAAAGATACTGTGGAACTTGGCCCTGACGAAATTTTTGGGGCACGGTTAATTGCGGACCGTTTATATAGCTACTGGCAAAATGACAAAAATCAGACGATTTTGCAAGGCTCTAAAACAATCTTTGCTTTAGAGTCAGCATTCTTAATGAAAGTAGCATTCTCAGATGGAAAACACCTATTTCAATGGGTCTTCCAAAAAGGAGATAAAGTATACTCAGCCGCAATCGAAAGCTCTGCGAATATTGTTACAACCTTAAGACCTTTTATCGAACAATCTTGGGGCTTAGATCCAAACACTCCTGGGAAATAATGATTCACATACTAAAAGAGACTGATCTTCATAATCAGTCTCTTTCTTTATGCTCTTGTATTCCACTCTTCTCGTAAAACTCCATACTTCACACTATCATAATACTGTCCTTGGTAGTAGCGAACCTTCCGAATTTGCCCTTCCTTTAAGAAACCTAATTTCTCGGCAACGGCCATCATCCCACCGTTCCCACTCCAAGTCGTCATGCCAATATGTTCGAGCGCATCGGTTTCATGGAAAATGGCATCCACCCACTTCGTTAGCGCAGTGGTCGCAATTCCCTGGCTCCATAACTGGTCGTCATAGATCACAATTCCGATTTCTAGCCATCGTGTAGCTTCATCCTCCCATGATTTTGAAACCATCCCGACAGGCTTACCGTTAGCGACAACACATCTGCAATCGTCGCTCATTAAAAAATCTGCAATCGGGCTTTCTATGAAACTTTTCGCATCATCAAACTTGCGATAATCATTAAAATACGGTGCGTTCAACTTCGTCCACTCTGGCTTCTCCGTTGAAAAACCAATCTTCCAAATCGTTTCAAGGAAACTTTTATTAAAAGGAACTAGTTGCACCTCGGTCGTTTTCTTTAAGCTTTCCACTGATTCATTCCACCTTCTACATTTACTACGTCAAATCCTTTTGTCTCTAAGAACTGGCAGGCACGCTCCGAACGCATACCACCTTGGCAAATCACATAATAGCGTTTCGATGAATCCAGTTGCTCATATCCATTCTCTAACGTGCTTAGCGGCGCATTCAATGCACCCTCGATATGCCCTGCTTGGAATTCATCCACTTCACGAACATCTAGAATCGTGATGTCCTCTTTTTGATTCAATACTTGAAACTCTGCTGGTTTAATTCGTTCCATTTTTACTCCCCTTTTCTACTGGCCATCTTGAAGAGATCCTTCTCACTTCCTACTGTATCGTATTTCAGCGAAAATACAAAGCACCATGCACAAATTCATGCATGGCACCTATCTTTATTTAATGTTATGTTTGTTCATCTTTTGTTGGAAGATTCCAGTGACGATTTCACGCAATTCTTCGCGTTCTTTTTCAGGAAGTTCGCCTTCTTGTTTTGCGACTGCGTAAAGTTCAGGATTTTCTTTCGCGATGCGTTGAACAGTTTTTGTTGTCGCATGGCCTCTAACTAAAAATGGAATCGCCTTAATCCATTCTTCCGGAACGAGCGCTAAAATTTTCTTAGCAGCTTCTTTATCCGTCAACACCGCTGTGCTCAATCCTTTTTTAATTTGTTCTTGTTCTCTTTCAGTAAAATCTTTTATATCCATCTCTAATCCTCTTTTCTAACTCTAATCTCTACTCTATTTATTATAATCAAACCGGATTACTTGTGCATCTACATCAACTTGGGCATATACTCCAAAAGGAACAATACAGCGTGGTGTCGCATGTCCAACATTAATATTGTAAACAATAGAGAGCTTTTTGTCCTCTAGCTCCTCTAGCAGGACTGCTTTGTATTCTTCGTAATGAATTTCATTTTGAGGTTTACCAACCAATACACCAGAAACTACATCAAAAATTCCATACTGTTTTAAAGCTTGAATCATTTTTCGGTACAACTCAACACTTGGTCGTTCCTCGCTTGTTTCCAGCAACAGAATTTTCCCACTCCAGTCTTCAAGCGTTGGAAATAGCTTATATTTCTGAGTAAGCTGTACAGAATCTGCATATAGTGAAGAATCGAAACAATCATACATTGATTCTAAGCATCCTCCTAGAATCGGCCCGCTAAATTGGGCATTTCCTTTTAATAATTCAAACCCTTGATTTGGAAAACTTGGCGTCGAAACGCCTAATCCTTTTTCACTAAAATCTTCTCTCTCCTGATACCAAATCTCACTTGAATGAATTTCTTTAATTCTTCCTGTTGTCAATAATTCCTCAAAATACGATTTCGTATATGGGAGCATTTCCGCTGAAAGTTCACATACATCTGGTAAGAAGGCCTGTCCATAAAAGCTTTGAATGCCAACTTTATGTAACATTAAATGATTCATTGTTGTATCTGAAAAACCTAAAAAAATCTTTTGCTTAGCAACCTTTTCAAGCGCGTCCTGTTCAAATAAGTAAGGGAGTAGGCGATACGTATCATCCCCACCAATGGCACATAAAATCATATCTATCGAGTCATCTTGAAATGCATCCAGCAAGTCTTGCGCTCTACATTCTGGATGTTGCTTAATAAATTCAAGCCCTTTTAAAGCATGGGGTAAAAATTCAACTGCTACACCGTACTCTTCTAAACGTTTTTTCCCAAGATTGAGTTCATGTTGAATGAAACTCTCTCCTAAAATGCCGCTAGACAAACTGACGATACCAATCTTCTTTACTTTCATCGAACTCTCCTCTATTTCCTATTTCCTGTTGTAATCTTCCGCTTCATTCCCCTAAATATTTAATATAGATTTGACACGGATTCCATTCATCCCACAATGTCGGGAAGCATTCTAACTCCTTATACCCCATCGCCTTATAAAAAAGATTCGTGCGATCATACTGTTCGTAATGCCCCATTTTCACAGTCTTCACTTGGGAATAAGTGTACCCTAAACTCCTGGCTAGTTGCTCATACGCCTCATTTAATTTTTGGCCGATTCCTTTGCGGTGAAATTCCTTTTTGACTCCCATCACAAAAATATCTGCACAATCCTCACTCGTAGCATTCAACACAACATATCCTGCGAGTTTATCCTCTACAAAACAAGCGAGGAACGGTTTGTCCATCGCATCATCGACATATTCCTGCGTGCTTTCTGGCATTCCAAACCATTCTGGAAGATCATATAAAACTTCTTTTGAAATCGATTCTTTTTCCTCTTTATCTATAATTTCTCTAATAATCATGTTCATCTTTAATGTCCTACTTTCTTTAAAAAGTCTCGCGCTAATGCGATTTGTCGTTCTCTTTCCCATTGATATAACTATTTTGTTCCCACTCATTCCAAGAATACTCTTCTGGCTTTATCGTCTTTGCCTCTATTTCCTTTAACTGTATTGTCATTATACCAAATAACTTGAGAAGGTTATATTCCCATTCTCCCCCTTTCTCCAACATGTCAAAAACACCTATAGCACTTTGAAACTGCTATGGGTGTTATCATTACTTTATGGATTCAAAGGAATGCCTGCTAATCGTCTAAAATAGTGACGTTCTCCTCCATGCATCATTTCTTTTTCTTTGGTTTCGGAGTAGGCAGTTCATCATAGATAGCCTTAAACAAATCCATTAAGAACTCCTTATCTTCTACATTTCCCACCAGAAGCATTTCTTTTGCCCCTTCATAAGGTTTTTCTAATGAAGCGTCAGGCATACTTTCTCTAGCAGAAGTCACATTTTTGATTAGGAATCGATCATCATAAATTCCACCGGCAACCTTTCTCTGTAATACAAAATATATTCTCCCATCATTGCTCGATAGCGGATATCCTCTAATCCTGATAATTGTTCTAAAATATACGCTAGATATTCCTTGCTAGAAGCCATCTTTTCACCATTCCCCCCGTTACTTCCAGATTACATTTCCAAGATGAATACATCCTTATCTACTTCATCTCTACCCATTTGTTGTTATCCATAATAAATGGCTTAGCTAAGCCTTCGCCGGTATAGTCTTGATATTTCGTTTCAAGATACTTGTAGACATCTTCTTTCGTCTTGAATTTAATCGCTTGGTATGGCTCCTCGAAGGTTAGCTTTTCGACAAATAGGAAGCCATCACCCGTTGGCACTAAGACTCCCACGTGGCCGATAAAGAGCGATTCCCCGTCCAAATTATCGTGAATTACGACGGAGAGCATCCGCGCATTTTCGTCAAAAGTAAATTGCGACAGGAACTGTTCCATCTTCTGCGCATGCGTCTTCACATCTGTCGTGGCTTCCGTTTCCACACGTGAGAACAAACGATTCAAGTCTTCTTTTTCGTCCGCACTATAGAGATGCCCCTTGTCAATCGCATCATTATCAATAAATAAGAGCTCGCTATCTGCAGTAATCTTCGGAATCGTAATCTTATTCTTCAGCAATGCATACGTATTGATACGGCAGTTTGTTCCAACAAAATCGCCGTGTTTTGCAGTCCAAAGCGGACTGATTTTCTCAACGTCATACTCCGTTTTTGTAAACGACGCAAAGTCCCCTTGCAAGCCTGTCTCGCCGACAATTGCATTATAGTCATTCACGAACTCGAAAAACTTCTCCACGCTTTCTTTATCCAAATACGCAGATAATAACGCCTTCACTTCTTCAACACTTGAAGGATTGCTGATGTTGGTGTAGTCGCAACCCATTGCGGCGCTTCCTGCGATTGTGCCGCTACGGTTGTCGTCTCCGGAGAAGCCTGAGTTGTCGTTTCATTTTGCGTATTGGCGCATCCTGCCAAGCCAATCAACACGGCTGCGCAAAGTCCTAATTTTACTGTTTTCGAAATATTCTTCATTCTTTTCTCCCTTTCACTGTCGTTTTCTACGATTACCCAGCGATTCATCCTCAACTTTAAGTTCTCCACGGCATTTGTGGATTTTCCCTCCAAGCCTCTTTCCCTAGAGGTAAGTCTTTGATTTCCCCGATTGACGGATCGAGCTCGTAGGCTTGTTTCAAGGTCACTAACATCAAGTCCTCAATGGTATGCTCCTGGTTGCATAGAAACTGCCACATGCCATCGTCTTCGTCGTGACTTACATATAGAATCGGCTGTTCTCCTCTTGCAATATGCTTGCACAGTATCGTTGCCGTATTTGGATCTTCACGAAATGGAAAATTCATAACCATCCTCCTCATTCTACTTGTATCGACGAACCGTTGAATGCGGTTCCATCCCTCACCTATAATCTATCCTATTCTCTAGAAAAATACAATAAAACCTCTGTGAAATTTAGGAAAACAATATAAAAAAACGAGCACCCGAAGATGCCCGTTTCGTTTTAGAATAAATCAAAAATTAACTTGAAGTTTAAGATGGTTAGGATAACAGCTACCGCGTATCCAAGGAAGGTATTCCATTTGGCGTTGGTAAACTCGCCCATGAGTGATTTCTTCGAAGTGAAGTAAATCAATGGGAAGATGGAGAATGGTAACGCCACTGATAAGAATACTTGTGAATAAACCAAGAGTTGGTCCAATGTTTTTTCTTGCGAACCGAATAACATCGCTACGACGATTACCGGTAGTAAGGCGAATAAACGAGTCACCAGACGGATAATCCATTGTGGTAATTTCATATGTAGGAAACCTTCCATCACGATTTGTCCTGTCAATGTTCCTGTGATGGTTGAGTTTTGACCACTCGCTAATAACGCCACGGCAAAGAGTGTCGATAATGTAGAACTTGCGACCGCGCCGGCAATCTTCGAATCTTGCAACGCATTGTACATTTGCGAAAAGGCAGAAATTTCAGATGCGTGTCCGAAGAATAACGCTGCCCCTAAGATTAATAGGAGTGAGTTCACGACGAACGCTAAGCTCAACTGGATGTTTGAGTCCCATGTCATGAAACGAACAGCTTTACGAACATTATCTTGATTTGTGTAATCCACTTTTCTCGTTTGTGAGAGTGATGAATGCAAGTATAAGTTATGCGGCATTACGGTTGCCCCGATAATCCCTAGTGACAATGTTAAAATGCTATCGTGTCCAGGAGTTGTTGGTTCGAATAACTGCGCCGTTGGTAGGAATCCTGTGAAAATTCCTGAAATACTTGGTTCTGCTAACGCTACTAAATACACGAAAATTAAAAGGATTGTTAAAATCAACGTTGATACAATTGCTTCGATTTTCTTAAATCCAAGCTTCATAATTCCAAGAAGCAAGAATACGTCCAGAACCGTAATAAAGATGGCCACCATAATTGGAATTCCAAACAAGAGGTTCAAGGCAATGGCTGATCCAAGTACTTCCGCTAAGTCTGTCGCCATCAGTGCTAATTCGACGATCACCCATAAAATGTGACGAAGCCATTTTGGTGCGTGATGCGCTGTGGCTTGCGCTAAGTCCATACGCGTTACAATCCCAAGTTTTCCTGCCATTTGTTGCAACTGCATTGCGATTAATGACGAAATCAGGATTACGAAGAGCAATGTATATTTGTACGAAGCCCCTCCGACCACGCTGGTAATCCAGTTACCTGGGTCCATGTACCCTACTGCTACAAGCGCTCCGGGTCCTAAGAAAGCTTTTAGGTTTTGCCAGAAATTATTATTCTTTGGTGTCTCAATCGATTGGTTTACTTCTGAAAGTGATACTTTTTCATGAGTAGACATTCTGTTCTCCCTTTTCTATTGCAAATAATTTTCATTTTATGTAAATCTTCTGAAAACAAGTCATATCCATATAAAAGACAGTGCCTATTATAGCACTCAAGCACTCATCGTGCAATTGTGAGATGTTACGATAGGTACTGGTTTTTTAAATTATTTTAGGGAAACCTTAATTGGATACCGCTTCACGACTTGAGGTAACTCTTCCAGCAACGCATCAGTTGCTTTGCTTTTCCCCATGAAGAACATGGTCGTTGCGCTGTCCTTTTGTTCAATAATGACGAAATAACGGCTGCCGCCACCCCTTCGACCACGCATGAAATCCATCGTAATCCGGCGAATGGATGCAAGAGGAATCCGACGCTTTTTGAAACAGAATGCCACGTGAATGTAAAACGTTCCTTTTGCGATATGAAACGGTGCCATAAACGGACCTCCACTCTGCTTTGCGGCTGTCCATCGGCGAACGAAATGACAAGCACACATGTCGCAATGAATCCACCACTCACCAAGAACACCAGCGGAATCCCGAATCTCGCTCCACTTTCTATTGTTGCCATCGTTGTACCTCCTCTTCCGTTTCTTCATTTCTATCGATAGATTTTATACTTCCTCTCTATCTTACCGAGCTTTTTTATTTTTTTCCACCTCTTTTAAGTAAGTTTTAAGTTCATGGTGCAAAGTATAGTTATCCAAACGGAAAGGAGAAGCTCCCCCACTAGGTGAGCGGTGACAAACAATGAAAACTATCGTAATTATCCCTTCATATGAACCAGAGGAAAAATTAATCACTTTAACAGGGCAACTAATCGCCAAAGACTTAGAAGTAGTCGTTGTCGATGATGGCAGCGGGGAGAAATATCTTCCTATCTTCAACCAACTAACAGGAGCGACCGTTTTAACGCATCCTG
Organism: uncultured Granulicatella sp.; assembly: GCA_916438765.1. Classification (GTDB taxonomy): domain Bacteria; phylum Bacillota; class Bacilli; order Lactobacillales; family Aerococcaceae; genus Granulicatella. The sequence continues at coordinate 20,063 of CAKAHB010000006.1, read as the reverse complement.
AAAACAAAGGAAAAGGCGAGGGCTTAAAAACAGCTTATCGCTATATTCAAGAAGCGTACGCAGGCGAAGAAGTGGCCATCGTAACGGCAGACTCAGACGGACAACACAGTCCCGAAGACATCATGCGTATCGCCACCAGGGCAGCCCTTGAGAAAGACAGCCTCGTACTCGGCGTTCGAAACTTCAACGGAGTTCACGTCCCACTTAGAAGCCGTGTCGGAAATAAAATCACGTTAAAAATTTTCGAACTCACAAGCGGCACGAAAATTAGTGATACACAAACCGGACTCCGTGGATTCTCAAGGACCCATTTAGATAAAATGTTGGAGATTTCAGGATCACGTTTTGAATACGAAATGAATGTGTTGATGGTTTGGGCAAAAGAAAAACGCCCATTCTGCGAGCTAGAAATTCAAACGATTTACGAGAACAAAAATGAGGGCTCACACTTTAATCCTCTTCGCGATTCATTCAGAATCTACAAAGAGATTTTCCAATTCGCCCTCTCATCAATCCTCTCGTTTTTTCTAGACTACACCCTCTACGCCTTTCAAATTTTTATTGGCGTACCACTCGTGACGGCTAACGTGGTCGCAAGGGTGATTAGCGCAGGATTCAACTTCTTCGTGAATAAGAAGTTCGTCTTTGCCAGCGACAAACCGTTCCTTAAAGAACTCGGTGGCTATATTTTACTCGCCAGCTTCTCATTAACGCTAAACACATTGATTTTAATGGGCCTCAGCTACGGTTTCGGCATCGGACCACTCGTTGGTAAAATCATCACCGAAATCGGGATGTTCTTCTTTAACTGGTTTGTACAGAAGAAAGTCATTTTCGGACAAGAGAAAGGTGTGCATTATGTCAAATAACAAAAAAGGAAAATCACTCAGAAAAATCTTAACGACCGCTTATACGGCTGTCCTCATCGGTGCTTCGGGAATGGTCGTCGCCGATACGCTCTTCATCTCAAAGAGCCTGGCAAAGTTCAGTAATGACACGGCAGCGGCAACGAACACGGCCACAGGAACTAGCGCTAGCGGCACGGGAACGTCAGGCAACTCGAATAATTCAGGCAGCTCAAGTACCTCTACAACGCCAACCGTGAGCACGGCGACCGCCTACGAGGACGACACGAAATCCATCTCGATTGAGACGTACGAGCGAAACAACACGCAAATCCACGTCGCAACAGTGAAAATCAAAGGCAACGCGTCGATTAAGACCGCCTTGGCCGACGAAACATACGGTCGAAACGTAACCGCGAAGACTTCAACGACCGCAAAAAGCGTGAACGCGGTGCTTGCGATTAACGGAGACTACTACGGCGCTAGAGATGCTGGATATGTCGTTCGTAATGGACAGCTGTTACGAAGTGAGAGTCAGAATGCTAGCCAAGAAGATCTAGTCATCTACAAGGACGGAAGCTTCGGCATCATCAAAGAAGGCGACATCACAGCCCAACAGTTAGTCGACAACGGCGCAATGCAAGTCTTGTCATTTGGCCCAGCGTTGATTGAAAACGGACAAGTAGCCGTAGACAATTCAGACGAAGTTGGGAAAGCCATGGCGAGCAACCCACGTACCGCTATCGGAATCATCGACGACAACACGTATGTATTCGTGGTGTCAGACGGACGTACGAGCGAAAGTAAAGGATTATCGTTGAAACAATTAGCTGATTTTATGAAAGAATTGAACGTCACAACCGCTTATAACTTAGACGGTGGCGGATCATCAACCATGTATTTTAACGGACAAATCATTAACAAACCGACAACAAACGGTCACAGAATTGAAGAAAGAGAGGTGAGTGACATTGTCTACTTATAAAAAGAAAACGGGGCTGACATTCTACACAGTCACAACGGCGGTGACACTCGTCGTCGGAACGGTGTATGAATTCTTCAGCCACCAAGTCTACTCCCCATTCATGTACTTGCTGTTTATGATTCCACTCGTGCTTGGAGTGGTGCCAAATCTCGTAGCAAAAATGACCGGGAAAACCTTCCTGGAGTCAGAAGACGCACAAGCAGCCTACAAGATGGGTGTCCTCACCTTCATCTTCGGCAGCTTCCTCAAAGGAGTCTTCGACATCTACGGAACCAGCTCCATCTACCCAACCCTCTACTTACCAGTCGGTGCTGTGCTACTAGTCGCAGCGCTCGGGTTAGAAATGTACTACAAGAAGGCAGTTGTTAAATAAAAAGAAAAGGCCGGAGCCCTGTACGGGGCTCCGGTTTGGTTTATTAGATTCTAATTGCAATTCCTCTATACGACAACAGTCTATCCTTATTATTTTATATTTTTCTCATATACAATTACCGGATTCGCAAACTTACCTACAAATATCTTGTTATGCTGTTTTAATTTATCTCTCCATATTCCTTGGTCAAGATATTGTTGTATATATGTTATCACTTTTCCTTCCGCATCCTTTTCTCTACTCTTCGGCCATATTAGTGAACGATAAGGAAAACTCTTTACATCTATATATTTGTTGTCTTTTAATCCATTTACTGTACAAAAATCAATCTTCCACTTATCTACACCATGACCTGTTACCATAAAACAAACGGTAATCTCTGGATTTAACAAGTTATCCCCAGCTAGTATAGCATCCAACCACTTTTCAACATCATTATAGGCTAAAGAGCCTTTCTCCTCTCTAAATTTAGAGTATGGTAGCATATTAACTATTTCTACTTTAGAAAGTCTTGTTCCTCCTAATAACAGCGCAAACAATACGAAAGTTTGATTTCTTATCTCATCTATATCTGACATCTTATGAATGTTGTCTCTATGAAAATGATCATTTCGACACTTAATCCTATACTTTGATAGAGCATCTATTACAAACCTTCTTTCAGGATTTTTAATTTCCCATAATTCTGAGTAATATTTTACATATTGAATCATACTTCCTAAGGTATAATCGATATCATCCTCGTTATCAGTTGAATATTGAATAAATATTCTATCATTTTTCTTTCTAATCTTCTTTCCTGAATTAATTGATAATCGAATAATCTGATATAGTAGCTGTTCAATTGATTTTATATATCCAGCGATAATAGCTGTTTGTTCGATTCCACTTGTAGAGCAACGCATCGAGTAATACCATTCTGCGCTCAAAAAAACTTTCGGCTAAATCACCTTCTCCTAAAAACTACTCGAAATCTTTCATTTTCTATATAGTTATGTAATATCAAATTAATATTATTTTCAGAGAATTCGTTTAAATAGCTTCTATAATCAAAATTTCTAATCTTATAAGATAATTGTTCTTTAAAATCAAACATCATATCTTTCGACGGAATAGAAATCGTACTATATCCTATTAATTCTCGAACATCTTGATTGAACTTTTGAGCATAATTTAGATATACATTATATTCATTCTCACTAATCATATTGAAAATTTCTTTAATTGCTGAGTATTTTACAAATCCATCTGTAATTTCTTCTTGAAAAGAAATTGTTTGATCTATCAGTTCTTCATCTTCTTGTAACTCAATAAGTGCCACGACTTTTAATTCCATCTAACTTATACTTTTCTCTCAGTTCTTTCCACTTCTCAACCCTTGTCATAATATTAGTGGAAAAAAATATGCTATTTTCCCCCATCTTCATTTCTATAAAATGGCATAAAAATACTGACTATGTTCGTATCTACTAAATGGAATATAAGTTACATTATTATTTTTTTGAACAAACGCATTATTAAGTTTCCAGTTTCATACAAAATAGAATGTACACTCATCTGAGCAACCATGTTGAATAACTTTCCTCGTTCATCTGTAATACTTAAAAATCGGTTTTTGCATTGTTGATAAAGTATTATAACCCATTGTAAAATTATTTCGATTTTTCTTCTACGCTTTTAGCCATACAGTAAAAGCTATATTCGTATATTCCCTTATTATCTAATATAGTCTCCATTTCAACAACACACTCCATTAAATTCGTCATTTTATCATTAGAGTTTTCACTTTCTGATAATTCTTGTTTCTTAAAAGGTTTTCCACTATCAAATATATAACCGAGTTCCTTCTTAACAGAAATCGCAAAGGCTCCAATTCCAACAAAATTTAATCTCAAAACTAATCCTGCAATAAAATCCCCTTTTGTTTTTGGACTTTTTCTCCATGAATGAACAAAGGCGTCAGTTCCATCAAGTATCGTGAATATTCCTGTCGCTATTGTAATCATTCTATCTATACATTTATTGTTAAATGGCATTACTCTAGCTATATTGATTCGATTTAAATCATCAAGACTCTTTACCTGCAATTTCGAATATTCCTCTGCCAAGCGTCTAACAAAATAAAAGCTACGAACAATACATTGATTAAGAAATACGGGTATAGCTTGTTTTGTAGCAAAACTTCCTAGCCCTAATTCTGTTCTCAAATCAAATCTTACGGTGTCATAATTATTTGAATCTGAAAACGCAGTCCCATTGAATAACTTTGATATCCATACCGAAAAACCTACTTCATCACCCTTATACTTAATTTTCAAATCCCTAAATAATGGCGTTGCAGAAAGAACTTTACCTAAAGAAAGAATCGGTCCCGGAATGCCAGTTCCTCTCCCTGTGCTCCCACTAGACCCAGCCATATCACTAATTAGGTGAAATACCCATTGCAGTACTCCAAGCCAAATTTTTTCTTTAATATTTTCTCCAATAGCTTCCGAATATGGTAATTCAGGAGTGATAACATAACCTTGAGCATCAGTCCCATAACCTTTTAATGTAAACTGATTTAAAATAGAACAAACTAATCCAAAAGGTGAAGCATGGTGTGAAAAATCTCTAAGATGATGTTGTAATCCACCACCAAATTCATTAGTTAATTTATCTGAAGCTAATGGATACTTTTTTTCCAGGAAACGAATACAATCTTTCAATTCATTCTTTTTACACCCCATAGATTTTGCAAAAGAAATTACGAATTTATTAATCAAGTTCGTTCCTATCGATTGTGCTTCAAGGATAGAAAATTCTCCTATCCATAAAATATCCATCGAAGCTGTGATAACCCCACTAGACGCCGCTATCATACAATCTACTTTATCTGCTCTATCTTTTTCACTTGATATTGCATAACTTGAAATAGGGGGTTGATGAATAAATATGTTTTTTTCAATGGTTTCATCAACAATTTCCGTGTTTTCAATTTTGCCTTCCCAATCCTTAATAGGCATATTTTTTTAATCTCCTTTTTTTAAATCATATATCTTAATAAACATATTCTAAGTTATAATTCATGTGTTTTAGCAACTTCTCATAAACTTTTCTCTATATAGATAACTTTATAGAACAATATATAAAGACACATCTATACTAACAAACCCTTCATTGCTCCTCTAAAAGCTCTTTCCCCATCCTCACGACATACAATCTCTCATCTTCACCGTCCAACTGGCTAAGCAGCTCGTTTGCACGTCCCGTATCGCCTTTAATCGCAGCGTTCAAAGCTCGGTAGTAGATGATTTCTAGCTGTGGGTACTTGTATTCGTTCGTTAAGATTTCGAAGTAGTCGTTGCTCTCCTGCGCGATTGTTAGGTCATAGAGAGCCACACTCATCTTTTGCGTCTTTTCGGCCAGCGTAGGGTCTGTGATCGTCAGTTCCCCAATCATCGCATCCAGCTCTTCTCGGCTTAACTCCGGCTGGTTCAACACGACTGAACGAATCAGATAGCTTTGCAAGAAGTTTCGGAATTGCGGTTGAAGTCCGTCCCGACTTAAGATTTCTTCGGCCTTTCGAATCGCCGTCTCGAAGTCCCCTGTCATGTACGCCAAGGACACTTCCGACGTTGCCGCGTCTAATCGGAGGACTGCTCTTTTGGCTTCTTTATTCGTCTCGATATATTGTTCCCACGATGTAAAATCCAAATCCACATGCAACAATTTCGCAACGGTGGTTAAATACCATTTATTGATTACATAGATAGCAAGGGCTAATCCAGCGACAATCACAAGAACGCCCCCTGTTCGCATCGTAATGTCACTGACTGCGAACATGACGCAAAGAATTAGGACCATCGTCAAAACCCCCGCGCATCTCGTATAAAGCGTATATTTTTTTCGTACTGATTGGTAATCCATAGCGTTCCTCCAAAGCCGCAACTCTAATATGATTGCGGTTACAAAATTGTTTATTTCTTTAATCAAAATGACTGTCTTAGCCCATTATCTCACGTTCCCTATTCAGCTTCAATGGCTTATAGGAGATTATTTGATAACAAGTTTAATATTTATTCTCATAATACTTACTGATAAAAACATAAGAACAGGAGAACACCCTAGCGAAATTGCTAACAGCGCGGCAGGTAAGTACGCTTGTACTGCAATACAGACTACTGCAATAATTCCCATTAGGAGCATAAGTACAGATGCCATCGTTGCATTTACTTTGTCTCTGATTTTTTCATTCCGCTCATCATTCACGCTAATCTTATAGTCGCGGTCCTTTGCCAATAGTCTATTGTGAGTGAGTTGCACATATGAAACAGATACGCTGATGGCAAAAACAAAAATCAACAGCACTTTGATAGCTTCATTTAAATTAAGAGTCAACGCTAGAATCAAACTACAGAGTCCGATTACATATCCTAAATACCAGATTTTATTAGTCTTCATTTTTCATCCTCCTCGTAAATAAACACCTCTTCAATGGATACATCAAAGAACCTAGCTATCTTAAATGCCAAGATAATGGACGGGTTGTATCTTCCGTTTTCTAAAGATCCCACCGTCTGCCTAGACACTTCAAGCGCATTCGCCAGCTCTTCTTGCGTAATTCCTTTTGCTTTTCGAATTTCTTCCAGTCTATTCTTCACATTCAATCACCTCTCTAGATGGAAAGTTTACTTTACATACAATATAATTATTTTTCAATAAAATGTCAAGCTTACTTTCCATCATTAAATAAAAAAGAAGCAGGCAAATTTTACTTCGCCTGCTTCTGATTTTAATCCTAATGTTACCCTCTCTCTTTGAACTCATCGAAGTATAGCACCTCGACTTGCCCAGACCAATCCAAGACGCAGCCAACGAAGTCCACAAGGTCTAGCCCTGGCATTTCATAAGTGTCGCCGTCATTGACGCTGCCCGTTGCATCTTCAATATAAGTTACCTTATAGCCTCTGTCTGAAGCGATAATGGCAGTAAATAAGCAGCAATATTCCGCGTTCAGTCCTGTAATTACCACTTCGTCTACCGGATGGTTCGCAAGAATCGTCTTCAACTCATCACTCTTAAAAATATTTGGCGAGTCTTTTTCCACTATAAAATCCGCATCCGCAGAGAGCTCTTCGTCAAGCTCTCCTCGCTCGTCGCCATTGTAAATAATGCTCTCTTCATTCTCATCAATATGACGCGTATGAATAATGAGATCCCCGCTGGCTTTAAACATCTCTTGTAACTTCAAAATATTCTCTCTAAGCAGGTCAAAATCCCCTCTAGCTAACATTCCTTTTTGACAATCTAAAACAATTAATGCTTTCACTAATCGTACTCCTTTATATGTTTTTAATGAGTTAATTTTCAATTTGATGTTCTTTGATATACAAAATACGGATCAGTCTTTAAATATATAAAATGATCTACAACTACCCTAAATCAACTTATATTCATACCACTCTTCATCTACTTTCTGAAATCCCAAAGCCAAAAAAACATTCTTTGACTTTTGAGTATTAAAAAGGATATATTTGTGCAGAGACCTTTACCATTTTTTGTTCTTTCGCCAGCTGTATCATTTCAGAAATACATCGTCTTCCAATCTGTAAATTCTGATACTCTTTGCTGATAACTATAGAAAGTTCCGAGTTATCTTGGAGTGTCACATCTCCAACTAACACTCCTTCATATTGGATATAATAGCAAGAACCATGTGAAGTTAGGTAATCATACATTTTATGAAGTTTTGTTAGATCGTAAATCTGATCAGTATTATCTACTTGTTTGCATACCTCACTATCTTGATACCAAAGAAGGGAGATGTCATCATTTCTATAATAAGGAATAAGCGTTATCTGATCGTCTACTATTCTATTCAACTTTATTTTTCCTTCTTTCTATTTAGACGCTTCTTCCGATTCTTCAATATTCTCCACAAACCCTTCAACATCTTCAATCTCTACAAACAGCGGGTCTAAGTGACATAAGAAGTGCCAATCTTCGGCGCCTTTCTTTCTGTAGAGAATTGCTTCGCCATCTTCACTTCCAAAATAGCTTCTATCGACTTCATACCCTTTACTTTCTAAGAAAGCTTTTGCCTTGCGGAAGTTTGCTTCTCTTGCTTCGATATAGGCTTTGACTTCATCGTTATTCACTACATAAGCATCGACCTTTGTAGCTCCTTCGACCACTTTATCGTTTTTAACGGATAGATTCGAAATTTCTTTCCAAATAATCTCGACATTTTCTTCAGGTTCAAACGAAAATCTAGATAAAGGGACAATATTTCCATTGAAGACAATTTCCATATAATCCGGCAAGTGTTTAGGATTCACATACTCCACTTCAAACCCATCTTCGTTTTCTAGAGTATACCCCGGGATTTGAGCGACAAAGGCTCTTCCTTCTTCTAAAGAATCAAACGCGACTAAATCCTTTTGATAATCACTTTGATACAATTCCAATATAACCATCGATAACCCTCCTAAGCTTTTTCGTTCTAAATATTATTATGCTACCGTCAATAGGAATGAAATAAGCACTCACGATGTACATCCAGTAGACCTGCCTTCATGAGGAACCCTATCTATAATCCTTTAAAAGGTACGTAGAGGCTTTCGCTACAATGGATCAGATAGAAGAAAGAGTAGTTGCTTATTTACGATACTCCTCTATTTTATGGCTATGTTCTTTCAGAAGCTGTTTGGAATAAACTTTTTCATCTTTTGAATCTCGAACTCCCCTCCAAAGGATAGCAGCAACGGTTAACTTGTTCGCATACTGATGGCTACTTTCATCTGCACAAAAATCTTTTAAAAATTGATTCCACTGACAAGCTGAATGGTCATACTTGGCGTAATCTGACTCTCCATAATAAATTTTAAGCATGTCTTGAATTGTAAATTTTAAATCATTATCCCTTTTTACTTTTCGCCAAGCGGTTGCCATATCCGCATTGAATTTAAACGGGCTAATCCCTGTTACCGCTGAAAAATAATCTCTAAACTTCTGATTAAAAGAAAACCCACAGTTCAGGAGTGGAGTCTCTAAAGTGATTACTTCGGATTGAGTTTTACGGCTTTTCCTCAAAGATTTCTCTATTTTATTTCCCTGAAAATACTGTTCAATTATAAAAATCAATTCTTTCTTCGTACCTCTGTACTCTAAACCAAGAGACTTACAAATTTGGGAAATTTCCTCTCGATACCAATAGTATTGGTTAAATTCTTCAAATGATTTGATTTCTTTAAAACTAGGTCTATTATCCACCAAACCATCCCCTCCATCCTTCAAATCTACGACAGTAACATCAATTCGCATGCCCTCTCAAAGTGTGGTCATACGCCTATATATACGGTTATTTGATTACAACGAATTCTTCCCATCTTCTAAGTACATCTTTTAGCGGTTCATCTAAATAGGTATAAACCTTGTTTGTGATCCACTCAGGAATTCCATAAGCTGCTTCGGCGATACTTCCTGTGATTGCAGCAAGAGTATCACTGTCCCCACCAAGTGAAATCGCATTTCGAATCGCATCTTCAAAATTTGTACTCTCCAGAAAAGCAACGATAGCTTGAGGAACGGTATCCTGACACGTTTCATTGAATCGATACGTAGGACGAATTTCATCTAACGTTTTAGAAAGGTCATATCCATACTCTTTCTCGATATGTTCCTTAACACGTCTTTTAATATCCGCAGGGTTATCACTACCGAAGAAATAACGACACATATAGATTGCATCCGCCGTTGCCATTGCGCCTTTGATTCCTTCTGGATGGTTATGCGTCACCTCTGCAGAAAGTTGCGCTAGACGTTTTCCCTCGGACGGCAACTCGCCTGTTGTAGCCTCCATCACCCAAGCACACGGCGAAACGCGCATCGCAGAACCATTTCCAAAACTATTGTAAGGCTCACGGTTATCGGTCATAAGCCACTGGTTAAATCTAGCACCGTAATCCGCGTTTGGATACATTCTGCCATACTTCTTCATGGCATCAATGAAGTCATCCTTCTGTCCGCCATTCATGATTGCTTCCGCCACAGCACAGGTCATCACCGTGTCATCTGTGAAAAAGCAGTCATCCCTAAACAAGGGAAAATCCTTCGTTTTAATATTGTTCCATTCATAAACTGAACCAACAATATCTCCCACAATTGCTCCTAACATATATATTCCTCCTTAATAAAATATCCATTTTAAATTTTTCTGTACTTATGAATAAGCTCCGCACAAACAGTGATTTACTTAAACAAAATCCACTGTTTTCTTTGATAGACAGGTTACGTGTTCTGAGCGAAGAACACCTTCCAATGCACATGGAACATTCTCTTTTGTATGATGATAACGGAACCCACATTTTTCCTGAACTCTCTGTGACTTTGTATTGCCGTCAAAATAACCGCACCACAATTTCTCCAGATTCAAGTCATCAAATCCATGTCTCATCATCTCACGAACTGCTTCAGGTATCAGGCCCTGACCCCAATAGGGAACCCCTATCCAGTAACCAATCTCCGCCTCAGTATCAGGAATCCCTTTACCACTTGCAGAGCCAATCATTAATCCGATGCTACCCACTGGCTGCATCGTTTCTTTTAAAACGATAGCGTATGTCTCGGGTGCGGATAAATAACTTTTAATAATCTCTCGCTATTTTCAACACTAGTATGTACAGGCCAACCTGCAATCGGACCCACCTCTGGATGACTAGCATATTGAAATAAATCACTAGCGTCTTTTTCTTCCCAGGGACGAAGAATCAATCTTTCCGTTTCTAAAATCATTTTTCTCTCCTTAAATTCCAACTGTTTGTAACATTGCTTAAGATGAGAGTTCTTACGATTTCACCAGCAACGCCACACACTCAACACGTGGTACTAGCAAGCATCTATATTATATAACGAAAGTGATAGAATCAATATTTTAATAACTCTTTAGAACGAAAGTATATACTGTCTTGTACCAAATGCCTATGTAAAAATAAATGTGTAAAACTATTTATTACAAAAAAAGTTAATCATTTACTCCAAAAAAACTACACTCTGTCAAAATTAAAAACATAAAAGTTACTAATAGTACCTTTTCTCACTTAGATATTGTTCTATAGAATTGTCATGATTTCTGATTCCCTAACAATTTCGTCTATTGAAGAAAACTATTGGGATCGATCCAGTCAGCTTTGGATCTAATCCAATCAATTTCGTCTTTACTAAGTTTCCTACTATCTCCAGTTTATCAGCCATCAATCTTAAATCATTTGCTGTTTGAAAATCTTCTAGCATATTCAGAAGAGACATCGTCACTTTCTTCTCTTCTTCGATTCTATTTTGTAATTTTTCTTTTTCGCTCTTGCTCTTCTTCGTATTGTCTTTTTCTCTCTTCACGTTCAAGTCGTAAGTTCTTAACTTTATAATACTCTTGGTAAATTAAAAACAATTATTTCTGGGATTGATTGTTCAGTCGTAGAATTCTTTAGTATCTTTAATGTATTTGCCATCTATTATCTTAAATCGAAAATTTTCCATTTGCTATATAGTCATACTTCTTTATTCTTGGTTTATAAGCATACCCTTAAACTTTACGCTATCATTGTACTCTGCTAATTCTTTAGCTTCTTCTTTTCGTTAATTCATGACTTACTTTGTCTGTTGATTCTATAACTTCAAAACGAACAATATCCTTATCAATTTGAATATCCCAATTTGAAGTTACATTATCACCGATTCTTTCAATTACAGTAACTAGGGTATCTAAAAAGCGATATAAACGTGGAAGAGAATTTAGTGAAATATTTTTTTACAAATTTAGGTTCTTTTAAATCATTATATCTGTGTCTAGAATCAAAGTAAGGATAGAAGCGGCTTTTTCCCTCTTATTCCACTCTGCGATTTTTATCTCTTAGATTAGCTACAGATTTATGTAGTCTCTTATTTGGAAACTGATTTAGGGTTTGAAACAGCTTCGATAATAAGCTCTATTTTATCGTCCTCTAAAAAAGATAATGAACTTCTTATACTAGTTGTATCAAGTTTAACAGTATCTTTGTCTTTATCTTCCGAACTCTCCTCTTTATGTATACTAGGTTTTATTCTACTGTTCTTTATACTATTTTCTATCAATATGAACTTCATTTACGTCATTTTGTGGTAATGGAACAATAAGTTCACTTAAATCTTGTCCAGTATTCTTACGATACCAATAACTACCCTTTGGAATTGGGATTTCAAATTCTTTGCACTTTCTTGAGTAAGTCTGAATAGCTTAAATCATATTTCAATGAAACTTGTTTTTGCACTTATCTCCCAGATTTCTTCATAGAGTTCTTCTCTAGAAAAGGTCTTTATCATCTTCATTTGAAACACCTTTACCCTTTATATTTTACATCACCGTTTTTATATTTACCAAGCGAAAACGCAAATTCAAAAACTTCTAATTCTTCACTTCTGCATTTTCGCTTAATATAAAAAGTAGATCTTATTTTAAACCGTTAAATTCCTCTATAATTTTATCTAAACTAGTTTCAATATTTTCAACTACGGATCTCTGATAGCTTTACCGTGATTGTATGAAATCATTCTTTCAGCGATAATATGATATGACCAACTCTCAGAGAAACGTCTATCTCTTTCTTCGTTATGAATAGCAAAACCAATTGGAAGAAGATTATTTCTAAGACCTATCGCAACTGCTTGTGAACTTATACCTAAATAATCTCCAGCAATTTTTAATGTGATTTTACTTTAATTTTTCTAATATCTTCGTCGGTATATTTTGGCATGTTAGTACTCCTTTGTCATAATTCAAAATGCAATATCATCTATGTAATAATATCTTGATAGAATGCTGTCTAGTTGCTTTCTCTAACTAATAAAATTAATATGTAGCATATAATACTCTGAAAGGCTAATTATCTAAATCTATTCAATGAAAATTGATTCTCAATCAAAAACAATCTCTTCAAATTCATAGTTACGATGTTTTCTATGAATTCCAAAAATCTTTCTCGGTAAATTACCTTTTACTATTGTTCTTTACTTTTTCTGTAAGGTTAAACACACCATTTAAAAGTAAATCCATTAGTTAGCTCAGATTTAGACGTAAATAGTTGTTTATTATCTAAGTCAAAACCAATCTGCCAAAATCCCATATCAAGATATTTTCATTTTGAGGATATAGCATATCAGCAACAATAAAAATTCTTTTTGGACTGAATCTAATTGTTCTATGTTTTTCTCATAAAAATCTACTAGTTGTAAAAATAGATTTAATGTTATAGGTTCCACTTGCAATCTTTTGAGATCTTATTCCTTTAACAAAATATCTATCATATGCAGGAACACAACCAAGTGTGCCCATCAGTATCTTTGTGATTAGTGTTTCTGATAAGTTATTTTTTTAGTGCTGAACTTCTCACTTCACGCCTGATTTCATCATAATAATTAGCAATAAATTCATTTATTTCCTTTAGCAATTTTTTTGGTTAGTTTCATTTTTAAAAATCTTTACATTCTATTCCTGCTAGAGAATCATATTTATTGCTTAAGATTTCTCTTACTACAGGTATATGTACTCTATAATCCTTTTGTAATAAGAATGAAGAACCTCGATACATCCCCCAACTTGCTAAATAAAATGCAAGTTGTAAACTCAGGTAATCAAGATTCACATCATTCTCTTTTCGAGCTGTCATAAAATGTGAATAACAATGCTCCCATGAACGATATCTATCATGTTCATCAGCTTTTAAATCGTTATAAAAATTCAGTTGATGATTTAATAATCATATCAATTGTTTTCATACTTCCTACTTTCCTAATCAACTTTCAAATATATAGCGTTTTCATTATTTTTCTTATCCTATTATATCATTATTCAAAATAAAAAAACTGCAACTTACTAGTTGCAGTCAAACCTAGATTTACTTCTGTTCCTTTTAGAAACTTATATTTTTCATTTTTCAGGCATAGTAAAAAATATCGTTTTTTCAAAATAAGGTTTTACCATTTCTTTCCATCTAGCTTTATGAAAATTGATTGAGTTTAAAGGAGATAGACCATAATTTCCCAATGCATAACCATCATTTACTTCAACAACAAGTGTCCTGCCATCACTAGTAACACCGATATCTAGTCCATAAGCTATTGGCGCATCTTTCCAACATGATATGGCTTCATCAATTACACTAGGATCAAATTGTGCATGATAATCACCTGTATAGGGGCCGAACATCTAATACTCGACCATCTAAAACAAAACAACGCCATTCAGCTATGAATTCTACAACCTCACTAATCCATATAGGGATAGTCGAAAGGTAGACCAATACCTATCAAATCACGGGTTCCATTAACAACTCTTCCCAGTAAAAGATTTTTTTGAACCAGCTTTGGGCTTAATAAATTTTCCCCAATTATCAGGTATATTTACAATCTCTCCTAAAAACACCTGCATAAATCTTTCGACCATAAAACTCTTTTAAGCTCAATAGGATAGTCATAAACTGGAACGTTTAACCCCATCATTTTTAGCAATGCTCTGGTCTCCATTATATAATCTACAACTGTATCATCACTTGTTATCTGTTTTTATTTCAGAAAAAGATTGATATAAAAATAACTTCTTCTCCTTGTAAGTATGCACCTACTTGAGCATTGTATTTATTAATTGAAACCTCACTTGGTAATTTACTTTCTCTAATATAAACAACCATTTTATCACTCCTTTTTTTCACCAGTGTTGCACCTGATTGTAAAAAAATAATAGCAATTTTGCTCTTATTTTTGAGTAAATAACTCCCATAATATCATCGAAATAATCAACGGTATTTAGGGAGTAATTCAATAACCTGGGACTTTGTAAGTCGCATTCCTCTTCTATCTCTAGCATCTTCTACTAAATTTTCAAGTTTCTCTAAATTTTTATCATCCAAGCTAATCATTATTCTATTTTTTTATCAGTTGCCATTTTCTTCACCTCTGGTTAATTCTATCACAGGTGTAACACTTGTGTCAATTATTTTCTTTTTAAAATATAAATATTTAAATTAGGATACCTTTTATACCTTTTTAATATTTTGTATTTAGTATTTAGTAATAAAGACTTCACTATAAAAAGCCTTAATATCAAGGCTTTTCATTATTGATTCGTTACAAGGTTTTTACGCTTTTACAAGCAAAGCTACACACTCCACGTGCGGTCATTGGGAACATATCCACGTTTTTAACTGCTAAGTTGAATCACTTATTGTCACCCTCTAGCTGAACCTGTGTATGAGCTAGCAAACTCCTAGATGCCTTTTATCTTTTCTAAAAATTGCCATTGCCAGTAACAACAGTGCAAGTAGGGTTGCTAAAAAACAGAGGATAATGGATATTAGATCAAAATCACTATAGACTCCATGAATAGTTCCCATATGCCCTAATTGCCAAGGTAAAAATTTGATGAGATTTCTAATAAAAGCTGGCCTGAATTGTCTTTTTCTGATAGACCAGACGAAGCCCTGCTTTTGATTTCCAAAACTTCCATTTTTGTATAATCCGAAAATGTGAAATAAAGCATGATTGGCAGAACACTGGTAAAAATGTAAGAGTCTGCGCCTGAAATTCTGTTTGCATTGGCACACCATTAAAAACAATGTAGTAATAAGTCATAGCGCAAAGAAACAGAATACCCAAGTAAGTTATGATTAAAAGATAATCAAATAGTAGTTCAGTTATTCTTTTTTAACGAAATAGGATTAATTTCAAAATCTCCATTATTTTCTCCTCCTGTCTAAGAACGTATAAGTAGTGATATCCTCTTAACATGAAATTAGTGAACACTAAGTATGTCAAGTAGTTGCGTTCATATGTGGAAACATATCCACATACTTTTTAACAATAACATAAGGTTATCATTAAAAAGTTTTACCTCCACAAACTGGATTTTTGCGTATGGAATCAGTTTTTGCGAAGTTCCATATAGATTGAGGTTTTTCTCCTCACCCTCGGAAACCAGGTACTCCGGAAAGTCTTTCTGCTGAAAGCCAAGTTTCTCATACAACGCGATTGCTTTTCATGTTTTCCGGATTCGGGTCAACCCATACAATCTCTGCACCGTTTAGGAACGCTTCTTTGATTGCATGGGAGAGGCCCGGCCGTTGCAATTCCACATCCCCGTGCAAATCCAAACAATTTTATGTCCAGAGCGGCGCTTCGATGCTCTGCGTCGATTTCATAGAACGATTCTCCGCAGTATTTCCCGTCTTCGAAAATAGAATAGTGGTTTAAAGTCGGTCTGTTCGATTTAATCCACCGAAACCAATTTTGCATCCCTTCATCTGTTTGATGTAAGCCGTCCGGAAAACCGACGAACTTCATGACATCCCCATCAGCCCAAAGCTGTTGAACACATTGATATCCTCAATCATTGTTTCTTTTATCTCAAGCATTTTAAGCCCCTCGAATTCGATTATTTCTTTGGTTTTGGTGCAGGCAACTCATCATACATCGAATTGAATAAGCCTGTTAAAAATTCTTTGTTGTCAACATCATCTACCAATAGCATTTCCTTAGCTCCATCATATGGTAACTCATACTTTGCATTTGGCATATATGCTATTGCAGATTTAACAGGCTTCACTAAAAACCCTATCATCATAAATTCCACCAACAATTTTTTTCCATGATAATAAATTATATATTCGCCCATCATTGATCTATATGTTATTTCTTCCAACTCGGATAGTTGTTCTAAAATGAAATCTAAATACTCTTTACTTGAAGCCATAATCTTTACCTCCAAAAGTTTGCATTTGTCTACCCCTGATTTAATCCATGTTACCCGAAAACTTATGAGCATTTTTCCAAGTCTTTCCCTGGTTTAAAGATTCATAATTGGTTTGATTATTATTAATATCCGTAAATCTTAAATGTATTTTTCCTTCAGAATCAATTTCTCCCTCAACTTTAGGAGATGTATCCGGAGCATCAGAAATATAAATCATCCTATTTTCCTCAATTCTTACAAAATACCATAGACTTCTAGCCATAGCCCTATCAACCTCTATAAGTCCATAGTTAGAATTTGGTATTATGATAGCATTTTCAAGAGATAAACTATCTAATATTTCTTGTTTAGTTAGTGGTTTATGAATGGTATCTTTCGCAGGAAGCGTAGGAGAATAATTTTCCTCATAGACAATAGGCTTGCCCTCAGAGTCTAAATTATCATGTTGAACATTCCTATCACTATCTCCTAAGGAAACTTTTACTACATCCCATGTCCCAGTCCCAAGTTCATCCAACATCGCAAGGCTAACCCTATTTCCATCCCACTTTATCCAGTACTTACCTGCTGAAATTGGTGAAAAATCCATCATCGAGGGAGGTTTCTGCGCTAAATCTTCAATAAATAAAGGATTTATCCTTTCAAATAAACTTACATTTGACAAAAAGCAAGAACGAAGCCTCATCAACTACTAGCGTATGTTTTTTTATCAGGGAAATAAAAGTATAGTAGGTACTTACAAGATGACCACCTAAAAATTAAAGACCCAAATAAGAATCCTGCAATTAATAAAATCCAGCCTGTTACCAGAATAACTCTAGCAATGTTACTAGAATATTTCTTCCAAAATAGCTTTAGAAAAAGATAAGCTCAAGCTACAATCATCAGTAAAAGAATAAATAGGACATCTTCTTGCCTAATTGTAACCTCAAAGAAATCAATTAATATTCTATAACCAGTCCTACTTTTTATATAAAAAGTATCATGGAAACTGCTAGCCATATTAATGTTATTGCTGATAGAATGTATGTTTTTATCTTGTTATTTTTTACTTTTACCATGTTTTTATCCTATAAATTCTAATTTATATTTATTATACCATAAAAAAATAAGCCTACAGATTTTACTCCGTAGTCTTAGTATATTTTTATATTAACTTATTAACTTCGTTTTGAACCTCTAAATATCCTCTTTTTTGTTCGCTTTTAGAAAATCAGATTTTTCCTTAGCTATCCGCTCTGCCTCTTGTTTAGCAAATAATAGCTTAATTGCCTTATCTCTACGAGCCGCTAAAGTACCAACATCGTGCCGTGTTTTTACGCATAATTCCTTCATCAAGAATGAGAATTTCATTATCGTAATCCTTAATTTTTCGATAAGCTTTAGCATAAGAATCATATAGCGCAGGAGCATCATAGCCGTTATATCGAGCTTTATCAAAAAGTGCAATAGCTTCATCTACTTTGCCATTTTTCCTGCCAGATCCCTCTCATATCCTACGTGCATAATTACACCTCCATCAGGTGTTTATGTTATACAATAAAGGCATTGTTTTTAAGTATTAAAAATCCCGATTTGATAAATATTTAGAATAGTAAGCAGTTCAATGTTACGAAGAAACTTTTGCCAATCATCTTATCAACTCACCAAATCAATAACCGTATCGGCTGATTACTTTTCAAATTCTCCCAATTTCGGATATCTTCCCTCAAAACAAAAACCGTGATTATCCTTCCGGCTTAAAACCAGACCTCAAATCACGGAAAGCCTTTATTTACTTTATCTTATTACACTCTTATTTATCAACCCTGACATTAATACTACCGTCTCAACATGCGCAGTCATCGGGAACATATCCACGGGTTGCACGTATTGTGCCTCGTAGCCACGTTCCTTAAAGTGGACAAGGTCGCGAGCAAGCGTTGCTGGGTTACAGCTGACATATACGATGCGCTCAGGTCCTGTTGCGCACGCTGCATCGATAAAGGCAAGGTCGAGTCCTTTACGCGGTGGATCCACCACAATGACATCCGGCTGGATGCCTTCTTCCTTCCAGCGTGGCATGATTTTCTCAGCCGCACCCGTTTCAAAGTGCACATTCGTCACGCCATTTACCTTCGCATTTTCCTTTGCCATCACAATCGCATCATCTACGATTTCCATGGCATAGACTTTCTTCGCATCGCGGGCAAAGGCTAAGCTCATTGTCCCGATTCCGCAATACGCATCCACGACGGTCTCGCCACCCTTCAAGTCCGAAGCGTCGATGGCTTTGTTGATAGAGCACTTCGGTTTGCACGGTATTCACTTGGAAGAATGAACGCGCGCTAATCTTGAACGTGAATTCAAACAATTTCTCTTCGTACACATCTTCCCCGAATAACACCTTTGTCTCACGTCCCATGATGACGTTCGTTGGCTTCGGTTGGATGTTTTGCACGATAGACACCACTTCCGGATGCGCTGCTGTAATGTCTCTTACAATCGCCTCCGCTTGTGGCAACACCTTTGTTCTCGTCACGAAAATAATCATCACTTGTTTCGTACGCAAGCCGCGTCGCACAATAATATGCTTCAAGTCGCCAGTATGATTCGCCTCATCATACGCCACCACTGGATACTTTCTTAAAATATCACGCACCGCCACGATCAAGCGGTCGATTGCGAGGGTCTTGAATATGGAAGTCTTCAATTGGAATTAAGTCATACGAGTTCTTCTTGAAGAAAGCCTGTCGTTAACTGACCGTTTACCATACGCACTGGAATTTGCGCCTTGTTTCGGTAGCCCAGTGCATTCTCCATTCCAAAGAGTAGGACGTACTTCTAATTCTGGCATCTTCGCGATTTTTCGTCATCACATTTTTTACTTGTTGCTGCTTAAAGGCCAGCTGACTCTCGACGTCATATGCTGCAGCGGCATTGTTCACACGTGTTCCAAGGGCGTCTTTCACGTCCACACGATTCGGGCTCACTTCAGCCACTCCTCACACGCGCGTAGCCATAGCTTTTTCCAATCTTCATCGTCTTCACACGAACGACTTCTCCTGGAATACTATTTTTCGATAAATAGCGGGAAGCCCTGACCTTCCGACCCAAGTCCCT
>CAKAHB010000005.1:0-760661 GCA_916438765.1 uncultured Granulicatella sp. | reverse complement strand
TCATCAAATCCATCAT
The DNA here is from genome assembly GCA_916438765.1 of uncultured Granulicatella sp. Lineage (GTDB taxonomy): Bacteria > Bacillota > Bacilli > Lactobacillales > Aerococcaceae > Granulicatella. The sequence continues at coordinate 760,645 of CAKAHB010000005.1, read as the reverse complement.
ACGGAGCTTTCGGGTCTTGCACTTTCGGTTTTGCGCCTCAAGGCATTGCAGATTTCATCCACATGACGAAATGCAAACTCAAAGTCATCTGTCCATCCGGTATGACCTGTAATGATTTTTAGCGAAAGATTTCTCTCTCTGAGCTTTTCTTCTAATCGTTTCAACGATACACTTTGTAATTTTCTATCTTCTGCGAGCGTGTTTAAAAACGCATAACCACCATCCGCACCAAACCAAATCGTGTCTCCAGTAAACAGATACGCATCATCGATTAAATACACTAAATGTCCCCACGTATGACCAGGCACAAGGAAGGCTTCGATTTTAATATCGTGAATATAGAAAATCTCCCCATCTTCTATCAATGTTTTGTCATTTTCGATATGCACTTGCGGAAGTTTATACAGCCCCCAGTATACTTTGCGCCGAACTCGGCCTTCTAAGTAGTCATTCTCCACACGCCCCACATAGATTTTTGCCGTTTTAAATAACCCCTGGCTATCCACTTCAATCGCTCCAACGTGATCCGTATCCTGGTGCGTAACGATAATCTCGTTGATACTTTCTGGTCGAATATCAAGCCACCGCATTTTTTCGGCAAGCCTGTCATAGTTATATCCAGCATCAATCATAATCGTGTAGCCATCTTTGGTGTAAAAGTAAATATTGGCCACATATTCCCGGATACAACTCACTCTTTCGTCGATGTGGCCCGTGTTTAGTGGTTTGAAAATTCCTTTTCCTCTAAACATAAACGACATAAACTTTTGTTGCTTTAAAGAATCTTTTTTCGCCATCGCTCTCACCTTGATTCTTTTGTCTTGGCGATTCTAAAATCAAATTTTCTTCAGCGGAAACCATCGATTCACTCTCGCGCAATAGTTCTTATAGGCTTCACCGTGCAGTTTGTAGAGCCATTTTTCCTCGGTATTTCGAATCACAACGGTTAATATCACCCACTGAATTGGAATAAGAATCAGCAACCACACATTATGCATGGTTAGGATACTCCCAATGCCGCAGAGCCACCACGAAAAGTAAATCGGATTGCGTGTGCGCGCATAGATTCCAGTCGTCTTGAGTTCATTGTTTTGGATGCTCGTATTAATATCTGACTTCACCACGCTAAACCACCAGATTCTCGTCGCAACACCCATTAAGAGGAAGCCAATCAGATAAAACAAGTCCTTGAATCCACCCTTTAACAGTCCACTCTGGAGCACTGACTGACTCAGCATCCATCCAGTCAAATTCATCGCAATTATACACAACACGAGATACGGCCCAACACCATAAGTCGGCAATTTTTGATGTTTATCTTGATCACTTTTTAAGTACATGTCCTCACCTCATTGTTAAAGAAACCATACTACAAGCTACAATTTTTCACCTACATTTTACCACTACTATTCCGCGGTTTAAATAGGATTTTTAAGGATTTTACAAAAAAGAGATTCCCCCACAAATAGGAATCTCTCTTCATTTATTGAGTATTCAGTTATGTCTTTTTAGTCCTCTAACACAAAAATCTCTTCAACATTGAGCTGGAGTAACCTTGCTATCTTCATCGCAAGTTCAAGGGTAGGATTATATTTATCATTCTCAATGGCAATAATGGTCTGTCTGCTTACACCCAACGTTTTTGCCATATCCTCTTGTCGCAATCCTGCTGCTTTTCTTAGCTGTTTAATATTATTTCATATGCCATCACGCTTTCTGAAATAAATAAACGCCAACAGCCAAAACAACGATAACAGTGACAACTGCTAGAATGACTCCTTGAACAAGTTTATTTGGTTCTTTATACTCTTCATCGCCAGCAATCATATTGCGTTTCATTGCGGTTTGAGCAAATCCTTGCACACTTACAGATAAGAGCAAAATTAAGCAAGGAAGCATTTCAAGTTTGCCACCACTAACAAGTGCTTGATAGATATTAAATCCTGTCCATGCACATAAACCCAAAAGCGCTGTTTTATAGCCCCACGCCTCAGAACGCAACTGAATATCTCTGTCCATTTCATCCATCTTTTTCATGGCTTTGTTCCTCCAAATTTTTGTAATAATGTCAAGAGCTCTTTACATTTCAAATTATACTCTCCTGCCTAAAAATGTCAAGAGGTTTTTACATTTTATTTTTTACTTTTTTGCAATGAACATAGATGTACTCTTTCTTACGATTCCCCGTACTCTTACCAAGAAACCCGTACCGCTTCACCTACTAAAACAGAGGCACACATATGTTGTAAAAAAATAAATCGATTACGAAAAACCGAGCGGATTTTATAATCGCAGTAATGGGGGATAGCAACCAATGTGAATTACTGACTCTAGGGTTAAACCCGTAGAGTCAGTTTGAAGCTTGGTAGAGATTGAGACGTAGGCTCAATCCGGTGCCCCATTACAGTGATTATAAAAAAATCCGCAAGGATTTTGAGTAATCGATATACCTAATATTTTTTAATTTGCACAAAATCAATATGATGTCCCACTGTTTTATGTAGGATGAAGTCGGCGCGGGTTTTCGTTGGTAAGATGTATTCCTTAAGGTTCTTCAGGTTAGTCTTCTGCCACACATCTTTCGCCATCGCAATCGCGTCCGCACGATTCCCAATCGCATATTGATAATAATAGTTATCCGGCTGTGATTTCGCACGGTCCATCAACAACTCGAAACGCTCCAAGTACCATTGCTCAATCAGCGTTGCATCGGCATCTACGAAAATCGACCAGTCGAAGAAATCACTCACGTAAATTTCACGATTTGGCGGTAGTTGCAACACATTAATCCCCTCAACAATCAAGATGTCAGGCGACTCAATCGTCTGCACTTCCCCTGGCACAATGTCGTAAATCTCATGCGAATACACCGGCGCATCCACGCTTGGATTTCCCGTCTTCACTTCGAGTAAGAAATGAACGAGAGCTTCCATGTCATAACTTTCCGGGAACCCTTTGCGATCTAAGATTCCGCGGTTAATCAACTCCTGCGTCGGTAATAAGAATCCGTCCGTGGTCATTAGGAACACGCGCTTATCCGGGTAGCGTTGTTGCAGCATCGTTTGCATCAAGCGGGCTGTCGTACTCTTCCCAACGGCCACACTTCCTGAAACTCCGATAATAAACGGCACCGTCTTCTTCGTTTGATGAAGAAATTGCTGTTCCTCCGTGCGTAATTCAATATGTTTTTTAAAGTATAAATCGAAATAATCGAGCATTGGCACATACACTTCTTGCACGTCCTGTAGGGAAATGCGGTCATTTAATGAGGTTAAGTGCGCAAGTTCTTCTCTCGTCATTGTGAATGGATGGGCGCCTTCGTACTGGCTCCACTCTTCTCGTTTAATTTGGTAATACGTCTCGTTTTCTTTCAACGGATTCGTCTCCTTCAGCTACTGAGTCCTATCCTTGAATTGTACCACATGTTGAACACGGTTTCTATTTTTCATTATCTTAAGTTTTTCCCATGAAATCGCCGTGTTTGTTTACGTAAGGGCGTGGATTTAGTAGAATGAAAAGTGAATATAAGGAAAGGATTTGTCGTATGAAACCACAAACAGGAACAGGCCTGGCAAATGGGAAGATTATTCTTGCCGGTGAACATGCCGTTGTGTACCACGAACCAGCGATTGCTTTGCCAATTGACGCGGTTTACGTGAAGGCGGATATCGTCTCTTCTAAAGAGGGCCAAACGATTCAATGTGAACTTTATACAGGTGACGTAAACGAGATGCCAACTTCGATGGCGGGTCTGCAATTTGCGATTGCCGAAGCGTTCAAAGCGGCCTCTACAAAAGAAGTGACGGCTCATACGTTTTACGCTCTCGATTGAGTCAACGATTCCTGCAGAACGTGGAATGGGCTCGAGCGCTGCAGTCAGCGTTGCAGTGGTGCGTGCTATTTTTGATTTCTTGGATGCGACTCTTCCTGAAGAAACCTTATGGGACATCGTTCAAGGCGCAGAAACCATTTCGCATGGAAATCCGAGCGGCGTCGATACGGCGACAACGAGCGGGACGCGTCCTGTATTTTTTCAAAAAGAACAAGAACTACAAACGCTCCACCTCGATATGCCGGCCTACCTCGTGATTGCCGACTCTGGGGTTACAGGGAACACGAAACAAGCGGTGCATCATGTGAGCACCCTGCAAGAACGCATCATCGACCCTACTACAAAGGAAACGGGTTCGGATGCGGTTCAATCGATTGGTGCTATCGTCAACGAAACAAAAGAAGCTATCGAGGAACAAGACCCACAAAAACTAGGGCAACTGATGAGCGAAAACCATGAACGCCTCCAACAACTCGGCGTTTCGCATGACGTCATTGATACACTCGTCGATACGGCCCATCACAACAACGCACTTGGGGCAAAAGTCACAGGCGGTGGCCTCGGCGGATGTATGATTGCCCTCGTCGAAACCGAGGAAGATGCCCTTCATTTACAAGAACAATTCATGAAACAAGGAGCGCAGGCGGTCTGGATTCAGTCGCTGGCGAAAAAGGAGAATACCAAATGACATCGAACATTGGAATCACGCGTGCGCATACGAATATCGCACTGATTAAATATTGGGGCAAGGAAAATAAGGAACTCTTTATTCCGATGAACAGTAGCCTTTCTTTGACCCTCGAAGCCTTTTATACCGATACAAAAGTCGAACTCACAGACGCCTTAACTGAAGATGAATTCTATCTTAACGGGGTGAAACAAGACGAAGCGGCGACGGCTAAAATCACGCGCTTCTTAGACTTGTTCCGCGCTGAAACGGGGGATACGCGTCGTGCTCGTGTCGAGAGCTTAAACTTCGTACCAACAGCAGCCGGCCTTGCGAGCTCTGCTTCCGCCTTTGCGGCACTGGCAGGTGCGATGAACGAGGCAACAGGTCTTCATATGCCTGCTCAACAACTATCGACTTACGCGCGTCGTGGAAGCGGCAGTGCTACTCGTAGTTTATTTGGCGGATTTGTCGAATGGAATAAGGGCGACTCCAACGAGAATAGCATGGCCATCCCTGTCGACGATGCGAATTTTGACATCGGGATGATTATTATCGTTGCGAGCGCGGCAGAGAAGAAGATTTCCAGTCGTACCGGCATGGAGTTGACCGTTTCGACTTCACCATTTTACGAAGGTTGGGTCACTTCAGCGGCGACCGATTTAGCCGACATCAAAGAGGCCATCAAGGACCGCGACATTCATCGCATCGGCTCTATTGCGGAATTTAACGGCATGAAAATGCACGCTACGATGCTGGCAAGTAACCCTCCATTCTGTTATTTCGAACCGGAGAGTATTATCGCCCAACAAACGATTCGCACGATTCGAGAAGAACGAGGCATTCCAGCCTACTTCACGATGGATGCTGGGCCAAACGTCAAAGTGATTTGCAAGGCGAGTGATATTCCAGCGATTATGGAAGAACTTGGCAAAGTATTCCCGAGTGAAAAACTCATCCCTACGCTTCCAGGAGAAGGCATTCGTACATTGACAGAAGACGAATGGAATGCTTCTCGTGCGGCTTTTGAAGGGAAGTGAGCGCGTGACGATTACTTCAAAAGCTCCCGGTAAACTCTTTATCGCCGGAGAATATGCGGTTGTCGAATCCGGACACGGCGCCATTGTTGCAGCAGTGTCGCGCTACTTAACCGTCACAATCGACGAAACTACTAATGTTGGAACCTTAACGTCTACTCAAAATCCAGACGTGATTGTGGAATGGACGCGCGAAGGAGATCAGTTCTGCACAAAGGGAGACCATCCCTATAGACTAGTTGAAGAAGCGATTCTGGTCGCAGAGCAATATGTCCGAGAATGCGGGACAGCAACGAACGCCCTCTACTCGCTTGCGATTACAAGTGAACTCGATGACGCCAAGCGTGGTATTAAATACGGACTCGGTTCCAGCGGTGCCGTTGTGGTCGCAACGATTCAAGCGATTCTTGATTTTTTTACAAGACTCCGCACACGCCTCTACTCGTCTATAAACTTAGTGTTTTAACGAATCTCCGCTTATCCCAACGTGGATCCTTTGGAGATATCGCGGCCTCTGCTTTTAGAGGAATGGTGTATTACACAAGCCCAGACCGAAGTGAATTACTCGTAAAATTACAAAGCCAAACTATCAAAGAAATTTGTGATACTAACTGGAAAGATCTCACGATTGAGCGCCTTCCAGAAATCCCAGACTTCACCCTTTTAGTAGGATGGACAGGACAAGTCGCTATCACAGACTCACTGATTCAAGCCACTGAAAAGAAACGCAAAGTGGCAAACCGATAGTGCGTTTTTACAAAGGATTTTCTAGGAAAGAGTCACGCCATCGTTCAAGGCCTCCAAAGTGCTTGGAACAAACAAAACATCCCAGCCTTACAAGAAGGCATCCGCGCTAACCGTGCGCTCTTAAATGAATTTGCTAGAGAAATGCAGCTGGAAATCGAAACACCAGCACTGCAAACGCTCTGCGACCTCGCAGAACAGGTCGGTGCCTGCGCAAAAACATCCGGCGCTGGTGGCGGTGATTGCGGCATTTGCTTTACAAAAAAACGAAACCGAGAGACAAACAAATCGAAAAAACCAATGGGCCAAGGCTCAAATTCAAGTGCTTCCGCTGACCATCGCTGAAGCCTGGTAAAGGAGATTAATGATGGATTTATTTCAACAACAAATGAATCGAAAGGACGAGCACGTAGGTCATGCGAACCAGCAATACCGTGCAACGAGCGCTCCAGAGTTCGTGGAAACGCGCTTCATACATCATCCCTTCACAACGGTTGATGTAGCTGATGTGTCATTACAGACCAAACTCGCTGGACTCACCTTCGACGTTCCATTTTTCATCAATGCCATCACGGGTGGAAGTCCGCTCACGACTGCGTTAAACCAACGCTTAGCCGTCTTGGCTCGTGAAACAGGCATGGCAATGGCGACTGGTTCGATGAGTATCGCGATGAAATTTCCTGAAAGTGCGGAAAGCTTCAAGGTGATTCGCCAGGAAAATCCAAACGGTATCCTCTTCGCGAACCTCGGTGCGCATTACGACGCCGAAGCCGCTAAACGTGCTGTCGACATCATCGAAGCCAATGCAATTCAAATTCACGTTAACCGTGCACAAGAACTCGTGATGCCAGAAGGTGACCGCGTCTTTAGCAATTGGCTTAAAAACATCGAAGAAATCGTCAAAGCGAGTGCCGTCCCGGTTATCGTAAAAGAAGTCGGATTCGGATTTAGCCGTGAAGCCATTGCGCAACTAGAGAGTATCGGAGTTGCTGCCATCGATATTAGCGGTACTGGCGGTACGAATTTCGCCAAAATCGAAAACGGCCGTCGCAAAGAAGATAAACTCGATTTCCTAGAAGACTGGGGACAAACGACCTTGACGTCTCTTATGGAAGCCCAAGGAAGCCGCACACCAATCATCGCTTCTGGCGGTGTGAAGACGCCAATGGACATGGCTAAATGCTTCGCTCTGGGAGCCAGCCTTGTCGGATTGTCTGGTGAAATGTTGCATCTCGTACGTAAAGACGACTCTCTTCCAGACGCCATCCATACGGTTCAAACATGGAAAGAGCAACTGACAACGATCTTAACACTTGTCGGTGCGGATAGTATTTCTAGTCTCCAACAAGCCCCTATCGTGGTCGCACCAAGCCTCCAAAACTGGTGTGATGCCCGCGGGATTGATTGGAAACATCTTGCACAACGTTAAAAGCAAAAAGAGCTTAGGCAATGCCTAAGCTCTTTTGTATTTCTATGGGAAAAATAAGTAATGGATAATGCGCAGTACGTAGAAGAAAATCCCCACGATGAGTAAAATAACCATCACGACATGCACATACGGCCCTACTGGTGTATTCACGAAGTCTTGTAGCGCTGGAATTTTCGTATATAAGATAAAGTACAAGGCACTAATCCAAAACCCGAGTCCCAATAATCTTTTCATACGGCGTCCTTTCTATAAAACGAAGTACTGCATGATTAAGCTAGTGACAGTCACCATAAACCAAGTAGCTAAACCGGTTAAGATTGGTTTTGCCCCTGCTTCTTGAATTGTTGGAAGGATACTTGCATACCGATACCTGCTAATGCCATCGCCATCAACCAGTTAGATGCTAATTTTGCATACGGTACAAGGGAATTTGGGAATAATCCCACACTTGTAATGATGGAAGCGACCATGAACCAAATGATAAACATTGGCACGATATTCTTCCATTGAACGCTTTGTCCTTCTTGTTTCATGCGACGTGCTTCGACAAATGATAATACGAGACAGGCTGGAACAATCATCAACGCACGAGTAAGTTTCACGATTGTCGCGATTTCTAACGCTTCTGCACTGTAACTTGCGCCGGCTGCAACTACGCTTGATGTATCGTTAATCGCTGTCCCTGCGAAAAGTCCGAACTGAGACGCGTCCATGCCCATCATATGTCCTAAGAATGGGAAGAGAAATACCGCGATGACGTTGAATAGGAATATGGTTGAAATCGACAACGCGACTTCATCGTCTTCTGCTTTAATAATCGGTGAAGCTGCCGCAATCGCAGAGCCCCCGCAAATCGCAGTTCCGAAACCTACAAGAATCTTCAACGGACGGGATAATTTGAAGAAATTCCTACAAATAGCGCTGTTAGAAACGCAATCGAGATAGTCACGATTGTCACTGGGAACGATGACGCACCTGTTTGGCTCACTTGCGCAAACGACATTGTAAATCCTAGCGCGATAATGGAGTAATGTAATAATTTTTTCGCTGAATAATTAATCCCCGGTCTAAAATCACTTGGGATTTTCCAAAATTGGTTCAAGGCCATCCCTAAAAATAATGGCAAATACCGCACTCCCGATGACTGGGAATAGCTTATCGAGCATCACTGAGACAACCGCAATAGCAAATGTGCATAGCAATCCTTTTCTTTTTTCCATGAATAATGACATTTCATCAGATCCTTTCAATACTAAATCTTTACTAGTATAGCACACTCCGCCTTGATATTCGAACACAAATTGAAATGCTCTCCCTCTTTTTTGTCGTATCTCAGAATAGGAGGGGAAAATATGGTAAAAGAAATCAAACACAATATTAATGCTAAAGGAATCGGTATTAGAATTATTTCTAGTGATTCAGAAGATGATTATATTTGTCTAACAGATCTTTGCAAAAATACAAAAAAATTCTGATGAACCAAGATTTATCATTCAAAAACTGGCTAAGGAACCGAAACACACTTGAATATATAGGGACTATGGGAGATTTTTAAATAATAAAGATTTTTAACCGTGTGCAATTCGACACGGTTAGACAAGAGTCTGGTCTTAATCGTTTCACAATGACTCCACAAAAAAATGGGTACAATTGACAAATGCAACTGGAATTTTTTTTCAAAATCTGGAAAAATACGGTGGTACGTATGCTCATTATGATATCGCCATGGAATTTGCCTCATGGATTTCTCCCGAATTCAAACTTTATATTGTTAAAGATTATAAACGTCTCAAATCTAACGAGCATAACCAACAATCTTTAGAATGGAATCTTTATCGAGAAATAGCTAAATTAAATTATAAACTTCATACTGAAGCAATAAAAGACACTATTACTCAAGATTTAACACCTGAACAACTTTCACAACAATATGCAACAGAAAGTGATTTATTAAATGTAGCTTTATTTAATCAAACTGCTAAACAATGGAAAGAAAAAGAATCCTACATTGAAAGGAAATATGAGAGACTATGCGAATCTCAATGAACTTCTGGTTCTTTCAAATATGGAAAGTTATAATTCGATTTTAATTCGTAATGGTATTTCTCAAAAAAATAGACTAATTGAACTTAGAACAGCTGCTCGAAGACAACTACTTTCATTAAACCAATGGAGTTCTATTTCTCATTCAAATTACCAATTAGAATAACAAAAAACCGCTTAGAATCGCACATCCATGCTGACTCTAAGCGGTTAATTTTTAGAATTGTTTTACGACAACCCCATCAGGAGTTCCTACAAGCACGATATCCGTCATGTTTGTGAAGAGACCTTGCTCTACCACGCCTGTCATGCCTTTGATTTTTTCTCCAAATGCGATTGGGTCTTTAATTGGATAGACATCCAAATCGATAATGTAGTTTTTGCTATCGGTTAAGTAGCGTTCTCCGTCACGTTCACGGAATGTTGGTTTGTATCCTAACGCTTCAAAACGTTTGAATAATTGTTCTGAACCATAAGGCACTACTTCCACTGGTAATGGGAAACGACCTAAGTAGTCGACCATTTTTGATTCGTCTACAATCCAGATAACACTTTTTGATTGTTCGGCAACGATTTTTTCGAATAATAACGCACCGCCGCCCCCTTTGATTCCTGAAAAATCTGGAGCGATTTCGTCTGCACCGTCAATCGTTACGTCGATATAATCCACTTCATCCACGCTCTTCAACGGAATTCCAAGCGCTTCTGCTTGTTTCTTCGTTGCTAAAGAAGTCGTTACTCCCACGATTTCAAGACCTTCTTCTTTCACGCGGCGACCGATTTCTTCTACAAAATAGTAGGCTGTCGAACCCGTTCCTAGACCAACCGTCATTCCACTTTCCACATATTCTGCGGCTTTCTTGCCGACTAATTCTTTCATGTTCATTCAAGTTTCCCCCTGAGAAATGATCTATGTTGAGTATAGCATAACTGGCTTCTTCAAACTATCTCTTCTCGTAAATTTCTACTTCTTTTTATGCGATGCGGCTGCTTCTAAGGCACGTTTTAAATAACGACCCGTATGACTGTTTTTATCTTTCGCCACTTCTTCAGGCGTTCCTGTCGCAATCACAAGTCCACCACCGCTACCGCCTTCTGGTCCCATATCAATGATATAGTCAGCGGTCTTAATCACATCTAAGTTATGTTCGATGACAAGCACGGTATTGCCCGCTTCGACTAAACGATTCAACACTTCAAGCAGACGTGCGATATCGTCTGTATGCAAGCCAGTTGTTGGTTCATCAAGCACGTAGAAGGTATTGCCGGTTGAGACACGTTGGAGTTCGCTGGCTAACTTCATCCGTTGCGCTTCTCCTCCAGAGAGCGTTGTGGCAGATTGGCCAAGGGTGACGTAGCCGAGTCCAACATCCTTAATTGTTTGTAATTTACGTTTGATTTTTGGTACGGCTTGGAAAAATTCCACCGCTTCTTCGACCGTTAATTCAAGAATATCCGCGATACTCTTTCCTTTGTATTTCACTTCGAGTGTTTCTGAGTTATAACGCGTTCCGTGGCAGACTTCACACGGCACATATACGTCTGGCAGGAAGTGCATCTCGATTTTCAGAATGCCGTCCCCTTTACAAGACTCGCATCGTCCACCCTTCACGTTGAAACTGAAGCGGCCTTTCTTGTATCCACGGATTTTTGCTTCATTTGTGGTCGCAAATAAATCACGAATATCGTCAAATACACCCGTATACGTTGCTGGATTGCTTCGTGGGGTTCTTCCGATTGGGCTTTGGTCGATATCGATAATCTTATCGAGGCTTTCAAATCCAGAAATGCTCTTGAACTTCCCTGGTTTTTCCTTCGTACGCGTAATCTCACGCGCTAAAGCTTTCTTCAATACGCTGTTGACAAGCGAACTCTTCCCAGAACCCGATACCCCTGTCACGGCCACAAAACGTCCAAGTGGCACATCCACATCGATACCGCGTAAGTTATTTTCCGCAGCACCTTCTAAATGGATCCAGCCCTTATCTTCCCTGCGACGTTCGCTTGGAACTGGAATGTATTTTTTGCCGGCTAAATATTGTCTGTCAGTGATTTCTTATTTTTCTCCACTTCTTTTGGAGTCCCTGCAGCGATAATCTCACCACCGAATTCACCCGCACCTGGACCGATATCAATCAAGTAGTCTGCAGCACGCATCGTGTCTTCGTCATGTTCTACGACAATCAAGGTATTTCCAAGGTCACGCATGCTCTTCAATGACTCGATTAAGCGGTCATTGTCGCGTTGGTGAAGTCCAATCGATGGCTCGTCTAAAATATAGAGCACGCCAGATAGGTTTGACCCGATTTGCGTCGCTAAACGAATTCGTTGTGCTTCTCCCCCTGATAACGTTCCAGCAGCACGACTCAATGTTAAATATTGCAACCCAACATTGCGTAAGAATTTCAAACGAGAGCTTACTTCTTTAAAATTGGAGCTGCGATTTGCTCATCAGTTTCGGATAAGTTTAAGTCTTTGAAGAAATCAATCTCATCATCTACAGAGAGTGTCAACACTTCACTAATGTTTTTACCTCCGACTTTGACAGACAACGCCTGTTCATTTAAACGGAATCCATGACACTTCTTACATTCTGATTCGTTCATATATTGGCGCATTTGTTCACGCGTAAAATCGCTATTCGTTTCACGGTAACGGCGCTCTACGTTGACGGCTACTCCTTCAAAAGGAATTTCCACGTCACGAACGCCACCAAATTCATTTTCATAATGGAACTTAAAGGTCGCGTCTCCCGACCCGTATAACACCATATTCTTCTGCGACTGCGTCAATTTCTCAAATGGAATATTCATCGGAATCTTGAACTGTTTACAAAATTGTTCCAGCATCGTTGGATAATAGTTCGAACTAATTGGATTCCAAGGAACAAGCGCTCCTTCTTCCAGCGTTAAATTCTTATCTGGAACGATTAAATCTAAGTCGACTTCAAGCTTCGACCCTAAACCATCACACTCAGGACACGCTCCAAACGGCGCGTTGAACGAGAAGAGACGTGGCTCTAATTCGCCGACCGTAAATCCACAAATCGGACAAGAATGGTGTTCGCTGAAGAGATGTTCTTCCCCCCTCCAATCACATCGACGATTGCATAGCCTTCCGCTAAACGAAGGGCCGCTTCAATCGAATCGAATAGACGTGAACGACTCTTATCACTCACGACGATACGGTCCACGACGATTTCAATATTATGTTTCTTATTCTTCTCGAGATTGAATTCTTCAGTAACTTCATGCATCTCGCCATCCACGCGCACACGCACGTAGCCATCTTTTTGAATCTTCTCGAAGACTTTCTTATGCTCGCCTTTCTTCTGAACGACAACCGGCGCTAGCACCTGAATTTTAGTTTTTTCTGGCATCGCCATGACGCGGTTTACCATTTGTTCCAAGGACTGGCTTTCAATTGGCGTACCGTCATTTGGACAGATGGGTTTCCCCACACGCGCATATAATAAACGCAAATAGTCATTAATCTCCGTCACCGTTCCGACTGTTGAACGCGGATTACGGGACGTTGTTTTTTGGTCGATGGCAATCGCTGGACTCAAGCCGTCGATACTATCCACGTCTGGTTTGTCCATTTGCCCTAAAAATTGACGTGCGTATGCAGATAGACTCTCTACATAACGACGTTGCCCTTCTGCGTATAATGTATCGAACGCCAGCGAGCTCTTCCCTGACCCTGATAGTCCTGTAATCACGACAAACTGGTCACGAGGAATACTTACATCAATATTTTTTAAATTATGAGATCGTGCACCATGCACGACAATATGGTCTTTTGCCATTTAAATACCTCTTTTTTAATCGATACCTCTATTGTATCAGACTTTCTGCACGCGAACAAATGTTCTTACAGTTTCACTTCGATTTCCACTGGACAGTGGTCGCTTCCTGTGACATCGCTACGAATGTCGACTTCTTTGAGAAGCGGTGCGAGAGCTTCGGATACGACAAATAGTCGATTCTCCATCCGATATTTCTTGCACGGGCGCCACCCATGTAGCTCCACCAGCTATACGCCCCTACTGTGTCAGGATGTAAGTAGCGGAACGCATCCACTAGGCCGTTTGCGACAACTTGGTCGAATTTCGCACGTTCTTCTTTAGTGAATCCGGCGTTATTCACATTCGTTTTTGGATTCGCTAAGTCGATTTCCTTATGCGCCACATTCAAGTCGCCGCAGAAAATGACTGGTTTTGTCTCTTCTAGCTTCTTGATGTATGCGAGGAAATCATCTTCCCACACTTGACGATACGCTAGACGAGATAAGTCGCGCTTCGCATTTGGCGTATAGACCGTCACTAAGTAAAATTTCTCGAATTCGGCTGTAATCACACGTCCCTCTTGGTCATGTTCTTCGATACCGATGCCATATGTTACCGATAGTGGTTTTACTTTGGTAAAGATGGCCGTCCCAGAATACCCTTTTTTCACAGCTGAGTTGAAATACACATCATACTCGCTAAACTCCATCCCGAGTTCCACTTGTTCTTGTTGCGCCTTTGTTTCTTGTAGGCATAAAATATCTGGATTACTTTCTAATACATACTCTTGTAGAGCGCCTTTATTTAATACCGAACGAATTCCGTTCACGTTCCACGTTGCTAATTTCATATTTTTCCCTCCATTACGTCCCTTCCATAGTATCAACTCTAGGGTGTTTTTGCGAATAAAAATAACCAGCAGAAAGCATTTCTGCCTTCTTCTGGTTATTTGAGTTTTTCTTTAAATTGTTTCAATGAACCTTGATTCTCTTCCGGCAAGCATACATAGAAGCTTGTTTGTCCGTTTTCAGATTCAGCATACATCATCCCGCCATGCGACTGTACGATGTTTTCGGCAATCGCCAGACCAAGTCCTGTTCCACCAGTTTCTTTGGAACGGGATGCTTCTGCGCGGTAGAAACGTGCAAAGAGTTGTTCCAACACTTCTTTCGAGATTGGATCTCCGGCGTTTCGAACGGCAATTGTCACGACTCCATCATTTCTTAAGACTTCCATCGTGATGACAGAATTTTCGTGGCCGTATTTAATCGCATTCGATAAGAGATTATTAATCACGCGCACCATTTTCTCGGCATCGAGTTCAAGCACGACATCGCGGTTATTCGGCAAGACTTCAATCGCCATCTTGCGTTTGCGCCTCGAGCTCGAAGTCTGCTGCTACTTGCTCTAAGAAATTAACGATTGGAATATCATTAAGTCTGAGTGGTGCCCCATTTGGACGCGTCGTCGTATATTCGAATAAGTCGTCCACGAGCAATTTCATCTGTTCCGCCTTCGAATACGCGATTTCCGCATAGCGTTTTGCATCGGCGCTCTCGACATTTGGCTGATTTACAATCAATCCGAGATAACCGATAATCGACGTCAATGGTGTTCGAATATCATGCGATACATTGGTAATCAATTCGTCCTTCGACTTCTCAATCGCACGTTCGTCCTCTAACGCGTTTACGGTCGAATCTACCAAGCGGTTAATCGAGTTCACGACTTGCCCCATGTCTCCTGAGAGTCTGAACGGAATTCGTCTGTCATACTGCCCGTCCGCAATCAAATGCAATTCTTCTAAAATATGGTTCAACTGCATTTGTTGGTATCTTCGCATCAAGCGCCAATAAGTAAATGCCACTGCAAAAACGACCGATGTAATCGTAAAGATGTTTTTATAGAACACAATTTGATCACGCTCGATATGCCATACTTCACGAGCAGAGAATTCCACCGAAATGAACCCTGGCTCGTTAATCAGTTGGCTGACCATCACGAGAATCCCTAAGTATAAAAGGAATACGATACAGAGCGTCACGATTCCTTCTAGTATGAGTTCGCTGATTTCTTTTGGCGTGAGCGTCAAGAGTGTCGGTTCGTTTTTGACTTTTCGAAGGTGAAGAACTTTTTTATTATTTGTCTTCAATCTTGTAGCCTACTCCCCATACTGTTTCAATGACTTTTTCGCCGCCAGTCGCTTCGGCAATTTTATCGCGAAGGTGGCTTACGTGTACCATTACAGTTTTTGTTGAAACGATACTTTCTTGTTGCCATACTGTTTCGAAGATTTCATCTGCACTAAATACACGGTTTGGATGGCTCGCAAGTAAGTATAGAATTCCCGAATTCTAATACCGTTAATTGAATTTCAGTGCCATCTGTTGTTGTCACTTGGTGAGATTCTTTCTTAATCGTTAAAGGTCCGATTGTAATTTCTTCGTTGGCTGGACCTTCTTGTGTAATCGTTGAGCGGCGTAATAATGATTTCACACGCGCAATGACTTCAAGTGGGTTAAATGGTTTTGTAACGTAGTCGTCGGCACCATTTGTTAAGCCCTGGATTTTATCGATATCTGTTGATTTCGCGCTTAATAATAGAATTGGCAATTGTGCATTTTCTTTACGCACTTCATGCACCACTGAGATTCCGTCTAAGCGAGGCATCATAATGTCCAAGATAATCATATCGATATCTGGATACATTTTTTTAATTTTTTTCAAGGGCTTGTTTCCCGTCATAGGCTTTTACAATTTCATAATTTTCGTTCTTTAAGTAAATCGTCAATAATTCAACGATTTCGCGATCATCATCTACTACTAAAATTTTCATGAGCATTCCCTCTTTTCATTCTTTTTCTACCTTATCGTATTAAAAATATAAGTTTTTTGCTAGTAATTTTTACGATTCTTGACTTTTACTTAATAAATTCCTAAGAAATGGCTTTAAAACGGCCTCTAACACGACCATCACGCGAACTTTTGTTATAATAAAACACGAAGAACTCTAAAGGAGAATCGTATGACTCAATCACCTATTAGGGCAGCAAACCATTCAATTGGTTGCGACTCAAATTCAAAAAAACTGAAAAAAACTCGAAGAAATGCTAACGCCATTTTGCGCTCGATGAGACACTGATTCGTCATCTAACAAAGGAAGAAGACGGCCCATTCGTTCACTTCTGGACGCTTGAAGATATCGTGATTCTTGGAATGACCGATACAAAGGTTCCTTATCTGGAACAAGGGCTAGAAAGACTGCGTGCCAACGGATTTACGCCGATTGTGCGTCAAGCAGGCGGGCTGGCCGTAGTGAGTAACGAAGGCATTTTAAACATCAGCCTGCTTTTTAAAAAAATAAACAAATGCCGACGATTAACGAAGCCTACGAATGGATGCAACAACTCATCCAGGAGACTTTTCCCAGAAGCGGAGGCGCTTGGTGGTATCGAAGCTTTTGAAGTAGCAGACTCATACTGCCCGGGAGATTATGATTTAAGCATTCAAAACCGTAAAATTGCCGGGATTGCGCAGCGCCGCTTGAAAGATGTGGTGTGCGTTTCGATTTACTTAAGCGTCTATGGAGACCAAAACCGTCGTGGGCTTGTGGTTCGTGATTTCTATGACCACGCACTTCAAGGCGAAAAAACAAAATGGCATTTCCCAGAAGTCAATGCCGACAGTATGTGGAATATTAGTGACGCGCTTGGAATCGACCTCACGATTGAAGACGTTCAAGTTCGCGTCCTACAAGCATTAACGAAACTTGGGTCCACACTGGAAGAAAACGAAACAGACTTTATTCACACTCCAGATTTCCAAAAAGCACTTGAGCGTTTTGTGAAACGACAATAATCCGTCAAAAAACGCGGTATAAAAGCATTTTAAAAGTCTGACCCTCTTGCTTTTCTACCGAAAATAGCATAAACTGAAAGTGCTTATGAGTATTATTCACAATCTAACCGAAAGAAGGCGTCAACCGCATGACTGAAGCATTTAAACGTGAAAAAGTATTTCGTGACCCAGTACACGATTATATCCACGTGCAACATCCAATTATTCTTGAATTAATTAATAGTCGTGAATTGCAACGACTCCGCAGAATTAAACAAACCGGAGCTTCCATGTATACTTTCCATACAGCGGAACACTCACGATTTTCTCACTCTTTAGGGGTATATGAAATCGCCCGTCGTATTTGCGACAACTTTGCTCGTAACTATGCGACCAAAGAAGAAGGAGATGGACTATGGGACGACAGCAATCGCCTTGTTGTGCTCTGCGCTGCCCTCTTGCATGATGTTGGACACGGACCATACTCACATACTTTCGAGAAAATTTTCGATACAAACCATGAACAAATCACCATCGACATCATCTTGTCTGAGGAAACAGAAGTCAATCAGATTTTACGTAAAGTCTCTTCTACTTTCCCACAAGAAGTAGCTAGCGTGATTCAAAAAACACATCCAAATCCTCAAGTGGTGCAATTGATTTCGAGTCAAATCGATGCGGACCGTATGGATTACTTACTTCGTGATGCTTATTTCACAGGGGTAAACTACGGAACTTTCGACCTCACGCGTATCCTTCGTGTGATTCGTCCATATAAAGGCGGCATTGCTTTACGTATTCAGGAATGCACGCGGTAGAAGACTACATCGTGAGTCGTTATCAAATGTACATGCAAGTATACTTCCACCCAGTTTCTCGCGGGATGGAAGTCGTGCTAAATCATTTATTGAAACGCGCTTCCGCTTGCTACCACTCAGAATTGAATCCATTAAGACACTCGGCAACGTTCTTGAAGCCTTTCTTCGAGGGAACATGGACATTGGAAGACTACTTACGTCTCGATGACGGCGTATTGAACACATACTTCTCTCACTGGTTATTAGAAGAAGATGCTATCTTGAGCGACTTATCGGATCGTTTCATCAACCGTCGTCCTTTTAAATCAGTGCCATTTAATCGTACAAATGATGGCGCTCAAATCGAACGCATGAAACAAATCGTTGAAGAAGTTGGGTTCGATCCAGAATACTACACTGCCATTAACAACAGTTTCGACTTGCCATACGATTTCTATCGTCCAGATTCGATTAAACCAAGAACGCAAATCGAGCTTGTAGAACGCAACGGTAATATGGTTGAGTTGTCTCAAGTCAGTTCGATTGTAGATGCCATTTCCGGAAAAGTACGTGGTGACGAACGCCTCTACTTCCCTCGCGAAATGGTCAGCGGCGAAATGCAAAACGGCCTCTTCATGGACGACTATGCAGAGTTTCAAAATATCGCTGCACAATTGGACGTATTTTCGAATCAAATGAAATAACAGGATGTGAGGAAAAGCGTTTAGAGGCGATGACGGTTCGCAGGTTAGCCGCAAGGGACTTGGTACAAGTCGTGCGGACTAACCTCGAAAGGCTTGAGCCTCTGCTTTTCCGAACTCAACTACACAGGATACGAGGGCGAACGCTCAGGACTGAATCACTGGACCGAAACGACGGAAGGAACGTGTAACGTTCTGCGTACGTTTCGGGAAGTGGACGTCAGTCCTGTGAGCCCGAGTTCAACTACACAGGATGTGAGCATCATCTACCAATTACTTTTTATAAATAAAAAAACACAATATACCTTATAAGGTATATTGTGTTTTCCATATTTTACGGAGCTCTCCGAAAGATTTCCGTAATGGTTAATTAAGCATTGTATTTTTGCTCAGATTCTTATTTAAAAGACGTCCAATTATCCAGCTCAAAACACTACTTAACGCTATTCAACAATTTCAAGGAGGAACTATGGCTATCAAATTAATCGCCATCGATATCGACGGCACACTTATCAATTCAAAACGCGAAATCACACCACGAGTAAAGGCTGCTTTAAACGCTGCAAGCGCACAAGGAGTCTATGTGGTTCTTTGTACAGGACGCCCATATCCTGGTGTAGAAGGATTGCTTCAAGAACTTGACTTAGTAAACGACCATGACTATGTCGTGACTTACAATGGAACTTTGGTACAACAAACGGGTTCGAAAAAAGCACTCGTGCGTTTCTCAATGACACATGATGATTTAGAGCGCGTGAACAACTACGCTACAAAATACAATGTGCACTATCACGCCATCGACGAAGAAGCGATTTACGTTCCAACAGAAACAGTCGGCAAATACTCGATTCATGAAAGTGAACTTGTAGGAATGCCAATCGTGCACCAATTATACAAAGACATTCCAACGGACAAAGAATTCGTCAAAATCATGTTTGTGGATGAACCTGAAGTGCTAGAAGAATTAATTCCAAATCTTTCTGACGACTTCAAGAGCCGTTACAACATCTTCCGTAGCGCAGGTTTCTACCTCGAAGTGATTCACCCTGAAGCGAGCAAAGGAAAAGCCGTGCATCATCTAGCCGATAAACTTGGCCTTACACGCGATGAAGTGATGTGTCTTGGCGACCACGAGAACGACCGTGACATGATTGAATACGCGGGTCTTGGCGTCGCGATGGGAAATGCGATTGATTCGATCAAAGAAATCGCCAACTTCGTGACAACAACCAACGATGAAGATGGCGTTGCTGTGGCCGTTGAAAAATTCGTACTAAAACAAGGAGAACTAGTCATGCTACATGAGATGACTCTTTTCCCAAAACCGTATGCTTCCATTGCGTCCGGTCAAAAAACGATTGAACTTCGTCTTTACGATGAGAAGCGTCAATCGATTCAAATTGGTAATCACATTCGATTTACCAATACCGAAGATGCTTCGCAAACGACACTGTGCGAAGTGGTTCAATTACATGTCTTTAAAGACTTTAGAGAACTGTATGAAAAACTCCCGCTACTACAATGTGGGTATACTTCAGAAGACGTGGAGAACGCACATCCCGATGACATGTTGACTTACTATTCGAAGGAAAAACAAGCACAATACGGTGTTGTTGGCATCGAACTCAAACGTATATAACAAAACGAGCCTCATTAGGCTCGTTTTTCTTTATCTTTCTCAGGAAATTTAACGTAGATTTCCTGAAAGAAGACTAATTTTTAGCTTTTCTTAATAAAATTAGGAACATTCTTTTGATTTTCAAGGTTTTATTTGCTGTTTTCCCGAATATTACAGGTTTAAAAAGTTGTAATTTCCGTACTTTTGTGTATACTATAATAGTGTCTTAAACAAAAAAAGGAGGACGAGGCAATGAAATTAAAAAAAGAAGTGAACGTTTAATCGATATGACACAACGTCTATTAGATAACCCACATACGTTAATCTCATTAACAACATTTACAGCGTTGTATCAGTCCGCAAAATCTTCTATAAGTGAGGATATTGCTATTATCAAGAAGACTTTTGAAAAGCAAGGTGTAGGGATTATTCGCACAGTGCCGGGTGCTGCAGGGGGCGTGATTTTTTTGTTCCGAAAAATCAAACGCGAACAAGCATTGGCTGCTGCGGAAAAAAACTAAAAAGAGCAAATGAACGATGCAAGTCGCTTGTTGCCAGGGGATATATTTACCTTTCTGATTTACTTGCAAAACCAGATGTATTACATGATCTAGGGAAAATGATTGCATCTGCTTACGAAGATAAGAAAATTGATGCAGTTATGACTGTTGCAACAAAAGGGGTGCCAATCGCACAAACAGTTGCCAACTACTTAAACGTACCATTCGTTATCGTACGTCGTGATTCAAAAATTACGGAAGGTTCTACTGTAAGTATTAACTACGTTTCAGGTTCTTCTTCTCGCGTTGAGAAAATGGAATTATCAAAACGTACATTAGCCAGTGGATCAAACGTATTAATCGTCGACGACTTCTTGAAAGCCGGCGGTACAATCAACGGTATGCGTAGCCTTATCCAAGAGTTTGATTCAACAACAGCAGGTGCCGTTGTATTCTGTGAGTCAGGGGTTTCAAACCACAATGTAACAGACTACTCTTCAATCATCAAAATTACAGAGATTGATACTGAAGCACAAACGATCAAAGCAGAACTTGGTAACTTCTTTGATAAACATGAATTTTTATAAGATAAAATGAAATAAAGCGAAGAGCCAAATTGGTTCTTCGCTTTTTTTGTATGCTGCAATTACCATATATGGTAATTGCGTTAAATTAGAAATAAAAATAACGACCACAATGGCAATACTGCTAAGTAAGCAATGGTTGTCATCGTCACCACATTCGTCGCAAAATCAACATCTCCTTTAGCTTCTGCCGCTAAAATAGGCATAATCACCAGCGTTGGAATAGTCGACTGAATAATAAAAGTTTCTTTTAATAAGGGATTATCCGCTCCTCCAATAAGTAACACCAATACCATTAACATTGGGAAAATAATAAAGCGCCCTGCTAGCGCAATTACAGTATCGCGGTCGATGCGCAATGTTCCAAGACCACTTTGCTGAAGGTTGATCCCGATATACATGAGCGACAATGGCGTCACTAAACTTCCTACTATACTAATGGAATTTTGTGCAAATGATGGAATTGGAATTCCAAGCGCCACAACTACTAATGCCCCTAAGAACGCAATGAGCGGTGGTGAACAGAGGCTCTTCCACTCGATTCCTTTATTTTTGGTTCCATCAGGACGATCAATTGCTACAACATAAGTTCCAACAGTAAATATCGACAATGTATTAATCACGTAGTAAACCAAAAAGTACGGCATCGCTTCTTCTCCAAAAAGAGAAAGATTGAGCGGCAGCCCCATAAAAACTGTGTTCGCATTTACGAATGTATTGAGTATCACTCCGCGTCTTCCAACCGGAATTTTGAATAAGACAACAGCGCCCCATGCCACGATGTAGCCTAGAATCACCGCAATCAATGGATAAAGGCTAGCCCCAAAGAAACTCACGAGTTGTTCTTTTGTAATAAATTTTAATACTGAAACAAAGATTGATGCCGGCAAAGCAATCTTCAAAATCAAATCCGCAATGCTCTTGCTGAACCCTTCCTTAAACCATCCCTTGGCCTGCAAGAGATAGCCGAGCGCGATGACCGCAAGTATCGTCACCATACTCGATAACGCCTGTATAATCACATGCTTGTCCTCCAAAAATAGTTACTTTTTTACAGATTCTTTCGATCCAATAATGTGAAGGTTAAGTAATCTGTAACAATTGTCTGCAGTCTTTCGTTATATCCACAATCGCCAGAAGCGTAGTTAATCACCATTCCTTGTAAAAACAAATAGGTTCCTCGGACGATATTGAATAATTTCTCTTCACTGATTGATTGAGGTAATACTGCTTGAATTAAAGATTTTAGTATGTTGAAACTCTTCATTCTTAACTGATTAATTGGTTTTGTGAATTCGGGTAAATCAACTTCTTCCCCTTCAACAATGAATAAAAGCTGGTTAGAGCTTGCATATTGAAACCCAAAGCGTATGAAGTGATGACATACCTCTAACAATCTATTTTCTATGCTCTCGCTCGATTGATAGATTTCTAATGACGTTTGATATAACTTTTCTAGTGGAGCACTAGCAACTTCAAACAGAATTTCATCCTTATTTTTAAAATAAAGATAAATAGTTGTATGAGAGCATCCTGCACGTTTGGCAATTTCACGAATCCCTACCTCTTGAAAAGACTTTTCTGCAAAAAGACTACTTGCCGCTTCTAAAATTCTATCTCTTGTTAACTGTTCTGAAACCATTCACTTTTCTCCATTTCTTGCAAAGCATTCTTCACTTCTCCACCATGAGCAACAGAAAGTATAGCATGGCTATATTCTTTCAATACTGAATGAGCTGTTTCTAAAGCTTTCGGCATATCTGCTGTATATTCTTTCATTGGTGCGCTTAACACTCCAGCTCTGTTCGTCGTGAGAAGATCTCCTCCAATTAATAGATTATCCTCTGCATGATAATAACAGGTATGTCCCGGTGAGTGCCCTGGTGAATAAATTGCTTTGAGTCCGGCTTGTTCTAACAACTCATTTGATTCGGGAGTTCCTAACTCAATGAAATCCTGTTTTTTAAAAGTGAAAGGCTCTAGCTTCTCTCGACCAGGATATGGTTTTTCTCCTGAGACAAAAGGAATTTCTCTGCTGTCGATTACAATAGGAAGATTTGGTAGTAATGTTTTTTTAACGTTGGAATTCTCCCAATATGGTCAGAATGCCCATGCGTTAAAAATACTCCAGAAACTCTTTCCTTATCATAAAAATTACGAACAACATACTCTGCCATTCGGGGTAATAATTTAGCTAAACCACTATCAATTAAGAAGTATTGGTTATTCTTTTCAACAACCCAAATACTAACAATGAATATCCCAATATCAAACTCGAATTTTTCAATATGTGGACTAATTCTCTTTCTCTTTGAAATTAAACGATATATCAATTGATTCATTTCAACACCTCAACTGTCAACACTAACCACTGGTTATCACGTAATATAAACCCTTTTTTCACTCAAGTCAAGAAATAAAAAAAGCCTACCAAATAAATGGTAAGCTTAGTTATTATGCTTTTTTTACGGAAGGCACTCACGATAAATGAGATAAATAAAATCACGAGGAACACACATGTAATCGCGGCTCCCGGAGGTGCTTCGTAAATATAGGAAGCGGATAGACCTGCAAAGAATCCAATCAGACTGATGATAATACCACCGATAATCACGCCATTAAACTTACTGCTCACTCGAAGCGCAATCGACGCTGGCAGTACAATAACGGCTGATACTAAAAGTGACCCTGCGATTGGCATCATCACTGCAATCACAACTCCTGTGATTATCGTGAAGAGGTTCGTCATCAAGCGAACGGGTAATCCTGCTGTCATCGCTGTATCTTCATCAAACGATAATACATACAGTGGTTTACGGAAAATTACGTATAACCCCACTACAACAACTGCTAATAAAATCATAATCATCATCTGTTGTTGCGTAATCGTCACGATAGAACCGAATAAGAACTGGTCCACACTGAGTGTCGAGCGACCTTTTTGCATATTCATCAGGATAAGGGCAATCGCCATTCCTCCCGACATTAGAATTGCAACGGTAATCTCAGAATAGCCTCTAAAGTATTTTCCAATCGCTTCGATGAAAACTGCTGCGATAATTACCACAATCAGCGTTGTAAGTGTTGGATTCATCCCCAAAAGAAATCCTAGCGCTACCCCAACAAGGGACACGTGCGACAAGGTGTCGGCCATCAGCGACTGTCTTCTAAGAATTAAGAACAAACCAAGAATCGGCGTGATAAAAGCCATCGCTATTCCTGAGATGAATGCTCTTTGCATGAAACCATAGAAAAACATCTCCATGGAGAATCCTCCTTTCGTTGCAGATGGATATGTTTATCCACGTATTGTTCAAGTGCTTCTTCCTCATGAGTAACCATTAAAATGGCTTTCCCGTGATGAGCGCATGCGTGGTGTAATAAATGATAGAATCTCTCGCGCGACGCCTTATCCATACCGGCAGTTGGTTCATCGAGGACAAATAAATCTGGGTCTGTCGCAAAAATTCGCGCTAAACAGATGCGTTGTTTTTGCCCTCCTGATAAATCTCCGATACGTTTATTACGTTGATCCCACATCCCTACGGATTTGAGAGAGCGTTCGATATGTTCATGATCTTCTGCATTTAATTTTTTGAACCAGCGACCTTGTTGGTAACGACCTGACGCCACAAGTTCATACACGTTTGATGGGAACCCTACATTAAAAGAAGAAATCTGTTGCGGAGCGTATCCAATCGATAACTTCTCGCCATTGCTATTTTTCTTTGCAATCGTGGCTTTCCCACTCTTTGGTGTTAAGAGTCCTAATATATTTTTTACTAAAGTAGACTTCGCTGCTCCGTTTTCCCCAGTCAAAATCACAAACTGACCTGGTTCCACTGTAAAGCTAATATCTTCAAGTACTGTCTCTTGTTCATATGAGAAAGAAAGATGTTCTACTGAAATATAACTCATGCCTTTCTCCTTTCTAAATCGTAGTGATTCTTTTTTATACAATGGATAGAATAGCATATTGAGTGCACTCCGTCAATGTTTCGCCCTTTCAAGACATATCATTCGCTTCTATTAAAGTAGCAGAGTATACTCTTTTCTGTTCAATAAAAAGGAGGAAGACAAATGTCTATCATTATTACTATTTTAACGGCCCTCGTTGCACTGGAATTCGTGTATATTTTCTACTTGGGAAACACTCCAAACGACTTCAGAAGCCACAAGCCGCGTCTTCAATATGAGTGTTGAAACATTGAAGAATGCCAATATTACGACGCTCTTTAAAAATCAAGGTGTCTACAACTTGATGATTGCCGTAGGATTAGTCTTTGGATTAATCGTTGGTTCTAAAGAATTGGTCGGATTCTTACTTTTCAATATCATCGTCGTAGCAGTATACGGCGGACTTACTAGCCAAATTAGCATTATCTGGAAACAAGGTGGACTAGCAATTGTAACGTTCATCTTATTACTTGTTTTATAGTAACTTGAAAAGGATTCGAGATAATCTTAATGTGGTGTATAGCGAAGTTACTGATAGCATCACTAAAAAGTAAAACCCCTTCTAAGATTATTAGGGACTGACCCCAAAAAGTGAGAATTTAATAAAAACACCCTAGGGCTACCGTCTCCGGTATTCAACCGGAGACAGGTAGTCCAATTTTTGTTGGATTCTATTTTCATTATAATATTTGATGTAATTTTCTACAATTTGAATTACAATAGAAGATGAAGTTATTACTTCATCTTTTATGTAGAAAGCTTCGCACTTTAGCGAAGAATGGAAGCTTTCGATGGGCGCATTATCTGCGGGTGTCCCCTTACGGGACATACTGCGGATAATGCCTTTTTCTTTACATAGATTGTAGTATTCAGCGGAAGTATAAACGCTGCCTTGATCACTATGTAGTAGAACATTCTTAGGTAAGTCAATTTGATTTAAAGTATCCAATACAAACTTAGTATCTTGTTTAGAACCAATTGTATAAGCTAGTATTTCTCCGTTGTATAAATCCATAATCGACGACAAATATAATCGTTTAGGGCCGAAAAGGTAAATATGTGATATCAGTAGTCAACTTTTTGCATAGGTTTATCCGCTGAAAAATCTCTATTCAGAGTATTGCCAGTAATTGAGAAAGGTTTACCTATTTTTGATAGCTTTTTTTCGGTTTCACGGCACAATTCCAACCATTTTTTTCTGCATAATCCGCTGCACAACCTTATGGTTAACAATCTGATTTAATTCCTTCTGAATCAAATGCTTAATCTTTCTGTACCCGTAAATAAATTTGTTTTTTTCTTACAAATTTTACCAATAGTTTTCCTCGATAACGGTTGGAGAAAAAGTCTTTCTTTTTCCATCGGTAGTAAGTAGATATGGGTACATTAAGGCAAAAACAGATTAAATGAACTGTATATTTACCTTTCAATTCTTCTACTAATTTTACAACTGCTTGAGGCGACACTTCCTTTCCAATTCCTTGTATTTTTTTAATATTTCTAATTCAACTTCTTTTCTTCGTAATTCTAATTTTTAATTGATCGATTTCAGAAAGTTTAGCCATTCCTTTTTTTCATAAGAATATTGTTTACCCACCTGTTGGTGGAAACGATGTGTTTCTCCATTTTTATACCATCTAAACCATGTTTCTACTTGCGTTTTTGTTTTTTTAATGTTTAACTCCTGCATTACTTGTTTTGTACTATATCCCTGTAATTTCATTTCTACGGCTTTATTTTTTTTAATATCGGCTGAATAAGCAACACGATTTTTTTAACCATAAAAAGACACCTCCATGCGTATTTGATAATATTGTACCAAATCCAACTTGGAGGTGTTTTTATTTAATTCTCATTTACGGGGGTCAGTGCCATTACTTAGAAGGGGTTTTTATTTCTATTGTAATTCGCACTAAAAGAATCCATTAGCCTTCTTTACGATGACCTTGAACAAATAATCCGAACCCACTCAAAAGCTATACAAACTCCCACTATAACTGTTGTTAGGACTCCTGTTGTCCCTGTATTTGGTAGTTCTGCTTCTGTTGCTTTCTCCGAAGTCTGCACTTCTGTTGATTCTGGTTGTTCTACATTTGCTTCCTTTTTGAGTCGTTGGAACTTCTGTTGTTTCTAATTTTTTTCATCAGTTGATTCCGTTTGATTGCTTTGTTCTTCTGTTGATTCTTCTGGCGCTGGTTCTTCGTCAGCAACAAACGTCCATGTACCAGTGAATTTTAAATTCCATCCATTAAGATCCCACTCACTAAGAAGTTTTTCTGATACATCATATGAAACGAATGTCCACGTTCCTTTTTTGGTAGAATCGTAAAAAGTAGTTTGCTTTGGTTGCTCAGCAACAATCTTCGTTTCACTATACTCTTTTAGATTTCTATAATAATAGTAGTAAGTTCCTTTGTGAACCGGTTTTAAGTGATCTAATACTCCTTCAATCTCTTTGCCTTTTGTTCCACTAACAAATTCATATTCCACGTTACGAGGTATTGGTTTCCAATAAAGATTAAGAAATTCTTGAACTTTTGGGAAGTCATAGCGGAATTTCGAATTCTTATGGTAATCTAACTCTACCCGCAACCCGTCTCCTGACGGGTCAGGTTTCGGATGGTATTCCCATTGGGCATCGTCATCTTTCATAATGATTGGTTCGTACTCACCAGTAGCTTCATTCCAGTTCATTAGTTTCTGAATAATTTTTAAGTTTTCAGGAATATCAACATGATTTTCAAAATCCGCATAAGAAATACGCGTTGTTTTAAGTTTGGCTGCTTCATTTACCATTGATTCTGGCAAAGGAACAAATACTGGTCCACCAACTACATATGAATAATCAATATAATCAAACCACTTCCATTTACCTGTAAATACTACATCCCCGTTTTTGATTGTTCTAGCATCTGAATCGAATCCTTGGAAAACCCAATACCCTTCTCCTTCAACAACTTGGCGTGGTATTCCCTCACCAACTACTTTTTTAAATTCAGTTGTTGGTTGAACTAAACTACCTACAGGATACTCTTCGTCTCCAGGTAATACATCCAATACTCTTTGAGGTAATTCTTTTCCAGGCGTATTACTTATAAATTTATATTTTACTTTATAAGTTACTGCAGGCGTCTCCTCAGCAAATGCAACTTGTGTAATTGATGGCGTTGATGGTGCAAATATACTCGCGATAGCCATCGAAGCTGTAAGTCCCACAAGTTTACGAATTAAATTTCTCTTTTTATTTGAATTCATTGTTCTTCCTCCCGCTTTGGTTAGATGATACCATAAATAATTACCCTTTACAACGTTTTGTGAATCTAGTAACTTATTTTCTATCAGTCTTATTATATTGCTTTTTGGGATTTCATAGTGATATCATTTAGATATCAAATAGACAAAGGAGTCTTTTTTATGAACGAAAAAATTTTAAAAACAAAGTCTAACGGTTTTGCTGCGTTGTTTAGTATTTTACTTCTACTAATCCTTTCAGTTGTAGGCTTTATTTCCTCAATTGCATTGATTAGAAACGACGGGCTTCAAGTATTTTGTATTCTCCTCAGCATTCTAGTATTTATAAGCAGTCTTGTCCTTTTTGGAGGACTAAAAGTTGTCAAACCTCAAGAAGCGATTGTTTTGACGCTCTTTGGGGACTACACAGGAAGCATTAAGGAACCTGGCTTCTATTTTGTAAATCCATTTAGCGTGGCTGTAAACCCTGCAGCGAAAACAAAATTAGGCCAAAGCGGTGACGTCGATCGTCAAAGCACTCCGGTCACAATTAGCACTACAGGCGGCGTTGAAGCGAACTTAAACGCCTTTAAAAATCAAATTTCTCTAAATTATGACGTTAAATAACTCTCGTCAAAAGATTAACGATTGCCTAGGGAACCCTGTTGAAATCGGAATTGCTGTGACTTGGAGAGTGGTCGATACGGCTAAAGCAGTCTTTAACGTAGATAACTACAAAGAATACTTATCTCTTCAATGTGATAGCGCGCTTCGTAATATTGTGCGTATTTATCCATATGATGTAGCTCCAAACGTTGATACAACTGGGGACGGTATTGCCGATGAAGGTAGCTTACGTGGTTCAAGTGAAGTCGTTGCAAAACGTATTCGTGATGAAATTCAAGCACGTGTTGAAAATGCAGGTCTTGAAATCATCGAAGCACGTATCACTTACCTTGCTTACGCTCCAGAAATCGCTGCAGTAATGCTTCAACGTCAACAAGCTTCTGCAATTATTGACGCTAGAAAGATGATTGTAGACGGTGCTGTTGGAATGGTTGAAATGGCGCTAGAACGCTTAAACGAAGGAGAACTCGTAGAATTGGATGAAGAACGTAAAGCTGCGATGGTCTCTAACTTACTCGTTGTTCTTTGCGGCAATCATGATGCTCAACCAATCGTTAACACAGGAAGCCTGTACTAACGATGGCTGATTTAAAGAAAAAACAAATTCCATTACGACTGTCATCTAAATTATATGCTGCTATCGCATCATGGGCAGAAGATGATTTTAGATCAGTCAATGGACAAATCGAATACTTATTAACAGAATGCGTGAAACAACGTAAGAAAGATGGTAAATACGTCTCTGAAACTATTGACGAACCATTTGAAATCGATATTGAATGACAAAAAGGATGGACGAAATTCGTCCATCCTCTTTATTTTCTCTTTAAACTGCCAGCAGTCGTTGAGTTCAAGCAGTCCAAAAGAAAATTAAGTATAAGCACTATGATTACGCAGAATCATGCGGATTTTATAATAACAGTAACGCGATTCGCAAAAAAGACGAATTAAAGGGAGTTCGAAATTTATTCCGTACTCCCTTTTTGAGTTTTTTAGGCGAGAGACACTAGGCTCGAACCGGTGCCCCATTACAGCGATTATAAACAAATCCGCAAGGATTCGCAGTAATCATATAACTAACTTTTATTGTTTAATTTTCTTTGGCTATGCAGTGGTTTGGCGAAAATCATACGACCTGCTGCAGTTTGAAGCGCGCTCGTTACGACTACTTCAATCTCTTGATTCATATAATATTGTCCATCTTCCACGACAATCATCGTGCCATCATCTAAGTACGCAACCCCTTGTTGGCGCTCCGTTCCCGATTTAACCACTGTCGTCTTCAAGGTTTCCCCTGGAATCACAACTGGCTTGATGGCTTGCGCTAACGCATTAATATTAAAGACCGGCACATTTTGGAACTCGCTCACTTTATTTAAGTTAAAGTCGTTCGTGATAATAATGCCGTCAATCGCCTTCGCCAAGCGAATCAACTTACGGTCTACTTCATTAATATCGTCATAGTCCCCGTCATAAATTTCTACTTTAATATTCTCTTCTTTTTGAAGAGCGTTTAAAATATCTAATCCACGGCGTCCTCTCACACGCTTCAAGCTATCAGCGCTATCGGCGATATATTGTAATTCATTCAGTACAAATACTGGAATCACCAGCACCCCTTCAATAAAGCCTGTTTTAGCGATATCGTAAATACGTCCGTCGATAATGACGCTTGTATCGAGCAGTTTGTATTTTCTGAAGTTATCTCCTGCTTTACGTTCAAGCACTGGAGAATCCTCCGTTTTCTTTCTTGTCCCCGTAAAAGCTTTTAAAATATCTTCACGACGCGTCGTTCCGACATAAAAGCCAAGGTACCCAAAGATAATACTTAAGGCGATTGGTAAAGCTTGCGTAATTGCTGGAATTTGTAAGTTTGTAAATGGCAATCCAACGAGCCATGCGACTAAGAGTCCAATCAGTGCTCCAATCATTCCAAAGAGTAAATAGCTCACAGAAAGTTGGCTAACGAGTTTTTCAAGTCTACGAATGCCCGCTAAAATCGGATCCGTCACGAATAGGGAAATAAAGAATAAAATAATGGCACCTAACAAAATACTCGTAACTTGCGATGTTAACCATTCATTCGTAATGTCGAATGCTTGCCATAGACTTGAAAATACGTTGCACCTAAAGACCCTCCGAGCAATACGAAAAATCAGTTGTAATAACTTTTCTTCCGTATGCTCGAAATTTTTTAGGTTGTTCCATAACAGTTCTCCTTTCTAATTTTCTTTTCCGAAGGCTTTGTAAATAGCTTCTTTGACAGAAGATACTCCAACGACTTCGATATTTTTTGGAAGTTCCCATCCGTCTAAATTATTTTTTGGAATAAAGACACGCTTAAATCCGAGCTTTTCAGCCTCGCGAACACGGTCATAGACACGATTCACTTTACGAATTTCACCTGTCAAGCCGATTTCTCCGATAAAGCAATCACCCATCTGCGTTTCTTTTTCCTTGTAACTTGAAACAATACTCATCGCAATCGCTAAGTCGACTGCGGGTTCGCCCAGTTTCAAACCACCTGTTGATTTAAAGTAAGCATCTTGGTTTTGTAATAGAAGTCCTGCACGTTTCTCAAGCACTGCCATCAAGAGCGCTACACGATTATAGTCCAAACCACTTGTCGTACGGCGTGCATTTCCAAAGGCCGTTGGTGACAATAAACATTGCACCTCGGTTAAAATTGGTCTTGTTCCTTCAAGAGACACGACAATCGCAGAGCCTGTTGCGCCTGCAAGACGTTCTTCTAAGAAGACTTCGGAAGGGTTCGTTACTTCGTTCAGCCCTTCTTGATGCATTTCGAAGACCCCAATTTCGTTGGTAGATCCGAAACGGTTTTTCACGGAACGAAGCACGCGGAAGCTATGATGTTTATCCCCTTCAAAATAAAGAACGGTATCCACCATATGTTCCAACATACGTGGCCCTGCTAATGCTCCTTCTTTTGTCACGTGACCAACGATAAAGATGGCAATCTGATTGAGCTTTGCAAGTCGCATGAGTGTTGCTGTTGCCTCACGAACATGAGACACACTTCCTGCAACCCCGTTTGCTTGCGGATGTGTCATCGTTTGAATCGAGTCGATAATGACATAGTCTGGTTTCAATGCTTCTACTTGCGCAACGATATCTTCTAGATTTGTTTCAGCGTAAATATAAAATCCGTCTGCTTGCATCCCGAGACGCTCCGCACGCATTTTAATTTGAGACGCACTTTCTTCTCCCGATACATAGAGAACCGTTCCTTGTGTTTGTTGTAATTCACTAGACACTTGTAATAATAAGGTAGATTTCCCAATCCCTGGGTCCCCACCAATTAATACTAGAGAACCTGGAACCACGCCACCCCCGAGCACACGGTCGAGTTCGCTAATCGATGTCTTCACACGATTCACGCGCTCATAAGAAACCTGGTCTAATCGCATTGGTTTTGTCTTATGTGCTTCTTCTGAATGTTGCACTAAGGAAGGACGTTTCGCGTTGCTGGTTGTTTCCTTGAACTCTTCCATCGTAGACCAGTTCCCGCAGTTTGGGCATTTTCCTAAATATTTTGGTGAATTATATCCACACTCTCTACATACAAAACTTGTGGCTGCTTTTGCCATTTTGGCTCCTTTCTAACGAACGCCAGAAGAACCAAAGCCGCCTGTACGTTCATTCATATCGTTTTCTTCATCCGCATCCGCTTTTAAGAACGGTAGGAAGATTCCTTGGCCGATACGATCGCCTTTTTTAATTTCTTTATCGAATAATCCGAAGTTTAATAATTGGAAGTAAATATGCCCTTCATTGTCAGGGTTGTTGTAGTAGTCGCTATCCACGATTCCCACACCGTTTGGTAAGACAAGGAAGTGTTTCAATGGGTTACTTGAACGGTTCGCCAATTGTAAGTACTCATCTTCTTGCATATAAGACTTGATTCCCGTTGGAACAAGCACTGGTTTTAAGACTTTTTGCTCTTTTGCAAGTTCCGCTTCCACTGTTTCTTTATCTGTTGTATAAATCCATTGTTTTAATTGAGTGGCTGCAAATTTGAAAAGCATTTTCCAAATGCTTGGTAATACGATATCTTCGGCAGCTTCGAAGTCATATCCCGCTGAATGTTTTGTCGAACGTTTTGGAACAGTGATTCCTTTTCCTTCATAAGCAGATACGATTTCAAATCCACGTTTTCTTTCCATTTCATCACCTTTTTCATGTAAGTTTCTATCCCCTATCATAACATTGTTTGTGACTAGTTGCATCCTTCTCAATACTTTTTTACTTCTTTATTATAAGTTACGTCCAAATTTTAAAAATAAGGGATACTTTTTGGGCAAAGTGCACAATTTTTACAGTCGTTTTTGTGCAACCTTCCCCTATATCTTTTCCTCAAAAAAACGTAAACTGTTACTGTAAAACAAATTATAGGGGGAAATCCTAATGGTAGAAATGCAATTAAATCATATTCACAAAAAATATGACAACGCGGAAAACTATTCCGTAACAGACTTTAACTTACACATCAAAGACCGCGAGTTCATCGTATTCGTAGGACCTTCTGGATGTGGTAAATCAACAACTCTTCGTATGATCGCTGGTCTTGAAGATATTTCTGAAGGGGAATTAAAAATTGGCGACGTTGTAATGAACGACGTAGCTCCAAAAGATCGTGATATCGCGATGGTATTCCAAAACTATGCCCTATATCCTCACATGAGCGTATATGACAACATGGCATTCGGTTTGAAATTACGTAAATACGACAAAGCTGAAATTGACAAACGTGTTAAAAACGCAGCAGAAATCTTAGGATTAGCTCAATACTTAGAACGTAAACCAGCAGCTTTATCTGGTGGTCAACGTCAACGTGTGGCTTTAGGACGTGCGATCGTTCGTGATGCGAAAGTATTCTTAATGGACGAACCTCTTTCTAACTTAGATGCTAAATTACGTGTTGCGATGCGTGCTGAAATTGCGAAATTACACCGTCGTTTAGAAACAACAACAATTTACGTAACTCACGACCAAACAGAAGCGATGACAATGGCTGACCGTATCGTAATCATGAAAGATGGTTTCGTACAACAAATCGGTTCACCACAAGAAGTGTACAACACTCCTAACAACGTATTCGTAGCTGGATTCATCGGATCACCAGCAATGAACTTCTTCAATGTAACATTGAAAGATGGCGTGATTTCAAATGGTAAAGGTTTATCATTACAATTACCTGAAGCAAAGAGAAAACTTCTTGAAGACAAAGGTTACAATGGAAAAGAATTAATCTTCGGTATCCGTCCAGAAGATATCAAAGGTGCTCAAATCGCTATCGATACTTATCCAGCAGCAACAGTGAAATCAGAAGTTGTTGTATCAGAATTACTTGGTGCAGAAACAATGCTTTACACTCGTGTTGACGATACTGAATTCGTATCTAAAGTGGATGCACGTGACTTCCACAACCCAGGCGAAACAGTTGAATTAGCATTCGACTTAAACAAATCTCACTTCTTCGACAAAGAAACTGAGGAAGTTATTCGCTAAGAATAAACTACAGAAACTACAAAAGCTGACAGCTCAAATGAGCCGTCAGCTTTTTTCTTTTACAAATTTATTCGTCTACTTCTTGAAACTCACATTCAAAGCGATATTCAAAGAACTTCTCGATCACTGCTTTCAGTTGATCCGGACTGAGTTTTTGAATGATTGTATCAAAATCAATTGCTTCTAATTCATCTTCAGTCA
The DNA here is from genome assembly GCA_916438765.1 of uncultured Granulicatella sp. Taxonomy (GTDB): domain Bacteria; phylum Bacillota; class Bacilli; order Lactobacillales; family Aerococcaceae; genus Granulicatella. The sequence continues at coordinate 725,524 of CAKAHB010000005.1, read as the reverse complement.
GCTTTTGATAAGGCGGTAAATCTGAATACTGTCTTAATTCGTCATAAACAATGAAGTCCCCATCAATAAACGATTCAATAAGTCCACGTCTTTGAAGAAGGTAAAACAACTCTGGATAACTATCCGCCGTAAAACTATACACCGTCTTATCAGAATAAATACCGCAACAATGCGTTTGGTTCAGATTTAATTTCACTTTTGTCATTCGTTTTTCGCCCCCACTATTTTGTTCTCCGTAAAAGTAAGGAGAAGAGGTGATTTTCTTAACGTTTCATAACGTTTCACATCGCTTCATATCCTTATAATAACAGCGTTTCTGTATCATGTCATTTCATACGTTTTCTACTTTCACGGAACAAATACGGAACAAAAAAAGGCTGCCAAATTGGCAGCCTTCTGTATATTATTTAACTGTGATTAATCCTTCTGGCTCGACTGTGAAATCTGGCTTTTCTGCCATCGTTCCGTCTTCACTAATATAGTACCATCCATCCTTGCCTTTAACAAAAGCATTCGATTCCATGAATCCGTTGCTAGTGTTTAAATGGTACCATTTGTCATAGTACTTAACCCATCCTTTGACCATTTTACCATCTTCTTTAAAATAGTACCATTCATTATTAATCTTTTTCCAGCCAATAGCCATCGCTCCTCGCTCATCTAACCAATACCATTCATTATCATCTTTAAGCCATTGATTAATTAAGCAGTAACCTCTAGCATTGAAGTAAAACCATTCTTTACCTACCTTTTGCCACTTGTTGGCTGGATAGCTGCCGTCTGAATTCTGATACCACCAGCCAGTCTCATTCTTTTGCCAGCCTTCCTTAAATTCTAGGCCGTTTCAATATCGCGCTTGAATTGCTCGCGGCTAATTCCCCAACTTGCAAGATAAGGATATGGATCTACATGATCGCTGTAATTTTCTGGTTGATTATACGTGCAATATTCATGAGACTTGATTCCTGATAAATCTGAAGAGTCCAATGTTTTAGGAAGTCCAGCCTCGTCAGCTAATTCTCTTAATAATTGAATATAGAGTCTGTAGTCTTGCATAAACTCTTCTCTAGTAGAATGGCTTTCAATCAATTCAACGGCTGCATAAGTCTCAGCGTTCCATCCGCCTCCAACATCGTAAGCTCCTTGGTTTACAGGCCCAACCTGCATAACTCGTCCATTCCCTACAACATGAGAGAAAAAGCCAGAGTTGACAGGTCTGCGCATGTGATAGTCAGCTTCATTTTGCGCTGTAGAGTTTTTGTTTCCTGTTGAGTGTGCGTGAATTTGTCTATAAGGCTCATAACCAACCTGTGGGAGTCCTTCTCTATATCTACTTGTATCAATTTCCATTTATATTCCTCCTTTTTTATGGCAATCTTTCTGGCCACGGTTCACTTGTTAAATACGTAATCAAACTAACTCGGATATCTCCGATATCTCGGTCTATTGGAACGGGGTCGATAAATTGGAAGCGTAACATGTTACTGTCTCCAGCCCCTCCCAAATACCAGGTTCCATATGGTATTCCTTTGTCGTTGTATATTCCTCCAATGAGGGAAGCCTCAGAGCGAAATCCTTGAGGAACGCCATTTAAACCTAAAATGTAACAATTTCGTTCACGGTCTGACCCTTGAGCGCTGTAACCAGGACCGTTACGGCGAATCACACCGAACCAACCCCAACTTAAACCGCCAAATTGGTATATAATCGTGTCGTTTTTTCTGCGAATTTTTAAGAATGAACCGCCCAACTTTGAAACGATTGGAAGTGTACGCCAACCAGTATCACCAGTTAAAACTTCCCAGCCTTGATTGTCGTTTCCTCGTCTCTTAATCCATTTAAGAGCACCGTTTGTGACTGCTGTGTCCACATAAGTAGTTCCTACTGGAGCAACTACTTTCCCATTTGGCATCCCAGTGCCGTGGATTTCATACTCATTCACTTGCCCAGTATTACCGCTAGGAGCTGCTGCAGCCGTTGGAAGAGTGATGCTGCCGCCACCATCAGATAAAGTAACCACATTTCCAGCGATGCTTAATTTCTGCGGAATTCCAACACCATCGCGCCCATTTTCTCCACGAGGTCCAACAGGACCAGTTAAGCCTTGCGGACCAGTAGGGCCTTGCTCTCCGCGTTCTCCGCGCTGACCTGTTTCTCCTTTAGGCCCAGGCTCTCCATCTCTTCCTTTTTCTCCTGGTGTTCCTGGAATACCTTGGATGCCTTGCAACCCCTGCGGCCCTTGCTCTCCACGTTCACCACGAGGACCTACATCACCTTTTGCTCCTGGAATACCCTGAATGCCTTGAAGTCCAGGCTCGCCTCTGTCTCCTTTAGGCCCTGGAGTCAGAGCAATGTGTTTAAGCTCTTCTTTTGTCGCATAAACGCTAGTATCGATTTTAGGAGAAGATTCGAGTACTTGAATTCGTCTCAAGATTTCTGAATCGTCATATCTCGCACCTTCTATATGGATATTGCTTAATGCTGCCTGTAATTCAGCCTTTGTGACAATCTCAGTGATTGCAACAATTCGCTTGCTGTCTTTCTCAATCACTGGTAAATCTTTGTGCTTATCGATTTCAGACACTCGAACACCAAACGAGAATTTGTAAACATCCGCAGATTGTACAACTTTCTCAATGTATACATATCCTGTGACTGTTTCATCAACAGTAATCAATGATGTATCAAATGGCACTTCTACTTTGTTTCCAGTAACATTGCCAATAACTTCTAAAAATCTATTTGAATGTTGGAAGTGAAACAGCACAATTACTTTGCTGACATCCGTTCTATCAAGAGTTAACTCGATTAGCGCGCTATTCGTATCGTGAGAATAGAATTCATCTTGTATACTCTCTATATTTTTTCGGATTTTAGTGTCTAGACTAACATTCCTTTTGATTGTTTTCATAATTCCTCCATAAAAAAGGCAGCCACGATTGTAGCTGCCTAATGTTTCTATTGATTGTTTGGTCGTTCGTATGTCATAGCACGAGTGCTGTCGCTCATTCCGCTAGTTGTTGGATCGTTGACAATCCCAACGATAACAAGTACCGCGAATAGTGCGTTAATGAACACTAGCAGTTTTTCAGTAGTATCTCCAATCTCTAGACGAATGTTGAATACTGCTAATAATGTTTGAAGCAGCAATGCTAGAGCAGGAACGAGTGTAATCCAAAATGTCTTATTTAAAATGCGTACTTTCCAATTGATCATCATATTTCTCTACCTCTTCCACAATTAATTTTTTAATTTTGTTTTCTTGATTTTTTCTCATTTGATTAATGTACGGCTTCATTGCTTCTGGAAATGGTAATCCAAGAGCTTCCCAGTTTTCCATTAATGAGCCAATGTAACTAATAATAAAGAATAAGCAGGCTGTAATGCCGATTTCTCGATGGCCTAGAGCGCGTGCATATAGCGCAATAACCATCACGACAGCTACAACTAAGAAATGCCGCAGCAAGCCGTTGGTACTCGTCTTGCTGTCAAATTTCTTTAATTTAAAGGCTTTGATGTATCCAGACACAATGTCAAAGAATACTAACCAAAGCAGAATCTGAATGTAAGGACTCTTAAACAAAGATTGAAGATGATCGTTTAAAAGTCTTAGTTCGATGTCGTTAGGCATTATAATTCCATGACCTCTACGACAGTTTTGTATTTTTTGATTTCTTCACGTTTATTAGCATTTTCTTGCTCTAATCGTAAGATCTCATCGTTTAGACTTTGAGCTTTTTGCTCTAGTTGAGCTTTTTCTTCTGAAAGTCGATTAATCTCATCTTGTTTAGATTTTACTTTTGTTTCCAACGATGTGATTTTATTTTTGATTGTCTCTAGTTCCATAATCTTGTCTCCTTAATTTGTAATTGTGATTCCGTCTAAGCAAAGCCAATCGCTATTTACATCTCTTACTACTACTATAGTTCCAGATTCGTAAACATTTAATGTGCATAGTTTGTAATCTTTTGTCATTCCTCTTATGAACATTGTTTTTTCAGGCTTCACAGGAAAAGTAATTTTCAATGCATGTCTCCAAGGAGTAACATCTCCACCTTTGCAGCTCCCTCTTAATTCGATTGAACCAGTATTAGTGACTTTATACTGAACAGGTGGATAATCAGTTCCATAATCTTGCCAACCGTTTAAATACGTTGCATTTTTCCATACATTTGTCCATTCTGACCATTTTCCATTTTCCAATATTCTTGTGTGTAGGTTAGTTGAATTAAATGGTGTATATTGTTGAATGCAATAGTTAGAATCTGTGCTGTGAGTTATAACATTGATATAACCATAATTGTTAGTTCCTGCTGGATTGTGCTGCACACCAAAAGCATGATAACCTCCAGCCGTCTTCAAATTGTTTAAATCACCATTATACTTTAATGATTTTCCGTCTATTGATGTCAGAGCGAATTCCTGTACTGGTTTACCTCGCGACATAAGGCCATCTTCGACATTTAAGCTGCTGTGGAATGCAACTGGAAGGAATGACTCAAAGTGATTTTCTAGTTCTGGGAATCCTCCGACTGCTGCTCTATTGTCTCCCCATGCCCACAATACTCTTGAAGAGCGTACTACAAGCACAGAGTCTACTAAGTCACTCAACTTATCTTGTATTACTAATCGGACATTATATGCTTTTGAAAGCTCATAGAACGCTCCACAATCAATTTGACGGTTAATCCGTTCTGTACTCTCATTCGTGAGATTAACTGCATCAATCCATCTATTAGCCTTCTTAGCTGAGTACTGAATTTTAAGAGTGTAAGGATTACGATTAATCCCATCAATAACTAATGGACTTACATTTGCAGCAACTGTGGCAATGATAGTCTTATTAGTTCCGTTACCTGTTCGGTTAGCTAAGAATCCAATAATTTTAGGCGCGTAATAATCCCATACTTTGATAGTCTTTGATTTAGTGGCTGATCTGCCGCGTGAGTCAGTAACCTTTGCAGTAACTTCTAAATTCCCAGCTTTATTTGCTGGAAAGTCTCCTGTTGCTGCTCTAACCACTAAACTATCTACTGTTAACTCAGTCGATACGATAGTTGAGCCATGAGAGCCTGCTGCATTATTTGCTTCAACTCTCATGACAGATTTATCTTTTACAAAATTGCCAACAGGAATGAATTCTGCTAATTGTGCCGTTCTTTCAGTGATTGTTACATCTTCAAGTGTCGGAACGATAGAAGCAGGAACCTTAATCGGAACCCCTCGCTTATATACATCATTTCCAATCTTGTCATCGCCTCTGAATGTACGTACACACACATCTAGCAGTCCAGTATCGCTGTTAGTGATACGTGCTGCATAATCTATTGGAACTGTGAGCTGAACGCTTGTATCGTGTCCAGTTCCTAAATCAATCCAGCCACTGTCATTCACTTGCCACCACACTTGATGTCTGAATTCGTTGACTTTTTTATCAATCTTGATAGTAACTGGCTGCCCTAATTCAGTTGCTGTAACTGAATTAATGGCACTAGATCGTGGAATATTTGCTAATCCAAGTGTTCCACTGAACCAATTAATATTTCCTTGATCGGCTACATTTAAAATTCTTGCCCAGAATGTGATTGTTTTGCTTCCATCTTCATTGTGAGGAATTCTAATAGTTCCACTTCCGAGCAGCACCCTGTTTGTATTTCTTAAATCGAAGCTTACATACTTATTAACTACTGTTTGCCCGTTAATCGTAGCTTCTGCCCATGTCTCATTGTTTAAGTCATAAACCCATGTACTGCCTCGTTCCAGCCACAAGTGATACTGAACTGGAGAGTCGTTATTTTCGATGCTGTAACCAGTCTCAACAACTTCCATAGCAAGTCTTGCATATCCGCTACTTGTATATTTTTCAATTCTAGCCATTTACAGCACCTCCTACATAAGAAATAACAGTAAATTCATTGTCATATCTTTCAAAAATATGATTGGCAATAGTAACGGAATTCCAGAATGTTGCACTAACAATATTCATTTGTTGTCCAGACACGTACGCAACTACGCGACCAGAATCGATAAATTCCATGCGCTCGTTTGTGTATCGGGTTTGCAATTTATTTCCGTTCTTTCCGATAAGCATTCCATCTTCATCAACATTAAAATATGTTGAGAGGGCATTAAGAAGAATGCTTGACTGCTCGATGTTAAGCTCTACTGCTCTTGTTCTCTGACCTAATCCTCGAATCTCTTCTGAAGTCTCTTGAATTCTCTTATACGACTCTTCAAGATTGCTAAACTTACCAGTTAAATCTCTGAGTGTGTCTTCTGTGACTTGTGATTTATTGATGATTTCCATCACTTGTGCAAATTGGTCAGCATGCTCTCTGTTACGCTCCTCAAATTCTTTTTGAAGTCGTTCAAGCTCTTTGTTGTCCTTGTTCAGAACTGGCTTCCATTCGCCATTTGTGAAAATCTTTGGAACATCTTTTCCTGGAGTGCTCGTATCAGTCCATAAATCTCCAGCGCTAGGATTGGCTGGTGGTGTTGGGCCTATAGATTTATTTACAATAAAATCTTTAATCACAATCGAGCTGCTCGCAGCAACTTGATTCCCTTCAATGGCTTCGCATACAAAAGTAGCTTCTCTATCAACATCACTGACAGTAATTGATAATTCATTGCTGCCATTTGTATGCTGCTCATTCCATGCTGCATCGTCTGTACCATACTTGCTCACGCGTTTCCATCTATATGAAACGGTTGTTCATCGGAATGTCCATCTTACTTACATTAGCAATTAATGTAGTAGATATATTACTATTCTGGAATACTACACCATCCGTAGATTTAATGTTCATAACGAATGGCACTTCTGTAAAGTCAAATAATCGTTCTTTAACCAATGTACTCAAGCGCTGAACTCTCTCAGAGATTGTGTCTGGATTTTCAACTATATTAGTAATAGTTATTTTCCCATTGTTCCTATTGGATAATTGAGTTCTTATCTTAGACACTCTAGCCTCTAAGTGTAATGCTGGTTGATATTCGTTATCAACGATAGTAATACTATCTCCAACATGTAACTCTTCTTGTAAGTAGTTAATATCAACTTCATAAGTAACCTCTGGATAAGCACGTTTTTTTAACTGTTTTAACGTTTCGTCAAATAATGCTTGTTGAGTTTTAGCTTTACTTTCATAAGTAGCAGTAATGTATCCAGCGTCTCTTGCTGCACTAGGATGTCTTGTCCATCGTTCTCCTTCTTGAAGATCGTGCAATGTGTCTTCACTAACCCAGTAGCGACCATCATTGTATTTAAAACCTACTAGAGATACTCCATCACCATAACCACGTAAGGCAGTAGCAAGATTCTCAATACTTTCTTTCTTGGTAATCTTACTGATGTTAGTTCCATACTCCAATCTAACTTTATTATCCTTACCGATTCTCTTATAGAAATTCACTAATTTACGATGGATTTTGCCGTGTACGAACTCATAGCTATAATCCATTTCTGCATCAAATGCTTTAGCAAGTCTTCTTAATCGTTTTGTTGCAGTTTCAAAGCCTTCAGTCTTTATTGTACGTTTGTTAGTATCTGGAATTTCATTTGTTCCAATTTCCCAACCAGAGTCATAAGTTGAAGCTTCAAAATATTCTGCGAGTGTTTTAGGCTTATCTTCAATTAACGGCCATACTGTTTCTCCAAGTAAATCCATTCCAGCATCTTCACAGAAAAATGTTTTACTGTCGCTGTCTTGTTCGATTGATACAATCTCAAATCCTCGCATTTTATTACCGTCTGAGACAAACAGATAGCAGCCAACAATAATTTTTTCTAATTCTGGATTCCCGTCTTTATCTATAGTGAACTCATACGTTCCAATACCAGTATCGATATCTTTTTCAAACCAATCGTCATAAGCTAATAATCCGCCAGATAAGTCAAAACTTACCTGGCATAAGTAGCGTATTTTCTTGTTGTAATTGTGATCATATCCATCGCTCCTTAAACGTAGCTTCTACGACTGGAATCTTATTGTCATCTCCAAGGATTGCAACTTCTGTAATTCCAGGCTGGATAGAGAACACTTGGCTTGCTGCATTGATGTACTTACGCTCGCCATTAATAGTGAGCTTGTTCTCAGCACTATCAAACACCACTAAGTCATTAGTATTAATCACTGCTGGGCCATTCTCATAGCCGTACTGCACTACCTTTCCATTAGGATGGGTGAAAGATATCATCTTGTATTCTTTCCCTGCAGTAAATTTGTAAACAGGATAAACAGGGGCCGTGCCTTCATTGTTGAAGATGAGCTTGTTCGATTCCCTTCTTGCAGCCTTCTCTATTTTAGAGATTGCAAAAGGGTTAAAACAGTGAATTTCAAAGGAACCTTCTGAGTATCTGAATGTAATCAGATTGTAGTCAGTAGTTCCAGCCACTATGCCCTCATAATACACTTCTGGTTGATATCCGAATTCAAATCGACTCAATCCAGGCACTAGCAGCGCACATTGAAGAGCAATCTTGCTCTTCTCAATGCGATCACCTAAAATAGTGAACTTAACTTTAATCACGCGTTTTCCGAATCGTCTACGAATGAATCGCTCACCATCCGCAAGAGCATACTTCTTAGAAGTGGTGCTAATGCTTGGACTGAATCCAAAATCAATATTATTAATAATTAATAAATCGCCAAGTTCTTGGCCATTAACCTTGAAGCTAAACATTAGCGCTCACCTCTCTTCCGTTGTTCTCGTCTATTGTGTTTTGTTTGCTCGTCTGTTACATAAGGTGTAATTTGCTTTCCAACTACTTTGCCGTCTAATTCGACTGTAGTGTGGAGTTCCACAATTTGTTTATCCGTTTCTGTGTCATATTCGATTTTTTCTGGTCTCCATGCGCTCATTTGAGCAGCTTGCTGCTTAGATAGCTGAATTCCTCCAGCCACAGCTACATTGCTGCCGATTTCGACATCATTGAACACTTGATTATCAAGATACTTGTCTACTACATCGTTAATACCTTCTGCGATAGCTTGAACAGTAGTCTTAACACCTCGGAAGCCGAGCTGTAAACCTTCTTGTAAGCTGTCCATGATTGCATTTCCGTGTGGGATTAATAATCGTCTGTCATAGCTGATTGGGCCTTTGTGTTCAGCAATCCAGTTAGCAATGTCCCCAACAAAGTTCTTAACGCCCTCGAACGCTGATTTTATACCGTTTAAGAATCCGTTGATGATAGCACTACCTGCTGACCACAAATCAATATGGCTCAAGTTTGAAACAATCTCGCCACCCATATTCACTATCTTGCCAAGTACTTCTGGAATCATTTGGGCTATACCTTTGATTAAACTAGATATAATTTGCACACCAGCGTTCAAGATTTGAGGCAAGTTGTTCCAGATTGTAGTAACTAGATTAGTAATCATATTGATTCCTGTGTTCACAATGTCTGGAATTCTCTGGATGATTCCACTGATTAAGTTACGAATAACTTCAAATCCAGAATTAATAAATTGAGGCGCGTTGCTGTAGATTGTTTGTAGCAGCGATGAAACTAAGTCAATTCCAGCTTGTAAAATGCCTGGAGCTGCTTGAACTAATCCATCAATTAATTGGAACACAAAGTCTATACCAGCTTGGAAGATTGATGGCCAGTTCTGCATAAATGCTTCTACAAGTCCATTAACGATATCACTTACAATATTCAGCAGTCCTGGGATTGCTTCTAAAGCGCTGTTGTAAATTCCCATTACCATATCGCTTCCCATTTGCAGCAGCTCTGGAACTGAGTCCATAATTGAACCTATGTTCTCTCCTATAGCTGCACTGGCTAATTCAAACGCTGATTCTAGTATGTCTGGCACACCTTTAACAACGTTCCACAGCATTGGCAAGAAGTTATCTACAAAAAATGTCTTAGCAGTGTCTGCTAATGCAATCAGTGCAGGCTCTACATCCTCACCGAGTGCTAAATCACCGAGCAAGTTATGTGCTGCAGCCTTCATCGCGTTAAATGAACCAGTAAAAGTCGTTGAGGCTTCTTTTGCAGTAGTTCCTGTAATATCGAGATTCTCTTGAATCGCATGGATAGCTTGATACACATCATTCAGATTGTTGATGTCGTATTTAGTTCCAGTGAGCTTCTCTGCGTCTTTTAATAAGCGCTGCATTTCTTCTTTTGTACCGCCATACCCTAACTTTAGGTTATCAAGCATTGTATAGTTTTGTTTAGCAAATCCTTGATAAGCTGTCTGGATGCTCTCCATTGAAGTACCCATCTTGTTTGAGTTATCGGCCATGTCAATCATCGCCATGTTAGCTACTTCTGCAGCCTTCGCAGTATCACCGCCCAACGATTGCAGCAAGCTTGCAGCGAAGCCTGTCACATTCTCCATATAAGCGTTGGCAGATAGCCCAGTTGTTTTGTATGCTTCATCCGCATACTTAACTACTTGTGTTTTGCTATCTTTGAATAGCGTTTCAATACCGCCAAGAGATTGCTGCAAGGAAGCTCCCTCGCTTAATGCAGCAGTAATACCAGTCTTGATTGCAGCACCAATTCCAAGTGCTGCAGCAACTTTCAATGCTGCTCCTTTAAATCCGCTCATGAAGCTGGTTCCTGCTTCCTGTCCAGAACTTGCTACTTCTGAACCCATCGCTTTTTGAATCATTCCCTTAATTCCTTGAGCCGAGGGAATAATTTGAACATAAGCAGCTCCTAATTCTGTTGCCATTAGTCATCCTCCTTTCTTAACAATTTCTCTCTTTCTCTTAAGAAGTCCTCGCTCGATTCAAATCCAATCAAGTCGCTTGTTTTCGATTTTTGCTGCGATTTTGTCAACAATGCGAGCATAGATGATGGATAGTTGCGACCGTTCATGCCGTCCTTTGTCTGCTGCCATATCAACACGTTTAACTTGTCTTGCATTCCAGCGAGCAGCAGAGTCTCAAACGGAACTTCGATATCATTCATCTTCATTTTGATTCTGGAGTTTTCTCTCAGACCAAAAGAAAAAACGGCCACCATTTTTAATGGCAGCCGTCTGTAATCGTATATTTGATATGTTTCAGCAAGATCACAGATAAGCGCGTCTTCATCAGTCGCTATCATTTTAGCGAGGATTAAGATTTTTTTAATTCTTTATTTTCAAAAATGGTTTTCATAGTGTTTACAACATCCTCTTTTGTCACTAGTCCATTCTCATTGCGCATGCTGTTTAAGAATGCTTTGGCTTCATCCTTAAATACAAACTCGACTAAATCTGGAAGATATAACACGCTCTTTTCTACCTTTGAAAGTGCATCTAAAAAATCGTAACTCTCAAGTAATTCTTCAGCGATGCTGTAATTGAATCCTGCTTCTGTTGTTCCTGTAATCATTTAATTACTCCTTTCTGAATGTATTCATAGTGAGTGTGGCCTTCTGAATCTGGGAATGCAGATACTGTGCTTTCATATCCTAGTATTTCAGAGTCTGAGTATGAAATTTCTCCAAGTTCTGTCAATTTACCCATAGGAATAACTACACGTTTTAAGTAGCCACCTTGAAGAACAGAATCGATTACAATAACTTGCGGTTCAGCTTCTTCTAAGCCTACTTTAATAGTGATACCTGTATCAAGTGTGCCTTCAACGTTTGATTTTCCATAAACGAATTTAAGAACATTAATATTCATTCCTTCAATAAACGTCATTTTGAATTTGTCGGTTTTATCCTTTTGCACAGTGTTAACAATAGCGCCACCCCACGCTTTCACATCTTCACTTGATGCAGTGTTTTCATTTTTAATTCCATCATCAGAAATGAACCCTAGATTTTTGAATGCTGCATCTAGTTCAGTTTTAGCATCGGTTGGCAATGCTGTTTTTAATGGCGCTGTATACACAGCACCAGTGATTTTAGGTTTAACGGCCGTTACTTTGCTTGCATCGTTTTTATTTTCTGCCATCACAATTCTCCTTTAATTAATAGTGTTTGATATCAAAGACTGCTTGATATCTATATTTTTTACTTTCCGTATCTGTGTATATGTAGTCACTATTAAGTGATACACCAGATACATCATCTAATTCGACTAACATCTCAACTGCAGCCTTAACTGCTTCATTCAACTGTGCAGCCTTGTACAGCGTTGAATCGTAGCTCTGGAATACAATAGTTGAAGACTTGAGATGTTTTCTCTTTCCGCTGCCAGTCTGTTCGATTAATACGAATCTATCTGGCATCTTAGCTGCACGCTCCATGACTACTTTGCAGTCAAGTTTAGTAACTAAAGAAGTTGCGAATTACTTCAAGAATCATCATCTCACCGCCTTTAATAGAGTATTATTCTTTTTTGTGTCCTTGATTGCCTTTACGGTGGTAGCTTTAACACTCGCATTGGCACGAGTTTTCCCTGTGAAAGTAGATACTTCATATCCATCTCCAGCTCTCCCTTTTATCGCTTCAGCGCGTTCTCTGAGCATTGCTTTACCTCTTCTGAGCGAAGCATATCTCGAACACCTTTACTGTTCAGTTTAAACTTGAAATCACTCATATCTTTCAACCATCACCTTCTTATGCCAACGAGTAGGAACTAGCTCCTCAATCCCTTCCTGGACAGGACCAAATGAACGGAACTTCTTACCAAAGAACTCAATAGTCTTATCTTCCCATTCGTGAGTGTCTCCTTTAGGAATTCCCAGCAGATAGACTTCTTTCTTTCCTTCGAGCTGCACAGAGTTAATAACATCATCGGCACTAGCAGGAGCAACAAGGACATCCTCTACTTGAGCTGCCTGCTCTTCGAAGATGTCAGCTCCGAATCCATCGCTGCCAGTCTTTACAGTTTGATATAGAGTGACTGTAATTCCTTTAATTTCCATAAGGCTCAATCACTCCAAATCTTTGAGTTGTTAGTTTCAATCGTTTCTTTTCTGACTCTTTAATGAAGATGCCGCCTCCTGGAATTAAATACGAGCCACTAACCGAGTAACCCATTGCGCTCTGTGCGAACTGTGTCATCGGTTCTTGATTCGTAGAAGTCATTAATGCACGAGATACAACATCGACAGTCACGGACTTAACAACGTTCCTAAAGCTTTCACGCTCTAGAATCATATTGTCTAAGTCTCTGCCGTATTGATAAGCCTCTTCACGCAGCATGTCTGATACTGTGTCAAGAAGCGCTTCTGCTCGTTCTCTCTCAGTAGGCTGCAGATTTCTCCACATCTTCTGTAAATCGTCTAAAGTAGCAAATGAAGCCATTACTCATCATCCTTTGCTTCTTTCTTTTTAGTTGGTTTTTTATTTGGCTCTTCGAATGGCTCCCATGAGCCAGACAGAGTGCTGTCTGACTCAATGATGACACCATTATCTTTATTGATATATTTCATATCGCTGCCCTACGCTTCTTTAACGCGTGCGAAGGCTGTTTCATCTAAGATGCCCCATCCAACATTAGCTTTTGTACGCAAGCACACTTCGTTATGAGCTTTTAAGTCACGTCCAGCGCCGTCTGGATCACCATATTGAATTACTTCTAATGAGATTGAGTCAGCATAACCCCATTTGAAGCTGTTTTCGAAGTCACCAACGATAACATGGTCTTTCTCAGCAGAGTTAGTACCTGTTGGAATCATGTTCTTTGTTGAATCAGCAGTCATGCCAGCAAATACTTCTGGGCATTGGCCAAATTTAAATTCTGGATATTGAGTAACTCCATTTTCTTTCACTTTAGACATTGCGTGTGTAGCTTGAGGAGAGAAGATGATTCCGTTAACTACTCCGCCAGTTGCTGTAACTGTATTTGCTGCAGAATCGATATTATCTTCAATATTTGCTTCTGCATAAGTTACAACGTTAGTAGTAATTTGGCCGTCAAATGAGTTAGTAGTCTTGAATGTTCCGTCCGTCATAGATTTAGGTTCTAAACCATGGATTGCTGCGATATCAATCGCTTCTGCAAGCTTTTTAGCAAACCCTTCGTTAAATGCTGCTAAGAAGGTAATTTGTTTTTCTTCGCTCATTGTTAAGAATTTATCTGATACGCGCGCTTGATATGTGATTTCGTAAGGGCGCACTACTTTAGGCTCGATAGTTGCTTTTCCAGGGGCTACTTTTTCGCCTTCGCCTACAATTTGAGCGTTTCCTTCTAAGTTAAATACAAAATATTCTTTACCTTCTTGTGGCACTGGATCTTGTTTTGAAACTTTAGCTAATACTGATTTGCCTTTTACTTTTGAGAACAATTCTTTTACTAATTGAGGCGGATATAATGTGCCTGCTTCTAATGTTGTTTTATCTGTCATATTTATTTCCTCTTTTCTTTTTGTTTTATAGATTTAATTGTCGTAGCACTTGTCGTGCTGCTGCTGTACTTGAATCAACTTCTGGCTCATTTGATTTCATTGGAGCGATTACTTGTTTTTGTTTAACAAATGCAGATAATCGTTCTGCATCGGCTTGCAAGCTCTCTTCATCGCTTCCTTGAAGTCGTTCGGCTAAGTCGTAAGGTAATCCATTACGAACAGCAATTTGAGTCTTAAGCTGTGATGCCTTGTATCCATCTGAGACTTTCTGCAGCTCCTCGAATTCTGCCTCTTTAGCGCTAATAAGGCCATCTTTCTCGATGAGTAGCTGATTATTTGCCTCGATTGTTGAAAGCAGTTCAGCTCTTTCTTCTTCCAATTCCTTCACACGATTTTCAAGCTCTTCATTCTTAGCTTGTGCGCGTTTCACTCGCTCACTAACAATCTTGTTAAGCTCTTCTTGTGTAAATGTTGTATTTTCAGACATATAATGTCTCCTTTCCCTCATTTAACCTGTGAGTGCAGTAGATTTTTTTTATTAAAAAAAGCCGCTATATAAATAGCCGCTTTTAGTTTAATAACTGATTTTTTGAACGCGCTTAGGCTTAGCCGTAGCGCATGCCCAGTGTGCTAATAGCGCACTGTCCATTAAGCTGATATCGACATCATCAAAATGTGAACGATATCCAAAGCCACCATTCGAGCCAATATTTCTCTTGTCGCAGTTTGTTACAACTTTTGACAGAGATGGCTGTCCAGAGTGGCAAATTGTTTTCTGGTAGATGCCTTGCTCCCATAACGCATTTGCCACGATTATCTCTTTAACCGTTGGCAGCACGACATTCTTAATCCTGTACTCTCTCAATTCGTCATCTAGCACCTTCTGACCAGAAGCTCCATCAATAACAATTTGAGCAACGTTTGCTTTTTTTAAGGAATGACACAATCCAGTCATTACCATTTCGAACAGATTGGCAATCAACTGCCTCAACGAATATATCTCCGTAGTCAGTTTTTTTACTGCAATGCTTAATGCAACGTTCGTACCATCTTGGCCATATTTAATACCAGCGAATAGCTGCCCTTTAAATTTAGGCATTTCTTCAATTCTCAATGCTTCCCATTCTGTCTCTGAGATAGCTGATTTCTGATTATATTTAGGCCCAAAAAGCCAAGCCGCTGCACGTTATGATCGAGCTTATCATCACCCAGCTCT
Source organism: uncultured Granulicatella sp. (assembly GCA_916438765.1). Lineage (GTDB taxonomy): Bacteria > Bacillota > Bacilli > Lactobacillales > Aerococcaceae > Granulicatella. Next base: position 710,055 of record CAKAHB010000005.1, on the reverse strand, counting down.
GCCTCAATCTTCCGCTCGTCTAAGTGATATCCCATTGATGGATTTGATTGATACCAGGCTTCTACATCGTTAATATCTCGTTCTTCTGGAACTGACCACTCCGCCCATCCAGAATACTTAGCTCTACCAAACAGGCATGCTTCCCTAAATTTAGAGAATACCGTTCCGCTTGAGACTGGCGTTGGAGGTGTTCCACATAGAATAGTTATAGGATTTTCACTATCTGTTACTGTATATTTAAGAGCTGATTCTTGCTCTGTGGTGTACTCTTGCGCTTCATCGATAACTAAGATATCGAATCCTTCACCGAGCCCTCCGTTTGATGTTCTCGTTCTGAACTGGATTACTCCTCCAGTAGCATATAGCTCAATACGTTCTTGACCTTTAGCTCTAATCGAGTTGAAGTCTTCTCCATCGACATAACCCATTTTTTCAAGGTATTTTTTCATCTTTTCAAAAGATGAATGCGATGTACTGATTCTGTGTGCTGTATGTAGAATGTTCAATCCTTTATGCAGCGCCCATAATTCAACTATATAGAGAATCTCAGACTTACCATTCCGCCGTGGGATTGAATATCCGAATTTTTGATGAACCCACAGTCCTTTTTTATCCAAAGCCATAACAGGCTCCAGAAGCTTTTTCTGCCATGTATAGCATGACAGTCCTGTCTTCTCGTATATCTCAATGGCTTCTTTAGCTAGAGAACGCTTTTTGACAAATGGCAAGAGGACAGCTTGTGTAGGAATTTGATTCCCATATTTCTTCCTAGCCACTCAATCATCCTTTCTATTTTCCAGCCTTCTTAGCAGCAGCTTTGTCTTTTAATTCAAGATATGCTGCGCTCTTTTGATTTTTCTGATTTACAAACTCTTGTAATGAGATGTTATTCATCGATGCTCTTCCAAGTTTCTTCACAATGGCTTGATATTCTCGTCTGTCTTCGGATGCCAGATTATCTGCCACATCACTCTCACGCTGCTTTTTTAATGCAGCACGCGTATTAACCTCATTACTCCACTTTTTACTCCAGACATTCTGCTTCTTGCCATCGCCTGGATGATAATCAACAGTACATGTACATCTATCATGTCGTTTAAACACATCTCTACTGACACCAGGATATTGATACACTCCAGCGAGTCTGTCGCACCATTCGCAGCAGTTGCCATCCGTTCTTCTGATGATTTTCGGCTTCAATCCAGCGTTATAATGAAAATCAGCATTTACTTGGATATGCTTGTCTACAACATTTTTGCTAAAATTCACTACTGGTTCGCCTAGAATCCATGCAACATCATCAAATGTATTTTCATAAGCTATGCGATTGATTAAGCTGTCTATTCTAAATTGATTGATAGGAGCTTGAATCGACTTCAATCCAATTCCAGCTTCTTTGTTAAGCGTTTCTTGCACTCTCATAGCATAAGAACTAACCATCCTGTGGTTAGTTCCTAGTACATCGTTTAAGATACGCTCTGCTATGTTGTAATACATTTTCCCGTCTGGCAGCACAGCACTGCTAATGTTCTGCTGTAGAGCCTCTGAGATAAGTCTACCGAGAGATACTGCGAATTCGTGTGCATCGATGAAGTTAGCTTACCATTTGTTAATAGAAGCAGCAGCCTTTTTAGTTCTGGATTATTCTCAGCAGCTTCAAAGAAATCTTTTTGAATTTTTTCAAGCAATTCTGGAACAATATCATCCATTCATATCAGCTCCTTTCACATTTATTGCTAACACATCATTATTCAGCAGCTTTATCTTCAATTTTAGTTTTATTCAACATTTCTGTGGCTTCTGCCTCGCTCATTCCTGTTGACATAAGCAGCGTTATTCCATTTTCCTTAGAAAGAACACCTTTTTGGTAATTACTGAGCAGTGAAGTTATCTCATAAGTGGAGATAATTCTATTTTTCTGTTTATCAGCTCCATTATCACTAACTGCCGTTTTTTGCTCTATTACCTCTTGTACAGGCTTAACATCCATATTCCCTTTAATTCCGCTCAAATCGTAGATAATATCTGGAGTCAAGAAGTTTGGCATTGCTTGATTAAATTTAGAAACGGCATCACCTAATAGAGATAGTGCCGATACATCCGCTTCAAACAACGGTTCCCACTTAAGTACTGTATTAGAGAATTCTTTTCTCAAATAACGCACTTCATCGCGTAGACATACAGATACATACGCTACATTAAGAAGTCCAGAGCCTAGAGAGCGCTGAGCAGCCTTTCCTGCAAGTCTTAAGTTCTCATGGCTGGCCTTGATAGCTTCAACGCTTGAGGGGTTATCTGACACGAAGCCTAAATCGTCCAGTGTTAATCCAGTCTCTCCAGCGAATCCAGCAGCAGCCATCTTGAGCTGCTCGACAAATGGAGTCATACTTGCTGCAGTGAACTGTCCTACAGTAGGCTTATCTCTGTCATCGTCTTTAGTAAACATGATGAAGCTTGAAATAGTGGCTTTCCAGCTTTCCATTGGCTGCGCATCCTGGCTAACTCCAAGCACATATTTTTGAGGGAATGAATAGAACTCAGCAGTTACCTCTGAGCGCTCAATAGTGCGCTGCGCTGTCTTCTGATAATCAATCCCAGAGCGAGTGATACGTGAACGGCCAAATGGTCTGGAAGCGTCTGGTCTGTGAATCACTGGTACTAGCAATGGAATACCAGTAGGATTTTCAATCGTGTAAGGCTCTCCATTCTTTGGATAGAATATTGTTTCCTCTGGAGTGAAATACGCTTCTAATGTAGGAGTATTGTTTTCTCCTCGTTTTAGCACCGCATAGCCTTCCGTTAATAGGTTAGTGATTGGATCAAGAACACCAGTCGCATTGCTTGCCTCGATGACTTGCAAGCGTGGCATTCCTTCTTCATCCTTCGAAATATAGATGAAGCAGCATGAGCCAATCAACGCGGATAGGATTGCTGAATCAAAGAAGATATCTGGATTGTTAAATCGGAATATCTCATTAGCGTTAAAATTGTCGTTTGCAAATTCTCTGAATACTAATCTATCAGCCAGGCTATCTACTGCTTTTGTAGTCCAGCCAAGTACTGTCTTGTATTTATCTCTAATCTGTGCTGGAATCGTAATTCCATCCGAATTATCAAGTTTCTGCATTGAATAGTAGTCATATCGCATTAATACTCTGCTGCGATATAGATTCAGCTTGTTCTGCAGATATGCTTTGCCTTTTAGTTCCATTTCTTTCTCCTTTTCGTTTTTTTGGCGCGAGAAAATATGTACAGGGACTGCGTGAAGGTCGCAAGAGCTGCAGGGTAGGTACCCTCCCCCCTATCAGTCTGGAACGTAATTTGTCCAATCTTTAGTTTGTGGCAAATTTCGGTTTCCTACAGTATTTTTAAATTCTCGTGCTTGATTGAATAATTTGTCTGATTTTTCTCTGTTGCATGTCCAGTGTGCGAGCTGGAGGTTATCTATGTCGCTTGGATGTCCTCCTTTGTTGATTGGGATGATATGATCTATCACTGGTGACATAGGGTGTGGATATTCAAGCCTCACATCAACTGGTTGACCACATATCCCACAGATATTCTGTGTCTTAAGAATTATCTTCTTGTTCTTTTCGTATGCGACACGGTGGGGGCCAATTCTATCTAGGCGGGCCATTTCAACTGCCTCCTCCTTTCATTTGAGGGGTGGGGGGGTATTTTTTGTTTGATAAACATTAAAAAAAGCCACTATCAGAGCGTGTCTGTGCATATAGCTAGTGGCAGTTTGGCATCTTATTTTAGGACTCTTTGGAGTCTCTTTGAATTTATCATATCTTATATTGTGTTAAATTCGAGCAACGCTCGAACTCGTTGATTTAATAATGTTTTTGAAACATTCTCTTTTTGAATTTACATTTTCTCATTATGTTAAATTGAACATCGTTATAAGTAGAAATCGTCCATCGATTTATCCTGTTGATCTTGTTGAATTCCGATGTATCGAAGTGTAATGTCTGGACTTGCGTGGTTGAATAGCACCATCAGCATGGCCACATCTTTATTATTTTTATAGTGGTGATAGCCGAATGTCTTTCTCATTGTATGTGTTCCAACATTCTCAATGCCGATATCTTCCGCTGCAGCTTTCAGAATGTAGTAAGCTGCTTCTCTTGTAATTGGCTTGTTCTTTCCTTTACGACTCTTGAACAGATAATCTTGAGGATTCATGCTGCCGATGTACTCTTGCACTTCTCTTTTGAAAGAGCGATTCATTTTGCGTTTTAATATCTTGCCTGTCTTCATCTCTCTAATGTTTACGTACTGGCCCTGCACATCCTTCACTTTAAGTTTAATGATGTCGCTTATTCTTAATCCTAGGTTAATTCCGAACATGAACAGCATATAGTTTCGCTCGTTCCATTCCTTCAGATAATCTTTCATAGCTTGCACATCGTCTGGATCGCGAATCGGTTCCACATAGTTCATGCTGCTTATCCTTTCCAAAAACTAAAGAGCGTACCTTGCAGCACGCTCTTTGACAGTTTTATATTGGTTTATATTAGGGGAATTGCCGCGAGTGGACTCGAACCACTCTCCTAATTCCTATGCGGCACTTGCCAGCAGTCGTCCATGCTGCTGACTTGGATACACCTTTTCCAGGACTGGCTTTGATGTAGCTGTTTCCGCAGCTTCATCTTTGTTTCCCTACTTTTTCTATATTAACATTATAACTTGTTTATCTTTGTTTAAACTTTCAAATTACTTTCAAAGTTCTCCCAAGAAGTCGAACAAGTCTTTGACATTTTTTCCTTTTTCATACTTCAAGAAAGAACCGCCATCATAATAATGGGCAAACTCTATCTTGGCTTTATCAAGCAACCTGTAGAATTCAGTCGAAGAGTAATCTAAGTCCATGTAGATAGCAATGTCGCTCACATTACTCTTGACATACTTCTCAATTAGTACCTGCCGATAATACGGATCACGTATTTTATTAATAGCTTGCTCTATCTTGTCCATGTAACTTCTGGCTGTTTCTTGTCGGACAATGTGGTCTTCAATCGGATTGCGAACAGTTCCTGTATAGCTTCTAGGCTCGAATGAGAATGTTGCTGTAATCTTGCTTACATAGTTATCTCCAGCAATCTTCTTGAGAGTCTTGTAATGTTCTAATACTTCCGTTATTCCTTCAATCGTGGCCTTAGTGTCTAGCTTCATCTAACTCCTCCCTTAATTAAAACGGTAAGTCATCCTCGCCGAATTCGATTGGTTCAGCTTCATTGCTATTGAACACTGGCTGATTGCTTCTTGCTTCAACTACTTTCTTAGTCTCTAATAGTGAGAAGCCTTCTGCTAATACTTCTGTAATGTAGACTGGCTTTCCATCCTTATCATAGCTGCGTGTTTGAATTCTTCCCTCAATCCCTACTAGAGAGCCTTTGTCTGTGAATTTAACGAAGTTTTCTGCAGCCGTTCGCCACATTAAGAAATTAATGAAATCTGCTTCATACTCTCCATCTTTATTTTTGAAGTTGCGCTGCACTGCGATACTGAACTGCGTATATTTAGTGCCATTTGCTGTGAATTTAAGTTCTGGCTTCTTTGTTAGTCTTCCCACTTCTACTACATGATTAATCATTATCTTTTCCCTCCAATAAATATTTCTCGTGTGCTTTCAAATCGCCTTTAAGAATACGAGTCACTCTATTAAACTCTTTGATTGCTTGAGACTTCATAGGCTTAATGCCTTCTCTTCTAGCCTCGTCTGTTTCTGGAATGTAATATCCTGTTCTTCCGTTTCTGTCTCCGATGATTACAATCCCATAGCGATTGACTAATGTGTCGATAATCTTCTTCACTCGTCTTTCTGACAGTTTAGTGATGTTTGAGATGTCCACTCTGTTAATTCTTTTAGTGTCGCTGTTTGGAATCAATCTCAATACCATTCTTTCCTCTGCACCCATTCGTTCCATTAACAGCTCTCCTTCAATTCTTCTAATCTGTCTACATTAAATCCAGACCAGGCGTTTTCGAAGTATTTATCTAATGTCACTACTGGAAGCTGCTGGAAGCCGTTTAATTTAATTTCTTCTAGCTTCTCTGGATGCTCAGATACATCCACTGACTCAAATTGAATTTTATTTTGATCTAGCCACATCTTTGTCATCTCACATTGGATGCAATTTTGTTTAGAATAAACTGTTAACATTGAAGTCCTCCTTATCAACGGATAAGCCTGCTAACTCTTTAGTTCTAAAGAGTGCTCTTTTCTTTTTACCATCCTCCACACTTACATAATTAAAAGTAATAATATTATAGAAATGGTCTTCTTTCTTCAAGTTCGTCACGTTTTCAAATATTAATAATTTTCCATTTTCTAAAAAAATAAAGTTAATTCCATTGTTTTATCTCCTTCAACTCAAAAATCTGCTGTAATACTGAATCTCTGCTTTCTTCATCCAATCCGCCAATAACATCATTTGTAATTGGTGTGCTGTAATTAATGTACCACTTACCATTTTCATCAAAACTTAATACTGCAATTTCAATTCCAAAGTACACGTAATTGAATTTAATTACACTTGCACCGTACCCGTTAGGAAACTTGTAAATGGTTTGTGGATAACCTAAATCATTTTGTTCTTTGATATATTTTTTGAATTGTTCGCTGTAAGTCAAGTCCATCACTGCACCTCGCAATTAATGAATAAAACTTCGATTTCATTTTTGAAAAGTTCGATTGCATCAAGTACATCTACCCATTTTTGAAAATATCCAAAAAGTGGAAAACGATTTATTTCATTATCGCGGTAGCACCCCAAATGATAATCTTTGGCAAAACACATGTAGTGTTTTTCTTCATTGAAATCTTTCCAATTTGGCTTCCAATTATTATTACATTTATCTCTAAACATTTTGATTCGATGCAGCAGGTCTCTTCTTTCTGCTTCTAACTTCGCTTCTTTTTCAGAATAGAAGAAGTGTCCTTGACTCATAGCCTCCTTCATCCATGCATGATTTCCAAAATAACGATGTTCAATATTCCCAAATTGATCAACATACCAAAATTCATCTCCATCTTTCAATGGACATTCCGTACATTCCAACATATAAATCTTTTTATCCAATTCTGCTCTTTGCTTTTTAAGTTCTATTAGATTTTCCATTAATATTCACCTTTCTGAGTAACACTCATCAATTGTTCGAAAATAATAATTTGGTTTGATATCTCCGTACTTTTTGACATATTCTTTTTTCTTTTCTTCAAATTCTTTTTGTTTGATAATCTCTACAGTATTGAGAGATATTTCGAATCCAAGCAAGAAAGCGAATCGTTCATCGTAGCTCATATCTTCTAATTGACCGTATCCAATATCTTTCTGGAACTGTTTCAACGCTCGTTCATACATCGAAATATCCTTGTACTTGCAATGCGCCACAATCAAGTAATGCACATCGTCTTTTAATTTATCAAGCTCTGATTTCTCTTTCATGATTGGTCCTCCTCAATATTTTTAAGGTACTTTTCGAATTCTTTAGCGTCCATTTTGATTAGACTTCTGATTTCCTTTTCTTTCTCGTATCCAGCTACCATTCCGTTGAACACTGCAACGATAGCGAACAAGATATGAATTCTACTAATTCCAAACACATTAAGCATTAAAATTGTGTATGCTATGATTTGCCAAAATATTACCCATAATTGATTTGTTTTCATGATTAATCCTCTGCCCTTTCGATTAACAAGTCCAAATGTTCCTTTGCTTTTTTTAGATCCTCTAGCATTTTCCCTTTGCTAGGAGCTCGCAACACATACTTCAAAATATTTCCTGCTAGGTATCCATCAAACGAATCCTCGTATTTCGGAATGAAATTCTCCATCACAGTGAACACTTCTAATCCATAAATACCTTGATAATGCTTCGGATGTTTTACCGCTTCTTTAATTTTTGCATTTTCACTCAAATCTACAAAACTCATTTAATTCCAGCTCCTTCAAAGTATGATTCCAATCTATCCATTATTTTCTTTCTGGTTTGCCAGCCAATTTCATACGGATTTCTTAAAAACACATTTAATGTGACTGTTCTTACTTGTAGGATATCTCTAGCCATGTGCTTGAAGTTGTTTTCAGAGTCAGCAATCATCTCTTCGATATCATCTCTAGTCTTCAACAAGATTGAATCATACAGTGCATCCAATCTGTTATGCCCATTGTTGCTATCCATCTTGTTAATTTTGAAAGGCTTAGGCGCTGCAGCAACTTCAACTACATTGCCTGTCACTCCATGCTCTTTCATGAATTTTCGTGCAGCTCCATAATTTTTGAATGTCATCGCTTCTTTCTGACTTGCTTTGAATTCAAAAGTGTAAACTGGATGGTGTCTATTAAGATATCCCATCATGCTGCTGTGATCATTAATTTTTTTAAAGTACATATTGTTATTTTTAATTACAAATACCATACGCTTGCTCCAATTCAGCCATTATTTCTATATCTTTTCTAATTTTTTTCATTGTTTCGCTGTGTGGGTTCTTCACATTGTAAGTGGCTATTATTACACTATTTCTATCTTCAATCAGACGGAAGCCGTACAGCTTCTCTAATCGAGCCACTTCAATCGCTTGCTGAATAGCCTTGTCTTTCTGTTTCTTATTCTTCTCGATGTAGGCTACTGCATACTTATGTTTATACAGGCTCATTGCCTTAATGTTCTTCTGGCATTGTTTAGCTTCCTGCAGCATAACCATCACAGCTCTTGTAGTCTTCAACCCTTCAGACTGCATAATCTTTTCGAATTCTATCGCGTTCATCGTCTTAAAACTCCTCTACAAAGTCCATTCTTGCTTTGAAAAATTTGAAAGTAGAATCCATCAAATCTCCTTCTCTGTTCTTCTTGATTGAGAATTTAACTCGCTGATAGCCTTCATGATTGGCTTCTGTTTCTTCATTGTTCAAAAATCCTACTACATTCGAGTCTTGTTCGATTGAGCCAGACTCTCTCAAGTCGCTTAGTACTGGTGACTTGTCCTGGCGCTGCTCTACTCCTCGTGATAGCTGCGATAGGATAACGATAGGAACTTGCTGCTCGTTGGCTAGATTCTTCAATTCTCGTGTAATCTGCTCAATCTGCAGCCTTCTGTCGCGATTATTGTTGACTTTAATCAGTCCTACATAATCAATTACAGCTAAGTATTTTCCTGGAGCTTGCCCTGCAGCTCGTTCTTTGATAATTCCTAGAATATGGTTCAATTCAGATACTGTGTCATATACTTTTAAGTCTTTTCTCTTAAAGTATTCGATAGTCGCTCTCACTAGCTCCTTATCGCTATCTTTAAGCATTTTATTCATTTTGCGTAAGTAGTATGTGTTAAGTGTCGTCATTTTGGCCACGAATCTGGAGAATACTTCTTTTTGCTCATCTCCAAGCTAAACAAGTCTACTCTTAAGCCTTCATTTCGTCTTAAAAGCTCTATCAATCAGATTGATAGTCCAGGCACTCTTTCCGACTGATGGACGAGCTCCAACAGTAATCAACATTCCAGGGCCTATGCCTCCGCCTAGTGCTGCATCTAATCCGCTGAATGTCTTAATGCCGTCTTCAATATCATGCTCAAGCTCATACTCGAATTGCTCGAATGTTTCAGCTAAATCACCAACATTCTTTTTTTGCGTGAGAGCTTAGAGATTGCATTCAATAGTTCTAACATCTCAACTTCAAGCTGCTTAGTTGGAAATTCTGTGTGTTCTGCTTTTTACTTTCTCCAACTTAGCTCTTAAATACTCATGATGTAGTTGGTTAGCTAGATAGTCCAATCCGCTTGTAGTCGCGTTCGATTGCTGCAAGGCCATCAGATACTCATATCCTATAGTCTTATCTTTTAATTCAGCTCTCACTTTAGCGAATAGCTCCATCAGTCCATCTAGACGGCTGCCATTATTATTCAAAATTTCAAAGATCGTTTTGAAATTGATATCCGTAAACCACTCAGCTTGCAGGTACGTTGATTGTGCTTTGTCGAAGTCTTGCAGCAGTGCTGCTATGATTGATTTTTCTAATTCAAAGTTATTCATATCAAGCCTGCCATTCTGAGCCATACAGCTCTCTCATCTTATCTGCTACAGATTGCCCAGAAGCTCCTTGTTGCTTAGTTCTAGCTGGCGCCTCGTTTAAGTAATCCTCGAATTTCTCACTGAATAGCGTTCTTGGTCTGAGATATTGATTCATCTTTTCATTGTTTAGCCACTGCTTACACTTGATGTCAATCACTCTCTCAAAGTCTTCAACTGTGAAGCCGTTATCCAGTAACTTATGGACTAGCTGTGCAGTCTTCTTAGTCTTAACAGAGTACTTCTTACCAGTTCGCTTATTCAGATAATCAATGATATATTTAGTCTCCTCAGTCCATACAACCTTGAGCGGTTTCTCCTTGGAGCCATTATTCTCTGTAGTAGTCTCTGTGTATTCTCTGGTATAGGTCTGTTCAAATTGAACACCTCCATCTGTTCTATTTGAACACATCGTCTGTTCATATTGAACACATCGTCTGTTCACACATTGGTACTCGATTGTGTACCATTTTGTTTTGTCAAATTTTTTATTATTAAAGTTCCCAATTCTAATGACTTTCTGTTTTTCTAAGTTGGTTAAAGTCCTTCTGATAGTCATTGCTGACCAGAATGGGAATTCTGTTTGCCAATCTTCTAATGTCTTATAAAACCATTTAACTCCTTCAAATTCATGGCTGCTCTTAATCAACCAGTAGTGCATTTGTTGCAGCATGATGGCCTCGTTTAAGCCAAGCTCTCTAGCAAGTGATGGCAGTACTTGAAGAGGTGGCTCATCTATTAATAGTCTGCTCATTGCTTTTCCCCTAATTTATGCTATAATTTAGTTAGTTAATTAATGAATGACGGCTTTTATAAGTCGTCATTTTTTTATACATTCAAAAGTTCTCTTGCAGTATCGTATGCACCCTCTAATGTCGAATGAGTGCTGCTGCTTTTGTAATTTCCAAGAAATACAACTAATCGATACTTTCCATCGATAAATCTTATTTCCCCTCTTAGTTCACTTCCAACCATTACATCGTATTCATTTGGTTCGAACATATTCATTTCAAAGCTAATCATCGAAAATCACACCTTGCCTAATTGCATCCACTTTATCTGAGTGTTGGTTAACTGCTCCAACCCACAAGTGCATAAATGCGATTATTCCAACGATTGCTAATGCTGAAAGTCCTAAGAATTTTAAGTATTTCTTAATGAAGTTCTTATTGAACTCTTTCCAGAAAGCTTTTCTCTTAAGCTTTCTAGTTCTTGATATTTCAACTCTGCTCATCTTCTTCTTTCCTTCCGTTCATCCCACACTTTCTGTATGGCTTCAATATGATCAGCTTTATATTTATATGGTCTTGTATCAACTCTTCTAGCAGCAACGACTACAGGATGATTTCTCACATCACTTTTGAGCCAAGCGCTGGAACTCGTTCCGATTTCCGCACACAATTCTTCAGTTGTTATCCATCTTTGTCTACTTCTTGAATCAATAAATGGCTTTATTAAATCAACAAATTTCTCTGGATTTCTTCTTACTACTTCTAGAAATATCGGCTCGTAGTAATCGAGTGTTGCTTTTTCCATGTTTTAAACTCCTTTCTTAACGTTCGAATTAAATCGTATTTTTAACCTAAAAAAATATGATCTAATTTAACTTTGTATAAAGCACTTAATTGGTGTAGCAAATTCATAGGAATTTTAGTACTATCTTTCTCATATTTTTGCGATAGTTTGTTGATGAACTCCTAGTTTTTCCGCCACTTCTTTCTGAGTTAAATTAACGTTAACTCTTGCAGCTTTTAACGAAATTTGTGTCAAAATCCGTTCCTCCTTTCAGTTTTCTTTAACTTATGAGTCTATAATAATACGATTTAATTCGTATGTCAACACTTTTATTATAAAAAAATTCGATTTTTTTTGATATTTTTTTTATTTACAAATACGATTTAAAAACAGTACTATAATATCAATAGGAAATAAGGAGGTGCTAGAAATGGCACGAGGAAGAGGCAAATACACTCCTAATGATATAGAAATCATGAAGAGAATATCTGTTAATATCAATGAATTACTTAATCGTACTAGAACTAAACAAGTTGAATTATCTAAACATACTGGAATACCTACAAGTACTCTAACTGGATATGTTAAGGGTACATCTATGCCGAATCCAGGTAATGTACAAAAGATTGCAGATTTCTTTAACGTAGAAAAATCTGCTGTAGACCCTCGTTTTGCTCAAAACTCGTTTTCAACGGATGCTCCAACATGGGCAACAAAAGAAGATGTTATTGACATTGAAAAAGCACTAAAACTAAATACAACAGCTATATCTTATGATGGTATTGAATTAACAGAAGATGAAAAAGAAAAGGTAGATGCGATTATTAGAAGCGTTTTGTGGGATAAATTAAAAGATAAAAAAAGGAAGGTTAATTATTGGACATTAAAAATTTAGTAGAAAATCATCGAACAGCTAATCCATTTGTGATTGCTGATAACTTAAATATTAATTATTTGTACGTTGATTTTCCATCTAGACTAAAAGGGAGAATTATCGTTACAAATGATGGAGAGCCTATTATATTACTGAATAATTCTTTGAAAAACTCGAATGAGAAATATTTAGTTATGGCTCATGAATTGAAACATGCTATAGATCATGCTGATTTAATTGGGTACTATTCTGCATGCTATGGTGGCAAAGGTAAACTAGAGCTAGAAGCTAATAAATTTGCAACAGAATTAATGCTGCTGCTCTATCAAGAACAATATCAAGATATTCCAGATACATTCGATAAGTTAATTGCAGCTTACGGGGTTAAGGAAGAAATGAGAGAATATTATTAAAAGGGGCTGTATTATGTTTAATTGGTTAAAACCTAAAACTGAAATGTATATAGAACAATTAGCAAGTTTTGATTATTCACAATTAGAATTAGAATATGCTTATAAAAAGTCTGGTGGGAAAAAAACAATACTATTATTTCCGAAAAAAAGAAATCGTTAAAATTGTATTTGAAAATAATAATCCACACGATCCCAATGCAGTATCTGTGTACGCGTACAATTTAAAAATTGGTTATATTCCTGCTTACGATGCTCCTACTGTTAGAAAGATGATAAAGCCAGTAGTTAGTCTTAGATTGTATTATTACAACAACAAATATAGAGCAGAAATAACTATCGAATATAAAGGCTTAAAGAAATAATATATATAATCAATGCGGAAATGAGGTGAGATGTATGGCTAGTATATACAGAAGAGGGAAAACATGGGCTTACAAAGTCTATTACCAAGATAACGGAAAGCAGAAAGCTGTATCTAAGAGTGGATTCAAGACAAAAGCAGAAGCGAAGGATGCTTCCATTCTACGTGAAAACGAGCTGTTGCAAGGTAAGGACTTTGCAAAGGAAAGAATGAGCCTCTCAGACTATATGCTCTATTGGAAGAAGCTATACAAAGACGATACAATTTCCGTAGGAAGTTCCAAGCAAATAGAAACGATTATCAAAGTACTTAAGAAGCAGTACAATCCAATGATGAAGGATGTTAATCATGAAAACTATCAGCAATTTCTAAACTATCTCTCATCTATTCGAACTAAAGCAACTGTGAAGAAGTATCACTCATACATTAAAGCATGTATTAGGCATGCTATCCAGACACGAATTATCCTCATAGATCCAACTCTTGGAGTAGTGCTAAAAGGTAAGGATGCTAAAGAAGATAATATGAAGTTCTTGAGTATGGATGAATTTAGAAGATTAGAGGCAGCAGTGCTTGATGGAATTGATACAAGCATGACAAGCCGATACATCATACTAACATCCATGTACACTGGTGCAAGGTTTGGAGAATGCTTAGGTTTAACCTGGGATTGTATCGACTTTGAAAATGAGCAGATACACATTGAAAAAGGATTTGATTATCTGCATACAAACAAATATACAGACGGAAAGACAAAGAATGCTAATCGCATAATTGATGTGCCTCGTAAATTATTAGACATATTAGACACGCTGCCTAGAGACTCAAGCAGCGTGTTTGAACGTGTTTCTAATAACGGAGTGAATCACAGCCTTACACACGCTCTGAAGCGTGCTAAAATCGATAAGATGGTTACATTCCACGCGCTACGGCATACTCATGCGAGCATACTCCTCTCTCAAGGTGTGCAGCTCCTAACTATCAGCAGAAGGCTTGGCCATTCTGATGCTAATATCACTCTCAAAACTTACTCTCACATTCTGGATGAGATGAAGATTTCTGAGGCAAAAAAAATAAAAGAGATTTTAGTCCACGGAACAAATACGGAACAAAACCTCTAAAAACGTTGATATATAAGCAACTTTTAAGGAGAAGAGGAGATTTGAACTCCCGCGCCGCTTTCACGACCTATCGCATTTCGAGTGCGACCCCTTCAGCCTCTTGGGTACTTCTCCATGATTCTAGTATAGTACGGAGATTTTCTTCAATCAATCCTTTTTTAAAGAAAATAAAAAACCACCGACTCACGGCCGGTGGAAAAAAGGATTAGAAATATTTATTTGGGAGGATAAATATTCTCTTTGGGAATAACTAAAGTATAGAGGCACATTATGAAAATACTATGAAAATACAATTTTCATTTTGCACTTTCTTTTCACTTTTTCTATGAGAATCTTTACTTATTTATGATATGCATGTCCGGCATTAATACGGAATGCACGGTAAATTTGCTCAGTTAGAACGAGTCTCATCAATTGATGCGGCAACGTAATACGGCCAAATGAGATCTTGCGGTCGGCACGTTTTTTCACGGCCGGACTCAACCCAAGAGAGCCGCCGATGACAAAGACCATTGAGCTCTTCCCATGAAGCGCGAAGGTATCCATCTCTTTTGCGAGTTGTTCTGAACTCACTAAGTCACCTTCAATCGCCATCGCTACAACGACATCACCCTCTTTAATTTAGAAAGGATACGTTCGCCCTCTTTTTCGAGCACTTGTTCCATCTCTTTGTCGCTTAAATTCTCAGGAGCTTTCTCATCTGGCACTTCCACAACCTGGAACTTGCAGTAGCTACCTAAGCGTTTCGCGTATTCGTCGATTCCTTGTTTTAAATATTTTTCTTTCAGTTTTCCTACACTCACAATTGTGATATTCATTTGATCCCCTCATTTCACAAATTATCTTACCTTTTTTTGGAAAAAAATGCTTGTTTTATCCCTTTATCCACAGTTATCCACAAAGTTATCCACATGTACACATGTTCGCCCCTAAATTTTGGGCTTTTTTTATGAAAAACACTAGATATTGATTCAAAATTTTTATTTGTTATCTAATTGTTATATTTCTAAAAGGTGGAAAGATGCGAGTTATCCACAGTTATCCACACACTTTTTGTGTATATCAAAATGCTGTTATATCAACGTTTTAAACAGTTAATCACCAAAGTTATCCACAATAAAAATTTATCATGTGAATAACTTTTTTCAATAAAATCCGATAATTAAGCCATTTTTAGCCTATCCATTTTCAACACCGATTTTCCACTTCACAGACTTGACAACGGGGTTAACCCACAGTTTTCCACAGACTTATCCACATTTTTGTGGATAACCTTGTGGAAATACACAAAAAAAGTCGAATAGCACTTCGCTATCCGACTCCTTATTCGTTATTGTTATAAACTTGGACTGTTCGTTTCTGTTAAAGAAATCGTTGTTGTTTGTTTTTGTCCATTTCTATAGTATGTTACTTCAAGCTTATCGCCAACTTTATGGCTGTAAAGAACTTTACGTAAGTTTTGAATTCCTTGAATTTTTTGTCCATCCATTTCAACAATGACATCGTAAGCTTGTAGTCCCGCAGCTTTTGCACTACCTTTCGCCATGACTTCTGCAATAACGACTCCGTTCTTCACATCTCGTGGTAAATTCAATTGCTCGATTACTCGTTCATTCACACTTGATAAGTTTACCATTGAAATTCCAAGAGCTGGACGTGTAATTTTCCCGTCCGTTTCGAGTTGTTTAATAATCGAAACAACTTCGTTACTTGGAATCGCAAATCCCATTCCTTCAACAGAAGATTTCGAAATCTTCATTGAGTTAATTCCGATGACTTGGCCAGCGCTATTAATTAACGCTCCCCCCTGAGTTTCCTGGGTTAATCGCCGCATCTGTTTGAATGGCCGTTACGACCCAGTCTTCTTGTCCATCACCATCAACGTCTGTGGCAACAGCACGGTTAGTTGCTGAGACGATTCCTTGCGTTACACTTGTTGCGAATTCACTTCCAAGAGGGGAACCAATCGCAATCGCTGTTTGTCCAACTTCAACCTCATCTGAGTTTGCAAATTCTGCGACAGTTGTAACATTTGTATTGGCAATACGAATCACGGCTAAGTCTGTCCATTGATCACTACCAACAAGCTCAGCTTTTTCGCGTGTTCCGTCTGCTAAAAGAACTTCCAATTCTTGTGATTTCGCAATAACGTGATAGTTCGTCACGATATAGGCATATCCACCCTCATTTTTATAAATGACCCCACTACCTTCAGACGCAGTAGCTAATTCTCCTCCGGTTTGTTGTGTGCCGTATAAGTTATTCCTTGAAGTTGCTTGTTTGTTAATAACTGAAACGACGGCATTTTTCACTTCAGCAACCACTTTAGTGATTTCTGTTCCACCTTTTGTGGCTGTGGATGTTTTAGTTGTGTCTACTTGTGTTTGTGAGGGTTGTGTAGCAGGTGTTGTTGCTTGGTTTGCTGGATTTGTTACGGCCATAATTCCAACTCCTCCGGCAACAGCGACTGCTCCTCCCAATAATCCGCCGATAAAGCCATTTTTAAAAGCTTTCGATGATTTTTTTCTTTGTAATTGTTCTTGTGACATCTGCTCACTCCTCTCATTTGTAAATATACAATAGTTTTTTCATATGAAATTTATATGAAATAAAGCTTATAGAGTACTTAAAAAACTCTTTCGAACTTGCTAAATTTTTAAACGGTAAATAATTTGTGGGTTCATACGGATCCGTATGATAGAGCTCGAACGCCTGATGAACGCCTTTATCATGCGTTTGGAAGATACTTTCGGCTGTTTGATAGGCAATTTCCTTCATATTATTATCTTGACTTAAGTGTCCTAGATAAATTCGTTTCGTGCGGTCACCCATCATTTCACACATCGCAAGCGCGCCATCATCATTCGATAAGTGCCCCTTATCGCTTAAAATCCGTTGTTTCAAATGCCAAGCGTATGGTCCCATTCGAAGCATTTCTAAATCATGATTACTTTCGATGAGATACGCATCTGCATTTTTCAACAAACCTCTTAGTTTATCACTCACATAACCCGTGTCTGTCAGCATCACGAACTGCTTGCCTTCACGTTGGAAACTATAAAATTGAGGAGCTGCCGCATCATGCGAAACCGCAAAACTCATGACATCTAAGTCTCCAAACGTTAGCGTATCTCCGGTATTGAAGATTTCCTGTTGTTCGAGAGCGACTTTCCCAATCTTTCCAGCCATGGCTTGCCATGTTTTTTTCATTGGCATAAATTGGAATCCCGTACTTACGAGCCAGAACCCCAATTCCTTTAATATGGTCAGAATGTTCATGGGTGACGAGAATGGCATCCACATCCGAAATGGAGCGATCAATCTTCTCCATTTGCGCAGTAATGGCTTTACCAGTGAGTCCACAGTCCACTAATATTTTTTGTTTTGGCGTTTCGATGTAAGTAGCATTTCCCGAGCTACCACTCGCGAGTAAACTCACTTTCAAACCTTGTTCTTGCATGTTTATTCCCTTCTTATTGTTGTTGTACACTTTGCGTTGTTGTTGTGTTATTTGTGGTTGTACGCTGTGTTTGCGTATTGGTTGTTTCTAGCGTTTCATTCGCTAGAACCGTTCCATGAATCGCATCCACACGACGGGCGATTAATTGTCCATCAGCTTGACGTATTTCAATATACCACGCAGGTGAGTAAATTGAAAAATCTTTCAGCACTAGCGATTGATAGTAAGATAATTTCACCGATTGAACGGTTGCCTTCGACGAAATTCGTCCGGCTAAGTATAGAACCTCAACCGCCCTTTGAGCTGAAATCAATTCACGTTCTTTCCCAAGTACTTGCACACTTCCCGCATAAGTCTGTTCATAGCTTACGACTTGGTCATTGGCATTAATCGTAAAGATAATTTGACTCGAGCCGTCCATAATCGTTAACTTATCTGCTTTTTGTGTATAAATCACTTTGCGGGTTGTTGGATTATAGGATGACCATGTGTATTGGTCTCCAAAAGCCACTTGATTATTTTCAACGATTTTTGTTAAATCGGCAAAACTATCTGCAGATACAGAGCCACTTAAGTCTAATTGGATTGGTGTCACAAATTGCCCGTTAATAATATTTTTTTCTAGCGTTACGACTTGATTTGGTAAGCTAGACAATTTGCCATCTGTAGATTCCGGTGTTACTTGAATAATCGGAACGGCCTCCACCGTCGCATTTAGCGTTGGTAATGTAATTCCGTCTAACTTCATTTGGTCGATGACGTTAATACTTGTATTCAACGGATTTTTCGTGTCGGTTCGTTTGCCATACTAATCCGAATAAGAATAAATCAAGGATAAAGAAGCAGACGATGAGGACGACTGCACTTCTCTTAAAATCCATCTGCGTCACCTCCCGTTGTTTGCGGTCCGTTCGCTGGTTCTGTCTGATGCTTCTCTGCTTTTAATTCAGCAAGCGTCTTCCAGGTTCCATTCTTTTTGATGTACCACGTTGGCGTAAATTCAACGATTTGAACACTCTCGCTACTAATCGTCCATGAATAGCCGATTCGAATATCTTCAATCTCATTCATGACGAAGCCTTCGTTCAACATTTCAGTGACGATCGTCTTCCCACCAACAACCGTTACCTTCTTACTTTTCGTTGGTAAAGGTGTTTGTGCGATTAGCGATGAAGTTCTCATTTTTTCGATGCCATTCGTGTTGGCTTTTATTTGCGTAAATCCTTCTTTTCCGCTCGATAAAATTGGATACGAATCGACATAGCGGACAAAATCAACAATATTATTATTTAAATCCACTGAGAATAGACTCACACCTAATTGCCAACCTCCAAGACGTTTCATCTGATTGAAAGTTTGCGTTAAGTTATTCGTATAGAGTAGCGTTTCTTCTCCTGAACGGTTCTCAAAGAAAGTAACTACATTCGTTGTACGGTCCAATTTCAATTGCGACAAGTTATCATTGTACACAACTGTCTTTCCGTCTCCACGCGTACGAATTTCTGATTGGTTAGTAAATAATTGAGTAATGTAGAAACTCATCGGGATTTGTTCGATTAAGTAGGCCGATTGTTCAACATTCAAATTATCTTGTTCGACAAAGAATTGTTTTGTCTTTCCACGATAAGATTCGACTTCATAGAAGTCACTATCCGCATATAATGCTTCGAGTTCTGTTTTGAGACTCTCATCAATTTTTGCACTGTAGAGTTGTTTATTCTCGTCGTTAATGAAGTACGCTGTATGAGGATCGTCCGTACGAATCACAATGCGTGAGAAACGATCATTGCTTAAGTCCTCATTATTTGCATCGAAGTAGCGACTCAAAATCCCAAACGAATGTAATCCATCAAATAGAATTTCAATGCGCGCTTCACGCAAGACAAGATTTTCATAAGTAGTCTCATCCATCGTTTCCAGACGCGTTAAATTCGTAAATCGTTTATTTAAATGACTGTTCACTTCTCTCATAATTGAAGCGCTACTTGTCATTTCGTATTTATTTTTATTCGTTAACACTAAACGAGTGGGTCTGAAGACATCCTCCATCGAATAGGTTGCACGAACTTGTACACCTGTATCTTGTTGTGTTGCAACTTTATTATTATTTTGCTTTTGATTCGTAAAGAAATCAACCGGACGTACTACGATGAGATACGTAAACACAAAGCTAATGGCCATTAATACAAAGAGCGCCGTTAGCATTGCTCGATAACGTTTAAATTCATCCCATTCACCGTCCTCTTCAAATGGAACATATGGTAGAGAAACAAAGAATGTTGACCCTTTGTTTTCAATACTGTTCACCCAAATTTTTCCACCATGTAATTGGACAACTTCTTTCGCAATAGCCAGTCCAAGACCACTACCACCCATCGCTCTTGAACGAGCCTTATCCACACGGTAGAAACGGTCGAATAAGTGTGGAATATCCTTACGTGGAATTCCCAACCCTTCGTCGCTTACACTTACGATTAAATCGGTATGAGTTTCCATCAGACGAATGATAATACGACCCCCATCTGGAGAATATTTAATCGCATTATTGATAATATTATCCAGCACTTGCGTCATCTTATCTTGGTCGATTTCTACCCATAAGTCTCGTTGTGTAATATCCGTTAAAATACGGTAGTTCTTTTCACGATATTGGTCACTTGAAAGCACCATATCGAAACGGTTGGCAATATGTTTCACCAACTCGTTCATATTCACGAATTCCTTATCAAGTTCCAAACGATTTTGGTCCATACGTGATAAGTTCAGTAAGTCCGTAATCATACGCATCATACGGTCTGTTTCCGTTTCGATAACGTTTAAGAATTCTGGCGCAATTTCTTTATTTTCCCAAGCCCCATCCACTAACGCTTCTGTATAACTCTTGATACTTGTTAGTGGAGTACGTAATTCGTGGGAAACGTTCGATACGAAATTACGACGTTCGCGGTCAATTTTCTCTTGTTCGGTAACGTCGGTTAACACGCAGACAAGACCACTAATAAATCCAGATTCACGTTGAATGACTGAGAACTCACATTGAACAATCGTATCTTCGCCATCTTCTTCAAACGTAATCAACCGTTCTTCTTGAGACTCTAATAAATCTCTAAAAGTAACAGTTTGATCGAGTCTCAATACATCTAATAATGGCATTCCTACAATACGTTCACTACGTAAGTTTAAAATATCTAACGCTGCCGCATTGATAATCACAATACGTCCACGACGGTCGGTGGCGATAACCCCGTCACTCATATGACGAAGGACACTATCCAACCTTTGTCGTTCCGCTTCGGTCCCTTCTTGTGCTTCTTTAATCTTCACAGAGAGGTCGTTAATCGCTTGTCCAAGTTGACCAAGCTCATCGTCTCCGTAAATCATCACTTCACCTGTATAGTTTCCTTCGGCGATTTGCTCCGTTTGTCTCTTCATCTCTGCAATCGGTCTAGTAATCCCTTGTGAAATCATTACGGTAATCACGATGGCCAAGATAATAACAAAGATAGAAGAACTAATAAAGATAACCCCGATATCTTTTACTTGTGTGTAACGCGATTCGATATTCGATGTTACCGAAATAATCCCAACCGGGTTTCCTGAGGCACTATTCACTGGATCAATTGGTGAAACGTATTTCCAATAACGCGTTTCGCCTTCCGTGAAGTTGTAGCTTTGAACGGTATTCGACACAACAACTTGTTGAACGTCCGCTTCTGTTGAACGTGTTCCAACCACAGACTGTTGCGTTTGGTTGGTTGTTCCCAAAATATATCCTTGCATGTCCATGATGCGAATTTCCACAATACTATTTCCCGTTGGATAATCTTGTAGCAATTGCGAAATTTCAGCCATCTTTGCTTCATCGGTCGCATCTTTTGCCAAAATCGGCTGCACGTTATTTTTCAAGAACCCTACTTGCAGTTGGATTTGTTCCTGGAAGTTAGACACCATTTGCGACTCTAATTGTGTTAAGAAGTTCGCAACAATGAGTTGCAGCGAAATAACTAAGAGCAAGATGAACAGCATCGGAATCTTAAATTGAATGGAACGAAAGAATCGTTTCATTTTCTTCATGAGTCATTTTCCCCTCTACTTTTTAGAAAAATACGCTTTTCTTGCCGGTAGTTCAGGTGGCAAGGAAAAGCGCATTTCAATCTTAAGCTTCTTTTTCTTGATCTGGGGTCTTAATATAGTAACCTACCCCACGACGAGTCATAATCCATGTTGGGTGACTCGGTGTATCTTCGATTTTTTCACGTAAGCGACGTACCGTAACGTCCACTGTACGCACATCTCCGAAGTAATCATATCCCCACACCGTTTGCAATAGGTGCTCACGTGTGATTACTTGCCCGATATGTTTTGCTAAGTAGTGAAGTAATTCGAACTCACGGTGCGTTAATTCGATTTCTTCGCCACGTTTTGAAACCACATAAGCATCTTCATGGATAATGAGTGAGCCTAATACGATTTCGTTAGCTGTTTTTTCTTCTTCTGCTTCCGCTGGAGCTAATTGTTGACGACGTAAGTTTGCTTTCACACGTGCGATTAACTCACGGTTTGAGAAAGGTTTTGTCACATAGTCATCGGCTCCAAGTTCAAGACCTAAAACTTTATCGATTTCAGAATCTTTGGCTGTCACCATGATAATTGGGACATTGCTTGTTTTACGGATTTCACGGCATACTTCTAAGCCATCAATTTTCGGTAACATTAAGTCTAAAATAACTAAATCTGGATTTTTTTCGTTGAAAGCCACCAGACCCTCTTCACCGTCAAAGGCTGTGATTACTTCAAAGCCCTCTTTTGTAAGACTAAACTTGACGATGTCTGAAATTGGCTTCTCATCATCTACAACTAGGATTTTTTTCATATAAATCCTCCTTTACTCTATTACTTTTTTTATGCCCAAACACTTTCTAAAATGTTGGTTTGTTCTCTATCTGGTCCTACACTGAATGTAGAAATTCGTACGCCGACTAATTCTGAAATACGACGAACATAGTTGCGTGCATTTTCAGGAAGCTCTTCGAGTGAACGGCAACCTGTAATATCTTCGCTCCAACCTGGTAATTCTTCATACACAGGTTCGCATTGTGCTAGTTCTACTAGGCTTGCTGGGTAGTGAGAAATTTCTTCTCCATTTGGTTTACGGTAAGCCACACAGATTTTCACTGTTTCTAAACCCGTTAATACATCAATACTGTTCAAGCTTAAGTTTGTAATGCCTGATACACGTTTAGAGTGACGCATTACAACGCTATCGAACCAACCTACACGTCTTGGGCGTCCAGTTGTTGTACCGTATTCACGTCCGACTTCACGAATACGTGAGCCGATTTCATCGAATAATTCTGTTGGGAAAGGTCCATCCCCTACACGAGAAGTGTACGCTTTACATACACCAACGACTTTATTAATTTTTGAAGGTCCAACACCGCTACCAATCGTTACCCCACCAGCAACTGGGTTTGAAGATGTTACGAATGGATAAGTACCTTGGTCGATATCCAACATAACTCCTTGTGCCCCTTCGAATAATACGCGTTTCCCTTGGTCTAATGCATCGTTTAAAATCACTGAAGTGTCGCAAACGTATTGTTTCATTTGTTGACCATATTCGTAGTACTCTTCGAAAATGTCATCAAACTCAATTGGTTCTGCATCGTACATTTTAGTAAAGAGACGATTCTTTTCAGCTAAGTTGATTCTTAGACGTTCCGCAAATACTTCACGGTCTAGTAAGTCCGCCACACGAATCCCAACACGCGCTGCTTTATCCATGTAGCAAGGTCCAATCCCTTTATTCGTTGTCCCAATTTTGTTGTCGCCTTTAGCTTCTTCTTGTAATTGGTCTAAGCGAATGTGGTATGGCAAGATGACATGCGCGCGGTCTGAAATACGTAAGTTATCAGTAGTCACATTTCTTTCGTGTAAATACGCTAGTTCTGTGATAAGAGATTTTGGATTTAATACAACCCCGTTTCCAATCACGCTGATTTTCTCTGGTGAAAAAATTCCTGATGGAATTAAGTGAAGTTTATAAGTCACTCCATTGAATTGAATCGTATGTCCTGCATTGTCTCCCCCTTGATAGCGGGCAATGACTTCTGCGTTCTCACTGAGGAAGTCTGTAATTTTTCCTTTACCTTCGTCTCCCCATTGTGTTCCTACTACTACTACTGATGACATTTGACGCACCTCTTCTTTGTATTATTCATTTAAATGTCTATGATTAGGCCATTGGAGCGTTTTGCTCGACTCCGTCCGGCACAAGATTTGTAAATTTATTAAATTCTTTCATGAAGTTCAATTCAACCGTTCCACGAGGACCGCTACGGTTTTTCTCGATAATCACTTCAATGGTACTATTTGGTTCCACCTCTGGAACATGTCCATTCTCATCTGGTTCTTGACGATAGTAATCATCACGATATAAGAACGCTACAATATCAGCATCTTGCTCGATAGATCCAGATTCACGAATATCTGACATGATTGGTCGTTTATCTTGACGTTGTTCCACACCACGCGATAATTGCGAAAGTGCGATAACAGGAACTTTTAATTCCTTCGCTAACTTCTTCAAGTTACGAGAGATTTCAGAAACCTCTTGTTGACGACTCTCTTTTCCGTTTCCTTCAATCAACTGCAAGTAGTCGATGACGACTAGCCCAAGATTATTACGCTCTTGTTTAAGCGACGACATTTTGCACGGATCTCAGCAACACGAATCCCTGGAGTATCATCAATAAAAATTGGTGCTTCAGATAATGCTCCGGTTGCAACGAAATATTGTGTATATTCTTCAGGCGTTAATTTACCTGTCTTCAAATGTCCTGCGTTAATGCTGGCATGAGAGCAGATAATACGCTCTACTAGGGACTCAGCACCCATTTCAAGACTGAAGATGGCTACCGTTTCGTTCAGGTTCACGGCAACATTCTTTGCAATATTCAATACAAAGGCCGTTTTACCAACAGATGGACGAGCCGCTAAGATGATTAACTCATCCGCATGTAGCCCTGACGTCATTCTGTCTAAGCCGATATACCCTGTTGCAATCCCTGTCACTTCACCATTGTTTTTCGCACGCTCTTCTAAGCTTTCATAAGCGGTACGAAGAACCGTACTAATTGGAATGAATCCTGCTTTATTACGTCCTTCCGATACTGAAAGAATATCCTTTTCAGCATTATCCAAAACGTTAGCAATTGGTTCATCCTCTTGGTAAGCAGTTTTTACAATATTTGTCGAAGTTTTAATTAATTTACGGCGCGTAGATTTTTCTAACACGATTTGCGTATAGTACTCTACGTTGGCTGCTGTTGGCACTTTATCAAGAAGTTCGATTAACGTTACTTCTCCACCAATATTCTCCATTTGATTCTTTTGTCTTAAAATCTCTGAAACGGTGATTGCGTCAATATCGATATTGTTTTGATTTAATTCAATCATTGCCGCAAAAATTAATTGATGAGAAACACGATAAAAATCTTCCGGTGTCAAAAATTCCATAACCGAAATAATCGAGTCACTTGCAAGAAGAATAGACCCAAGAACGGCTTCTTCTGCCTCAATATTTTGTGGTGGAACTAAATTTGGATATAGTTCTTCCATTCAAACACCCTTTCTACTAAAAATAACCATAAAAATACAGATTCATTGTATCATAAAACGCTGTAATAAAACAGAAGATTGAGTCTTTTCTAGCATGGAAACTGGAATGTTTGTTTATGACTTTGTGAAATGTATCACATGTTTAAAATCAAAAGAAAAAGGATTCTCCACAACGGGAAAAATCCTTAGTATTTCTTATTATTGAGCAACGATATTCACAGTCATAATTGCTGTTACATCGTGGTGTAATTTAACAGGAACACGAGTGTATCCTAATGCACGAATTGGTGCTGCTAATTCGAATTTGCGACGATCCAATTCAACATTGAATTTCTTGTTGAATTCTTCTGCGATTTGCTTCGCTGGGATTGCTCCGAATAGACGGCCATCTTCCCCTGCTTTTGCTTTAATGGTTACAACTGTATCTTCGCGTTCTAAGAACTCTTTCATTTCTTTGGCTTTTGCTAATAATTCAGCGTTGTGTTTTTCTTCAGCTTTCTTTTGTCCTGATAAAGTTGCTAAGTTTGCGGCATTTGCTTCTTTAGCTAAACCATTTTTGATTAGGAAGTTTTGTGCGTATCCATCTGCAACGTTTTTAACGTCACCTTTTTTACCTTTACCTTTTACATCTTTCAAGAAAATTACTTTCATGTTTCTTCCTCCTAATTATAAGTTAATTTCACTACCAATTTCTTCAATCACTTGAATTAATTGGCGGATTGCTTCTTCAATCGTGATATCGGATAACTGAGTTGCAGCATTTGATAAATGTCCGCCACCACCCATTTTCTCCATCACACGTTGTACGTTTTTGTTTCCTAAACTACGGGCACTAATCCCAACACGACCGTCATTACGTTTTGTAACCACAAATGAAGCATCGATGTTTTCCATCGACAACATCATATCAGCCGTTTGTGCAGCCACGACTGTCGGATATACGGTATTTTCTTCACCGTGAACAATTCCGACATTGTTAGGAAGCATTTCGAGCGAGTTCAGTAGATGCGAACGCATTAAGTACGTATCTACATTTTCTTTTAATAAGCGTTGGATCAGAATTGTATCCGCACCAACGGATTTAAGGTAGCTAGCCGTATCAAAGGTACGAGACCCTGTACGAAGCGTGAAATTACGCGTATCTACAATGATACCAGCAAGCAGGGTTGTTGCTTCGATTGGCTGAAGTTTCTCAGCATCTTCTGATTGATATTCTAGCAATTCTGTAATCAATTCACCGACAGATGAAGCATACGGTTCAATATAAACCAAGTCAGGATTTTCAGGGAATTCCTCTCCACGGCGGTGATGGTCGATAATCACTAGTTTATTGGCCTTTTTAACAATCGATGGAGCCGCGCATAGGGAAGGCTTGCTTACATCGACAATAATAACGAGTGTATTTTCAGTCATTAACGCTTCTGCCATCTCCGGATTTACGATAGCAGAGTAGAGACGTTCATTATCTTTGATCACTTCCATCAATTTCTTGATATCATGCGAATATTGCTCTGGATTTGTCACAATCCATGAGGTTTTACCGTGCATTTTAGCGATTCTTCGAATACCTAAACATCCACCAATACAGTCCATATCTGGATATTGATGTCCCATCACCATTACTTGATCTGCTTCAGCAATCAGGTTTTCTAAGGCTTGAGAAACCATGCGAGAACGCACTCTTGTACGTTTTTCTAACGGGTTGCTCTTACCACCGTAGAAGCGTGTTTCTTCGTTTTTAGAACGGACAACGACTTGGTCACCACCTCGTCCTAAGGCTAAATCAAGGTTATCTTGCGCAAATTTAGCAATTGCACCATAATCCATCTCTTCTTGAGTATCATCCGCATATGAGAACCCCATACTTACGGTTAGTGGGGTATTTTGTTGAGCAGTTGTCTCACGAACGCGGTCGATAATCTCGAATTTCGTTTTTTCAAGCTCTGAAAGGATATTTATCTAAAAATGCGACAAAACGGTCTGAACTCACACGTTTTAAGTAGATATTATTATGGTTTGCCCAGCTAGTAAGTTGATTTGTCACGAAGTTATTCAAGTTAGACTTCTTACGGTCACTGAGTGATTGTGATACTTCTGCAAAGTTATCAACGAAAATTTGCCCGAATACAGGTCTTTCGTCTAGATAAGTCTCTTTAATCAACGCATATTCCGTAATATCCATCATATAGAGCATTCCAATATCGTTATGGTAAACTATTTGGAAGTATTTATCTTTCCAATGGACCACATTATCTTTATCATCATCCAGATTTTTAACGATATTCGCTAAATCTGGATCGACAATTTCAAGTTTAAACCCTAATAGTTCTTTACGTTCGAAATACTTCTGTAAATAAGGGTTAATCCATTGAATTTCACCATTATCATCTAACAAAAGCATTCCAATCGGCATTTTAATAGAGGCATCTTGTGAACCTTTATTAATTTTGTACGATAAATTCGTTACATAATGATTCGTTTCTTTAATAATGTAGTTTGCAAACGAATAGAGGAGTGTTCCTAATAAAATAACAAATAAAGTAAGGATAAGTCCCATCCATATATTCATCACGTACGCAATAATCAGCATACAGAGAATGATTGCTATAAATGAGATTCCGTATTTCTTCATTGTTTCACTTTTAAGAAATGTCGGTAAAGCCTTAATACGTTCTTTTAGGCTTTTCTTCATTCTCGCACCTTCTTTCTATATACCTTATTTTACCATAGTTTTGGTCCCTCGTCAGTTCTCTAAAATTGTTTCACGTGAAACAATTTAGACAGAGGGTAGGGTAAGGATGTTTCACGTGAAACATTTTTAAGGTTTATTTTTTCGATAGAATGTTTCACGTGAAACATTCTAATTTATGTATTCAAGTTTAGATTGAAAGCTAAACCTCAATCTGTTTAATCAATTATCAGTATTTTTATAAATAGATAATCAGTTATGAAAAATAGCATTTAAATAAAATAAAAAAGGATTGAGAAATTCTCAATCCTTTTACTTATTATTAGTCAACTGTTGTGAATGGTAATAATCCCATGATACGAGCACGTTTGATTGCAACAGTTAAAGTACGTTGGTGTTTAGCACAAGTACCTGTTACACGGCGTGGTAAGATTTTACCTTTTTCAGAAATGTAACGTTTTAATAATTCTACATCTTTGTAATCAATGTAGTCGATGTGGTTTGCACAGAAGTAGCAAACTTTTTTACGACGGCGTTGACCGCCACCTCTACGTTGTTGAGCCATTATGGTATCCTCCTTTTAAACTTTAGAATGGTAAATCATCATCTGAAATGTTGATTGTCTCTCCATTGCTTAAGAATGGGTCAGACATTCCACCACCGAATGATGAAGTAGGAGTATTAAACTGATTAAAGTTATTTGATTGGTTTTGTTGGAATCCGCCTTGTGAGCTTTGATCGTTAGCAGGGCGTTGTTCAGTAACATTACGTGATTCTAACAATGAGAAGTTCTCAGCTAGCACTTCAGTTACATAAACTTTTTGGCCTTGTTGGTTATCATAGCTACGTGTTTGAATACGTCCTTCAATTCCTACTAGTGAGCCTTTACGAGTGAAATTCGCAAAGTTTTCTGCAGCTTTACGCCACATTACGCAATTGATAAAGTCTGTTTCACGTTCACCGTTTTGGTTTTGGTAACGACGATCAATTGCAACAGTGAAGCTCGCATAAGCAGTTCCGTTTGAAGTATAACGTAAATCAACGGCACGTGTTAAGCGTCCAACTAATACAACATTATTAATCATTTAATTCTTACTCCTTTCAAGATTAATGTTTACTTATAATAAACAATTATGCTTCTAATTTAACAATCATGTGACGTAAGATGTCATTGTTGATTTTCGCTAAACGGTCGAATTCATCGATTGCAGCAGCATCTTCAGCAGTGATGTTCACTAAGTGATAGATACCTTCTTGGAAATCTTTAATTTCGTATGCAAAACGACGTTTCGCCCAGTCTTTTGATTCAACAACAACTGCTCCGTTGTCTGTTAAAACAGCATCAAATCTTGCAACCAATTCAGCTTTAGCAGCTTCATCGATGTTTGGACGGATGATATATAAAATCTCGTATTTTGATGTTTGACTCATTGACTGTCACCTCCTTATGGACTTTTGGCCTACTGAATTTCAGTAAGCAAGGAGAGTATCATTTCTAATACTCACGTTCAATCATTATAGCAAACAAAGCTATAGAATGCAACAGAAATCCGCGCTGCAGAGGTGCTCAGGAAAATTTGTGAGTAGTAAAAAAAGTTTCAATATATCATATCTGATATGTAGCATATATGTTACAATTGGCTTATAAAGGAATTAGGGGGATAAAGAGAAAATGGTGGATTATTTAAAGCGGCTTTTTGACCGTCTTGACGCGAAATATGAGACTTTTAGAGATGATTTTGAAGCAGAATATTTTTTGCAGAAAAATGCTTTAACGATGATCAGACTTCGGAGGGACTCTGGACTGACACAAACGGAATTCGCTAGAAACGCCGGTATGACGCAAGGAAATCTCTCTAGACTCGAAAAAGCAAATTATAATCCGACGCTCGCGCATCTTCAAAAAATTGCGAGTAAAAATGGGTATGATTTAGACATTCGTTTTAAGAAAAAGAAGCGATAAATACGATGAAATCAACAAAAACAGCTCCTACAGCCAAAAACTGTAGGAGCTATTATTTTTTAAAATTTATCCCCAAACTTCACGAACGATTTCGTCGATGAGTTTTAATTTATCCCATTGGGCTTCAATCGTTAAGATATTACCTTCTTCCGTAGAAGAGAACCCACATTGAGGGCTGAGGCATAATTGTTCAAGCGGAACGTACTGACTCGCTTCTTTAATACGAGCAATGACTTCATCTTTATCTTCTAGGTCTCCTGATTTAGATGTAATTAAACCAAGAACGACTTTTTGGTCTTTAATATAGCGAAGAGGAGTAAAGTCTCCAGCACGGTCGCTATCATATTCCAAGAAGAATCCATCCACACGGCAATGACCAAATAGCGTCTTCGCCACTGGCTCATAACCACCGCTAGAGAACCATGTTGAGCGGAAGTTTCCGCGGCAAATATGCATATTCACCACTAAATCTTCAGGTTTCCATTCAATCACACGGTTAAGTACATCCACATAGTCACGAGCGATTTTTTCGAGGTCAAATCCACGCGCTTCGTACGCTTCACGTTTGTCTAACGCACAGAACTCACCCCAGCTAGTATCGTCTAATTGAATATTGCGGCATCCTAAGTCGTAGAAACATTGCAACGCCTTACGGTATGCTTCGACCACATCATCAAAGAAGAGGGCTTCATTGTCTTTGTAGCGTTCAATTGGCACATAGTTTTTCTCACGAACTTGCGTAATCAAATGCAACATACTTGGTGAAGGAATCGTTAGTTTCACCGGTGTGTCGCCAGCGTGCTCTTTTAAGAATTTGAAGTGTTTTACGAATGGATGGTTTTCAGAAAAATCCACTTTCCCAACGATACGTAATGTTTTTGGCTTCACATCTTTATCTTTGAATTGAACAGAGAAGTGGTCTACTTCGACAAGTTCAACCCCATCTAAGTTTTCTAAGAAATCTAAGTGCCAGAATGCACGACGGAATTCACCGTCAGTGACAGACTTGAGGCCGAGTTCTTTTTCTTTCTCGATTAATGCGATGATTTCTTCGTTTTCAACGCGTTCGAGTTCTTCGGCAGTGATTTCTCCATCATTAAATTTCGCACGGGCTTCTTTTAGACGTTCTGGACGTAAGAAACTTCCTACGTGATCGAGTCTAAATGGTGCTTTTTGACAACAGCTACAGTTTTCGTGATTTGACATATGTTTTCCTCTTTTCGTTTATTCAGCTTCTGGTAAATACGCAATGGCGCGAACAGGTGAGCCCGGTGTATGGTTCCAGTTAGGATATGAGATTGAAATCACAGCACCTACTGCTGGAACTTGATCAAGGTTCGCTAATACTTCCACTTGGAAGATGTCTTGGCTTAATAAGTAGTATTCGTTTGTTAAACCATGTGCTGCAGCGTGAACGCCTGAGTCTGTATCTAATGTTTCGTGACCAACAGCTTTCACATGACGTTCGTGAATTAAAAATTCAAGCGCCTCTTTTGACCAACCTGGTGTATGTTGAACGTCATTTTCGTCTAAATTACGAACTGCGTCTTGGTTTGGCCAACGTTTTGACCAGTCACTACGGAATGCAACAAAGGCACCTGGTTCGATTTGTCCGTATTCTTCTTCAAACGCTAAAATGTCAGCTTTTGTTAATTCGAAGTTTGGATTTTCGGCTACTTCTTTTGAACGGTCGATGACGTAGAGTGGTAATAATAAATCTTTCAACTCGATTTCATCGAGGAAACGTCCGCCTTCATAGAAGTGGCAAGGAGGGTCAATATGCGTACCGTATTGTGTCACGACTGATAGTTGTTGAACGTGGAATCCGTCTTTTAATGTAAATAAATCTTTTTGTTCCAATGCTGGTAGAGCAGGGAAGTGAGGGCTATTCGCATCGATTTGATGGCTTAAGTTTACCCATTTTGCTTGTTTTAATGTTTCGTAAGCTTTTGCTAATTGTTGTTGAAATGCTGTCATAATGATACTTCCTTTCTAAATAGGGGAAGGCTGCGGTTCAAAAGTTATTCTCCCCACAGCCTTTTTGTTCGTTTTATAATGCGAGGTTATTCTCCCCAAACCTCACGTGCGATTTCTGAAATCAATGCAATTTCTTCCATTGATCTTCTTCTTTAATGACATTTCCTTCTTCTGTTGAAGCAAATCCACATTGTGTACTTAAGTATAAGTCTTCTAGTGGAACGTACTGACTAGCTTCTTTAATACGAGCGATGACTTCATCTTTGTCTTCTAAGTCTGCAAATTTTGAAGTTAAAAGACCAAGAACCACTTTCTTACCATTGTTTACTTTAGCTAGTGGCTTGAAGTCGCCGGCACGGTCTGTATCGTATTCTAAGTAGTACGCATTTACATGTTCGCCTGCTAATAGCTCATCTTCTACTTTTTCGTATCCCCCTTGAGAAATCCAGGTAGAGTGGAAGTTACCGCGGCAAACGTGTGTGTTCACTACTAAGTCTTTGGGTAGTGCATCAAGAACTGAGTTGTTCAATTGTAATGCACGACCTGCAAAGTCACGTCGAACTTCTTCGAGTGGGCGGCTATCGTTGAAACGTTTAGAAAAACCATCGTCTGCTAAAGCGCCCCATGTACAGTCGTCAAATTGAAGCGTACGAAGGCCTTCGTTGTATAAGTCTGTAATCACATCTACATAGGCGTTTTTAATTGCTTCGAAAAGCTCTTTTTCTGTTGGATATACTGCCTTCCAAGCTGCAATATGTTCAGGAGTACGGATTAATTCGAAATAGAATTGTGATGGAGAAGGGATTGTGAATTTCACAATAACATCTTCGTCTTTCACTAAGTCACGCAAGAATTTGAAATGTTCTACGAATGGATGGTTATGCCCATCGATTGGAGCTGTTAATGTTGCCGTATCAGCTTTTGTTTCAATACCGTTAAATTTATAACCATGTTCTCCAACAGTATGTTCCACACCATTGAATCCCCAGAAGAAATCTAAATGCCAGTAAGCGCGGCGGAATTCTCCGTCTGTAACGCCTTTTAATCCAGCAGCAATTTGTTTTTTAACAAGTTCGCGAATTTCTTTATTTTCTACAGCTGTTAATTCTTCGCGTGTGATTTCACCGTTTGCGAATTTTTCGCGTGCTTCTACTAATTCTTTTGGTCGTAAGAAACTTCCTACGTGGTCTACTCTAAATGGTGCATGTGTTGTCATAAGTTTATTTCTCCAATCAATCTTTCAAATTCTAATGAAGTAGGAATTATTCTCCCCATACCTCACGAGCGATTTCGCTAATTAAGGCAATTTTCTTCCATTGATCTTCTTCAGTAAGGATGTTTCCTTCTTCTGTTGAAGCAAATCCACATTGTGTACTTAAGTATAAGTCTTCTAGTGGAACGTACTGGCTTGCTTCTTTAATACGAGCGATTACTTCGTCTTTGTCTTCTAATTTTCCTGATTTAGAAGTGAGAAGCCCTAGAACGACTTTCTTACCGTCAGATACTTTTGCTAGTGGCTTGAAGTCGCCGGCACGGTCTGTGTCGTATTCTAAGTAGTACGCATGAACTTTCTGTTTTTCGAATAATGCGTCGCTCACTGAATCATAGCCACCTGAACTTGCCCAAGTTGAGTGGAAGTTACCACGGCACACGTGAGTATTCACTGTTAAATCTTCTGGTAAATCTTCTAGAATTCCGTTGTTTAATTCTAAGAATTCACGTTTGTGTTCTCTTCTTAATTCTTCAGGTGTTAAATGACTTTCTTTTGAGATGATGTTTAAGAAAGTTATCATCTACGATTACACCCCATGTACAGTCATCGATTTGTAAGAGACGGCAGCCTGCATCGTATAATTCTTTAATCACTTGTCTGTAAGCAGCAATGATATCTTTAAAGAGTTCTTCTTTTGAAGGGTATACTGAGAAAGTTTGCTCAATATGCTCTGCGTCACGAATCAATTCGAAGTAGAATTGCGCTGGAGCAGGGATTGTTTGTTTTACGATGAAATCTTCGTCTTCGAATTGTTTTAAGAATTTGAAGTGTTCTACGAATGGGTGATTTTCACCAGTGATTTTTCCAACGACATCTGCTGAGTCAGGTTTTGTAATTTCATCGTGGAATTGGTATCCAATTTTTGCTTGAGTGTGTTCTACTCCGTTCAATCCCCAGAAGAAATCTAAATGCCAGTATTGGCGACGGAATTCGCCGTCAGTGAATCCTTTTAATCCAGCTTTCTTTTGTTGTTCGACTAACTTTTCGATGGCTTTATCTTCGACGGCTGTTAATTCCTCGCGTGTAATTTCACCTTTTACAAATTTTTCTTTTGCTTCTACTAATTCTTTTGGACGTAAGAAACTTCCTACGTGATCTACTCTAAATGGTGCTTGTAATTTTGACATTGGTCATTCCTCCTATAAATAAAAAATCCTCACAGTATCGCTACTGCAAGGACGAAATTTTCGTGTTACCACCTTGTTTTGTAGAATCCTCACGAATCCTACCTTACCGAGTACGCACACTAGGTGTTATACTCTACAGCTATAATGGGCTACCCATTTACATCTAATGATTCGACGTAAAATCACTCCGAGGCCATCTTCAAAAATTCAATTTCATCTCTTCCCACCAACCGAGACTCTCTTAGCAAATCTTATTTTCTACTCACCTGTTCTTTGTGATGTCTGATTAACATGTTCTTAGGATAACAGAGAACAAAACGCATAGCAATAGGTTTTCTTATACCGTTTTTCTATCGATTGTTATAACTATTGGTTATATACCTGTAAAAACCCTATAAAACAGGTTATAAAAAAAGACTTAGAGACAAACTCTAAGTCTTACATCATTATTCAGAATCGATTAATTCATGTAATTTTTTTCTTATAGTAGAATGTTGCGAAAAATTGATAAACCAAGAATCACGACAACGTACGCAATTGTAATGAACCAAACGAAAGTACGATTCCATTCTGGTAAGTGAATTAATAGATAAACCGCTCCGAAGATAAATCCGAAGAGAACCACGACAAAAAAATGACCGACTTAAATCCACTACGCATACGGTTTAAGAGTTCAATGACATTCGTCCACGTTGGCGTAAAGAGCTTCAAGTCTCTGGCGTATCCCCAACGGCTAAGCCCTAGACTGATGATTCCCCATGAGAGAATGATACCCAAGGTCATATAAATCGGTAAGCGAAGCACCGTACAAATAACCGTCATAAGAATGACTGGAATGATAGATTGAATCGCAAAGAGAATCCAGAATTTACGTTCTAAAAATTGGTGCATATCGAATGGAAGAACTTTTAGATAATAATAGTTTTCCCGCTCGAGTGAAATTCCGACCGCTAATAAGTTGTTTCCTCCTGTATTGAATCCTGCAATGAAGGTAATGAGCATCGCAAATGGTAAGAAGGTGTTTAGGTTTAGGAGTTTCATAAAACTAATTTCTACCGGACCACCTGAAAAACTTAAAACTGCTGGAATTAAGAGGAGATATGGTAATATTCCTGCACTAATAATCGTTTGCGTTAATACCGAACCTTCCATTAATTGGCGAAGCGTATAGCGAATCACGAATTTCGTTGAAAGCTTGCTACCATCTAATTCCATTTGTTTCACACGTTCGACTTTTACTTTCGAAGACGATGTTTGCGAAACGGCTTGGTAGAAGTTTGGCAATACAATGAACTTCACGAGTAGTATAATTGCCACGAATGCTAAAATCACTAATCCAATCATCGGATAAACAGTCATGTCGAATGGATCCAAAATTGCATTATAGAAGGCGAGTACTGGTTGAATGAAAGCTGGCATTTTTCCTGTTAATACAGTATTTACCATCGAATCTGTCAGCATCAGTTGATAGCCAATGACGGCCCCAAGGGAAATCACGAAAACTAAAATATTCGCAATCACGGATTGATATTTTCTAAACAGTGGAATCTTCGCTAGAAAGAAGCAGAGAAGAAACATCAATAAGTAAACAATCGAACTAAATAAAAGCACCCCTAATAAGGCAATTGGAATCGTGAAAAGGATGAAGCCTCCTGAAAAATACACGTGGATTCCAAATAGCATCACGATTGGAAGTAATCCTTGCAATGTAGCCACTACAATCGAAAGGCTCTTTCCAAGAACGACTTCTAATTCCGTAAAGGCATAAGGCAAATACGATTCGAAGTCTTTACTTTCATAAAAGACATTGTAAATAGCTGGCAATGCTTGCGAAACTAAAATCATCAAGAATAAGAAAACCGTCGTTCCGAATTGAAGTGGAGGGTATGAACGTCCAAACATCGCTCCAGGAATTCCAAATAAAGCTCCAAACATCACCGCAAACAGCAATTGTTGCGTCAATGTTTTCATCGCCACATTCACGGGTTTCGATGGATTTTTCGCTTGTTTCTTTCGATAATTTTGTAATTGTGCCGGTTGCGTCGCAAAAATTAAATTGGTCTTCACCAGCGTAAGAATTCGATTAAACCGCATGTGAATCCACTCCTTCTTGTCTACCGGCTAGTGATAAGTAGATTTCTTCAAGCGTGCTATCTGGTTGTTGGCCTTTCAACTCTTGAATCGTACCGTAGAAGAGTAGTTTTCCTTTTTTCAAAATTGCAATCTTATCGCAGAGTTGTTCTGCCACTTCTAAAACGTGTGTCGAGAAGAGAACGGTATTGCCTTTATCGGCATGTTCGCGCATTAATTTCTTCAAGTCATAAGAAGCTTGTGGGTCAAGACCTGTCATTGGTTCATCGAGGACCCAAATTTCAGGGTCTGATAAAAGCGCCCCGATGACGAATACTTTTTGACGCATCCCGTGTGAGAACGAATCAATGACTTCATAGCGATGTCCTTCGAAATCAAATAATTCTAGTAAATAAGCAAGACGGCTTTCTACTTCGTCTAATGTCATGCCATAAGAAGAAGCGACTAATTCCCAAAATTCATTGGCGGTTAAGCGTAGGAATAGGTCTGGGCTATCGGCCACATAGCCAATTTTTTCTTTAATGGCTAGTCGGTTGGATGATAATTCTTGTCCGTCCACAATAATTTCTCCGCTAGTTGGATGGATAACGCTCACGAGTGATTTGATGGTAGTTGATTTACCAGCCCCGTTATGTCCGATTAATCCAATAATTTTTCCACTTTCAATTGTTAAGTTAAGTCCATCTAAAGCGACAGTTTGATCATATACTTTTGTTAAATTGCGAAATTCAATCATATTTATTCCTCCTTATGGATTATTTCACCCTTATTATACAGCTAATAATACTAAAAAATAGTACTTTTTTGCGTAAAAAGAGTATTTTTTTGCTAAAAACCTCTCCTTAGCATTTATAAACAGAGGTAAATTTGAAACTTGATTTCTTTTTATAAGAGTGCAAAACAAAAATCTATTTTTAAATACAGATTGAACTTTCTTTTAAAATGACTCTATTCAATCGATTACTACGAATCCTTACGGATATCTTCATAATAGTGGTAATAGGGCACCGGTTCGAGCCTAAGGTCTCTCACCTTTAAAGTCTCAAAGCTGAAGTAAGAAATAAATTTCTAACTCCAGCTAATTCGCATTTAATGCTATCCCCTATTACTACTACTATAGAATCCGTATGATTCTTCGTAATCTTAATGAGTGCTTTTAATTATATTTCAGAATTTTAAACAGTTTATTTTACACGATACAAAGTAATAAATTTCCTAAAATTATCATATTTAAAAAAAGAGGTTTTATGCTAAAATATTCTTAATAAGAAAGCGCTTTTATAATTTAGAAGTAGGATAACTGGCAAAAAAATAAGAAAAAGGTAGGTGAATAAAAAAATGTATCGTCATGTTATCTCTGTCATCTTACTACTAGCTTTAATTCTCGGAAAAATATTTTTAAAAGAGGATAAAAAATAATCAAAAACAAAAAAGCCATCATTTCTGATGGCACTGACCCCCGTAAATGAGAATTAAATAAAAACAC
Organism: uncultured Granulicatella sp.; assembly: GCA_916438765.1. Classification (GTDB taxonomy): domain Bacteria; phylum Bacillota; class Bacilli; order Lactobacillales; family Aerococcaceae; genus Granulicatella. The sequence continues at coordinate 672,013 of CAKAHB010000005.1, read as the reverse complement.
CTCCAAGTTGGATTTGGTACAATATTATCAAATACGCATGGAGGTGTCTTTTTATGGTTAAAAAAATCGTGTTGCTTATTCAGCCGATATTAAAAAAATAAAGCCGTAGAAATGAAATTACAGGGATATAGTACAAAACAAGTAATGCAGGAGTTAAACATTAAAAAAACAAAACGCAAGTAGAAACATGGTTTAGATGGTATAAAAATGGAGAAACACATCGTTTCCACCAACAGGTGGGTAAACAATATTCTTATGAAAAAGGAATGGCTAAACTTTCTGAAATCGATCAATTAAAATTAGAATTACGAAGAAAAAGAAGTTGAATTAGAAATATTAAAAAAATACAAGGAATTGGAAAAGGAAGTGTCGCCTCAAGCAGTTGTAAAATTAGTAGAAGAATTGAAAGGTAAATATACAGTTCATTTAATCTGTTTTTTTGCCTTAATGTACCCATATCTACTTACTACCGATGGAAAAAGAAAGACTTTTCTCCAACCGTTATCGAGGAAACTATTGGTAAAATTTGTAAGAAAAAAACAAATTTATTTACGGGTACAGAAAGATTAAGCATTTGATTCAGAAGGAATTAAATCAGATTGTTAACCATAAGGTTGTGCAGCGGATTATGCAGAAAAAAATGGTTGGAATTGTGCCGTGAAACCGAAAAAAAGCTATCAAAAATAGGTAAACCTTTTCTCAATTACTGGCAATACTCTGAATAGAGATTTTTTTCAGCGGATAAACCTATGCAAAAGTTGACTACTGATATCACATATTTACCTTTTCGGCCCTAAACGATTATATTTGTCGTCGATTATGGATTTATACAACGGAGAAATACTAGCTTATACAATTGGTTCTAAACAAGATACTAAGTTTGTATTGGATACTTTAAATCAAATTGACTTACCTAAGAATGTTCTACTACATAGTGATCAAGGCAGCGTTTATACTTCCGCTGAATACTACAATCTATGTAAAGAAAAAGGCATTATCCGCAGTATGTCCCGTAAGGGGACACCCGCAGATAATGCGCCCATCGAAAGCTTCCATTCTTCGCTAAAGTGCGAAGCTTTCTACATAAAAGATGAAGTAATAACTTCATCTTCTATTGTAATTCAAATTGTAGAAAATTACATCAAATATTATAATGAAAATAGAATCCAACAAAAATTGGACTACCTGTCTCCGGTTGAATACCGGAGACGGTAGCCCTAGGGTGTTTTTATTAAATTCTCACTTTTTGGGGTCAGTCCCGATGGCTTTTTGTGTACTTATTATTCATTTTCTTCGTCGACTAATTGTTGCGCAAAGTCTTTCATGTTGCCTTTGATTTGGTCTTCTGAAAGTGATGCAGTTGGTGTTTCTGTTGCTACTGATTCATTTGTTGATTCAGTCGCTTCAGAAGCTTCTTCTGTTTCGTCTTCGCGGTCCACAATCGCTAATGAACTTACAATCGCATCTTGATCGAGACGCATCATACGAACTCCAAGTGCGCCACGGCCTGTTTGAGACACGTCTTCGGCATGGAATCTGATGATAACCCCTTTATTCGTCATGATAAGTAAGTCTTCGTCTCCAGTTACGGTACGTAGGCAGACAAGTGGTCCATTTTTCTCAGTAATACGAAGTGTACGAACCCCTTTTACGCCACGGCCTTTCAATGCGTATTCGCTCGCAGCTGTACGTTTTCCGTAACCTTTTTCGCTGACTACTAATACTTCACGGTCTGGCGTTAAAATATCCATTCCGATGACATAATCGCCCTCACGTAGAGAAACCCCACGAACACCTGAAGCGGTACGACCCATCGCACGAACTTTATCTTCATGGAAGCTTACGGCATTACCGTGATATGTTCCGAGAATGATGCCATCATTTCCGCTTGTAACTACTACACGGATTAATTCATCATCTTCGCGTAATTGGATGGCACGTAGACCATTTGTACGGATATTCTTGAATTCTGAAAGACGAACACGTTTGACTGTTCCACGTAATGTTGTGAAGAACAAGTAACGTTCTGATTCATCTGATTCAGGAACACTGATAATCGCTTGGATTTTCTCAGCTGAATCAATGTTTAATAAGTTGATGACTGGTAATCCTTTTGCAGTACGGCTATATTCAGGAATTTCATACCCTTTTGCTTGGTACACTTTCCCTGTATTTGTAAAGAAGAGGAGTGAATCGTGTGTTGAACATGAAATCATGTTTTCCACGTAGTCATCATCATGGACGCTCATTCCTTGAACCCCACGTCCTCCACGGCGTTGTGCCTTGAATTCAGTGTTTGCAAGACGTTTGATATACCCATTCTTCGTTAAAGTAATCACGACATCTTCTTGTTCGATTAAATCTTCATCTTCAAGGCTTAATGCTTCTCCGACTAATAATTCTGTACGACGAGGATTGTCGAAACGTTGTTGGATTTCAAGAAGCTCTTGTTCGATGATTTCGTAACGAAGTTCTTCGCTCGCTAATACTTTTTCTAAGTATTGAATGGTTGCTTGTAATTCGTTGTATTCTGCATCGATTTTCTCGCGTTCTAATCCTGTTAAACGAACCATACGCATATCAAGAATCGCTTGTGCTTGTTTATCGCTTAAGCCGTATTCATTCATGAAGCGTTCTTTCGCGATATCTCCACTTGCTGAACTTCTTAAGATGGCCACAATCGCATCGATATGGTCTAAAGCGATTTGTAATCCTTCTAAAATATGAGCGCGGTCTTCTGCCTTCTTCTTATCGAATAAGCTACGACGACGAACGACTTCTTCTTGGTGATCTAAGTAGTGGCGTAAAATTTCTTTTAAGCTCAATACTTTTGGCTCTTGGTTTACAATCGCAAGCATGTTGAAGCCGAAGTTGGATTGTAATGGTGTTAATTTGTATAAATTGTTTAATACAACGGATGCTGAAACATCTCGACGCACTTCAATCACGACACGCATACCGACACGGTCAGACTCATCGTTTAAGTAAGTAATGCCTTCGATTTTCTTCTCGTGGTGTAATTGTGCGATACGTTCTACTAAACGCGCTTTATTTACCATATATGGTAATTCAGTGATGATGATGCGTTCTTTTCCGTTTTTCAATTCTTCGATTTGTACGCGTCCACGAACCGTAATCGATCCGCGACCCGTTTCATACGCACGACGAATTCCAGATTTACCTAAGACAAGTCCTCCAGTTGGGAAGTCAGGTCCAGGGAGAGCTTCCATCAATTCAGTAGTTGTGACATCAGGGTTCTTCATTAATAAGTGAAGAGCTGAGATGACTTCCGCCAAGTTATGTGGTGGAATATTTGTTGCCATCCCAACAGCAATCCCTGTTGCACCGTTTACTAATAAGTTTGGAATACGTGCTGGTAATACTTCCGGTTCACGTTCTGTTGAATCGTAGTTATCACGGAAATTAATCGTATCTTTGTTAATATCGCGAAGCATTTCAAGAGCAATTTTACTCATACGAGCCTCTGTATAACGCATCGCAGCGGCGCCGTCTCCATCGACAGAACCAAAGTTACCGTGTCCATCGATTAATGGGTAACGGTATGAGAAATCTTGTGCCATACGAACCATGGCATCGTAAATTGCAAAGTCACCGTGTGGGTGATATTTACCCATTACGTCCCCGACAATACGCGCAGATTTTTTATGCGGTTTGTCCGGTGTCACTCCGAGTTCACTCATTCCATATAAAATACGACGGTGTACTGGTTTTAATCCATCGCGTACATCTGGTAGGGCACGCGATACAATAACACTCATCGAATACTCTAGAAATGATTTACGCATGGTATGCACTAAATCAGTTGATTCAAAAGTTTCTTCAAAGTGTTTCACTTCTTCAGACATAATTCGTCTCCTTTCTATTCTTCTCTTCAAATTCGTTTACTAAATTAGATATCTAAATCTTCCATATTGACATATTTCGCATTGCTTTCGATGAATTCACGACGTGGTTCTACACGGTCACCCATCAAGATATCTAAAATTTGATCCGCTTCTGCAGCATCTTCCACAGATACTTGTAACATTGAACGGTTTTCAGGGTTCATGGTTGTTTCCCATAATTGTTCCGCATCCATTTCCCCAAGACCTTTGTATCGTGACAATTGTGGTTTTGGATGTGCTGGTAATTCTTTTAGTTTTTCTTCAAGCTCTTTATCATTTTGAATGTAGTATTCGTTCTTACCTTGTTTCAACTTGTAAAGAGGTGGTTGCGCGATATAAATATATCCAGCTTCCACTGCAGGGCGCATATAACGATAGAAAAGAGTAATGAGCAATGTACGGATGTGACTTCCATCGACATCGGCATCGGTCATGATGACTAATTTTTGGTAACGAGCTTTCGATAAATCAAAATCTCCACCAAAACCAGTTCCCATCGCTGTAAAGAGCGAACGAATTTCTTCGTTGGCTAAAATTTTATCGAGTGTTGCTTTTTCAACGTTCAAGATTTTCCCGCGGATTGGTAAAATCGCTTGGAAATGACGTGAACGTCCTTGTTTTGCTGAACCACCCGCAGAGTCCCCTTCGACGATGAATAATTCAGAAATCGTTGGGTCATTGCTTGAGCAGTCTGCTAATTTACCTGGTAAGTTTGAAATTTCTAAACCAGATTTCTTACGAGTCACTTCACGCGCACGTTTTGCAGCAAGACGTGCTTTCGAAGCTAAAATCCCTTTTTCAACAATCTTACGTGCGACTTGAGGATTTTCCATTAAGAATTTATCGAAGTGTGTTGAGAACAGACGGTCTGTAATCGTACGAGCTTCAGAGTTTCCTAATTTCGTTTTTGTTTGTCCTTCAAACTGTGGATCAGGGTGTTTGATAGAAACAACGGCTGTTAACCCTTCACGGACATCTTCACCGCTTAGTTTTTCTTCGTTTTCTTTCATCAATTTTTGACGACGCGCGTAATCGTTAATCACACGTGTGAGGGCCGTCTTCATCCCTGATTCGTGAGTACCACCTTCATAAGTGTGGATATTATTCGTGAAGCTGAGAAGGTTTGTATGATATCCAGAAGTGTATTGCATTGCCACTTCTACTTGAATGCCATCTTGTTCTCCTTCAACGTAAATTGGCTCTTCGAACAACACTTGTTTTGATTTATTTAAGTGTTCAACATAGCTCTTAATTCCGCCTTCGTAGCAGAAAGATTTTCTCACTGGCTCTTCTTCGCGGAAATCTGTGATTGTTAATTTTAATCCTTTATTCAAGAACGCTAATTCACGCACACGGTTGGCTAATTTATCAAATTCAAAGACTGTTGTTTCTTGGAAAATTTCAGGGTCTGGTACAAAGTAGACGCTCGTACCATGTTTATCAGTTTTCCCAATGATTTTTAGGTCTTCTAAAACGGCACCGCGTTTATAAGATTGCTCATAAATGTTGCCATCTTTGAATACTTGAACTGTTAAGTCTGTTGAAAGAGCATTAACAACAGAAGCCCCAACCCCGTGAAGACCCCCAGAAACTTTATAGCCTCCGCCGCCGAATTTACCGCCGGCGTGAAGCACTGTAAATACAGTTTCTACGGCAGGACGACCTGTTTTTTCTTGAATATCGACCGGAATCCCACGTCCATCATCGGTTACGCGAATGTGGTTTTCTTTTGTAATTTCGATTTCGATATGTGTCGCAAACCCAGCCAACGCTTCGTCGATTGAGTTATCCACGATTTCCCAAACAAGGTGGTGCAACCCAGCACTACTTGTTGAACCAATATACATCCCAGGACGTTTACGAACAGCTTCGAGTCCTTCTAATACTTGAATCTGACTGGCATCATATTGCGCAGCTAATTCAGCTTTGTTTTCTTCTGTCATATGCTAATTCTCACTCTCCGTTTTTAAAATAGTTCCTTTTTCAATCGGTATTACGACTGGTTCATTAATAAATTGTTGCTTAATCCCATCCAGGCTCGTTGTCGTAATAAAGGTTTGCACCTTATTTTCAATGGCCTTAATCAGATGGGTTTGTCTGTCATCATCGAGTTCGGAAAGTACGTCATCTAATAGTAGAAGAGGATACTCGCCCGTCGATAATTTCATCAATTCGATTTCCGCAAGCTTCAAACTCAGAACGGTCGAACGTTGCTGTCCTTGCGAACCGTACGTTTGAACCGGAACCTCATTCAAATAAAAAATCAAATCGTCACGGTGCGGTCCAATCAGCGTTGTGGCTTGATCCGCCTCACGAGTTTGATTCTTCTTGAATTGATTCATATAAATTTCTTTCATTTGCTCAGGTGTTAAACCATCCTCCAACGGAATCGTTGCTTGATACGACACCGAGAACTTCTCACGACCAAGCGATAATTGGTCATGAATCGGAATGGCTAAAGCCTCCAATTGCTTCATAAATCGAGACGATGAAAGACAATTTTACTGGCTAACTCGCTTAACATCTCGCTTAAAACATCTAAGTATTCGTCCGGCTGCTTTTTCTTAATCGCTAGCTGCTTCAAATACGTATTGCGTTGTTTTAAGACGCGATTATATTCCACTAAATCATAGAGGTAGAGGGAACTCATTTGTCCAAGTTCCATATCCACGAATTTACGTCTGTTTTGCGGAGACCCTTTAACAAGCGTGAGGTTCTCTGGGGCAAAGAGGATGACATTCAAGTTTCCAAGGTAGGAACTGAGTCGTTTTTGCTCCAAATAATTCACTTTCGCGATTTTTCCTTTTTTAGAAAATTGCAATTCTAAATTCGTCTTTGTCGCTGTTTTTTCAACGGTCCCTTTAATCGTCGCAAACTCTTTATTCCATCCAATCAGTTCTTTGTCGTTTGTCGTGCGGTGGCTCTTTGTCATCGCCAAGGCATAAATCGACTCCATCAGGTTGGTTTTCCCTTGTGCATTTTCACCAATAAAAACATGCACACCGTCTGTAAACTCTAATTGGACAGATTCATAATTACGAAAGTTTTGTAATTGTAAATTAGTCAGCTTCATGCGTCATGTGTGTTCAAATCATTTTCATCCGATTTCATTTCTTTCACAATAAAAATACCCTCATCAGGTATTTCGACACGTGTATTCGGATATAATTTTCTACCACGTCGATTTTCTAACTCTCCATCTACAAAAACTGTATATTCTTGCAGGTACCATTTTGCTTGTCCGCCAGTTGTAATGACGTCAATATGTTTTAAAAATTGCCCTAATGTAATGTACTCATCAGAGATCGATACGATAGTTGTCATGAACTTCCTCTTTTCTAATGGATATTGGTGAGAACTCCATTAAACTCATGCATGCTCACATATTTTTAAGTAGAATAACTCTACAATATTATACAATTTTTACACGCTTTTCGCAAAGAAATTGCAAAATTTAGGGGGTTATTTCAATTTTGGGTCAAAAATAACAAAAAAGCCTAAAAAAACGAAAAACAAAATTTAATAGGATTTTTTCAAAAATTGAAAGTTTTAGGCCAAAAATCACCCCAAAATCGTGCTGCCCAAAATTCACTTATAAGTGAATTTCGGGAAATTGCAAAAATATAGTTGAAAATAAAAAAACTCGAGCCTTCAAAACGAAAGCTCGAGTGAAAATTTTATATTTTACGATTACCCGTTGAATGTACGAACAGGTGTCACTAATTGAATGAAGCTATGTGGAATACCAGAGTGGTCTTCTTTTAGTTTCAATGTAAATGGACGGTTTGCTTCTAAGAAGTTGATGACAGCTTCTGAAGAACCGAATAATTTCAATGCTTCTTTTTAAGTAGTCAGGGTTGAATGAAATTTCAAGTGGAGCTCCTTCGAAGTTTTTCCACAGCGATTTCTTCTTCAACCGTACCCACTTCAGGAGATTTACCTGTTAATAGAATACGTTCCGGAGAAAGTGTTAATGTCGCGATATTGTTTTTATCCGTATGTGACATTAATGAAGCACGTTCTACAGCTGCTACAAGTTCGCTAGCAACAACAGTAATCGAAGTGTTCGCTCCGTCGTTAATTAAACGGTCTGTATCTGGGTACATTCCTTCTAATAGACGAGAGTAGAATGATAATGTTTCTGTTTGGAACAAGATTTGATTATCTGTAATCGCGAAATCTATTGTTTCTAATCCGTCGATGATACGAGATAATTCTAATAATGTTTTACCAGGTAATGTCATTTCAAATGTCAATGCATCACTTCCAGCTGGCATTTGTAGCGGAATGATACGTTGGCTTAAACGGTGAGAGTCAGTTGCGACTGCTTTTAATTGGTTGTCTTTAATCACCATATGAATCCCTGTTAAGATTGGACGAGATTCTGCAGTTGAAACGGCAACCGCTGTTTGTACAATCACTTGTCTAAATAATGGAACAGGAATTGTAATCACATGATTTTTTTCGATTTCTGGTAATTGTGGATAATCCACTGCTGATAATCCATTTAATGTAAATGATGCATTACCTGCTGTAATCGTTGCTTGTAATTGATCGTTTGTTTCAAGTGTGAATACATTTAAAGGTAATTTTTTAACGATTTCTCCAAAGAAACGAGCAGGAAGAACGATGCTACCTGGTTCTTGGACTGTTAATTGTAATTCTTCGTCTTCGATTGGTAAGAATACTTCGATAGAAACTTCTGAATCACTACCTGTTAATGTTAATCCTTCTTCACTAGCAACTAATTTAATCCCTGTCAAAATTGGAATTGTTGTTTTTGATGGAATTGCACGTTGCACATCTACAAGATTTTTTAAGAACCCTTGTCTGTTTACTGAAAATTTCATAACTGCCTCCTTTAGGGTGTGCTTTTATATTTAATTTATTTATTAATAAAATAGTAATAGTAGTAGGGCCTGTGTATATTGTGGAAAAGTCTGTTTTCCTTATAACAGAGACCATTTTTAGTTGTGGATAACCATTGTGGAAAACTCCACCGTTTTATGGGATTTATCCACAGCTTAATAACCGAGCGAATGCTTGATTTCATTAATCACGCGAATCGTTTCTGGATCATCTTTGGCTTCTTGGCTAATTTTTTCATAGGCGTGAATGACCGTTGAGTGGTCACGACCAAAATCAGCACCAATCTTTTGAAGAGAAACACGTGTTAATTCACGAGAGAGGTACATCGCGATTTGACGCGGTTGAACCATTGTCTTCGTTCTTTTCTTTCCTTTAATATCTTCGACCGTAATATTGTAATATTTCGCAACGGCGCTTTGGATATCATGAATCGAAAGTAATTTTTCATCGCCTCCAGGAAGGAACGATTGCAACGCTTCTGCAGCAAGGTCTGTTGAAATATCTTGACCAACCATGACAGAGTACGCTTGAAGACGCATCAGAGCTCCTTCTAATTCACGTACGTTTGATTGAATATGACCTGCAACATAACTCAACACTTCAATAGGAATATTAAATCCAAGTGATTGTGCTTTATTTTGTAAGATAGCAATACGCGTTTCTAAGTCTGGTGGAGTGATATCAACAGATAACCCCGATACGAAACGAGACACGAGACGTTCTTGCAATTCTTTAATTTCCGTTGGTTGACGGTCACTCGTTAATACGATTTGTTTTTGGTTATTGAAAAGCGCATTAAATGTATGGAAGAACTCTTCTTGAGTCGCTTCTTTTTTCGCTAGGAATTGAATATCATCGACCAGTAAGATATCCACATTACGGTAACGATTGCGGAATTCTTGTGGCGTTTTTGATCCAATCGAAGCAATCATTTCATTCATAAACTCTTCACTCGTCACGTATTTGACACGTGCGTTTGGATGGCTCTTCTTATATTTATTCCCAATGGCTTGCATTAAATGAGTTTTTCCAAGACCTACACCTCCATAGAAGAAAAGAGGGTTGTAGGTATTACCAGGGTTATCTGCAACGTAATGCGCGGCAGCCGTGGCCATTTGGTTTCCTTTACCAATAATAAAGGTTTCAAATGTATATTTAGGATTCAAATGCGAGTCCTCTTCGATGGCAACCATTGTTGGAGCTTCGGGAATGTTTGGTTGAATTTCTTCGACTCCTTGATGGAATGGAGTTGTTACTGGACCTTCATCTTCTGAATCGATAAAACGTGGTTCAAACGATTGTCTAAAGTAATCATATCCAATTTCCATAATGTCTCTAATAAGGTTATCTTGCCAATATCTCGCAAATGTTTAGAAGGCACTTTAATATAGAGAATATTTTGTTCAATTCGAATCGGTTCAGCTGGTTTAATCCAGTGGTTAAAGGTAAATTCGGAATTTGTTTTTTCAAAGTGTTCTAATAATAGTTTCCAAAATTCTTGGATGGAATTCATAAATGCACCTCCTTCTATCGTTTTCAAGATTCTAATCCATTTAACAGTGTACCATCTTTCAAAAAAGTTTTCCACAATCGGCTGGAGAAAATCACAAAAAAAGTGAGATTTGGATAACTTTATCCACAAAACGGTGGATAAGTCGAATGAAAAAGTGGAAATTCACAGAGATATACACAAAAAAAGAACAGTTATAAACAACAAGAAAAGTTGATATAAAAGGAATTTAATAGAGTTATCCACCATTGTGCATAATTTTTGTAAACAGGATGTTATTTTGTGGATAAATTGTTTATAAGTCTGTGGAAATCGTCTTTTATGCAAAAAAACTATCCACCATCGATGTGAATAACTAAAAAAATAGAGCGAAATCAACAGTTATTTGTAGAAATTTTTTTAGCCTGAATATGTTATGATACTTCAGTAATTTAGTGATTAGATAGTTTATATTGACAAGTAAAGATTTTATATTTATAATGTACTAGACTGTCTAGGGAGACTAGATATTTCATTTACAGTAGGAGGTGCACACGAATGAAAAGAACATATCAACCAAGCAAACGCAAACGTCAAAAAAGTTCACGGATTCCGTAAACGTATGAGCACAAAAAAATGGCCGTAGAGTATTAGCAAGCAGACGCCGTAAAGGTAGAAAAGTTTTAGCAGCTTAGATCACTGAACGTCTCAGTGGTCTTTTTTTATAAAAACCATTTGAGTGACTGGAGAGATTCAAGTAGATGAAGAAATCGTTTCGAGTAAAGAAAGACCGCGAATTTCAAAAGGTATTCCACAAGGGAAAATCGACAGCGAACCGTCAATTCGTTATTTATAAATATAATAAGGAAGGCCAATCCCATTTTCGTGTGGGAATCTCTGTCAGCAAAAAACTTGGAAATGCGGTTACGCGTAATCGTCTTAAAAGAAGAATCCGTCATATTTTAATGGAACTGGACGACCAATTGGCGCAAGATGTAGATTTTATCGTCATTGCTCGTCAACCCATCGTACAAATGTCTTATCAAGAAATGAAAAGCAGTATGATGCATGTTTTAAAATTAGCTACATTAATACCTAAAAATTAAGATTCCTACTATAAATAGGAATCGTTGAAAATTAAATATTCTAAAAGGTGGGACTTTTCAGTGAAGAAAAAAAGCCAATTGATTTTATCATTAGCAGTTTTAACTTTATTTTTAGCGGCCTGTGGAACTTCTCCAATTACGGAGTCTAGTACAGGGTTTTGGGATCGAATTGTTCTATATAATTTATCTCAATTTATCATCTGGTTATCAAACCTATTAGGTGGAAGTTACGGTTTAGGGATTATCGTCTTTACGATTATTACTCGTTTAATTATGGTTCCTTTAATGCACTTCCAATACCAAAGCACGCGTAAACAAGCGATTCTTCAACCAGAAATTAAAGCTTTACGTGAGAAGTATTCAGCACGCGACCGTGCAACACAAGAATTGCTTCAAGCTGAAATGAACGCTTTATACGAGCGTGAAGGTATCAACCAATATGCTGGATGTTTACCATTATTAATTCAATTGCCAGTCATGATGGCATTGTATCAAGCAATCAGCCGTACAGACGTATTGAAAACAGGTCATTTCTTATGGTTCCAATTAGACCAACCAGACCCATATTTCATCTTACCAGTCTTAGCAGCATTAACTACGTACATCACAACATGGTTATCAATGAAAATGCAAGATACTGGTGGCGCTGGTAAAGTTATGATGTATGTCATGCCAGCAATGATCCTATTTATGTCTCTTGGGTTATCAAGTGCGTTATCACTCTACTGGGTAGTCGGAAACGTATTTATGGTAGGCCAAACATTACTATTAAATAATCCATTTAAATTCCAAGAAGAGCAAAAAGCAATTGCCGCTGAGAAAAAACGTCGTGCAAGAGCGCTCGAAAAAGCGAAGAAAAGACACGGAAAATAATTCTTATAGAGCTCTTGTTGAAATGTCTCAATCATGAGATAATAACAATGATTTTTATAGAGTAGGAGAGTTTACGATGACAAATACAATTAAAGTAAGTGACGTTTCAGTAGAAAAAGCAATCCAAAAAGGATTACGTCAGTTAGGATTACCGCAAGACCAAGTGTTTGTGGAAATCATTTCTGAAGGTAAAAAAGGATTATTTGGCTTTGGTCAAAAAAATGCTGAAGTGGAATTAACACCAGTTGCTACAATGGTTAGCGAAGAAGTAGTAGAAGAAGTTGTGGAACCTGTTGTGGAAACAGTGGAAGAAACAACTGTAGAAACAGTAGAAGTTCTTGAAGAAGACTTCGATGAAGATGATTTCGAAGACGAAGCAGGAGAAGCAGACTACGAAGAAACAGTAGACCAATTAGAAGAAGCTGCTCGTGTGACAAAAGAATACTTAGAAGGTATCGCTAAAACATACGGCGCTGAAGCAACTGTAACGGTTGAAGCACGTCGTGATCGCATGACTTTCGTATTCGACACAGACAAACAAGGTCTTTTAATCGGAAACACGGTAAAATCTTGAATGCTTTACAAGTACTTGCGCAAGTATCTGTACACCGCTTCATCAAAGGACGTATTTCAGTTCAAGTCGATGTTGGTGACTACCGTCAACGCCGTAGTGAAACACTACAACAAATTGCGGAAAGAACAGCTCGTAAAGTATTAAAAACAAAACAACCTGTTTACTTAGAACCACTTCCAGCGTATGAAAGAAAACAAATTCACGCTGCGTTAAGTAAAAACAAACGCATTTCAACTCACTCAGAAGGTAAAGAACCACATCGTTACCTTGTAGTTGAAATCGCAGAATAGTAAAATGACAGCTTATGACCGTTTCGGTCATAAGCTTTTTTTGTGCTTTTAAAATCGACTTTTAAAGAATAACGCTTAGAATGATTATTATATCAAGCATTTTTTTATGAAATTATTTGTAATGAAAAATAACTTTCAAAAATTATAAAAAAACACTTATATAAAAATAATATATAATCGTCATTTTCATTCAGAAAAAGAGAAAAAAATCCCACAAAAGTCTACCAAAATGAAGTTTTTTTCCTTTGGATATATCGATAAATAAAGGTATAATAAATTTGATATAGGGGACATATATTAATTAAAAGAAAGGAGATATTTATGGATATTCAAATTTTTGTAAATCGAAGAAAAGAATTAGGTTTATCTCAAATTGAATTGAGTGAGGGTATTTGTACACAAGCTACATTGAGTCGATTCGAAAATCACGGTCAAATTCCTTCAATGAAAATATTGACCTTGCTTTTGCAAAAAGTTGCAAATGGACGTAGGGGAGTTATTTCCATCTGTAGCGATTAAAGACTCAGTGTTAAATAAAAAACTTGATAAAATCGAATTCAATATTGTGGGTATGGAATACGAAGAAGCAGAAGAGCTCATCAAGAGTATTAATGTCGCACACTTAACAACGCAACAAGAGTGGCGATATTTATACTTAAAAGGTTTCACACAAACCTTAATGAACAAAGATGATGCAGATAGTTTCTTCTATTTTAATCAATTATTAGCGGATCATTCAGACGTAGATAATAAGTATATCTTTTTAGCATATACCGGAATTGGACTTATTTATATGAATCAAGCCGATTATGATAAGGCAGAATACTTCTTTGAAAAAGCTATTCACCAAATTGATTCCTATACCATCGAATCTGTAGAAGATGTTTGTCGTGTCCTAACAGTCCTATATTACGCAGCAACATTTTATGCGACGATTAAGGAATATGATACAAGTGATGTGTTATTACGCCGAGGGGTAACGATTTGTGGGGAAAATCATGTTACTTACTATTTGGCTCGTATTAAATATTTACAAGCTGAAAATGCATATGTAAATGAATTTGGCCAAGAAGAAGTTAAAGAATTGATTAGAGACGCTGCCGCATTTGCCAGACTGAATAAAAATACTGTATTATTAGAAAAGATAAAAGTATTTCAAGACCGTTTGGCGAAAGGAGAATAGATATGTCTATTCGTCTCAAAAAGGAAGATTTCCTTAAAAAAGAAAAACTCGAAGTTCCTGAAACATTGAAAGAGGAACTAGTCAATGATGAGTATGATTTAGATAGTTTTGGAGATGCGTTTATTATGATGCCAAAAATGGAAGAAGATAAACGTCAACAAAACCTTGAAAAGAACATCAAAAAAGAGTGGCTCGAGGATTTCGAAAACTAGTTTCTACTATAATATAGTAAACAAATTCAAAAAGAAGACTTTGGTGAGTTTGCCGAGGTCTTCTTTTATGTTTGAAAAAGCATTTCTGTAAACATTTAATTTGAAGTTTTTTCATAAAAAATTCTTAGTAAAAATAGCGTCATTTTAGTTGAAATTGCCTATCAGTTATGATAAATTAATATCACTGTGAAGCGAACGTTCGTTTTTAAAACATTTTCAAAAAAGTTTTGAAAACAGCAGACGTAATCGTTTGACGCAGAGCCTATATTATGCTAATATATAGGAGTTGTTGCAAAACAACGATTGACCTTTGAAAACTGAACAAAGAAGACGAACCAAATGTGTAGGGACTTCATCTTAGTGATGAAGAAACAACAATTTCTTATCTCTTAAAGAGATACAATAAGTCAGTAATTAAAATGAGCTTTTCAAAGCTCATGAAAATTCAAATTTTTCATGAGAGTTTGATCCTGGCTCAGGACGAACGCTGGCGGCGTGCCTAATACATGCAAGTCGAACGAGAGCGACCGGTGCTTGCACTGGTCAATCTAGTGGCGAACGGGTGAGTAACACGTGGGTAACCTGCCCATCAGAGGGGGATAACATTCGGAAACGGATGCTAAAACCGCATAGGTCTTCGAACCGCATGGTTTGAAGAGGAAAAGAGGCGCAAGCTTCTGCTGATGGATGGACCCGCGGTGCATTAGCTAGTTGGTGAGGTAACGGCTCACCAAGGCCGTGATGCATAGCCGACCTGAGAGGGTGATCGGCCACATTGGGACTGAGACACGGCCCAAACTCCTACGGGAGGCAGCAGTAGGGAATCTTCCGCAATGGACGCAAGTCTGACGGAGCAACGCCGCGTGAGTGAAGAAGGTTTTCGGATCGTAAAACTCTGTTGTTAGAGAAGAACAAGTGCTAGAGTAACTGTTAGCGCCTTGACGGTATCTAACCAGAAAGCCACGGCTAACTACGTGCCAGCAGCCGCGGTAATACGTAGGTGGCAAGCGTTGTCCGGATTTATTGGGCGTAAAGCGAGCGCAGGCGGTTCCTTAAGTCTGATGTGAAAGCCCCCGGCTCAACCGGGGAGGGTCATTGGAAACTGGGGAACTTGAGTGCAGAAGAGGAGAGTGGAATTCCATGTGTAGCGGTGAAATGCGTAGATATATGGAGGAACACCAGTGGCGAAGGCGACTCTCTGGTCTGTAACTGACGCTGAGGCTCGAAAGCGTGGGTAGCAAACAGGATTAGATACCCTGGTAGTCCACGCCGTAAACGATGAGTGCTAAGTGTTGGAGGGTTTCCGCCCTTCAGTGCTGCAGTTAACGCATTAAGCACTCCGCCTGGGGAGTACGACCGCAAGGTTGAAACTCAAAGGAATTGACGGGGACCCGCACAAGCGGTGGAGCATGTGGTTTAATTCGAAGCAACGCGAAGAACCTTACCAAGTCTTGACATCCTTTGACCACTCTAGAGATAGAGCTTTCCCTTCGGGGACAAAGTGACAGGTGGTGCATGGTTGTCGTCAGCTCGTGTCGTGAGATGTTGGGTTAAGTCCCGCAACGAGCGCAACCCTTATTACTAGTTGCCAGCATTGAGTTGGGCACTCTAGTGAGACTGCCGGTGACAAACCGGAGGAAGGTGGGGATGACGTCAAATCATCATGCCCCTTATGACTTGGGCTACACACGTGCTACAATGGATGGTACAACGAGCAGCGAACTCGCGAGGGTAAGCGAATCTCTTAAAGCCATTCTCAGTTCGGATTGTAGGCTGCAACTCGCCTACATGAAGCCGGAATCGCTAGTAATCGCGGATCAGCACGCCGCGGTGAATACGTTCCCGGGTCTTGTACACACCGCCCGTCACACCACGAGAGTTTGTAACACCCAAAGTCGGTGAGGTAACCTTTTGGAGCCAGCCGCCTAAGGTGGGATAGATGATTGGGGTGAAGTCGTAACAAGGTAGCCGTATCGGAAGGTGCGGCTGGATCACCTCCTTTCTAAGGATAAACCAGAATGTCTAAGGACGTTCTAGTAATACGGAACCCTACAGGGTTTACTTCTTTGTTTAGTTTTGAGAGGTTTATCTCTCAAATTTGTTCTTTGAAAACTGAATACTATATCACAACAAATAACCAATTAATTTACCGAGAGTTAGAGTAACATCTAACGAAAAGAGTTTTTTAACAAAACGCAACGCTATGCGACATTTAACCAACGGTTAAGTGAATAAGGGCGCACGGTGGATGCCTTGGTACTAGGAGCCGAAGAAGGACGGAACTAACACCGATATGCTTTGGGGAGCTGTAAGTAAGCTAAGATCCAAAGATTTCCGAATGGGGGAACCCAACACCTTTCATAGGGTGTTACCAATGAGTGAATACATAGCTCATTAGGAGGTACACGCAGGGAACTGAAACATCTCATTACCTGCAGGAAGAGAAAGAAAAATCGATTCCCTGAGTAGCGGCGAGCGAAACGGGAGGAGCCCAAACCAACGAGCTTGCTTGTTGGGGTTGTAGGACTAGAACGTGAGAAGAAATCAAGATAGCAGAAGTGGTCTGGAAAGGCCCATCAAAGAAGGTGACAATCCTGTACGCGACATTTTGATGAACTCTACTAGCATCCTGAGTACGGCGGGACACGAGGAATCCCGTCGGAATCCGCCAGGACCATCTGGCAAGGCTAAATACTACCTAGTGACCGATAGTGAACCAGTACCGTGAGGGAAAGGTGAAAAGAACCCCGGGAGGGGAGTGAAAGAGTACCTGAAACCGTGTGCTTACAAGTAGTCAGAGCCCGTTAATGGGTGATGGCGTGCCTTTTGTAGAATGAACCGGCGAGTTACGTTTACATGCGAGGTTAAGATGAAGAGTCGGAGCCGTAGCGAAAGCGAGTCTGAATAGGGCGCATGTAGTATGTGGACGTAGACCCGAAACCAAGTGATCTACCCATGTCCAGGTTGAAGGTGCGGTAAAACGCACTGGAGGACCGAACCAGGGCACGTTGAAAAGTGCTTGGATGAGGTGTGGGTAGCGGAGAAATTCCAATCGAACTTGGAGATAGCTGGTTCTCTCCGAAATAGCTTTTAGGGCTAGCCTCGGAATCAAGAATCGTGGAGGTAGAGCACTGTTTGGACTAGGGGCCCATCTCAGGGTTACTGAATTCAGATAAACTCCGAATGCCATGTATTTATATCCGGGAGTCAGACTGCGAGTGATAAGATCCGTAGTCGAAAGGGAAACAGCCCAGACCACCAGCTAAGGTCCCAAAAATATCTGTTAAGTGGAAAAGGATGTGGGGTTGCACAGACAACTAGGATGTTGGCTTAGAAGCAGCCATCATTCAAAGAGTGCGTAATAGCTCACTAGTCGAGTGACCCTGCGCCGAAAATGTAACGGGGCTAAACAGATTACCGAAGCTGTGGATTGGACCATTATGGTCCAGTGGTAGGAGAGCGTTCTAAGGGCGGTGAAGCATGATCGTAAGGACATGTGGAGCGCTTAGAAGTGAGAATGCCGGTATGAGTAGCGAAAGACGGGTGAGAATCCCGTCCACCGAATAACTAAGGTTTCCTGGGGAAGGCTCGTCCTCCCAGGGTTAGTCGGGACCTAAGGCGAGGCCGATAGGCGTAGTCGATGGACAACAGGTTGATATTCCTGTACTTCTATAAATCGTTTGAGCAATGGAGGGACGCAGGAGGCTAAGAAAAGCGTACGACTGGAAGTGTACGCCCAAGCAGTGAGTCGGCTGATGAGTCAAATGCTTATCACGGATGCGACAAGCTGTGACGGGGAGGGAAGTTTAGTACCGAAGTTTCTGATGTCACACTGCCGAGAAAAGCTTCTAGCAAGATTTATAGGACCCGTACCGCAAACCGACACAGGTAGTTGAGGAGAGAATCCTAAGGTGAGCGAGCGAACTCTCGTTAAGGAACTCGGCAAAATGACCCCGTAACTTCGGGAGAAGGGGTGCTGGTAGCAATACCAGCCGCAGTGAATAGGCCCAGGCGACTGTTTATCAAAAACACAGGTCTCTGCAAAATCGAAAGATGACGTATAGGGGCTGACGCCTGCCCGGTGCTGGAAGGTTAAGAGGAGAGGTTAGCCGCAAGGCGAAGCTTTGAATTGAAGCCCCAGTAAACGGCGGCCGTAACTATAACGGTCCTAAGGTAGCGAAATTCCTTGTCGGGTAAGTTCCGACCCGCACGAAAGGCGTAACGATCTGGGCACTGTCTCAACGAGAGACTCGGTGAAATTATAGTACCTGTGAAGATGCAGGTTACCCGCGACAGGACGGAAAGACCCCATGGAGCTTTACTGTAGTTTGATATTGAGTGTTTGTGTCACATGTACAGGATAGGTAGGAGCTGAAGAATCCGGGACGCCAGTTTCGGAGGAGGCAACGGTGGGATACTACCCTTGTGACATGACCACTCTAACCCGCACCCCTTACCGGGGTGGGAGACAGTGTCAGACGGGCAGTTTGACTGGGGCGGTCGCCTCCTAAAGTGTAACGGAGGCGCCCAAAGGTTCCCTCAGAATGGTTGGAAATCATTCGTAGAGTGTAAAGGCAGAAGGGAGCTTGACTGCGAGACCTACAAGTCGAGCAGGGACGAAAGTCGGGCTTAGTGATCCGGTGGTTCCGTATGGAAGGGCCATCGCTCAACGGATAAAAGCTACCCTGGGGATAACAGGCTTATCTCCCCCAAGAGTTCACATCGACGGGGAGGTTTGGCACCTCGATGTCGGCTCATCGCATCCTGGGGCTGAAGTCGGTCCCAAGGGGTTGGGCTGTTCGCCCATTAAAGCGGTACGCGAGCTGGGTTCAGAACGTCGTGAGACAGTTCGGTCCCTATCCGTCGCGGGCGTTGGAAATTTGAGAGGAGCTGTCCTTAGTACGAGAGGACCGGGATGGACACACCGCTGGTGTACCAGTTGTTCTGCCAAGAGCATCGCTGGGTAGCTATGTGTGGACGGGATAAACGCTGAAAGCATCTAAGCGTGAAGCCCCCCTCGAGATGAGATTTCCCATCATTTTAAATGAGTAAGACCCCTGAGAGACGATCAGGTAGATAGGCTAGAAGTGGAAGTGCCGCGAGGCATGGAGCGGACTAGTACTAATCGGTCGAGGACTTAACCACGAGTTGTATAGCTGGTAGATTGATGGAGTTGGATATAGATTCAGTTTTGAAAGAACGAAAGTTTTTTCAAAAGATAAAGTGTGGTGACGATGGCAAGAAGGATACACCTGTTCCCATCTCGAACACAGAAGTTAAGCTTCTTAGCGCCGATAGTAGTTGGGGGTTTCTCCCTGCGAGGGTAGGACGTTGCCACGCTTTAATATTTTTCCGCCATAGCTCAGTTGGTAGTAGCGCATGACTGTTAATCATGATGTCGTAGGTTCGAGTCCTACTGGCGGAGTTCTTTTTTTTTACCCAAAAAACGCTGCTTTAGCTCAGTCGGTAGAGCGTCACCTTGGTAAGGTGGAGGTCGCCGGTTCAATCCCGGCAAGTAGCTTTAAATGAATTTTATAATAATTGAGCAAGCTAGAAATATTTCCGATATTTCTAGCTTTTTTTATTTTTCATTTTTAAAAAGAAAAAAATCATTAAAAAAACACATGATTTAGGGGTTTTTTTGAATTGCAGTTAGAGCAATAGTAGTTTAGAATAACTATTAGTTGATTTATGTTCAAATTTCTTTCAAAAACGTAATCGCTTTTTTTCGAAAAAAACAGTGTTGATTTTAGGATAAAAAAATTGATTGAGTTTGAAAGAATAGAATTTAAATCAAGAAACTAGGAGGATTTTTATGAAAAAGAAATTATTCTTATTACTATCCGCTCTATTTGCTTTAGCAGTATTCTTTACTCCAAAACAAGTAAGTGCGGCAGAAGTCACAAAAAATGGAACAGCGATTGAAGTGAAGAATCCAACTGTTCAAATCTCGGGAGATGCAACCGATTTATATGCTCGTTGGGGAATTACATTTAAAGTAGATATTCCTGATAATATCGATATCAACATGAATGACACAATGACATTCAAAGTGAATTCACCTGTGAAAATTCAATCTTCTTACAGCTTCCCAATTTATAATAAAGCGGGAGAAACAGTAGCATATGCTGAAGTGTCACCAGAAAATGGCAATGTCACAGTAACGTTTGGTCCTTACTTCAAAGACCACAAGTTAAACAAAAAAACATCGAATTAAAAAGTTGATGTTAAGTGGGAACCAGACAATCGTTTAGCAGATACTACTCAAGAACTTGATTTTAACGGTACTGTCGTATCACAAAAAATCGATCCACTTGAAGGACCTACTCCAGGAGAAATGGTTACTAAATGGGGTCTTCAACCAACAGAGAACGCAGAACAAGTTCACTGGTGGGCACGTTTAAACCAATCTAAAAAAACATTAAACAATATTGAAATCACAGACGTATGGGATTCAAACCAAACTTACGTACCTGGTTCATTACGCGTTGAGTTAGTGGATTCAGAAAATCCTTGGGTTTCAGCTGGATTCCTTTCAGAAAGTGACTATGAAGTTACTGATACTGGTATTAAAGTAAAAATCGATACAACAGATAAAATTATTTATATTGACTATATCGTAAACTTAGTGGATCCTACAAAGAACCCACAAAAACAAAAATCTCAATTACTGCTGAAGGTTTAGATAGTGAACAATCAACAGATGTAATTTACACATTATTATCTGGTTCTGGTACAGCTGATGGTGAAATGCCTGAAACTACTACTACGACAACAACTACTACAACTGAAAGCACAACAGAAAGTACTACAGAGAGCACAACTACGACTGAAAGTACAACAACAACAGAAAGTACTACAGAAAGTACAACAACGACTGAATCAACAACTGAAAGTACTACAACAACAGAAGCAACAACTACAACAGCTTCAACGACAACAGAAGGAACTACTACTGAAGGTTCAACTACAGAAACTCCAGCAGTTCCAACAACAGAAGAACCAAAACGTCCTGAATTACCAAATACAGGTACAGCAAAAGGATTCACTGTTATCATTGGTGGCGTACTTGTGGTTGTAGCGGCAGCGTTATTATTCACTCGTAAAAAAGAAAACTAATAATCTTAAATGACGAAGAAGTCTTACGAAAGTAAGGCTTCTTTTTTTGCAAATTTTTTCATGAGTCAAATCCTCTTTCATATTGATGCGAAAGTTTGCTATAATAGACAGTAACAGAGCAATTGAGGTGTAGAAAATGAAAAAAACGTATTTTTATTATTGGTGATATTCACGGTGAAGCAGACATGATGGAAGAAATGCTTCAAAAACTGGGACGAAGAAACTCAGCAACTTGTCTTCATGGGAGACTTGATTGACCGTGGACCAGACAATAAACGTAGTGTCCTAACAGGGATGAAATATGCGAAAGAGAAAAATGCATGGTATTTGATGGGAAATCATGAGGTGATGTTCCTGGCATTTATCGACGATCCTGAAGGACGTTTTCCACACTACTTCAGAAACAATGGGGATACGACAATTAACGACTTACTAGGTCGCCCACAAGGTACTCCGGTCAATCCTGTGGAAGATGCCGAAGCGATTAAAGCGCAATATCCAGAACTCATCGCGTTTCTAAGAGAGCGTCCTCTCTTTATCGATGAAGGCGACTTGCTCTTAGCGCATGCTGGGGTGGATTTACGCTTAGACGACTGGCATGATACTGAGCCAAAAGACTTCTATTGGATTCGCGAACCGTTCCATAAAGGGGTTAACAACACTGGCAAAACGATTATCTTCGGTCACACACCATTACGTGGCTTAAACGAAGATGGCGACTTTATGAAATTATGGCAACATGATGGCAAAATCGGTATCGATGGCGGAGCTGTTTTTGGCGGCGCGCTTCACGGTATCGTATGGCATGATGGCAAAATCGAAAAAATCTATAGCATTAAAAATACAAAACCAGTCCGTTTTACGGATGACTAGAGGTGTTCTATGAAGAAAAATGCGGTTCTATTATGGGTTGTTTACTTTAAACTTGATGGTTTTCCCGGTGTTCTTTATTCGTTATACGTCTTCGGGGCCAAGTGTTGATACAAATGCCTACCTGATCCTTCAACTGGTTTCAACAGTGATTGGGGTCGTATTGTTCCGCGAGAAGCTTGTGGAAGGGTTCAAAAACTTCATCAAGCGTCCGTTTATTCGAGACTTGGCGATTGGATACGCACTTCGTATCGGATTAGCAATTGCGGTCGCTCAGTTTATTGGAGATGTGACGTCGGATAACCAAGAACAAATCGAGAAAATGATGAGCACTAACAATGCAGTGACCATGTTTGTTCTAGTATGCGTTGTGGCGCCAATCTTGGAAGAATTGGTGTTTCGTGAAGCCATCATTGGTTCGTTTAAGAAATCGCTCAACGTTCACGTATTAACGTTTATTTCAGCGTTTCTATTCGTACTACTTCACGCACTTTCAAACGATGCTGCAGGTTTGATTGACTGGACAGCGGCGTTGATGTACGTTCCATTAACGATTCCGATTGTTGGGATGTATCGTTATTATAACGACAATGTTTTTGCATCTATCTCGATGCATTTTCTCAATAATCTTATCGCGTTTTTATTTTTATTAAATCAGTAATGACAAAGGGGTGAAATCATGAAAATCGATCAATGGGTACGATTCATTATTCGGTATGGTTTCATCCTTTTTGCGCTTTTTGAATGGTCGCAACTGCCGAATATGAACGCAGGAGACATCGCCTTCTTCTTTGGATTTATCACGCTTGTGCAAGTTGGCTATTATTCATTGAAATATCAGTGGTATATTCTGATTGAAGGCATCGCGGTCGTCCTCCTCTGTTTGTATTTCCATACCATTTTTACAGGGCTGATTCTACTTCTCTGTTTCGAGGTGAGTCTCCGATTCTCCTTTAGAAATGCATTGATTTTACAGTTCATATTAGGAGCGGTCGTTATCGTGCCAGCCGTTCAACAAGGGAACAGCATTCAAGTCGTGATGACCTTGTTCTTCCTTTTATTCTTCTCTTATGGAAATCATATTTTGGAAGAGCGAAGAGCGCTGCAAGAAGAGTTGGAAAAAGCCGAGCAAAAACTCAGCGAGCAACGATATGATTTGCAACAAGCCCAATATAAAATGGGTACGATGAAGGAAATTTTCACGTTGCAAGAGCGAAACCGAATTTCTCGTGAGATTCACGATTCTGTGGGACACAGTCTGTCCACGATTATTATTCAGCTAGGGGCGATTTCGCAACTGGCGAAGCAACAAAATTCACCGATTCAAGAAATGAGCGAAGGGCTTCGTGATTTTGCGGTCGAAGGATTGCAAGAAGTGCGTAAGATTGTTCATGACTTGAAGCCGGAACAAATGGATAAGAAGCAGCTGGATATTGCGCTGGAAGAATTTTTCCATGAGGTGCAAGTCAACAGCGGTATCGATATTCAATTTAGAAAAAATGAGCCAACCTTCACGCTCACAAGTGAGGCAGAGCTCAGCATCTTCCGTGGGGTCCAAGAGGCGATTACAAACGCGATGCGACACGGACAAGCGACACGCATTACCGTGCTACTGATGTATAATCCATCGCAATTAGTCGTAACGATTAAGGATAACGGAACGGGAGCGGTCGATTTAGCTCCAAAAGGCGGACTCAAATCCCTCCAAGAACGACTTCGTGCAGAAGGTGGGTCGGTGACACTTGAGGCGTCAAATCCAGGTGTGACCGTGCAAATGATCCTACCGAATACAGAAACAATAGAAACGAGGAGAACCATGACAAACCCAATCAAACTTATTATTGCCGACGATGAAATGCTCATCCGTACCGGTTTAAAAATCATGCTTGAGGCGAGCGGTAATGTCGAAGTCCTCGCTTTAGCAGAGAGTGGACGTGCGGCCTTTGAAGCCTGCAAGGAGCACCAACCAGATGTGGTCTTGATGGATATTCGCATGCCAGAGAGTAACGGGATTGAAGGAACGAAGCTGATTAAAGAGGCCTTTCCAGAGGTGAAGGTGCTGATTGTGACGACCTTCCAAGATACTGAATATATTGTCGAAGCCGTGCAAAATGGTGCTTCGGGGTATTTATTAAAAGACAGTAGTCCGGAGGCGATTCTTGACGGGATTAAAGTCGCTTTGTCTGGAAAAGTCGTGATGGATACGGTCATTTCAGAGGCGCTACTGACGAATACAACTGTTGAGAAGCCTGCTACCTTTGATGCGGAAAAATGGGGGCTCACACCACGTGAGGTGGAACTCATCCAACAAGTAGCGCAAGGTTTAAGCAATAAAGAAATCGCGCAAACGCTCTTCCTTTCAGAAGGAACCGTAAAAAATAATATTAGTACGATTTTATCGAAATTAGAACTGCGTGACCGCACGCAACTTGTGATTTTCGCGTACGAAAACAAACTCAAACAATAATCAAGACTGCTCCGATTCTTTCAGACAAACCACCATGGAGTATAGAATCTGAAAGAGTCGGGGTATTTTTATAGAAAACATGACTTTAGTCACGGTATGTGATGACGTTTTGGACTATAGACTCCGATGGGTGTTTGCTATGATAAGGGTACAAACAAGTAGGAGGATAAACAAATGAACGAATCCAAGAAGACCCCTAAAGATTTAAAACAGGAAAAAATCGTCGCGATTGTTCTTTGTTTATTAATAGCGTTCCTTTCATTTATTCGATAAAGAGGTGTACATATGATTGAAATTAAAGACGTAACCAAATCTTACGGACGACAAAAAGTCCTACAAAATGTTTCCTTTGAAATTATGGAGGGGGAACTATTCGGCTTGCTTGGTCCAAACGGGGCTGGGAAAAGTACATTGATTGATATTCTGACAGGGATTCAATCGATGGATAGCGGTGACATTTTTATTAACGGAAAGTCGATTAAAACCGATAAAGTAGAAATTCGAAAACACTTAGGCTTAGTGCCACAAGATATCGCGCTTCTTGAGGAATTGAACGCGGTCGACAACTTAGAATACTTCGGTGGACTTTACGGGTTAGCAGGAGCTGAGTTAAAGAGCCAAATTGAGAAGTTGCTGGAAGTGGCCGGTCTAACTGACAAGAAGAAAGAGAAAGTGAAAAACTACTCTGGTGGGATGAAACGTCGCTTGAATATTGCCGTTGCGATGTTGCATAACCCTTCGATTTTGATTTTAGATGAACCAACTGTTGGGGTTGATGCGCAGTCGCGTCAACATATCTTCGACTATATTCAATCTCTTGCCGAACAAGGCACGACAATTCTTTACACATCGCACTATATGGAGGAAATCGAAGCCCTCTGTAAGCGTGTCTTCATTCTCGATTTAGGAGAAGAAGTGGCGTATGGCACGAAAGAAGAAGTGAAAAAACTCGTGGGGCATACACAAACGGTGGCACTCACATTGGACCGCGTGCCTGCTGGATTTGACGAAGTGTTGAAAAACAGCGAAAACGGCATTCAATTTGTAACAGTGAATGGCCAAGACATGGAACTTACGATTGACCAAACGATTTTCTCGATGATGAAATTGATTGAGCAAGTCGAACAGGCACAACTCGTGATTAAATCCGTCAACGTAAAAGAAACGACATTAGAAGAGGCGTTCTTACAATTAACAGGAAAGACGCTTCGTGATTAAGGAGGACTTATGAGATATATTCGTTATATTAAAGCCAATTTAATATCCTCTCTGAAGTCTTTTCCGGCGCTATTACTCATGGTCTTAATGCCATTTCTATTAACGCTATTCTTGGCATTTACCACAAAGAGTGCCTTCAATCCGTCTGATTTAACGATTGAAACGAAGATTTATATCGATAATCAAGACAAAGGGGCTTTTGGAGAACAGGTTGTTGCATTGTTTGAGAAGCTTACGGAGGAAAAACAAATTGCGCTGACAAGTGTGAAAGACGATGCCAAAATCATTGCGACGATTCCATCTGATTTTACAGAGTCGATTCAAACGCGTTCGCAAGCAACTCCGATTACGATCGAAAAATCAGGGCGAACATCGAGCCTGTCACTTGCGGTGTATGAATCGCTCTTGAAAACAATGACTTCGCAATTATTAGAAGCAAGTTCGGTGATGCATGAAGTCGCAGAGAGTAAAAATGCATCCATTACACCTGAACAAGCAGCAGGGATGCTTGCATCCTTACAACAGGAAATTGCATCGGGAGCTTTTGAGACAGACCAAGTAGAAGCTGAATCCCAAGTGACTGCGAACCAACACTACGCAATTACGGGACTTGGATTTTTATTCATCATCTTCCTTGAAAATGCGATGCGCTTTGGGTACAACGAGAACTCAGCGGTCTTCGCAAACGCTTGAACGTATTGCCATTTAGCATTTGTGAACGAGACAGACTCGATTTAGCCGTGAATATGATTGCGACGACGCTATTGTCCTTCGTGTATATCGGCCTATGGAAAATCCTCGATCCAACAACTTTTGGAGGAAACATCGGCAGCATCTTTGTCCTCATCGTTTTCTATAGTCTAGTTTTCAATGTTCTTGGAAACTTACTCGGCAATTTCGTGACGGAGAAGAACCTACAAGCCTTCTCTACTGGAATCAACTTGGGTTACATGCTCTTTTCGGGTCTCATCCCGCTAGATCGTGTTAGTTCAACCTTTAGTTTCCTCAGCGGGAATCCGTTTCGCCAATTTACTTACACCCCATTTGTCGATGTGATGAATGGCGTGTCGATGAAAGGGATGGCTATGGTTGCTGCACCGATTATTTTAGTGTTAGGGGTAGTCTTTAACTGGTCATTGAAGAGAAAGGAGGCGCGTCAATGAATCTTATAAGAATGACAATCTTTCATTTGAAACGATTATTGAAAATGCCACTAATTCTCTTTACGATGATTGGAATGCCGGCCCTTATCAACGGAATGATGCTTGCCTCGCAAGGAACGGTGGATACGAAAGCGCCAAGTACGGTCGCAAAAACCGTTGCCTTTGTATTCAACGAGGGAAATGAGGAGTACGAAGAATTGATTGCGCCGTATATCAGAGAAGAGAATGTGTACTTCGATTTAGACAGCGCCAAAGAAGCCTTGAAAAAAGGAGAAATGACCGTTATTTACGAAGTGCCTGCGAACTATTTACAAAAGGCAAAAGAAGGCCAAGTGCCAACGATTCGCATCTGGAATACGCAGCGCGGCACAAGAGACTTTCTACTTGATGCACAGTTGACGAAGGTGTTAAAAGAAGTCATGCTAAACGCGAAGCTGCAACAAACAGGCGTATTGACGAAAGAAGAGACCTTGCCAGAGACTGACAATCAAATGGTGGTTACTATCAATGAAACGAAGACGAGTGTTGCGAGTGGAGTAGTCATGCTCATCTCTCTCCTTTATGTCATCACCAATGCATCGGTGATTGCTTCGGACTGGATTAACTTCAAGAAGAGTCACGTGTTGAAACGCTCAGTCGTCTCTCCACGCTCTAATTTGGAAATTACACTTTCGTTCTTATTGGCGTACTTTATCTTTATGTTTATCGTTAATATGCTCCTTATGTCAGCGATGGTCATGACAGGCCTCGTTCCAGAAATGAACTGGGGAGTGTTTACGGGACTATTAGCCGTAGCGATTATTTACAGTCTCTGCCTGAACTTATTCTTCTTCAGAATTTTCAAAGTACCAGGACACGCGACGACGGTTGGAGTGCTGTTTGTAATGGTGATGGCGGGGATTGGAATGCCAGCAGCGTTTGGGGATTTGGAGGAAGTTGGCTCAGACTTGTGGCGTATATCAGCCCGATTTACTGGTTGTACAAGTCGATTGACCTTCAAACGCTCTTCCCATCAGTCTGGGTTATCCTTGCGATGGCAGGGGTCTACCTCACTGCAGGAAGCTACCGACTTGAGCAGTATGTGCAAAATAAATAGGACAAAACCTACTTTGAACATCTTTGGATGTTTCAATAGTTATCATTATAAGGATACCGCCAAGAGCCTGTAGTCTCTTGGCTACCGAGCTTCAAACTGCCGCTAGGAAATGAATTTCCCAGCGGCAGTAATTCACATCGGTTATGATTCCCTACAATGATGACTATTGCATCCAAAGTGTTCTTCGTGGTTTTGTCCTTTTTTGTTTAACAGTTAATGGGGTGCTTCCTGAGTGGGGTGCCACTCAAGATAAGAAGCTGGTGGGAAGTGCGTTCTCAGGTTGAAAGGGGACAAAAAAAGCAAAATGTAACTTATATGTTACATTTTGCTTTTTCTACTTTTAGTCTTCTAAGTTTACGTTGTGGTACACTTTTTGAACGTCTTCGTTGTCTTCTAGAGCGTTAATCATGCGTTCGAATAAACGTAAGTCGTCGCCTTCAAGTGTTACTTCTGATTGAGGAATCATTTCGATTTCGCTCACTGTGAATTCAGTGATTCCTAAATCTTCTAATGCTTTACGAACAGTGTGGAAGTCGTTTGGTTCAGCGTAAACAATCGCTTGGTCGTCTTCTTGAACAACGTCACGAACGTCAACGTCAGCTTCCATTAATTGTTCTAATAATTCGTCAGCATCTTTGTTTGCGATACCGAAGATTGCTGTGTGGTCAAATAAGTAAGTTACAGAACCTGGAGCACCCATGTTACCGCCGTTTTTGCTGTAAGCGGCACGTACGTCAGCTGCTGTACGGTTTACGTTATTTGTTAAGGCATCTACGATAATCATAGAGCCGTTTGGTCCGAAACCTTCGTAACGGAGTTCTTGGTAGTCGCCATCGCCGCCACCTTTTGCTTTTTCAATCGCACGTTCGATGATATGACGTGGTACATTATAAGTTTTAGCACGGTCAATAACGAATTTTAATTTTTGGTTTGAATGAGGATCTGGTTCCCCTTGTTTTGCAGCTACATAGATTTCAATCCCGAATTTAGCGTAGATTTTACTATTGTTAGCATCTAATTTTGTTTTCTTTTCGACAATATTTGCCCATTTACGTCCCATTGTTTCACTCACTTTCTGATTTTCATCTGGACTTAACTCTTCCATTATACACAATCAAGACGCGGTTTGTTAAGTGTTTTCTACTAAAAAAGGGCCTATGAGCAAAGTTTGCAAGAATTCTTGGGCTATCGGGTATGATAGGAGTGAGTGAGAAAATGGAAATTGTAAAAATCATCTATATTTCGACTCCGACATGCGGCGTGTGCCATGTGATTCGTCCGCAAGTCATGGAAATCGCAGGAGACTACGGTATTACCGTAGAAGAAATCGACGCCACTCTTCATCCAGAAGTGGCTAGCCGCTATGAAGTGTTAACCGTGCCCGCCATTCTCTTGATGGTTGGAGACAAAGAATTCGCACGCCAAGCTCGCTTTATCGACCTAATGGAACTCGAAAAGCGCATCGTTCAAGCAAAGGCGTATGTGGAAACGGAGGAAACAGAATGAAAACCATGAAAGAACGTATGCTCACGGGAGACTTATATATTCCGTCTCTGACAGAAGGGCTAAGAGACTTATCGATTAAAGGGAAAAAACTAGCGCAACAATACAACCGTTTAGACTTTGATGATTTCGAAGGAAGACGCGCGTTATTAAAACAGTTATTCGGAAAAACAGGCGAGAAGATTTACATGGAGCAACCTGTCTATGTGGACTACGGAGTTCATACAACGATTGGCGAAGGCTTCTATGCGAATTTTGACTGTACATTACTAGACGTCGCGCCGATTACGATTGGGGACAACTGCATGTTCGGTCCGCACGTATCGCTTGTGACGCCAGGACATCCAACCGATGCCGAAACGCGCAATGCGGGTCCAGAATTTGGCAAGCCGATTACGATTGGCAATAGCGTATGGCTCGGGGCCAACGTGACGGTGAATCCAGGAGTAACGATTGGCGATAATACGGTCATCGGGTCTGGCTCTGTGGTGACAAAAGACATTCCAAGTAATGTGATTGCGGTTGGAAATCCATGCCGCGTTCTTCGTGAAATTACCGAAGAAGAGAAGGCAGATTGGCGCCAGAAACACCAAGAACTATTAAAAGAACTTGGAAAATAAAACAGTAAATGAAGAAGGTCGTCCTAATAGGACGACCTTTTCGTTTGATTTATTTTTCAGTACAAGCAATAAAGCTTTCACGTAATTGGTTTTCTGGAAGGTTCTTTCCGATGAAGACCAATGTTGAGCTACGTTTTGTATCATTCCAATCGCGACCTCTTGAGATATCAAAGCTCATTTGAACCCCTTGGAAGATGATTTGGTAATCTAATCCTTCCACGTTTAAGATTCCTTTGTAACGGTATAATTCTGGTCCGTAAATATAAACAAGTTCGTTCAACCATTCGTTAATGTTTGCGAGAACTAAAGGTTTGTCAGTCTCGATAACGAATGAGTTAATACCGCTATGGTGGCTATGACTATGGTGATGATGATGTTCGTGATCATGGTCATGGTGGTCATGTTCGTGTTCATGCTCATGGTCGTGATCGTGGTGATCATGGTCATGATGGTGATGCTCGTGATCGTGGTCACCGTGCGCATGTGTATGGCCACATTCTTCGCAATATTCTTCTTCGGCGTGTTCTTGCATTTCTAAGATTTTCTTTCAGATGCGTAGAACAATTCAAGTCCGAACATGTCGCTCATATGAACAGGACGTGCGTCAAGGTCTTGGATTTCCGCAAAGGCATTGATGCTACGAACTTCGTTAATCACTTTCGCGTAAATCGTTTCGTCTACTAAGCTATGTTTTGACATGAAAATCTTGTCCGCGAAGCCAACTTGTTTTGCTGGCTCAGGTTGATGCGCTGTTTGGTATAGGAAGTTTTTAGAATCCACTACCGTTAATACTGCATCTAAGATAAAGTGCTCGTTTAAGAATGGCACGTTAATAAATGTTTGTGCGATTGGAGCTGGATCAGCAAGACCTGTTGTTTCAAATAACACGCGGTCCACGCGAATGCCGTTTTGTTCTTTGACCATTAAAATGGATTTCAACATATCGGCAATGTCCGTACGAAGTGTACAGCAGAGGCAACCGTTATCCATTTGATAGATTTCTTCTTCAACGTCAAGCACGAATTGATGGTCTACACCGATTTCGCCGAATTCGTTAATGACAACAGCGATATGTTCGCCGTGTTTTTCTTTTAAAACTTTGTTGATTAAAGTTGTTTTCCCAGCGCCAAGGAAGCCGCTGACGATTGTAACTGGAATTTTTTGTGACATAATTCTTCTCCTTCACCTTTTCCATTTTCTTCAAGTAAATTCATTGTAGCACTCTCTTAAAAAATCTCAAAATAGACTGTTTCCAGCATTTGGTTGCGAATGTGCTATACTGAAACAGAGAAAACTAGAAAGAGTGTATCGAATGACAAAACAGGAAACACCAAACGCGGCCATTAAGAAAATCGATTGGGCCGAGCAATTTATCAACCAACACTTACATGCCTTTCGTTGCCCGTATTGCCACGAAGCGATGGTTTCTTCCGAGAATCATAGCGTGGTTTGCGAAAAGGGGCATAGGTTTAATATCTCGAAAAAAGGCACCTTGCATCTCATGAAGCAAAATGCGAATACGGATTATGATGCAACACTTTTCCATCATCGCTATGAACTGTCACAGAGTGGATTCTTTGAACCTTTATTAGAGGCAATCTTGCCCCATCTTTCGGGAAAGGAAGAGAAATTTATTGTCGATATCGGATGTGGGGAAGGCAGTCATTTATCGTGGCTCTCTAAGCGCGTGAAGGCACCTTTATGCGGAATGGATATCGCTAAAGAAGGCATTCATCAAGCTTCGGTTCATTTTGGAAACGAAGCGCTATTCTTCTTAGGAGACTTGGCGAACTTGCCATTTGCGGATGAATCTTGTGGAACGCTGTTAAATATTTTAACGCCGTCGAATTATCAAGAATTTATGCGCGTATTGGCTCCAGGAGGGACGCTCGTTAAAGTCATCCCTGGCAATGATTATTTATCGGAGCTTCGTAAGCAACTTTACCGTTCAAATCCAGAAAAACAAACGTATTCGAATGCGGATATTCTAGAACGCGTAAAGACCGAATGCCCTCAAGTGATATTTGAAGAGGTACGCTACACGGTGGATTTAACCGAAGAAACCTATCGTCATTTACTCGAAATGACGCCTTTATACTGGGGAGCAAGCGACGAAGATAAGGCCTATAGCAACGCGCATCCGCTCTCGCAAGTAACGGTGCACTATGTTGTGGCCATCGTGAAAAAGCCGAAAACAAATAGGAAAAAGTATGGTATAATAAACTTATTAACAAGCAGGAGGCCTAATAATGGGATTCAAAGATTTATTTTCTCGTAAAAAAAGAAGAACCGAAAGTAGAAGAAAAAAACCGGTTCAACCAGAAGAAGTAAAAGAAGAGAAAAAAGGAAGAAAAAAACAGGCAGTTGAGCCTGCTCCAAAAGAAGTAAGAGAAACGAAAGAAACTGAAGAACCACGTGTATTCACTGTGGGGATTGAATATGTATACTCTGTTTCAAAAGACTCACCAGATATGGTCGTTGCCGGACAAGTCAACGGAACAGTGAAAGTCGGGGATGAAGTACTCCTTACGAAACTTGGAAGCGACGACGATGAACCGTTTAGAACTGCGGTTTACGGGATTCAAGTCGGCGAAGATCGCGTGATGGAAGCGACGAATCAAAAAGCCGTTCTATGGGTGGAAGATGCGACAAAATTCTTCCCATATGTTGGGACAGTGCTTCACTCTGAAGGAGTTACTGAAAAACAATTATACTCTGCATACATTAACGCATTAGGCGAACGCTTTATCGGCGTTGAAGGTGGCGTTCTTACAGATATGGACCGTGCGCATTTAACAGTATCAGACGTAGCTGAAATCTGGCGACTTCTTTTATGGTATTGCAACGCAAATGCGGAAAACGATACGGAAGAAACACGTGAAGAAAACTTCAACAAGATTCGCACGCTGGTAACGATTGTTCGCGATAAATTATTCCTTTTAGATGGTATTTACGCGGTTTATTCTAAGAAAACTGGCGAGCCATACTTATTTACAAAAACAACGACAACAGATAATGATAACTACATCACTTCACCGCCAATGGTTCATTTCGTAACGAAGGCGTTTAAAGAAAACTTGAAAGAACAAAATGAAGATACCGAAGACTTAGAACTTCGCTATATCGACAATGGAGAAGACAAACAAGGAATTCGAAACTTCATTAGAGAAGTTGTGTTACTCGACGGCGCGCAAGGCGTTCGTATCCTTTCTGAATATACTGCGATTGCGGCAGAAGGATTGATTGAGTTTCCAAACTACGAAGGCATGCGTGATGTAGACATTCCTGTAGAAAATCCAGGATTGGTTCGCTGGATGCTTCTTCTAGGTCAATTAGGAAAACCAGATACTCCTGAAAAAGAATTTCTACATGAAATGTACTTCTATTTCTTCGGACAAGAATTATTGAAGTCTACTTTCATCATTCCAATGCGTACTCATGGTGAGATTCCAGAAGCCAACGAAAATGGTGTAACAAGTTTCAAAGAAGGCATGACATTTGATTTAGCGATGGTCGACGGAAGAGAGAAGGAACAAGCCTTGATGTTCTTCACAGACTGGCTACGATTCCGCCAAAAATTCGGCGAAGAGTGGCAAGGGCTCATGCAACCAATCGATGGCAACCTAGGACTCCATGATGTAATCATCAACGGAACAGGAAACCCAGAAGCGGGTGCCTATATTACAGAAAGCATCTTTAACAAAATTAAAGAAGCCCACAAAAAAGACGCATAACGCATAAGGACTCACAGTGTGGGTCCTTTTTTTGTCTCTATATTCGCGAAAAGAGCTATGTTATAATGAATTTATCAGCGATTAGCAAACGGGAGGGAAAGAAATGGGATTATTCGATTTTTTATTTGGAAAGAAGAAAGAAAATACAACTGTTGTTTTTGGGGTAGAAGAGATACTCCCTAATTCAAATGACTCAGAAGACTTAGTCGTTATAGGACTCGTAAGAGGAATGATTCACGTTGGAGATGAAGTCATTATTACAAATTTAGGAAGTGATAATGATAAACCTGCAAAAGCTGTCATTTCCGCACTTGAAGACGCGAATAAAGGTCAAGTGAAGAAGGCATCCGGCGACAATGTTGTAGTAACGATTAAAGATGGTAAAAACACAACGTGTATAAAGGTACAGTCTTGCATTCCAAAGGGGTAAGCGAAGATAAGTTAAGAGCTTCTTATCTTTACGCTATTCTTAATGCATTTTTCTTCTGGCAAAATGGAGTATTAATGGATGAGGATCGTAGTCGCTTTTCGATTTCGGACTTAATAGAAATATGGAGCCAATCTATCCGTTTTTGTGATGCTAGTGCTGCACAACATTCACATGGAAAACATGCATACTATCTTGAAAAAAAACTTCTTTTAATGGAGCAGGTTCGCGCTAAATTATTAACACTCGATGAAATATATGCAGTTTATTCTGTAAAGACTGGAGAACCAGCTTTGTTCATAAATATGACAAGACATAAAGATGGTAGCCTCGAGCCAGCTGGAACAATGGTACGTTTAATTCCTGCGGCATATAAAGAGAGATTTACATATCCTGATGAGTTTGAACTCCGTTGCATTGAAAACGGACCGGATAAAGATGGAATCCAGAATTTCTTAAACGAAGTTATTTTCTTAAATGGAGCTGAAGGAATTGAGTTTATTTCAGATGAAACGTCAATTAATGCAAAAGCGCTAATAAAATCCCCGGATGTTGAAGGGATGAGAGAGGTCGATAAACCTATCATGAATCCGGATGTGGTTCGTTGCTTGCTAATGCTAGGCCAAATAGGAGATACTACTACATTAGGGAAGAGAGACCGAGATTTCTTATCCAAATTGTATTTAACCGTTTGACGGAAGCCTTAAAAACAGCACGTTTTATTGTACCTATCAAAGTAGAAGGAGAATTACCAAAACCCAACGAAAATGGGGAAACTTCTTTTGCAGAAGATGTGAAGTATGAGTTAGCAATGAAAGAGCTAAAAGACAATAAGAAGGCTGTTCCAATTTTTACAGATTGGAAGAGATTCAATGAAGAGTACGGGGATGGGTGGAGAGGTCTCCTCCAACCGTTGGGAGGTCCATTAATTCCGCATCCTGTCCTTATTAACGGAACGCTATATTTCGAAACGGGTAATGAAACCAAAGATAGTGAATGATTAGGAGTAGGAGAAACAAAATGGGATTATTCGATTTTTTATTTGGAAAGAAGAAACAGGATCCGAGTTTTACTCTTGGTGTTGTTAATTTTTTTAAGGGGGATGACAATCCTTCAGACTTAATGATTGTGGGTTTCGTGAAAGGGACTATAAAAGTTGGGGACGAAATTGTTGTAACAAAGATGAGTTGTGTGACGGAAACGCCTGTGAAAACAAATGTATTATCACTCGAGGTTCCAGAAGGCGAGGTACAAGAAGCTTCAGACACAATGGTGATGGCAAGAGTCCAAGATGGGGCTAAACTTGATATTTATAAGGGAACGGTGTTGCATTCGGAAAATGCTCCGGATGCACAACGATATAATGCTTATATTACTGCGCTGGGAATCGCTTTTGTGAATGAACAAGAGGGCAAACTTACTAAAGAGGATTGTGAAAAATTAGCGGCATCAGATATTTCGGAGATTTGGCAATTATATTATAAAGTGCATGCTGAAGAGGCTAAACGATTTGAAGCCAAACAGGTACTATTAAATTATAAAAGACGAGAATTGTATAAACTGATTCGAGAAAAACTATTTTTATTAGATGATGTTTATGTAGTGTATTCAGTAGAAACAGATGAGCCTTATCTGTTTTCTCATGCATCAGAAGATGAGAAGGGTTCACTCTCTGTTACAATGCCAATGGCTCAATTGATTCCAAGCTCATACATGCATTACCATAAAGAGACTTATAAGAAAGATGAGATATTTGATTTTAAACGAATTGAGAATGGGCCTGATAAAGAAGGGATTCGTAATTTCATAAGAGACTTATTTATCTATGATGGAATACGTGGAATTCAATATTGTGGTGAAAAAACAACGATTCTTGCGGAACAACTAGTGGATCTTCCGCGGTATAAAGGGATGGATGAAAAAGAAATACCTGTAACGAATCCGAATGTAATCAAGTGGTTATATTTGGCACGTCAATTGGGCAAGCTGAATACTAAAGATAAGAAAACACTTAGCCAGGTCTATTTATATCAGTTTTATGAAGCTTTAAAAACAGCAAAATTTATTGCCCCAATGCGACTTCATGGATATGACCAACTTTTGGAAGACAACCCGCAAACTGAAATAGAACCTAACATTCCTTTTGATTTAGCAATGCAAACCGGAAAAACGAAAGAGTGGACACTCAAAGTGTATACGGACTGGAAAAGACTTCGTAAGCACTATGGAGAAGATTGTAAAGCATTAATTGTGACGCTTGATGAACAATTAGAGTATTATGATGTCGTTATTAATCCGGGAGACCATCCGATGGCAGCTGCTACGATTACGGAAGAATTGTATAATGAAGTGAAGAAGAAAACAGTATAAGAAAAGCAACTCGAGGAGTTGCTTTTTCTTTGTTTATAATGTTCTTAAAGTGCATAACAGAAGGATTTTTTGATGAAAATTCAAGATAACTTGGGGAACGATAAAAAATTTATCAAAAACGTTAGAATTTCTTAACTTTTCAGTTGATTTTTTCTGAGAAAAGCGCTATTATACAAATAATCTTTTGCTCTGTAATTGATTTTGCACGGCAATTGATGTTCGACTAACGTTAACTTTCGCAGTGTTTACACCGAAGGCTAGCGTTCTTTTTTTGCGCAAAATTTAGACACTTTGTGATAAAAGAGAAGTATAGTACAATAGATAGGAACAAAGAGAGGAGGTTTTTGATGGATACAGCAGTCTTAAAACAGAAAATTATCGAAAAAAGTAAAGAGCTTGGCATTGATAAGATTGGTTTTGCTTCTGCCGAGCCGTTTACTCACTTAGAAGAGAGTATGCGTCGCTCAAAAGAACTTGGTCATACGACAGGGTTTGAGCATCCAGTGCTAGAAGAGCGTATTTATCCTGAGAAAATCTTCGACACTCCAAAAACGATTATTTCCATCGCGCTGGCGTATCCGACACTTCCGAAGAATAAGCCGGAACGTGTAAAGGGAGAGCGTCGCGGGGCCTTTGCACGGGCTTCGTGGGGGGAGGATTATCACTTTATTCTCTCAAGACGCATGGAAGCACTGATTAACTACATCAAAGAAGAAGTTCAAGACGAAGATTCCCGCTTTAAGCCGATGGTCGACACGGGCGAATTAATCGATGTTCGCGTGGCTGAGCGTGCGGGGATTGGCTTTGTCGGCAAAAATGGCCTTCTGATTACGAAGGAATTTGGCTCGTATGTCTACTTAGGCGAGCTGATTACGAATATCGAGTTTCCAACCGATGAAATGGTGGACTACGGGTGCGGCGATTGTACGCGCTGTGTGGATTTCTGTCCGACAGGTGCGCTCCTTGGCGACGGGCGTATGAATGCCATGCGCTGCTTGTCGTATCAGACGCAGACGAAAGGCTTTATGCCGCAAGAGTTTCGTAAAAAAATCGGGCATGTGATTTATGGCTGTGACATTTGCCAGCAGGTGTGTCCATATAATAAGGGGAAAGATTTCCACTTACATCCTGAAATGGAGCCATCCGTTGAGGAGACGCATCCGCTATTGAAGCCGCTCGTGACGATTTCAAACAAGGAATTCAAGGAGCGTTTTGGCAAAATGGCCGGATCGTGGCGTGGGAAGAAGCCGTTGCAGCGAAATGCGATTATCGCCCTGGCCAACTATCGCGATAAAACGGCGGTGCCACTGCTGCTTCGTGTTATGAAAGAAGATATGCGTCCCGTGATGAAGGGAACCGCAGCATGGGCTGTTGCAGAAATCGTGAATGAATCCAACCAAGAGATGATTGATTATTTTAACGAGCAAAAAGCAGCAGCGATGAAGAAACTCGAATCGCTCGAAAATCCGTCGAAGGAAGATATCGAGTTAGTTGAAGAATTAGACAAAGCAATTGTAGTCTTAGAAGAAAATATAGAGAAGAGGCAACCAAATGACGGTGAATCATATCGTATTATTTGAACCACAAATCCCAGCAAATACTGGGAATATCGCAAGAACCTGTGCGGCGACGAATTCGCCACTGCACCTGATTGAACCGCTTGGATTCTCGACAGATGATAAGCACTTAAAACGCGCGGGGCTTGATTATTGGCATGATGTCGATATTACGTATCACAAATCCCTTGAAGCGTTCTTGGAATATTTAGGAGAACGACCATTATATTTAATTACAAAATTCGCCAACCATACGTATGATGAGGTGGATTTAGCTCGTGATGAGGAGCAATTCTTCATGTTCGGGAAAGAAACAACCGGTCTTCCTGAAGAGTTTATGCGCGAAAACGAAGAGAAATGCTTGCGTCTTCCGATGAACGATACGCATGTGCGTTCATTGAATTTATCGAATACGGCAGCGATTGTCGTGTACGAAGCGCTTCGCCAACAACGTTTTGCAGGGCTTGAACTCGTACACACGTATGACCATGATAAATTGAAGTAGGTGACCGAGATGGATCGAAAATTATATCAATGTATTGTGTACGCCATTTGTGCGATTGCATTTGTGATTTTAGCGGTCACTTCGAAGCCCCTCTATGGCATCTGCGCGGCATTGTTTGCCGTTTCGTCAGTGGTCAATGGGATTCGTTATTTCAAAGAGAAGTAAAATTGCAAAATCGCGCTAGTTATGATACAGTGGATGACAGTTAAATAGCAAAATTGATGAAAAAGAGAGTAGTTTTTAACCGAATGTATTAGCGAGTTGGAAGGGTGAAAGCCAACCATTCATTAAAAATGAACCGCACTTTTGAAATGATTATTTGAAATGTAGGATAATCCGGATTCGCCGTTACCGAGTAAAGTGGCTCAATTTGAGCAAGCAGAGTGGTACCACGGGAATTCTCGTCTCTATATGACTGTCGTCGTATAGGGATTTTTTTGTGCAAATGGATATCCGAGTAAAAACCAAAGAAAAGGAGAACAAAGATGAATTATAAGAAAATTGTTGCAGAACAAATCGCAAAAACAGTCGGCGAGCATTTAAGCGTTGATGAAATCGTATCAATGATTGAAGTGCCTAAATATGCAAACCAAGGGGACTTAGCTTTCCCTGCATTTACACTTGCAAAAGTATTACGTAAAGCGCCACAAGCTATCGCGACAGAAATCGTGGAAGCCGTTAGCGATAAACATATCGAACGCGCAGAAGCAATGGGACCATACGCGAACTTCTTCTTAGAACGTAGCGCTTTTGCCGATGAAGTATTAAAAGAAGTCATAGAACTTGGCGCGCATTACGGTGACTGGGATTACGGTCAAGGACGTAAAGTCGTGATCGATATGTCTTCACCAAACATCGCGAAACCAATGTCAATGGGTCATTTACGTTCAACAGTAATCGGGAACGCGATTGCAAACCTTGAGAAAAAAGTGGGCTATGAGCCAATTCGTATCAACCACTTAGGAGACTGGGGAACACAATTCGGGAAACTGATTGAAGCATATAAATTATGGGGAAGCGAAGAGCTTGTAAAAGCAGATCCAATCGCAGAACTGATTAAATTATACGTTCGTTTCCACGAAGAAGCAGAACTAGATCCAACGCTCGATGACAAAGGTCGTGCATGGTTCAAGAAACTAGAAGATGGAGACCCAGAAGCCGTTCGTTTATGGGAATGGTTCAGAAGCGAATCATTGAAAGAATTCAACCGCGTGTATGACTTACTCGGTGTGACTTTTGATTCATACAATGGAGAAGCGTTCTATAACGACAAGATGGACGTTGCGGTCGACATGCTTGAAGACGCAAACTTACTAAAAGTGGATAATGGTGCGACAATCGTAGACCTTGAAAAATATGATTTACCACCAGCGTTAATTAAAAAGTCTGACGGCGCAACATTATATATGACACGTGACTTAGCAGCCGCAAACTACCGTAAGAATACTTATGATTTTGCTAAATGTATTTACGTGGTAGGGATGGAACAATCAAACCACTTCAAACAATTAAAAGCAGTCTTAAACGAATTAAACTTACCTTGGTCTGAAAATATCGTGCATATTCCATTCGGGCTAATCACATTGAACGGTAAGAAATTATCGACACGTAAAGGAAAAATCATCCTTCTTGAAGGCGTGTTAAAAGAAGCGACAGAACTTGCTTTGAAACAAATCGAAGCAAAAAATCCAGCGCTTGAAAACAAAGAAGCAGTA
This sequence comes from uncultured Granulicatella sp., assembly GCA_916438765.1. GTDB lineage: Bacteria > Bacillota > Bacilli > Lactobacillales > Aerococcaceae > Granulicatella. The sequence goes on along the minus strand of CAKAHB010000005.1, from coordinate 631,149 downwards.
GCTCACGCTGTTGGGGTGGGTGCGGTAATTTTCCACGACTTGAAGAACGACCGTACAAACAACTTCGACTTTGCGCTGGAAGAAGTCGTGCAATTCGAAGGAGAAACAGGGCCATACGTACAATATACACATGCTCGTGCGATGAGTATTTTACGTAAAAGCCAACCATACTGTCGATACAAAAGAGGCGTTCTCATTAACAGACGATGATGCGTGGGAAGTATTGAAACTCATCGAAAAACTATCCAAACGTTGTCCGCTTTGCCGAAGAAAAAAATGCGAACCATCTGCGATTGCAAAATTCGTTATCAACTTAGCACAAGCGTTCAATAAATATTACGCACATACAAAAGTACTCGTTGAAGATGAAGCCTTCAACAGCCGTATCGCTTTAGTACAAACAACAGCAAGCATCCTAAAACAAGGCTTAGCGCTTCTTGGCGTAGCTGCTCCTGATGAAATGTAGTCATTGACATCAAGTAGGATAAGCCGTATACTAAATGCACATATATAAGCAATGAACAAGCGCAGTAGTGGTTGTCCACGGGAGAAAGAAGAGAATTGTCGGTTGGTGCAAGACAATCCCCCACATCCGCGAAGTACACTTGGGAGCAATCCGTCAGGACGTCTCATCCGCGATAAGGATGCTCGAGTGGATGATGCCTGGCATCGTCAACAAGGGTGGTAACACGGTGAAAATCGTCCCTAATAGTCTTTTTGGCTATTAGGGATTTTTTATTTACAAGAAAGAAGGGAAGAAACAAGATGAACATTATCGATGATTTAGAATGGCGCGGCGCCATCAACCAAATGACAGATGAAGAAGGCTTACGTGCCTTAACAAGCGAAAAGGCTGTATCACTCTACTGTGGAGTAGACCCAACTGGAGACAGCATGCACATTGGACACTTAATTCCATTTATGATTCTTCGTCGTTTCCAATTAGCAGGACATAAACCAGTCATCTTAATTGGTGGAGCGACAGGTTCTATCGGAGATCCAAGTGGTCGTACAAGCGAACGTGTACTTCAATCAATGGAACAAGTTCAACATAATGTTGAAAAATTAACAGCGCAAATGAAGAAATTATTCTTTACAACAGATGAAGACCAAGCGACATTACGCCTTGTAAACAACTACGATTGGACAAAAGATTTATCATTATTAGACTTCTTGCGTGACTACGGGAAACATTTCAACTTAAACACAATGCTTGCCAAAGATGTGGTTGCAAGCCGTCTAGAAGTGGGAATTTCATTTACAGAATTCTCATACCAAATCCTACAATCAATGGACTTCTTGCATTTATTCAAGACAGAAGACGTGCAAGTCCAAATCGGTGGTGCGGACCAATGGGGAAACATCACTTCAGGGCTTGAGTTAATCCGTAAAGTAGAAGGCGCAGAGTCTCGTGCGTACGGTTTAACAATTCCATTAATGTTAAAATCAGACGGTACAAAATTCGGAAAATCAGCTGGTGGTGCTGTATGGCTTGACCCTGAAAAGACAACTCCATACGAATTCTACCAATTCTGGTTAAACCAAGATGACCGCGACGTGATTAAATACATCAAGTACTTCACATTCCTAGAACGCGAAGAAATCGAAGCGCTCGAAGAAAAAGTGGCGACAGAACCACATAAACGTGAAGCGCAAATCCGCCTTGCGGAAGAAGTGACTCGCTTCGTTCACGGCGAAAAAGCCTTAGAAGATGCGAAGAAAATTACAAACGCGCTCTTCACAGGGAACGTACAACAATTAACAGCCGACGAAATCGAACAAGGCTTCAAAAACATGCCAACCTTCGAAAGTTCAAAAGAAAGCCAAAACCTAGCAACATGGCTTGTGGACCTTGGCATCGAACCATCAAGAAGACAATCACGCGAAGACATTCAAAACGGCGCGATTTCTATCAACGGTGAAAAAGTAACGGACTTAGAATTCGAATGGACGAAAGAACAATCCTTTGAAGAACGCTTCGTCATCGTCCGCCGCGGTAAGAAAAAATACTTCTTAGTGGTGTTGAAATAAAAGACTTATGGATGATTCTTTTGAATCCTTGCAGATTTAATTATCATCACTGTAACGTTGCACCGGCGCAAGCCTTGGTCTTGCGCCTTAAAAGCCTCAAAGAGGGAGTAAGACCAAAGACAAAACAGGACTCACAGTGTGAGTCCTGTTTCTTTTAGTGGTTTCAAATCCTTCGCACTGTGAAGGATTTCCGCAAGGCTGATTAGGATTAAGCGAATCACGAGTGATGAAGCTTAATTCAATCAGCTACTGCGTCTAACTTTATAAAGTATTTTAAGTACGGATTAACAATCCTACGTCCTCTTAGCACAGTGGTTGAATGGAATGAGTCTAGCTGTAAACAGCTATCTCATTCCTATTCAACTTTGTGGGGGAAAGAAAACGAAATGCCATAGATACAAATGTATCCATGACATTTCTGTCTTTCTCCCTCGTTTTTATGCTCTACCACGTTACTGTGATGATAAAATCCGCAGTATTCTCCAGAATCATCCTCCGGGTGCATTGCATCCAAAACGACTAAGAATTTTTTGCTTGAAGAACTGACGATAACGAGCAGTTCACAAAGTTCGAGACAAAAAATGTTTTAAATAGATTTTCAAAACCTCTATAAACGCCTACACAATCATGTTTTAAAAGCAACTGTAAAAAACACAATATGACATATACGTTATATTGCAAAATAACTTTTTGCTCAAAAGCCCGAATTTGTTGACTCCAAAACTCAAGATTTAGTGAGCGCATTTCGAATGCAAAAGCCAGAAATTTCCCATTTAAACCTGCACCCGCTCAAACCATAGAAGCTCTGGCTGTGTTAACGCAGAATGTGCAGAGCTATTTCAAGCGGAGAAAAAATAAAATTCCAAAGAATAGGCGGATTTTATAATAACCGTAATGGGGGATAGGATTAAATGCGAAATAGCGGCCGTCAGAAATTTTTCTGTACGGCCGCTTTGAGGCTTTAAAGGTGAGAGACTTCGGCTCGAACCGTTCCCCCATTACAGTTATTATCAATAAATCCGCAAGGATTCTTTGGAATCAATTTATACTTTTTTACGTTGAAAATCTCCAAAAATTCACATTTTACCCTGTAATTTTTCACAAAAAATAACCATTTATGTATCAAAAAGGTCAGTCGTTCGGGTTATGTTACAGCTTTATTACAAGGTATTATCAATTCAAAGAAAATCAACATCCGCCTAAAGTCCTATGGTATTATAGTACCAAGTTAAGTTTTATTAAAAGCCGTGACCGGCTACTTCGAATATATATTAGTGAGAAACATTGGAGGAAAATCACTTGAAGAAACGTTTATTAACAGTATTAGTAACAGGAACAGTATTATCACTAGGAGCTTTAGCGCCATCAGTTAACGCGCAAGATTTCGATTCACAAATCGAAACAGTTAACTCATCAATCGCTAACATTAATGAGAAAAAATCAGCAGTTAATTCTACAATCGATACATTAGCGAAAGAATTATCTGATGTACAAACTAAAATCGATGCAACTCAAGCTAAAAAAGCTGAAGTTCAAGAACAAATCGAAACATTAAAAGCTGAAATTGCTAAATTAGAAAAAGTTATCGCAGAACGTAACTCACGTTTAGAAGAACAAGCTCGTTCAGTACAAACAAACGGCGCTCGTTCATACTTAGATTTCTTATTAAACGCTGAAAGCTTATCAGATGCGGTTAGCCGTATCGGTGTTGTAATGGACTTAATGAGCGCAAACCGCGAATTAATGCAACAACAAGCTGAAGACAAAAAACAAGTAGAATCTAAAGAAGAAGCTCAACAAGAAAAATTAGCTGAACAAGAAGCAGCTGAAAAAGAATTAGCTTCATTACAAACAGAATTAAACGATACTTTCTCTAAAAACAAAGTATTATTAGCGAACCTTTCACAAGAAGAAGTAGCTGAAATCGCAAAACGTGATGGATTAGTTGCTGAAAAAGAAGCTTTCCAAAAACGTTTAGCTGAAGAAAGCAAAAGCTGAAGCAGAAGCAGCTCGTATTGCTGAAGCATCTCGTCAAGCATTAGCAGCACAAGCTTCACAATCACAAACAACTGCTACACAAACTTCATATGAAGCTCCTGCACCTGCAGCAGCTAGCACAGCTTCAACAAGTACAGCTTCAACTTCAAGCTCTACTTCAACACCAGCAGCTCCAGCACAAACATCAAGCTACACTTACACAGCTGGCGGAGGTTTCCCAGCAGTTGACCCAAGTTTCCGTGCTTCACTTAACGGTGGATACTTCGGACAATGTACTTACTACGTATTTAACCGTATGGCACAAGTTGGTACACCAATCGGTCACACCATGATGGGTAACGCGGCTGAATGGCCATCATACGCTCGTAGCTATGGATACTCAGTATCTCACTCACCATCAGCTGGTTCAGCAATCGTATTCCAACAAGGTTTAGCAGGTGCTGACCCAACTTACGGACACGTAGCTTTCGTAGAAGCAGTTAACGCAGATGGTTCATTATACATCTCTGAAATGAACGTACGTGGATTAAACGTAATCTCTTACCGTACAATCTCAGCAAGCGTTGCAGCTCAAGCAACATACATCCGTTTCTAATATGAAATGAAATGACCGTCTCCTGAAAAGGAGGCGGTTTTTGTTTGCCCTTTTTTATCGTAGTGATCTTATACAAGCAGATTTGACATCGGGTACTATATTTTCTATGATAAAGACAAGTCAAATTTAAAGGAGTATTCTAATGAAGAAAATTTTGAAATTAACAATGGTGTTGTTAGGAGCGTTATTTGTTTTAGTCGGTTGTAGCTCAGAAACTAAAAGTGAATTTGTTTTTGATCTTAGTGATATAAAACAAAAAATAACCTATGTATACGATAAAGAAAAAGATTCAGTTTCATCTGTAACATTTAATCTCATCTACGATATTTCAAAAAGTAAAGAAATCGAAGAGAAAGCACGTAGTACCCAAAAACTAATAGTAGACGACGCGAATGGCGTTGAAGGGGTTAAAGTCACTCAATCTGATAGCGCAAAAGAACTAAAGATAACAATTGAAGTGGATCTTAAGAAGTTTAACTATGAGGATGGAAAGGCAGGTGCTAAAGCGCCAGCTCTATATAGTAGCGTTCATACAGCGGTAATAAAGAAAAATGATATTTACAGCTTTGAAGAATCTAAAAAGAGTATTTTAAAAGAAGGATTTAAAGAAGTGAAATAATCGATATGAACTTGGATTGCAGTAAATGTAATCCAAGTTTTTTTATATAAATGTTGAATGTGGACTTCAACAGAATTTGACAAACCATAGTTCATTTTCTATGATAAAAACAAGTCAGATTTAAGGAGTATTTGAATGAAGAAAATCTTGAAACTATCCATTCTATTATTGGGGACGTTATTTGTTTTACTAGGATGTAGCCAAGAAACAAAAAGTGAATTTGTTTTACAAAAGACTGCTAGTAAGACGATATTATCTTATGTATACGATAAAGAGAAAGATTCGGTTTCCAAACTAACGATGAATATTATTTACGATATCACAAAAGATGAACAATACACAGAAGTCGTGCGTAGTCAGCGAGATGGGCTTGTTTCAGAGATGGAAGGTATCGAAGGCGTTACATATACTAAAAAGGACGATAATAACTACATTACGCTAACGATTGAAGTCGACGTTAATAAATTTAAGTTCGATGATGCGGCAAGTCGAAAAAAAGCCCTAACGCTCTATGATACCGTTAATGCAGTATTGAAAAGAAAGGATAATATGGTTAGCTACCAATTATCTAAAGAGGCTATTTTAGAATACGAGTTTAAAGAAGTGAAATAAAGGGAGTGCTGTCATGAAGAAAATATTGAAGTTATCGATTGTACTATTAGGAGCATTATTTGTATTACTAGGATGCCGTTCAGAAAGTAAAGCATCATTTGTTTTTCAAACGGCAAATGCGGAGGTCACTTTTACATATGTATATGACAAAGGAAATGACACAGTTTTATCTCTAACAACGAAGTCAGTAATGAAACTAGCCAATATTCCAGAATACGATACAATAACACGTAGAATTCGAGATGAACTCGTGAATGAAATGAAAGATATCGAAGGCATCAAAGTCACTACATCAGACAGTGAAAAAGAATTAAATTTCACGATTGAAGTGGACATGAAAAAGTTCAAATTGGATGACTCAGAAAGTCGTGCAAAAGCACCAGAGTTATATAGAACAATGGATGTGGCGCTTATAAAAAAAGACGATAAAATAAGTTTTTCAGCATCCAAAGAAAGCCTTGAAAGCAAAGGATTTGTTGAGCAAAAAGAAGAAAAATAAATATAGAAGAACTTGGATTATGGCAAACGTAATCCAAGTTTTTTTATAAATGATGAGTGTGGACTTCAACAGAATTTGACAAACGATAGTTCATTTTCTATGATAAAAGCAAGTCAGATTAAAGGGAGTATTCTAATGAAGAAAATCTTGAAATTATCCATTGTACTACTAGGGACATTGTTTGTATTACTAGGATGCCGTTCAGAAAGTAAAGCATCATTTGTTTTGCAAACAGAAAATTCGAAGGTCACTTATACATATGTATATGACAAAGAGAATGACACAGTTTTATCTCTAACAACCGATATCGTAGTACGTTTATCAAGTGTTCCGGAATATGCAACAGCAGCACGTCAAAGAAGAGATGAAATCGTGAATCAAATGAAAGCTACAGAGGGCGTAAAAGTTACTTCTGTAGATAGTGAAAAAGAAATAGCATTCACTGTTGAAATAGACATGAAGAAGTTCAAATTGGATGACTCAGAAAGTCGTGCAAAAGCGCCAAGTTTATATGAAACAATGGATGTTGCACTGATTAAGAAAGATGGCAAAGTAAGTTTTTCAGCATCTAAAGAAAACATTGAACGCCTTGGATTTGTTGAGCAAAAAGAAGAAAAGAAATAATTTTATCAATCAAATAGCAGGACTTGGATGATGATAAACGTCATCCAAGTTTTTTTTATTGGAGAAACAGCATAAAAAAACAGCTTTTTTTGAGGCAGAGAGATTGCCTAAGTGGCGGCGAGGTGCTACAATACAAACATAAATAACATTTTCGGGGCAAGGTGAAATTCCTGACCGGTGGTATAGTCCACGAGCCGATTGGCATGATCTGGTGCAATTCCAGAACCGATAGTATAGTCTAGATGTGAGAAAATGGCACTATTTCAACAAGTCTATTTGATGAGCAGTATTGAAAGGTCCATTTCAATGCTGCTTTTTTCTTTGAAACTGAGAAACAGTGCAATTTCCTTCGCCCTATGAAGGAGGACGTACCATGAGTACAAATGTAAAAAAGTCGAACAGAACATCGGCTAAAAAAATTGTTCTAGTAGGAGTCTTTGGTGCGATTAGTACCGTATTAATGCTATTATCGTTCAACGTACCGTTTATCCCAACATTCGTGAAGCTCGACTTCTCGGATTTACCAGTATTACTGGGTGGATATCTTCTTGGACCATTGCACGGAAGCTTGATTGCGCTCATCAAAGTGTTGTTAAACTTCTTCTATAACGGGTCAATGACTTTTGGAATCGGAGAAACAGTAAACTTAATCGGTAGCTTAAGCTTTATGTTACCAGCAGTGCTTTACTATCAACGTCGCCGTAATTTCAAATCAGCGGTAATCAGCTTAGTCATCGGTACGATTTCAGCGACAGTGGTGTTACTGACAGCGAACTACTTCGTGATGTTCCCACTTTATGCAACAGCGATGAACTTCCCAATGGAAAAAATCGTTGCCGCAGCACATGCATTAAACCCATTGGTAACAGACTTAGGATCATTAATGGCATTCGCATTACTTCCATTTAATATCGTGAAGTTCGGCCTAAATAGCGTACTTGCGATGTTAATGTACAAACGTTTAGCGCAAACCTTAAAATTAGAACATTAATCCAGAGTCGGGCTTCGTGCCCGGCTTTTTGTTTTGAGGAAAATTTCTTCTATATAATAGTAGAAAACTGCTTATAAATTTGCAGAAACTCTTTATTTCCAATAGCAATCTGCTAAAAAATGAGGTAGGATAGATAAGAATGAGGTGAACCAATGAAAGGAAAAACATGGACCAAGTTGCAACTATCCATCGTTGCACTCAGCTCTGTTCTCATGGGAACGAGCGGATTTTTAACCATTACACAACAATCATTATTTGGGCTTGAAGCACCAACAATTTCCATCCTATCCATCTTCTTTAGCAGTCTATTACTTTGGCTCTTTGTCGCAACGGACTGGCCAAGCGTTCTCTGCTATGTGATGTTAGGAATCGGGATGCTTCCAGGCGTCAACTATGGACAGATTTTTAGCCTGTCGTTTGGGAATACAACCTTTGTCTTCCTATTATTTACATTCTTAATGACTTACGCTTTGGAACAAACGCCTGCACTTAGACGTTTCGTCGCGCGTGCACTCGGCAGCTCCTTTGCAGGAAAGTCTCCATGGCATTTTATCGGGGCTTTTTACGCCAGCGTTCTTGCCATTAGCCTCTTTATTTCGCCGACGATTCTCTTTATGATCGTCTTCCCGATTTACGAGGAAATCATGGTCGTTCTCGGGTTGAAAAAAGGGGACAGAGAGGCTTCGGTGCTCCTGATTGCACTTTTTGCCACGGTGGCAATCGGTACTGCGATGACGCCAATCAACCACGTCTTCTCTGTGACTGCCATGGCGCTTTACAAGAATGCGACAGGAATCGCGATTTCCAACGCGCAATATATGATGATTGGCATTCCAGCCGGACTCGTGCTCTTTATCGCGATGTGGGCTGTTCTTAGAACCGTTTGGAGAGTGGATTTATCAAACGCAGAAATGAAACCACTCGAATCGCTTGAAGCTCTTCCTGCCAAATCAAAACGCGAAACCGCGACAGTATTCATCTTCATGGGCGTCGTCTTATTATGGGTGTTACCAGAACTCGTAGGAGGATTCTTACCAGATATTGCAGCCTTCCTAAAAACAGCAGGAATGGCATTCCCACCGATGATTGGGGTCATCGTGATGGCGATTCTGTCCTTTGACGGGAAACCACTCTTATCGATTCAAGAAGGACTTCAAAAAGGTGTGTACTGGCCAAGTATGTTCTTGGTTGGAGCCACTTAAGCATGGGAACTCTTGTCACAAAACCGGAATTAGGAGTGATCGGACTTCTTGAAAGTTCACTCGTACCGGTGTTTGCGACACTCGCTCCAATTCTTGTCGTAATCATCTTCGTCCTCTGGGCAGGATTACAAACGAATGTCTCTTCAAACTTAGTAACCGTATCGGTAGTCACAACCGTATTAACGACCGTCTATGCAACAGGGTCAGTCGACGTACAAGCGGGAACCATTGCCTGCTTGATTGGATTCATGGCGAGTCTCGCCTTTATGACACCGCCAAGCATGCCGTATGTAGCGATTTCGGTCGGTTCGGGTTGGACAAATGCAAAAGATGCCTTTGTATACGGAGGAGGCCTATTCCTACTCAGCGCTGCTAGTGCGATTATTGTAGGTTACCCATTAGGCGTCTTCTTTGGAATTTAACAGTAGGAGGAAATCGAGTGTTAGAAAAACAACGCGCAGAAATTGATGCCATCGACCGCGAGATTGTAGCGCTCTTTGAACGCCGCATGCAAGTCGTTGTCGATGTCGCTCGTATTAAAAAAGAAAATGGCATCGCGATTTTAGATGCGAGTCGCGAGAAAGAAGTGATTGCCAAGGTGCAGTCATACTTGAAAGATGCCGCTTTAAAAGAAGAGTTGGCAGAAGCGTACGAGACTTTGATGAAAGTTTCAAAGGACTATCAGAAAAAAAGAATGAATCATTAATAGAACAAATCTCTTAGATGTCTCTGGATTACTGTAAATCCTTGCGAGAAGGTAATCCTATCTAAGAGATTTTTTGTATTGTGATTATATTCAAAGGCAATCCTGTTCTTTCAAGAAAAAGGTGTAATTGAAAAGAGAAGAGTGCTAGAATAACATTAGTTGAATGTATTGATGTAAAGGAGTGGAGGGGAATGGAGAATTCCTTAGAAATCATTTTACAAAGGACGGAATGGTTTAGACAAGCTCGATTTGGGATGTTTATTCATTTTGGTCTTTATGCGATTCCTGGAAGGGGAGAATGGATTCGCAGTAATGAAAAGATGACAATTGAAGACTATCAACCTTATTTTGACGCATTTAATCCAAGTGAATTCGATGCCAAAGTATGGGCAAAGGCTGCTAAAGAAGCGGGAATGAAGTATGTGGTATTGACGGCTAAACATCACGACGGATTTTGTTTATTTGATTCCGAGTATACAGATTATAAAATTACCAATACACCCTTTGGAAGAGATTTGGTTCGGGAATTTGTAGAGGCAGTAAGGGCTGAAGGGCTTCGAGTTGGATTATATTTTAGTCTGCTGGACTGGTATCATCCAGATTATCCGAAGTACTCAGATCGACATCATCCTATGAGAGGAAATATCGCTTATAAGGATGAACAAATCGATTTTGACCGCTATTTGGAATTTATGCATCACCAAGTAGAGGAAATTGTAACAAAGTATGGGAAACTCGATATTCTCTGGTTTGATTTTTCCTATGGAGAAATGTTTGGTGAGAAATGGAAGGCAAGTGACTTAATAGAACTTGTAAGAAAACATCAACCTGATGTGGTTGTTGACAACCGATTAGAGACTTCCGGGGAAGGGTTTGGAAGTATTGCAACAGAAGAGATTCATTCTTATTCTGGAGACTTTGTTAGTCCAGAACAAATTTTACCCCATGAAGGGATTCGGAATTATAAGGGGAGAGTTATTACCTTGGGAATTGTGTCTTACGATGAATAATCACTGGGCGTATAATCCTTCTGACAAACAGTTTAAAAGTTCTAAAGTTCTTATTCGAAAATTGGTCGAATGTGTCAGTAAGGGTGGAAACATGATTTTAAATGTGGGACCAAATGCAAAGGGAAGCTTTCCTCAAGAGAGTATCGATATTTTGCGTGAAATAGGATGCTGGATGAAGAGCAATGGAGAATCTATCTACGAAGGAGAATTAGTGAATCTGCCAAAACCGGAATGGGGTTATTATACAAAGAATGGAAAAATTTTGTATGCTCATGTGTTTGAACAACCTATTGGTCCGATTGCGTTAACAGGGATCGATAAAGAGCAGATTGAACGGTTGAGTTTTGTCCATGATGGTAGCGAAGTAAGAATTTCTAACAGTTGGACTACTTTAGCTTTTCAAGACATTTGTTTTGCACAATATGGAGAAATTGGGGCTTACACCTATCCATTGCCAGATGAGGTGGACAGTGTTATCAAAATCGAATTAAAAGAAGAAATCTGATGGTATAATGAATGAGCAAAGGAGGGGTTACATGTTCGAACACTTATCTTTTAAAGGCGAGTGGCGAGCGTACCAAAAGCGCATTTTAGAAAAGAGCGATACGATTATGGCGGATGGCCATATTCATTTGGTGGCGGCTCCAGGTTCTGGAAAAACGACGCTAGGAATTGAATTTATCCGTCGTAATGGTAATCCAGCGCTTATTTAGTGCCGACCGTGACGATTCGCCAGCAGTGGGTGGACCGTATTCGTGAGGCGTTTCTAGATGATGCGAGTCTAGCCGATGAAATGATTTCGCAAAATCTGAAGCAGCCAAAGACCATCACCGTTGCGACGTATCAAGCCTTGCACAGTGCCATCAATCGTCTGGAAGGCGACGCGGAAGTCGAGGATACGGACGATGTGGTCGAGAATGAGCACTTTGATTTTAAAGACGTGGATATTATTAAGCTCTTTAAGGAAGCAAATCTTGGAACATTGTGCCTCGATGAGTGTCATCACTTGCGAAATGAATGGTGGAAGAGTCTAGAAACCTTCCGTAAATCCTTTGCGGACATCAGTGTGATTTCGCTAACGGCAACACCTCCGTATGAAGGAGAGCCTGCACTTTGGGAGCGTTATGTGGCCATGTGTGGGGAAATTGATGAAGAAATTACTGTTCCAGAGCTCGTTAAAGAGGGTAGTTTATGTCCGCACCAAGACTATGTGTATTTCTCTTTCCCAACAAAAGAAGAGGAGAAACAACTCGATCAGTTTTCTACGCAAAAGAGAGCCTTCTTGAAAAATCTATCGTCGGATTCGATGTTTTGCGAGGCAGTGAGAACTAGCCGTGCGCTCGATGGCACCATCTCGGAAGATGAACTCTTAAATGAGCCGAAGTATCTCTCGGCAACACTGATTTTCCTACGTCATAAAGGCATCGAGTTCCCAAAACATTTCCAACAATTACTCGGGGCAAGCCTGCTTCCAGCGTTTGACTTGGCGTGGTTTGAAATCCTCTTACAGGGAATGTTATTCGACGTGCCGCATTGGTATGATTTATCCGAAGAAGACTGTAAGGAATTGAAGCATGAGTTGAAATCGCTCGGGTTAATTGACCGTAAACAAGTGCAGTTACTTCGCAATAAACAACTCGACCAGCTATTAAATCAATCTCTTGGAAAATTAAACGCGGTCCGAGACATTTTCAAGGCGGAATACGAAACATTAGGCAGCGAATTGAGACAGTTGATTCTAACCGACTTCATTCGAAAGGACTTTGAGACGCATTTAGGAAATCCAGAAGTTCAATATAGCCAACTGGGCGTATTACCGTACTTCGAAGTGCTTCGTAGAGAGCTTGTAGAGCAGCAATTAGACGTTCCTGTGGCGGTTTTAACAGGAAGTCTCGTAATTATCCCAACAGCAGTGAAACCGCGTCTAGAGGCTATTTTCGGCTCCGATAAGATTACCTTCCAACCAGTAGGCCAACTCGATGAAAACGACTATGTGAAGGTGCGTTTAGTAGGCTCGCAACATGATTTAGTGAGCGCCGTGACGCAGCTCTTCCAAGAAGGGCACATTCATGTCGTGATTGGGACAAAATCTCTCCTCGGGGAAGGTTGGGATGCGCCATGCGTGAATTCATTGATTCTCGCTAGCTTTGTCGGAAGTTTCATGCTCAGCAATCAGATGCGAGGTCGCGCGATTCGCATTTGGCCGGAAAATCCGGATAAGACAAGTAGCGTTTGGCATCTTGTGTCCATTAATCTGGCGGAGAAAAAACTCTTCAAGAAGAAAGAAGACGAAGAGGTTGCTGTGGGAATCGATAGTCCGGATATGGAATTATTACAGCGCCGCATGAAGCAGTTCTTAGGACTACACTATAATGAAAACACGATTGAATCAGGCGTAGATCGACTAGACCTTGGAACAATCAAGTTTACGAAGAAGGATTTAACAAAACTGAACCAAGAAACTATCGAGCGCTCGCGTGACCGCGAAGCTTTGAGGGAGCGCTGGAATGAATCCCTTCCGCTTCTAGAAGAAATGGAAGTCTCTAATGAGGTGGCAGTGGACAAGACATTCTTACCAACCGTTCTTCTGACAGATGCGCGGAAAATTCTAACCTATGCGCAAGCAATCGCACTGACGGAACTAATCGTCTATATCATTCTCGATTTTGCGAACGGACCATCCCAACTCTTATATCCAGTGTTTATCCTGTCGCTGATCGCATTAAATATCGTCTGGTTGAGATATTTCCTATACAAGAGCCCGTATAAACGCCTCGAACTCTTTGCCGAAGCCGTCCGAAAAGCCTTGCTGGCATCCGGACATCTGCAGACGCAAAACTGCAAGGCCAGAGTCGTTCGTGGGGATAAGAATTCGATTCAAACAGCCACTTATCTAAAGGGTGGCACCTTGCGCGAAAAAGAAATTTTTGCACAGGCGTTATCGGAATTCTTTGCTCCAATCGAGAACCAGCGCTATATTTTAAGAGCTACGACTTGGGTCAATGACCAAACGAAATATTTTGCCGTCCCAAGCATGTTCGATAAGCGAAAAGAAGACGTCATCGTCTTTGTCGCAAATATCGAAAAATACATCGGCTCATACGAAATTATCTACACCCGAAGCGTAGAAGGACGCCATATTCTCCTAGATGCCCGTCTGAACGCTTTAGGAAATAAACAAGAGCGCACCTTCTCGAAGAAGAAAGTGACATCTAAACTAAAATAGAGATAAAGAATCTAGCCACTAACCTGACTAGATTCTTTATGTTTTTGCGGTAAAATCCTTGCATTCTATTTCAAACTATTGTAAGATATCTGAGTACGAAATTTTAATATTTGCTGGAGGGGTAGCGAAGTGGCTAAACGCGGCGGACTGTAAATCCGCTCCTTCGGGTTCGGCAGTTCGAATCTGCCCCCCTCCACCATTGGGGTATAGCCAAGCGGTAAGGCAACGGACTTTGACTCCGTCATTCGTTGGTTCGAATCCAGCTACCCCAGTCCTACAGGCACCGATTCCGGTGCCTTTTTTGTTGCCTATTTTTCTGCCAACCCTAATTCCACCCGTCGCAGCACCGAACCATGTTGTTCCGGTCTCACCGCTGAAACTATTCGTAATTTTCTTGTTGAATGGTTTTGGATAGAGCAGTTGAAAAAGATGTCTCGAAAGAGTTGGAAAGTTCCATAGTAGCAGTAATAGGGGATAGCATTCAAAGTGAAATACGACCTCTTGAAAATTGATTTTCTAGAGGTCGTTTGAATCTTGAAAGGGCTTGAGACTTCGGCTCAAGCCGGTGCCCTATTACAGCTACTATTAGAAACTTTTCAATCGAAGAGACATCTTTTTCTTTCTTAGTACACCAATCATCCAAAATCGGTCAAAAAGTAAGAAAAATTACGAAATGTTTCAAAAAGGTACTAAAAATTGCCTAACAATAGGAAAAGATTTTAGGTATAATGGAATCAAAGAATCTGCTATAGTCAAATTAGGGTGGAGGGATGTTTTATGAAGCAACGACACCAACAACTGTTGCACTTACTTGCACGCCAAGAATGGATCAAAGGACGCGAATTAGCTTCCTGCCTCGGCGTCAGCGCAAGAACAGTGCGTTCCGATATCGAACAAATCAACCGAGAAATGCCGCATATCATTCAAGCGGATCGCCAAAAAGGATATCACCTCGTAGCTTTCCAACAAAATCGATATGCAGACCCAGAAGGATTACTAAGAGCGCCACAAGATAGTGCAGAAAGAAGCGCCAACTTGCTGAAGCAACTCCTGTTCAATGGGGAGGGCGTTTCCATCGAAGCTTTTTGCGAACAATGTTTTGTAAGCGCTAAAACGTTTGATATAGACCGCATTCGTGTCCAACAACAACTGGAAGAATACGACGGTCTGGAACTTGTGACGAAGAATGGGGCGCTTGTGTTAGAAGGGCCAGAAGCCAGCAAGCGAAAATTATACAGGGAACTACTGAAAAAAGAATTAAACGAAGACTTCTTGAATAGCTCAGAGCTCATGAATGTGTATCCGGAGTTGGATATGGAGCAATTAGAGGCGATTATTTGGGCGAAATTAAAAGAGTATCGCTATTCGATTCGCAAAACGCTCATGCCGTTTCTATTGTTACATTTAGGCCTGGTGTTGCAACGAGTAAGACTAGGACAGACGGTACAAGAAGGTAGTGCAGAAAGCCTTGATTTAGAGGTTGAAGCTACGATTGTTCGTTCGATTTTTAAAGGAATTCTAGGCGATAAAGAGATTCCGGAAGGAGAAATTCTTTCCTATGCAAAACTCTTAAAGGCATATCATAATTCAAATGCCTTTCAATCAGAAGTTCATTTCAAAGGAAAAACGATTCGACTAGAAGAACTCACCAACGCGATTGATGAACGACTCTTCCAGTGGATGGGCATCTCGTTTGTGGATCAAAAGGAATTCAAGGTGCGATTCCAGTTGCACTTGCAAGGATTACTCGAACGGGTGCAGATGAACTTAAGCCTACCTAATCATTATGTGCAAACCTTTAAACGACAATATCCGCTGGTGTTTGATACGGCCGTTTCCGTGAGCCAGTATTTAATGAACGAGCTGCAATGCCAAATTACCGAAGAGGAAATTGGATTCCTTGCACTGCATATCGGAGCAGCGTATATGCAAGGCGCGACAAACGCGAAACTTCGCGCGGTCCTTATCGCCAATACGCAATATCCGTTGATTGCTGGAAGCGTAGAACGATTGAAGGAGCAGTTCCAACATCGCTTGGATTTTGTGGCAGAGGAAGCGACGTTCACTACAGGTGTGACGGAGTTTTACGAGGCTGATTTACTCATCACCTTTGAGCAAATGGAACCACCAGTTACGATTCCGGTCGTTCGATTAGGACTATTTTTCAATACACAAGATGAGATTCAACTGATTCGAGTGATGAATACGTTAGAAACGCAGAAGATGAGTGAAACGATTCGTACGCAAATTGGACAGTTAATGGATGAAGCTTTCTTCTATGCGGACGTGGAGGCTACTAGCCGAGAAGAAATTCTAATACAAATGGGTTCGCGCTTAGAAGAAGCAGGCATCGTGAATGAAGACTTTCTACCATCTGTCATGAAACGCGAAAGTCTCTCTTCGACGGACTTCGATTATTCGATTGCGATTCCGCATCCGTTGCATCCATCTAGCAACCGCTCAATGATTTCAATCGCAGTATTAAGTGAGCCGATTCGGTGGAATCATTTCCCAGTGAAACTGGTCATCTTACTCGCGTTGAAGGAAGAGGATATGGAATTCATGCAACTCTTCTTACGATGGCTCGGGAAGCAACTTGACTCCCCGGACAAAATGATGTGTTTATTAGAAGCAAAAAATGTAGAGTCGTTTATTCAGGCGATTCGATAAGGAAGGAGGAAATAGTATGGAAGGCATTGAGCTAGTGTGTTTTAAGATGATTAGCGCACTAGGGGCAGCAAAATCCAGTTTTATGGAGGCGGTGCAAGAAGCGCGGCTAGGTCACTTTGAAGAAGCGCGTCGCTGCATTGAAGAAGGGGACAAATACCATGCAGAAGGGCATGAAGCGCACTTCGGGTTATTACAACAAGAAACATCCGGTGAGCCAGTGCAATTATCGCTCTTACTCGTGCATGCGGAAGACCAATTGATGAATGCGGAATTTCTTAAAATCACAGCAGAAGAAATTATCGCCCTTTATGAACGGATTGAAAGTATTAAATAGAAACGGAAGGAGGAAAAGAAAATGAAAAGAATTTATCTATTTTGTAGTGCGGGGATGTCAACCAGTCTAGTGGCTAGCAGAATGCAAGACGTGGCAGATAAGCATAATTTGCCGCTAGAAATTAAAGCGTTTCCAGACCGCAATATCGATACGATTTACGAGCAATACCATCCAGACGTAATCTTGTTAGGACCTCAAGTGAAATTCAAATTCAATGCGGTTCATGCAAAATACGATCCGATGGGAGTTCCTGTCGATGTCATCAATCTTGAAGATTACGGAAATGCAGATGGCGAACGTATCTTGAAACGTGCCATTCAATTATTAAAATCTAAAAAAGAACAATAGGAGGTTAGTACAATGTTTGCAGGTTTAGAAAGTACGATGGGGCGCGTGGCAGAACGTCTTAGCACGAACAAGGTGCTAGTTGCGATTCGTGACGGGTTCTTAGTCGGTACACCATTAATTATCGTAGCATCCATTTTCCTTGTAATTGCCAACTTCCCGGTGCCAGGGTATAGCGACTTTATGGCGCAATTCTTCGGTAAGGGTTGGGAAAACTCGATGGATGCCGTGATTGATTCAACGTTTAGTATTTTAGCAGTTTTAGGGGCAGTTGGTATCGGTTATTCTTATGCTAAACAATTAGAAAGTGATGCCATTGCAGGTGGAGCTTTATCACTTGTCTGCTACCTTATCATGACTCCAAAAGTTCACCCAGCATTTGTGAACGAAGCTGGTAAGAAATTTACTGGTTTTGCATTCTCAAACCTTGGTTCTGCAGGGGTGTTCTTAGCGATGATTACTGCGATTGTGTCAGTAAAAATCTTCGTAACGATTCAGAAAAAGGATGGGTTATCAAACTTCCTGATGCAGTGCCACCAGCAGTTTACCATTCATTTGCAGCCTTAATTCCTAGTGCGTTTGCGATGTTCTTTGCTTTTGCAATCTATCTCATCTTCTCATTAACAGAATATCAATACGCACAAACATTTATTTATAAAGTGTTACAAGCTCCGTTAGAAGGATTCGGTCAAAGCGTCTTCTTCGAACCAATCTATCAATTCCTATCAACTCTATTCTGGTTCTTCGGAATTAATGGTCCAGCTGTAACAAATACAGTATTTAACCCAATTCACCTAGTATTAACAAACCAAAACTTAGAAGCATTTAAAGCAGGTCAACCATTACCAAACATCTTCACTGGACCTTTCGGAGACTTCTTCGGTAACTTT
Organism: uncultured Granulicatella sp.; assembly: GCA_916438765.1. Taxonomy (GTDB): domain Bacteria; phylum Bacillota; class Bacilli; order Lactobacillales; family Aerococcaceae; genus Granulicatella. Next base: position 612,797 of record CAKAHB010000005.1, on the reverse strand, counting down.
GGTGGTGGAGGTAGTACATTATCTCTTGTATTCTTAATGGTCTTCCTTGCAAAATCAGAACGAATGAAGAAACTCGGTCGATTGGCTTTAATCCCTGGTATTTTCGGTATCAACGAAATGGTTACATTCGGGTTACCAGTAGTATTAAACCCAATTATCGCGATTCCATTCTTATTAACACCACTTGTAAATACAATCTTAGCAACAATCGCTACAATGGTCGGAATTATCCCTTATACAACAGGGGCATCTCTCCCATGGACAACGCCATTCTTCTTCTCTGGATGGTTATCAACAGGTAGTATCGTAGCCGGATTCTTCCAAATCTTCTTGATTATCTTAGGCTGCTTGATCTACTTCCCATTCTTCAAAGCGTTGGATAACCAATACTTGAAAGAAGAAGCAGGCTCTAGCATGTTAACAGGTGATGAATTAGACGATGTTGACTTAAACGACTTATCATTTGATGATTTATAAAATTACAAAAGCATAAGTCACAAGTGTCAAAACTTCGGGTGGCATGCGAAAACGGATGCCACCTTTTTACATAGAAAGGGGTGAACAGATGAGAACACTATTATTATTTGACCAAGTTCAAGCAGGATACGGCGGAAAGGAACGTGGCGATACAGAATTAGGCCTTGAAAAAGGTGGGGTTGGTTCTTATTTAATGTTCAAAGAAGATTTCGAAAAAGCAGGATTAACAGCGCTTGCGACGATTTATTGTGGGCCGGATTATTTCCAAGCGCATAAAGAAGAAGTGATTCATAAAATCAAAAATCTGATTTTGAAGACGAAAGCGGAAGTGCTCTTTGCAGGGCCATGTTTTAACTATGGAACTTATGCGCAAATGGCGGCAGAAATCGCGTTAGCCATTCAAGAGCAAACCGACTGCAAGCCTTATGTCATTTGTTCGAAAGAGAATGAAGAAACGATTGCAGCCTATAAAGATAAAGTCGTCATGCTAGAAATGCCGAAAAAAGGCGGCGTGGGCTTACGCGAAGCATTAGGCGGAGCCGTAGCAATTATTAGCGGAAAAAAAGACGAAAGTGAACAACGATTTCAGTAAAAGAGGTGACAGAGAATGTGGGGTATGATTGCGACATGGAGAATGGCGCTCGAAGGAATCCAGAAGGTGACCCCGAATTTAGAAGCGGGCGGGACTGCAGGAGACGCCATTGAAGGCGCGATTAAAGAAGTGGAGGACTTCCCTTACTTTAAATCTGTTGGATATGGCGGACTTCCAAATGAAGAGATGGAAGTGGAGTTGGATGCCGCTTATTTAGATGGATCGACGTTTGATTTCGGTGCGGTCTGCGCCTTAAAACAGTTCGCCAATCCAATTTCGGTGGCGCGGGCCTTGAGCGCGTATAAGGTGAATAATGTGTTGGTCGGAGAAGGTGCAGCAGCTTTTGCGAAGGCTCATCATTTCGAAGAAAAAGACATGCTCACGGACCGTGCGAAGATTCATTTCCATAACCGATTAAAAGACATCGAACGCGAACAGCTCACACCGTATGCCGGACACGATACGGTTGGTATGGTGGGATTGGACGCGGCTGGAGATATGGTCGCAGGAACATCAACGAGTGGACTATTTATGAAGAAACCAGGCCGTGTCGGGGACTCTCCATTTATCGGTTCTGGATTATATGTCGATAGCACGATTGGTGGCGCCACAGCAACAGGCCTAGGCGAGGACTTGATGAAGGGCGTGATTTCGTATGAAATCGTTCGTCTGATGAAAGAAGGCCTCAGTCCACAAAAGGCGTGTGAGAAAGCCGTAAGTGACCTTGCAGAACGGTTGAAGAGAACGCGTGGTGAGGCAGGCGATATTTCTGTAGTGGCCATGAATGCCAAAGGAGACTTTGGGGCAGCTTCCAATATCGAGAACTTCTCATTTGTCGTTGCCACAAGTACGCTAGAACCAACAGTATTCCGTGTACATCCGCAAAGTGATGGCACGATGCGTCATGAATTAGCGACAAAGGAATGGCTTGAAGCGTATTTAGAAGAGCGCATGAAGCCATTGGAGGTCAAAGAATGAATCAAGAAGAATGGATTACGGAACTAAAAGAAATTCAGCCCGCACTATTTGAAGGACTGAGACGAATGGTCGCTATCCCAAGTATTCGAGGAGAAGCAGAAGAAGGCGCTCCGTTCGGGAAAGGACCTAGACAAGCCCTTGATGAAGTGCTTGCGATTGCCAGTGAACTTGGATTTCAAACGAAGAATATCGATAACAAGATTGGATACGCGCAGTACGGAGAAGACCGACCAGATGGCGCGTACTATGGCATCTTTGGTCACGTGGATGTGATGCCGCTTGGAGAGGGATGGATTTCTCCAGCACTTGTACTTACGGTTCGTGACGGAAGACTATACGGACGCGGGACATTGGATAACAAAGGGCCAATTCTATCGAACCTTTACGCGCTATATGTGTTGAAGGAAAAAGGTGTGACCTTTGATCGACCTGTTCGGATTGTCTTTGGGACGAATGAGGAGACAGGATTTGGATGCGTGAAGCACTATTTAACCAAAGAAGTGCCACCAACATTCGGATGGACGCCAGACTGTAAATGGCCGGTCGTCTACGGAGAACGTGGTCGTCTCAGAGTAAGATTGTCTCTCCCTTCGGATAAAGTGGCCGGATTGTATACATTTGCCAACGAAAAACTTCTCCATACAAACCATCGCGGGGAAGAATTGGGCATCGCTTATGAAGATAGTGACTTCGGGATGATGCAATTGCGCGGTGAAACGTTTGGACTCGAAGACGGTCGTCATTATGTCGAATGGACGATGTGCTATCCAGCAAGTTGCACAAAAGACGAGTTGGTTGAGAAATCAATGCGCATGTGCCAGAAGGTGGCGTGCTAGACGTGATTTCGCATTGGGCCCCAGTGCTCTATGACAAGGATTCCGCCTATGTGCAAGCCTTGCAGAAGGTGTATACGGATATCACGCAGAGCGATAGCGTTCCAGTGACGACAACGGGTGGAACCTATGCCAAAATCATTCCAAATATCATTGCGTATGGGCCAAGTTTCCCAGGGCAAAGAGATATTGCGCATTTGCCAAACGAATGGATTGGCATTAAAGACTTAGAAACAGATACGATTATTTACGGATTAGCGCTACTCGCATTGTCGCGCATGAAAGAAGGGACGTTATGACAGTAGAAGTATGTGCTGGAAGCATCGCAGACTGCCTCATTGCAGAGCGCTCTGGTGCTGACCGCATTGAATTGAATAGCGCGCTTTTCTTAGAGGATTAACGCCAAGTATCGGTACCTTGCAAAAAGTGCTCGCATCCGGAGTATCGCTTCCTATTGTCTGCATGGTTCGTCCTCGCGGGGCAGGATTTTGTTACACGAAGGAAGAATTTGAGAGCATGCTCATCGATGCAAAACTCTTATTAGAAGCAGGTGCGAAAGGGTTAGCGTTTGGATTTCTATTAGAAGACCGGACGATTGACTGGAATCGTACGAAGCAGATGATCGAGTTGTGTCAGAAATATCATGCCGAGAGTGTGTTCCATAAGGCGTTTGACCTTGTGCCGGATGTGGAGAGTGCCATCGAGGGCTTGATCAAACTTGGATGCACGCGCATTTTAACAGGGGGACAGCAGGCGCACATTGAGAAAGGAATTCCGCTCTTAAAAGACTTGCAAGCTCGCTACGGAAGTCAGATTGAACTGCTTTGTGGCGGAGGTGTAACCAAAGATAATGTGCAACACTTAATGCAGGAGACGGGGATTTCGCAAATCCATGGAACGTTTAAGACGTGGATGACGGATCCGACGACTGCAGGAGATGGGCTGAGCTATGCCTATCATGAAAATGGAGATTACGAACAGACGGATGAAGCGTTGTTGAAAGAAGTAGTGGCGCTTGTTCGTGGACAGGAGGAAACGAAATGAGTAAACGATTGTTAAATTGTGCGGCCAGTGATTTCAGAAAAATGACAGGAAAAGAATTGAAAAAGGCGATTGAAGCCGCAGAAGGAAGAACGGTGTGCTGTGAAACGGGATGCTCACGACCAACGTTTCTGTATGAATTATCTAACGCAGAAATCGCAAAGGCGTTCGGTGGTGACATGGTGCTCTTAAATGGGTTTGACTGTATTGATCCACTCATCTACGGTGCTGAAGAAAGTGAAAATCCAGTGCAACGTGCGAAAGAACTTAGCGGTTTGCCAATTGGAGCGAACTTGGAGCCAGTGGATATGAATGCAGAAATGCTAGAAACACGCATCGAAATCTCACCAGGGCGTCAATGTACGGTGGAAACGGTGAAACGTGCGGAAGAACTTGGCCTTGATTTTATCTGCTTAACGGGAAATCCAGGGACAGGGGTAACGAATGAAACGATTGAAGCGTCACTCGCCATGGTGAAACAACACTATTCAGGGCTTGTGATTGCTGGGAAGATGCACGGAGCAGGCTCGAAGGAACCTGTAATGAACGTGGAAATTGCGAAACGCTTATTAAAGCGGGGGCTGATGTAATTCTGGTTCCAGCAGTTGGAACGGTGCCAGGGTTTACAGACGCAGAATTGGTGGAAATTGTGAAAGAGGCGCATGCCAATGATGCACTTGTGCTTTCTGCGATTGGAACAAGCCAAGAAGGTTCTTCAAGAGAAGTCATCGAACAAATTGCTATCCGTAATAAAGTTGCCGGTGTGGATATTCAACATATCGGGGACGCAGGATACGGCGGTTTAGCGACAGTGGAAAATATTTACGCATTGTCAGTTGCGATTCGAGGAATTCGTCATACAGTAGCTCGTATGGCACGTTCAGTGGTTCGATAAGAAAGAAAAAAAGAACAGCACACTAGCTGAAGGCTGGTGTGCTGTTGTTTTGTTTTGTCTTTCTGCCTGTGAAGTTGAGTTCGGTCTCGTATCCTAGTAGTTGAGTTCGCAAAAGCAGAGACTCACATCCTAGAAGTTGAACTCGACCTCGCAGAAATGGCGTGCGTTTCCCGAAACATTCGCAGAACGTTGCACGTTCCTTCCGGTGTTCCGGTCCAACGTTCCATTTCTGAGCGCTCGGTCTCGTATCCTAATTGTTTTGCAAATCTTCCACCTCAGCGACTGAGTAGTCTTTCTTTTCAAGGCTGTCGACGATTTGGTGTAAAGTATCTTTTGACACGCCTGCTGGCAATGTCACCAAGATACGGCGTAAGCTTTTATCTTGTTGGGTATCGATGGTCATTACGTTGGCGATAGAAGCGTACTTGTTGATTACTTTAGAGATATTCGCAAGGGCGCCTTTTTCACCACCAGAAATAATGGTTAAAACATAAGATCCACTCTTCACATTCCAAGATTCTTGTAACATTGACAATAAACTGTTGTGCGTTAAAATTCCGTAGAAACGTTGTTGTTTATCTAATACGGCAATGTAAGGTAATTCTTTAATCGTGAAGAACACTTTGAAGAAAGAGCTATCCACACTGATGAATTTAGTTGAGTTTTTTTAATTAAATGAGTAACTGGAAGACTCATATCTCCACCGTTTGCTTTGTGGCGATAGATATGCATTTTATAAATGTTTCCTCTAAAGAACGTTTCCGTTTCATCTAATACAGGAACACAGCGGTATCCTGATTCTTCTAAGATTGCAATCGCTTCTTCTAACGTACAAGATTCTTTAACAACCGTTAGACTCTTTTTTGGAACTACAAGAGATTTTAATAACATACTCATTCCTCCTTGAGATTGGTTTCACTACAATAGTACCACTTTTTAGGCAAATTGTAACTAGAAAAGTTAGGAAATGATGAGAAAATGGAAAGACTCAATCTAAAAAAATTGCATTAGAAAGGGTTTTTAAACATTAAAGAACCATTACAAAACAGTACTAAAATCTTGATTTTTCAAAAAAACTGATATGATATCTCTATACCATTTCATAAAATGGAAAAATCTATAGTTAAAAGGGGTTAACAAAATTATGACAGCTGATTCAGATGGGAGTTCGCTGGGAGTCCAGATCTTAATCATTGTATTACTAACTGCATTAAATGCATTTTTCTCTGCAGCGGAGATTGCGTTTGTGTCTATCAACCAAGGGAAAAATGGCACAAAAGAGCGCAAGAAGGAGATAAAAAAAGCAATTAAAGTAATGCGCTTGTTAGAGAATTCAGATGAATTTCTCGCAACAATTCAAGTAGCGATTACGTTTGCAGGATTCTTCTCGAGTGCGTCTGCCGCCACAAGTTTCTCTTCACGAATTCAACCATTATTAGGAAACATTCCTGGAGCTGAAACATTATCACTTGTGATTGTGACAGTCGTTCTAGCATACCTCACTTTAGTTTTCGGGGAATTATATCCAAAACAAGTGGCGTTGCAAGTGGCAGAACCGATTGCATTAAATACTGCAGGAATTATTTTGTTTGTCAAAAAGATTGCAAAACCATTCGTATGGATTTTGACGTTCTCAACAGGGTTATTAAAACGAATTACACCGATTGAATTTACACGAGTAGAAGAAAAATTAACACGAAGCGAGATGAAGTCTTTACTTGCCAACAGTCGTAACGACGGAGCGATTGATATTTCCGAGTTTGCGATGATGCAAGGGGTGCTTTCTCTGGATACAAAACTAGCACGTGAAGTGATGGTTCCACGTACAGATACATTAATGCTCGACGTGGATGACGATATTTCAGAGAACCTAGAGACCATCTTGAACTGTTCTTATTCTCGTCTTCCTCTTTACGAAGAAGATAAGGATAAAGTAATCGGAGTAATTCACGTAAAAGATGTTTTCCGCGCAGCAAAAGAGCAAGGATTCGACAATATTGACTTACGTGCCTTAGCGCATGAGCCAGTATTCGTTCCATCAACGATTTTCGTGGATGATTTATTAGTAGAATTTAGAAAAACTCGTCAACACTTAGCGGTATTAAAAAGATGAATACGGCGGGGTTGAAGGGATTGTTACATTAGAAGACTTGATTGAAGAAATCGTCGGAGATATCGAAGACGAATACGACGAAGAAGAAAAAGAAGTCGTAGAAATCGACGAAAACAATTCGGTGATTGATGCCGGAATGTCGCTCGACCGATTCAATCAAATTTATCAAACGTCATTAGAGTCTGATGAAGTGGACACAATGGCGGGTGCAATTATCGAGAAGCTTGGCTACTTCCCAGATGATGATGAGGTAGTGAAAGTGAGATTCGAAGGGTATCTGTTACAACCGACAGAAACCGAGAATGATCGTATTCGTAAGATCCATGTCATAAAACTTTCTGAGGAAGAACTCGAGCAGATTCGTGCTGAAGAAGGCGAAACAGACGAAACCTATGAAGATAATGACTAATCAAAGGAGGGGGCAACCCCTCCTTTTTTTGTGTGCTGAAAGTGCTAAAAATAATAAAAGTAGACTTGCGTCTATCTTTCAGATTCCTCGGATGTCTTCATAATAGTCATAATGGGGCACCGGATTGAGCCAAGGTCTCCAATCCTACCAAGCTTCAAACTGCCTCTAGGAAATGAATTTCCAGAGTCAGTAATTCACATTGGTTGCACTTCCCCACTATGACTATTATAGAATCCGGGAATCTTTCAGATAGACCATTTTTTATGAGCGTACAAAAAAGAGGGGTACTGCCGCTTTTATGAATCTTCAAGGGTTATCTCATAAGTGCTAAAAAATGAATAGACTTGCGTCTATCTTTCAGATTCCACGGATATCATCATAATAGTCATAATGGGGCATCGGATTGAGCCTTACGTCTCAATTCCTACCAAGCTTCAAACTGACTCTACGAGTTATACCCTAGAGTCAGTAATTCACATTGGTTGCACTTCCCCAATACGACTATTATAGAATCCGGGGATCTTTCAGATAGACCATTTTTATGAGCATACAAAAAAGAAGGGTGCCTTTTTTGTATGTTTATAAAAATGGGTCTTCTTTCTGTGAAGGGAAAGGTGCTTGTATTGTGAAATTTTTAGCAGTTTGTTAAAAAAGAAACAAAAAATTAAACTTTCTAAAACCTTGTTATGACGCTATTATTAGGATTGAATTTCATTTTTATACATTATAAGTAGTATTTTCTAACAAAAAAATATTTGTGATATAATGAATTTGAGAATTTTTAATGGATTTTTGAGGTATTTTATGTTGTTTTTTTATGAATAACATAAGCTAGTTTTAAAAATCTAAATACAAAAATAAATTCAAAGGAGAAATATTCATATGAAAAGAAAGACTAAGGGTATGTTGGCCGCTGCGGCAGCGCTAATGTGTATATTCGTAGCTTCAGGATGCGGAAAATCAGGTGGTGGCTCTGATGCAGCAAATCCAGCTTCTTCAAGCTCTGGAGAAACTGCGGCGCAAAATTCAAATTCTGGGGCAGAAACCATCGAAAAGTATATCGTTATGGATGGGAGTAGAATAAATGTTCTTACTAATAAAGGAAACGTCTATTATATCGGTGGAGGTCTAAACTTTCATAAGGATGATGTTGCTGTTGAAACTCCGACGAAGTTTTTAGAAAACATTAGCTTTATTCCTGGTAACGGAAGTACTTGGATTGATAAAAACGGTGATTTATACATTAATGGGATCGACCCTATTAAAGGCGGAGCAGTTGATGCGCCTAAAAAATTAGGTGGTAATATTGTTGTCTCAACTCCATACCTTTTGGGGATAGTTGCGGTAGACAAGGATGGAAATCTATATTCCTATGGTCAAGCCAAATACAATGGGTTTGACAAGGACTATGCAGAGTTGACTAAGATTGATAGCATCAAGGATGTTGTAAAAGTAACATCAGACCACAAAAATCGATTCTTTTTGGCTCTAACCAAAGATGGTACAGCTTATAGCAAAGCAGCTGATGAAGACTTTAAAAAAGTGATGGATAATGTTAAAGACATCCAAGGAAATTATATTATTACAAAAGATGATGTTATGTACTATTCAGGTGAACAACCAGAAAAAATTGGACAAGGACTTAAACTTAGTAAGTATGTAGACCCAAGATCGGCAGTATTTGTTGAAAATCAAACAATTGCACGATTGAATTGGAACGGAAAACCACTTAAGGCCGATAAAGAAATAGATACACTATACGGTTACTATCCTAAGGATATAAAAGAGGTACTTTACCACGATATTTCGAGTGATCCCAAAAAAAGAAAGTATTAAAAATTCTTAAAATGGTTTACGAAAAATACAAATGGTGAAATTGTATTATACGGAGTCAACGATTGTTATAAAGAGACAGGAAAAGTAGAAACTAATACAAAAGTCACTAAGAGTGTAGAAGATATATCTAAAATTTGGGAATTTATTAAAAGCATCTAAAAAATAATTAGTGTAAATCAATGAAAGAGCAATCGAGAGGATTGCTCTTTTTATTTTGGTCATTATTTAAACAGATAGAAAGAAATGATATACTTTCAGTGAGGAGGTGGGGTTGTTGAAAATCATTTTAAAAGAGGACATCGAGCTGTATCGTTATTTGATTGCTAAGGCGACATTTTTACAAACGCATAAAGAGTACCGCTTGGTGGAATCCTTCTTAGATAGTAATTGTTTTTTAGTAGCCAACCGCAAAACAAAAGAGAAAGTGTTTGTCTCACTGTTTAAACAACCGACGAAAGAACCGACTGACTTAGAGTATAAAAAGGTTGTGTATATTCAAAATGCGAATACGAAGATTCCGGAAGGGTTTGACGTAGAAAGGGCGGATAAAGAGTTCAATGACCAACTCGCCAAGAATATCCGACTGGGATTTCTAGCACCAGATCAGTTAGTCGAGCAGTTTCAAGGGGTATTTAAAGAAGACGTTGAGACATATTTTAAAAAGGCAGAAGCAACGATTCAAGAAGAGCGCCAAGTTTTTGTGAAGTACTATGCCAAGGAAACGATTGAGAAGAATCCGTATCAGGTGGTGGAAGGGAATGTGTCGTTTAGCCATCCGAAGCATTTCAATGACCCGTTTGACTGTAATTGCTACTACGCGGACGGTCATTCGATGATGGATTTCTTTCGTGTGTTTTGCTTTACGCACGCCGCAGATAATATTTTAATGTGGTCTTATTACGCCAATAGCCACGCAGGGTATGCGCTCGAGTATTCGTATGCGAGTCTTTTGGATAAAATCCATTCCTTGAAGATAGACGGACTCTGTGTATACGGCCCGGTGGAATATATTGATAAACGTCCGAACACGAGAAGCAATAGCAATCAATTCTCGTATTCGAATCTGAATTTCTATATTAAGGCGACCTTTGCAAAATTCAAAGAGTGGCAACACGAGAGAGAATACCGTATCGTGTGCATTTTGGATGAAAACACAGAAGTCGCGCAAGAAGTTCTGGGAGATTGGGTGGTCATTCCGCAAGTGGATGTCGTGCAAGGCTACGCTGGATGTAACAATCAAAAAATAAAGTTGAAGGCGCAGTACCCCGTCCGAAAATTGGAGAAAGATATATTAAATTACTTGCTGAAATAAGATTAGATATTTTATTTAACTGAATGATGACGTAAGGCTCAATCCGATGCCCCATTATCGCTACTATAAAGGTTTGAAGGAATCATTCTAAACCAAAACAGACTTAAAACCATTCTTTTGCACGAGTGATTTTAAGTCTGTTTTTATTTTTGTAGCATTTTGAATGGATTTAACTTCTCGAAGAGTGGAATCAATAAGATCCAGAAGACGACATTTCCGATGGCGTGGTACGTATCGAATAGAACGCCGTTTAAGTAGTAAATCCAGAAATTCAGACCAGGCATGCTGAATACCCAGAAAATCGAGATGATAAAGCCGTATAAGTAGCCCATCAGTCCTGCAAAGATTGGAAAAAGAATCCAAGCTAGGCGCGGGAATTGTTTTCTTTTTCTCCACAATGGACGAAGAAGCAATGCACAAGTACAGACGAGGGCAAAACTAATCATCTGATAGAGCGTCCACGGCCCCATGCTTACTAAAAGGTTGGAAATTAAGATGGAGATGCTACCGATAGCAACGCCGTACAAAAGTCCAAGTTCTAGCGTAATCCAAATGACCACAACGGTAATCGGTTGAACATTTGGAAGGGAGAGAAGTCCAAGTCTTCCAATCACGCAAAAGGCTGATAGTAGGGCGATAAGGGTAATTTTTTTAGTGGAATTGACCATCGGACTATTGAAGTTTGTTGAGTTTCCAGTCGATGACGTCGCCTGCTTTTAAGATGACTTCTTTTGCACCGACAGGGCTCATCGTACCGTTCACGTCGAATAACCAGTATTTGTTTTCGGCTGGGACTTGTTCCACACCGTTAATAGAAGAGATAAAGCCGTCTTTCTCAACGATTTTCAGTTGTGCCTTCATCACGTCTAGAAGATTGTCGCCTTCTTTGAATGTAAGGGTGAAGGGACTCCCTTCGATGGCTTGACCGTCTTTTGTAACATTTAGAGTAACACTAGTGGTTTGGGCAGCAGTAGTCGTTTCAACACTTGTCGTCGTTGAGTTCGTATTTGCAGGTGTTTGTCCACATGCGGTTAAGAATATAGCTGCTGTTAAAAATTCCAAAAAAATTTTTCTTCATGAGAATCTCCTTTAGGCTGTTTTTAATCAGCCCTCATTCTAACAATCTTCAGAAAAACTTGTAAAGTAATTTTTTTGACAAAAAAAGATAGAAAAAGACTTTGCATTTGTGATAAAAAAATGGTATACTAAAGTGTAATTAATTTTTAGGAGGAATGTTATGGAACACACGAGTGAGTTCAATACAAAACTTGAAAAAGCATGTCAAAAAAAGGAGGCGCTTTTTGACGAGAGTAAAATGCGTTATGCACTGCGTTCAATGTTTGCAGGAGCATTTTTTTAACGATGAGTACAGCCGCAGGAGCTCATGCAGCACAAATTATTGCTGGATTAAACCCTGCGCTAAGTAGATTTACTTTTGCATTTATCTTCACTTGGGGATTAGTTTATGTTGTATTTTTAAATGGCGAGTTAGCTACTTCAAATATGATGTTCTTAACAGCGGGAGCTTATCAAAAGCATATTAAATGGTCTAAAGCAATTGCTATTTTATTCTATTGTACTCTATTTAATTTAGTTGGGGCCATGTTTATAGGAGCGTTATTCGCAAATAGTTCAGCATTTAACGGAATCAATGCAAATGAATTCATAGCAAAAGTTGCTGAATTGAAATTGTCTCGTTCAAACGAACTAATTTTATTAGAAGGTATTTTAGCAAATGTCTTTGTTAACGTAGCAATTCTTTCGTTTATTTTTAATCAAGAGTGAAGAAGCTAAATTATGGATTGTTATTTCTGCAATTTTTATGTTCGTTTACCTAGTAAATGAACACGTAGTGGCGAATTTTGCATCGTTCTCTATCGTGAAATTCTCACCCGTTGGAAACTCAATCGATGCCTTGAATTGGCTAAATATTATTCGTCATTGGTCAGTATCATTTGTTGGGAACTGGATTGGTGGAGGAATCTTAATCGGGTTAGCTTATGCATTCTTAAACCGTACAAAAACTTCATATGTTGATTAATCAAAAATGAATATTGTAAAGGAAAAGAACCGCCATAGAGAAAATGGCGGTTCTTTTTTGGGTGTATTTAGTTTTGAAGACGGGGAGTTGAGCTAAACACTTCAACGCAGTGGTTTATTGACATTCTTTTCATCACTCGTGATTCAAGAATGTCTAATAAACTTTGCGGGCGAAAGACTACGAAGCAGAATGACTTCACACTGTGAAATCATTCTTGGCTTCTATCTTTCTGCCTCACATCCGGAGTTGAACTCGAAAAGGCAGAAACGACGTCCACTTCGACAAATATCCGCACGACTGCAAGCAGTCCCTTGCGTTATTTGTCTCCAGTGATTCGTTTCTAAGCGTCTTTTCTCGTATCCTGTAGTTGAACTCGGGCGTGAAGTTGAGTTCGCCATCGCAGAAATGGCGTGCGTTTCCTCAAACGTCCGCAGAACGTTTCACGTTCCTTCCGGCGTTCGAGTCCAACGTTCCATTTCTGGGCGCGATGTCTCACATCCTAGAACGGTCTCTTGCTTTTGTTTTCGTATCCTAATAGGATGTCTGGGAATTCTTGGCTTACTGCATAGAAGAATGGTTGTAGTAAGTCATCTGTTTCGTCCCCAACGTTCTTAATGAGTAGAGAAGTTTTCTTTCTACGGTATGATTTGTCGTTCGTTAGAAGGATTAATTGAGAAGTACGGCTAACTGTCATTCCGTAAGATTTTTGAGTGTAAATGTAGTGGTAAATTCGTTCAGCTTTTGTTAAGTCATATACTTGGAAATTCTTGTATGTCGCAAGTAGGTGGTGTTTGTATAAAACGATTCCTAATTGATTATCGACATAAGTTGCATTATCTAATACTGTATCCATTGAATAGTTTAATTCTGGATAAGCACTGTATAATTCGTTATACGCTTTGTCTTCCCCTTTACGTGTTGCGAAAGCACTGTAGAAGAATACAAGAGCAATAACACCTGCTACACCAGCGATGATATTTGCAACTAATTCATTTTTTTGGAAATTCGTATACAGATGCGTAGTATTCAGTTTCAGCTAGTTTTGAAATAGTTTCGTTTTCGCTAATAGTATCTTTAAATTCAGAAGTGTAGTTACGGACGGCGCCACTCGCACCAGATTTACGAATTGTTGCAGCAACGATAACAGGGTTTTCTAAAAGGTCGTCGACAGATGCTAATTTTTGGATTAATGGATCACCTTTTTAACTTCGATACTTGCATAACCATAGTCATCTTTATCGGTTTTAGAAAACTCGATTAAAATACAATTCAGTTCCACCATCGATTTGTGCAATTGGGATTTTTTTTGAATAACCAGTGATTTTAACAGCAGTATTCGCGGCATCTTCCATTCTAACTTCGCCAAAAACATTTCCCTTTTTTGTACATGTTATCAGCTGTTTCATAGAAGCGGAAGAAGCATAACGCTCCAAGAGATACGATGAGTGAAAGAGCTCCAGCAATAATGAGGCCGACAAAGGCTTTTAGTATTACGTTTTTTTCAGTCATGATTATTCTCCTTTAAATATAGGGTTGTATGATAGATATAATATACCACAAATATCTTTTGAACTGCAAAAGTTAAATTTTTTTCCATTTAGTGGACAGAATTTGATTTGGGTGTGCATAAAAAACCGACCCGCATTGCGCAGTCTGAGTTTGTGAGTTTCGAGTTTCTGCCTTATATCCCTGAGTCGGAGGGTGGGGTTAGTTTCTGTCTTTCTGCCTAGTCGAGCTCGGGCTCACATCCTAGTGTAGTTGAGTTCGAAAAAGCAGAGGCTCAAGCCTTTCGAGTTTAGTCCGCACGGTCTTTCAGACCGCTTACGGCTAAACTGCGAACCGTCATCGCCTCTGAACGCTTTTTCTCACATCCTGATTTTAGAATGGTCTATTATTTTCATACCCTACTGCGACGTTAGGGAATTCTTGGGCCATAGTTTGGAAGAATGGTTGTAAGAAGTCATCGGTTTCTTCCCCAATATTATGGATAGCAATCTTTGTTTTCTTACCTTTGTAAGATCTGTCGTCTGATAAGAAGATAAGGAATGAATCAATGTTTGTTGTCACTCCATATTTCTTATGCGTTACTTGATAGTGGTAAACGCGATTTGCTTTTGTAATGTCGTATACTTCTAAGCCGCTCCAAGTAGTGAAGAAGTGGTTCTTGTAGATGTATACAAACGTTTCGTCGTCAGCATAAGTCGCATTTGTTTTTAATAAATCCAAGTTGTCACGTAATTCTGGGTAAGCAGCGTAAATTTCATCGTAAGCCGCACTAACTTTTCTACGTTTCCAGAAGGCTAAACCAACAAATACAAGTCCTCCAGTGTAAGACCCGCTGCGATGATTAATTGAGTTTTTTGAGTAGATGATTTGTCAGAGATAGATAAGTAGTCTCTATATTCAATCTCTTGTCCAACTAAATTATAGCTCTTGAAACCATTGAGCATAAGGTCGTCGTAGTTTTTAATAGCTCCTTTGTTTCTAGAAGAGTCCACAAGGGTAACAGCCATTATCTCAGGGTTATCTGGTAAAGTACTATTCTTTGCGACTAATTTTTGAGCAGTCTCTTTATCGAGTTCAAGACCTACATAAGCGTATTTTTTTTGGCCGTTTGCCTCTTTACCTTCATCTTCATACTCAATAATGTATACGTATGAATTTCCATTATCCACGGTAATTACAGGGTTGGCTGTAATCTGTGTGATTTTGACAGCTAGTTGATCGCCATCCTTTGCAGAATAGTGGGTAAAGAATTTATTGTCCTTTACCAATGTGTCAACGTCTACTTTCTTGAGAGCGAAGAAAGCAAGGACAGCAGCTACAATTAATAAAATTACTCCGAAATAAAAACGGATATTAAAACCGTGGTTACGATTTTCTGTCATAAAATAAAAACTCCTTTTCAATAATATTGATTAAATTAACAGTACTCTAGATAATGATTTTTTGCAAGCTGATTCTTAATGAAAATGAACTAAAAAAGGACTCGCAGTGCGAGTCCGTTTCTAGTTTCTGTTATTTTGTTTAGGTGAGCGATGTCTCGCAGCCTATGAAGTTGAGTTCTTACTCACATCCTTCAGTAGTTGAGCTCGCCATCGCAGAAATGGCGTGCGTTTCCCGAAACGTCCGCACGACTCGTTCCGAGTCCCTTCCGGCGTTCCGGTCCAACGTTCCATTTCTGAGCGCGATGTCTCGCATCCTTAATTAGAATGGTCTATTGTTTTCATATCCTACGGCAGTGTTAGGGAATTCTTGGGCAACTGCACGGAAGAATGGTTGTAAGAAGTCATCTGTTTCTTCACCGATGTTCTTAATTTCAATTTTCTTCTTCTTACCTTTGTATGATCTGTCGTCTGATAAGAAGATTAGGAATGATTCAATGTTCGTTGTGATTCCATATCTCTTGTGTGATAACTGATAGTGGTAAACGCGTTTTGCTTTTGTTAAGTCGTATACTTCTAATCCGCTCCAAGTAGTGAAGAAGTGGTTTTTGTAGATGTATACATATGTTTCGTCATCCGCATAAGTAGCGTTTGTACGTAGTAAATCTAAGTTGCCACGTAATTCTGGGTAAGCAGCGTACATTTCGTCGTAAGCCGCACCAACTTTTTTACGTTTCAAGAATGCTAAACCGATAAATACAAGCCCTGCGAGTGTAAGACCTGCCGCAACCATTAATCCACCTTTTTTTGCAGAGCTAGCTTCTGTTTGAGAGAAGTAGAATTGTGTATCTGCACCAGCTTGTAGAAGGTTATAGTTTTTGAACGCTTGAGTAATTAAGTCGCTGTAGTTTTGAATCGCATGTTTATTACGGTATGAATAAATGATTGTACCGTAAACATATTCTGGATTGTCTTGCATTGTATCAGCTTTTGCGACTAATTTTGCAGCATCTTCTTTTGTTAATTCAAGACCGATATAACCAGGTTCTTTGCCTTTTGAAGTACCTGCTTTTTCATATTCAACAATGTAGATATAGGTTTTTCCTTTATCTACTTCGATGACAGGGTTCTTTTTGAGATATCAGTAATTTTTTTAGAGCTGATTCTTTATCGTCATTGCTTGAACTGAAGGGAAGAGCTTTTTCCATCTTCATAGATTTTTTTAGCGTCTGGTTTTTGGAAAGTTGAAAAAAATCCGATGACGCAAGCGGCAATAATTAAAATAAGTCCGAAGTAAAAAACGAATTCTAAAGCCGTGATTACGATTTTTCTGTCATATGATATAAACCTCTTTTTCGATAATATATATATAATACAGCTATAATACTCTAGAAAATAGCATTTTGCAAGTGACTTTATTCGAATACTGAAATTATCATATATGGTAATTATCATATATGATAATGTCGTGTTGAAAAAAATAAGGAATCCTAATGGACTCCTTATCTCTTACTTTCTTTTTTAGCCTCAATCTCAATCGTTGGGAAATCTTGACGTAATTTGTCAAAGAATGGCTGTAGATGTGAATCGGTCTCTTCGCCGATATTTTTAATTTGAACTTTCGTACTGCGAACCACGGCGTCTGGATCACTTGTTGCGAACACAAGGTACGACTTCATAAAGCTGCCACCTTCTTCAGGGTAAAATGTTTTCTCGAAATGGTGTACGCTCTTCGTTTTGTTTAAATCATAAATCTCTAAGCCTTTTAC
The DNA here is from genome assembly GCA_916438765.1 of uncultured Granulicatella sp. Lineage (GTDB taxonomy): Bacteria > Bacillota > Bacilli > Lactobacillales > Aerococcaceae > Granulicatella. Next base: position 595,616 of record CAKAHB010000005.1, on the reverse strand, counting down.
AGTGGAGCAGAAAAAGTTTTTATAGATATACACTCCTAAGGTATCATCGATATAATCGGATTTATTCAATAATGTGGATAAACGTTTGCCTTTCAACTCTGGATGACTTTCCACTAACGCTTCTGTGTTCTTATATCCTGCAAATAAACTGTTGTAGTATGACGCAAATTGATGATGTTTTTTTCCGCTAAATACACGAGTGCTAGTCCCTGGGAATGAAGAGGACAAGGAGAGATGATTAGGAAGAGTTTTTGTGTTTCCTTTCCTGGTTTAATCGATACATAGTTCTGATAACGACGTGAAAGTGGGGAACTTGATGTATTTTTTTCCATCGCATCTTGGGTACGATAGCTATAATCCATCACTTTCTTATCGTGAAATTCTGGCTCAACAAAAGGTACCCGCAACTTTTTTTCAGGATGATCTCTAAGGTATTTTTTTCTTATCGATTAATTGTTTGGCGGTCTCTTCATCTAATTCTAACCCGATGTATTGTGTCGTTTCGTTTCCATGAGAATCTTTTTCTAAATAAGAGACGATATAAAGCGACCATTTTCCAAAGTCCGAGTTTTGGACGGAGTGCTTGTCGATACCAGTGACCTTTAAGATAGAATCTTCATTTTTAGTGATGTCCTTGAGGTTAAAATATTTATTTTGTAGTTGTAATAATGGAACGTTCAGTCTTGTTAATGCGAAAACAAGGCAAAGCATAGCCGCCACGATTAAGGCCACCCCGGGATAAAAACGTTTATTATAACCACGAACACGATTCTTGTGCATATGAAAAACTCCTTTTTCTTGTTAGTTCTATGGTAATGGAGATGGAAGAGAAAGGCAAGGGGGGAGTTGGTGTGGTTCGTTTCTGAACGCTCTTTCTCGTATCATGTAGTTGAGCTCGCCATCGCAGAAATGGCGTGCGTTTCCCGAAACGTCTGCAGAACGTTTCACGTTCCTTTTCTTTTGTTTCAAATCCTTCGCACTGTGAAGGATTTTCCAACGTTCCATTTCTGGGCGCGATGTCTCACATCCTTGGAGTTGAACTCGGGCTCACAGGGCCGACGTCATTTCAGCATCCGCACGTCAGTCCCTCGTGTTTGTTTCAGAGTCCCTGACGTTCGCTCGTATCCAGTAGTTGAGTCTCGCAGTCGTCCACTTCCCAAACCATACGCACATCGTTTTTAACGATGCTTACGTTGGTTTGGTCCAGTGGTCGATTTCTGACCGCGAAGCCTCACATCCTGTTGTAGGCATTAAATTTTTTGCTTTGATTTTTCCATGCTATGATGTATCTATCGCATAGGCGATGGATTATACCAGTAAAGGAGAATTGTTATGAAAAAATCAACCAAATTATTAATGACGACACTACTTGTTTCGTTAGGTTTGGCTGCATGTGGTGGCAATTCAACATCGACATCGACATCAGGTAATCAACAAAGTTTAACAATTACAACATTCGGAGAGTTAGCAACATTAGATAGCGCGGACTACGATGATGTTCCGAGCTCAGATATGTTAGGGCAAATTTTCGAAGGATTATATCGTGTCGCTAAAGACAATAAAGTTGAATTAGGAATGGCAGCAGAAGAGCCAACTGTAAGTGCGGACGGCCTTGTATATACGTTTAAATTACGTGATGCAAAATGGTCTGACGGAACTCCTGTAACAGCAGGCGACTTCGTGTACACTTACCGTAAATTAGTAGACCCTAAAGAAGGACACGTGGCGCAATCGGCTGATGTGTTCAAAAACGCGAAGAAAAATTCGTTCAGGCGAATTATCGACAGAAGAATTAGGGGTTAAAAGCGATTGATGATAAAAACATTAGAAATCACGCTTGAAAATCCTGCTCCATATTTACCAAAAATTATTAACAGGGTCACGTTTCTTACCACAATCTGAAAAAAAGTGGCGAAAAGAAAAAGGCGAAGGATACGGTTCTTCAGCAGATTCAATCGTGACAAACGGACCGTTCAAATTAGAAGGATGGACAGGTTCTGAACTTTCTTGGAAACTTGTGAAGAACGACGGTTACTGGGATGCAGCAAACGTTCAATTACAAAAACGTTACTGTGAATGTATCGAAAAGAAGTAGCGACTTCTGTTCAATTATTTGACGGAAAACAAGTCCAATACACAACAATCAGCGAACAATTCGTCGATCAATATAAAAACGCAACCAACGTATCACGCTATTCCAAAAAGCAACAATGGGGTACATGAATTTCAACGTAGAACGCAAAAATCACAGGAAACAAACACTTCCGTCGTGCGATTGCGATGGCTTACGATAAAGCGGCTCTTGTAAACAACGTGTTAAAAGACGGCTCAATCGTTTCAAATGGTCTTGTTCCAAAGGGATTTGCTGAAAACCCAGAAACAGGGGAAAGATTATGTGGAAGACCGTGGCGACTTACTCACCTACAATGTCGAAGAAGCGCAAAAAGAATTAGCACTTGCTAAACAAGAATTAGGGATGGACACAATCGAAGTGACCTTATTAACGTCAGATGCAGGTAGTGCGAAAGTGGTTGGCGAATATTTACAAGCGCAAATCCAAAAAGAACTTACCAGGCGTGACATTGAACATTAAATCAGTGCCATTGAAAAAAACCGTCTTGAATTACAACGTGCAGATGATTTCGACTTCTTCTTCGGAACATGGGCACCTGACTATCAAGATCCAGTAAACTTCTTAGAACAATACGTAACAGGTGGAGGAATCAACTTCGGGAACTACTCAAGCGAAGCCTACGATAAAGCCGTTGCTGAAGTGAAAACAACATACGCAACGAAGCCAGCAGAACGTTACAAACAAATGATTGCGGCTGAAAAAAATCGTGATGGATGATGTGGTTGTCGCTCCAATCTACCAAGCAAGCCAAAGCTACTTACTTGCTGAAAACGTAGACGGATTCGAAGTACTTCCATTCGGACGTACCATCAACCTCCGTCAAGCCTCTGTAAAAATAATCATAGAAGCAAAAATAAGAGACTCGAAATTTCGAGTCTCTTTTTCGTTTTATAAAAAAGCAAAATGTAACATATAAGTTACATTTTAATAATTCTCTCTTTGAACGATTTTGTCCAAAGAGTTTTTTTATAAAGCTTTCGTCATATGGTAATACGGATGACCACTTAAGACGCGTTCACTGTCAGGCGTGTAGCCTAGTTTTTCGTATAATTTGTAGGCCTTCGTATTGTCCTTCTCGCAGTTGAGGGCGATTTTAGTGGCCTCTTGCTGGCGCGCTAAGTTTTCTACTTCGACCAATAATTTACGACCGATTCCATGACGACGATATTTGGGATAGACCGCTAAAATATCGATGTACCATTCACCGGGCATCGTCTCCTTATCCTCGTAGAGCGGAATTTGATGCTTTATCTTGTAATCCTCGTACAATCGGTGAAACGGGTCGTCAATCGCATCTTCTAAGTGTCCGTGATAGCCAAAGATGGCCCCAGCGACTTTGCCTTCATGAATATACACAAGCGTGTTCTTCAGTCCGTAGCGGAACTGATCGTCGAGCATGGCTTCTTCTAGCATCGCGTAGAGCATTTCCGGGCTCGTGTGTTCCAGAATCGGCAGTTCCATGTCTTGCATAATCAGTTCGATCAGAGGAATGATTTGTCGTCGTTCATCGCGCTTAGGTTGTCGAATCATTTCTGAACTCCTTGATACTGTTCCCGATAATCCGTTGGCGAAATCCCTGTACTCTTACGGAATTGTTTTGAGAAATACGTTGGAGTCGTGAACCCAACAATATCCGCCACCTGTGAAATCGAGTAATTGGTTGTTCGTAGTAAGATTTTACTCTCTTTAATACGAATGTCAATGAGATATTCCATCGGAGACATGCCGATTTCTTTCTTAAAGCTGTGTGAAATATAAAAACGGCTCAAGTGCGTCATCGAAGCGAGGTCTTCTAGTTGGATACTTTCATGATAGTACGTTTCTAAGTAGTGTTTGATAAACGAAATATCCTTTGTGGCCTTGCTTTGTTTGCCGACTTCAAGGTCGAAGTGTTGGTGACGCAAGATTTTAATTAATAAGATTTCTAATAAGTTGTGGCACACTAATTCGTAGCTCATCGATTGGGAAGTGGCCTCTTGTACCATCGCATTCAAATAACGCAAGATGTCTTTTTGCTCATCTCGCAAGTTGAAGAATGAAAATGGATGTCCCCCTTCTGAGACGGGCGTTAAGTTTGAGAAGGAGAGCCCATTAATTCCTAACACGATATATTCCAACGGTTCATCAGGAGAAGATAATTCTGTATGTTCTACTTGCGGATTGATAATGACAAAGTCGTTTGCTTTTACAGGAAAACGTTGGCCTTGAATATTAAACTCGCCTTTTCCGTCTACAACGTAAAATAATTCCGTAAAAGGGTGCGTATGGAGCGTACTATGCCAGTCGCTGTCATATTTAGATTTTGTGATAGATTCCAATTGAAACGATAAGCTCTTAATATCGGATTCCATCATTAAATAACGTTCATTGCTCATTGTCTAACCTTTCTATTTGTAAAGAGAGTTAATAATATTATACACGTTAGCGAAAAACGGTATCAATCTTAAACATTATATAAATTTTAAGTGAAATATTTAATAAAAGTTATGAAAAATATTGGAAGCAAGTTTTTCATTCAGGTTTGGACGGTTTAAACGAAGAAAAAAATCATGTTTGCTTGACGCAACAAGAAAGGACAGGTATTCTAACCAAGAGTAAGAAAGGAGATTCATGGAAAGTAGGAACTAAATTTTCTAGAACCTAAAATCAGAGTAGACTTTATTGCGTTAAGTGCCCGGCGGATGGAATGTTGCCACTGGGACGAAAATGGAAACATTGCGGTAATTTAGTCGCATTCGCTGCATTTAAACAACACTAGAAATAGAAGAAGTTAAATGGAGCAACTCTTTACAAGTAAAGGAGATGCTAATATGGAAAATACAAAGAAATACAATCGAAAAAGAACACTGGATATTACAGTGATGGCGATGGTCGTAGCTATTCGTCTTGTGATGGAAATGTTGCCGGCAATTAAATTCGGCCTCTACGTACAAATCGGATTCGGGTTTATCGGAGCAGCCATCGCAGGGGTGATGCTTGGACTGTGGCGTGCAGCACTTGTGGGAATCCTAGTCGATATCCTCGGAAACTTCTTCCACGGGGAGACTGGACAATTCTTCATCGGATACACATTCACAGCCCTTGTCGGAGGACTCATCTACGGATACTTCTTATATAAGAGACCACTCAGATGGGAACAAATCTTTATGACAGTATTGCTCGTCACCATCTTCTGTAACATCGGATTGAATTCAATCTGGGTGTATATGACGTCAGGAAAAGCTTTTGCTGTCTTCATGCCAATGCGAATCCTGAAAAATATGATCACACTCCCATTGAATACCGCCATCCTCACCGTGCTCTTTTCAAACAAAACCATGAAAATTTTAATAGAGAAATATAGGGTGTGAGGCAGAAAGACAGAAGCCAAGAATGATTTCACAGTGTGAAGTCATTCTGCTTCGTAGTCTTTCGCCCGCAAAGTTTATTAGACATTCTTGAATCACGAGTGATGAAAAGAATGTCAATAAACCACTGCGTCGAAGCGGTTGCGTATAAATATGGTGATGCACCCGAGCGCAAGTGACTTATGCGAGTTCAACTACACAGGGTGTGAGGCCTTTCCAGCACCACACCTAGCATTCGCTCCCATTTAGGAGTAAAATAAAACCAAAGAGCAACTAGATTAATTAGTTCAAAGCGAAGGGAGGCAAAACCATGCCATTTATTCATGTTGAAATGATCGAAGGAAGAAGCCGTGAACAAAAAGAAGCCCTTGTCAAAGAAGTGACAGAAGTGGTTTCTAAACACACAGGTGCTCCAACAGAACACATTCATATCATTATTCAAGAAATTAAAGCAGAAAACCTTGGCCAAAACGGCAAATTAAGAGGCTAATCAACTGCATTTAGAAAAAATACAGGCAGCTCAAAAGTTAGAACACTTTTGAGCTGTTTTTGTTAGGAAAACTGCTGAATAGTGTGGAAAAAGCTGAAATGTGAAATATATAGGTAAATTTCAGTAAAATATAGTATACTGTAGTCATTGTTTAATGAAATAATAAAAAATGGAATGAGAATTATATAGGGAGCATAATTATGGTTGAAATAAAAGTTGACTTATCAGGCGCTAACAAAATTTCTACAGGATTATCTGTAGGAGTGAATCATTTAAGAAGTGTCTCAAACATTGTGAAAGATAATCGTACAACTGTGGCGGGCAATAATGAAGCTAGTCGTGTGATTGATCAATCAAAAATGGCCTCTGATACAATTGCAAAGATTATTGCGGATATGTCGAAAAATCTTAATAGCGTAACAAAAGAATTCAAGGCTGTAGATGATAAAATAGGAAATGAATTTATAAAGACGGAGTTTACATTAAATGGATGAAATGCGTCAAAGAAAAGAAAAATTATCATCCGAAATGAAGCAGATTAAAATAGAAGCAAAAGAGAATGCTGTTCGAAAAGATGAGTTTTTCGAATTCTCAAAACAATCTCAGTTGTTTTTAGAAGAAATGACGGTATATTTGAAAGAGTCTAGAGATAGCAAACGAGTAGAGAACTTAATGGAAGAACAAAAGCAGCTTACCAAAACGGTAAAAAAGCAATTAGCGGACATTGAAAATGAACTAGAATTTAAACGAAAAAAGCTTCTACTAGAAAAAGAAGAATTAGATCGATTACATCATAAAAAGGAGGATTTGAATGAGCATTGATATGTATCTTGGAGATTCTGATAGGCAAAATCAGAGTGTTAGCTCAATTATAAAATCAAGAAGCAACCATTATAATAACTTACAAGGGACCTTAGTCCAGTTCGGTTATTCTTCTCCTTTTTTATCAGGAGTTACTTACGACTCTGCGAAAATCTATTCCCAAAAAATTTTAATACCGCTTATTCAAGCAGGTATGTTGTTAGATGAAGCTGTTAAAGAGAGCTGTGAAGCATTTACTAAAAAATATCGAGAAGAAGTAGACACTGTTGACCTACAAGAATCGGAACTTCTGGATAAAATTAATCGTGCCGAAACTTTTGTGAATCAATCTAGAGAACTGATGTCATTAGAGTTTCGAAATGAGCATCCTAATGCAACTTATTTAAGGAACTTACAACGTATTGAAGACAATCATCTAGAGACCAAACGATTGCTTGAGGAAAAACTAGTGAAATTAAGAGCTTTTAATAGCAACTCAAGGGCAGTATTTGCTAAAGCAGATGAACTTTATCAATTGGTTCAAAAGGGAATTAATGAAGCAACTCATTCATGGAGTGAAGTTGGTCGTAGTTATCTATTAAATGAAAAAGCCATAGAAACTTGGATGGAATCAATTGATCAACATTGGATAAACTCTTCATATTATATGGCTCAAATGGCTGAAATTATGAAAAAAGGGTTAAATATGTCTGAGGCCGAGGTTGAAAGGTTAAAAAACTATTTGGACAGCCATCCTAAAGTCGCATTTTATAATGAAGGTATCAAGTGGATACAACTATATCAAATAGTCAAGTGGGGTAAAGATCAAGCTAATAATCTTGTGCGGAATACAGTAGAAGAAGTAAGCAATTTTTTGTTAAAACAATTACCTACTGAAATGCTCCAATTGTCGAAGTATTTTACTTTTTCTGTGGATAGCCATATATATAAGAATATTGGACTTTCTTTTGACGCTAGTAAATTTACTTTAGATGCTGGAAAATCTATGTTGAAAAACATAGGAAAGGGATTTGTTCACGAAGTAGATATTTCTATTGCAAATGTGGCAAAAAGTTTAGGATATTATGTTGGGGACAATGTAGGAAGAGTTTTTACGTTTAGTATCTCGTGGCTCAAATCTGTATTTATAGGGGTTGACGTATATCTAAATTCCTTAGAGGAAAAAATAGGAACAGCTGTAGTTCATTCTCTTACTTCAGCATATTTAATAAATGTGGGTATTAACATAGTGGATACAATGCTTACTACTCTCTCGACATCCTTTTTTGCGAATCCATTCCTTACTCATCCGATATTAACTCCAATAGTTGTTGGTCTGGGTATAGGTCATTATCTGGATGAAGCGTATCGAGAAAACCGTTATGGTGTGAAAGATACAATAAATAATATCGGTGAATACATTACTAATTCAATTGACAATGTTGGCCAAACTATCAGTAGCACTTTAAATCACTTAAAATTTAGTTTTGGATGGTGAATAAATAATGAATTTAACGTTTAAGAATTCAATATCAGGTTGTCACAAAATTGTGACAGACTCGAAGGGGAAAAAATATCTTATGGATACGAGTACCACCAGACCTAAAGTGTATGGTTTTGGATTTTTACCCAAAAGAGTGCATGTTGAAATGGTTGAGATTGATAAAAAAAGTCGACTTTTTGATAAGAAAACAAAAGTTAATGGAGCGGTAGTGGCAGGTGTAGGGGCGTTCGCAAGTACACCTCTCCTATCAAAGTTGGTAACGAAACTACTGAATGGGATACTGGATAACCATCATATTCACCAACAGCCTTTTCTAAAGTACGGAATTTTTCTAGGGACTTTCATTTTGGCATTCTTAATAGCACTAGTAATAATAGGAGTTTCTAGATCCAGGGTATCTAAAAAACTTCCTTCAAATCCTAAAAAGTATATCGCTACATTTAGAACAGAAGATAAAAGCGATGCGAGTTTTTATATTCCTCTGGCCATTAATGCAGTGCTCCTTTTCTTTTACGCACGAGCAACTTCTGGGGGAGAAATGTTATTGCTGTTAAATACGATGTTCGCTTTTTTGCTATTTTTTGCTTGGCTAGTGGAAGTCCCTGTTGATAACATGTACAATAATAAAATTTTTATACTTGAATCAATCGAGGAGGTTAAATAATGAATGAAGTATTACCAATTGGATCTATTATCTATTTAAAAGAAGGTCAGCAAAAAGTGATGATTTTAAGTAGAGGTTGCCAATTACAACAAGATAACGAACTTGTATTTTTTGGATATTCAGGAGCTGCATATCCTATTGGATTAAATCCGGAACAGATCTTTTACTTTAATCAAGAAGACATTGATAAAGTAGTATTTCATGGATATACAGATGTAGATGAAGAACGTTTTGTCGAATTATATAAAAAATGGTTCGAAGAAAACAAAGCGAATTTAAAAATAGGGAAAACACATTAATAGAAAAGTGAAAATAACGATGATACTCACCGTGAAGTTTTTATTTTTATATTGCTAATTATTTGTGAATGTGATACTATCGAAATGTAACAAAAATCAATATTATAACTGAAGGAGTTCATTAAAATGGGACAAATTAAAGTTTCTCCAGAGACGTTACAAACACGTGCTCGTGAATATAGCAAAGCTTCAAACGAAGTAAATGGAATTTTATCTAACCTATCAGCTTTACAACAAACATTAGCAGCTGAATGGGAAGGACAAGCTTTCCAAGGTTTTGATAGACAATTTAACGAATTAAAACCAAAAGTAAAAGAATTTGCTGAATTATTAGAACAAATCAACGTTCAGTTAGTTGGAGCTGCTCGTGCAATGGAAGAGCATGACCAAGCTTTATCTCAAAAATTCGGATTAAACTAATGGATAATGGATAGACCATCTATCCTAAGAAGGTGGGAGCGCATCCCGCCTTTTTCTTTTAAAAAATTTGAAGGGAGAAGAAAATGAAACATAAGAAAGTCTTCCTGTTTTCAGGAGTGCTTTTAATAGCGGTATTATTATTATCATTATTCGGAGTGGTGAAACCACAAAATACAAATCGTTCGACGTCAGTTCAAGACTCGCAAACAGCTAAAAGTGATGTCACTATTGCTGTTGTGAATGAAGATAGTGGGACAAACTATAATGGAGACAAAGTAACAGTTGCAAATATCTTAATTGAATCATTTGCAAAGACAACTCCGTACAAAGTTGAAACGGTGTCTCGTTCGACAGCTGAAAAAGGGTTAGAAAATGGGAACTATCAAGTGATGGTGATTTTACCAAGTCATTTTTCACAAGATGCCCTTTCGTTAGAAGCAACAGCGCCAAAACGTGCATTGTTCCAATATAAAGTAAATGCCGACAAACAAGTTTTAGTGAAACAAGCAGAAGAGGCAGTATCGTCATTAAAACAAGCATTTAACCAAGATCTTATTCGCATTTATTTTAGTAGCGTAATCGCCAACTTGAAAAATGCTCAGAAACAAGTTTCTGGAGTTGTAAAAAATCAAGGAGATACGGTTGACCAATTCCAAACTGGGCTTTTAGAACCGTTGATGCAATATTCTCAAGAATTTAAAGGGATTTCTAGTTCATCGAATAATGCAGCAGAAGTGATGAATGGATTTAATACAATCATTCAGAATTCAAATGCATCGTTCACACAAATTATTTCTGTAGATAAGACATATGAAAATGAAATTGCTAAAATTAAAGAGTTGCAAGACGCATGGGCTCAATCGATTGCTAAACGAGAAAGTGAATTGGCAGTTTATGATAAAGGCATTTCTAGCATGACGGTGACGGATCCGTTGAAAATTATGCAAGAAGTAAATGGACAAAGCTTCCAGAATTAAGCAACGGACAAGATTTGAATCAAGTCTTAGCAAACTCAAATGAGTTAAACAAACGTCTGAATGAATTCGTTGAGGATATTAAGAAGAGAAACGAAGAAATTAGTACTTATTTAAATACAACCTATAAAGCAAAAATCAAGCAAGCAGTAGCAGAGTCGTTTGCTGATAATAGTAACCAAACGAAGAAAACACTAGGGTTAATGGTTTCGGAGTTGCGTAATAATATTGATAAGAAGTTTATTTCAAGCGCTCAACAGATGACGCTTTATGATGATGCTACGATTGATCGTATGGCATTATCAGCTGCAGATAAACAGTTTCTAAAAAATACGGTTCATTTTATTCAAAAACTAAATCCATCAGCAACCACACAAACAAGTAACCAAGATACTTTTGTTAGCAATAAAGAAAATGACATTAAAAACAAAGTGATTTCTGGGCAGATTGCTGTGAATGACATTGCTGGTAACATTAAGAAAATCACTTTAGCTGTTGATAGTCGTTACAGTGTTCAAAGTTTACGTATTAATGGTCAAGGAGCCTCATTCTCACAAAATGGTAGTTCTGTGGAAGTGACTTCAGGGTTTAATGCTTCTGCCAAGCAATTACGTGTAGATTATGAATTGAAATACAATGGTGGATCGGTCGCAAGCGATAGTTGGTTTGCGCCAATCTTATCGAAAATTAATGTTGTGACTGAAGAATCAATTGCTCATCTTAGCGATGAACAAAAACAAGCATTATTAAATAATATTGCTTCATTAAATAGTAGTATTCAACAATCTAATAAAGTGATTGAAGCTTTTAATAATTATCAAGCTTCAGGGAATGCGACTCCTAAAAAATTCGATACATTAACTCCGCTAGATGGAGCAACTCTAACGGTGAATACTAGCTCTCAAGCAATCCAAAGAACGTATAGCGGTAGTGATGCACGTACTGTTTTCACAGATTCTAAAGCGTTCTTAGGAGAAATTTCTACAGCTGTGTTTAATGATGTAAAAGCATATCTTGATTTTGCAGGTCAAGTGAAGGCAGTTTATGGATTAGACTTATATTCTAATAATGGAGCAAATCCTAAACAGCCAGCGGGAGATTCATTATATGCGCAGTTGGCATTTGAAAATCTAGACGAAATTCTAGTCGATCTAGTAACGAATACATTAACTAGTGATATTAAAGAAAAACTTGTAATTCCAGAAGAATTAAATACACGAATTGCGACACTTTCAACGGATGTAGCCACTTTAAAGAAAAATATGGATGCTTATCAAAAGTTAATGCAGGATGTGAATGCTGAAATTACAAGAATTGTGACGGAAACTCAAAAAGTTAAAGAAACTCTTGAAAGTAAACCGATTTTTGTAGATTCAGAAAACGTGACAACACTGATTTAACAGGTGTGAGCCTATCAATGAACAAAGACTTATCAACGCTTATGTTAGCAAGTCGTACATTGATGGATAACACAAAGTCTCATCAACAAGTGGCTGAAACTATTCGAAAAGAATATAGCCGATTAAACGATGAGGTGAAAACTCTTGAAACAAAAGGGACTGAGTACAAGAACGCTGTCGAATCAATGGACAATGTTATGAACAAAGAATTCGAATCGAACACGGCATTCTTGAACGAATTTACGAAAGTAATGTCCAATACGGAGTCTGGAAACAATACAAATACATTAGTCTATGATTACCTATCTCATCCAATTGATGGAACATTAGCAGACGGACGCGGAGCAGACACTTCACGTCAACATACGGATAATCGTACCGGAGTTTTAATGGTATTGATTATTGCAATGATGACTCTTGCATTTGTATACATGTTACAACACGGTAATTGGCAATTACTGGACACAAATCGTTATCTATCTAATGAATCAAAAGCACATCTCTTACCTTTAGTTTTACTAGCAGGTGTTGGAGCAGGTATTGGCGCCTTAGTAAGTATTGTGGTAGGTGTGAAATTGAGTTTACCAGCAGAGCAATTATTTGCACTCATCGGAATGGCAATTCTAATTGCTGTAAGTGCTATTTTCATGCACCATGCGTTAATGTCATGGCTAAAAGCCTATGGATTATTAATTAGTTTAGGATTTATCGTCATTTACGTTATTGCATTGGGACAATTGTTTGATACGTATTATGGAAATGTGTCACCAGTATTAGCGTATTTAACACCATTCGTTCCTGCAGAAAATATGTTACATGCAGTAATTAATCAGCAACCAACAGCATGGATTTCAACAGCAGCAATTTCTGTTATTGGAGTCATTGGATTTGTTGGAAGCATGCTACATTATCAACAACATAATAAGGAGTAGACAATGAAAAAAATCAGTCAAGTCATAATGATTGTACTTGGCATGATGGTTGTCCTCACGGGCAAAGTATGGGCTCAAGACGGTTCGTTAAAAATCAATGTGGATGTTCCTGTCCAAACGAATGTAAATGAGCACACTTATTTCGAACAAGACATAACACTGAAACAACTGTTTGATGCCTCTTTGTCTCAAATGATTTCAAAACAACAGGCAGAAGAGTCATTATCTGAAACGCAAGATAAGGCTCTTCTTTTTTTATCGACAGACTCTCAAAAATTAAATCCGATTGAAACAGATCAATTCTTCTTAACGCAGTCAGCAACGACTCCTAATAAGGGAGTGAAGTTAAGACCAGAAGAAAAGACGTCGCCATTAACAATGGTTGGATTCATTGCATTAGGATTATTAATGAGCGGGATATCGATTTATCAATTTTTGAAGAAAAGGAAAACACATCATGCATAATATGTATATTAATTTAACGTTAGATTTAAGAAAGTTTGCATATGGACAATATGATTTACGAGTTCCAGTAGGTATTAGTATGAAGGAATTATTACATATTGTTGCACAAGCTTATCAATTAGAATTGAATGTTGTTAGTCCTAGTATCCGTGTACATGATAAAGGAGTAGTCCTAACAGCGTTGCAACGAATCGAAGATGTTGGAACTTACGTGATGGAGTCCAATTCATCGTTGAAACTTTATAGAAAGAGAGAGAATGAACGTGAGAAGTGTTGAAGTTACAAAGGAAGAATTCAAAGGGAATGTAGCTATGGCGTTAACGCTGTTGCAAGTGGCCATTCCAGAAGCTGTTCCATTGACGATTGAAGAAGTTGAAAGTTCTTATATGATTCATGCGGATACAGCAAATACTCAAGAATTCGAAAAAATCTATCCATTACCATTAGAAGAACGTCTTCGTTACTTAATTAATGTAGGAAAATTATTTACATCTTTAGAGACAAGTGTATATACATACTCGCTTTCGCCAGAAAATGTAGTGTTTACACAAGATGGAATTGCAAAAATTGTTTTTCGCGGAATTAAAGGACAAGTACCTCCTTATGAAGGATTATCGGAAGAAGAATTTTTGAAGCAGTACAAATCAATGATTGTAGCAACACTAGATTTGAAATCTAAGTTTACAGAATTATCTCAAGGAAAATTAGAATTCTACAAAGGACATAAATTCTGTGAAGAGATTATTGCAGCTCAATCGATTTCAGAAGTGCTAGAAAAAATGCAAGAACATCTAGACTATGAAAGAGAACGTGTAGCCAAAGAAATGGTGCGCGTACCTCAACGAAAACTTTTTGTATGGAAATTGGTGGGGATTTTATCAGGTGTCATTGCAGTGGTGTTAGCAGCCGTTCTGGCTTTCAATTTGTTTGTGGTACAACCAAAGCAAACGCAAATCGCAAACCTTCGTTTATCGTTTATTGAAAAAGATTATTCACAAGTGGTAACGAATGTAAAATCAATCGATAGTAAATCTCTTTCTGCCGAAGATAAGTATATTGTTGCGTATTCAGTGATTATGACAGAATCACTAACGAATGAACAAAAAGCAGTGCTTGGAAAAATTACAGCTCAAACAAACGAAGATTACCTAAGATATTGGGTACTGATCGGTCAAAATAAAGTAGATGAAGCAATGGATATTGCGAGTTATTTAGATGATCCACAATTATTAATGTACAGTTTGACGAAGAAAATTGATGACGTTCAACGTGATCCAAATTTAACATCTGAAAAACGTACAGAGGAAATTAACCGTTATAAAGGTAAATTGGAAGAGTTAAAGAAACAATATTTACCAGCACAACAAAAAACGAAAGAAAATTAATACGGAGGCAGTAAATGATTTGTTTAATTAAGATAGATAATACCATCTACGACATTTCAAAAGAGAGAGCTTACCGTGTGGGAACTCATCTAAGCGATGATTTTGTTGTGGAAAATGCATTTGCAGATAAATTAATCGTGAAAAATGGACAAGTGTCGTTTGCGGACCGTATTTACACGAACGGAAAACATAGCCTTCCATTCAGTAATGAGATTGTTGCAGAATTATTTGTTTTTCAATATAGCTTACAAACGTTACTAACAAAAGAGCCTTTAACCATTGGTCCGGATGAACTGCATGCGGTAAGCATTCCTCAAAGCCAAGAATTATTGATTCAAGCAAACGCTACAGGATATGAAATTGTATCCGAGAAAGAAGGGTTCTTGAATGGGCAGTTGGTCACAACACCTGCACAGATGAGTGAGGGAGATTACTTATTCTCTACGAGTGGCTATTTTATTAGAATTCAAGGGCAAAAAGTTTTTATCGCTAGTATCGAACCAATTGAAACAACTCTGGTGCAGTTAGATTTTGAAGATACACCAGAGGATAAGACTAGTGATTTTCACCGTTCACCTCGATTCATTTTACGTGAGCCAGATGATGTGGTGAGCATCTTAGCGCCGCCAACTGAAGATAATATGCAGAAGCAATCGCTATTAAAATTAATTATCATGCCGCTTGCGATGATTGGGCTTACGGTAGCGACGCATTTTCTTACAGGAAATGGCGGAATGATGATTATGATGATGGGGATGTCGGTGATTACTTTAATCACCTCAGTTCACAGTTTCTTCTCAGACAAAAACAAAATAAACGTCTGAAAGCGAAAAAGATGGAGAACTATAAAGCGTATCTGAATGAGAAATACAAAGAGCTTTATGACTTATCTAAAGAGCAGGAAGAAGCGTTAAATTATCACTATCCATCAGTTGACGCTGTAATGGAAATGGCGAAGGTGACGGATAGACGTCTCTATGAAAAGACTCCTCATCACTTTGACTTTTTAACGTACCGTCTAGGGACAGGAAAAATCCTTCCAAGTTTTAAAGTCGATTATAAAAAATCTGAGTTAACAGAATATAATGAAGCCATCAGTGAACAAGTAACGGAATTAGTGGCTCATTACCAATACTTGGAGAATTTACCTATTACGAATGATTTGTTATCAGCCCCAACAGGATATATCGGCTCTCGTCGAACAGTCATTGAGCAAGTTCAACAAGCGATTATCCAGTTGGCTACTTTCCATAGTTACCATGATGTGCAATTTGTTCCAGTGTTTCGTGAAGAGGAACTCCCATTGTGGGAATGGAGTCGTTGGTTACCGCATATGAAACTTCAGCAGTTCAATTGCCGTAGTTTTGTATATCATCAACGTAGTCGCGATCAATTGTTAACGTCTCTCTATCAAATGATCAAAGAACGCAAACAAGCGGCTGAACAAGCAGGAACTAATAAGCAACTAACTTTCACTCCTCATTATGTATTTGTGATTACGGATTTATCTCTGATGCTAGACCATAATATTATGGAGTTTATCAATGAAGATTTATCACACCTTGGAATTAGCTATCTATTTGTAGAAGATGTGATTGAAAGCTTACCAGAACATGTAAACACTGTTGTGGACTTCAAAGGGAATCGTCAAGGAACATTACGCCTCCATAATGGCGAATATATGGATAAACCGTTTGTGACATTTGAGAAGTTATCCACTGAAGCCAAAGAACAATTCGCAAGAGACTTGGCTCAAGTGACGCATGTTCAAACATTACGAAACGCGATTCCAGATAGTGTCACATTCCTAGAGATGTATGGTGTAGATTCTGTAGAAGCGTTAGATATGAACCATCGTTGGGCAACGAATGATACGTATCAAACAATGGCAGTACCGTTAGGGCTACGTGGCCGTGATGAATTATTAATGTTGAATTTACATGAAAAAGCGCATGGACCTCACGGACTAATGGCAGGGACAACAGGTTCTGGGAAATCTGAAACCTTACAGTCGTATATTGCCTCATTAGCAGTGAATTTCCATCCATATGAAGTCGCGTTTCTCTTGATTGACTACAAAGGTGGGGGGATGGCGAACCTATTTGCAGACCTACCGCACTTAGTTGGAGCGATTACGAACTTAGATGTCGCACAAGCCAATCGTGCCTTAGTATCTATTCAAGCAGAATTGAAGAAACGTCAACGATTATTTGCAGAATATGATGTAAACCATATTAATCAGTACATGAAATTATTTAAAGAGGGTGTAGCCACTGAGCCAATGCCTCATTTATTCTTGATTTCGGATGAGTTTGCAGAATTGAAAACGAACCAACCGGACTTCATGAAAGAATTAGTATCTGCAGCACGTATCGGACGTTCGCTCGGAATTCACTTAATCTTAGCGACTCAAAAGCCAAGCGGCGTAGTGGATGATCAAATCTGGTCTAACTCGAAGTTTAAGATTGCATTGAAAGTACAAGATGTGGCTGATTCGCGTGAAATTATTAAAACGCCAGATGCTGCAGAAATTACACAGACAGGTCGAGGATACTTACAAGTTGGGAATAATGAAATCTATGAATTATTCCAAAGTGCTTGGAGTGGAGCCGATTATGAACCAGAAGCGGTACGTTCTACACACCGAGATACGACAGTGTTTGCCATTAAAGATAATGGACAGTATGAAGCAATCAATAAAGACTTAAGTGGATTAGATGATAGTGGCAACCAGAAACGATTGCCAACGCAATTGGATGCGGTCGTTCAAGAAGCGAAGCGTGTATTCGAATCGCTCCACCTTCCGAAAGTCGCAAGTCCGTGGCTTCCACCGTTAAAAGAGAGAATCGCAGCAGAAGATATCCAAGATATTCAATTTAAACATTATTGGGGAGCCGATAAACACCCTGAGTTTTTATTGGGATATCAAGATATTCCGGAACAACAAGCGCAATTACCACTGACAGTTGATTTCAACGATTGTGGTCATATCTTGGTTGTTGGAAGCCCAGGGTATGGGAAGTCTACCTTTATTCAAAATGCATTGATTGATGTAATGCGTAAAACAACGCCAGAGCAATCGCATATCTATTTATATGACTTTGGAACGAGTGGATTAATTTCTTTAGTGGACTTTCCACATGTGGCAGACTACTTTACCGCAGATGATAATGAGAAAGTGATGAAGTCATTACGACGCCTTCAAAAAGAAGTGAAGGTTCGAAGAGCAGCTCTTAGTGAAGCACGTTCAAGTAATATGCAACAATACAACAGAGATGCCGTAACACCATTCCCTTCACTATTTATTGCAATCGATAGTTTTGATGGAGTGAGTGATGCTACTTTCAGTGAAGCGTTTAACGAAACCGTTAATATTCTAGCGCGTGAGGGTGCCTCTCTAGGAATCTATCTCATTACAACGATGTCTCGTTTCAATGCCATGCGTGTACAATTACAAGCGAACTTTAAAACAAAAATTGCGCTCTACTTATTCGAACAAAGTGATGTTACAAGTATTGTTGGTCGTACAAGCCAAGTGCTTATAGATATCCGTGGGCGCGGATTAATGAAGCAAGACACAGTCGTTTCGTTCCAAGTGTGTGTGCCGTATACTTCTGAAGAGAATTCATTGATGATTCAGCAAGTAAAAGCAGAAGCGCAAGAAATGTCTCATTATTGGACAGGTGCATTACCACAACCAATTCCAATGTTGCCGGAAGTGGTGACCCCAGAAATGGTGGAAGCTCAAGTAGACCGTTCAGAACGAAACCATCAAGTGTTACTCGGATTAACGAGAGAAATGGTCGAAGTGGCTGCATTTACATTAGATAAAGCCATCTCTTTAGTTAGTGATAATGTTCGAAGTGTTACTCAGTTCTACAAAGTGCTAGCTTACCAGTTGCAACAATATACGAATCCTGTTCAAGTGGTAATCGTGGACCCACTAGGATTAGTGCCATTAGATCAATTTAAGGAAGCGCATCGTTTCAGCGATACACTGAGTGCTAAAGACGGAATGAATATCATCTTAGACAACTTGAAGGAACGTATGATGCAACCTGGAGAGTATACTCAATCACTCATTATCATTCCAGACATCCAAATCCTTGGTCAAAGTCTCAATATTACAGAAAATCAGTTCAAAGAGCTTCTGTTAGAAGGGCCTAAGTACGGTATTACACCGGTATTTATAGGGAATTATAAAGACTTAATGACGAATTACTCTACACTTGTAACCTTGCACAGACAATTGGCAACACAGGTGTTCATGGGAATGCGTATCAGCGACCAAGAATATGTTCGCTTCCCGTATATCTCAAACGAAAAATCTCCACGTCCAAACGAAGGCTATATTGTTGATGCAGAAGGTTATGAATTTGTACAATTAATGAGTATAGAAGAATAGAGGAGGCGGAAGGATGAAGAAGATATTAAAGTTAGTTGCTATTTTAGTTTAGTATATTTCTAATTGTTGGGTGTTCAAAACCTAAGATTACGAAAGAACAACAAGACAATATCGCTATTCGAATTTACAGAAACTACGATATACAAGAAGTTGAATTTTTATGGTTTACGAAAAAATGAAAGTACAGGAAGTTATATTCTAAAACTAAGAATTAACAATGATGAAAACAAAGAAACTAGTATTGACATTTTGGACACTAATTTTTTTGGATAAGAAAGACGGAGAATTGTATTTGAATCCAGTTGGTAAATTCGATGATTTACAACGGGCAAATATGATTACAGAGGATATTCCATTATCAAAAAAATTAAGATTAAATATATTGGTGAAAAAAATAATGTTAACAGAACGACAAAATCAAATTATTTCTAATAAGGTATATCGTTTAGATTCTTCCAAGAAGGATTATGAAAGTAGTCTTAAAGAATATCCAACACTGAAATTTAATGAGGGAGAATCCAAATTAGGTGAATATAAGATACTAAAAGTCGAAGATAACCAAGAAAATGGGATGCAAGCGATGGCGGTTGCTCCCATTGGGGCTGATGGACAACCAGATTACTCTCAAATTATTATTACGTATGCAGGGACTAATGCGGCTGATCGAAAAGATACAACAACTGATGTACAGATGATAGGCTATGGTAATACAGACAGAATGGCGTATGTAGATTCAAATAATAGAGGAAAAGTAGTTGAATCGCAAGCGGTCTCTGCTCTTCGTTTTGCAGAAGAGGTTCGTAAGCAATACCGTAATGCACAAATTACAACAACAGGGCATTCATTGGGAGAATCTCTTGCAATGTTTGTTGCATTAAAAAATGGATGGGACAACATGGGGTCTCATGGTCCTGATATTCATAATATGATAAGTCCTGAAGAGCTCGCATATATGAGAGCACACCCTGAACAATTTAAGAACTATCGAGGGAACTATGATTATATCGGTGGGGTTACGGGAAATGCAACGGTTACCGGGATACATCTGGATTATGGATTTGGTGTGTATACACATAATTTAACGTATTTGCAATTCAATCAACTGCAGCAGATTATCCATGGTAATGGAGATGTTGTCTGGGAGACTGCAAAGAAGGATATTGACATTGATGGAGACGGAACGGTTGATTTTCATGTTAAAGGAATTGACCCTAAACCCAGGGATTTATTAAGTGCAGATCAAAACTGGATTAGTAGTGGAGATAAGATTCAAGTAAATCCAGAATTATTACGTATTCTCAAATCAAATATAACCAATCGACTAGAAGATATGGCTTATATTGTGAGGATTTTAGAGGCAAGTAGAAATAAGAACGATAAAATAGGAGAAAATTTTAACGAACGAAAAGAACAAATTTCCGAATCTATTAAATCAGTTTTTAAAGAAGCTGGGCTTCCATATGTATTGTTTAAACTTCATGATACAGTTGGAGTTATCATGAAAAATCGTCAAATTTTGAACGATGCTACGTACACAGCAAAACTTGATAACACGAGGTTTTATTCTACTCAAGAAGCTCTTGTAAACGGCTTGCCAATTCAGTATGGACGATACAATACAGATTTGTACAGGTTGAAGTTATCTTGTGGGGAGTTGGCGAAGAAAATTCATCATGAGAGAATTGAGGGAGTTTCCTCTATCGCAGGTGATAGCACGCCAACTTTGATGAAATCCTGGGAAGTCATAGAAGAAGAAACTCAAAAATTACTTAAAGATAGTGTAACGATCTTTGAAGGGGAAGGCCTTCGCGAAGGGAAACTCGATGGAATCAGGGAATCATTAACAGTTGTGTTAGAAGTCATTGCTAAGAATACTACTGAAATCACATTAGAAATTATGAATATAATTGATTTTGTCAATGGTGTAGCAGAGAATTTTGAACAAATTGATGCGTGGTTAGGTCAACATCTAGAAGAGGGAACTGTTTCTCCTAGATTAGGAATAGGCACAGTTCCGGCTAACTATAAGGCATACCTTGAGCGACATGGAATTTTTGATGATGTAAAAGATGTGCTCCAAGCTTTTGATAAACAAGTAGAAAAGCGCAGTTCAGAATATGCGAAGAAAGTTGAAAATGCCTATAGTAATTCACTGAACAAACTCATAAGTGGACTTCAAGCGATTATGTCAGAAAAGAGTAGATTGAAGGAATTAGTGACTAAGATTAGTTCTGATTTTAATGAGAGTGTATTTGTTCGAGAAATTAAAGATAATTACAATCTGTTAGGCGATTTGACCGTAAAACCAAGTGTTTCTCCTGAGATTTACTGGGGGAAATTAGAACAATTGTATCCAGATAGAGCAAAAGAGAGTGTTCGAGGATTGAAATCACATATTATTCCTGCGATGGAGCGTATTGAACATGTTATCTGGCAGATTCGAGATGTTAATAATTCGTTGGCTCTTCTTGCACCTAAATTAAAACCCATTATTGAAGAGGGTGTTTACCGTGCCTTTGATTTGGATGAGATTGTGAAGGGTCAGAATCTGGTGGCTGCTATCGCGAATCGACTTGGGCAAGAGTTGAATCACGTGATTCAAGTGATGGAGGCAGAGGGAATGCAAGCTAGTGCGATTTCTACGTTGAAAGCGAAACTTTCCCAAACACATCAACTGATTAGTTACTACGTTCAATTTGTAAATGACTGTTTCGGTGATAATGAATTTAGTGACTATGTAGCCTCGAGCTCAGGTCCAAATACCGAAGCTACTTTTACTTTAAATTAGCAAGAAATCAAGGAAGGAATTAAGCGATATGTTTAATTCCTTCTTTTTTATAACTTATCAAGCGCTGATTAGATTATTGTGTTTATACCATAAACGATAGCTCTTTATTGGTTTTGGAATTAACCAAAAAAATGCGAAATGTATCATTTTTGATACATCTCAAAAAAATTCTCTTCGTGATATGTTTTAATAACGCATATTGGGGATAGTATCTCAATGATTCAAAAACCAAGTGTTCTACTTAATACGAGTATTTCGTTAAAAAAACATAGTGCTTTATAGAATAAGTCAATTTTAATTAATAAAACTATATGAAAAAAATTAATGAAATATCTTATAATACTTGTAAGAGTAGTGTCTTTAGACAATTAAATGATAAGAGGTAAGTATATAAGGTTGGAGGGTGGAACATGAAGAAGAAATTAGCCATTATAGGAACAATCACATTATTAGGTGTAGGAGGTTTTACAGTGTTCAATTTAAATAATCCAGATTGGCGTACAAATACAATTTTTGCGACGGCCAGAGATAAGCAGTTAGCATGGTTGAAAGAACATGAGAAAGAGATTGTAAAGTGGGTTCATTCAAGATACCCAAAAGTTGAAACTATTCAATTTGATTGGAATTCTTTAGAAGTGGGACCAGTAAGTAATGGAGTGGCCAATATTGGGTACAATTTATCAGTCTACGGAGTTTTTAATGATAATCCCAAAACTGTAATTATTGTGGATTTTCTGATGGAAAAGAATGATGACATTCCAAGTTTATCTCGAATTAGAATGAATCAACCTCCGATGATTAGAAGAGGGAAGGGCATCTATAATTATGAGTAATTTAAATAATTTTAATAATATTTATTTGAATCTATCTCAATCTGCTTATGAAGATCGACCACTTAGCTTTTTTAAGGCATTAAAGGATAAAGTGTTAATTGAGGATGAAGAATTTGCGCTTCGAGATTTTTCTAAAAGACTATCAAGAAGAGGGGGTCAATATAGGTGGAGGGAAGCATCTTCCCAACGATGGAATCCTATATGTACATAAAGATAAAAATACAAGGTTAGTTCCAAAGGATACGCCGAATGGAACAGTTTTTATTAAGACACCATTATTATCTGATATAGAAGAGGGCTTCAATTCGTATTTTTTAACAGATACTCCTGAGTTGAGCAAAGATACAAAGAACGCCTATCTAGCTGTAAAAGGAAGTGATGTTCCAAGTTTAAATAATGTATGGCCTTTAGTAAATGATTGGCTGGGAAATAACTACCGTTTCGTGATGCACGATGAATATATACAGCAGGGAAAATTAGTTGAAGAGGCTCTGCATGTAAAATTAGCAGAATTGCGAGAAAAAGCACCCAATGCAAAATTAAATATGACAGGACATTCTCTAGGTTCGATTGCTTCTGTACAAGGAGCAGCTCATCTTAGTGTAGAAGAATTAGAACAAATTGGTGAAATTGTTGTTTTAAATGGACCAGATACGTTGAAGAGTTTAAGAAATTCCGGTGTTTCTGAAGAAGTAATTCAAATCCTTAATGAAAAAGTGACGTATTATGTAAATCCTTTTGATATTGTTTCAATGTTAAATCGAAATACAGATGAGCAATTAGGAAAAGTGAAAGTAATAGTACCGTTTAATTTTGCAACCACGTTTGATAGCCCTAATTCCCATGACTTTGGAGAGTATAGAATTCACTCAGATGGAACGATATTGGAAGCGACTGAAGATTTCTTCCCGGATTATTTGAGAGCGGGCCAAAAGCTAAGTGAGTTAATTAATAAGTATATTGATATTATTAAAGCACAAAAGGGCGGTGCTACTTCATTGTTAATGGAAGTAGGGAAAAATTCTTGCTAAAGAGTTCTTAAGTTCACTAGCTATACCTACTGACATTAAGTATCTCTATTCAGAATTTATGAAAGAATACAAAGCCATTATTGATGAGACAAAACAAGCAGTAATCGCCTGGGGGAATAAGAATATCCCAATTCTTCAGACCGCTATTCAAGGAACTACTGGCGCAAAGAAAATAGAGTTAAGAAGTAGATTGTTACTATGTATTTCTCATTTGTCAAGAATAGAATCAGAAGATAAAGTAAAACTAATGAAAGATGAGTTGGAAAGTTACCGCCAACAAGTAAAAGAAGTTGTAGAAAAGGCAAATCGCGAAGCCTATCATGCTGGGATTACTCTAGGAAGAAATGAAGTGTCTCAACTAGTTTCTAATTTTCAATTTCCAACTGTTTGGGATGAGGGAATGTTCAGCCATAATGTTGATGAGTTAAATCGATATATGGATAAAAATAGTTCGTTTTTCAGATAAATTATTTACTGCTGTTGAAACATTGGAAGATGTTGATAGAAAAACAAAGCGAGATATTTAAAGTGGTGTCGAATAGTTCGTTTAGTTTAAATAGTTATAAAAATAGAAAGGGGATAGTTTTTTTGGGATGGTCTTTACTGGGAATGCAAAAGATTATATTGATGAGGATTACTATAAAGAAGCTTATATTCAGTATATGAAAAAAATCAAGAGAGAATTGCTATTAGAGCAATTTTAGCAAAACATGAGATGACAATTCAAAGGCTTCAAAAATGAGTTAGGATCAAAATTATCTAATTACTCCAAAGAAGTATTTTCTTACCACTCTGAGAATCTTGTTGCACAATTAAAAGGGGCTTTTGAAGGGAAAACGGCAGATTCTGCAGAACAATATCTTAAGAGTATCCCTAAGTTGAACTTGCAAAATCCGATTAAATAAACTGAGGGATAGAATGTATGGATCGTAAAAAGATTGAACAAGTAGAAAAAGAATATTTAGATAAGCGTAAAGAATACCAACAAGTAAAAGAAAAATTGGAAGATTATCGTCGCATTTCTAAGCGTAAAACAGAAAACCTCGTGGACTACATTCTAACGATATATCGAGATGTTGACCTTATTCATGCGAAACCTTTTTTATCTGAATTAGAACAGAACGAAGAGCAGATGCATAAAACCTATCAAAAACAGATAGAAGAGATAGATCACCAAATGTTAGAGGATAAGAAAGCATATTTGAAGCAAATCGAATTGTTAGAATCAGATGATAATATAGACTAGTATATGCGAATAATAACTAAAGGAATTAGGTGCAGTAAGTGCCTAATTTTTTTATTTTTAAATTTTTTTGAGCTTCCTTGTTGACATTTGTAAATTACAGTTGTAAACTAACAATGTAAATGACAGATGTAAACGAAAGTGGTGAAAGTAATGAGCAAACAAAAAGAGTACATTATCGAAGGAATGAGCTGTGCTTCATGTGCCATGACGGTAGAGAATGCCGTTAGCAAAATGCCTGGCGTTGATAAAGCTAGCGTCAATTTGGCAACCGAGATCATGACCGTTGAAGCAAACGATAGCGTGACCCCTGAAGACATCGCCAAAGTGGTCGATGGTGTGGGATATGGCGCTCGTCCTCGTGGAAAATCAGTGGAAGAAGAACTCGAAGAAAAGAACGAAAAGAAAGAAGCACATTTAAGAGAAATGAAGCGAAACCTAACCGTTTCAGCGATTTGCCGTGCCACTTCTCTTTATCGCAATGGCCGATATGGTTGGAATTCCAATGCCAGCGTTTCTAAGCCCAATGCAAAGCCCTGTGAGCTACGCGTTGATTCAATTGGCGCTCGTTCTCCCAATTCTCTGGCTTGGACGTCATTTCTTCGTGGATGGATTTAAAGCCTTATCTAAAGGACATCCAAACATGGACAGCCTAGTCGCCCTTGGCACAAGTGCTGCGTTCCTATATAGCCTTTACGGAACGTACCATGTATTAGAAGGCCACGCGCATTTTGCGATGAACCTTTACTACGAATCAGCCGGCGTTATTTTAACCTTAATCACACTTGGAAAATACTTCGAAGCCGTGTCAAAAGGAAAAACATCCTTGGCGATTCAAACGCTCGTAGGACTCGCACCTAAAATGGCGACGGTTTTACGAGACGGACAAGAAGTAGAAGTTCCTGTAGAAGAAGTGCAAGTAGGCGACCTCATTCGTGTAAAACCGGGTGAAAAAGTTCCAGTCGATGGCGTCGTGACAGAAGGCAACTCAACCGTTGACGAATCGATGTTAACAGGGGAAAGTATTCCAGTATCGAAAGCAGTTGGCGATGAAGTGATTGGGGCAAGTTTAAATAAAACAGGTTCTTTCATTCTCAAAGCAACAAAAATCGGGAAAGACACAGCTCTTTCTCAAATTATTCAGTTAGTCGAACAAGCACAAGGATCAAAAGCACCGATTGCCAAACTGGCCGATAAGGTTTCTGGAGTATTCGTTCCAATCGTAATCGTCTGGGCTCTTGTTTCTGGCCTTGCTTGGTATTTCCTTGGACAAGAATCATGGGTATTTGCCCTCACGATTACCATCTCAGTGCTCGTTATCGCCTGCCCATGTGCGTTAGGGCTTGCGACACCAACTGCTATCATGGTTGGGACTGGTAAAGGTGCCGAAAATGGAATCCTTCTTAAGAGTGGGGAAGCGTTGGAAGAAGCCAACCACGTGAATATGGTTGTTTTCGACAAAACAGGTACGATTACAAACGGGACTCCTGTTGTCACAGATGTGGTCACTGCCGATTCTACCGATGCAGATGCCCTCATTCGCCTAGCTGCTAGCCTTGAAGTAGCATCCGAACACCCTCTTGGCGAAGCGATTGTTGCCAAAGCCAAAGAACAAGGGGCTGCATTTGATGAAGTGACAAACTTCGAAGCCATTCCTGGTTTTGGGATTAAAGGCCACGTTGGTGAAACACTCGTCTTCCTTGGTAATGAAAAATGGATGCGTGAAAATGGTCTTGCCAATGTTGAGATGAACGACAAAGCCAATCATTTTGCCGAACAAGGGAAAACACCGCTCTATATCGGCTATAACGATGCCGTACAAGGTTTGATTGTTGTAGCGGATACCGTTAAAGAGAGCAGCGCGCGTGCTATTCAAACCTTACATGAAATGGGCATTCAAGTAGCCATGATGACAGGGGACCACGAACGAACTGCACAAGCAATTGCCGCTGAAGTGGGGATTGACCGCGTATTTAGTGAAGTTTTACCGCAAGATAAGGCGAATTATGTCTCAAAATTACAAGAAGAAGGCTATATTGTGGCGATGGTGGGGGATGGTATCAATGATGCCCCAGCTCTTGCACAAGCACAAGTAGGTATCGCAATCGGTACCGGAACAGACGTAGCCATCGAATCTGCAGACGCCGTCTTAATGAAGAGTGACTTGATGGATGTACCAGCGATGTTAAAACTTAGCCGTGCAACCATCCGTAATATTAAAGAAAATCTATTTTGGGCATTTGCCTACAACGTTATCGGAATTCCATTTGCGATGGGAGTTCTTCACCTCTTTGGCGGACCACTCCTCAACCCAATGATTGCCGGAGCCGCAATGAGCTTTAGTTCCGTATCCGTTGTCCTCAACGCCCTAAGATTAAAACGCTGGAAAGCATAACTATAAAGGAGAGATCTATTATGAAAAAAGAATACAATTTAGAAGGAATCAAATGCGCAGGATGTGCCAACACAGTGAAAGAACGCTTCTCAAACGTCCCAGGCGTAACAAACGTTGAAGTTAGCTTAGAAAACAAAGTAGCCACAGTCGAAGGCGACGCAAGCGTCGACGCATTACAAGCATCCCTTGAAGGCACAAAATACAGCATCAAAAAAATAATCAACCTCAAAAAGGCCGAGCGATTTTGTACTGACCCCAAAAAGTTAGACAATTAATTTAAGCAAAGGATTTAGTTCTGTATTGTACAGGACTAAGTCCTTTTAATTTTACTTTGATTCGTTTGTTGTTGTAATAATCAATATAGTCGACGATTGCCCCCTCAAGTTCCTTTATAGACTTAAATGTCTGCTCATAGCCATAAAACATTTCTGATTTAAGAATGCCAAAGAAAGATTCCATCATGCCATTGTCAGTACTATTACCCTTGCGAGACATAGATGGCTGAATGCCCTTATCTTCTAAAAAACTATGATAAAACTCATGCTGGTATTGCCACCCCTGATCACTGTGGAGAATAGTATTCTTGTATTCTTCTTCTCTAAAAGCTTGTTCTAACATATCCTTTACTTGTTTTAAATTTGGCGAAGACGATAGAGTATACGCTATAATCTCGCTGTTATAACCATCTAAAATTGGTGATAAATATAGTTTTTGATTACTTGTTGGAATAGAAAACTCTGTAATGTCTGTATAGCACTTTTCCATCGGTTTTTCAGCTGTAAATTGACGTTGAATAATATTCTCAGCTTTCTTACCAACTTCTCCATGATAAGAAGAATACTTACGTTTTCTACGAATACGAGCAGTTAGCCCCAACAGTTTCATCAAGCGTTGTACCTTCTTATGGTTTACGATGAACCCACGGTTTCTAAGTTCAAGAGTGATACGGCGATATCCATAATTACCTTTTATGCTCGTTATAAATGGTTTCTATTTCGTTTTTACGGCCTGATTCTTATCTTCTAGGTTTAGTCGCTTTTAAGTGATAGTAGTAAGTTGAACGAGCAAGTTTAATAATCTTTAGAAGAATATCTAAAGGAAACTCTGACACTAACTCTCTGACAATCTGCGTCTTTCTTCTTTCTCTTTTTCCTCCTTCAAGCGGAGTTCTCTCAACTTTTTTAGAATGGCATTCTCCGCTCTTAAATACTCATTTTCAGCCTGAAGGCGTTCTAGTTCTGTCATCTCTTCTGGTTTTTTCTTTGGCTTACGTCCCATTTCAGGTACTCTCCCTCTTGTTTTCTCAACAATAGTATACTTATTTTTCTTGTATTGTGCGAGCCAGTTGGGAAGAGTGGCACGCGCAGGGAGGCCGTATTCGAGAGAAACTCTTTCTTTACTCCAACCTTCGAGTAAGACTTTATCAATCATTTCTTGTTTTATTTCTGGAGAATAATAATTATTTCTCCCTTTTTTAACTATCTCTAACCCATAACGTTCAATCAATTTAATCATGTAGGAAAGATTTCTCGCATCTATACCGAACATATCTGCAAGTCGTGAGTAGCTAAATCCTTGTTTTCTGAGTTCATAAATCTGAACTTTATCTTCATAAGTTAATTTCATAATAAAAACACCCCAAAAAGTTAGATTTTGTGTCTAACTTTTGGGGTGCACTTCATTTTCGCCCGGCCCTTTTTATGTCCTCTCTCACCCTTCCTCTGCAATCCATGGTTAGAAAAAGTAAAAGAAGTAGAGCGTTGCGAAAAAAACACCTAGGATTTTTTTAGCATTTTCCACTTTGTCCTCTCTTTTTCCTGCCTTTCATGGTTAGAAGAAGTAAAAAAAGTAGAGCGTTGCGAACAACACCAATTGTGGTTTCAAAGAATCTTGCGGATTCTATAGTAATAGTGATGGGAGTTTGCATTAAAATGAATTAGGGGACGTAGGAATAAAATTCCGTACGTCCCCTTTGAGGCTTTAAAGGCGAGAGACCTTAGACTCGAGCCGGTGCCTCATCACTATTACTATGAAGATATCCGCAAGGATTTGAAGAAACCACAGCGGTTATCAGGTGTTTCAAGAGCAACGCTCTTAACTATTTATTGTTTATTATTTTACTTCAACACGTTCTAACCATGGTGTTGCAGTTTCACCTAAAACAACATTAAGGTCCTCAATGTTCTTACGTCCTTGGTTTGCCAACCACGCACGACCAGCTTCTTCCCCTTCAGTCGCAAACACAGATACAGCATCTTTCCATGTTGCACGACCACATAACACACCATTGAAAGTAGAACCAGCTTCTTCGCAAAGCGTAGTGTTTCTTGGAATAATTCAGCAGAAACACCAGCACTTAAGAAGATGAATGGTAGGTCAGTAATTTCAGATTGTTCTTTGAATAAACGTAATGCTTCTTCGCGAGTATAAACAGATTCAACGCCTTCTTTAGTGAAGCCTTCTACGAAGTTCATGTTTACTGGAACTTCTACTTTTAATACATCAACATTGTAACGTGGGTCAGAGAAGACTTTCATTGCGTCGTTTACTTTATGAGGTTTTACTTTTGCGTATGCCGCTGATTTCACATCGTCGTCACTTGCTTCGTAAGAAACGATTTCTAAGAAGAATGGAATATCTTCTGCCACACATTCGCTACCAACGCGTTCTACCCATGCATGTTTGATGTCGTTGATTGCTGGATCTTCGTCAATATCATAGTATAAAAAGAACTTTTACAGCGTCAGCGCCTAATTCTTTAATACGTTTTGCAGACCAGATTGGAAGTAAGTCTGGTAAGCGGCCGATTTCTGTTGCATCGTAACCAGTTTTTTTCGTAAGAGATTAAAAAGTCCGCAGTCTTCGTGGCGTAATTTTTGCAGCTGGAAGACCGTATTCAGGGTCTAAAAAGGATTGAAGAAGAGAATTTTGTTAATTCTTCAGAAATTAATTCTTTGAAGCGGATGATGCCTTCGTCACCTTTTAACGTTTGGGTTTCCTGCAGCAATCATTTTTTTTTCAATGAACCACGTTGGTCAATCGCTAAAAGCACCGATGACATGGTTTTTTTATTTGAAAAGTTTGACTAAGTGATTATATTTTTCCTTTTTGTTAATACTAATTTTGACATAATAACACTCCTTTAGTTGTTTTATTTTATTAAGCTTCGAAATAAGGCTTACCGTCTAAGTAAGTCGCTTTGAGTTGTAACTCATCGTCTAATACGATGAAGTCCGCTGCATACCCTGGGTCGATGCGTCCGCAAACGTCGTCGATACCGACAGATTTTGCAGGAACAAGGCTAGCCATTGTAATAGCTTCGTGTGGAGTCGCAATGCCCCATTTTACAACGTTTTGAACCCCTTGAATGAGTTCTAGGATACTTCCGGCAAGGCTACCGCCGTCTTTCAAGCGAGCCGTACCGTCTTTTACTATAACAGGGAATTCTCCAAGCATCGATTCGCATTCGCCCATACCGCCAGCACGCATGCAGTCTGTAATCAGAGCTACATGGTCGTGACCGCAACATTTCATGACGATACTTGCGCTCACTGGGTGGACGTGGTGACCGTCACAGATGAGTTCGTCGAATACGTTTGGCAATGTGAGTGCCGCGCCGACAACACCTGGTTCGCGGTGATGTAAGCCACGCATTCCGTTGTAAGTGTGAACGAAGATATTCGCACCGGCTTCAACGGCGTTTTTGCAATCTTCGTAAGTGGCATCTGTATGTGCAAGAGCGACATAGATGTCTTTTGTTTTCGCGTGTTTGATGAAATCAACAGCACCTTCACGTTCAGGCGCAATCGCGATTTTCTTCACCCAACCGCCAGCGCGTTCTTGCCATTCATCCAAGATTTCAGATTTAGGGTCGCCCATGTATTTAGGGTTTTGCGCGCCTTTGTATTTTTCACAGAAGAATGGACCTTCTAGGAAAATCCCTCTGATTTTAGCGCCGCCAAGTGTTGTGGCATTATCGCCGACAGTTTGGCAGACATTCGCTAATAATTCGCGAGATGCGGTTAAGGTTGTTGGTAAGTAAGAAGTAACTCCGCAGGAAGGAAGTCCTTCTGAAATCGTACGAAGTGCTTCGACGTCGTTATCCATGACGTCAGCGCCTTTGAATCCGTGGATATGTGTATCTACAAGACCTGGGGCAATTTGATAGTTGCCGTAGTCGATAATCGTAGCGCCACTTTCTGGTTTTTCGGTTTGGAAGGCTCCGAAAGTTCCGTTATCCAAGATCGGTAAGTATCCTGGACCTTTCACTTCGTCTTCAAAATAAAATGCTTTGGCATAAATATAAGTTGTCATAGGATCATCTCTTTTCAATTAAGTTATTTATGCTTCTAATGGGTGAATCGTTACTCCTTTAACGACACGGTTTACAGTCCCTGTTGGTGAAGGAGTGTCTGGTTTGTTTCCCAACTTTGATAGAAGAAAGTAGAGAAACGGTTTGTCCAAATACTGCATATGGAAGTGCAAGGTAAGCATCTGGAACGAAACGATATTCTTTATCGAAGCTGAAAGATAGGCCTTCAAAGTCACTTTCTGCATCCACTCCAACCGCAAGAACAAGGCGTGCAATTTGGTCGCCGTGTAATTCGTTTAAGATGTCGATATCGTATTGACGTGTATAGTCGTCGTTCGATACGAATACGAAGGCTAGAGAAGAGCCGTTTACGAATGATTTAGGACCGTGACGGAATCCCATTGAAGAATCGAACGCTGTTGCGATTTGTCCAGCAGTCAATTCAAGAATCTTCAATTGAACTTCACGAGCAAGGCCGCTGAGAGAACCAGAACCTAAGTAAATCACACGGTTGTAGTCTAAGTTCACGTAATGTTGAATCACGTCTTCACGTTCGAGGACGCTTGTACCCATTTGACGGATGGCTTTCACGAAGCCTTCTTTTTCTTCAAGTGAGTGTGCTTCGTCGAATACAAGAAGTGCTGTAAGAGTCATACATGTGAAGCTTCCTGTCATCGCAAAACCAGCGTCGTTAGAGCGGTCTGGCATCATTAAGAGTAAGTTGTCTGTGTCGTCTTTAGCAGCAACGGCTAATTTTCCTTCTGGCGCACAAGTAATCGTGATTTGATAGAAGTCGCGCACGATTTGTTGGCCAAGTTGCACACTTGCAAGACTTTCTGGCGAGTTACCGCTACGTGCAAATGAAACAAGCACTGTAGGAATTTCTGCTTTGAAGTAGTCATGTGGATTACTTACAAGGTTTGTTGTTCCGACTGATTGGAAATCAAAACGGTCTTCATTTCCTGTACGTTTTAAGTAAGGAAGAATCGTATCTCCCACATATTGTGATGTACCCGCACCTGCGAAAATCACGCGAAGGCGACCTTCAGGTAAGTTGTTTAAGAAAGCAGTAATGCGTTCTAAGTTTGCTTTGTAGTAATCAAAAGCTTCTTTCCACAATTCTGGTTGTTGACGAATTTCGCGCGTTGTAATCTCTGCAGATAAAGCTTCTAATTGACTAGTTGAAAATTGAAACATAATACCCTCCAAATATTTTTTTAGTTGTTTGTGCGATAGTGTCTTACTTTGTAGAAGAATTGGTCGCTTCTGGCAACACTGATCGTATACTCGATGATGCGATTTTCAGGATTTAATGTGGTTCGCATAAACCGTAAACAAGCGCTGTGCGGATCCACATCCAATACTTCCGCTTCTTCCGGCGTGAGAATGCTCGCTGAGAATTCTTCGTCGGCGTAGTGGATTTGCTGATGAAAATCATTCGCAAACACTTCATATAAAGATTGGCCTTCTAACTGGGTCTTCGTTAAGGTTTTGAAGACGTCGTATGGTAAGAAAGTTGTTTCTTTCATGAGTGGAATGCCATCTGCATACCGAATGCGTTTCAGACGAAAGAGCTTGTCGCCAGCTTCGATTCCAACGAGTGGAGCGATAAATTCATCGGCTTCGTAACAATCCAGCGAAGTAATTTTCGTGGAAGGGACCTTGCCGAGTTCCTTCATCTGTTCCGTGAAACTGTAGCCTTCCAGCAAGTTTTGGCGTTCTTTCCATTGCGTTGAAATGAACGTGCCTTTTCCATGACGCTTATAAATATATCCAAGCGTCTCCAATTCCTTCAACGCTGTTCGAACGGTGGTACGACTGACATTATAGACCTTTGTAATTTCGCGCTCCGAAAGCATTTTTTCGTGTGCTTTTCCCTTGGTCTTAATGAAGTCAATCAACGCTAGACTCAGTGTTGAGTAGAGTGGAGAAGGTTTGGCTACCATATCGGTTCCTCCTTTCGTAAAAAACTCTTCTACAACTGGTCACTACCAGTTAATACCATTGTAAGATTTTTTAGTGCATTCGTCAATAGCGTTTGGCGAAAAATAAAGGGATTATGCGGAGTTTCAACTGAATTTCGGGGAATGAAATAAAAATACCAGGAGAGAGCTGTTTTGTGCTTTCTCTCCTGGAGAGTGGGTTAGCCTGCTAAATGACTATTTAATACTTCTTCAAGCTGTTCAGCAGTTGTAGCACCTAATAAAGCTTCTTTGACATCAGCTTTCATGAGCATTCGAGCTACGGTTGCTAATAATTTAAGGTGAGTCGTTCCTGCTTCGCCATCTGGAATTAATAAGCTGAAGATGAATGAAGTTGGTTTTCCATCCATGCTGTTCCAGTCAATTCCATCATTAAGGCGAACAATGACGATTTTTGGAGTCGTGATGGCGCTTGATTTCGCATGTGGAATTGCAAATCCGTCCATCATTCCTGTTGTTCCTTGTTGTTCACGCTCTACAAGTCCGTTGTACACGGCGTTTTCGTCTGCTGAAACGCCTAGTGCTACAGCTTTTTGTGCGATGAAACGAAACACTTCTTCTTGAGAAGTAAGGTTTTCATTTAAGAAAATAGATTCTTTACTAATTAACATTTTCAACCTCCAAAGTTCTTTCTAAACGATTGTTGATTATTCAGAAAGTGGTTTACGAGTTGCTCCAAGAACAAGACCGCCGACAACAGAACCAATTGCAATGGCTAATATCCATAAGAATGGATGTGTTACAACTGGTAATACTAAGAAACCACCGTGAGGAGCAGGTACTTGTACGCCGAATAAGTAAGTTAAGATTGCAGCGATTGAAGAACCTAACATCATTGAAGGCATTGCGCGAAGTGATCTTTTGGCCACGAAAGGAATAGCCCCTTCAGTAATGTGAGTTGAGCCTAAGATGAAGTTAACTAAACCAGCATTACGTTCGTTTGTATCGAAACGGTTTTTTTGAATAATAATACGGCAACAGTTGTGATAAGTGGAGGAGCGATACATGCTGCAGAAACCCCAGCCATGAATGCTGTATTTCCTTCACCAAGAAGAACTGTACCTGTAACGTATGCGGCTTTGTTTACTGGGCCACCCATATCAAAGGCACACATACATCCGATTACAAGACCTAAAAAGAACTGGGTTTGAATCTTGGAATCCTTTTTAAGAAGTCCATTAATGATTGGTTGATACCAGCCATTGGACTAACAATGACACTCATAAATAAACCAGTAATGAATACGCCTAATAAAGGATATAAGAAAATAGCTTTAAGACCATCTAATGTTTTTGGTAGTCCTTTGAATAATTTTTCTAAAAGAACCACTAAGTAACCTGCGAAGAAACCACCGACGATACCGCCAAGGAATCCTGCGCCACCATTACTTGCCATTAAACCTGCAACAAAACCGCTCACTAATGCTGGACGGTTCCCAATACTTTGTGCAATGTAGGCTGCTAGAACTGGAGTCATTAAGCCCATTGCCAAACCACCAATTTCTTTTAATTGAGCAGAAAAGGCATTGTATGTTTCGTGATTTGGATCGAATGAGTAAATTCCGAATACGGCAAATGAAATCGCGATTAGAACCCCACCACCAACAACGAATGGAAGCATGTGAGATACCCCGTTCATCAAGTGTTTGTAAATTTCACGACCGATAGAACTTTTGCCAACGTTAGAAGATTGTGGAGCTTGTGAAGATTCAACAGCTGCATCGTCAGAGTGGTATTTCACAACGCCTTCTCCGCGAAGAGCTTGTGCGACTAATTCGTCGGCATTTTTTTAATTCCTTTGTCCAACTGAAACGTCGATAATCTTTTTGTTTACGAAACGTTGTGGCTGAACATCCTTGTCAGCAGCGATGATGACTGCTTTTGCGTTTGCGATTTCTTCTGGAGTCAGTTCGTTTTCGATACCGATTTGTCCATGTGTTTCGACTTTAATTGTTACTCCTGCTTTTTTAGCGGCTTGCTCGAGCGCTTCTTGAGCCATGTAAGTGTGCGCAATCCCTGTCGGACACCCAGTGGCAGCGATAATATCATATTTTGTCATTGTATTTCCTCCTTTATTGTTTCCGAGTTAGGATACTCGTTTGATTTGTTGCATTAATGTAGGGACATCCTTGAAGTCTGTCAAACCAGGTCTAAACGCGGTTGAGCTTCCCGCTGCGACGGCTTTGATCAGTGCTTCTTCATCGGATAAACCTTGCAACTTGCTTCCAACGAAGGTCGCAAGTAGTGTATCTCCTGCACAGGCAGTATTGACTACTTCGCCATCCGGTGCAGTGACATGAATCGTTTTGTCTGGTGTAAAGAGAATGGCTCCCTTGTCTCCTAAAGAAACGATGACGTTTTGAGCACCTTGTTCGAGGAGTTTACGACCGCAGTCCTTAATTTCCTCAAGGCTAATGTCTTTCAATCCAAACCATCCGGCTAATTCTTCGTCGTTTGGTTTGATGAGATATGGTTTGTAACCCAATAGTTCCGGTACAAAATGAGCGGAAGTGTCGAGAATAAACTTAAAGCCACGTTGCTGGGACGCTTTTGCGATTTTCTCGTAAGTGGCACGCGTGATGCCTTCAGGATGACTTCCAGAAACAAACAAAATATCGTCGGCGTTCATGGTTTCCACAATAGCAAGAAGGGACGCTTCTTGTTGGGGTGTTACACTTGGGCCTTGGTTAACGAGTTTGAATTCTTCGTTTGTGGCCACAACTTGCGTGAACACATTGATACGAGTAATTCCGTCCACCGTAACGAATTGTGTTTGGATGCCTGCCTTTTGCAGTTCTTCCTCGATAAATTGGCCAGTAAAACCTGCTTTAAAACCAGTGGCGGTGCTATCAATTCCGAGTTCTTTTAAGATGAAGCTGACGTTTACGCCTTTTCCATTTGGCATGTAAACGGCCTCGTCGGTTCGGTTCACTTCAGACGGTAGCATTTGCGCGGTTTTAATGAACAAATCGATGGCTAAATTCATCGTACACGTATAAATCATCATTTCACCTCCAAGCTTTTTTTGCTATACTTATTATTACATACGTCAAGTTGTAAATGTTTTCTAAAATGAGGTTAACATTTGTAAATCTTTACAAAATGGAGGAGTTCGCATGTTCAACACGCAAGGTTTAACGAATACGGAAATATCTACTCGCTTATATCGAGGAACATCTAGAAGAGATCCCTTCTATTTCCATCGTGAAGTTGAGTCAGGATGCAAATGTTTCTACTGCGTCTATTGTGCGAACCATGAAGAAGCTAGGATATGACGGTTTTACGAGTTTTAAACATGATTTAAAGAAACAATACCGTTTTACAAATGAAGAGTTATCTACCTTCAACAGTTTGGAAGCTGTTGACAAAAAAATTCAAGCGGTTGTCGTGAAAAATGAACAAGAAGTTCGCCGAACCATTGAGCAACTAGATAGTAAGACGATTGAGGATGCTGTACAGGCGATTTTTGGGGCACAACGAGTGTATTTATTTTCTCGAGGACTCAGTGAAATGATTGCGACCGAGATGGAAATTAAACTCCATCTATTGGAGCGTACCTGTGAACAGTATGTGGATCCAAATATTATCCGAACCATCAGCCACCGTTTAAATACCCAAGATGTGGCGATTATTATCTCGTTAAATGGGCATACCGAAGAATTGGTGGAAGCGGCGCGTGTTTGCCAACAAAATGAAGTGCCGATTATTTTACTGACCGCAAACGGAGCGAGTCCTCTAGCAAAACTCAGTGATATCACGTTTGTTGGCTATAAATCTGAGAGTTCGTATTTCCCAGATTATGAAGTTCGTTCGCGATTACCATTGCAAGTCATCAGTAGAATCTTACTCGATGCATACGCTATACGGGTTGCCGGCCAAAAATAATTTACATTGAAGGCGGATACTGATACGATAGTAAAGCAAAGAAAGGATGGCCGACATGGAAGAAAATAAGGTACAAAATTATAAGAGTTGTTTTGATATTATTGGTCCGATTATGGTGGGCCCTTCTTCTTCACATACTGCTGGAGCGATTGCAATCGGTGCTCTTGCAAGACAATTGTTCGGAGGAACACCAAAGAATGTGCGATGCGATTATTATGAGTCATTCTCCGAAACGCATAAGGGACACGGGACGGATTTTGCGATTATTAGTGGAATCTTAGGTTTTGCGACAGATGATGAGCGCGTGCCGCGTGCCGTTGAGATTGCTGTATCCCAAGGGATGCATATTGAATTTGTCGAGCGAAAAGAACCAAGCCCTGTGAATCACGCCAATACTGCGGATTTGACCTTGAGCGACGAGAAGCGTACGATTCGCCTTATCGGGACCTCTGTTGGTGGCGGAGCGGTGGAAGTGAAGGTCATCGAAGTCGATGGCTTTAAGATGGAGCTATCAGGTCCTCTTCCGATTTTGCTTGAAGTGGTTCCTCTTGGAAAAATGCCAGTTTTATACAGCTTGTTGCAAGAACATGGCGTGACCATTTCAAAACAACGAGTGGAAATGACAGAAGATAGCCAAATGATGGGATATGAGCTTGTTGATTTATTATCCCCAGAATTAAAAGAACAAATACAAACATTAAGAAAAACGCATGACATCTATATGTTTGCGTGATGATAAGGAAGGAAGTTTGCAATGTTTTCGACCATTAAAGAATTGGTAGCATTAGCAACAGAACAAAAGAAGCCCATTTCGGAAATCATGATTGAACAAGAAATGGAAATGACCCAGCAAAGTCGTGAGTACATCTGGGAGAAAATGGAAAAAAACTTACAAACGATGAAGAATGCCGTTGAACGAAGCGTGGAAGGAGAGGGCGTGTTCTCTCCAACAGGTTTAACGGGTGGCGACGCGTTGAAGATGAAGAAGTATCGTGAACGTGGAAAAACATTGTCGGGAGATAGTATTCTAGCGGGGGTACAATACGCGCTTGGAACAAACGAAGTGAATGCTGCGATGGGGCTTGTGTGTGCAACGCCGACAGCAGGAGCGAGTGGAACACTGCCAGGAGTTGTGTTCTCGATTGCCGATACGATGAACTTGAACCATGAACAACAAGTACGTTTTCTCTTCACTTCGGCAGCCTTTGGGATGGTCGTAGCCAATAACGCGATGATTGCCGGGGCGACAGGTGGATGCCAAGCCGAAGTCGGAAGTGCCAGCGCGATGGCCGCAGCCGCAGCCGTTGAAGCGGCCGGTGGAACGCCGCAAGAGAGTTCAGAAGCATTTGCGACAGCACTCGGGAACTTACTAGGACTCGTTTGTGACCCTGTAGCCGGTCTTGTAGAAGTGCCGTGCGTGAAGCGGAATGCGATTGGCGCGGGGAATGCATTGATCGCCGCAGATATGGCACTTGCAGGAATTACAAACGTGATTCCAGCCGATGAAACCATCGAAGCGATGCGCAGTATCGGGGTGAGAATGCCACGAGAACTCCGTGAAACGGGACTCGGTGGATTGGCAGGCACAAGAACAGGTGTCGCGATTAAGATGCGCATTTTCGGGGAAGATGTTTCGTTGAACCCGGAACAAGAGTAGGAGGAATACACATGGCAAAAGAAATTGCTACATTTGCAGGAGGCTGTTTCTGGTGTATGGTGAAGCCATTTGATAGCCAACCAGGAATCGAGTCTGTGATCTCAGGATACGCAGGCGGCCACAAAGAAAATCCGACATACAAGGAAGTATGTAGCGGAACAACAGGACATACAGAGGCCGTGCAAATCACGTTCGACCCAGAAGTATTCCCTTATGAAAAACTCGTAGAAGTCTACTGGCAACAAACGGACCCAACGGATGCAATGGGACAATTCGTGGACCGTGGAGATTCATACCGACCAGTTATCTTCTA
This sequence comes from uncultured Granulicatella sp., assembly GCA_916438765.1. Lineage (GTDB taxonomy): Bacteria > Bacillota > Bacilli > Lactobacillales > Aerococcaceae > Granulicatella. The sequence goes on along the minus strand of CAKAHB010000005.1, from coordinate 555,958 downwards.
TCATTCAGAAGAGCAAAGAAAGATTGCGGAAGCTTCAAAAGTAGCCTTGCAAGCCAGCGGACGATTCAAAAAAGATATCGTGACAAAAATCGAGCCTGCAAGCACGTTCTATCCTGCAGAAGAATATCACCAAGATTTCTACAAGAAGGATCCAGAACACTATAAACGTTACCGCGGACTTTCAGGTCGCGACACGTTTTATCGAAAGTATTTGAAATAGTAAAAGAGCTAAAATTATCATATATGATAATTTTAGCTCTTTTATTTGTTATTCAACTTCAGTATATTCACCGTAAATACTGTTTTTTTATCAATCGGCTACCCTGTTACAATATAAAAATTTGAAAAAAAGTTTCAGAATGAAAACGAACATGAAATTACCAAATATGGTAATTACATGTTCCGCCTCTACATTTTTTTAAAATAAAAATGATATAGTATATAATCTATAAAGCAAAAAAGACCATATATGGTCTTTTTTGCCTTCTAAATGTTAGATATTTGCTAAGTAAGTTGTTAAACGAGCGACAACTTCTTTTAAGTTTTCCATTGAAGCTGCGTAACTGAAACGAACATAGCTTTCGCCACCAGGTCCGAAAGATACCCCTGGGATTAGCGCTACTTTTGCTTTTGGCGCAAGATCACGAACGAATGCCCATGAGTCAGTGCCGCATTTTGCAGGAATTTTCGCGAATAAGTAGAACGCGCCGTCAGGACTTGCCACTTCGAAGCCAAGTTTCTTCAACTCAGCCGCAAGATAGTCACGACGCTCGCTATATTCCACCATCATTTTCGCGCAGTCATCTTGGCCGTGTAACATCGCCGCAAGCGCTCCGTATTGCGCAAAGCTTGTTGGAGCTGTCACCATGTATTGGTGAGTTTTTACAACTTCGTTCATGAAGTGTGTTGGCCCTAAGATGAATCCGATACGCCATCCTGTCATTGCATGTGATTTTGACAAACCAGTGATGACAATCGTATGGTCCGGTAAAATATTCGCAAGAGAGTAGTGAGTCTTGTCGTATGTTAATTCTGCGTAGACTTCATCGCAAAGTGCCCATAGTTGGTACTCTTTGATTACTTCGGCTAAGTCTTCTAATTGTTCTTTTGAGTAAGTCACACCTGTTGGGTTACTTGGGTATACAAGAACGACCGCTTTGAAGTTTTTATCTGGGTTTGCTTCGATGGTTTCGCGTAATTTGTCCGCTGTTAAAACGAATCCGTCGTTACTTGTATCCACCGTAATGAAGTTCCCTTGGTTCACCAATGTGATTGGCAAGTATAGCGGGAAGACTGGTGTTGGCACGATCACTGTGTCGCCAGGGTTTAAGATGGCTTGTAAGCTAGCGTTAATCCCTTCCGTTGCCCCGATTGTTGTGATGACTTGGTCTGCCGTGTAATTGAAATTAAATTTCTTGTTGTAATACTCAGCCGCAGCTTGTCGTAATTCAGGAATCCCTGAGTTTGGTGTGTAGTGTGAGTGATTGTCTTTAATCGCTTGGATAGCCGCCTCTTTAATATGCTCAGGTGTGTCAAAATTTGGTTCTCCAAGAGTTAATTTGATAATGCCAGGAATTGTAGAAACTTCTGCGTCGAATTGACGAATATCAGAAACTGCAATGCCTTCTACGATTTTGTTAAATGGATGTTCTACTGTCATAGGAATCCTCCTTTATATTCATAGGAAAAATTGTATCTTGTTTTGAGAAAGAGTGCAACGAGAAGTGTAGATTTTTAAAAAAAGAAAAATAAAAAAACGCTAGGAATTTATCCAATCTGCCTTTCTGCCTATGAATTCTAAGGAAAAATAGTGTATAATCTCTTTGAGAATATCGGTTAGCAGTCAAAGTGCGAGCCACCCCTAGAAAAGGAAGGGGTGGAGGTGCACTTTTTTTGTGCAATGAAACGGAAGTGAGGGATAGTATGCAGACAGAATTTGATACAATTGCGGCGATTTCAACGGCGCCTGGCGAAGGGGCTATCGGGATTGTCCGTATTAGTGGGGATGATGCGATTCGCATTGCCGACGAAGTGTATCGATTGAAAGACAAACGATTAAAAAGAACAGCCAAGTCATACGATTCACTATGGGCATATCGCGATCCAAAGAACGATGAAGTCATTGATGAAGTGATGGTGACGGTGCTTCGCGCGCCAAAGACTTTTACGCGTGAGGACGTTGTGGAAATCAACTGTCACGGTGGGATTGTGGCGATTAACCGCATCTTGCAACTCGTTCTTCGTATGGGAGCACGCCTGGCCGAGCCTGGTGAATTTACCAAACGAGCCTTCTTGAATGGCCGTATCGACTTATCGCAAGCGGAAGCCGTGATGGATTTGATTCGTGCCAAAACAGATAAATCGATGCAAATGGCGATGCGCCAACTCGACGGAGAGCTCTCGAAGTTAATTCAGAATTTACGACAAGAAATCTTAAACACCTTAGCGCAAGTGGAAGTGAATATCGACTATCCGGAATATGACGACGTGGAAGAAATGACCTTGCAACTGTTGCGCGAGAAGACGCAGCAAGTCTCACAAGGCATTCGCGCATTGCTAAACACGGCAAGCCAAGGGAAAATCTTGCGTGACGGCTTGAAGACAGCGATTGTTGGACGTCCAAACGTAGGAAAATCGAGTCTATTGAACGTGTTATTACGAGAAGAAAAAGCCATCGTAACGGATATCGCTGGAACGACTCGTGACACCATCGAAGAGTACGTGAATGTTCGTGGCGTGCCGCTCCAACTGATTGATACGGCCGGAATTCGTGAAACAGATGACGTCGTTGAACGTATCGGGGTGGAACGAAGCCGTAAAGCGTTAAACGAAGCGGATTTCGTACTCTTGATTTTAAACCAAAGCGAAGAGTTGATGGACGAAGACCTTCGCTTATTAGAACAAACAAAAGACTTTAAACGCATTATTTTATTAAACAAGACAGACCTACCAACGAAAATCGATATGGACAAGGTCAAAGAATTCGCGACAGACAGCGAAATCGTCACAACGTCAATGCTGAAGAAAGAGGGCATCGACCAATTGGAAGAAAAGATTGCCGATTACTTCTTCCAAGGACAAATGAACGAGCGCGACGCAACGTACTTATCGAACACGCGTCATATTGCGCTTCTTGAAAAGGCAGAACAAGCGTTGCAAGAGGTGGCGAATGGGGTCGACATGGGCATGCCCGTGGATTTAATCCAGATCGATTTACCCGCGCTTGGGATCTCTTAGGCGAAATCACAGGCGACACTGTTCAAGACGAGCTGTTAACACAATTGTTCAGCCAGTTCTGCTTGGGTAAATAGAGCTAAAACTTCAATTCTTTACGGATATCTTCATAGTAGCGGTAATGGGGCATCGGATTGAGCCTTACGTCTCAATTCCTACCAAGCTTCAAACTGACTCTACGGGGTACACCCTAGAGTCAGTAATTCACATTGGTTGCTATTCCCCATTACTGCTACTATAGAATCCAAAAGAATTTCCGTTTTATCTCTTTGCTAAGACAGAACAATAGAACGAGTGAACGCTCGTTATTCGAGCGCTGTGATGTTCCCTAAGGTTCGGGCGCATCTGTAAAGAATTGAAGTTATAACTCTTTCAACAAAAGGCACAAGGAGGAAAGCTGATGACGAAGCTAGCGACCATTTGTTATTTGGACAATGGCAAAGAATTTTTACTGTTATTACGCAACAAGAAGCCAAACGATGTCCATGAGGGCAAGTATATTGGCGTTGGTGGAAAGCTCGAAGCAGCAGAGACTCCGGAAGAATGTGCCGTGCGTGAGATTTTTGAAGAAACAGGACTGACGGCAACAAAGATGGAGATGAAAGGAATCATCACTTTCCCAGAATTTACACCAGGGCACGATTGGTATACGTATGTTTTTCGGGTGACGGAGTTTTCAGGAGAGCTGATTGATTCGCCAGAAGGGACGCTGGAATGGGTTCCTTACGATGAAATCCTCCAAAAACCGTCTTGGGAAGGAGACCGCATTTTCCTAGAGTGGATTTTAGGAGAGGAACCGTTCTTTTCTGCGAAGTTTAATTATGAAGCAGGCGAATATGTTAGTCACAAAGTAGAATTTTATGGAGAAAGAAAGTAAAGGAGAGACTATGGTAACAACTTACGAAGCTGGAAATTATGATGTAGTTGTCGTCGGTGCAGGACATGCCGGCAGTGAAGCGGCGCTAGCGAGTGCACGTATGGGCGCAAAAACATTATTACTCACAATGAACTTAGAAATGGTGGCCTTCATGCCATGTAACCCATCTGTAGGCGGACCTGCCAAAGGGGTTGTCGTGCGTGAAATCGACGCTCTTGGGGGCGAAATGGGTCGCAACATCGACAAAACGTATATTCAAATGCGTATGCTCAACACCGGGAAAGGTCCTGCTGTACGTGCCTTACGTGCGCAAGCGGATAAGCATTTATACGCGCAAGAAATGAAGAAGACAATCGAGAAGCAAGAAAACTTGGATTTACGCCAAGGGATTGCGGAAGAGTTGATTGTGGAAGACGGCGTATGTAAAGGGGTTATCACGAATACAGGTGCCATCTACCGTTCAAAAGCGGTGGTTTTAACGGCCGGAACGTCTTCTCGTGGTCAAATTATTATCGGGGAATTGAAATATTCATCCGGTGCCAATAACTCTCAACCATCGATTAAATTATCAGAGAACTTACTCGAATTAGGCTTCGAATTGGCGCGTTTCAAAACAGGAACTCCGCCACGTATCAAAGGCTCATCGATTGATTACAGTAAAACAGAAATTCAACCAGGGGACGATACGCCAAACTTATTTAGTTTCACATCAAAAGACGAAGACTACCGCTACGACCAAATTCCTTGCTGGTTAACGTATACGAACGAACAAACGCATGAAACGATTCGTGAAAACTTACACCGTGCACCGATGTTTACAGGGATTGTCGAAGGAGTCGGCGCGCGTTACTGTCCATCGATTGAAGATAAAATCGTTCGTTTCAGCGACAAGCCTCGTCACCAAATTTTCCTAGAACCAGAAGGGGAAAATACGGAAGAAGTGTATATTCAAGGGTTGTCAACTTCTCTTCCAGAAGACGTGCAAATCAAGATGATTCGTAGCGTGGAAGGGTTGGAAAATGCGGAGATGATGCGTACGGGTTACGCCATCGAGTACGATGTGGTCGTGCCGCACCAATTGAAAAATACCTTTGAAACAAAACTCGTCCAAAACTTATTCACTGCCGGACAAATGAACGGAACGAGTGGATACGAAGAAGCAGCGGGGCAAGGGCTCTATGCTGGGATTAATGCCGTGCGTAAGATTCGCGGAGAAGAGCCATTTATTCTTGGCCGAAGCGATGCGTATATTGGCGTATTGGTGGACGATTTGGTTACAAAAGGAACGACAGAACCTTACCGTCTATTGACTTCTCGTGCGGAATATCGTCTCTTACTTCGTCATGACAATGCCGATTTACGTTTAACGGAAAAAGGACGCGAGCTTGGATTGATTGACGACGAACGTTATGCCGCCTTCCAAGCAAAACAAGAAGCGATTGAAGCCGAAATCAAACGCATGCAATCGATTCGCTTGAAACCGACCGCTGAATTACAAGCGTTCTTGGCGGAAAAAGGATCTGCGGAATTGAAAGACGGCATCCTTTTAAGCGACTTGTTGAAACGTCCAGAATTAAGCTATGACGAATTAGTAGGCTTTGCCGGCGAAACGGTGGAAGTCTCTCGTGAAGTGAAAGAACAAGTAGAAATCTCGATTAAATACGAAGGCTATATTGCCAAAGCGATTGAAAAAGTGGAGAAATTAAAACGTATGGAAGCCAAACGTATTCCAGCCAATATCGACTATGATGCGATTAATGGACTTGCGACCGAAGCGCGTCAACGTTTGAAATTAATCCAACCAGAAACAATTGCGCAAGCGAGCCGTATTAGTGGGGTGAACCCAGCCGACGTATCGATCTTGATGGTCTATATCGAACAAGGAAAGATCGCGAAAGTGCAAGAATAAGGAGGCGCGTATGAAACCAGAAGAATTTTATCAAAGACTCCAAGAAGTGCATGGGATTCCATTATCAGATGTACAAAAGAAGCAGTTCGACCAATATTTCCATCTATTAGTGGAATGGAATGAGAAGATGAACTTGACAGCGATTACGGATGAAGAAGGCGTGTATTTGAAGCATTTCTATGATTCATTGGCGCTTGGATTCCACCACGAATTGACGGACCAAACACTTTGCGATGTGGGTGCGGGTGCAGGATTTCCAAGTATTCCGTTAAAAATCGTCTTCCCAGACTTGAAGGTGACGATTGTGGATTCGTTGAATAAACGTATTACCTTCTTGAATACATTAGTGGAGACACTTGGGTTAAAGGATGTGCAGTGTTTCCATGACCGCGCTGAAACCTTTGGGCAAAACAAGGATTTCCGTGCGTCGTTTGATGTGGTGACTGCTCGTGCCGTTGCTAAACTTAGTGTATTGAGTGAATTTTGTATGCCGCTCGTGAAAAAACAGGGCTATTTCCTCGCGTTAAAAGCGGCGCATACAGAAGTAGAGCTGGAAGAAGCGAAAAAAGCAATCGCGATTCTTGGCGGAAAAGTAGAAGGGGATGTCTCTTTCGACTTGCCATATGAAGGCGGAAACCGTCACGTTGTCACGATTTTAAAGACGAAGGAAACACCGAATAAGTATCCAAGAAAACCAGGTCTTCCATTGAAGAAGCCGTTATAGCCAAAGGAGGAAGAACGATGAAAAGAGCCAACTTAGGAATGATGACGTTACTAGCACTTGTATTAGGTGCTTGTGGAAATGGACAGACGAAGGACTCAGGAGCCGAGAAGTCACAAGTGACGCAAGCTGCTACAACGGCAGCCCCAACGACTGAGACTACGACAACCGTTGCTCCTAAACCAGATAATAAGGAATTGTACGCGAAAGTCTTCGAAGATATCCGCACTGTAAAAGAACTGGGTGCTGATGTGGCAGGAAAACTCAATGTACCGCTAGAATATTGGGCAGCAAACAGCTTGAATAAACAAAAAGAGTCGCTGCAATATTTATTCTATGACATCAACGACGATGGAGTGGATGAATTGTTTATCGGACATACTGCAAACGGCAAACCATTCACGGTCGTGGCGTACTACTTAGATGGCAAGACTCCAAAAATCTTGCATCAAAGTTACGTTGCCGAAGCGGGTGGAGCTAGAAGTGCCTTTAGTTTCTTCAAAGGCGGATTGCTCTACACAGTTGAATTCTTGTCTGGAACAGGAAATGGAGATGCTAAAGTGTTCAAACTGGAACCAAAAGGAGCAGGGTTGACGCTAGTAAATGCTTTGAAATTCGAAAAAATGCAATTCAAACTAGAAGACCTAGGATTGAAGCAAGAAGATACCATCGATTTAACAAAGATGGATTGGAAAGAGTTTAATTAATCAAGGAACTGCTAACACAGGAGGTTAGCAGTTTTTTTTATTCCATAAAAAGTGAAATAACATCTCAGCATCTTGATTTAAAAATAAGTTTGTGATAAAATTAACTTGAGGAAATGAAGATAGTTTTGTGAATGGTGTACTTGATGGGAGATGAAAGAATATGTTCCTAAAAAAACTATGGCGATATCTCTGGGAGGATTTACCATCTAGAACAGTTTGGCAACCTTTAATGATACAATTCTGTTTAGAAATGGGACTATTCTTTTCAGGAGTTTTTTTTCTAAAGGATATGCAAGCGCAATATTGGATAGTAACATTTGCTTTAGTTAAACTTGCTAAATTATATTCGAATAAACCAGTTACTAGAATGTATTTTTTATACGGAGTATTTCGGAATTTTTTTGGTTTTTAAATAGACATACGACAAAAAGCTTTCTGCCTCAGATTAGTTGAGGTAGAAAGCTTTTTTATTAGAAATAATAATAGAATGGGCGCACTACGCGTTAAATTTATTTAAGATACTTTCGATATTTTTGATGAGTACCGAAACAGAGCCGTCTGGATTGTTGATGAATTCGACCATCTCCTTGTTTTCGTAGATTTCACTTGGAATGGTAATCTCGATTCCGTTGTCGAGTTTGAATTTTTGCTTGCTATATTTGCGTTCGTATTTTGGCACGTTCGTTACGGCGATTTTTTCTGGAACGCGTTCTTCGGTGATGGCCAACTGTGCGGCTTCACGTGCGAGCGGTTTTTCCTCGAACACCTTGTCGAAGATGGCTGCGGCGTCGATTTCGTCCTGTTCTTCGAGCTGGTGGAAGATGGCTTGTTGCGTCGTTGCCAGCGCTTTGTACGGTTCCTCATCGTGTTTTTTCGCGATATGAGTGACCGTTTTTTTGATTTCCTTGATTTGCTCTTTCGTTGTGACTGGCACCGTGATTTCTAAGAATTTTTCAGAGAAATAGGCAGTCTTTTGGCCTTCAATCACTACTTTTTTCTCGATTAAGTGGTAGTTTCCGTTTGATAAATCCACGATGAAAGCTTCCGAAGGTTTTTGCGTCGCGTTTGGCAAAATAGCGTGATTTTGTAAAATCGTATTGCTAACGGCTTCGCCTTCGTAATCGACAAAGTGAGTGACTTTTGAACTGTAATCGAGGCGAATCATTCCAAAGAGGGTGCCGCCTGTATCGCTTGTTCCTGTAAAGAATAAGTAGTCTGCTGGTCCGATTTCTTCTGCTGGAGCAATCAGAGCAAAGAGCTTATCGGCTAACTGTTGCGTCTTTTCTAAGAAAGAAATGCCTTCGTCTGCCAAATACCCAAGAAGCGGTTCGTCTGCAGCCAATTGACCGATATGCGGGTCGCCTTTTTTGATTTTATCCACGAGTTTTGTGATGTATTCAATGAGAAATGGATCGCCCAGTTGCAGTGGGGCTTGTGATAAGAGTAAGTTTCCTGAATTTTTATCTAAAATATGTAAAACGGCTTCGTTAATGAGCATGAATGTGTTCCTTTCCTATTTCATTCGATAGAAAATATTATATAATAGAAAAATAGATTTGTAATGAAAAACGAGGGGAGTGCGCCATGGCGGTTTTAACGAAGATAGAAACACCATTAGGAACCGTAATTGCATCCAGTGACGGTCAGTCGTTGACGGGATTCTGGTTTGCAGGGCAAAAATACGAGTGCGCCTTTGTGGAAGGCCCAGTATGGGACGATTCGTTGCCGTTGTGGAAGAATGTGAAACAGGCGCTGGAGGACTATTTCCAAGGAGTGGGCGATGTAACTTTATCAGTGCCTATTGCATTTGTAGGAGGGACAGCCTTCCAAAAAGCGGTGTGGGACGTTTTAACAGAAATCCCCTATCAAACCGTGTGGACGTATAAAGACGTGGCCGAACGTGTCGGTGAAAAGCTAGGACGAAAGACTTCCCTCGCGTGCGGTGGGGACAGCCATCGGAAGAAACCCCGTCAGTCTTTTTGTACCGTGCCACCGCGTCGTAGCCACAACAGGAGCATTAACAGGCTATGCAGGAGGCGTGGAGCGAAAACGCGCGCTCCTAACGCTTGAAGGACATTGCGTAGTAAAAGATAGAGTCATGAAAGGAGAAAGGCATGAAGCTTAAAATTGCTAAGGTCATTGTATCGGCATTTGTGGCGCTACTTGTGGCACAGGCCCTTCAGTTATCGACACCATCCGCAGCAGCTATTATTGCGATTCTTAGTGTCATGGACACGAAGAAAGTTTCGCTTGCGGCAACCGGTCAAAGGCTTGCGGCAGCCGTTTTAGCGCTTGTGATCGGAATGGGGATATTCGCTGTTTTTGGATTCGACGTGACGAGTTTTGGTTTGTATCTTCTTTGCTACATTCCTTTAGCGTATCTTTTAAAAGTGGACATCGGCGTGGCGCCGAGTACCGTCCTTGTGATTCATCTTTGGACGCAGCAACAACTCACTTTCGAACTTTTTGTCAATGAACTCTTGCTGGTCACCATTGGGGCCGGCGTGGCGATTTTACTGAACTGGTATATGCCGTCGTATCGCCAAGAAATCGAACGTGTCCGAGAGGAAATCGAGGATAAAATGCGTGAAGTTCTCTTGAAGATGTCGGGATTCCTGACGATTGGAAATGGAAAAAATGATGGCGAAGTGCTTCAGTTGTTGAAGGAAAAGTTGAGCGAGGCACGCGAATATGTGCGCCTTGAAGCGGAGAATCATTTAACCAAAGAAGTGACTTACGATTATCAATATTTCGAAATGCGCCGCGATCAAAGCAAGCTCTTGGAAATCATGGCTGCTAACTTAAACGAGTTCCGCTGGGACGGAGAAGAGATGGCGATTCTGTCGGGGATGTTTAAACAGACCGCACAGCAGTTAGCAGAACAAAATACGGCGAGTCAATTAATCGATGACATTGAAGACTTGTTGGAACAATTTCGCGAACGGCCACTACCACAAACACGTCGTGAGTTCGAAAAACGTGCGCAATTGTATCAGTTATTACGCGATTTGAAACGATTTGTACAATTGAAAGTCGATTTCTTCCAAACGTATGGTGTTCATTATTTCAAGAAGGTCGGAGAAAAGGAATAGGTCTTATAGCTCTTTGAATACGGGGCAGGAATTTATCCGGCGTGGGCTTTTCAAAACAAACGATTCAAACAATTCATCTTTAACCTTGTTTTTCTATGAGAAAGACAAGGTTTTTTGTGTATTTAGGCGGATATACTAGAGCTGACATTAAATTAGGAGGATAAATTATGGAAGGAAAAGGGTTAGCAGAGGTTGTACATTTAGCAAAGGAGGATGAAGAGGAAGCAATCACCGAATTATTGCGGCGTTTTGACCCATTGATTATGAGCATTCATCACCATTATTTTTTTCATGAAATGGATCAAGACGATTTTGCGCAAGAGGCTCGTATCATGATGCTTCGGGCAGTGCATAAGTACGATGAGAACCATGCCGTCTCATTTGCTGGCTATTATCAGCGCTGCTTAAAAAATCTAGCGGTGGAGTGCCTGCGTAGGGAACACCGGCAGCGGCTTATTCCACACGAGTTAGTCGTTCGCGGGGAAAAGGCGGAACTCGCATTGCTCTCGGCATCGGTGGATTCATGCGAACGGCAAGTGCTTTTGCATGAAGAGGCGGAGGAATATTTCCACCACCTTTCCCGCTTTGAAAGAGATGTATTTTTAGGAGTATTGGACGGTGCGACCTTTGAGGAGATGGCGGACCATTTCGATAAATCGGTCACGTCCATCAAGGGAGCTCACAAGCGGTGCAAGAAGAAATTCAAAGACTATATTGGAGAAGGGTGACAGCTTTTATGGTAAGATAAAGGCGAAAAAGGAGGTTTGAGTAATGGATGATTTAAAAAAGAACGAAATGAATGACTTTAAGGATGAAGAAGTAACCATTCAAGACTTGTTTGCAGAGTATGAGGGAGAACCTACAGCCGAAAAGGTAACATTATTTGAACCTGTAGGAAGAGAAAAATGGTAAGAAAGCATGGAGCAACTGGAAAATCATTCTGTTGCTCTATTTTTTAATGCTATGACTACCAATCTGAAACGGTTTGTAGTACAATAGCTCGTGGCGATTTTTTTGCCGATGAGGTTCGAAACCATCCCTCAATAAAAAACTAGGAGGCAGTAACATGCAAAATAAAAAAACAAAATTGATTGTGATTAACGCAATCGTCGCAGCGCTTTATGTGGTCGTTACATCATTAACAGCATTTATGTCATTTGGAAATATTCAATTCCGTATTGCGGAAATGTTGAACCACTTATTCGCTTTTGACAAAAAATACGGAATCGGTGTGGTTGCCGGTGTATTACTTGTCAACTCAGTATTTATGTCAGCGTCTGGTCTAGGTTGGTATGACTTAGTATTCGGATTAGGACATTCTATTGTTTCATTCGCTATCAGCGCATTGATCTTTAAATCAGTGAAAGACGTTAAAACACGTATGTTTGTTTTAGCAGGTGTCTTCAGTGTGATGATCTTCTTAGTAGCGATTGAATTGAACTTAGCGCTAGAATTACCATTCTGGTTAAGCTATGGCGAAACATTCTTTGGTGAAATCGTCGTATTATTAGCGGGTGTTCCGTTGATGACGGCATTAAACAAAGCCATCGATTTGAAAAAATTAATCAATGATTAATCAACAGACGTCCGGGCATGATGCTTGGGCGTTTTTTGATTGCAAGAACTCACTATTTTATGTAGAGTTAAGAGGAGACCTAAAGGAGGAATACAAATGGAGTTATTAAGCATTCCAGTAGGACGTTTGGAAGAAAATGTCTACTTTTTAATTGATGATAATAAAGAAACAGTGATTTTTGACCCAGGTGCACAAGCCGAGGACATCAAAGAGCTGATTAAAGAAGAAGGATTGAAGCCAGTTGCGATTGTTTTAACGCATGCACACGGAGACCATATCGGAGCCGTGGACGCGCTTCGTGAAGAGTACAATATTCCAATGTATATGAACGAGTTGGAGAAAGTGTTCTTAGACGATCCAGAATTGAACCGTTCATACTACTCTGGCGAAAATATTACCGTGAAGCCAGCGGATGGTTATTTCCCTAAAGAAATGGGTAAATGGAAAATCGGAAGCTTTGAACCAGAATTAGCACACATTCCAGGGCACTCACCTGGTGGAACGATCTTTATTTTTAGAGAAAATGGATTCGTCATCGGTGGAGACGTGATGTTTAAAGGTAGTGTTGGACGTAGTGATTTCCCATACGGAAGCCATAAAGAGTTAATGGAAGGCATCCATAAATATTTATTGCCATTACCTGCTGAAACTGTGATTTTCCCAGGACACGGGGAACCAACAACGCTAAAAGATGAAATTGCGACAAACCCATTCTTAAATGGCGCAACAAGATAAGAGGCGAAATTATGATTTTTGATACGCATACGCATTTAAATGTATCTGCGTTTGAAGGTGAAGAAAAAGAAGTCATCGCGCGTGCAAAGGAATTAGCCGTGACGCGCTTTGCGGTGGTGGGATTCGATACGGACACGATTACGCGTAGCCTGGAGCTTAGCGAGGAGTTCAAAGAAGTGGTTTCGATTATCGGATGGCATCCAACCGAAGCCTATCGATACAATATTGAAATCGAAGAATGGCTACAGGAACGCTTGACGCATCCGCAAGTGGTTGCGATGGGGGAAATGGGTCTAGATTATTATTGGAAAGATTCAACGCCCGAGGAACAAGACAAGGTGTTCCGTTGCCAAATCGCGATTGCCAAAGAAATGAAATTGCCGATTGTGATTCATAACCGCGATGCGACTGAGGATTGCTACAAGATTCTAAAAGAAGAAGGCATTCAAGACATCGGGGGAATTATGCATAGTTATAATGGAGACGTGGAATTTATGAAGCGTTTCTTTAGACTTAGGCATGCATATTTCCTTTAGCGGTGTGACGACGTTTAAAAACGCACCGCAAGTTCGTGAATGTGCAAAATTAGTTCCATTCGACCGTATGTTAGTGGAAACTGATGCGCCGTATTTAGCCCCTGTGCCATACCGTGGAAAGAGAAACGAACCCGGCTATACGCGCTATGTGGTTGAAACAATTGCCAAAGAACGCGGCCTTGCTTGGGAAGAAGTGGCGGCCCAAACGACACAAAATGCCATCAAGCTATTCCGTATGGAAGAAAGAGGCTTGTTATGAATCCAGTCATTGTCGTAGAAGGGCGAGACGATACAAGACGCTTGAGAGAAATCTATCCGGATATCGAGACGATTGAAACAAACGGTTCTGCGATTGACGAAGAAACGATTGCGCTCATTCAAAAGGCGTTGCAAACGCGTGAAGTGATTGTGTTTACGGACCCTGATTATCCTGGAACTCGTATTCGCAACATCATTCAAGAGCGCGTACCAGGCGTGAAACATGCCTTTATCGAACGCGCAGAAGCCGTCAGAAAAGACAATCATAAGAGCCTTGGGGTGGAACACGCGAGTACCGAAGCCATCCAGCGAGCACTCGAATCGGTGCATGAGATTTCAACAGAAGCAGGAGAGCCAGTGATTTCACAAGCAACACTGATGGCGCTTGGGTTTATCGGACGACCGGATTCAGCAACGAGACGTCAAAAGGTGGCGGATTTTCTAAAAATTGGCCATACGAATGGAAAACAGTTCGCGAAAAGATTACAATTATTTGGTATTACAGAAGAACAATTAAGGGCGGCACTCGAGGCTGTCTTAGAAAATGAGGACAAACATGAATGAAATAAAGGATATCGCGACGCCGAAAAGAACGCGCGAGATTATGGAACGTCATGGACTAACGGTAAAAAAGAGTCTAGGGCAAAACTTCCTAATTGAACCGAATATTTAACGCGTATGCTAGAAGTGGCGGGAGTCGACAAAACGACAAACGTTATTGAAATCGGACCAGGGATTGGTGCGCTGACCGAACGTCTAGCAAGAGAAGCTAAACAAGTGCTGGCGTTTGAAATCGATGGCCGTTTGTTACCAGTGCTCGATGAAACATTGGCCCCATACGATAATGTAACAGTGGTTCATAGCGACATCTTGGACGTCGACTTAGAGCAAGTCATAGGAGAGCATTTCGACATTAACGAGCCATTATTAGTCGTGGCCAACTTGCCGTACTATATTACAACGCCAATTATTATGAATTTATTGGAATCGAAATTACCAATCGATGGTTTTGCGATGATGATGCAAAAAGAAGTGGCGCAACGTATGACGGCTGAGCCAAATTCGAAGGCGTATGGATCACTGACGATTGCGATTCAATATTTCTGCGAGGCAAGCATTGGATTTATCGTGCCGAAGACGGTCTTCAATCCTGCTCCGAATGTGGATTCTGCGATTTTAGTATTGAAACGTCGCGAAAAACCACTCGTGGAAGTAAAAGACGAAGCGAAATTCTTCGCGCTCGTGAAAAACAGCTTCGTGCAACGTCGTAAAACGCTATGGAATAATTTAGCTAAAGCCTACGTTGGAAATAGCCATACAAAAGAAAGTTTAGCCACTGCATTAGAAGCTGCAGGCATTGACCCGTCTAGACGTGCAGAAACACTGACAATTGAAGAGTTCGCCCGCTTAAGCGACGCACTTTAATGGTAGTAAAATACACTCAGAAGAAGAACGAATGTAAAAGATGATACCGAAGGAACTTACGGATTCTATCATCGCAGTAATGTGAAAGGGTATCGAATGTGAATTACGCGGAGTAGGGATTGTCCCTTACTCCGCGTTTGAAGCTTCGAAGGTGAAAGATGAAGGCTTGAACCGGTACAACATTACCGCGATGATGAAAAAATCCGTAAGAAACCGAAGGTATCATCTTTTGATTCTAAAGTTATTAAAAAATATTTTTAAATAACTATTGCTTTTTACGAATCGCAAGAGTATACTCTAATTAAAGATAAATTTAAATAGAAAGAAGATGAAATCATGGCAGTGAACGAAGTAATGGCCGCTCTTTCTGATGAAACGCGTCGTCAGATTTTGGAAATCCTGCGAAAAGGGAAGACCAACACCGGTGACCTTGCCACGATGATTGGGATGACGCCGCAAGCCTTATCCTATCACCTTAGAAAGCTAAAAAATGCTGATTTAATCTACGAAACACGCTATAAAAACTTTATTTATTATGAATTGAATTTGACCGTACTGGACGAAGCGATTGTATGGATCAATCAAATTATTGGGGGAAAATAACATGGAACAAGTAAAACAATTTAAAAAATATGCCTATCTCGCATTGATGTTCGCACCACTCGTTGTATCACTCTTTGTGGTATGGTTCTTACCTGAAACGATTGTATCGCGTATGGACATAGCGGGAAATGTGACGGCAACAGCAAGCAGATTCTCAATATTTCTTTTTCCAATTCTTGTAGCGATTCTTGGGTTTGGGATTCGTATTGCGAGCTCATCTCCAAAACTAACAGGGGGAAATGTGAGAACAGCTCGCTCGATTAGCTGGATTCTTTTACTATTATTGAACGTCATCGCGTACTTCCAATTCTGGTTATACTTAGGCGGGATGACAGTCGGCGCGCAAATGAGCCGTTTCCTAACATTTATTCTAGGGGTATTCTTTATCCTTATTGGAAATCTAGCGCCAAAAATTAAAGAGAATTCAAAACACTTTGGATTCCGTGCTTCATGGTTGAAAAACAATGACGTAGCCTTCCGTAAAACGCAACGTTTCTTCGGGATTGCCTCTGTAGTGGCAGGTATCCTTATGATGCTTACAGGAATCTTCATGGGAAATAATGTTGCCATCCTTGTCGCAACGATGATTATGATTATCTTAATCGCAGTGACGGGTGGTTATTCTTACTACATTGCAAATATTGAGGAAGCATAAAAGAAAATAAGCGTTCATCTTAAAAAGGATGAACGCTTATTTATTTTATTCTAGATCTCCAGTTACGGTCTTAGGTAATTTCTATACATATCAATGTAGAGAGTGTCTGTGATTAATGAGTTAAAAAATAGTAAATGGTGCTTCCTACAAAATAAGTGAGAAACCTAAAACTCCAGCAATAATATATCCCTTACGATCGTCTTTCATCATAGATCCTCCTTTTGAATGGATGTTATTTTGTAGTGGTATTTCAAGCTCAGATTAACATATGTAAGCTGTTTTTGTAAATGGTTAATTTTCCGAAATCTGTGAGAACATTTGCGTTTTAACTCACTTGATTTTTTTATTGTTATATGAATAATCGTGCACTTTTTTTAGTTTAGGGGCTATCTGTGCTATAATAGAAGGGTACATATTGGTGGAAGAGAGGTTAACTTTATGCAAATAAATTGGAACAGTTTATTTTCATGGGGGAGTTTTCGCAATCTGATTGATATTCTGATTGTGTGGTATATACTCTATAATATTTTAGTCATTATTAAAGGAACTCGTGCGATTAACCTAATGAAGGGAATTGCGGTGATCGCAGCCATTAAGTTTATTAGTTTCTTCCTAGGCTTAAACACCTTGGACTGGATTATGAACTTCGTGATTCAATGGGGAGTTGTAGCGGCGCTGATTGTTTTCCAACCGGAAATTCGTCGCGGGTTGGAGCACATCGGTCGTTCGAACTTCTTCTCTCGTAAATACGAAAGTGCTAACGAAGCAGAAGTCATGATTTCCGAATTGAATACAGCGATTCAGTATATGGCGAAACGTCGTATCGGGGCGTTGATTTCGATTGAACAAGGCAACTCATTGGAAGAGTTTATTAATACAGGGATTCCGATTCATTCAGATATCTCGAATCAGTTGATCACGAATATTTTCATTCCAAACACACCGCTTCACGATGGGGCAGTAATTATTCGTGACTACAAGATTGCCGCAGCAGCGTGCTACTTGCCACTTTCTGAAAATAAGATGATTCCGAAAGAATTAGGAACGCGTCACCGTGCCGCTATCGGACTGAGTGAAGTGAGCGATGCGATTACGATTATCATTTCTGAAGAAACAGGGAAAGTCAGTGTTGCGATTCGTGAGAAATTACACCGTGAGTTAAGTTCAAGCGAATTAGTAGAGGTTCTATCTGAACAACTAGTGGTTGAAGACCAAGGAGATGCAGAGCCAACGATTGTTCGTTGGGTACGTGACTTCTTCAAAGGAGGTCGTTCAAATGGCTGAATGGATGAATCGTAAATCATTCTTACTAGTGATGTCGTTTATTTTAACCATCTTCCTCTTCGCGCTAGCAACCGATGCAAATGGGGGCTTGCGTTCATCATCATTAAATCCACAATCAAGTTCGAATACGATTTCGAATGTACCGATTTACGTGGATATCAACAGTGATGAATATGCTGTAACAGGATTACCAGATTCTGTTGCATTACGACTCGAAGGTTCTAGTAGCTTGCTTTTAAGCACAACAGGAAATGGAACTTATCGTGTAAAAACACCTAATTTAACAGAATTAGGCGAAGGAAAACACACCATCACACTTGAGGTGACAGGATTACCTACAGGAGTTCATGGAATTGTGTCTCCAGAAACAGTAGAAATTAACATCGAAAAATTACAACGAAGGAAGTTCCGGTTGTCGTGAAGGCCGATGCTTCAAGTATTGGAAATGGCTATCAAGTCGGCGAAGGAGTCGCTTCACCAGCCACTGTAACGGTGAAAGCAGCAACATCCATCGTGAACCAAGTGGATAAAGTAGTCGCAAATGTGGCGATTCCTGAAGGAACGAAAACAGACTATACGACTACGGCTCAATTACAAGCGCTCGACGCAACAGGGAAACCTGTAGCGGTGAAAATTGATCCAGAACGCGTGCAAGTTCGCGTGCCAATTTCATCGAGTCAAAAGACGGTTCCGTTAATCTTAACAACGACAGGGAAGTCACCAGGCTATTCATATTTATTGAATTCTACTACTAAGCAAGTTACAATTTTAGGAGCTCAATCGAGCTTAGACCAAATCACGGCTATACCTGTAGTAGTGGACGTGAGCAAGATTACGCAGTCGACAACGAAAACAATTACGTTGACGCTGCCTTCAGGGGTGCATAGCATTTCACCTGAAACTATCGAGGTTACAATTACGGTGACAAATAACAGTTTAACGGCGACAGAAGCGTCGACTACACAAACTGTGACAACAGAAGAACCGGCAGAAACCACAAAAGAACAAACAACACAAGCCCAATAACGGGTGAAGGAGAACAACACAATGGGGAAATATTTTGGAACAGATGGCGTTCGCGGAGTAGCGAATGCAGAATTAACACCTGAATTAGCATTTAAACTAGGTCGCTACGGCGGTTACGTTTTATTGCAACAAGCAGAAGGAAATGCACATCCACGTGTATTAGTGGGTCGTGATACTCGTATTTCAGGTCAATTATTAGAGCATGCTTTAATCGCAGGATTACTTTCTGTAGGGATTGAAGTGATGCAACTTGGGAGTCATTCCAACTCCAGGTGTTGCGTACTTAACACGTATGCAAGGGGCTGTAGCTGGGGTTATGATTTCAGCGTCACACAACCCAGCACAAGATAACGGAATTAAATTCTTTGGTTCAGACGGGTTCAAATTAACCGACGAAACTGAAGCACAAATCGAAGCATTACTAGATGCTGAGGAAGACACATTACCACGTCCTTCTACAGATGCATTAGGAACAGTGGATGAGTATTTAGAAGGAAGATTGAAATACAGCCAATTCCTACAAAATACAGTGGATTCATTATCAGGCATGAAAGTCGCTTTAGACGGCGCAAACGGAGCAACAGCTTCAATGTTAACGCGTCTATTCGCTGACTTAGACACAGACTTCCACACAATGGGTGACAAACCAAACGGCGTGAACATTAACGATGGCGTTGGATCCACACATCCAGAAGCGTTAGTGGCGTTCGTGAAAGAAACAGGCGCAGACCTTGGATTAAGCTTCGATGGAGACGGCGACCGCTGTATCGCTGTGGATGAAAATGGCGAAATCGTTGATGGCGATAAAATCATGTTCATCCTTGGTAAACACTTCAAGAACCAAGGAACGCTAAGCAAAGATACAATCGTATCAACTGTTATGAGTAACTTAGGATTCCATAAAGCAGTAGAAGCGGAAGGCATGGTTGCCCTTCAAACAGCTGTAGGTGACCGTTATGTTGTTGAAGAAATGCGTAAAAACAACTACAACTTCGGTGGAGAACAATCAGGGCATATCGTTATCCTAGATTTAAACACAACAGGGGACGGCTTACTTTCAGGAATTCAATTAATGAATGTAATGAAACAAACTGGTAAGAAATTAAGCGAATTAGCAAGTGAAGTACCAACATACCCACAAGAATTAGTGAACATCCGTGTGAGCGATAAAAACGGCGTGATGGAAGTTCCAGCGATTAAAGAAGTCATCGATGCTGTTGAAGCAGAAATGGCAGGAAACGGACGCGTTCTTGTACGTCCAAGTGGTACAGAACCGCTTGTTCGTGTCATGGTGGAAGCCCCAACAGATGAACTCGTTCACGACTACGTAACACGTATCGCTGACGTTGTTCGCAAAGAAGTTGGAATCGACTAATTTTTAGAATCCAAATATAAAATAAGAGAGCTTTGAAAAAAGCTCTCTTTTTTTGTTAAGGTAAACCACTTGATTTTAAAAAGAACAATTGATACAATGTAAAACGTAATTATTTCGATTTAGAAAGAAGAGAAGAAAATGGCAAAGAAATCTAAAATTGCAAAATATCAAAAACAGCAAGCGCTCATCGAACGTTACGCTGAAAAACGATACGAATTAAAGCAAGCTGGAGATATTGAAGGGCTAAGAAAACTCCCTAAAGATGCAAACCCGAACCGTCTCAACCTTAGAGACGAAATCGATGGTCGCCCAAGAGGAGTGATGCGTAAATTTGGAATGTCTCGTATTAAGTTTAGAGAATTAGCGCATCAAGGATTGATTCCAGGTGTACAAAAAGCAAGTTGGTAGAAGAGGAGGTACTGTCAATGAAACAAGATTTAGCAACGGCTTATCGTCAAATGAAAAGCCCAAACATCAAAACAAGAAAGAGAGCGTTGAAGCTGATCCACGAAGCCAAACGCGCAAAGAAAAAATAACGGATGTGGATATTGCTTTTAGTGTGGAAGAGAGAAGAACACTTATAAAATCCGAAGAATTCGTAGAAATCACAGTTAATCTAGTGTCTTTGAACGCATTTTGGTTTCATGTTAGAATAGAACAGTAAACTATCCAAGGAGCTAATCAAATGAGTACAAAAACATGTAGCCAAACACGTGCGATTCAAGCGCGTAGAATTTTTCCATTCGATGTGAATATGCATAACACGCTATTCGGAGGGAATTTAACACGAATTATTGATGATTGCGCGTCGATTACCGTATCTCGTCATTGTCGCCGTCTTGCGGTAACGGCATCGGTGGACGCAATGAACTATTTGAAACCACTTCCATTAGGGCATTCTGTCTGCGTAGAGACGTATATCTCAGGGACAGGGAAGAAGAGTATGGAAGTTTTCTGTAAAGTGGTCGGAGAAGATGTCTTGAACGGCGAACGCTATTTAGCAGCGACAAGCTTTTGGACATTTGTGGCTCTTCCTCGTGACGGTGAAACGGATTTTACAGTGGATGCCATCGTTCCAGAAACCGACGAAGAGAAATTCATCTGCAGCGGCTACGAAGAACGTCGTAAGGCCCGCTTGGAGCAACTTGGACGACAAGAAGCATTGATGGAACATATCACAGTTGTGAAACCTTGGAATTTGGAAGAGAGTGAATCTTAAATAAAATCTAAGAAAGTTGCTAAGAAACTTTTAGCAATCTCTGTTATAATGCATGTAACAAGAATAAAAGGAGTAAACTGTGGAAACTCAAAAAGCAATAGAACTCAATCGTAAAATCATTCGTATCGTAACGATTATCGGGATTATTTTAACGATTATTTTAGGATGGCTCGTGGCCAAGAATGATTATTTCGCGCTAGACGGACCGTTCCGTGAAAGCATCGCCCACTCAGGTTGGGTAGGAATTTTGATTTTTATCCTGATTCAAATTACCCAAGTGGTTTACCCGATTATTCCGGGAGGCTTAACTTGTGTCATCGGGCATATCGTATTCGGGCCTCTTCATGGCTGGATTTATAATTTTGTGGGAATCATGATTGGTTCTTGTATCAACTTCTGGTTAGCTCGTCGCTATGGTGAGACGTTGGCGAAAGCGTTCGTGGATGATGATACGTACAATAAATACATCGGTTATTTGGACAAAGGAAAACACTTCGAGCGCTTCTTCTTTGGCGCACTGGTTCTTCCTGGATTCCCAGATGATTTCCTATGTATGGTGGCAGGGCTCAGTCATATGACCTTTAAGAAATTCGTGGCCATTTGTTTAATCGCAAAACCAGTCACATTATACGTTTATACAGTGATTGCAGCAGAAGGAACGCAAGCCTTCTTCAGATTATTTAATTAAGAAAGCAGTATAGAGATGAAAAAAATCATGATTGCACTCGTGCGTGGATATCAAAAGTGGATTTCTCCCTTATTCCCGCCTTCGTGTATCTATAGACCAACCTGCTCGAGCTATATGATTCAGGCAGTTGAAAAGCATGGCGCGCTAAAAGGCGTATTGATGGGGTGCGGACGCATTTGCCGATGCCATCCATTTATTCGCGGTGGCCAAGATCCGGTTCCAGACTATTTTACGCTGAGACGGAACAAGGATTACCGTAAGAAAATTATTGATGCCAGTAAAAACGACACAGCTGACTAGAAATAGTCGGCTGTGTCTTGTTTCAAAGGATTAAAAGGAAAAGGTACAAGAGATTTTCTCTTGTACCTTTTCTGTTTTATTGAAAGTAATTTTAGATAAAGTAACCTAAGTAGTAACGAACGAAGAATGCAGCACATACAGCGCCGATGAATGGAGCAGTACCAGGTACTAATAATCCATATTGCCAGTCGTTATTCACTTTGTTTTTGATTGGTAATAATTGGTAAGCAAGACGAGGTCCTAAGTCACGAGCTTGGTTCATTGCGAATCCAGTTGTACCTCCAAGACCCATACCGACAGCCCATACGATTAATCCAACCACGATTGGTAATAATTCTTTGTTTACATTTTCAGTTGCTAAGATAGCTGTTAAGAAAATGAAAGTTGCGAATGCTTCGACGAAGTAGTTACGTGGTAAGTTACGTAAGTTAGGGTTTGTTGAGAAGATGTTACGGATTGCGATTCCGTCTACTTGGCCTTCAGAAGCTGTGAAGTGGTCTGCATACATAAACCATACGATCACCGCACCAGCGAATGCGCCAAAGAATTCAGCGATTGCAACAGGGATGAATTGTTCTGCAGGAAGTACTCCTAAAACTACTTTAGCAAGCGCCATAGCAGGGTTGATACTTACACCACCGAAGATGAATAAAGTAACAGTGATACCGAATGCCCATGTTGTGATGGCGAATAAGTGACCTGTTCCAGCGTATTTAGTTTTCTTCAAGACGTCATCACAGTGTACGCCAACCCCGAAGATAATCATGAGGGCTGTTCCCATAAATTCTGACAATAATAAATGCATAAATGTTTGATCCATTGGTTGATTCTCCTTAATGTAATTCTTTTGTTAATTGTTGATAGACGGCTTGAATCGATAATCCTGTTTCCTTGGCAATTCTGGCGCAGTCTTCATATTCTAATGTTGATTTTGTAACAGTTCCATATTGGTTTTTCTTTACTTTCACGGCTCCAAGGCTCGTTTGTTTCGTCTCGAAAGTGCGCGTCATGACTTTACGTTGGACGTTTTGATAACGAAAGCCAATGGTTGACGTTTGTTCGAATAAAATGGCTGTAAACCGTTCGAGATCTCCTTCTTGAATCAGAAGTGTGAGATGGGTTGCTGGACGGTTTTTCTTTGTGTAAACGGGAGTGTAATGGACATCAAGCGCGCCTTCTTCTAATAAAGGCTCATGATGTAGCCAAGCTCTTCACCGCTTAGGTCATCGATAGTTGTATCGATTTGAATAATTTCATCGTTATTGGAAATCACGACTTGATGAGAATGAGTCGTTTTCTCTAAGAGTGTTCCGCGTAACGCATTGAATTTACCAGTGTCACGTTTTCCAAAACCGTAACCCACTTTAGTAGCGGTTAGGTTTGAAGGTTGTGCAAATACTGGGTGAATGGCCTTAAAGAGAGCAAGACCGGTTGGTGTCACAAGCTCTGTATGAATGTCAAAGTCTTGTGAGAATGGAATGCTTGTTCCGAGTCTTAATTGCATTACGGCAGGAACCGGTACAGGCATAACTCCATGTGCAACGGTAATTGTACCGCTACCTTCAGTGACAGCAGTGCTGTATACCGCATCGATGTCGAGTGTTTCCCACAAAATGAAGAAGCTCATGATGTCGATGATAGAGTCTGTTGCGCCGACCTCGTGGAAATGAATTTCTTCCACTGGCATTTGGTGTACGTTCGCTTCCGCTTGTGCGATGTCACGGAATACTTCCAAACTTTTTTCTTTTACAAAGTC
Source organism: uncultured Granulicatella sp. (assembly GCA_916438765.1). Taxonomy (GTDB): domain Bacteria; phylum Bacillota; class Bacilli; order Lactobacillales; family Aerococcaceae; genus Granulicatella. The sequence continues at coordinate 531,982 of CAKAHB010000005.1, read as the reverse complement.
ACTGACACCACTTGAAAGAATAATCGTTTCGATTTCTTTCAACCCACGAACTTCTCCGTGATGGTGATGATGACTATGTGTATGTTCATGAGAATGACCGTCGTGAGTATGTTCATGCTCATGATGATGATCATGTGAGTGTGAATGTTCATGCGTGTGTTCATGCGAATGTGTGTGTTCTTCGTGCGTATGTGAATGAGCATGTTCATGTGTATGTTCGTGCTCATGGTGGTCATGGTCATGTTCGTGATGGTGATGATCAAAGTCACCAGCGATGCCATGGTCTTTTTCACCGTGTTCCATATGCACATCGAAGTCCGTTCCCCAAATACTGCTTTTCGCGATACGGTCTACATGAAGATGATAACCGTCGAGCGAAATCGTCTTAAGGGCTTCTTCAAGATGCTTGCGGTCGGCTCCTAAATCGAGTAGAAGAGCATTTAACATATCACCGCTCAGCCCAGAAAATGGTTCTAAAAATAATGTGCTCATGCGAGTCCTCCTCGAATGTTGTTAATCATGCTAGCAGAGTACGCTGCGCCAAAGCCGTTGTCGATATTGACGACAGTAACACCGCTTGCGCAAGAAGTCAGCATGCTGAGTAAAGTCGTCACGCCTTGAAGATTCGTTCCATATCCGATGCTGGTTGGAACGGCAATCACAGGAACGTCAACTAAACCGCCAACGACACTGACAAGAGCACCTTCCATACCGGCAATGACAATCACGACGCTAGCGCCTTGGATGTCTTCGAGGCGATTGAAGAGGCGGTGAATTCCCGCAACTCCAACGTCGTAAATACGTTTGACGTGATTTCCGAATGTTTCAGCAGTGACAGCCGCTTCTTCGGCAACGGGAATGTCGCTTGTACCAGCTGTAACGACTGCGATGTAGTGTTCGTGTGTTGGTGCGATTGGGTTAAGGACGAAGGTACGTCCGAGAGGTTCATAGACGCCTTCAGGGAAAGCAAGGGAGAGAGCTTCACCTTTTTCAGCGTTCACGCGTGTTGCAAGAATAGCTGTTTTATGCTCATTCATTGCCGTGATGATGCCAATTAATTGCTCAATATTTTTTCCTTCACCATAGATGATTTCTGGAAATCCATTGCGCTTTTGGCGAGAAAGATCGATGGCCGCGTAACCAATGTCTTCAATTCCTTCAGAAGGGTGGACGCTTCTTCAATCGAGAGGCGTCCATCTTTCACTTGTTGTAGAATTTCTTCTTGCTTCATATTATTTATCTTCAACGATAACAGATAATCCATCGCGGATAACTGTTACTTTTGCGTCTGCTCCTTGAAGTTCGAAGGCACGTGCAAGAGCTTCGTCAAATGTTTTCGCTAATTCCATATGCATGTTTGTGATAAGACTTGGTTCAACTAAGTCAGATACAAAAATTACATGGTGGTGTACTAAGATACGCGCTAAGATTTGTGAAGTCCATTGGTCTGGAACTGTTTCAAGTCTTGGAGTGTTAATCGCTTGGTCTAAGAAGTCTTTAGGATCTTTAACGTCTGCTAAGTTACGGTAGAAACCTTCACCACCGTGTCCATCTTGACATCCAGCAACCATGATGATTACGCCGCCTTCTTTGTTTGTCGCTTCAGCAGCAGTCATACCTTTAACAGCTTGGTAGATGTTTTGATCTAATGGGAAACCACCATTTGTTGAAACGGCGATGTCGCAAGGGATTTTAGTTACATGAGCTAATTCACGAACGAATTCGCAACCTACTTTATGGGCTTCAACCATGTCTCCGGCAAATGAACCGATGATATGTTTTTCACCATCTAATACTACGTTTACGATGAAGGCTAAGTTTGCAGTACGTGCTGCATATAACATATCTTCGTGGATTGGGTTGTGGTCTAAGTTACCAGTACGTGATTTGTCTGAGTCGATAAAGTCACCACTGTGGTTTGCCATGATTGTTTTATATGAAGCAACCCCAGGAAGAACTGATTTACGTCCGCCAGAGAATCCAGCGAAGAAGTGGCTTTCGATAAATCCTTCAGCGATTAGTAAGTCTGCTTCAGCAGCGATACGGTTGATGATGCAGTCACCACCTGAAGGTAATTGACCGATTTTAACCATGTCTTCGTCGTTTGTTGAAATGTGCATTACGATTTCTTCGTTGTCCACGATTTCTTGACCGTATTTGTTAATTAACTCTTCGCGAGTTGAAGGACGGTGGAAACCAGTCGCAACTAAAATACGGATACGAGCGTCTGGGTTTACGCTACGGATACGACGTAAAATGATTGGTGTGATGATATGTGAAGGAACTGGACGTGTATGGTCAGAACTGATTAACACGATATCTTTTTTACCTTTTGCTAATTCTTCTAATGTTTGGCTACCAATTGGATTATCCATTGATTTTTCCACTGTTTCTTGTTCAGAAAGTGGGTTGTGATAGTTTTCAGCTTTTGATTCAAGTAATCCAGCAAAGTTTTTGTCAGGAATTACAGCAGTAATAGATTTTTGTCATAAGGTAGTTTAATTTCAACCATGATAACATCTCCTTAAATTTTTAATACGATTATAAGTATACATAAAAAAGTGCACTTGTAAATCCCAAACGTTAGTAACATTTGTTAACGTCATTTTCTGTGATAAGATGATAATAGTGTGTATAGGAATTTGCTTAAGGGAGTGTTCAGTTTGAACAGCGAAGAATATTTAATTCAATTTTTAGAAAAAGAAAATACCCCTATTATAAAGAAGAAGAAACATATGTATCTTGCTTATCGTGGGTTAGAACAAGCGTATACGTATGTGTTAATCGATGGGGTTGTAAAGACAAGTATCATTATGAAGGATGGTCGCGAGTTTAATTTAGAGTATGTGACACCGGTCGATATCGTTTCATTAGTGCGTGACGAAGTATCTAACTATACCTCAGCACCATTTAATGTCCGTATCGAAAGTGATGAAGCAACGTTCTACCGTATTCCACGTATTAAGTTTTGGGAATATGTGAAAAACGATCAACAGTTGCAAGATTATGTGCGTGAATATTACCGTGATAAATTATCTGAAACCATCGAGTCGTTGCAATATATGACGATGAATGGGAAAAAAGGAGCAGTGTGTTCCTTCCTATATAAATTAATGAATCAATTTGGGGTAGAAACTGAAGGTGGAATCCTCATTGATTTCAGTGTTACGAATGAGGATATCGCAGGATTTTGCGGAATCTCTACTCGTAATAGTGTTAACCGCATTATTCATGACCTTAAAGAAGAAGGCGTTGTTAAAATTCACAACCAAAAACTAGTGGTATTAGATAAAGCTTATTTAGAAGAATTTACAGGACGCGAAAGCTTTTAATAAAGAAAGAAGGAAACGAGAATGGATGAAAAAGAAGCACGATTACGCGAATTGCTGAAGGAAGTTGGGAAAATCGTTGTCCCATATTCAGGCGGGATTGATAGTAGTTACCTATTAAAAATCGCTGTGGATACACTTGGACGTGATAATGTTATCGCGGCAGTAGTGAACTCTGAGTTGTTCTCAGACCGTGAATTTAGTGAAGCGATTGACCTTGGAACAGAAATGGGCGCGCGTGTGATAGGGCTTGAAATGGAAGAACTCTCTGATCCACATATCGCCTCAAATACGCCAAACAGCTGGTACTATAGTAAGAAAATGCTCTATCAAACCATTAAAAAGAATGTGGAGGGCGAAGGATTTACTGTGCTTTCAGATGGGTTGATTATGGATGATATCAATGATTATCGTCCAGGTGTGAAGGCGCGTAATGAAGAAGGCGTACGTAGTCTCTTACAAGAAGCAGGTTTATATAAATCAGAAATTCGTGAGTTAGCCAAACGTGCAGGCGTTACTAACTGGAACAAAACTCCTTCATGCAGTTTAGCGTCTCGTTTCCCATACGGAACACGCATCACTCCTGAAAAAGTAGAGGCAGTCTTCAAGGCGGAAGAGTACTTTACGAAGCGTGGGTTTGAACCAGTACGTGTACGCGTGCATCAAGACTTAGCGCGTATCGAAGTCGGCGCAGACCAAATCGAAAAACTCGTGAAGAATCATGAAGAAATTAACAAGATGATGCAAGACTTAGGGTTCTTATTTGTAACGGTCGACCTTCAAGGATATAAATATGGCCGTATGAATGACCAACTCGACGAGAAAACAAAGAAAGCAGCGGTAGAATAATGATGGCAACTCCGCAAGAGGTTCTCGATTTCTGGTTTGTGGAATGTGAGCCTGCCGATTGGTTTAAGAAATCAGAGGAATTCGATGCTGAAATTCGCTCGCGTTTTCTAGATACTTACGAAGCGATTGTTGCAGGGGAAACTGCTGAATGGCGTAGTAGTGCAAAGGCCGCCTAGCAGAAATCATCGTGCTAGACCAATTTTCTAGAAATATGTTTAGGGATGATGCAAAGGCGTTTGCTTCAGATGCTTTAGCTGTGGAACTAGCCAAAGAGGCATTGTCTGATTGGGACGCGTTCACCGTTCAAGAACGTAGCTTTGTTGTGATGCCGTTCATGCATTCGGAATCATTAGCCGTACATGATTGGGCGGCAAAATGGTTTGACGAACCAGGGCTTGAGCGTCGTAAGAAATACGAACTCCAGCACCGTGAAATCATTGAGCGCTTCGGACGATACCCACACAGAAATCGTGTGCTTGGCAGAACTTCAACTCCCGAAGAAGAAGCCTTCCTACAAGAACATCCAGGATTTTAACCCAAAGAGTCCATGCGGCTCTTTTTTTGTTGCGCGAATCTGCGACGTGTTATGGCTAATCGTAACAAGAAGAGTAGCAGGTTGAAATGATTCCGAAGAATTCACGGATTCTATAGTAGCAGTAACGTGAATACGTATTAAAACGAGGGAGAAAGACAGAAATGCCATAGATACATTTGTATCTATGGCATTTCGTTTTCTTTCCCCCACAAAGTTGAATAGGAATGAGATAGCTGTTTACAGCGAAACTCATTCCATTCAACCACTGTGCTAAGAGGGCGTAGGATTTATAATCCGTACGCCCTCTTTGAGGCTTTAAAGGTGAGAGACTTCGGCTCGAACCGGTACAACGTTACAGCTACTATGAAGAAATCCGTGAAATTTCGTAGGAATCATTTCAACGGAATCTACTCTTTTTTAGAAGCCGATTAAGTAAAGGATCGTTGCGACGATTGTGCTTGATAAACCAACGATGGCTTCATAAGGGATTAATTTCATACGATCTTCAATCGCCATGAAGACAGAACCGCCTGTCGCATGGAAGAATGAACCATGTGGAAGTGAGTCGAGCACAGTTGCCCCTGCGTGAATCATCGCTGCTGCAGATACGGCTGGAACGCCAGCTGCTGTCAATGGACCAGAGAAGGTTTGAGACGCAATCGTTGAACCGGCAGTTGTTGAAGCTGTCGCAGCCCCCATTAAAATACCAGAAAGAGGAGCTAAGACGAAGGCTGGCATGTTCATCGCTTCAAGAAGAGCAATCATATCGACTTGCAATGCGGAAGCCTTGATGATTCCGGCGATGGTACCCGTACCGATTAACAGAATTGATACGCCGATAACTTTGCTAAGACCGAATTCAGTGAATTCAACCGTGTTTTTCGCATTACCCGTTACAACAATCGTCACTAAACCACCTAGAGGAAGTGCGATTAATGGGTCCACGCTGATTCCAGCAATTGAGCGAAGGGCAAGAAGGGCGATTACAACGATTGGTCCAAGCATGGCTTTGAAGAAGGAGAGCGATACGCCGCTTGTTCCAGACTCGTCTATACCGTCAAATTCATGTGCGCCGCCTTTTTTTAGCGAGTAATCCAGAAAGGATAATGGCCACGAATAGCGCTACAAAGGCAGGGATTAAGTTTTTCACCATTAACGCTGTAAGGTCGATTCCGAATGCTTCGGATGCCGCAATCGTGTTTGGGTTTGGTGAAATGATGTTTCCGGCTTTACCACCACCAATCATCGCAAGTAAAATACCAGCTTTAGAAAGGTTTGCTTTTTTCGCAATAGCGATGGCAATTGGAGCTACTGTAATCACGGCGATATCGATGAAGACCCCAACGGCACAAATAATCATTGTGGCAATCGCAATCGCGGCAATCGCACGTTTTTGGCCGAGTTTCTTTACAATCGTATCGGCAATTGTTTCAGCTGAGCCTGTCTTAATTAACGCGCCGGCTAAAATCCCACTTGTCATGATACGAAGAACTGGAGACATCATGCTTTGAGCTCCGCCGACCATGGCTTTTACCGTTTCGGCAAGACCGCCACCTCCGATAATTCCCCCAATCAGAGCCCCGAAGATTAAACTGTAGGCTGGATGAACTTTCTTAACAATCAAAATAATAGCAAGTACGAGACCGACTAAGGCCCCTAATGTTGAAAAGGTTGGTGTCATTGTAGTTTCCTCCTATTGAACTGCTTGATTAAACGAAATACTTGTTCCACGCTGCGAATCATATTTTCGCGCGCAGTTTCTTTTTCCATTGCTTCTTGAACGGTGATGACTCTTCGCAAAATTGGGAAGAAGGCATCGATGCCGTTTTCGTTACATACCCCTGCGTCTGGTGTGAGGCATCCTGCAAATGCGAGAACTTTCTTATTGTGTTTTTTCGCAAGATGAGCCACGCCGATTGGAGCTTTTCCAAGGGCTGTTTGACTATCTAAGCGACCTTCGCCAGTGATGACAAAGTCGGCATCCTTCATTTCGTCTTCGAGTCCTGTCTCTTCAAGGACAATCTTAATGCCGCTCTCAAGAACTGCATTTGTATATGTTAGAAACGCAAATCCCATTCCTCCGGCTGCACCCGTACCTGGGTAGAGGCGGTCGGCATGGTCAAAGGTTTCTTTCGATAATTCGGCGTAGTGGAGAAGAGCCTCGTCGAGTTCCTTCACCATTTCTGGTGTTGCTCCTTTTTGTGGACCATAAATGGCACTCGAACCCATTGGACCACAGAGCGGATTTGTTACGTCACATGCCACGCGGAAAGTGCACTCTTTTAATTCTGGCAAGACATTTTCAGCCTGGATGCGAGCAATCGATTGAAGACCCGTGCCTCCGTATCTGACCGGATTCCCGTCTTTATCAAGGAAATCATATCCAAGCGCTTGTAACATTCCAATACCACCATCGTTTGTGGCACTTCCTCCGATTCCCACGATAAAATGACGACAACCATTATCGATGGCTTCTTTAATTAATTCACCGACACCGAATGTTGTAGTATGCATTGGATTGCGTTTTTCATCAGGAACTAGCGTAATCCCAGCGGCTGCAGACATTTCAATAATTGCTGTTTTTGGACGCGCTCCGTCCGCTTTTAAGATTCCGTATTCGGCAGTTACCGCATCTCCTAATGGTCCAGTGACGCTCACATGAACGAGTTCACCTCCCATCCCGATGGCTAATGCTTCGACTGTTCCTTCACCACCATCTGCGAGTGGGCGAACAACCACATCGGCTTCAGGGTATACGACCTGAATACCTTCTTTGATGGCCTGACCCGCTTCCAGTGAAGACAAGCTCCCTTTTAGTGAATCGATCGCAACGACTACTTTCATTTTCATCCCTCCTTATTGTTGTAAAATCATTACATCAAGCGCTTACAACCAAAAGTGTTGCGAAAAATAGGAAAAAATATGAAGTTGAAAAAAGTAAAACGGAATACTGTCAGTCTCATTCTGTTTGGAAGGAAATTTCAAGGTGATTTTTTCGAATATTACAACGCTGTAATACACAAAAAAATGACGAATCGCATAGGGGTGGGAATGTGTAAAAACGCTCGAACAAAAACCGAATATGAGATTAAAAAAATCCTTCCTATTTTGTAATAAAAGATTAATCAGTTTACCATTGTTTTTTTCCCCTCGATTTTCGGTAACATTAATAAGCAGATTTGAGAGAAATTAGGAGATATACATAATGAAAAGTCCTCGTACATGGGTGAAGAAAATCGTCTGTGCGCTCAGCATTTTCGCTGTAGGAGCAACGGCGGTGACACCAGCAATTTATGCGCAAGATGACGCAAAAGCAAAAGAGGAAGCAGCTGCGATTCAAGATGTACAAAGCTACATTGCAATCGAGCAAACGAGCGGAAAAATTTTGATGCAAAACAATCAAGATGAAGTTCGCGGGATTGCTTCCATGAGTAAAATGATTTCACAATATTTAATTTTAGAAGCGATTAAAAATGGAGAAGTGACTTGGGAAACACAAATCCCAGTAAGCGACCGCGTTCACCAATTGAGTGCGAACTATAGCTTATCAAACGTACCGCTTTTACCAAGTGAAAAATACACGATTAAAGAATTATTCGACGCGATCTCCATCTATTCAGCCAACGCCGCAACATTAGCAGTGGCCGAGTATATCGGAGGTTCTGAAGCCAACTGGATTGAACGAATGAAAGCAAAACTCGATGAGTGGGGCATTAAAGATGCAACGATTATCAACGTAACGGGTCTACCAAATAAATACGGTGGCGCTGATAAAAATCCGTCATACGGTGATGAAGATGAAAATAGCATGTCAGCCCGTTCGGTGGCGATTATCGCGAAGAACTTGGTGAATGATTTTCCTGAGATTTTAAAAGTATCATCGATTTCCACACAAACATTCCGACCAAATAGTTCAGGAACAACGAAGATGGATAACTTTAACTACCTTCTTCCAGGACTGCTCTTCGAATATGAAGGGGTAACAGGGTTGAAGACAGGAACGAGTGATACCAGCGGTGCGTCGATTACAACGACTGCCACTCGCAACGGATTCTCGGTGATTGTCGTATCGATGGGGTCTAAAGAACCACTTAATCGGTTCAAAGTAACAAGACATCTATTAGATGAAGTGTTCAAGAAATATGAAGGCCTTCTTGTCGGCGCGCCTGGAAAATCCGTGCAAAACTTGGCTCCTATCCAATTAGAAGGTGGAACGGAAGAAACGCTTGGCGTGGATTACGGGAAAACCTTTATTGCGGCCGTACCAAAAGGAACGGCACTGAGCCAGATTAAGATTTCATTCACACCAGCAGATAATGTGAAGACAGAAGATGGCAAAGTGAAAGCTCCTGTGACGGCAGGACAGACGGTTGGAACATTGAATTTTGAGATGCCAGGAGAAAACCTTGGCTACGTCGATGGAAAAGACCACGGCACGGTGGAAGCCTTAGCCGCATTTGATGTAGATAGCTCTAACGTTGTGACAGAAAGCATGCGCGGAGCGAAAGGATTTATCGGCCAAATGGTTCAAAAAGTTCAAGACTTCTTTGGTGGAATTTGGAGTCAAATCCAAAGTGTCTTCTCACCTGAAGCTTCGAACTAGGAATTTTTGCTAAAAGGCTTGCACTTTTCACTAGAGACGTGTACAATTTTAGACAAATGATACAGTATGAATAGTAACTGCGATCCTTTTGTAGAGAGCTAGTGGTTGGTGAAAACTAGTAAAGAGAGACCAGCGAATCCACATACGGTGCGAGAGCGAAAACATTGATTAAGCTATCCGGAGAAAACCGTTATCCCACAAATGAGCGCAATGGAAACATTGAAACCGGGTGGTACCGCGAAGAAAATTACTCTACTTCGTCCCTTAGACAATTGTCTGGGACGGAGTATTTTTTTATACTGAAAACACAAAATGGAGGGAAAACTATGCTAGATATCAAACGCATTCGTGAAAATTTTGAAGAAGTGGCTACAGCTCTAGGAAACCGTGGAGTTGACCGCGCAACAGTGGAAGAGTTACGTGATTTAGATGAAGAACGTCGCGCACTCATCACTAAAACAGAACAATTAAAACAATACCGTAATACGGTAACAGAAGAAATCTCTCTTCTAAAACGCAACAAGGAAGATGCAACAGAGAAAATCGCTGAAATGAAACAAGTCGGCGAAGACATCAAAGCAACAGACGCTCATTTAGCAGAAGTGGAAGAAAAAGTAGAATACATCGCATCTCGCTTACCAAACACAGCGGCAGAAGGCGTGCCAGTAGGGGCAGACGAAACAGAAAACGTAGAAATTCGTCGTGAAGGAACTCCTCGCGTATTCGATTTTGAGCCAAAACCTCACTGGGAAATTGGTGAAGGATTAGGCATCTTAGACTTCGAACGCGGAGCTAAAGTATCAGGAAGCCGTTTCTTATACTACAAAGGCCTTGGAGCTCGCCTAGAACGTGCCATCTACAACTACATGCTTGATTTACACGTTGAAAAGCATGGATACACAGAAATGATCACGCCTTACATGGTAAACGAACAATCAATGTACGGTACTGGTCAATTCCCTAAATTCAAAGAAGATGTGTTCCAATTGACAGACGAACGCAACTTAACATTAATCCCAACAGCGGAAGTACCATTAACAAACTACTACGCAAACGAAATCTTAGACGAAGCGCAATTACCAATCTACTTCACAGCGCTTAGCCCATCATTCCGTTCTGAAGCTGGTAGTGCGGGCCGCGATACTCGTGGATTAATCCGTCTTCACCAATTTAACAAAGTAGAAATGGTGAAATTCGCAAAACCAGAAGATTCATTCGATGAATTAGAAAAAATGACAGACAACGCGGAAGATGTATTACGCGGATTAGGCTTACCATTCCGTACAATCGTGTTATGTACTGGGGATATGGGATTCTCAGCAGCTAAAACATATGACGTTGAAGTGTGGATCCCAGCGCAAGATACTTACCGCGAAATCAGTTCTTGCTCAAACTGCGTGGACTTCCAAGCGCGTCGTGCGAAAATTCGTTTCCGTCGTGAAGATAGCGGTAAGATTGAATTGGTGCACACATTAAATGGTTCAGGGTTGGCAGTAGGACGTACTGTTGCAGCTATTCTAGAGAACTATCAAAACGAAGACGGTAGCGTGACAATCCCTGAAGTACTTGTACCATACATGGGTGGCGTTACAAAAATTGGATAGTAGGAACTTTGTTCCAATAAAAAGATGAAATAGGGTGGAGCAGTCATAAGCTTCGGACTTTCCTAGACATCTTCATAGTAAAGGCTATAAGGGCACCGGGTTGAGCCGAAGTCTCAACTCCTGCCGAACTTCAAAGAGGGGCATTGCGGATAAACCGCAGTGCCCCTCTTTGAAGTTCGGCTGCAAATCCTTATAGCTTTTACTATAGAGTCTGGGAAGTCCTCCGCTTTTTTTATTCTACTCGTGCTCATCTTTTTATTGGAACAAATCTTTTTTTATATCCCTCATACGGACAAGTACTTCAAAGTTTGTCCGCTAGGAAAGGCTAGGATGGAGAAAAAAGTGCCGAGCACTCTCTGCCTCCGTTCCTTTTCCCCGCCCTCCAGAAATACGCTTCACACAGACCGCGCTCACCAATCCATTCAGAACCCACCCAACAAGGTTTAATAGACTGGTTTTACGCCGTGTGAATGTGCTCTAATAAAAACACAAAAGCTCCTCGGAGACTATAGTAGTGAGAATAGCGAGTGTAACCGAAGAGAATTACGGACTCTGGAAATTCATTTTCTAGAGTCCGTTTGAAATTCGGTAGGAATTGAGGCTTCGGCTCAATCCGGTGCAGCTGTTCTCACTACTATGTAGGCCTCCGAAGGAGCTAGTAGTGTTTTTACTTTATTTAGTAATTGTAACATTCAACGTGCGTAAGAAGCGGTCCATTAAACTGTTGTTGGTTTTGTGCTCCTCCTGAATGGCTTTGGCGAGCGCGACTTTGTCTGTGATGATTCCGTTTACCGGGCTGTCTACGTATTTCTCGAGGGCCTCATCCGTATTAATGGTCCAGACAAACACCTCATGTCCTGTCTCCTGCGCATGCAGTACTGCCAGTTCTTGGTAAGAAAAGTCTTCCACCACATAGAAATCCACCTTTGCGTCTCCGAATCCGCCAAATTGGATGGGGATGACGAAACCAGTCGTGATTTCAGGTGCTTTTGCTTCGAGTTCTTCCATGAGTTTTAAATCAAGGGACATGACTTTGTTTGAATTGTCGATGGCGAGTTCTTTGTATTTTGCGATGAAAAGATCCACGTAGTTTGCAGGCTCACCGCCATGTGGCTTAAGCTCGATGACAAGTGGCATGCCGATTTCTTTGGCCGCTTTGAAAAACTCCTCAAAGGTAGGAATATGGCTCTTGAAATCGTCTTGTTCGATTGGAAGTCCACGAACTTCGTCTAGGGTCATATCTTGAACGCGTTTATTCAGACCCGCTAATCGTTTTAAGTTATAGTCGTGCATAACGACGAATTGATTGTCTTTCGTCAGAAGAATATCCATCTCCACCATGTTGGCGCCAGCTTCTTTAGCCGCTTTGATGCCTTCGATTGAATTCTCAACGGCTTCATCGACATAGCCACGGTGACCGATGATGATAGGGTCGTTTGCAGACTCCGTCCGGTAAGTGGTGAGCGTTGTGAGAACCCCGCTTCCCGTTACGAAGAGAAGGGCAAAGACCGTTACGATTTTACGTTTATGTTTAATTTCCTCGTGGTGATGATACACTTCAAGCGACGCCAATTTATGCTCGTGAATGATTTTTGTCATCACGATAAAAGTGGCAATCTTCGTATAGAGGATGATGAATCCTTGAAGCAGTTTTGCGACGGCGAGAACACTACTTAACAGAAGCGTATTCGAGCCGTTCGGGTCTAAAAATTCAACGAGCGCGACACTACCAATCGAGATGAAAATAACAAGAATGGCTAGCACCCCTTCGACGACTGCCGAAATCAGGAGCAGGCGCCAAACGTTTTTCTTCGTCAGCTTCCAGCTCGTGATGATATTTTTGTAAATGGCTGGTCGGTAAGAATCTGAAGCGGAATCGCAAGCGAGCTTCGTGCGTGAAGGTAGAGCAACACGACGACCAGTCCTAAGTAGAAGAGAGTACCGGCACTCGTCTTAGTGATTTCACCCGTGATAAATTCCGGTATCGTAATCTTTTTAGAAATAAACGTCAGCTCACCGATATTGACGATGGGCAAGAGTGTTAAAAAGTACAGCCAAAATGTAATAAAGTGGCCATTTAGCAATTGCTTGAGTTCACTAAATGCATTTTGAATACTACTGCGCCATGAAAAATGAATGTCGCGAATTGTTCCGTAAATCATGAAGATGAGAATTGAGAACTCCATGAAGATAAGAAACGCGAACGCCAATAAATAGAGAATCAGGAGCGGGATGGATCCCGGACTCAGTAGTACCGTCTTGAAATTGGCGAAGTTCAAGTTGGATTGCCCAGTAATAAAGAGCATTCCGCGAAAAATAAGTGTTAAAAAGCCAAATCCGAATACGGATATAAAAAATTGTAAGAAAATGGAATTGCGTAAATACATCCAGCTGTTTTGCGTTAGATTGCCTAATGTAAAGCGGATGGTTTTCCATACGGGGATTTTTTGATTCATAAAGCCTCCGATGTGTAAAAAGTTCGTTAGATTCACCTTAGCACGAACGAAATAGAAGCGCAAGTTACTCTAAAATGGTATTGAAAAATACGGTAATAGAACTTATAATGGTGAAAGTAATCAAAAAATAGAAAAGCTTTTCAGGAGGGAATCATGAAAAAAAGACTGTTAACATTATTCTGTTTAGTAGCGACTGTGGTACTTGCTGCTTGTGGCGTAAAAAAAGTAGACGCTGGTGAATCTATCAAAACCACTTTTACTGGGTTAGATACAAAAGGGGAACTTGTATATCAAGTAGATACTCAAGAGTTAGTAAAAGAGTTCTTAGTAGCAAACCCTAAAGCAGATGCGAAAACAGAAGCAGAAGTTCGTGTAGCTGCAACAAAAGTGAAAGTAACACCAAGCAAGACAGAAGGATTATCAAACGACGACGAAATTACTTTCACATTCGCTTCAGATAAAGATGCTGAAAAATACTTTAATCTTCCAAAAGAAACAAAAGTGAAAGTCAGCGGCTTAAAAGAAGCGAAAAAATTAACGGCTGAAGAATTAGCGAAAATTACTTCATTAGAAGTGGAAGGCTTTAACAAAGGTGGCCGTGCAGAAGTTCATGTGACAGATTCTAAATTGTCATTCTTACGTTTCAAAGTTGAAAAACAATGGCAAATTAGAAAATGGAAAAAGATGCCAAAATCGTGTTAGACGGTAATTTCGCTAACTTATTAGAAGACAGAGGTTATGTATTAGAAGGCGACGGAAGCTTTACACTTCCTGTTAAAGGATTGAAGACAGTTGCTGAAAAAAACTTGATGACGCTAAGAACAAAGACGAAATTATTGCAAAACTAAAAGAAGAAGTGAATAAGAAATTTAGTGGAAATGATAAAGTAACATTTGATAAAACTTATTATCGTGGTCTAGCGAATAATGTTGATAATTCATATTCGTATGGGGATGAGATTGTTCGCGGTAATGGGAACTTAGTAATGACGCTTCAAGTGGAAACGAGCTTTGGATTCAAAAACGTGTATGCGGTTGGATTTACAAATCTTATAACGAATGAAGAGGGCAAGATGGAACTTAAAGACGCACGTGTCATTTCAACAACGTATGCGGACTTTTCTACAGCAACTCAAAAATTAGAATCAATCGGTTATACAGAAGTTAAATAATTGAATTAGAAATTGCTTGGAGAGTATTCTCCAAGCAATTTTTTTTGGGTGGGACCTCGTTGCCCAAAATTCACTTATAAGTGAATTTCGGGCAAGTTACGCCAGGAGCGTTTGTCTCTTCAAAAATGCCGTCTTTATCGCGTTTTTCAGGGATGATGACTCATCTCTAGCACCAACCCAATTTCTCTGTTTTTCACCAAAACCTCATAACAGCGCGCTTTCTAGCACTTCACTTTTTTGCAAAAAAATCTCATTTTCTTACAATCCCAAAGAACGTTGCGGTTTTATAACAACAGCAATGGGGGATAACAACCAATGTGAATTACTGACTCTAGGGTGAAACCCGTAGAGTCAGTTTGAAGCTTGGTAGGAATTGAGACGATAGGCTCAATCCGTTGCCCCATTGCAGTAGTTATAAAATGAACCGCAACAGTTCAAAAGGGATTGTAAGAAAAAACGCAAGTTTTGTTTTTTTTATTAAGAAGCGTTATGCAACAGAAAGATGCCCCTGCATTGCAGGGGCATCTTTCTATTGTTTATT
This sequence comes from uncultured Granulicatella sp., assembly GCA_916438765.1. Lineage (GTDB taxonomy): Bacteria > Bacillota > Bacilli > Lactobacillales > Aerococcaceae > Granulicatella. Next base: position 516,894 of record CAKAHB010000005.1, on the reverse strand, counting down.
CAACTCGTTTACGAGATCAATCATACTCAAATCATGCGAGCAGATCACCGTTTTCCCTTTGATTTCAGGAAGAGCAAAGTTGCTCAAAATAATCTTATAATCAGATTTTTCTAAAATATCTAAGGAGATTTCAAGCTGGTCATGCGTATGATACTCGAAGCGGTTTGCCGCGTTGTGTTCCAAATACGATGCCAAGAATTTTGGATAGTACTCATCGAAGTCGTTTAAGATCAACACCTTGATTTTCTCTTGTTTGGCTTGCAACTGAGCAACAAGACCTTCCCAGTGCGTGTAGAACGTATAAATCAAGTGCGAAATGTTTCGTTGACGCTTCACGTTCTTGATTTCTTGTTGGTACTCCTCAAGAAGCGCTGCAACATCGTTGTAGAATTCAGGCGAGAGCGACTTGAAGAAGTTCATCAATGGTTTCTTCTTATCGAATAAGATGAAGTCTGAGTGCACTTCGATACGCTCTAGTTGAGACGTGTTATGTAAGTGCCACAATAGTAAATCATAGTTTTCGCATTTCAAGCCGTAGCGTTTTTCAAGACTTTGGATATTCGTCACTAATGTATCAAATGATAGGCGGTCACGAACTTTTTCCTGACGAGCGGCTGAGAATTCTTCAACAGTTAGGAAGAAGTGCGGTTGTAAGAAAATCGAGAAGGATTGTTCCAGAATTTCAGGCGTTACCATGATTCCAGTTTCTTTCACGAATTGCTCAACGATTTTATCTAAACCATCTAATTGATTGTAGTAATCGTAGAATTTATCTTTGCTTTCGAAGTTTTGTACGAAATGCCCTTGATAAGCGCGGAAGAAGTTCACCGTGAAAATCATCTTGAAGACACGGAATCCTTCAAAGCTTTGTGGGAAGTTCGAAGACTTGAAAAGGTCTACTAGAATTTTTTCTAGAGAAGCTTCGTCTACAAAGTCGAATGGCCATTCGAAAAAAGGTGTCTTTTCAGCAAAGTATTGAATGAAGAAGAAGCGAATGTCCTGTTCATTTCCAATAAATTTCATGTTTTTCTTCGAGATTTGGAAATCGAATTTTTTTCTTTAAGCTATTGTTGATTTTTTGGATATAACGATTCAATGTTGAAGTCGTAATGAATAGTTTTTGTGTCATTTCTGCAACAGTGGTTTCTTCGTGTAAGAATAATTGTTCCAGAATTTCGTAGCAAATAGAATGTGAATAATAATAAGGATAAACCACTTCAGTACTTAAGTTTTGTGGTAATTCAATACGCACCCCGTTCGTCGAGAAGAGGATATCTAAACCATCAATCTTATCGCGTAAAAACGCAAGATCGATTTTGATGGCTCGGGTAGAAACGTTAAAAGTCTTAGCGAGTTCGTCGATATGAACCCAGCCGTTTGCTTGGACTAAATAGTCGACAATATCAATTTGTCGGTTTTGATTTTTTGAAAGTAAGGCTCTCATTTCTTTCTCCCTTTTCTTGTTAGTTGTGTCACACGCTAAATTGCTAAAATACAATATACCACATTTTAGGTGTAAATAATACCTCTTTCTAACTAGAAAAGAATGAAAATAATTCTAAGAAAAATGAAAATGAAAACGATAAAAATGTAAACAAATTATTTTTTCAAAAAAATAGGAGTTATCTATTGCATGAATTGTCAGAATATTATATACTACTCTCAAGTTGAAAAATTCATCCATGAAAAGAGGGATCTTATGAAATTAAAGAAATTCACATTAGGCGCTGTGGTTGCAGCAATTTTAGCAGGTTGTGGAAACGCAGCAGATAGTAATACAGTCAAAATCGGAGGGAACTTCGAGTTAACAGGGAACGTAGCGACTTACGGTACTTCTATGAACAACGGGGCTCAATTAGCCGTAGAACAAAAAGGGAAGTTATTAGATAAGGAATTAAAATACGTTTCATACGATAACAAATCAGACAAAACAGAAGTTGCTTCTGTAGCGAAGAAATTAGCTTCTGAAAAAGTGGTCGGCGTTGTCGGACCAGCAACAACAGGGGATGCTTCAGTATCAATCCCAGTTAACGAACAAGCAAAAATTCCAACAGTCTTCCCAGCAACAACAGGGGACGGCGTAACATTGAAAAACGCAGAAGATGCATCTTCAGTATATGAATACATCTACCGTGTATGTTTCTCTGACAGCTACCAAGGGGTTGTAGGAGCGAACTTCGTAAACAAAAAATTCGGAAAAGCTAAAGTAGCAATCTTACAAGATACAGGTAATGACTACTCTAAAGGGTTAGCAGATGCCTTTGAAAAAACTTACACTGACAGCAAAATCGGTGGAACAGTTGTCACTCGTGAATACTACCAATCAAAAGACACAGACTTCCAAGCAGTATTAACAACATTGAAATCTAAAGACTTCGATGTATTATATGTTCCTGGTTACTACGAAGAAGTTGGTCTAATCATCAAACAAGCACGTGAAATGGGTATCACTCAACCAATCGTTGGTGGTGACGGACTTTCAAGTGACAAGTTAGCAGCATTAGCAGGTAACAGCTCAAACCTTTCTAACGTTTACTACACTTCACACTTCTCAACATTAAGTGATGATGCAGACGTTCAAGCGTTCGTTAAAGCGTACAAAGAAAAATATGGTACAAACCCAGATACTTTCGCCGCTTTAAGTTATGATGCAACTCAATTGTTAATGAAAGCTATCGAAACTGCTGGCTCAACTGATCCTCAAGCAATCACAAAAGCTTTAGCAGCAACAAAAGACTTCGATGGTGTAACTGGTACATTCTCAATGGGTGCTGACCACACACCAGTGAAATCAGCAGTAGTCATCGAGTTCCAAAATGGACAAGAAGTAAGTGCTCAAGAGTACTCAGCTGACTAATTAAGTTTTAACAGTATTTTTTAAGAGAGGCACGAAGGGGACTTCCGCCTCTCTTTTCCACTAGATAAGGATAGATTTGAAAGGAGAAAATATATGGAGTTGTTAATGCAACAATTGGTAAACGGGATTGCAGTCGGAAGTATTTACGCGTTGATTGCGCTTGGTTATACCATGGTTTATGGGACAATTAAGCTCATTAACTTCGCACACGGAGATGTGTACATGATGGGGGCGTTCATTGGATATTTTGCCGTAATGGTCTTGAAGATGAATGTATTCGTAGCGCTCTTAGTAGCGATGATTGCCTGTGCGGTCTTAGGGGTTGTCATTGAACGTGTGGCGTACAAGCCGCTTCGTAATTCGACTCGTGTAGCCGCGTTGATTACGGCTATCGGGGTGTCATACCTATTAGAAAATGCAATGAGTTATTTCTTTGGAGCGGAATCTCGTCCGTTTCCTTCAGACTTCGGAACTGAAACCATCACATTATTTGGAGACGTTTCAGTGAACGGAAAGCAAATTTTGATTTTCGGAGTGACCGTTGTCTTAATGGCGTTATTACAATTTATCGTACGTTATACAAAAATGGGGAAAGCTATGCGTGCGGTTGCCGTGGATGAGCAAGCCGCTCAACTCATGGGGATTGACGTAGACGGTGTCATCTCATTTACATTTGCGCTCGGTTCAGCGCTTGCCGGGATTGCCGGTGTCCTTGTTGGGGTGTACTACAATACGATTTCAACAACAATGGGGATTACAGTCGGACTGAAAGCCTTCGTTGCGGCCGTACTTGGTGGTATCGGTAGCATTCCTGGGGCTATGGTCGGTGGGTACCTCATCGGTCTATTAGAAACAATGGTAAGCTTCTTCGGTTACTCACCATACCGTGACGGAGTCGTTTACTTCCTATTATTCATTATTTTAATCGTGTTACCAGCTGGATTGTTTGGTAAAAATGTCAGAGAGAAAGTGTAGGTGAAGAAGATGCAAAGATTTCATAAAAAGAATATTCGTTGGACGCTGTTCGCATTAGGAATGTACGCTCTTCTTTTCATACTTGTACAAACAGGAGTGATTAACTTCTACTACGAAAGTACCTTCATTAATATCATGATCAATATCATCTACGCGGTTGGATTGAACCTTATTCTTGGGGTTGCCGGACAGTTCTCACTAGGACATGCCGGATTTATCGCGATTGGTTCTTATAGCGGTGCGATTCTTGGGAAAATGATGAACGGGCTTCCTGGATTATTTGCTGGGATGGCAGTCGGAGTTGTCATCTCTGTTATCGTCGCGTTCCTTGTTGGATTACCAACGCTTCGTTTGAAAGGGGACTACCTAGCGATTGCGACTCTTGGAGTTGCGGAAATCATCCGTGTAGCCGTGACAAATATGAAAATCACAAATGGTGCTGCCGGTATCAGCGGGGTGCCTTTAACAAACACATGGACCATTACGTATATCGCTCTTGTAGTAACAACCATCTTAATCTTGAACTACACATTCAGTAGTGCTGGTCGTGCCACTTATGCGGTCTTACAAGACGAAATCGCTGCGGAATCGATGGGGGTTCAAGTGACAAAATATAAAATCTTGGCCTTCGTACTGGGAGCTGCTACTGCAAGTATCGGCGGAACGCTTTCTGCTACAACGCTTGGAGCGGTAACACCAAGTGACTTCACGTTCATGAAATCAATCGAAGTGTTAATCATCGTGGTATTCGGTGGTATCGGAAGCTTCACAGGTTCGTTCGTGGCGGCCGTATTACTTGGAATCATCAACCTTGTCCTACAACCATTTGGACAATTACGAATGATCATCTATGCGGTAGCGTTAATCTTAATTATGATTTTCCGTCCAGGTGGATTGCTTGGAACTTGGGAATTCAAACTAGGAGACTTCAAGTTTTCTAAGAAGAAAGAAACAAAGGAGAGTGGGAAGTAATGTTATTAGAAGTTAATGGACTAACAAAAAACTTTGGCGGACTTTCTGCGGTCTCTAACGTTTCGATGAAAGTAAACAAGGGCGAGTTAATCGGACTCATCGGGCCAAACGGGGCTGGGAAAACGACTTTCTTCAACTTGTTAACAGGAGTTTATGAGCCAACAGAAGGAACAGTTAGCTTAGAAGTGGACGGACAGTTGAAAAACTTAAACGGACTTCCACCTTACAAGCGGACAAGCCTAGGGATGGCACGTACCTTCCAAAATATTCGCTTGTTTAAAGATTTAACGGTACTCGAAAATGTAATGATTGCCATGCACGCACACTCGAGCGATTCATTGTTCTCAACATTATTCCGTACGAAGAAATACTATGATACAGAAGAAAAAATGCGTGAAGAAGCGGTTGAATTGCTAAAGATTTTCGAGTTAGATACACTCAAAGATGAAAAGGCGAAAAATCTAGCCTATGGGCAACAACGTGAATTGGAAATCGTTCGTGCCTTAGCGACAAAACCAAAAGTCTTATTCTTAGATGAGCCTGCAGCGGGGATGAACCCTCAAGAAACGGCTCAATTAACCGAATTGATTGCCAAAATTCAAAGAGAGTTCGATTTAACCGTTGTGTTAATCGAACACGACATGTCGCTTGTCATGAAAATCTGCCAACGCATTTACGTGTTGGAATATGGAAGATTGCTTGCAGAAGGAACTCCAGAACAAATTAAACAAAACCCTGCGGTAATTAAAGCGTACTTAGGAGGTGAGTAGATGTTAGAAGTTAAAAATTTATCAGTTCATTACGGAATGATTCAAGCCGTACGTAATGTGGATTTTAAAGTGAACGAAGGGGAAATCGTGTCTCTAATCGGGGCAAACGGTGCCGGAAAGTCAACCATCTTGAAGACTTTATCAGGTCTCATCCATCCTTCAGAAGGCGAAATCGTCTACTTAGGTGAGAATATCGCTTCGACATCTGCGAAGAAAATCGTTGAGAAAGGGCTCGTGCAAGTGCCAGAAGGTCGTCACGTATTCCCAGGATTAACGGTAAAAGAAAACCTTGAACTAGGGGCATTTCTACGCCAGGATAAAGAAGAAATTCAAAAAGATATGGAAGCCGTCTTCGAGCGTTTCCCAATCTTGAAAGAACGTAAAGACCAAGATGCACAAACACTCTCTGGTGGGGAACAACAAATGTTAGCGATGGGCCGTGCGTTAATGAGCCGTCCAAAACTATTATTGTTGGATGAACCTTCAATGGGATTAGCGCCAATCTTTATCCGCGAGATTTTCAAAATCATTCAAGAAATCCAAAAGACAGGGACAACAGTTTTACTAATCGAGCAAAATGCGAAAATGGCATTGTCGATTTCAAATCGTGCGTATGTACTAGAAACTGGATCAGTGGTCCTTAGCGGTACAGGACAAGAGTTGTTAGAAAGTGATGAAATTCAGAAAGCATATCTAGGAGGGTAATCATGGAAGTTAAAGATTATATGTCAACCAACGTTATTACAGTAACGCCTGAAACAACGGTGATGAAAGCTCTAGATTTAATGAAGGAGCACGACATTCACCGCTTGCCAGTTGTGGAAGATGGGAAATTAGTCGGCTTACTCACAGAGGAACTAGTGGCAGGGCACTCACCTTCAATGGCGACAAGCCTATCGATGCATGAGTTGAACTACTTATTAAACAAGACGGCTGCAAGCGAAATTATGCAAAAGCAAGTCTTAACAGTGAAGGCTCATACATTATTAGAAGAAGCGGCGTCTCTGATGCGTCAACAAAAAGTCGGCGTTCTGCCAGTCGTAGATGCACGTGGACACGTGGAAGGGATTATTACCGACAAAGATATTTTCGATGCCTTTATCGAAATTTCTGGATACAACACTCCGGGTTCTCGTTTATTCATTGAAATCAATGAGGACAAACCAGGTCCTCTGGAAGAAATTTCAAATGTGTTACGCGAAAACAACGTGAACGTTTCGACGATTTCTGTGTATCACCGCGATGGGAAAGTGCAAGTGGTGCTTCATGTGGACTCTACTGAGCCCGATGAAGTGGCGGACTTTATCGCACAAAAAGGCTATCGTGTGATTTCAGCGATGAGAAAATAGGTTAAAACTGCGTCTCCCTAGGACGTCTTCATAGTATTGACAATAGAGGCACCGGGTCAAGCCTACGTCTTGGCTCCTACCGAGCTTCAAACTGCCACTTAGAAATAAATTTCTAGTGGCAGTAATTCACATCGGTTGCATCTCTCTATTGTTCATACTATAGAGTCCTAGGGAGGCTTCGTTTTTTAACCTATTTTGTGATGCGCAGTTATCACGTGATATCGTTTTGCGGAGTCCACACTTCATCTTTGGCAAGAATCGGGACTAGTATTTAATAAGTGATAGAAACAACTGCACCGGCCTGGTGAACATTATGAAACAACTGCATAGAGTTAGACGCAGTAGACAAATGGATTGACCTTCGCCTTTTTAGGCTAGGTCAATCCTATTTGTCTTTGCGGGGGCAAGACAACGAAGAAACTAGTTTTTTCTGTCTTGCTCCCATTTCTATGACTATAGAGTTCAAGGATTTTTTTGCAACGCTAACCTAGGATGACTTTTTCATCGAGAATCATGATTTTGTGGGGTGCAGGAACCAGGCTGAGTTCGCGGCGGGCGTTGAGTGGAGGCGGGGGACGGTGTATAATGGTGGGGAGATTCAAGGAGGTTTTGCGGATGAAATTTGATTTTACAACGGAATATGACAGACGTGGAATGGACGCACTGGCTGTGGATGGGCTGGGGTTGATTCCAGGGAAGTCGCCAGATAGACCGAAGAAAGGCTTCGATGTGATTCCGATGTGGATCGCGGACATGAGTTTTCCAACGGTGCCGACGGTGATTTCGGCAATGCAAAAACGATTGGGACATCCGATTTTCGGGTACTTCATGCCTTCTAAAGAGTACTACGAGAACATTATTCAGTGGCATGCGCGCCACCATCAAGTGACTGGTTTAACGCGCAAGCATATCGGTCATGAAAATGGTGTGCTTGGGGGAGTCGTATCGACTTTAACATCATACGCTGCGCCAGGGGATGCGGTTTTAGTGCATAGTCCAACCTATGTCGGGTTTACGCAGTCATTAAACGATAATGGATTGAAGGCCGTGCATAGCCCGCTTGTGAAAGATGAACAGGGCGTTTATCGTATGGACTTTGAGGATATGGAACGAAAAATCAAAGCGCATAAGATTCATGTGGCTATTTTCTGTTCACCGCATAACCCGAGTGGTCGTGTATGGGAGAAAGAAGAAATCGAACGCGCGATGGAGATTTACCGTAAGTACGATGTGATTGTCGTGTCGGATGAAATTTGGTCGGATATTATTTTTAAAGGCCATAAGCATATCCCAACGCAGTCGATTTCAGAAGATGCGAAGAATCGCACAGTAGCCATGTATGCGCCAAGTAAGACGTTTAACCTGGCGGGCCTCGTGGGTAGTTATCATGTGATATACAATGATGCGTTAAGAGACCGCGTGGAATCCAAAGGGATGAAGCCGCATTATAACGCGATGAATGTGATGTCGATGCATGCGTTAATCGGGGCGTATCAAGAAGAAGGATACGAGTGGCTGGAAGAGTTGCGTGAGGTAATCGAGAAGAATGCGGACTATGCATGCAACTTTATTCACCGTGAATTTGACGGCGTGGAAGTCACCAAACCTGAAGGCACGTATATGCTCTTTATCGATTGTTCACCGTTCTTGAAAAAACACAATCTGACGCTGGAACAGCTCGAAAAACGCGGCTGGGATGTCGGTGTGGCTTGGCAAGACGGCAAGATGTTCTTCGGCGAAGGATGTATCCGTATCAATCTTGCGTTGCCGTACGCACGTCTTGTAGAAGCATTTGTCCGTATGAAAAAATATGTATTCGTGGACACTGTGCCACCATTAGACTAGGAGGATTTCCATGACAAAGAAAATAATTCAAACAGAACAGGCTCCAAAAGCAATCGGACCTTACTCACAAGGAGTAGCCTACACAGGAGAAACGATTGTCGTGTCTGGACAGTTGCCAATCGGTCCTGAAACAGGGGAGTTTTCAGGAAGTGATATCGCTAGCCAAACCCATCAATCATTGAAATATCCGTGCGATTTTAGAAAGTGCAGGGGTCGGAATGGATGCGGTCGTGTCGACAACCGTGCTCCTAGCAGACATCAACGACTTTGCGAACATGAATGAAGTGTATGGAGAGTATTTTGTGGCTCCTTATCCAGCGCGTATGGCGTTCCAAGCAGCAGCCTTACCAAAGAATGCTCTTGTGGAAATCCAAGCGATTGCTGTAAAAGGATAAATGGATTGAGCACTTGCGTCCGGTGGCGCAAGTGTTTTTTGTTGGGGATTTTCTTCTACGGGACGAGCGGTTGTGATAAAATAAAGAAAACAAGAAGAAAAGAGGCGTTGTGAGTGCAGGCTGTAGAACAACCAAAAAAATCAAAACTATGGGCGCTGTTAAGCGGAATACTAGGAATTGTATGGGGTGGACTCATATTTGTGGCGCCGTCTTATATCTTGCCGAATATTTTTTCGATTGTCATTTTTAGTATGGTTTTTCCATTTACCGCACCTTCAGAAGAAACACTTCAGATTCTGCACCAAACGCAGACAATGTTTATTTATCTCGTTGCGTTTATTTGGGTGATGTTTATTGTTGCTAGAATTAGTCATCGCTATTATAAAAAGACGGGCGAAGTACCGTACTGGATTACGAAAATCTTTTTACTGGCAGCAAGTTTAGGAGTTATTGCGACGCTGCCGGTTCTCCTGTCCTATATTCCAGGGTTAACGGGTATCAATGATGTGACGCTTCAAATCGGTGGGATGGGTTCCATTCTCATTATCACAGGTGGAGTTTCTGGACTATTGGGCTTGATTTCTGGAGCTGGATATTTAATTTCGTTAAATCGATTTGACCGTTAACCGTTGTTTGAAATTCAAAGGAGCAAGATCCATGAAGAATAAGACATTAGCGAAAATTTGTGGCGTTGTCGGTATTGTTTGGGGTACGGTGGCGATTTTAGCGCCTGTACTCATCGTCATCCTTAGACGTCCACGGCAACCTCAACATTACGAAGCAGTGATTATTTTAGGAATCATCAATCTATTGGTCATCGCTTTAGGAATAAAAGCATTCCACTATTATAGTGGAGATGCTCGGATTAAAAGATGGGTGCCAAAACTCTTTTTAGCTTCAGGAGGCCTCATCGTACTATTTTATTTCTCACGAATGATCATGGAGTGGAGATGGTTAGAGACACTTCTTTTTAGCTGGGAGTGGGCGAGTGATTTTTATGCGCTCAGTTATTTATTGTTACCCTGGTTAGCAGGGGTATTGTTTATCGTTAGCGGTGTTTTTTATTTGAGGGCGTTAACGAATTTCGATCGTTAAAGGAGATGCGAATATGACTCAGAAAAGATGGGCCAAAATCAGTGCGTTTGTTGGGATTGTAGGAGGGCCTTTAACGCTCTTTTTCCTACTTACATTAATTGCGGCTGGGATTGGCGCTAGTCGTTCGGGGGCACTGATATCCCTTGCTTTATTAGTCGCGACATTTGCCATTATCTTTTTCGTAGCATTGAAAAGTGCGCGCTATTATAAAAAGGATGAACGTGTGAATCAGGTGATTGCCAATCTATTTGTAGCCTCAAGCGGGGTAGGTTTCGTTATAAGCTTACTGATAGGTTTAGCAAATGTTCCGATCATCAGCGGATTCGGTGATTGGATAATGGACGCGTTATTCGACGGAAAAGATGGCTTTCAACGTGCGCTCATGCTAATGATAGTGTCAGCGATTCTATCCGTAGTCTGGGGCATTTATTATGCGATTTGTCTAAGGAAATTTAAAGATTAGGACTAAGAAAGAGGTGTAAGATGGAAGAGGTAACATGGGCGGTACGATGTGCTAATGTCGGCATTAAGGGAGGAGCACTTTTGCTAGTAGCTACTGTTGTATTATTTGCGGCAGGGCTTGGAGCAGATGGGTTCTTATTTACGGTAGCAACCTTATTGATTGTGGCTACTTATGTGACCATCTTCGTAGTTGCTCTTAAAAGTGCTATTTACTATAAAGGAGATTCACGAGTGAAGAAGTGGGCCTCGAACTTGTTTTTACTGGCAGGGATTTTAGGGTGTGCACCAATTCTTATCGTGATACTCAGTAAAGTTCTCTTCTTAGATCAAGTCATACTTCAATTCTTTGATTTGGTTGAGGAAGAAGTGGATATTTTTCTGATTCTCTTTCCGCCTATCGTAGTCGTTGGGGTGCTGTCCATTATTAGTGGACTCGGATACGCTTCTTGCTTGAAGAACTTTAATGAATAATGGTGGGAAAAAGCTCATTTTGTGGGTTTTACTAAGAACATTTGAAAACTGAAGACTTAAAGGAGACAAGAACATGCAAAGTAAAAAATGGGCAATATGGAGTGCTTTTGTGGGCATTATTGGAGGGGCGTTTTTAATGGTGTCTCCCTTAGGGCTAATCGCAGCAGGGATTGGAGCAAATGGCTCGGCGATGGGTTACATAGCAATTCTAATACTGTGTACGTATGTGGTGATTTTCTGTGTGGCTTTGAAGAGTAAACTTTACTATAAAGGCGATGACAGAGTCTCTACATTCGTAGCAAATACGTTTGTCGTAGCAGGGGCTATCGGCTGTATCCCAATCTTTATAGCCGTTTTACTTAGAATTCCTTTTCTTGGTGAGGGAATCCTGTGGTTGGTAGATTCAATTTTTTCTGGAGGAGACCCCTTGATTATTATTCTTCCAGCAATATGGATCGGTGGAATTCTATCGATTGTGAGCGGTATTGGCTATGCGGTCTGCTTGAAAGACTTTAAAGAATCATAGGTAATCTTAAGCTTAGAGAGTTTCTCTAGGCTTTTTTATTTTGCATGCTTTATAATGATTGGGACAAAGAAAATTGGAGGCAAGTATGAAAGTTATTGTTATTGGTGGAGGAACGAGCGGGTTAATGGCATCGGTTAGCGCGGCGATGCATGGTGCTGAAGTCGTGTTGCTTGAGAAGAATCCAACCCTTGGAAAGAAATTATTGCATACGGGTGGAACGCGTTGTAATGTGACGAACCGTCGTACCCCGGAAGAAATCGTGAAGCACATCCCGGGAAATGGACGCTTCTTATATAGTGCTTTTTCTCAATTTGATAATCAGGATATTATTCAGTTCTTCGAGAGCCGCGGCGTGCGCTTGAAGGAAGAAGATCACGGAAGAATGTTTCCTATGACAGATTCGGCCAAGACGATTCTGGAGACGTTTATTCAGGAGATTAAGAAATTAGGCGTGCAGGTGCGTACGAATGTGAAAGTAAAGACGATTCGTGTGAGCGATGGAGCTGTGCGAGTGGTGGAGTTGGATAATGGCGAGCAGCTTGAAGCCGATGCGGTGATTCTAGCGACTGGTGGGAAATCTTATCCAAAGACGGGTTCGACAGGAGACGGGTATGGCATCGCGAAAGTAGCGGGTCATACGATTACACCGCTCTTTGCAACAGAAGTTCCGCTAACGAGTGGCGAGGAGTTCATCAAGAAGGGCGAACTTCGTGCGTTGTCGCTTCGCAATGTGGCGCTTAGTGTCTTAAATGGCAAAGGGAAGCCTGTTGTGACGCATCAGATGGATATGATTTTTACGCATTTTGGAGTGAGCGGTCCAGCCGTCTTACGTTGTTCAAGCTTCGTGCATCAAGTGCAGGAGAAAGAAGGCAAGAAGGAAGTCGTGATGAGTCTTAACTCATTGCCGGACATGAGCGATGGCGAACTCGATGCGCAATTTCGTTCATTTGTGGAGGATGCACCTCTAAAATCCATTAAAAATCATTTGAAAGGGTTACTTCCTGAACGTTATATAGAATTTTTACTAGCAAGAGTGGGGATTAGCGACCAAACAGCGGTCAATCGTCTGAGCGAAACCAACTGGGCACAGATTAAAGAAGCTCTGACGAATTTCCGCTTTACGGTCAATGGCTCATTGCCGATTGAGAAGGGGTTTGTGACAGGTGGAGGCGTTCATTTGAAAGAAGTGAACCCGAAAACCTTAGAGTCAAAATTAACCCAAGGATTGTATTTCTGCGGAGAGCTGTTAGACATCCACGGGTACACAGGTGGGTACAATATCACCGCAGCCTTTGTAACGGGTTACGTTGCCGGTATGCATGCATCTTTAGGGTATTAAATTTCTAGAAAATTGGGATTAAACGTCACAATTTCTTCATAAAACTTGGTTATAGTAATTGTATCCCAAATAAGAATTATTTACTCCCAAGTAAATAAAACTCTATCCTTTTTTCCTCCCGTTTCTGACGGGAGGTTTTTGTTGTATAAAATAAAAAAAGCAGTCCGAAGACCGCTTTATCAAAGTGAACATTGGTGGAGTGACCTTTCCACATCTCTTTCAGACCACAAGGGTGCGATAGCTGCCTGTTCTATCCTCAATGTTCTTTGTGTTGTTATTATAATGGAAATAAAGGAAGGGTGCAATTTTTCTAAAAAGTAACTGAATGCAGTGTGAATTTATGCTACAATAATCCTATTGAAAGTTTGAGGAGTTTGTGATGACAGAGAAGAAATTAATGGAGAAGGTTGTACGAAAAGTACTACGCTCATTCCCGAAAGTGAATATGCCGGACCCGTTTGTCCCTTATCCAATTGCATACCCGCCGACCGCCAAGAGTCGCTTTGAGATTTTTGTGCATGTGGCTGAGCGTGGGAATGGACCTCTTGGGCATGTGGATTTATGTATCGATGGCTACGTTTACTCTTATGGGAACTACGATGAGCGCGACTTGAAGCTTGGGGGCTGGATTGCAGAAGGCGTTCTGATTAAAGCGCCGCGCGAGGAGTATATGCTCTTTTGTAAAAACCACTACCAAAAAGCGTTGCATATTTATACGATTGCTGTAACGGATGAACAGATGGATAAGATTCATGCGTACTTGAATAAGATTTTAGAGCCGACAACACAGTGGCAACCAACGAGCGAGGCGGTGTACTATAATCCGACCTTTGACCGCTTTGAAGAGATGTATGTGTATTTCATGGCGCAACAGATGGACACCGTGTTCTATAAATTCAATCGTTCGAAGTTCATGACGTATAATGGTTGGACGAGAAACTGTCTTAGCTTCGCGGATCACGTGGCAAAAGTGTTGCGTGAAAGAGCGTTGCGTGCCAAAAATATGGTCTTCCCTGCGCAATACCATAAACGTCTCCAAAAACTCCTAAAGAAAAACTCCCCGCTGATTACAAATTATGAAGTGTATTAGTCTATAAAAATTGGTGAATTTATATGAAATGTTCAGTGAAATTATACGAGCCATTGTATACGCTGAAGGCTATCGATGAGGATATCTGGATTGTTGATGGTGAAATTGTTGAGATGAATTTTAAAATTACTCAAGTACCATTTAGCACTCGAATGACAGTGGTGCGATTGGAAAATAATGACTTATGGATTCATTCTCCTATTCATTTAACACCGCAGTTGCGAAGTGAAATTGATGAGCTGGGGCATGTGAAGCATATAGTTGCTCCAAATAAATTGCATTATGTATATATGGAAGAGTGGAGTCAAGCCTATCCGGATGCGAAACTTTGGGCGACAAAAGGATTGGAGAAAATTTTTGACAACTTCCAATCCATTGAAAGTTATACAATATTAGATAAAACAATCGACATTAGTTGGCTAGATGAAATTGATTATCTTCCGTTTGAAGGAAGTGCCGTTATAGAAGAGTCAGTATTTTTTTCCACAAAAAAGAGTAAAACGTTAATTCTAACGGACTTAATTGAGAATATTGAAGTTGGAGAAGAGTGTTCATGTTTGCATCGTTTCTTGTTTAAAATCGGGGATAATACATATCCAAAAGGGCATACTCCAAGAGATTTAAGAATGACATTCTTTTTTTAATAAGGAAACAGCTCAAAAGTGTTATCAACAAATAAAAAGCGTGGAATCCTGTCAATGTTCTATTTGCACATGGAAAAATGTTTTTATTGGAAATGCTGAGGAAAAAAATTACCACAGGCATTCTTTTTGGTTAGAGAAAAATAAGCTACCTTGTAGAAAAAAACAAGGTAGCTTTTTAGTTAGAAAGGCAAAAGAGAGCAAGAGAATCTTAAGTTTTTTTCATTATTGAAAGTCGGAGTTTAAATCTGTATACTATAATAAGAATTGAATAATTCTAATTAGAAAAAAATGGAGGTAATCATAATGATTAAAGAACTTATTAGTTTAGGAAAAATTTGCTAAAAAAATCAAGTGTATTTGCGGGAGGAGTTTTATTTGGATCGTTAGGATTAAAAACTATTAGCGAGCAAAGACGCAAAGCATGTATATGCCAAAGCGGTCGCTACTTCTTATAAATTAAAAAGATGGTATTGACGCAACTGTTTCTACTGTAAAACAACATGCAGATGATGTCTTAGAAGAAGCAAAAGACTTATATGCTGAAGAAAAAAATGCACAATTAGTAGTAGAAACTAGTGAAAAAAATAATGAAGTTTATTATTAAACATCAATCAAACTCTAGAGTACGTTTAGAGCTCCCTTTTACATGTCCACATCCAGTCCAAATGTATTTAGAGGAACTAGCTTGCACAGTCCCAGGTATTGAAAAACTGCACTTTTATAAAGATTTAAAACATGTAGGAGTTTATTTTACTCAAGGGAAAGTTCAACAAGTTCAAAGGTTTTTATCTTTGATTCAAATGGAGAACGTAATTGAAAAACAAAAAGAAGTCCAGTGGCTAGTAGCTTCTTCACCATATGATATTATTTCAACGCATCTCTATAGAAGAATGCTTTCAAAAGTCCTTCTTCCAACACCTATTCGTATGGGATGGATACTTATGAAAATGGTGAAGTTTGGAAAGGCTGCTTTCCAATCAATTTGCGAGAAAAAACTTTCTATGAGTTTACTCGATTTTGTGGCTATAGCGACTTCTGCAGCGATGGGAGACCATAAAACTGCTGATATGATTATGTTCCTATTAAATTTAGGAGACGATTTAGATGACTGGTCCCAAAAGAAATCGATTGAAGAGCTCGAGAAAAAAACTTAACAAATAATATTTATGAAATATGGATTGAAAAAAAGAAGGCGAGCGCTTCAAAAAAATGAGCGATCAGGTTGAAGTCGGAGATGTTTTTGTAGCCGCAGAAGGTCAAGAAATTTACTTTGACGGAATAGTTGTCAATGGAAGAGGCTACTTAAATGAAAGTTCATTAACAGGTGAGTCTTTCCCTGTCGCTAAGAAGAATGGGGATATGGTTTACGCTAATACAGTTGTAGAGCATGGCGAACTATTAGTAGAAGTGACGAATAAGCAACAAAACTTACGCTTGCAGCAAATTGTTCAGCTGATTAAATCGAGTGAATTTCATCAATCGAAACAGCAAAAGCAATTAATGGAAAAAGCTGACGGATTAGTGAAATATAATTTCATCGGGATGGCGCTGACTTATTTATTCACACGCTCAGTCTCTAAAGCACTCACTTTCCTATTAGTGGATTATTCATGTGCGTTGAAATTATCTTCACCAGCTACTTATTTAACAGCCATTAAAGCAGCTTCTAATCAGGGGATTGTCATTAAAGGATCTAATTCTTTAGATGAATATGCACAAGTTGATACTTTTGTTTTTGATAAAACAGGAACATTGACAACTGGAGTTCCAAAAAAATTCAACGAATTATTGCGTATGAAGGATATGATGATGCGGAAGTTTTACGAATTGCAGCTTGTTTGGAGGAACATTTTTACCATCCGATTGCGACGGCTGTTGTTAAGAAGGCAGAAGATGAGGGGATTGAACATGAGGAAATGCATGGGAAATTAACTCACGTAGCTTCAAAAAGGAATCGTATCATCGATTGATGGAAAAAGAGTCGTCATCGGAAGTTTGGAATTATTAGAAGATGAGAAGACGACTATTTCCAATGAGCAAAAAAAGCAGTGATTGAAGAATATAGCCAAAAAAATATAACTTACTTTATTTAAGTTATGACGGAAAAATTAATTGCCATTTTCCTTATTGATACTCCGTTAAGAGGAGAAGCAATTGTATTATTGAAAGAGTTAAAAAGAAAAAGGAAAACAGATTGTACTTCTTACAGGGGATACACAAAAACGTACAGAAACAATTTGCTCGCTGATTCCATTTGACAGAGTTTATACACAAGTGAAGCCAGAACAAAAGCATCAAGTAATTGAGCAGCTTCAAGAGGAAGGTCATCATGTTTTGATGATTGGAGACGGAATTAATGATTCTGTCGCACTCTCTCTTGCAAATGTTGGTATTGTTATGGCAGGTGCTTCAGATATTGCTCGTCAAGCCAGCGATATCTTATTCTTAAATGAACAATTAACGGGATTAGAGGTTTTGGAAAAATATAACCGAACAACTGAATCGCCAATTAGATGCCAATTTAAAACATACAGTAGGTATTAATTCGTTCTTAATGGGATTAGGTTTGATTGATATTGTTTCTCCTAGTCTATTAGCGGTGTTACATAATGTGACCACAACGTTCATTATTGGTAAGAGTTTGACGTATATTCAATAATAAAATAAAAAGCAAGGTGAATTCACCTTGCTTTTTATTTTTGTTTCAGCTGATTACAAATTATGAAGTGTATTAAAAGAAGCTACCTTGTAGAAAAACAAGGTAGCTTTTGTTGTTTTTGCGATTATTCCGTGTAGTTGAACTCGGGCTCACAGGACTGACGTCCACTTCCTGATATGTCCGCACGACTTTTTCAAAGTCCCTTGCGGCATATCAGCCCAGTGATTCAGTCCTGAGCGTTCTTCGCAGTGGTTTATTGACTTTCTTTTCAGCACTCGTGATTCAAGAAAGTCTAATAAACTGTGCGGGCGAAAGACTACGAAGCAAAACGGACTCACACTGTGAATCCGTTTTTTGCGTCTGTCTTTCTGCCTCGTATCCTATTCATAATCCCCGCCAGGAACTCCAAAGTATTCTTCGAGAGAAAGGCCTGAGTTATAAATATCCGTTGCCCTGTCTCCTACATAACGCAAGTGCCATGCTTCAGGGATATACCCAGTAATAGCTTCTTTTCCTTCTTGGAAGCGAACGATGAAACCATATTCGTGGGCGTGCGTATGAAGCCAATGGATAGCGTCTTTATACTGGTCACCTTCTAGTAAATTACCAGATGAATCGAGGATATCGAAGGCAAGCCCAGTTTGGTGCTCGCTATACCCAGGGCGAGCTGAGTAAGTATCTGCGGCTTTTTTACCTTCTTGAGCGACGTAGTTATTATATAGCTTTGTTTGATACTCATAAGAACGATATCCACTATATGAGTTGTTAATAGGATATCCTAATTCTTGCATTTTGTGAATGAGTTTTTTGAGTTGTGCAACTGCTGTAGGATTCTCTCCAGGTGCATAATCAGCTGGAAGTGCATGTTTTTTATTTACGACAATATCTAAACCAAGAGACGTATCCGCCATTCCGTTAGGAGTAGGATTGTTTTGTGTTGTTGCGACAGTTGTTGATGTAGTGCTTTGAGTTGTAACAGTTTGTGTAGTAGCTTGAGAGGATTTAGAAGTGGTCTCGGAGGATGTAGTTTTGTTAGAACAACCAAAGAGAAGTAGGCTCAGTACTAGCGTAGTCATAAGTTCTTTTTTCATAATTAATCACCTTTCCTTTATCCTTTTAAGTCTATCACGATTCAGGCAAGGAAAAACAGGCTTTTTAAAAATTTTTTTATTATTAATTTTAAAAAAACGAACAATGAAAGATGAAACTTCCATGAATTAACAGGTTTTTCTATAGAAAAAGCTTGCTTTTTTTCTTTTAAAAAGTGGTATATTATTCGTTAATAAATTCAATCACTGGAGGTTTGAGCTATGTCAAAATGGGAAACAAAATTTCAAAAAGAAGGGTACACATTCGATGATGTTTTACTAATTCCAGCGGAGAGTCATGTCTTGCCAAATGACGTGGATTTACGCGTGCAATTAGCCAAAAATATTCGTCTCAATATTCCTTTAATGAGTGCAAGTATGGATACCGTTACTGATTCAACAATGGCGATTGCGATTGCGCGTCAAGGTGGATTAGGCGTCATTCATAAAAACATGTCAATCGCAGAACAAGCAGAAGAAGTTCATAAAGTAAAACGTTCAGAAAGTGGCGTTATCATCAATCCATTTTTCTTAACACCTTCCCATAAAGTACAAGATGCCGAAGACCTCATGGCAAAATACCGTATTAGCGGTGTTCCAATCGTAGACGACCTAGAAACACGTCATCTCGTTGGGATTTTGACAAACCGTGACTTACGTTTTATCTCAGATTATTCCATTTTAATTGACGAAGTAATGACAAAAGAAGACCTCGTAACAGCTCCAGTCGGCACATCCCTTAAAGATGCCGAAGCGATTCTTCAAAAACATAAAATTGAAAAACTTCCTTTAGTAGACGACAACGGCTGCCTCGCTGGTTTAATTACGATTAAAGACATCGAGAAAGTGATTGAATTCCCGAATGCCGCTAAAGACGAACACGGACGTTTACTCGTGGCCGCAGCGGTTGGAATTACTTCAGATACATTCGAACGTGCTAAAGCATTGCTAGACGCAGGTGCGGACGCCATCGTGATCGACACTGCGCATGGTCATAGTGCCGGCGTAATCCGCAAAATTAAAGAAATTCGCGAAACATTCCCAGATGCAACATTGATTGCCGGAAACGTAGCGACAGGGGAAGGAACACGTGCCTTATTTGAAACAGGTGTGGACGTTGTTAAAGTCGGAATCGGACCTGGTTCTATCTGTACAACACGTGTCGTTGCCGGTGTAGGGGTTCCGCAAATCACAGCGATTTACGATGCCGCAACGGTTGCGAAAGAATTTGGCAAAGCGATCATCGCAGACGGCGGGATTAAGTACTCAGGAGATATCGCCAAAGCTATCGCAGCAGGTGGACATGTGGTCATGTTAGGAAGCATGCTTGCCGGAACAGATGAATCTCCAGGTGAATTCGAAATCTTCCAAGGACGTCGCTTCAAGACATACCGCGGAATGGGAAGTCTAGCAGCGATGGAAAATGGTTCAGGCGACCGTTACTTCCAAGCGAAACGAAGCCAACAAACGCGTGCCAGAAGGAATCGAAGGGCGTGTAGCCTACAAAGGTTCTGCAGCGGATATTATCTTCCAAATGGTTGGAGGGTTGCGCTCTGGTATGGGGTATGTGGGGGCGCATAATTTAGAAGAGCTTCGCGAGAATACACAGTTTGTGCGTATGAGTGGTGCGGGTCTAAGAGAAAGCCATCCGCATGATGTTCAGATCACTAAAGAAGCTCCAAACTATTCAATTTCATAAATATAGCTATTAACCGAAGGTTTTTGGATATCTTCATAATAGCGATAATAGCTGTACCGGACTGAGCCTAAGGTCTCAGTTCCTCTCGACTCTCAAACTGCCTCTAGGGAATAAAATCCCCAGAGGCAGTAATTCGTTTCGAGTACACTCGCTATAATTGCTATTATAGAATCCAAAACCCGGTTAATAGCTATTTTTGAATGAATAGTTGAGCTAAAAAGAAAATGAACATCATGTGTGCCTTTCACCACTCACGACAAACTGGTATTCTTTTTGAGAGGGAGAGGGAGAGAGAGAGAGGGAGAGGGATAGGACAGGGTGTGTGCGTTTCATGGCTGACAATTTCATTTGTGCAGGGAGATAAAAACACAAAAGTTTCGGAAGTTTACTGTTGAAGAATTAGGAAAGTTTAGCAAAGTGGTTCTTAAGAGATTGGTGCCTAGGAATGCGATGGTAGTGCGGTTTGAGGAGGGGTGGCGTTAAGTTTTGGTATGGAAAAGGTTAGGAAAAAGGAAAATTAGTTGTTTTTGGAGTGGTCATCGGGTATGATGTAAATGTTTCTGAAAATTTATGAAAGCTTTGGAAGGAAGCGACAAGGATAGCGCCAGGCCTGTTGAAAAACAGGTGACGAGGAATGAGTTTATCGAAATACTCGGCGGATGACTCAAGGCAGTGCAGTCTACAGTTTCATACAAACCATTTTCGCAAGGGAATGACAAAATTGAAACGGCACCAGAAACATAATCAAAAATTACAATAAGAAGAGGCGCCAATTAGGACCTCTTATAAAAGGAGTTAAAAATTATGTGCGGAATCGTAGGATGTATTGGACACGACAGAATTCAAACTGTAGTGTTAAACGGATTAGAAAGCTTGAGTATCGTGGATATGACTCAGCAGGATTATTTATTATGGACGAAGATGGATCAACACAATTAGTAAAACGTGTTGGACGTATTCAAAATCTTCGTGATGCAGTGGATGAAGAAATTCCAGCATTTGCAGGGATTGGGCACACTCGTTGGGCAACACACGGACCAGCGACAGAAAACAACGCTCACCCTCACCAATCACAATCAGGTCGTTTCACATTAGTGCACAACGGCGTTATTGAAAACTATGACGAATTGAAAAAAGAATTCTTAAGTGACGTTGATTTCAAATCTCAAACAGATACAGAAGTTGCCGTAAACTTAGTAGAATACTTTGCAAATAAAGAAAACTTATCAGGGAAAGAAGCTTTCCGTCGCGCGTTAAAAGAAATCCGCGGATCATTCGCATTCGGTTTATTAGACAGCGAAAAACCAGGCGTTCTTTACGCAGCAAAACATAAGAGCCCATTATTAGTAGGGGTTGGCGAAGGCTTCAACGTAATCTGTTCAGACGCAATGGCAACAATCGCTGAAACAGACCGTTACATCGAAATCAAAGACGAAGAGTTAATCACTTTAACTGCGGACTCTGTAGAAATCGAAACAATCGAAGGTGAACCAGTAGAACGTGCACCATTCGTTGCAGAATTAGATGCAGACGATTTAGAAAAAGGGGCTTACGCTCACTACATGCTTAAAGAAATGGATGAGCAACCAGCCGTATTACGTAAAATCATCCAAAACTACCAAGACGAAAATGGTCAATTACAAGTGGATAAAGAAATCCAAGATAGCATTTTAGCAAGCGACCGCATTTACGTGATTGCCTGCGGAACAAGCTACCATGCAGGATGGGTTGGGAAAGCATTATTAGAACAACTTGCTGGAATCCCAGTAGAAGTTCACTTAGCAAGCGAATTTGCATACCACCAACCATTATTATCACAAAAACCATTCTTCATTTTCTTATCACAAAGTGGAGAAACAGCGGACAGCCGTCAAGCATTAGTAAAAGTAAACGAGCAAAACTTCCCATCATTAACAATCACAAACGTGAAAGGGTCAACTCTTTCTCGTGAAGCAAGCTATACTTTACTATTACATGCAGGTCCTGAAATTGCCGTAGCTTCAACAAAAGCTTACACTGCACAAATCGCAGTAATGGCTGTTTTAGCAGACGCATTACGCGCTTCTAAAGGCTTAGAAGCTCCATTCGACATGAAGCACGACTTAGTGTCGTTGCCGCTTCAATCGAGAGCGTATTATCAGACAAACAAGCCGTTCAAGACTTAGTCAAAGAGCGCTTATTAGAAACTCGCAATGCTTTCTACATCGGTCGTCACTTAGACTACTATGTAGCGATGGAAGCAGCGTTGAAATTAAAAGAAATCTCATACGTGCAAACTGAAAGCTTTGCCGCAGGGGAATTAAAACACGGAACAATCGCCCTTATCGAAGAAGGCACTCCAGTTATCGCATTATTAAGCGAACCAGTAGTAGCAAGCCACACTCGCGGAAATATCCAAGAAGTGAAAGCTCGTGGCGCTGTCGTAACAACAATCGCGATGGAAGGTGTTGAGCAAGAAGGTGACGATATCGTCGTTCCAGCGGTGCCAATTTTATTAGCACCAATCGTATCTGTAGTGGTAACGCAATTAATCGCGTACTACACTTCTCTAGGCAAAGGCTTAGACGTGGATAAACCGCGTAACTTGGCCAAATCGGTTACAGTAGAATAGAAAAAATGGTGGACGGCTGTCCACCATTTTTTGTTTTCGAAGGATGCAAAATCCATTTGAAAAGAAGAGAGAATATAGCCCAAGGGGCTAAAAAATAAACTTCATACCGCTTCGGATATCTTCATAGCTGCGATAATAGCTGTACCGGGGCGAGCCTAGGGTCTCGCTCCCTATCGAGCTTCAAACTGACTCTAGGAAATAAATTTCCAGAGTCAGTAATTCACATCGATTACAATCGCTATTATTGCCGCTATAGAATCCGAAGGGTATTCCGTTTATTTTTTATCCCTGTGTTTGTGCCTTATTTCAAATGGATTTTGCCTTCATTCGAAAGAAAGGGAGAGAAGAAAAGAGAAGTTAGGTGCAGAAAACATAGTCGCTGCAGAGGTGCGGTGATGAAGGGGCGTAACATGCGTTCAAGTGTTTCTCGCAGTGTAACAGACGAGCAATCCTTCAAAGATGTGTGAGCTTATTCGAACGAAATTCTGCTAGCAAAAATTGGATAAAGAGTGCAGACAAGATTACGGAAAATCATGCGGATTTTATAATCGCAGTAACAGGGGATAGCATTCGAAGTGAATTACGGACTCTTTTAGAGTCCGTTTGAATCTCGAAAGTGCTTGAGACGTAGGCTCAAGCCGGTGCCCCATTACAGCGATTATAAAGAAATCCGCAAGGATTTGCAGGAATCTTGTCTTTGTATTTCGTAGGATGTTTCAGCTGTGTTATTTCGTTCGAGCACTTCACAGACATTTTTTTGCGAAGGGGTTGGCTCGTCTGTTATAATGAAAGCAAAGAGTTGAAAGGATGGACGGGCATGAAGGTTGTATTCGTCTGCTTGGGGAATATTTGTCGTTCGCCGATGGCAGAAGCTGTATTTAGAAAAATGGTTCATGAAGAAGGATTGGAAGATAAAATTACGATTGATTCCGCTGCGACAAGTACGTGGGAGCATGGGAATGCGGTGCATCACGGCACTCGGAAGAAACTCGAGGAGCACGGCATTTCCGCAAAAGGGCTTGTGTCACGGACGTTGGATGCGACGGACCTGGACGCAGACTACATTCTTGGAATGGATGCGTCGAATGTGCGTAATATTCACGCTTTTGTCGATGGAAATCGGATGCGACGGTGGCTCGCTTGTTAGAAGTGGCAGGAGTGCCGCGCGATATTGCCGATCCGTGGTATACAGGAGACTTTGATGCGACGTACCGTGATGTGACATTGGGATGCAATGCGCTCTTAGAACAATTAAAAAAAGGAATTATAGTATGGATAAGATTAGAAAAAGATTGGGCAGTGATGATTGCTCTGGCGGCTGTTTCGTTACTTGTCGTCTTGAATTTTAGCGCCATCCTCACATGGATTTCCGAATTTATTGGGATGATGTTCCCGCTTATTTTAGGGATGATTTTGGCATTTGTTTTAAACGTGCCAATGAAGCGAATTGAACAAGTGTTGAGAAGATAAACTTCCCGCAAAAGCTGCGTAGAAGTGTCGCAATCCTGAGCATTATTGTGATTCTGCTTCTGATTATTTCGCTGTTGATTTGGATTATTGCGCCGATGATTGCTAAAACCGTGTCACAACTGGGCGATAGTGTAAATCACTTACTATTCGTGGTTGCGGATTTTTGTACAACATTCAAAAATTAATGCAATCCAGTGAAGTGAGTCAGATTACCGACTCACTAAGTCAAAAGCAATATCGTATCGTCTGTCATTACATTCCTTGGCGGATTTACAACGAATATTTCAGGGCTCTTCTCAAATGTGTTCTCTGTAATTATGGGGATTTTTCTTCATGATTAATATTCTCGCAAGTAAGGAAATGCTCGCACGTTTAACGCTTCGCATTCTTAATGTGGTCTTGCCAAAAGATAAAAATCGAGCACATTACTTATGTTGGGGAAGTCATCGTGGATACGTATGACCGTTTCTTGATGAGTCAAATCATCGAGGCGGGAATCGTTGAGGGTTATGATTTTTGCTGGATACTCTCTTGTAGGGTTGCCATATGCAGGACTTGTTGGGGTGCTGTCCGGAGTACTCTCATTCATTCCGTATATCGGGCCGTTTATGGCGTGCGGAATTGGAATGCTTTTCACCTTTACAGAAAGCCCAATTCAAGCACTCATTTCACTTGTCGTCTTTATGATCGTTCAAATAGTGGAAGGAAATGTCGTCTATCCGAAGGTTGTCGGCAGTTCCGTTGGTTTGCCAACGATTCTAACCCTTGCTGCTGCGTTAATCGGTGGAAATCTCTTTGGTTTAGTAGGAATGATTTTCTTCATACCAATTTTTGCCGTGATTTACTGTTTCGTGAAAGAATGGGTGGAGAAACATGAACAAGTCTGCTTCAGTGGTAGCTGTAGGAGGTATAATTGATGAAGAAAAATTAGTGAACTAGGGATTACAGGGAAAAAAAGCTCCTAATTGAAGGGATTGCATTCCTTATTGCTGGGGTGTTGCTCCTAATCTACGGACCAAGCTTCCCAGAATTGATGTTACGTCTGTTTTTAACATTCTTATGGGCTCGTGAACTATGGAATTTCTTGTTCCGTTGGTTTAGTAAGGCGGCGGCAAAAGATCCATTATGGCTGAATGTTGCTAAATTTTTTTCCTTTACGGATTTTTTTAGCAGGAAATCAATTTTTTTATCTCGCTTCCGATTGCGATTGTCAGTATCTTGATGGGGCTTAACGAAGTGATGAAAGCGGCCACTAGTGGCGTAACGTACTATATTTATGTCAAAGACGGTATCCGTCCGCGACTGCGCTTGCTCATTGATACCATTTGGCTCTCAGTTGTCGGGGTAGCGACTTTACTGGCTCTTGGGGGCGACGGCAACTTACAAATGTTCTTCCTTGCGCTTTATTTCATCGGGCTTGGGACTAGTAACATTCGTGACGGCTGGTTCTTCGAGGCCGAAGTTGGAAAGAAAGTCCTTCGTAGACGCTTGCGTCGAGGGATGCCGTTGGTACTGGCTGCGATTATTCCTCGTGTGACTTTGCAAAAAATCAATGATGCGTTGGAACTTGGAGAAGGCGAAACAGCCTCAGAAATTTACGACCGTTCTAAAGAAAATGCCGAACCAAACTTGGAGATGTTTATTCACGTCACAAAAGACGGATTTGGGGCAATCGGGCATGTCGATATTTGTTATAAGGGACGCATTATTTCATTTGGGAACTACGATACGAATTCAGAACGCCTCTTTGGAGCGATGGGGGATGGGGTTCTTTTTAGTGCCGACCGTGAAAAATACATTGAATTTTGTAAACGCGAAAACCATAAGACCTTACTGGGATATGGTCTCGCCTTGTCTCCGGAACAACTCGCAGCTGTCGATAAGGAAATCGCCAAACTGATGTCGCTGACAGTGCCTTGGGATCCACCAAAAACCGTGAAACCTAAGCGTCCTGGAATCGACAAAGAAGAACCGATGTATGCCTACAAGCTAAAACAAGAAGCAGATGGCCGCTTGTATAAATTTACCTCTTCAAAATTCAAGACGTATTTTGTCATGAGTACTAACTGCGTACTGCTAGCCGATACGATTGTCGGAGCAGAGGAACCGATATTTTAAGCGTCCGTGGATTTATTTCCCCAGGGACGTACCAAGACTACTTAGATAAGGAGTTTGAGAGACCGCATAGTCTAGTCGTGACAAAGCGCGTCTATCAGTAAGAACATGGAACTTCAGGAAAAAGAATTCTTTATGAGGGAAGCGTTGAAGGAAGCGCAGAAAGCCTATGACCAAGCGGAAGTACCGATCGGGGCGGTTGTCGTCTTGAATGGTGAAATCATCGGTCGTGGCCACAACTTACGCGAAAAGGAACAAGACGCCACCCTTCACGCCGAAATTAAAGCGATTCGCCAAGCCAACCAGCACCTTGGAAGCTGGCGACTCGAAGACTGCGAACTCTTCGTGACCTTGGAACCTTGCCCGATGTGTAGCGGAGCAATGATTCTCGCACGGCTCAAAAAGGTGACATTCGGCGCCTTCGACCCAAAAGCAGGGACAGCCGGCACCTTTATGAACCTTCTTCAAGATGAGCGGTTCAACCATCAAGTCGAAGTCGAGCAAGGCATCTTGGAAGACGAATGCAAAGCCCTTTTGCAAACCTTCTTCAAAGGCCTCCGCGAACGCAATAAACAACGAAAACAAGCACAGCTTTCCGAGTAGGAGCTGTGCTTTTTAACGGTATTAACAAAAAAACTTATACTTGTAAACGGTTATCTACTCTTGAAAAATTGTTTACATTTTATATATTATTTTACATAGTTTAAAAACCAAAGGAGCAGATAGTATGAAATTATCAGAAAAACAAACACAAGTCTTAGGGTGGATTGCAACATGTATGTCTGTGGCGATGTATGTAGCATATATTCCGCAAATTATGAATAACTTAGCTGGAAACAAAGGAGACTTCATTCAACCACTCGTTGCCGCATTGAACTGCTCATTATGGGTGTACTATGGACTCTTCAAGCCAGACCGAGACATCCCGCTAGCAGCTGCAAACGCACCAGGAATCTTCTTCGGTCTAGCATCTGCTTTAACAGCATTATTATAATAATGACTAGCACAATTTCGATTACGAGGTTGTGCTTTTTTGTTTTTTTTTGATTTCTGCGGAACTTGCGGACGTCTTCATAATAGCTGTAACGTTGCACCGGTTCGAGCCGAAGTCTCTCACCTTCGACAAAAGTGCGACGATTGAAATCCGATTTTTACAGGAGTAGAATAGAGGATGTCGTTAAAAGTTTCAAAGTGAACTGGAGGAATACGTATGTCATTTTTAGGTTATAACAAAGGAGAAACATTAGAATTCAACTACAAAAAGGCGTGTGGCTTATGGCTCATCGCAGTCGCATTCGTGATTGCACTCGCGACAGCTGTAGGTGGAGAACAAATCATTAATATGCAGGTCTTCAGTATCGGCTATATGGTGAGCTTCTTTTCCATCAATCTAAATAAAAAAGTCCTTCATAAGTTTTCGGATGGCCCTTCAACACCTTTCCAACGAAAAGTGTCCTTATACTCAGTAATTCTTTTATTTATCTTATTAGTGTTATTAGGTGGCCCATTCTTCGAAACAGAAAACTGGAGACTCATCTGGTTAGGCGCGCTCCTAGCAACAGGAATTCATTTCTTCCCGTACTATTTCGTTCATGGGAAATCAATGATTTTCCTAGGGTTGGCATGCGTGATCAATGCAGGGGTCGGATATCTCTCTCCTCAAAGCTCTCTCGTGACCATCGCCTA
Source organism: uncultured Granulicatella sp. (assembly GCA_916438765.1). Taxonomy (GTDB): domain Bacteria; phylum Bacillota; class Bacilli; order Lactobacillales; family Aerococcaceae; genus Granulicatella. Next base: position 488,776 of record CAKAHB010000005.1, on the reverse strand, counting down.
TATCGATGCCTTTATTAAATTAGCCTTTGGACTTTACCTATTCTTTTTATCAAAACCATCCAAAGCATAAACTTATTTTAGAGAACAAACAGCAAATCGATCTGGTTTGCTGTTTTTTTATGGCTGATTTCTTCGGAATCAAGCGAACCGTGACTTTAGTAATGACAATCAATGACAAAAGTGCCTGTTGCGCGACTCTTTAAAATGATTTAATAAAGACAAGGAAAACAGTTAAGGAGCAATTCACATGAAAATCAACATCAAAAAACAAGACACAAACCAACTTACAAAAGATCTAATGGTTATAGCGCTCGTCGTCAATGCATTAGCCCTTGTCATGCAGCTAGTTCTAAATATTTTTATAGGCCGTTCATTGATCCTTGCACTCACAACTCATTTTATCTTTATCCTTCTCCCAATTATGTACCTAGCAGAGGATGCTAAGAAAAATAAAAAAGCCGACAACCGGTAAGCATAAGCGAACATCTTAGATAGTTTTTCCTTCTGGAGAGACTATCTTTTTTAGTGTCTCTTTTGCCATCCCTCGGCACGTATTGATTTTGGAAAAAGCAGATTCACTTGAAAAAGAAACACCATATAGAGAAGCACGAAACCCCATCGTTGGCGGTAGGGAGTAGACGTATACTCTCTTCACGTTGATTTCGGAGAAGCTTGCGGATTCTATAGTAGCAGTAACGTGTTATGCATTAAATGCGAATTAGGAGGTGTAGGAATTCATTCCGTACACATCCTTTGAGGCTTTAAAGGCGAGAGACTCGAAGAGGCTCGAACCGATGCAACGTTACAGCTACTATGAAGTAATCCGCAAGCATTCGAAGAAATCAACACCCGCAAGGGTACGCTTTTCAGAAGAGAGAACTATGTATGGAGCACCCCTCTAATTCCTGGCACCAACCCCCATGGGATAGCCCCTTCAGCACTCTCTATGTGGAGCGTTTCCGTTTATTTCTTTTTCAAGAAAAATCTGCTTGCTTTTCAAGGAGAAGTTTTGTATAATAATACGTGCCGTTAGGCCGTATGGCAATAGCGAACTTATGAATCGAGTCAGGTCCGGAAGGAAGCAGCTATAAGTAATGTTCGCTATGTGCTGTATGTACATAGAAGAAGAATCAGGCTGGACCAACGGTTCAGCCTGTTTTTATGAAAAGAGTATCCAGTGGAGGGAGAATAGTCGCATGAAAAATCAGAGTTTCCAAGAAGAAGTGCAGCACTTAGAAATCGTGCAAGACTTAATGGAACAAAAAGTGGCGATCGAGAAAAACCGATTGCAAGAACGCGACCTGGATATCGCTAGACAAGATACCATTCAGTATGGAATCCAACAATTAGAAAACCAATTGGAATCCCCATACTTTGGAAGAATTGACGTTCAATTTGAAAAAGACGAGAGAGTTGAGAAGATGTACATCGGACCTGCAACTTTCTTTGACGAAGACGACAATGTGCAAGTGTATGACTGGCGTGCTCCAATCGCAAGCCTATTTTACGAAGGAACATTGGGAGAGCTTCAATACGAAACACCAAATGGCTTCGAGAACGCTCAAGCCTTCTTAAAACGCGATATCGTCATCCGTAAGGGTGAATTAAAATCTGTTTATGACATTGAAAATGAAGAATCATTATTGATGGATGCCTTAAGCGCACCAACAAACCGTGACGGACACCTAGAAGGAATCACGGCGACGATTCAAAAAGAACAAAATGAAATTATTCGTTTAAATCCAAAAGACTGGTTCATCGTGAATGGATGTGCCGGAAGTGGGAAGACGACGATTTTACTACAACGCATTGCGTACTTGATGTACCAAGCAAAGACAAGCGTATGAGCGATATGCTCCTGTTGTCGCGTAACCAATTGTTTGCCAAATATATCTCACACGTCATCCCAAGTTTAACGGGAAGTGAGTTATACCAACAAACCTTGTCGCAACATACCATCGAGCTATATCGCAAAATGTATTTGCATAAAACAACAACGCTTAGCCAAGTGCCAACGCGAAAAGTGTACTTGACGGACAGCGAGTGGATTGCGCTTGTACACCGCAATATCAAAGGTTTAACAGCCAAAGACTTACCATACCGCGCGCTCGGGATTAAAGGGCAAGCCGTATTTACGATGAAAGACTATCAAAAACTCGTCGAAAGCGTGAATACAGCGTTACCGTTGCAACAACAATTAACACAAATGCAAACGGTGCTTGAGCGTACGTTGAAACGCCGTCTCACGAAGTTCTTTATGTCTGAAAAGGCAAAAGCAGTCTATGAATCAATGAACGCGATGCAAATCGAAGTGTTGATGAAAGACGTGGAGACAAAGAGCGAGACAGAGTACTACCAAGCGCTTGGACAAAAAGTGTTCGAGAAGGAAGTACAAGAAGTAACGCAACAAGTGGAAATGTTCGCATTCGTGGATATTGCCGCTCTTGTGGTGAAATGGATGCCCGAAGCGAAAATTCGTCGCCAAGAACTTGGTAAGACCGACAACGCGCCACTTCCATTGAAGAAGATTGAAGGCAGCCGCATGCAAGTCACTGCAGAAGGAATCCGTCTGTTGCAATATGTCGCAACACGCGTGACGCCAGTTCGTGACTACACAGGCTTCAGCCACCTCTTCATCGACGAAGTGCAAGACGTGTCACTCTTATGGCTTGGAACCTTATCCAACTATTATTTCCGTGCGAAATTCACTGTAGTGGGAGATACCTTCCAATCGTTCTCAACGGCTACAACGATTTTCACATTGGAAACGACACCCAGAACTCGTGGACTTGATTTTTGCAAACCGTTCGTTAACGTACCGCAACTTAGCGATTAGTTACCGTTGTACGGCGCAAATTTCACGTTTTGCAAATGGCATCTTAAATTGGCCACTTGATAAAAATGTGTTCCCACGTTCAGGGGCAGAAGTAGCGGTATACTTAGAACAAGAAGGCCAAGAAATGGCGCGCTTAAACACGTTACTGGAAGAAAGTCCAAAAGGCTACCATACGACAGCGATTCTTTGCCGTACGATGGACGAAGCCAAAGCGTTGTACCAACAACTCGACCAAGATGACATTGCACTTCTAGAAGATAGCAGTGAGTCTCTGGGAAGCCGCTTTGTGTTAACGACGATTCAAGTGGCTAAAGGGATGGAGTTCGACGAAGTCATCATTTGGAATGCGACGGACGAAGCGTACCATACGATGAAAGAACAAATGATGCTGTATACAACATGTACACGTGCAAAACACCAGCTCTCACTCATCTCGCAAGCAGGCAAAGAGAGCCGCTTTATCAAGAATTCGAAAGCACCAATGAAACGAATCGGGCAGTAGAATTTTTAGCGAATCTATACTAGAATAGAACTGTAAAATTTTGAAAAAGGCAGGGAAGTAAAATGGCTTATCAAGCATTATATCGAAAATGGCGTCCTCAAACGTTCGATGATATGGTCGGGCAAAGTGCGGTCACGCATACATTGAAGAACGCGATTAGCAATCACAAAACGAGTCATGCTTACTTATTTACAGGACCTCGTGGGACAGGAAAAACGAGTGCCGCGAAGGTGTTTGCAAAGGCCATTAACTGTCCAAATCAAACAAACGGTGAGCCGTGTAACGAATGTGAGATCTGTAAAGGAATCACGAACGGAACGATTGGCGATGTCATCGAAATTGATGCTGCCAGCAACAATGGTGTCGAAGAAATCCGTGATATTCGTGACAAGGCGCGTTATGCACCAACGCAAGCCGAATACAAAATTTATATTATCGACGAAGTGCATATGCTCTCAACAGGAGCCTTCAACGCACTGTTAAAAACCTTAGAAGAACCGCCTCAAAAGGTCATCTTCATTCTCGCAACAACGGAACCGCATAAGATTCCAGCGACGATTATCTCGCGTACGCAACGCTTTGACTTTAGACGCATTACGTCGCAAGAAATTATCGACCGCTTGGCGTATATCCTTGGCCAAGAAGGAATCGAGTACGAAGCGGATGCTTAAGCGTGGTGGCAAGATGTGCCAACGGTGGTATGCGTGACGCCTTGAGTTTACTCGACCAGATGATTTCATTTGGCGACGGCAAGGTGACGCTAGACGAAGCGATTCAAGTGTCGGGAAGTCTGACAGATGACTTGATGATTGATTTCGTGAAAGACTTACAAGAAACAAAGGCTGAAGAAGCCCTTGAAAAATTACAACAGCTCTTCAAAATCGGGAAAGAAGCAAGCCGCTTAGTAGAAGAATGGTTGGAATTTGCTAGAGACCTCCTCATCGCGAAACAAAGTGGCGAGGCAATCGGTCGTAGCGAGCGATTCCTTCAGTTCAAAGACGAAGTGGAACCGGAATTCTTATACCGCTTTGTAGAGGCGTTAAATCAAACCCAACAAGAAATGCGCTTCACGACAAAACCAACGATTTCGCTGGAAGTGTTGACGATTAAAATGGCGCAGCCTTACACGTTGACGCCAAGAACAAGTTCTGGTGCACCAGCGTTGCCAAGTAGCGAAGAAGTGCAACAGTTGCAACAGCAAATCGCGCAAATGCAACAGCAAATGAACGCGTTGTTGCAAGGGGGGGCTCCTCAAGTACAACAAGCACCAAAAACGCAGGCACCAAGACCGACGCGTGCGGCCTTTAAGCCAAATACGACGGCGATTCAAAAAATCTTGACGGAAGCGACTCGCGAAGACTTGTTGAAGGTACGCGACTTGTGGGGCGACTTACTCAGTTGCTTGAATCCACAAGAACAAGCGCTGTTGAGCCAATCAACGGTGAACGCGGCGGGGCCAAATGGATTCGTTCTCGGATTTGCGTACGACCACTTGTGTGACATTTCCGAAACAAGACCAGGATTCCGTGAGGTCATCCAAGAACATCTGGAACGCCTCGGTGGCTACAGTGGGACGTTCGTGGCAGTGACACAACATCAATGGCCACAAATTCGTGCGGATTTCTTACAAGAACGCAAGAAGAACCAAGAAGAGGAAGCTGTTTCCATCGTGACGGAAGAACCGGCCGTGGAGGATTCCCTCACACCAGAAGAACAAGCATTTGAACAAAAAGTAAACGACACGATTGAACTCTTCGGGGAAGACATCGTGCAAATCGAAGAATAGAGACGGAGGAATTAAATATGCGTGGAATGGGAAATATGCAAGGCATGATGAAACAAATGCAAAAATTGCAAAAACAAATGGCGCAAGCTCAAGAAGAATTAAACCAAACAGAATACACAGGAACTTCTCAAAGTGATTTAGTAAAAAGTGACTGTGAACGGGAAACGCCAAGTCTTAAACGTGGAAATCAAACCAGAAGCGGTGGATCCAGACGATGTAGAATTATTACAAGACTTAGTGTTAATGGCGACAAACGATGCGTTAACGCAAGCAGAAAAAGCCAACGACCAAACAATGGGTCAATTCACGAAAGGATTAAACATCCCAGGATTTTAATCGATTGGAGGTTTGAGCATGCATTATCCAGAACCGATTGCACGATTGATGGATAGCTTTATGAAGCTGCCGGGAATTGGTGCGAAGACGGTCGACGACTTGCCTTCTTCTGCATGGATATGCGTGAAGAAGACGTCTTAAATTTTGCGAATTCGCTCATCAGCTGCAAACGTGACCTGCATATGTGTTCCGTTTGTGGAAATGTGACGCAAGAAGATCCGTGCGAAATTTGTGCGGACCCTACGCGTGACCGTACGAAGATTCTTGTGGTGGAAGACGCCCGAGATGTGATGAGTATGGAGCGGATGAAGGAATATAAAGGGCTCTATCATGTGCTTCACGGGGTACTGTCTCCGCTGGAAGGGGACGGGGCCGGATGATATTAATATTACGTCGTTAATTACGAGGTTGCAGGACCCGGAAGTCCAGGAGGTTATAATCGCCACTAATGCGACAGCGGAAGGTGAAGCGACTGCCATGTACTTGTCACGTCTCATCAAGCCAGCGGGCATTAAAGTAACGCGTCTGGCTCATGGGCTAGCGGTCGGCAGCGACATCGAATACGCAGACGAAATGACTCTCTTCCGTGCCATCGAAGGACGAAGAGAACTATAATAAAATCTATTGATTCAATGAAAATGATGGTTAAGACGTTGTCTTAAATCGCCCTCTGGGGACATCTTCATAGTGATGATAGTAAAGGCATCGGATTGAGCCTAGGTCTCAATCCTACCAGCCTCAAAGAGCCACAGGAGAATAAATTCTCTTGTGGCTCTATTTCGCATTGGTTGCTTTGGCTTTACTATTCTCACTATAGAGTCCCCGAGGGCTTTTTTAAGCCAATGAAACTACTTTGAATCAATAGATTTTATTTTTTGCTTCAACAGCACGGGAGAGAGTGCGTTTCGATGGGGTGCGGAGCTAGGGATGAGCAGGGCGTTACTCTCTGAGGCTTGTGAGTGTGGCGAGTCATGGCGGTGCTTGCCTTCCGGTCTTGGAACTGCGACTACGGGGTGTGTGCTTTGGAAGGGGTGTGTGCTGGGACGGGTTGGTGCTGATTAGGTTCGTCGCGGAAGGGGCATGAAACAGGGGCCTACTTAAAAAATGGGTAATTTCGCGAGGGAATAGGCGGAAAGCGCAAGAAATGGTATAATATGGGAATAAAGTAACTATTTAGAGGTAATAAATGAATCAACTGTTTAGAAATTTTATTTCAAAAGAGCGAGTGAATAGTTTTCGTGAGTTGACGAAGACGGTCGTGAAGATGGCGGGGACCGATGAAGTGGTGCCTGAAGAGGATGAAAGTGTGCCCTGGGTTCCGTCAATTCTAGGATTAATTTTCATATTATGGCTTTCTTCTAGTGATTGGCTCAAAAGTGTGACGAAACCGCTAATTGATCAATTTCCGCTTCTTTCGCTATGGCCGTTAGCGTTTCTCTTTGTTTACCTTCCGATTTTAAATGGGCTAGATGAGTTATGGAAACAACCGCAGAGAAAACGGGACTTACAGGAGTTAATGGCGATTGCCAAACGTGCGGTGGCCGTTTTAAAAGAATATGACTATGATAATTTAGATGACGTGATTGACGCAGAAGTGGTCATCGACGAATACACCGAGCGATACGGATTATAGGAGGCCTGGGATGAGATTATGGCATGAGGACTTGATTGGGCATCTTCCGCGTCCGCAACTGTTGGGGCAGCACCGCGAATGTTGTGCGCTCAGGGGCAATGGTTGGGGCAAGAAGCATGAGACGGTGGACTATGTGTTTTCATATAGCCCGTATGTGCTGTATCAGTATCATACGTTGATTATGGATGAAATGGAGCGCCGTGGCTACAATGTGACGCGGCAGTGGAAAGAGGCTTCGTATCGTGGAAAGATTTGTCCGCCGTATACCGAAGTGGATGAATGTGCGTGGACGAGTCCGTTATACAAAGAGCACGATGATGCGTATTACAAAGAATGTATTGAAAATTTAGCGCAAAAAGGAATTATCCTGGAAGGAGAAAATCATGTTTAGACTTCTATTGAAAGACGTTGCGACGAAAAAAATGTTAGTGAACTTCCGCGAGTTGACAAGCTACTTAATGAAAGAGGCGGGAATGGATGAGGAACTGCCGGAATTAGTCGATAAAATGGCAACCATGAAAATGATTGCGGGGATGTTTTTATTCATCCTAGTGATGCGTACGGGGATTTTATGGAGACCGCTTGAGTTTATGGTAAACAAGTTTGCCGGAGAAGGGAATGTGATTTCTCTACTCTTACCATTTGTTTCTTTGTACTTGTTTTTAGCATTCTTTTTACTTCTGTACCGAATCTGGTCTAAAAAAGTACTGACACGTAAACTTGGCGAAGTGATACCACTAGCGGAACGTGCGATTGCGAAGCTTAAAGCAGCTGGACGTGACGACTTAGAAGAGGATATCGAAGACGCAGAATTATTGATTGAGGATTATAAGAAGAGATTCGGGTTTTAGGGAGGAATTTGACCTTCAAGTATAAGGAGGAATGACAATGAAATCGAAACGAAGAGTGAAGGAACGACATGTATGGCAACTGCGCAAGTTGATTGGAGCAGTGGCCGAGCAAAATGGGGAAGAAGGTACACTACCGATGACCTTTTTACCGTTGCGCGCTATCATTACAATCCTTAGTGTTGCTGCAGTGGTGTGTGGAGTGGTGGTGTTTGGAAGAATGGCTGTGGTCGAGGCGGGCTTGTTTCGAGCACTCGAAGTGGTGTTTTCGACGGGAGATTCAGAGATAGCCGCACAAGTAGGCAAGGTCCTCTTCGGCTTGGCGATTCACTTTGGCCTCATGTTTGCTGCCCTAGCCATCATTCTCTACTGCTGCCACAGATCCGTTCATTGGGAATGGAAAAAGCTCGTGGCTCGTGGAAATGACGAAGTGGCGACGTGGAAAGCCGCACCAAGAGAAGTCAGCCGCGAAGCTGTTGAAGCGCTAGAGGCGTATTTACAAGAAAATGGAACGCTTGGCAAACCGTCTAAGGCGCGGGACAAAGTAGAAGCCACTGCTAGCAGTGTCGGCTCTGCGATGGAAAAGGTGAGCAAAGAAAACGAAGCGAAGAGACGACTAACAAGCGTTGAAGCTTCAAGAGTCCGCACCTTAAGAAGGTTATTGAAGCCTGTCTTGGAGATAAGTGGCCGAAGAGAACAGCTTCCAAAAAGCTCGTATTGGCTTCGCATCTACGTCCTTATTGCGGTCGCTATTGCGGGCATCGTTGTCGGACAATTATCTGGATTCTTTTCGTATTTACAATTATTCATCGTTAGCCTTGTGACGTTGCATCTAGGTGTCGCGTTCGGCTATCTGTTTCTCATTTGGCCACTTACTGCCATCTGGTTCTTATTGATCGCCGTCTTCGTTGCAGTGTGGTTATGGCACCGCAGAGAAACCTTTAAGGAATGGAAAGAACTGCTAGCACTGGCAGACCGTGAGATGGAGACGTGGGGGCAAACCGCAGTCGTGCCAGAAGAAGTGTTAGCGTTGAAGAAGTATTTAAAACAAGCACATAAGTACTATTAGGAGGACATTATGAACTATAAGAAAACAATTTGGCAGGGGCAAACGACAAGGCTCCGTGAACTGATTCGCATTGTAAACCGTAGAAGCAAACAACCGCGCATTTTACCAAGAGATAATCGTCAGGTTCGACTCTTTTGTATGCTCTTCTTTGGCATTATCACGCTCTATACGATAATGACGACAGGATTTCTTGCGGTCATCCTGGGCGGGATATATATGCTGTTTCAAGGAAAAGCATCCAATTACGTAGATCGGATGGTACCGTATTGGTGGCTACCGATTTTATGGGTGGCGTTGATTGCGATTTTCATCCTCATTCTCTGGCTGACTCGTCGTTCGCTTGTAAAAGAAACGCTCTTATTACTCGAACACGCGAAAGAGGAAATCGCACGCCAATATGCAGAAGGTAATGGTATTGTTTCAAAAGAAGTCATCGATTTAGAAGAGTACGTCGAGGACTTACAACGTAATTATCGATTTTAAGGAGTGAAGAATATGTTTATTTTTGTAGCACCCAGAAGAATAGTATTAAAAGAAAAAGAGGTACAAGACTTTCGAGCAGTCGCAGAACGCTTAGTGGACGAAAGTGGGATTGAAGCAGAATTTCCCCTTGTGACGGAACGTTCTCCATTGTTGAAAGTACTCATCTGGATATTAGGACTTTTCTCGGCTTTGATGCTTGGTGGATTGGGGTATTTGTGGTTTGTTATTGGAGGAAATACTGACGATCCGCTTCTCATCCTTGGTATTATGTTTTTCGCATGTTTGGTGGGGCTCATCGTTTGGCTGGTGGGTGTCCTTTTTGTAGCCCTTTTATACCGTCGTGAACAAGATAAACGTTGGGCGGAAATGGAAGAGTTGTTGGATATTGTTGACGAAGCAACGATTGTTTTACATGAGCAAAATCGGAAAGACTTAGCCGTAGACATCAAACGAGCGGAAACATTAGTGAAGAAATACAGACGCTACGGCCTCTAAACGCATATCTATCTTTAAGGAGAGGAAACCATGGATTTACAAAGAATTCGATACAGAAAAAATGAAGCACAAGAGTTTCGTGCATTGACCGAGCGTCTTGTTGGAGAGAGCGGTCTAGACATCGAGCTGCCGTATGAAAGTCCGGGAGTGCAGCACCTCATGAAGTATTTTTACGTCCTCGTGGGCATTCTCGTGCTTTTGACGATTGGACTCGTGGCATTTATTTTCTATGTCAACGGTGGAAAATCGGAGAACTTTATGATTACCCTCAGTAACGAAGAAATGCTCGTGTTCTTCCCGCTCGTAATCGTGTGGATGTTCGGGCTGTTTTTTTGCAAAGGCGTTAGACGTACGTAATCAGCTCTTCATCCAAAAAAAGACATCCGCGCACTCTTGCCGGTTGCCGAGGAAGCACTCGAGGCACTTAGCGGAAAACGAGAACGACTACGTCAAACGTGCGAAGCTCCTCGTTAAAAAAATACAAAAACTTACGGGTTATAAAAATAAAGGGATTTGAAATAAAAAGGAGTAAGAATGAAGAAGAAAGTCACACAAGAAACAGCCAATCGACTCCGAGAATTATTGGAAAAGGTGACTTCAGAAAGAGGAGATGCAGCACCTTTACCGAAAGATCATCAATTAGCGCGGTTACTTTTGCCAGTATTCGCTCTTTGTTTCGCAGGTGTCTATTTACAAAATGCGCAGGCTTTTTCGATTATAGGGGGTGCATTTGCAACTATTTCTGAGGTTGGCGTTTGGGAAACGTTCGAATTCGTGGTGACCGTCACGAGCCACTATTTCTGGACGTGGAGTGTTCCTTTTATCGTTCTAGGAGCTGTCTTTTTCTGGAGACGTTATTCCTTCAAGAAGGAATTCAATGCTTTAGTGGAACGAGCAAAGGAAGAGATTACTCTCTGGAAAAAGAAACCACTCGAGACAAATCGCACCCTTGTAAAAGGGCTAGAAGGCTTTCTAAAATCATTTGAAATGGAATATCAGTTTGAACAAAAAATAAGGTAACAATGTAAAGAGGTTAGGGACATGATTTATAAAACACTATTATTCGACCTGGATTCAACGCTCTGGGACTTCCATTCGGCCGAGAATTACGCGCTGACAAAGCTCTTGGAACAGCAAGGCGTGGAGGATGTCGAGGCGTATATTGACGTCTACGTGCCGATGAATCGTGCCATGTGGCGTTCGTTGGAAAAGGACGAAATCACGCGTGAGGAACTCGTCGAAACGCGCTTTGCCAAGTTATTCGATCACTTCGGTTTTGAAAAAGACGGGAAGGAACTCGCGGCAGATTACGAAGCCATCCTCGGAACGCAAGGCCAAACGTACGAAGGGGCAGAGGCATTGCTTCAAGCATTACAGGACGCAGGATACGACTTATACGCTGCCACAAACGGCATCACGACGATTCAAAAGGGGCGCTTGTCGAACTCACCGATTGCGAAATACTTCAAGAAAGTGTTTATCTCGGAAGAAGTCGGGTCGCAAAAGCCGAGTGAAGTCTTCTTTGAACGAGTAGCTGATGCGATTCCAGACTACGACAAGGACAAAGCCGTGATCATAGGCGACTCGCTGACAGCGGATATCCAAGGCGGGATTAATGCCGGCATCGACACGATTTGGATGAACCTCGCGGCAAAAGAAAACAGAACCGCTATTAAGCCAACCGTGGAAGTAAGAAGCTACGCGGAATTATTGGAATTTCTAGTGTAAACAATGATACGACTGCAGGGAGAACTTGCGGTCGATTTTTTATGCAAAAAAGTTGAGGTTCCACTACTTAGCGGGTAGACTACTTAAAAGGGCAAAGGCCCAACCAAAAATGAAAGTTGGACATTAATGAAAAAAGTATTAATGGGAATCAGCGTGGCGCTCCTCTTAGCAGCGTGTGGGACGACGACAACGAACCAGGCGACCACCGCGCAGACGCCGCAAACCACACAAGCGCCACATGTCGAAGTGAAGACAGACGGCACGTATACCGTAAAAGAATATGACTTCGAAAGTAATGGCAAGAATCTCTATGCGCGTGCCTTTGTGCCAGATGTAGAAGGACGCGTGCCGCTCGTGATTTTCAGCCACGGACTGGGCGCCAACGTTGAACACGAGGAAGAAGTGCAGAAGACATTGGCCAAGGCTGGTATTGCGGTCTTCAGCTTGGAGTTCGCAGGAGGGTCATCATCCGCTTCTCCGATGAGTGAGGGACGAACGACTGACATGTCTGTTTTAACCGAAGTGCAAAACTTGAAGGACGCGATTCGTATCGCAAGCGGGATGGAATATACCGATCCGCAGAGAATTTATCTGATGGGAAGTAGCCAGGGTGGGCTCGTCACGGCACTGACGGCAGAAGAACTTGCCAATATCGCAGGCCTCTTCTTGTTCTATCCTGCATTTTCACTGCCGGACGATATTAGAAGTAGCTTCCCGAAACTAGACGAAGTACCCGAGACCTTTAACTTACTCGGAACGAAAATCGGCAAGAAATACATCACGGACATCTACGACATGGATCCTTACGCGAACCTAGACGAGCTTACGATGCCGGTGCATATTTATCACGGCAAAGACGACAATATCGTGCCACTGACCGCCTCGCAAAAAGCAATGAAGCGCCTAAAAGACGCCCGCCTCACAACGCTGGACGATACAGGCCATGCCTTGACGCCGCAGCAGCAAGCACAAATCGGCTTTGAAATCGCGGATGAGATTTATAATGGGATGAAGTAAAAGCAACATAGAAAATTGAATATAACAAACAGGAGAAACCGGGGTTAGTGCCTCGGTTTTTTTATTGTTTGTTCATTTATTTAAAAAGGATTTAATCCGATTAAGTTCATGATTTAAGCTAATATGTGTCGTATTTTTATAAATAAAGGGATGTAAGTGCTTACTATATTTCCGATATAAAGTGAAATAATATCTACTACATTCAGTTTAATGGAAAATATATAATTTAGATAAGGAAGGAAAAAGTTATGAATGCGCGTCAAACTGAGATTATTAATCTATTACTACTTTCTTATGTACCAATACATCTTCGACAATTTGAAATGCAATTTGAGGTGAGTGGTCGGACTATTAGGAATGATATTGCGGAAATTAATGAAATGCTAGAAGATAATCAATTCCCAATCATTCAATCCGATAGACGAAAAGGTTTTTCTTTATCTTTAGATATGGAAGAAAAATGTAAACTTCAAGCATTAATTGGATTGAAACTGGATGAGGAGTTCCTAACCAGAGAAGAAAGAGTATTGGATCTATTACTTGAAATTGCGTTTAGTAGTAAACCAGTCTTTCTGTATCAGAAGGAAGAAGATTACTGCGTTTCAAAATCAACCATTGATGAGGATATGCGAATTTTACGATCGTTAATGAAAGATTATTCAGTATCCATTGTCAGCCAAGCAAAACTAGGAGTAATACTTAGTGGTAAAGAATCGGCTATCCGTATTATGTTATATTCACTAATCAGTAACCATCTTTCTAAAGCTGAAAATAATATTAAGCAATCAAAAGTATTATTTAAGCACTTTTTTTAAGAATATTGAGAGACTGAATCAGCTATTCGAAGAAGTTTTTGCATTACGTGTGGATAAACTGTATCAGTTGAATTACGTTCTGTTTACTTTAATTTGGATTCTTCGAGTTCGTAAAGAAGCGTTCATTGATAAAAGTGAACTACCAATTGGAGAAATAGAAAAGGATGAACTTTCAAAGCAATTCATTCAGATAGTGCAAGAAAACTTTAATTTGTCAGAAAATCAAATTGAAAATGAGTATATTTTTCGAATGCTACAATCGTTCAATTTGCAAAAATCTTCCACTACAGTGAACTGGCTACAACTTCAAATTTTAGTAGTAGATCTTATTCGGTTCATAGAACTCAAAACCAATATCCCTTTCTCTAATAAGGAAACAACATTGCAACAAGCTCTGTTTAATCATTTAATTAATCTTGCATCTAGAGTTAGTAATCATCTTCAACTGACTAACCCGTTGAAAGAGAAGATTATAGAAAATTATGCAGAAATTTTTGAAGCAATGACTGTCTATAAAGAGAAAATTGAAAAAGTATTAAAAAGTGAAATCATCGATGATGAGTTAGCTTTCTTATGTATTCATTTCTCAACAATTCTTAGTCAAATTAATCAAGAGGCATCATATTACTATAAGGCAGTGGTTGTCTGTCATCACGGAATTGCGACTAGTAAGTTATTAGCACAAACTATTGTTGAATTTTTCAATGTTGAAATTGTAGCCGTTTTAAATTCGAGCGAAGTAGGATTTATTGAGAAATTGGATGCAGACGTTGTCTTTTCTACAATTGAACTTCAAGATGTTTCGAAACCTGTATTGGTTGTGAATTCCTTCTTAGACGAAAATACAAAACTACAAATTCGACAATTCTTAGAAATGATTCAGCCAAGCAAAAGAGTTGTTTCCAAACAAGAAGATTACACAGATATGCTCAAGGATGTTTTAACAACGATTGGGAAAAACCAAACTGTTAATGATGAGGTGTATTCAGACTTAGAAATGATATTTAAAAAATATCAACTAGCTATTAATCAAAGAGAGGTACAGCCTATGATTCAAGATATTTTAACGGATCATAACATTCAAATCACGTCAGAGGCAATGGATTGGAAAGAGTCCATACGCTTTGGAGCGAGACCTTTATTGAATGAGGGGGCGATTACGGAAAACTATATTGATGAGATGATTCACAGCGTTGAAGAATATGGTCCATATATTGTACTTGCACCACATATGGCTCTTGCTCATGCACGGCCTGAGGATGGAGCAAAAAAATTAGGTCTCAGTTTAACAGTCTTCCAAGAACCAGTCTCTTTTGGAGAAAGTGATGATCAACAAGTTTCCGTTATGTTTTGTTTATCTGCGATTGATTCATTTTCACATCTTAATATCATGAAGAGTCTAGTGAATTTAATCCGCGCAACAAATAAGATCGAGGAACTTTCTAAAGCAACAGATATTAATGTAGCAAGAACCATATTATTAAAACAGTAAGGAGGAGGTTATTATGGCAGGAAAAGTCAAAATGTTATTCGTTTGTGGAGCCGGATTAGGCTCTAGCTTTGCAGCACAAATGGCGGCAGAGGATGTTTTAAATAAATACCATGTGGATTCACACCTGGATCATGTGGATATTTCAACAGCTGCTTCCATGAGTCCAGATGTCATTATTACAGCAGAGAATTTTAGAAAGCAGTTTGAAAAATTCAATATTGATACAGAAAAGACACCAATTGTTTTTCTAAAAAATATTGTTTCAACTGCAGAAATTGAAGAAAAGTTAATCCCAATCTTGAAACATAAAGGCTTCATCAATTAAAGGAGGAAATGGAAATGAGTATTGTAAATTTTATTATCAATAATGTATTGACGAACGCTGCAATTACCATTGCGCTAATTGCAATGCTAGGTCTTATCTTACAAAAAGAAATCTGTTGGTCAAGTGATTTCTGGTACTTTAAAAACATTACTCGGATTTCAAGTGTTAAGTGCAGGTTCAAGTGTTATCGTAACAAGTCTTATCTACTTCGGTGAAATCTTCAAAAAAGGTTTCCATACACAAGGGATTGTTCCATCTATTGAAGCAATCAACGGTCAAGCTATGAACGATCTAGGTCTAGGTAGTTCTATTGCTTTAACATTCCTTGCCATCTTTGTATTTAATATTATCTTAGCTCGTATTACTAAATGGAAATATATTTTCTTAACAGGTCAAGCATTACTTTGGATGTCTACAATGACAACAGTATTCGGTTATGCTGGTGGATTAAGAGGTCCTGTTTTAATCCTAGTCGGTGGGTTAGTCGGTGGATTCTTCACTGTTGCAATGCCAGCCATTGCACAACCTATCATTCGTAAAATTACAGGATCAAATGATATTGCATTAGGTCATTTCTGTACAATTGGTTATCTATTTGAAGCAGGTGTTGCAAAACTATTTGGTGAACGAGGAGAAAATAAAAAATCTATTGAAGAAATTGAATTACCAAAAGCATTTGAATTCTTACAAGATACTTACTTATCAGTAATGGTAGTTATGGTTCCTATGTTTATTATTACAGCACTCTTTGCAGGGCCTGAAGCAGTAGATACAGGTGCTCAAAACTACATCATGTATGCCTTCTTACAATCAATCCAATTCGTAGTAGGGGTTTACATCCTATTAGCAGGGGTTCGTTTATTACTTGGTGAAATCGTTCCAGCATTCCGTGGTATTGCTATGAAACTTGTTCCAGATGCAATTCCAGCTCTAGACTGTCCTGTATTCTTCCCATATTCACCAAATGCAGTAATCCTAGGATTCATTACAACAACAATCGGAACACTCATTGCAATGTTCACATTGCCACTATTCGGATTATCAATGATCCTTCCAGGGATGTTAACAAACTTCTTTGCTGGTGGTACTGCAGGTATTTTTTTGGTAACGCAACTGGAGGTAGAAGAGGGCAATCATCGGTGGTATCGCTCACGGATTCTTTATCACTTTACTTCCTGCATTACTAGTAACTGCATTTAATCAACTAGGATTTGTAAATGCTACAGCTACTGACGTAGATACAGTTACAGCGAGCATTACTATACTTCTGGATTTTTAAATCCAATCTTTAAGATGTTCTAATAGATGAGGTGAAAAGAGATGTTTGACTGGTTCAAATCAAAAAAAGTAAAAAAACTGAAAAAGAAATTACAGACAAAAACAAAGGAAAGTCTGACATCCCCTGAAGAACTTCGAGAACTCATAAAAACAGACTTACAAAAAAATTGAATCTACTAAAGATGAAGTAGAATTAGCAAAATTATATGAGCAAGTAGGAATCCATTATTCTGAATTAAATCTGCCAGATGAAGCTATAGAGCACTTGGAAAAGAGCCAAGGATATAAGCCTTCAATGGGAGAAGGATATAAGAAACTAATGATGCTCTATAATGCCAAGAGGGCAGAAGTCGCTAAAAAAATCGTGATGATGCCGGAATCGACTATTACATGAATAAGTTAGATGACATGAGAAATCTTGCCAAGAAACTGACGCTCTCGCGGTAGTGATGAAATGGAGGAAATACGATGTATAAAACAGTTCGTGAAGTAACTGAAGACGCAGACCGATTAAATATGACAATTGGAGCATTTAATATGCATAACTTAGAAATGCTTCCAGATATGATTCGAGCAGCAAAAGAAATGGGAAGTCCAATTATTATTCAGACAAGTATTGATACTGCAAAATATATTGGATACAACGTCATTGTTGCTGTGGTCAAGGAATTGGCTAATTCAATGCTAGTGGATGTAGCTTTACATCTTGATCACGCGAAAGACTTTGATGCTATTAAGGATGCCATTGATGCAGGATACTCGAGTGTCATGTTTGACGGTTCAAGTCTTCCATTCAAAGAAAATATTGAAAAAACAAGGCTGGTTGTAGAATTTGCACATGCACGTGGAGTGTCGGTTGAAGGAGAATTAGGAACAATTGGCGGAACCGAAGAAGGTGTTTCTGTATCAGAAGAAGATAAAGAATACACTAGACCTGCAGATGCTGTTACTTTTGTAAGAGAAACAGGAGTCGATGTTCTAGCGGTGGGAATCGGTACAAATCACGGACAATTTAAATCGAAAAACGAATGTGAAAAATCCCATTATTGAAAGAAATTCATAGTGTGGTTGATGTCCCACTCGTTATTCATGGTGGTACAGGTGTTAAAGAGGAAGATTATCCAGATTTAATTAATAATGGAATTCGTAAATTTAATGTAGGAACAGAGTTATTAGTAAACTGGACACAACAAGCAAAAGACTGTTTTGCTGAAACACCAGTCAATAAATCTCTACGCTATAACATCATTCCAGCCAATCAAAAAGTGAAAGAAATCGTGAAACATAAAATAGGTTTATTCATGAATAAAAATCAACCAATAAATGTTGGGTAGTGATGATGATGATGAAAAAGTATCTCATTCTTCTTGCAGGACCTCCTGCAACAGGAAAAAGCTATTTAAGTCGACTAATCTGTCAAGCTCTTCCTGAAACATATACCGTCTCACCTGATGAATTAAAAGAAAATATGGCGGATAACTTTGGTTATAATTCGTTGGAAGAGAAGGTTGAGTTAGAAAGAGTGGTATGGGATTACTATTATCAGGCGTTAGAGTTGTATATGAAGATTGGAAAGCAATTTATATTAACGGAATATCCATTCTCTTATAAACAAAAGCCGATATTAGAGAAACTAACTACAGAGTACAAATACGATATCATAACAATTCGATTGGTATGTGATTTTTGAAACGTTATGGAATCGGCGGATTCAAAGAGATCTTTCAGAAGATCGTCATTTGAGTTATATCTTGAGTCATTATCATTATGGCGATACTCTTAAAGATAGAACTGCAGCAGATCAGCTTATTACCAAAGAAGAATTTGCTGAGATTATTCAAGCACGAGACTATAATCATTTTGAAATGGGTAAACTTTACGAAGTAGATGTTACCGACTATTCTAAAGTTGATTATGAGCCAATTATTGAAGAGTTAAAGGAATTGAAATAAATATACACCCCGAACATTCTGAATTTGAATGTTTGGGGTGTTTTTGGTCTAATTAAACCCCCCGGACTGTTTGGGGGTCTAAGAAGCTTTAGCGGAGTGATTAGGGAGTTAGAAATTATTTTTTTGAAAAAAACATCAAAAAAATTTCTTGTTGCAAAAATCCTATTGCAACAAGGGTTTTAGCAGGTTATAATTAAATGAAAACGGTTTTACAAAAATGTCTTACAACGGAGGGACCAAAGAAATTAATCAGGTATAAGAGTACATTTTAGGCTTAATAATAAGGATTTTGGGAGAATGTTTTTTGAAAACAAAGGAGATGCTTTGCTGCCCGAAATTCACTTATAAGTGAATTTTGGGATTCTGCACAATTGGGAGGGAATTTTATGGCAAAATACCGAGTAACAAAGAAGATGATTGACGAAGTAGAAGGCTTAACGTACGAGGAGCAAATCAAAGTTTTCGCGGTATTAATGATATTACAAGAAGAAGGGCTTTCTCCAGAAGTACGTGAAAAATGGGAACGAGGAAAGCAAGGAAAAAAAGATGTTTAAGGATTCCAATTAGTCGGGAAACGGAAGAGGGGAAAGTGAAGATGACTTACCTAACAAAAAAAGGTTAAATGCATTGAAATCCCGCTGCCCTGAATTTAAGCAAAATCTGCTTGAAGAATATCATCTTCAAAAAGGTATCTCTAAGGATTATCAAAATGAGATTAGAATTAGGTTTGTCTCAGAAGGAGATGGCGACTGAACTAGGGATGTTAGAGTCACAATATTGTCGGTTGGAAAAAAAGGGCAACATAATCCGACAGTGTTGTCTCTAATCGAACTAACGGATTTATTTGGATACGATTTTGAAATTAAAAATAAAAAAAGAGAAAATAGAATTTAAAAATTCTTTTATTACCTTCTTTTTGTAAAGATAGTAGAAGTACTATTTTTCTTATTACTAATTTTATATAGTAGATTAAATCCAGATGTACAGATAGCTGTTATATGATGAAAAAAATGTTATGAATAATCATGTAAATGAAAAAGTTCTAGTCAACTCTGACTAGAACTTTTTGATTCACTTGATTGATTTAAATAAAAAGTATAATTCATAAAATAAACTAAGTATATTCCACTTAACTTAAATTAAAAAAAGGGTTAATATTTAAAACCTTATTTATATATCTACTAGATATCTCTAAACACTCATTGTGCAAATGAAATAAATGGTTTGGCTCATAAATATACGCAAAATATTGTTCTTTAGTAATTATTTCTTCAAATTCTTCATCGCCATATGTACGACCTTCTGGATGTTTGTAACCAGCCTTGTACCTCAAGGCGTTTCTAAATGTTAAGAATTTCTTTCTATCGTCTTCTTCATTTAGAATTAGATAAGCTTTGTAAAAATGCGGTATCAAATGCTGAGATGTGTTCTATAGAAATAGGATTCTCATTCTTTCTAGCATCTATATGAGAAATAGTTTTGCCACTAATAGTAGCAAACTCTTGAAAAAGTCGTAATAATCATACTTTTATCGGAGGATAGTTGTTGGTTTTGAAATTCTAGTTTTTCTTTTTATATGTTCTTTTTAGTTGTAATTTACTATTCTTAAAAGCATAAAAATTAACTATTAAGGTAGTAAGTGTTGTAGCGATTAAAGTGACAATTGATGCGATCAGTGCCTCGACATACCCTTTTCTCCTTCTATTCTAAGTAAATTATGTATATATAGCGATTATAATAATACGCTTTCTTTTCAGTCAATAGCTCCTTTTCATGACTTGTTAAGAATAATTATACACATTTCTGAATTATTCCCATCAAACAAATTTTTCGTAGTTCAATATAGAGATTAGCTAGTTTCTAATTCTATTTTAGGAGAAGAACTATGAAAACATGGACAGAAACTGAAGAAACAACAACTCAACTTTTCGAGCAATTCGAAGGGGTTATTTATCACGTAATGAAGAAGCTAAATATCCAAAAGAATAATTCCGAATATGATGATTTCTTGCAAGAAGGACGATTATTACTATTGGAATCCTATCAGGAAAGCCAATCGAATCCACTCGACTCTACGGATGCAGCTAAGCAATTCAATACCTATTTACAACGAAAATTATATTGGAAATTTCTCCATCGTATTACTAAGAAAAACATCGAAACCGTAGAGTTTAATCAGGATTGGATGCAGGAATCGGAAAAAGATCCCTACTGGTTCGAGGTGGAATCCGATTATAAGGAATTTTTCCGAATGCTCACGAAAATCCAAATGAAAACACTACAATATATGATGCAAAGTGATGAATCTGTCACAGAATATGCCAAAAGAATAGGGCGTACACGTTCAGCGGTTCAGCAGGATATTCTGTCAATCCGAAAAAAATTGAAAAAATTTTTAGACAAGCATAGCAAATTAGATGCCTAATTGGTTTATATAGATGTAGAAGTCATGACACTACAAAACAAAAATAAACCAAATAAGGAGGACATAAACATGTCAGAAGTATTTAACAAAGCAACATTGGAACTATTCTACCAAGATGCGGAAAAAGGAAAAGTGAAGAAATTCAAGAGTCTTCAAAACTTGAAGCAAGGGGCAACGCATGATGCTGTAATGACAGTCTCAGACGCAATCGATACTCTTGCAAAAGAAGCGATGACATACTGCGATACAGTCGTTCGTACACGACACGACAGAAACTAATAAATAAAGGAGGGAAATATCATGGCAGATGAAACAACAACAACAGTTAAAGAACTATATTTAGGGTTTGCAGGAAGTGATGGTAAAACAAAACGTCTTGTTATTGCACATCCAGAAGATAATCTTGATGCTACGACTACTCGTGCAGCAATGAAAAAAATTGCGGATGCCAACTTGTTCGAAAAACAAGGGATCCAATTGTATACGAACAGGGGAAAAGTGCTAGCTATATGACTCGTATTAAAAGATGAGATCTTTAACGACAAAAAGAAAAAAATAAAATGAAGGGTTAGGAAGGTGAGCTAGAAAAGTTTTAAAGGGTAATTTTTCTAGTGAGGGTGGAGAATCATCTATTAAGGGATGGTTCTCCTAACCTTCTATAAATGATGTAAGGAGGAAAATTTTATGAAAACATCATTTTACTATTTGCAAACCGGAATTTTTACCCTCGGAGCTCTATTGGGTGGGTTCCTCGGAGGGAAAGATGGCCTCCTCTATGCTTTGTTAGTTCTTATCGTTCTGGATTACATAACGGGAGTACTAAATGCTATTGATCAACGACAACTTTCAAGTGCAGTCGGGTATAAGGGTATTGCTCGTAAGGTACTTATTTTTGTGCTTGTAGGAACGGCAAATGTTGTAGATGTTTATATTTTGGGAAAAGCAGGAGTGTTAAGAGCAGCAGTAATCTTCTTCTATATTTCGAATGAAGGAATCTCAATTCTCGAGAATGCATCACATCTAGGATTGCCTGTTCCTCAAAAGCTTCAAAGCGTATTAAGACAACTACAACAAAAGGAGGAGAATTAAATTGATTAAGATTTTGACAGATTTTGTGATGAAGGATAGTGGGTTTTTAGATAGTTTTGACTTTGTGGTAATCCATAATGATGCGGGAAGAATGAAACCCCAACGATATATTTCTTTTCTAAGGAATCGTGATAAAGCCTTAGGAATCGCACATTTCTATTGTAATCGAGATACAATTGTTCAAGTCGTTCCAATTGAAAACATTGGATACCATACCGGAGATTGGTGGAGTAACTGCCGTTCTGTTGGATATGAGGTTTGTGAGAGCCTATCAGCCAGCGATGAAGAATTTCTACAGAATGAGGATGTTACTCTATTGAAAGCAGCAGCAGACTTGGTAGAAGCTGGAATGCCGATTTCACGAGAGACGGTTCGACTTCACCATGAATTTGTACCAACCAGCTGCCCTCATCGAAGCATGGAGTTGCATGGAGGGACTACGGAGAGTGTTCGATCATACTTTATTGAAAGAATGCAATATTTTGCGTCACTCGGAAATAATCTGGTTGAGATTTTACACGCGTACTTTCCAGAGGAAAAATTCCATATGAAAACATGGGTGCGTCATGAAGTTTTCAATGATGATAATGAAATTGTCCAACAAGTTATTCGAGGAGAATGGGGAGTTGGGCAAGAACGAATAAAAAGAACTGACAGAGGCGGGGTATAATGCGGAAAGGATTCAAGAGAAAGTAAATCTTTGCATTACAAGGATCGAAAAATAAATGATATAAAGACGATGGATGCTCTTGCCTATGAAGTGATTCAGGGTGACTGGGGAAACGGAGAAGAGCGCAAAGAGCGGCTTGAAGTCGCTGGGTATGACTACGATGCAGTGCGGCAAAGAGTCAATGAAATATTGGGATAAATTAGAGCCTACTGATGAAAAATGTCAGTAGGGCTCTTTACTTTCAAAGAGTTTGAGTGATGAAATAGTGATTGAACTCGATTATTATGGTATGATATTTTTCAATAGTATTTATAATGAAAACATGGTTAATATGGTATTAAACTATAGCTCGTTATAGATACGACTTGTAAAAAGGTTTAAAGAAAACCGATGTAATTGCTATGGCAGATTTACTAGTAATGTTACGGCGTAAATGGGGAAAAATAAACCAATAACAATTTAAAAAAATTGAGAGAGAATATGTAAAAGCACTTGACTGCACACCTAATGATGTATTTTCTTTTGATGATGAATATGTTGAAGGGGAGAATAAAGAAAATGGCTAAAAGCATTGAAGAACAAATTGAAGACCTTGCGAAAGGTTGGTTGTCAAAAGACAAAAAGTATAAAGTATTACACAAAAACGGAAAGTATCAACCAAGAAATTGAAGAAGCGTTAAAACAAGCACCTTCTAAAAAATGGTGGGAAAGGCACGAATTTCCCCGATATAAAATTATTTATTGAAACATGAGAAAGATACCTGTGATGATAGAAGTGAAAGGTATAAAAGGGAGTTTCATTAAAGAAAATGCCAATGGAGAGATAGACAATTTAAAAAGATAATAAACCTAACTATACCAATATAAATAAGTTTGCGGTGAATGGTGCAGTCCATTATGCAAATGCTATTCTAGATTACACAACTTCATATAATGAAGTTATAGCGATAGGAATTAACGGATATAAGAACAGTGATAACAATATTCATACAGAGATAGGTGTTTATTATATATCAAAAGACAATTATAAAATTCCTAAAAAGATAGGCGAATTTTTCTGACTTTTTCTTTTCTTTATACAGAAAAATCAGGACTTCTTTATCGAACAAATAGATAGTTTGAATTTGACAGAAGAAGAAATTGAAGCAAAAAGCAAAGGATTTTTGAAAAATCAGATTGAAGAAAAAAATTAAAATCCTTAAATCAAAAAAATGCAAGATGACTTTACAAATTTCCGTTGGATCGAGAGTTGAACTTGTTACAGGAATGATAATGGCGGGACTTGGTGTTGAAAAATAAAGTTTCACCATTAGAAATTACTGATTTAAAGGAAATAATGCAACTAAAGACAATGACGGAGTAGTAATTATAAACAAAAATATCATCGTTCTTGGAAGAAAAGAATTTACCGAGTGAAAAGAAAGCGATGATTATAAATGATCTATCAAGAGTGTTTATCTACTCTGATTTATGGAAGCCTGTAAATGGTGAAAGTAAGCTCAAGACGGTCTATACAAATGTCAAAAATAATATAATGCCTATCTTCACATCAGCAAAGCATTTAGATTTTACTGGGAAATTATTTAATGTGTTGAATGAGTGGGTGGATATTCCCGATAGTGATAAGAACGATGTTGTGTTAACACCGAGATATGTAACCGAACTAATGGCAAAACTTTGTATGGTAAACAAGGATAGCTATGTTTGGGACTTTACAGTGGGAAGTGCAGGCTTCTTGATATCTGCAATGAAACTAATGATTAAGGATGCAGAAGATACAATAAATAGTCCAAAAGAGTTATCTGAAAAGATAGTGAAAATCAAATCAGAACAATTACTTGGAATTGAAAAAAGGGCAGATATTTACCTTTTGGCAGTTCTTAATATGATTCTAATGGGAGATGGATCATCTAATATTATTCATAAAGACAGTCTGAAAGAATATGATGGTAAATATGAACAAGGACAGTTAAAAGATAAAGACTATCCTGCAAATGTATTTTTACTGAATCCACCATATTCTGCAGATGGTAAAAGGCTTTATATTTGTAAAAAGCATTTTCAAAAATGAAAAGCGGAAGAGTCGCTATTTTGATACAGGAAAATGCTGGTAGTGGAAAATGGATTACCATATACAAAAGATATATTAAAAAAATAATACCCTTGTTGCAAGTATCCATATGGCAGATATATTCAGAGGAAAAAGCAGGAGTGCAAACAGCAATCTATGTATTTGATATTGGAAAAGCCGCATAATGAAAAAAACAATTGGTTAAGTTTATTGATTTTTTTCTAATGACAGTTACACAAGACAAAAACAGAAAAATCATCTCAAAAATGTAAATTTGAAGAATACAAACAATGCCATTGAACGTTATGCTGAAATAGTAGATTTAGTCTTATATGGTAAGAGCTATTTGCATTACTTCACGGAAGATGAATATTTTGAAGATACGATAACTTTAGATGGTAATGATTGGACATTTGCACAGCATAAGAAGATTGATATAAAGCCGACATTTAATGACTTTAAAAGAACAGTATCAGATTATTTAGCTTGGGAAGTATCTAATATTTTGAAAAAGGAGGATACTTGCTCGGGAAAATAGTCAGCCCTCGCTTAGAAAAAACTTGAAAAAGAATTTTTTTAGAGAGTGGGGGCAAATGGAAAAAACTTTTGCTATTTGTGAATTGTTTAAAAAGGTAAAAACAAAGTCATTACCTTATAAGGCAGGAGACTTAAAGAATAAATATGATAATGTATATTCTTTACCTGCATTGACAGCAGGTATAGAAAAATCAGGGATTGGCTTATTATGTTTCCAAGAGATAATGCTACTGTCTTGAAAAATGTAATCAGTGTATCTGCGAATGGTGCAAATACAGGAGTCATGTTTTATCAACCAGATGAGTTTACTGTTTTTGCAAGATAGTTATGCAATAGAGTATAAAGATAAAAATTTTAAATAGTAGAGAATATTTATTTATACTTTCAGCGTTGCAAAAAAACGATTAGATTTAGATTCGATTGGTCTAATAAAAGCAGGTTGGGAAAAAAATAAAAAAATGAGGAAATACTTTTACCATTTTTAAATGGTGAGATATATTTTTCCTATATGGAAAAAAATATATCGAGGAACTCGAGGCTATACGTATCCAGGAACTCGAGGCGTATCTTGTAGCGACTGGATTAAAAAATTATCATTTGACTAAATATGATGAGGAAGTGCTTGACAAGTTTAATAGACTGTTCGAATCTTCTTTAGACAAACTGACAGACAGAATAGATAGGTTTACTTTAGAGTATTTGTTCAATGCTGAAACTGGTGATGTTGATTTGCGACGAGTCGGATATAAATGATAAAGGAACATATTTCATCAATTCAGGCTTGCAAAATAATGGTGTTAAAGGGAAAAACAGATAAACCTGCAAAAGTATTCCTGCAAACACAATTACAGTTGATTTTTGGGGTAATGCTTTTTATAGAAACTTTGACTATAAAATGGCAACGCATAATCATGTGTTTTTCACTTAGTGGTGCTTCTATAAAGAATGAACAAGTTGGATTATATCTTGTTTCATCAATGAGCTATCTATCTAAAAATATACTCATATAATAATATGGGGACTTGGAATAAAATGAAAAAAATTGGAGATAGAATTACCAACCTTTTAAAGATAAAATTGATTATAAATTTATGGAAGATTTTTATCTATGCAATAGAAAAATTGTAATAAAAAGATCTTGTTATTTGGGCAGATAAAAAAATAGAAGCAATAAAAGCAGAATGCTGATTGAAACTAAAAAAATATGATTTTAGGAATTAGAGATGGCTGAAATGCTATCTCTTTTTCTATGCTTAAAATTTAAAAGGAGAGATCATCCGGTCAATT
The DNA here is from genome assembly GCA_916438765.1 of uncultured Granulicatella sp. Classification (GTDB taxonomy): domain Bacteria; phylum Bacillota; class Bacilli; order Lactobacillales; family Aerococcaceae; genus Granulicatella. Next base: position 462,102 of record CAKAHB010000005.1, on the reverse strand, counting down.
GATATTTACTACAATTTTTATAGGAAACACAGACAGCTTTCAGGCCAACTATGATCTTTAATTGAGAATAAAGTGGCTTATAGAAGAGGGGGTTAAGACTTAAGCTTATCCCACTTATCGTGAATGTCTTAAACTATGGAAAAAACTATCTTTGAAAAATATGTTATAATTAATCTAAATATAGAGAACTTTTTATGGATTGAGGAGAATTAATGATTAGGTCTACTGAAAAGTTAAAAGCGCGTTTTGAAAAAGTACGATAAAAATAAGTATGGTAATTTTGCGGCATTCTTATACTAATTAATTTGCTGTCTATATTTCATCTAAGAGATTATATTTTTATTGGATCATTTTTCGGTATTACTTTTTCTAGTAGTTAAGAATATAGATGATAATAAAAATACCCCATTGATAATGTGGATCAATTCTATTTTGAGGCTCATAGTTATTTCAGAAAGTATCAAAAATTATATAGTCTTAATGGTCGCTTGTATTCATTTACTGCTTAATCTCTTATTTCATTTTTGTGACTATTTGACCCCATTCAACAATAGCCATTATTTAATAGATAATATAATTTTTCTGTGGAATGTAGAATTTTTTTATTTCTAGGATTGTCGGCTTTACGTATCTAAAGTCGCTCTTTAATTTTTATACAGCCTTATGATTTTTAGAAGTAACAGCATTTTTTTATTCTAAAAAAAGATATTTGCTAAACGCTTGGAATTTTTTTATTTTATAGAAAAAAAGTATATGATTTTTAGAGGGAGAGCAGTCTTATTTCAAAAATCTGGAGAGAAAACAGAAATATAATTGTAGCTGATAAAATTAGCGAATTAAAAAGAACTCCAATCTCTCGATGATGATTTTCTGAAGAAAATGCATCTTTACCTTTTGTATCCATATGACTTTGGAGGAAATTCAGCAATTCAGATGGATTATTTAATTGAGAAGGTACCAAAAGTTGTAGGTTTTATAAGCCCTATCGTACTTGGATACTTATTTAACGGTTTCCAAAACCTTACAAGATATATTATTTATCATTCAATTATCTATTTTCGTGTGGTTGATATGGTTTGTGTTAGTATATTTATGGAATTGGATATCACGTAAAAAAATCTTTTTGGATCAAATTAAAGTGTTTCTCCCTTTACTAATAAACGAAGAACTAGAAAATCGAAAAAAAGTAAACGTAAATATAAAAGACCACATAGGTATAAATAAACAAAGGGATTTCCAAGGTTTTGGGAATCCCTTGTTTTTATAAGATTGATAAGTCTTACAGTCTTTTTAGTCCACCTATGCTATAATAATCTTGTATAGAGAAGGTTTTCATGATTGGAGGAGAGAGTATGAAGAGAAGACAATTATTAGCATCAGCGCTTTGTGTATTGGCGCTTGTGGCTTGTAACAAAAAGCCAGAAGAAGCGACGACCCAGGCGACTACGACGGCTCAAGCGACCACTGTGGCGCAGACAACGGTAGCCCAGGCAGAGCACGCGACGTATTTTGAGATGTTGCAACTGGCGTATAATGTAGCGGCCAAGGATGCCGATATCACAGAAGGGTTAGCCGCGGCCAAGAAGATGCGTGACGAGATGTTTTGAGCAGTATCCAAGCGACAAGGATGACATCGACAATGCCTATTCGGACTTGGAGCTCTTGGTTCGTTTTAATGCGACCGGATTTAGCGACTTTATGAAGCGTTGGAATGCGTCAACTGGGCAGCATTTCGAGGCCTTGCACGAAGCGATTCACATGGACGGGGCGACGCTTGATGGCGAGAAGATTAAATGGAATATGATGGGCGTTGTGGCTTCAAATGACTACGATGTGATCGTGGTGGAAGCGTATCTGGACGCTACGAAGAAAGAAGCATTCCTCTTTGGGTACGAGGACGGAGAGCCAATCGTTCTTCATGCAACCAATGTGACACGTGAGACGCTTGGAAAAGCAGCGTTTCAAGTTGTGAAAGACGCTGATTTACTAAAGAGGCTTTACCGACAATGCGACATGGAAAGCAACCTCTGAGGCTTCTGCGAATCAATCGATTGCGGATGCGATGGCCATTTACGCGCGTAAGAAGGGTGAAGTCTATGAGCGCACGAGTCCAGCGACACAGCGTAAGTTTTATGATTTAGCAGTACCAGACCAGCTCTTTCCAAATATGCGACGGTCTCTGGCGTGAAGGCAAACTTCAAGTGGGCAGGGACTGACCTTCCAATCAGGAGGCGTCCCTTATGAAATCGTGGAGTGTTATGTGTCCGAATCAGGGACGACGGTTATCGTATTTGCCAAAAAAATGCAGGGATCAATGTCCTGTTAATCGGCGAAACAGAGCCAAAGACCAAGACGAACGCGGACGGAACCATCAAGTCTAGCGTCGTGAACCTAGAACCTTACAATAGCGAAACATTATCACGTGCACTGTGGTAAGACAGGAGAAGAAGAATGACAGAAAGTACAACAACTCGAACAACTAATGAATGAGATGTCGCTGGATTGCGCTCTTTGCTAGAGACATCAACCTAACGCCGGAAGAAGCGGCGAAGTTCCAGGTGGGGCAGATTGTGCGTAACGCGGCCTTTTACCGACGCGACGAGTCGCGTGGGTGGCATGGTGACGACGCACCGTTTTCAGCATTTTATCCAACCACCTCTTTGACTTTGACGAAGGCGGAGCACGGCACCAACTGGGGGCTACACGTGGCTAACCGCGACAGCCACTTCAAGGTGCTGGACATTTACGAGCATGAAGGGCAAGACGCAGATTCTCCTCTTGCATTTGCCGGACGATTATCGTTGGAAATGGATGGAGCATGTGAATCTGGAGCTGCCAGTGGACATCGTGGCCGATAGCAGAGAGCGTTTCGCCTCCAAGGCCCACGCCGAACCGATTCCAGAGGTGACAAGTCCGGAGTGGCTTGACCGATGCGGTTTTGCGCCAGGACTCGACATCAAAGGCGAACTCTTCCCAAATGAAATTCCAATCGCAAGCCAGATGCAAAAAGTAAAGACGCTTTCTTTCCGCAACTTCTACCATCAACTCGTCTACGTCCGCTGTGCAGCGTTGATCGGAGACGTGATGCCAGAAATTGCCAAGGCAGGCGACACGGGGCTTGTCCTCTACGGATATATTGACGAAGAGGCCGGAGTTTCCTTCCAACCGCTATGGATCGCAAAAGAGGGAGAAACGACGCTAGACATGCGCCTCATTCCCGAAGAGACGATGTATCTCATTCGTCTAGCGAACCTCGATGACTGCGAGTTCTGTTCAATGAGATGGATTGAAGTCGATCCGTATATCGTAGACCGTGCAAGACGCGTCATTGCCGAAGTGTATGACACAAAGAGCAAGGAAAAAGAAGAGACACGTACCTTCCAAGGCCTCGACCGATTCCGCCGCCGCGAGCATCCCGATGATTTTGGCGTAGCGGTGTACTACGAAGACAAGAGCAAGGAACCCGAGCGCTTGTGGGTCCGCATCTCGCGCGTGGAAGGCAACCAATGCTTTGGCACGCTTTTGATGGATTCGAAGCACCCAGACGGACCAAAAAGAAGGCGATGAGATTATGTTTAAAGTTCTTCAGAACGAAAAACGGCGATCTAGAAGTTGTGTCAGTGCAAAAATAATAAAAAGACAAAGTAACCTCGAGTTACTACATAGTGTTTATGGTAAGGCACCGGGCCAAGCCTAGGTCTTGGCTCCTACCAAGCTTCAAACTGACTCTACGGGTTACACCCTAGAGTCAGTAATTCACATTGGTTGCTCTTCTTACCATTCACACTATAGAACCGAGGGCCTTTTGTCTTTTTTTAAACTGCCTCACCTTTTTCATGTATGAGTGGAATCTCACCGTTCTTTTACCTTGAATGAAGCGCACCTTGACATTAAAGAAATTTATGGTATATTAAAGGAGCAAGAAAATAGTGAATATTTCAATCACTAAAGCCAGAAAGAGCATTGGATGGTCTAGATCCAATGCTCTTTTCTTTTTGTTTACTCAATGTGTGCGAGTATATTCTATAAGATTACAGTTTAACGCAGAGTGTAGCGATATAGTCGTTGCCATAATGGGATAATCGATTCCTTTTGTCGCACGATTCATAAAAATCGATCATCGCAAGACCGTTTTTCAGTTGGCCTCTAATCTGAGTTTCTAAGGTGTGACTGAATTCATATCCGTATTCTGGATTAATGGTGATTTGGCCTTCCTCTTCAAGCTCTTTTGAATTAAAAGGGATGGAGAACTTTAACAGTAATTCCTCATCGGGTTGGTCCCATACAACGTCAGCGTCTACATGTATATCCAAGGATTCATAAACCCGACCATTAACAAGCCACCTTTTTTCAATACGCGAGCGGCTTCTTTATAAATGTTTCCTAAATCTTCTATATAGACATTCGAAACGGGATTAAAAATAATATCAAACGTTTCATCTTCAAATGGGAATGGTTTTGTCATATCGGCTTGAACGGTATGTATTGTTAAGCCTTCTCTTTTAGCCACCATCGCATCTTTTTGTAATTGTGAGGTGGAAAAATCCATTATGGTGACATCATAACCTTTTGCGGCAAAAACGGGACCCTGCTGTCCGCCGCCGCAAGCTAACCCTAATATCTTTCTCCCGCTGGCTTTTTCAAACCATTCTTCCGGAACTTTTTTCCCAACCGTTAAGGCAACAGAAATTGGATGGTTTTTAGCTTCTTTTAATTCTTCATGTGTTACTGGCTCGGTATAGTCGTTATTTACATTATTCCATCTATCTTGATTTAATTTTAAATAATTGCTCATCTCTTATCACCGCTTTCTTGTTTTCTCACCTTCATTATACGATAAATTCTTGGAAAAAAAGAGGTATTTTTGAGCGCTTGCTTAGTTAAAGTTTGCCTCTGCGCCAATCATCCGGAATGAAGGGCACAATTCTATTTTTCTTGCGGCGTCACATTAAAGAAGAAAATAAAAAATAGCTTCAAAGACCTCGCGGATTCTATAGGAAACCTTCACAGTGCGAAGGTTTCGGACATTACTGCACCGTTTGAACTGAAATAGGGCAAAGAGACCTAGGCTCTTGCCGGTACGTTTCGAAAAACGTGTGGATACCCGAGAGAATTGCCTCCTTACAGCATCCCACAAAGTGTAAAAGAATTGAAAAGAGACAAAAATCCCTCGGTTCTATAGTGTGAATGGTCAGGAAGAACAACCAATGTGAATTACTGACTCTAGGGTAAGACCCGTAGAGTCAGTTTGAAGCTTGGTAGGGCTGAGATTTAAGCTCAGCCCGGTGTCCTTACCATCAACACTATGAAGATACCGAGGGTATTATTTTGTCTCTTTTCTAAAAAATCTCGTGTCGCACTTCTTTAATAAGCGGATGACGTAAGAAGGCATATGAAAGATAGATTGCCATCAAACACCAGATGATTGGCTCAGAGAAAATAACGCCAAGATAGCCAGTGTGCGGAATGATGAAGATGACAAAAAGCACTTTCCCCACCAACTCAATAAAGCTAGAAACCAATGGCGTTACCTTTTGCCCTAGCCCTTGCAAACTATTTCGTAAAATCAATAGAAGCGCAAGCGGAATATAAAACGCTGACCCGATACGGTTGTAGAGCGCCGCATTTTCCAGAAGTACAGAGTCGCTTGAACCAGAGATGAGTTCATTTAACGCAGGACTTGCAAAGAATAAGAAGATGCATACCAGAATTGCCCACCCGAACGCTACGAGACTTCCTTGACGAATGCCTTTCGCGATACGGTGCGGTTTGTTTGCCCCGAAGTTTTGCGAAGTGAAGGTCGTCATCGCTGCCGCAATCGCCGCGAATGGGAGTGTCGAGAACGCGAAGATGCGTCGTGCTGACGTTTGCGCGCTGATGATGACTGGTCCGAGTGCGTTGATAGAAGATTGAAGCATCACGGATCCAATCGATACGATGGACGACATGAGTCCCATGGCTAGGCCTTGGCTGAGTAAGTCCATGTATAATTCGTCGTCGCGTACGAAATCACTTTTTGCTGGAATCAAGAAGCTGGCGCGTTTTTTAATATAAATAAAGCAGAGGACGGCCGATAAGCCTTGTGCGATAATCGTCGCAATCGCCGCTGCCGCAACGCCCATGTTGAACGTTGTAATGAGTAAGATATCTAAAAACACGTTCACGACCGCTGAGAAAATCAGGAAGTAGAGTGCCGCCTGACTGTCGCCGACTGCACGAAGTAGACCCGCACAGAGGTTATACGCGAAGGTCACGGCAATACCGATCACGACAATCGAGATATACTCATACGACTGATCGATGATACTCTCAGGTGTTCCAAGGAACTGAAGGAGAGGATACATGCCGAAACTTCCGATAATGGCCACAAGCAGACTGAGAAAGGCGCCGATGACAAGAGTTGCTCCAACGGCACGTTTCAAGAGACGATGATTATTGGCGCCGTAATAGCGTGCGATAATAACGCCCATCCCGTTTCCGACTCCAAGCGAGAAGCCGACGATGAGTTCAAAGATGGCGGCTGTGGCTCCAACCGCTGCCAGCGCATCCTGCCCAAGGAACCTCCCTACAATCATGATATCGGCAGTGTTGTATAGTTGTTGGAATATGTTTGAAATTATAATTGGGATTGCAAATGCAATAATGGACCGCAAAATCGGCCCGTCTGTTAAGTTGATTGCTGTTTTTTTCATAAAGGAAATTATACTCTTCATAAAAAAATAAGTCAAGGATAGACCGAAGGTCTAAAAGCCGACTTCGAAGACCAGCGGATTGTTGCTATACATACCATAACGATGCACCGGTTCGAGCCTCGAAGAGTCTCTCACCTTTACAGCCTCAAAGTTGGCGTAAGGAATAAATTCCTACGCCAACTAATTCGCATGTAATACTAAACACGTTACGGTTTGTATAGCATCCGCAGGCTTCTTCGTCAGCTTTTAGATGTGCTTTTTTATGAGGTGTAATGGCAATGAAAACAGGGTTAACTTAACAGGCGTCTTATTGCATTTGGAATCCCGCGGCGGAGGGGGAGAGGTGCTTGGAGGTGGATAGAATCGCCTAACTTTTTTTCAAATCGACTAAAAATGAGGAAAAATTAGGAGAAAAAGAATCTCATTGATATGTACTTCCTATACTGGGAAGCGCAAAAAAAGCTAGCAGATTTTTCTGCTAGCTTTTTAAATAGGTTTGTTTAGATTAGTTTTGTTCTGCTTTTTTAGAAACGAGAACGAACATCGCAGAAATTGTTACGATGATTCCTGCTAGAATTACGGCTGTGTTGTTTGATGTACCAGTATTTGGTAACTCTGATCCAGGTGTTGTAGTAGGAGCTTCTGTTGTAGTAGGAGCTTCTGTTGTAGTAGGAGCTTCTGTTGTAGTAGGAGCTTCTGTAGTTGTAGGAGCTTCTGTAGTTGTAGGAGCCTCCGTTGTAGTAGGAGCTTCTGTAGTTGTAGGAGCTTCTGTTGTAGTAGGAGCTTCTGTTGTAGTAGGAGCTTCCGTTGTAGTAGGAGCTTCTGTTGTAGTAGGAGCTCTGTAGTAGTAGGAGCTCTGTAGTAGTAGGAGCTTCTGTAGTAGGAGCCTGCTGTAGTAGGAGCTTCGTAGTTGTAGGAGCCTGCTGTAGTAGGAGCTTCTGTAGTGTAGGAGCTTCTGTTGTAGTAGGAGCTCTGTTGTAGTAGGAGCTTCTGTTGTAGTAGGAGCTTCTGTTGTCGTAGGAGCTTCTGTGTAGTAGGAGCTTCTGTTGTCGTAGGAGCTTCTGTTGTAGTAGGAGCTTCTGTTGTAGTAGGAGCTTCTGTTGTCGTAGGAGCTTCCTGTAGTAGGAGCTCTGTTGTAGTAGGAGCTTCTGTAGTAGTAGGAGCTTCTGTAGTAGGAGCTTCTGTTGTAGTAGGAGCTTCTGTAGTAGGAGCTTCTGTTGTAGTAGGAGCTTCTGTTGTCGTAGGAGCTTCTGTTGTAGTAGGAGCTTCTGTAGTTGTAGGAGCTTCTGTTGTAGTAGGAGCTTCCGTTGTAGTAGGAGCTTCTGTTGTAGTAGGAGCTTCCGTTGTAGTAGGAGCTTCTGTAGTTGTAGGAGCTTCTGTAGTTGTAGGAGCTTCCGTTGTTGTCGTTTGGTCTCCGTCAACACCACCGTTTGCATTGATGTTTGCCACGGATGCATTTACTTCTTTGGCCACAACCGCAGTTTCACCTTTGACTTGGTACCAAACTTTCGTGTTATTCTTGAATTCTTTTTGAGTATCATTTTCTACTTTTGTACGATAGAAAATAAGAACGCCAGTCTTATTGATTTGGTCTTTTGGAATCGTAATCGTGATTTTTCCAGAAGCATCCACTGTAAATGTTGATCCAGGGAAAGCGGCTTTGAAGTCTTCAATCGCCGTATCGCCACCATAGTAGCCAGGTTTCATTCCTGTTGTTGTAATGCTAAAGCTGTCTGTCACCAATTTGTGTCCGCCTTGCACTTCGTCTTCGACACGAACATCGCCGTCCACTTCTAAGTTCATCGCGTTAATCGTTAATGTCCAAAGAATGTGTTCAGGGTCGTCAGCGTGCATGTCTCCAGCTTTTAAGTAGAATGGAGCGTGGTTTTCGCCAGTCGCCATTTTCTTCACGTTCAAGTCGACAGATTTGTCTCCACTCACGATGGTGAATTTACCAACGTGTTCTTTGTCCGTTGCTGTGTCATTGTGACCTTCGATTTCGAATTCACCCCAACCGCGAACATTCTCAAGGCCAGTGATGCCGTCGTTGAACGTTACTTTTGCAGAACCGTCTGTGATGACCATGTCCCCAACGTATTTCCCTTCAATCGTTAGTTTGATGGTTTTCTTAAATCCAGTCCCATGAAGAGTGCCTGAACTTGGCCAAGTCACTTCAAGAGTGTCCCCAGCTTTTGATTTTTTGAGCGTGTTCATCAAACGTAAATTTAACGGTCGTTTGTCCGCCGTCTGTAATTTCGCTTGAAGAGACCGTCAATGAACTGATGTTATTACTAACGTCTGCTGCGTTCACCACTGATTGAGGGGCCAGCATGAATAATAACATAGGGATGAACAATACGAAGAGTAACTGAGAGTCTTCCTTTGATGAAATCTTTCATTATTTTTTTCCTCCTAAAGGTATTATTTTGTGAGAAAAGTAACTAAAAAAACTCCAAAAAAATAGAGCAACCCTTGCTAAAAAGCCGTCTAGTTACTGTTCTCGGTATATTTTATATGTATCATTATATCACAAATATAAATTTTTTTACTACCAATTTTTATATATTTCTCAATAATTTTTTTCATATTTTATTCAATTCCCAAAAATGCGTTGAAAAACTCAGGAGTAAACGGCAACAAAGGTCGTTTTCCCGAATTTATTTCCAAAAAATTCTAGTGTTTTCTGTCGTACGCGATGCGGTCCCTGCTGCGTGAGCCTTTACCGACTTTCCGTTTCACTGTACAATAAGAAGGACATGAAGGGACGTGAAACTATGTGGAAAGACGCCATCGAGATGAGAGAGGCCGTCGCAAGTGGCGAGGTATCTCCAAAGGAATTAGTCCAAGAGACATTAGAGAAAATTGAACAACGAAATCCAGCGCTAAACGTGGTCGTGCACTTACAGGCAGAGCGTGCGCTAGAAGAGGCGGAGGCGCGTTCGTTTGAAGGCTTGCCATTTGCTGGGGTGCCGCTTCTCTTGAAGGACCTCGGACAAATCAGGCAGGAGAACCGTCGAGCGCGGGAAGTAAGCTCTTGAAGGGAATCACTGTTGGTCGCACGGATAACTTCGTGAAGCGTCTGGAAGCTGCTGGTTTTATTGTCGTGGGACGTACGAATACGCCAGAGTTTGGCTTTAAGAATATGACGGAACCGAAACTCTGGGGCACTGCAAATAATCCGTATGACTTGAATCGTAATGCCGGTGGTTCCAGCGGTGGTGCGGCGGCTGCCGTTGCTGGCGGAATCGTTCCAATTGCGGGGGCGAGTGATGGTGGTGGATCGATTCGGATTCCGGCGAGCTTTACAGGTCTCATCGGGTTGAAGCCGAGTCGTGGTCGCATTCCTGTCGGTCCTGGTAGCTATCGTGGCTGGCAAGGGGCTGCGGTGAATTTTGCGATGACGAAGACGGTCCGTGATACCCGCGAGTTGTTGAAATGGATGCAAGTCGAGCAAAAGGATAGTCCATTTTTAACACCGCTTATTAAAGACTGGGACGCTCTTCCAAACCGTCCGCTGCGAGTTGGCGTGATTGAGAAGTCTCCAACCCAGAGTATGGTCGCTCCGGAAGCCAAGGAGGCGCTTCGTAAGGCCGTGAATTTCCTTGAGGGACTTGGCTGTGTGGTCGAACCGATTGGCTGGCCAGTTGACGGCGTCGAAGTGATGAAGAACTATTATGTGATGAATAGTGTGGAGACGGCGGCGATGTTCCAAGGCATGGAGGCAAGCTTTGGCCGTAAGTTCACCAAAGACGATATGGAACTGATGACCTGGGGGATTTACCAGTCTGGGGAACGTATTTTAGCAAAAGATTATAGCGCGGCTCTGTCGAAATGGGACACGTATGCGCATGCGATGGAAAAGGTGCATGAGCAGTACGATTTGATTGTAACGCCGAGTGTGAGCGATGTGGCTCCGCTGCATACGCAATTCCCGATGGAAGAATCGGTGCGACACGCATTGAATCATATGGACGAACTGAGTGTGCCGGAACAACAAAGCGTGATTTGGCGCATGTTTGACCGTACACTTGCGCTGACACCGTTTACGCAATTATCCAATATTACGGGAGCACCAGCGATTAGTTTACCGGTGCATTTAACCGAAAAAGGCCTTCCAATCGGGGTACAGTTGATGGCAGCACGCGGACAAGAGGCGTTGCTGTTAACGGTGGCGGAATGGTTTGAACGCGAAGGGCAATTTGAAACAAGAGACTTCAGCTAGGAGTGAAGAAGATGACGAAGAAAGTAGCAATCGTAGGGGCTGGCATCGTCGGTGCGACTGCGGCGTATCAGCTCAGCAAAAAGGAATCGATGTAACGGTATTTGACGCGGGCGTGGGCCAAGCAACGAAGGCGGCTGCCGGGATTATTTGCCCATGGTTATCGCAACGTCGTAATAAAGACTGGTACCAACTCGTGTCACATGGGGCGGCGTACTATCCGCAGTTGATGGATCAGTTGCGCGCAGACGGTGTCAGTGAGTTGCCGTATGAGCAAGTCGGGGCGTATATTTTCAAGCATACCGCAAAGCAATTGGCGAAAGTCGAAGAGATGGCCGTGGAGCGACGCGTGGATGCGCCGATGATTGGCGAGGTGCATGCCTTAACTCCAGCAGACGTGGCGTGTGTGATTCCGGGTTGGTCGAATCCAGACGGTGCGCTCTATTGTAGCGGTGGTGGACGCGTGGACGGCGAACTACTCGTTGCGCTTCTATTAGAACAAGCCGAGAAAAACGGGGCTCGTGTGGTCCGTGAAAAAGTAACGCTAGAAGCTGTTGGCGAAGAGGTCCGTGTGCGTCTTGGCGGCGAGGTGCAAGCCTTCGATGCGGTGGTCCTTTCTAGTGGTGCGTGGGTGAAGGAACTCATCGAACCGCTTGGCTACTACGTGGATGTGCGTCCGCAAAAGGGTCAGTTGGTTGAACTAACCTTGGAGACGACCGAAGATACGTCGAAATGGCCAGTGTGCATGTTGCACGGTGAGATTGATATTCTTCCATTCCCTGATGGCAAGATTTTAGTTGGGGCCACTCACGAAAATACGCAAGGTTTCGATTTGGTTCCAGATGAAGAGCTCTTAGGCGGCATGTACGAAGAAGCGTGTGCGAGTCTTCCAAGTCTAAAAAATGCCAAACGTAGTGGCGTGCGCATCGGAACGCGTGCGTATACTTCCGATTTTCTACCGTTCTTTGGCGAAGTGCCAAATACGACAAATGCCTTTGTGGCGAGCGGTTTAGGCTCTTCCGGGCTTACGAGCGGTGTCTGGATTGGCGAATGTTTGGCTCGCATGGCTGCAGGGGAAGAAGTCGGATTTTCAGTAGAAAAATACACTCCGCAAAATTATGTACGAAAAGTGTAAATTTCTGAATGTTTTTAGTTGTATTTTAGTTTTAATTTTAGTATTCTGTTTAAGGTAATTATTAACCTAAAAAACAAAGGAGGAAAATATTTATGTTAAAAGAGTTTAAAGAGTTTTTAATGCGCGGGAATATCGTTGAATTAGCAGTAGCGGTTATCATCGGTGGAGCTTTCAAAGCAATCATTGATTCATTAGTAAATGATATTATTTCACCAATCATCGCTATGGTAGCAAACACTGGAAATATCGCAGCAGTTTCATTCCGTTTAGGTTCTGCTCAAATCGGTATCGGTGCTTTCATCGCTGCTATTATCAACTTCGTAATCGTAGGTGCTGTATTGTTCTTAATCGTTAAAGGTATGAACAAAGCTGCTGAGTTATCTAAGAAAGAACAAGCTGAAGAAGCTGCTCCAGCTGCACCAACTGCAGAAGATTACTTAAAAAGAAATCCGCGACTTATTAGCAAACAAATAATCGTTGAGAAAAGCCGAGAACCCTCTCGGCTTTTTTTGTGTCAAAAAAATAAATAAAATTATTAATGTAATAAAAGGATAAAATTCGTTGAACCATTGTGTTATGAGAGTGTGCTTGAAAGAACGGGCGAAGCTTCGCTTCGTTTCTTTGGATTTTAGGGAAAGAGTGCATTGTCGGATAAACGAGTTCAGAATCAGTTTTATTATTGAAAGAGTTATAGTGGGGCACCAGTGCAAGCCTTGGTCTTGCACCTTTAAAGCCTCAAAGGGGACGTACAGAATAAATTCCTACGTCCCCTAATTCGTTTTAATGCTTAATCCCACTATTCTTTCAATAAACTGATTCTTTTCGTTTATCCTCCTTAGGCATTTGGATGGAATCCAAAGAAACTCGCAAGCTTCTATTTTTCGAAACACAATGGTTCAACGAATTTTTCTTTATTTTTAAAAAAAACGAGAGGATCTGGCTTTTGAACGATTAAAATTTGCTTCGTCGCTAACCGGACCATCCGCGACAGGAAGTACTTTTAACTTTGTAGGGTGCTTCGTTGCTAACAACAGGAGGCGTGATTGAACGCTTATTTTAATGATTCTTGCCTGCGAGCTTAACTAGACGGGGTGCCGAAACTTTGGAATCTGCTTAAGGAGTGCTAAAAAAGGAAAAGACTCGCGGACGAGTCTTTGTTGGGTTAGATTTAGTTGATTACAGCGATGAGTCCGAGGACGAAGCATATGGTGAGGATGATAAAGGTAACAAGGTCTACTTTGTTCATTTTTTTGTTAATCAAATAAATGCCGATATAGCATGGGATACCGCCGAGAAGCCAGAGAAGGCCAATGCTTTGTTTAAGCCAAGGAATGGTCTCAGCACTATCAAAGCCGTAATAAGCAAGTGCTTCAAGGATTGAACCGCCAATAATGAGGCATAAGCCAGCTTTAAGGTTTTTAAGGATAAAAATGGCTCTAAGTCCACTCATTATATGGTAGATAGGAAAGAAGTAAACATTAAAACCTAAAAATAATATCATAGAGAATGTAGTAACCATAATGATTTCTCCAAATTCGAAAAATGATGCGAAGGGAAGAGTGTTTGCCTTCGTCTTTATTATAGTGGAAATGAAGGAAGAAGACACGTTTGAATGAAGGGGTGCTTGGAACGAGGAGGAAGTAGGGGTATACTATAGGAAGAATTGATGAAAGAGGAGTCTTGGGTTATGTGGATTGTATTTGCGTTATTGTCAGCAGTGTTTGCGGCGTTGACGTCGATTTTGGCGAAGATTGGGATTGATGGGGTGAACTCGAATTTGGCGACGGCGGTGCGGACAGTTGTGGTCGTTGTGATGTCGTGGCTGATGGTATTTGTGACGAATAATCAGTCTGGGCTTTCTGAGATTAGTCGAAAAAGTTGGATTTTCTTGATTTTATCAGGGATTGCGACGGGGGCTTCGTGGCTTTGTTACTACAAGGCGCTTCAGATGGGGAGTGCAACGGAAGTGGCGGCGGTCGACAAATTGAGCATCGTCTTCACGTTGATATTAGCCTTTTTCTTCTTACATGATACGTTCACTATGAAGTCACTCATTGGGTGTGCACTGATTGCGACCGGAACAATCATTATAGGTGGAAAAAATAGCGTACGGAATTTTCCATACGCTATTTTTTTGATGTTGATTAAACAAGCGCCAATCCAAGTGTGAGAAGAACTGCGATGGTGATGCGGATGGCGTGGTGTGATTTGTTGATGTTGCCTTTTTTTCTTTTCCGTTCATGTATGCTCCCACGCAGCAAAGAGTTGCACCAAGAATCCATGTAAGGAATGGGATTCCAGGTAACACGGCTAGTAATGGGATTGTAGGAAGTGCAATGAGTCCTCCTGCAAAAACGAGGATGTTTCCTGTTGTTTTGTCTCCTTTTAGAAGAGCTGCGCCACCTGCGAGTAGATGCAAGAGCGCGAATGCAACGATAAAGAAGCTAAGAATAAAAAAGATGATGAATACATAGCCCATATGAGGACCTCCTTGTTAAGCGATAATCATTAAAAATGTAATAACAAGTGCAACGATGGCACGTGCATTATTTGGGGCTTGAATTTTATCTGGGCATAGAATTCTCCTTTAAGGTTGATAGTAATCAGTATAAAACGGGGCTTGTATTTTGTCAAAATACGGCGGGTAGGGTACACTAAGGGGGACAATGAAAAGGAGTGCCGAGATGAAGTTAATATTATCGCCTGCAAAGGAAATGAATTGTGACGCATTAGAGAAACGCGAGTGGGAAGTAAGCCCGGCTGCTGCAAAAGTGGTCGAAGCCGTGCGTGCGGTGCCTGAAGAGAATCTTGCGCGAGTGCTTGGTGTTAAAGGGAAGTTGCTCGACGAAAACAAAGCGTTCATCGAAGGGTGGAAAGAAGAAGGGGCTGCGCCTGCCATCGAACTCTACAACGGACTGGCGTTTCGCTGGTTGAAGCAAGTAGAGGGATGGAGAGAAGGTTTAGACTATGGAAACGAGCATGTGCGCATCTTGTCTGCACTATATGGAGCTGTGGCGCCGGATGCTTATGTGAAGCCGTATCGCTTAGATATGCTGCGACCATTGCGCGTGGACGGAAAGAGTTTGAAGGCTTACTGGAAAGCGGAGTGGGCCGAGTTGTTCGAAGAAGGCGAAACAGTGGTGAACTGTGCTAGTGACGAGTTCAGCACGTTACTCGACCGCACGCGTTACAATTGGGTGGACGTGGAATTTTACGAGCGTAAAGACGGCAAGTTGAAACAACACTCTACGACGTCGAAAAAAGGGCGTGGGTTATTGGTTGGTTTTGCGATGCGCGAACAAATAGCGGACGTGAAACAGCTGGAGGCTTTTAGTGAAGATGGATTTGCTTATGATGCGGAGCTATCAACGCCAGAAAAATTAGTATTTGTGAGATAAAAATAGAGGAGTGGGACAAGTGTCTTACTCCTCTTTTGCTTGTTATTAATTTCTCTCCTGTGCGACATAGGCTTGAATCGCGTCGCAAGCGTATTGGCCAACGCCTTTGCCGTATTTATCCAAGTTCGTTCTGAACTCTTCGTTTTGCGCGTAGCCGAATCCGATGCTTGAGAAGACATCGATCGAGCAGTCGAAGGCATAAGCGCACATGTGTTGGTGGAGTTGTTTGGCTAAGTCCACGTTTTCAGCAGCTGTTGCTGGAAGGCCTTTTTCGATATTATCCGCAAAAGCGAACCAGATCTTGTTGAAGCCGTCTGCAACGATTTCTTCCTTTGCCTTTTTGTTTTGCTTCGGCTTCGTTCATCACGGTTTTCGCCGTATTTTTTTCAGTCGCGGCCTGTTTATATTTATCGTTATCCTTGAAGGTGAACCCTTTGAATTTTTCTTCGGTTGTCATCGTCATTTTCCTTTCCGTAGACGCAATCGTCTTTTCTAATGTGTCGATTAATGTTAGAAGACGGTCTTTTTCTTTCTGCATTAACTTCAACTGATGTTTCAAGTGTGGCAACAGATCATCCTCGTTCTGCGTCATCAGGGACTTTATCTCTTTCAGCGAAAATCCCAAATATTTATAGTAGAGAATCGTCTGTAATTGGGAAAGCTCCTCGTCACTGTAGTAGCGATATCCATTTTCCTGTTTCTTCGGGGAAAGCAATCCAATTTCGTCATAGTGATGTAAAGTGCGCACCGATACACCACTGATTTCACTTACTTGCTTGATTAAATACATAACCTCAACTCCTAACACTAGATAGTGTAACCTATTACGTTACGTCAGAGTCAACCCTTTTTCTTTTCTTTTTTTTCTTTTTCTTACTATACGAAACGAAGAAGATGACTACATCGCCGTCGCAAGGAGAACGTCCCGCCTTCCCGGCACAAGTCTACATCCTCGTTCGTTTAGAAGCACAGTACGATTACGAAAATCTTGCGGATTCATCGTAGCAGTAATGGGGGATAGCAACCAATGTGAATTACTGACTCTAGGGTGAAACCCGTAGAGTCAGTTTGAAGCTTGGTAGAGCTTGAGACATAAGGCTCAAGCCGTTGCCCCATTACAGCTATGATGAAACAATCCGCAAGGATTGGAGTAATCGTATTTAAATGAGCACCCCATCTAAATGGTCGATCTCATGTTGGATGACTTGCGCCGTGAAGTCGGTGAACGTTCCCGTATGCTTTTTGCCGCTCGGGTCAATGTAGGCGACTTCAATCGTTTGATAGCGCGTCGTCTTCTTCGTGCCCGTATGGCTCAGACATCCTTCTTCCGTTTCATAGGGTCCCTGCTTTTTCGTAATACGCGGGTTCAGCATCACCAAATCCATCGGTCCAATCGCTACAATAATAATGTTCTTCTTCACACCAATCATATTCGCCGCCATCCCTACACAGCGGTCGCGGTTGGCACGAAGCGTATCTTGCAGGTCGCGGACCACTTGCGCGTCTAGCTTTCGGGTCGGCAACTGCTTGATTTTTTTGGCTTAGGAAGAGTGGGTCTTTCATAATTGTCTTTTGCATGAGTTTTCTCCTTTATAATGACATTCTGAAAAAGATTTTTGCGATTTCTTCAGGGCTTTCCACGCCACCTTTTTGAATCCAGTGGAAGAAAATCGCACTGTTGCTATAGATAAACACTTCTTGCGCGTAATCTTCTGGCAGCGGATAGACCATTTCGATATTTTTTTCTTAATCGGTCCAATTTGGCGCGTTAATTCCAGCAGAAAGTCATGGACGAGTTTAGCCGTATAGTTGAATCGGTTCAAGGTCATCGCGTGAATAAAGTCGAAATCTTCTTTTAAATACTCGAAGATTTTTTTCACGATGCTGGACAGGCCTCTTCCTTTATCTTTTTGGCTGACCTTCTTTTAATAGGGTCAAGATGTTTTGTAAAAATCTCGTCGATGAGTTTGTCCATCATATCGAAATTTATCGACGTAATGGAGATAGAAGGTTCCGCGGTTCACGCCGGCTTCTTTTAGTGATATCACTGACGCTAATGGCTTTCGAAAGTCTTTTTTTCTCAGCAATCGGGTGAGCGCTTCTTTTAAATCGCTTTTTCGTTGTGGTTTTTCGTTTTTGTGTCGTCATTTTTTAAAACTCTTTTCTTAAATCAACACATTGTTGAGTATTGTGTATTGTTTTTTCGCTAGGCCTATTATAAAGTATAGACGAACAAGAATCAACACGGTGTTCATTTAATGGGTGTTGAGAGAAATGAGGGATAGACATGGCCTATATCGAAATGAAGAATAGCTATAAACGTTATCAAGTCGGCGATACAGAGATTATCGCGAATAATGATGTGAATTTTGAAATTGAAAAAGGGGAGTTAGTCATTATTTTAGGGGCCAGTGGTGCAGGGAAATCGACGGTCCTTAATATTTTAGGAGGCATGGACACTAACGACGACGGGCATGTATTTGTCGACGGCGTGGACATTTCCGCTTTTGATGAAAAACAACTCACTTATTATAGAAGAGATGATGTCGGTTTCGTCTTCCAATTTTATAATTTAGTACCAAACTTAACGGCGAAGGAAAATGTGGAACTTGCTGCTGAAATTGTAAAAGACGCTCAAGATGCAGAGGAAGCCTTGAAGGCAGTCGGTCTTGGACACCGCATGAATAATTTTCCTGCGCAATTATCGGGTGGGGAACAACAGCGGGTATCCATTGCACGTGCGGTTGCGAAAGAATCCAAAACTCTTGCTTTGCGATGAGCCAACAGGAGCGCTCGACTACCATACCGGAAAACAAGTGCTTCAAATTTTACAAGATATGTCGCGTAACCAAGGGGCAACGGTCATCATCGTAACGCATAACTCTGCGCTTGCGCCGATTGCCGACCGCGTGATTTATATGCATGACGCGCGCGTGAAGAAAATCGAATGTAACCCAAATCCACAAGATATTCAAACGCTTGAATATTAGAAGGGGTGCATACAGTGAAAAAGAAGACATTAAATAAGGATATAATGAACTCACTTCGCCAGTCGAAGGGACGCTTCCTTTCGATTATGCTCCTCATGATGCTAGGGGCGTTCAGTTTGGTCGGGTTGAAGGTGTCAGGGCCGGATATTGAAGACACCTTGAATAGTTATATGGAACAGGCCAACGCTGCCGATTTATTTGTGGTGGCTGGCTATGGGTTAAGTGACGAAGACCAATCCGAAATCAAGCAAGAGAACGCGGACGTTGAGTTTGGTTATTTTGTCGATACGGTGATTGGCGATACTCCAAACGCGATTCGTGTATTCTCACAGACGACGGATATTTCAACGTTCGAGTTGGTGAGTGGGGAGTTTCCTACGAAATCAAACGAAGTGGCGCTTGCCGAAACGATGGCGGATCAGTACAAGATTGGCGATACGATTCGTTTGAATGAATCTGGAAGTTCGACTCTACTAAAAGGGCATGAATTTACCATTACCGGGTTTGTGAACTCCAGCGAGATTCTTTCGAAGACGATTAAGGGCGTGTCGAGTGCGGGGAGCGGTGACCTTAGCGGGTTTGCCGTAGTGCCAAAAGACGCGTTCGATTCTGAAGTGTATACGATTGCCAGACTTCGTTATCCGGATTTACGCAAATGGAAAACAACAAGCCGTGAGTACTCGGACAAGGTGACGGAGTTGCAACAGGCGCTGGAAGAAAAGTTGGCCGACAATGGAACGGCGCGCTTGGATGCGTTGAAGACGACGGCCGACGATAAGATTTCAGAAGGAAAA
Organism: uncultured Granulicatella sp.; assembly: GCA_916438765.1. Classification (GTDB taxonomy): domain Bacteria; phylum Bacillota; class Bacilli; order Lactobacillales; family Aerococcaceae; genus Granulicatella. Next base: position 442,874 of record CAKAHB010000005.1, on the reverse strand, counting down.
GAAAAAATTACCGATGCCAAAACGCAACTTTCGGATGCCGAGAAGAAGCTGGCGGACGGCAAGAGCGAAATCGAAAAGAACGAAAAGACGCTTGCGGACGGTCAAAAAGAAATCGACAGCAACGAAGCAACGATTGCTTCAGGAGACGCAAAGCTTGGCGCCGCGTGGAATCAGTTGGAAGCTAGCCGTGCGCAACTCGAGAGTGCTCGTGTACAAATCGAACAAGCGGTAGCGACTCTAGCGGAGAAGAAAGATCAGCTAGATGATGCAAGTGCCAAGTTAACAGAAGCCGAGACACAACTGGCTGCCAAAAAAGAAGAACTTGCAAGTGGACAGGAGCAACTTGAAGCCGGCAAGACGCAATTAGCGCAGGCAAAAGCACAACTTGAAGCGGGTAAGGCAGAGCTTGAAACGAAGAAGACAGCCTTAGCGCAAGGGAAGGCGCTTCTAGCGAGCGACCCAACAGCTGCTGCGGCACAAGGCATTACCGAAGCGAGCCTCCAAGCGATGGAGACGGCTTTAACACAAGCAGAAGCCCAAATCGCTCAAACAGAGAAGACGCTTGTGGACAAAGAACAAGTGCTCGCTCAAAAAGAACAAGAACTCACAGCGGGTCAAACAGCCATTTCAAACGCAGAGGCTGAGCTCTCAACGAAGAAACAACAATTACAGGCAGGGCAAGAAGCGTACCAACAAGGCTTAGCCAAGTATTATGCTAGCTACAGCCAATACGTGGACGGCCTCGACCAATACCGCGAAGGAGTGGCAGCCTTTGAAGCCAACGCCGGAACGTTAGAAGAAGGCAAGGCGAAACTAGCCGAAGCCAAGAAAACATTGGCAGACGGCGAAGCTAAACTCGCGGATGCCAAAACGCAACTCAAAGAAAGCGAAGAAACTTTCAACGAGAAGAAAGAGACAGCCGACAAGGATATCCAGAAGGCTGAATCCGAACTCGAAAAAGCGGAAGTGGATGTTTCAAAACTCACGAAACCGAAATACTCGGTCTACACACGCACAACAATGCTTGGAAGCGAAGGGTTCTTCAATATGAAGACGACGGCCGAGGGGATTTCAGCAGTTGGGAACCTCTTCCCGATTGTGCTTTATGCCGTGGCCGCGCTTGTAACGGTAACGACGATGACGCGTTTTGTAAACGAAGAACGAATCAACGCTGGGGTGTTGAAGGCGCTCGGTTATGAAACCAAAGACGTGATGAAGAAATTCGCCGTGTATGGTTTTACAGCTGGGGTCTCAGGGACAATTCTAGGGATTTTACTAGGAACGTATGCTTTACCAAGTGCGCTATGTGCGACCTTGATGAAGGATACGGTATTGCCAAGTATCCAGTTGAATTTCCATCCACTCATCGCCGTAATTGCGATTGTTTGCTCGCTCATCTGTAGCGTGGTGCCTCCATTATGGATTGCCCGTCGCGAACTTCATGAGCAAGCTTCAGCGCTTCTCTTACCGAAAGCTCCAGTGGCTGGGTCGAAGATTCTTCTCGAGCGTATTCCGTTTATTTGGAATCGTCTCAGCTTCACGCATAAGGTAACGGCGCGTAATATTTTCCGTTACAAGCAACGCATGTTCATGACGATTTTCGGGGTGGCTGGGTCCGTGGCGCTTCTCTTTGCAGGACGCGGAATTCTCGGGTCTCTCGATGGGGTTGCCGATCGCCAGTTCAAGGAAATTATTACCTATGATGCGATTGTTTCAAAAGAAGCTGTGCTAACGGCCTCAGAAGAACAGGCGCTACAAAACTATTTAACCTCTTCAAGCGTGACTTCTTACAGCGACGTCTATACCGAGTCGGTAACGCGTGAAGTGCCTGGCGTGGACGACGAGCAGTCCGTAACGGTACTTGTTGGTAAAGAAGCCAGCATTTCTCCGTATCTTCATTTGAATGATGCGAAGTCGAAGAAAGCCGTGACGCTTCCTGAGGGAGGCGTGTTGATTTCCGAGAAATTGGCTAAACTCTTGAACGTGAAAGCAGGCGACACCTTTACGCTTCCGAATAAGGACGGTGTGGATGTGACGTTAACGATCGGGGGTGTCGTGGAAATGTACGCTGGACACTTCGTCATCATGACGCCAGAAGTCTACGCCAAGGCTTATGGAACAGCGCCGCAAAACAACGCGATTTTCGTACAGTTTAAAGACAAAGACGCTGCTAGCGTACAAAAAAAGCGGCCGCAGACTTAATGGCTCTAGGTGGTGTGAAAGCAGTCGTGCAAAAACACGTCCATGGTGAGCCGTATCGACACAATTGTCGCTTCATTGAGCCGTGTGATGATGATTTTTAACGGTTGTATCGATTTTTACTTGCGGTGGTTATCCTATATAACTTAACCAACATCAATGTAGCCGAACGTATCCGCGAACTCTCAACGATTAAGGTGCTCGGGTTCTTGAACAAAGAAGTGACGATGTATATTTACCGTGAAACGATTTTATTATCAGTAATCGGGATGGTTGTCGGGATTTTGTTCGGGCGAGTGCTGCATAGGGTGATTATTGAGACGGTGGCACCGGGGTTTGTTATGTTCAATCCCGCTGTTGGATGGTTTGTATATGTGTTACCATGTGTGATTGTGATTGTCATCTTGGTTGCGCTAGGGTATATGGTGAACCATCTCCTCCAACGCATCGATATGCTAGAAGCCCTCAAGTCTGTGGACTAGAAAATATTATATAAGCAAAGAAAAATCCTTACGGATTCATCAATAATGATTGTAAGTCGGGTACCGGCTGTAGCCTATCGTCTACAGCCTACCGAGCTTCAAACTGACTCTAGGAAATAAATTTCTAGAGTCAGTAATTCACATCGGTTACTGAACCGTACTACAATCATTATTGGATCCGTAGGATTTTTTCTTTGCTTCTTTTTCTGCCCACAAACTTGGTGGAGTCTGCGTATAGAGGAGGGTTCACCTATCCCAACCAGGTGACATATACAAACCGTCCTTTTTAAAAGGGAAGAGCTGTCGGATGGAAAACAAAAAACGGAGCTGGGAGGCTCCGTTTTTTAGTCGAATTCAAGTTGTTTTGGTTTTAGGATGGCGGCAGCGATAGTGAAGAGGATGGCGCCTATGAAGGTTGGGACAATCCATTCGAGGCCGTATGTGGCTAGTGGGAAGGTACCAATCCATGTAGCTGTGTCTCCGAGTAGGTTTCCGCCTAAAAGTTGTGAAAGGGTATTGATTCCTTGTACGAGGCCGACGATTCCGGCACCGATGACTGCTCCAAGATACGTCCAATCGTATGGGATGTATTGGTCGAAGGCAGAGAAGAGAATCAAGGCAATCATAATCGGGAAGATAAATGTCAACACTGGAACGGCTAAGTTGATGAGTGAATCCACCCCGACAAATGAGATGATGAATTCTACTGCCACAGTGACAAGAATCGTTTTCTTGTAGGAGATTTTTCCTTTAGACACTTCTTCGAAATACTGACCGCAAGTGGTTGTCAATCCAATCGCAGTTGTGAGGCAGGCGAAGCAGACAGCCAGTCCCATCGCAAGTTGTCCCCATGATCCGAGTAAGTTCTTCACGATGGTTGTCAGCATTGCGGCACGTTGCGCAGTTGAATCGATGACAGTGCTCATGCTGGCTCCGCTGTATGCCAGAGTCGAGTACACTAATGCGAGTAAGATGAAGGCCACGATTCCAACGCCGAACATCATTCTGAATTGGTCTTTTTTGTTTAAATACCCACGGCGCGTAATATCTTTCATGACCACTCCGGCTAAGAGGGGCGCTCCGAGTACATCCATGGTTTGATAGCCTTCTTTAAATCCTTGTGCGAAGAGTCCGGTTCTATCCGTTGCAGCAAAGCTTGCATTTGGTTGAAGAACGGCTCCGACAAAAATCAAGAAGAGGATGAGTAGGAGAATCGGTGTTAAGTATTTTCCGATAGCATCCATTACGGAGTTTTCCTTATACGTGATCCAGAGGACAATCCCGAAGAATACGAGCGAAGTGATCCATTGTGGTGCGCTTGGGAAATACGATTGTACGAAGATTTCGTGCGTGGACGCTCCGGTACGTGGAACGGCAAAAATCGGTCCGATGAGGAGGACACAAATTGCAGCAAGTGCGCTTGCAAAAAGTGGATGAACTCTGCGTCCGACGTTTAGTGCACTTCCGCCAAGAGCCGCCACAACCATCACGGCAATAATCGATAATAGTGGGTCGCTAATGAGGAAGGCAAGGGTCGCAATTCCCCAGTTTCCCCCAGCCGTTACGCCAAGGTAAGGTGGGAAGATTAGATTTCCGGCACCGAAGAAGATGGCGAACAGGGCACATCCTATAATAATCGTATCTAATAATTTCTTTTTCATTGAGTCACAGCCTAACATTAAAAAATGATTAGAAACAGTGTACCATAAACTTCTCTTGAATGCACTAAAAAAATTAAAAACCAAACATTATATTAAATAGTTTATTTATCGTTCGTTTTTAGGTATAATGAACAGTGCAAGAAAACCATTTTAAAGGAGAGTAACTCATAAATGCGTAAAGTTTATTTAAACCACGATGGTGGCGTGGATGATTTAGTATCATTATATTTACTATTAAAAATGGAAGACGTGGAATTAGTAGGGGTCGGCGTTATCGAAGCAGACTGCTATTTATTACCAGCGGTGGAAGCCAGCAAGAAGATTATTCATAAGTTCGGTTCTGAAAAGGACAAACAATTGAAAGTCGCTTCTTCAGACTCACGCCCTGTGAACCCATTCCCGAAAGAGTGGAGAATGCATGCCTTCACAGTGGACGCACTTCCAATCTTAAACGAACATAAACCAATTACGGTGCAAGATTCACCATTAAAAGCGCACGAAGATTTAATCCGTGCCTTAAAAGAATCTAACGAGAAAGTGGACCTTGTATTCGTAGGACCATTAACAGACTTAGCACGTGCGTTAGACCAAGACCCAACCATCGAAGAAAACATCGGTAAACTGTACTGGATGGGTGGAACTTTCCTTGATATGGGGAACGTGGAAGACCCTGAACACGACGGCACTGCAGAGTGGAACGTGTACTGGGATCCGTTTGCGGCAAAACGCGTTTGGGAATCAGGCATCCAAATCGAACTTGTGGCGCTTGAAAGTACAAACATGGTGCCATTGTCTCTAGATGTTCGCGACCGCTGGGCAAAAGAACGTGCCATCGAAGGCGTTGACTTCCTAGGTCAATGTTACGCCATCGTTCCACCGCTCACTCACTACGTAACGAATTCAACGTATTTCTTATGGGACGTATTAACAACGGCTTCATTCGGAAAAGAAGACCTTGTCAAACGTTCTGTTGTGAACAGCGACGTAATTGTGGCCGGTGCTAGCCGTGGCCGTACCGTCAAAGCCGAAAGGGCCGTCCAGTCGACCTTGTCTACCACGTCGACCGTGATGCCTTCTTCGACTACATCACAGATTTAGCGAAAAAATAATACTGAAAGTGCAGGGAAATTTTCCTGCACTTTTTTCGTATCTTTTTATTGACAATGTTCCAAAACGGGGGTATACTATATTCATAGTTTAGAATAATTCTAAATTATAAATAGGAGGTAATAGATATGTCAAAAGAACAAACAAAACAAGTATTAAATCAATTAGTGGCTGATTTAAGCCAACAATCAGTAATCGTACACCAAGCTCACTGGTACATGCGCGGAGCTACTTTCATGACAATGCACCCATTAATGGATGAACACATGGAAATGTTAGACGCTCAATTAGATGAAGTTTCAGAACGTTTAATCACATTAGGTGGAGCTCCTTATTCAACATTACGTGAATTTGCTGACAACACTAAAATCGCTGATGCTAAAGGAAACTACAGCGACAGCATGGAAGACCGCATCCGTTATTTATTAGTAGGATACCGTTACTTAATCGACCTTTACCAAAAAGGAATCGAAGTAACAGGTGAAGAAGGCGACGATGTAACACAAGATATCTTCATCGGTGCAAAAGGCGCCTTAGAAAAATTAGTTTGGATGCTTACAGCAACAATCAACGAAGCACCAGGATTATAATTCTACAGACTCCAGGCTGGACAATTTGTCTGGCCTTTTTCTTTTACCCAAATTTTGAAAATTATCATATATGATAATTACCATATATGATAATTTCACCCACGTAATGTTCCGAAGTGTAACCCTACCTAATCATTAGGCCGTTAGGAAGAACTCTTTCCCTTAGAATTCTTCCCATCATAACGAAGCTGTTATAAGATTGGCTTTAGTATCCTTCGTAGCACAGTAATATTTTCAGAAGAACCAAGATAAAAGACCGTAGGCGTTCTGCAAATATAAATTCACTAAACAGAGATTACGAAGAATCTTACGGATCCTATAATCGCAGTGGTGGGGAATCGTATCAAATGCGAACTAAAGGGAGTTAGGAATTTATTCCTTACTCCCTTTTTGAGGCTTTGAAGGTGAGAGACCCAAGGCTCGAACCGGTACCCCACTACAGCGATTATGGAAACATCCGTAATGATTCGTAGTAATCGAAATCTTCTTTTATAAATACTAACTTTATTTTTTACAGAAAAATGTAACGACCTACGGTCTTTTATATGATTTTACAAGAAAATATCACAATACTAGCTGATGGGTATGCTATAATAAAGCCAATCTTATGAAAGGTGGAAGGTTTATGGAACAAAAGAAATACAGCGGGAAAGAGTTCACGATGAACGTCCTTAACGCACTTGCATTAGGCGTGGTCGTTACACTTATCCCTGGAGCATTACTTGGTGAATTAGTGAAGGCATTATTACCAGTATTCCCACAAGGCCAATTGATCATCCAAGCAACCCAAGTGGCCAATACATTAATGGGGGCAATCATCGGATTGATGGTCGGCCAATTCTTCAAATTCACTCCAATTCAAACAGGAGCACTGGCACTAGCCGTTTTATTTGCCGGCGGTGTAGCTACTTTCAATCCTGACGTGAAAGGAATTATCTTTAGCGGTACAGGGGACATCATTACGATGGGACTAACTGCAGCATTAGGAGCAGCAGTCATTTTATGGATTGGCAATAAAGCCAAAGCATACTCGATTATCGTGATTCCAACGGTGTTATTAGTCGTTGTTGGTGGCTTAGGAAAGCTTGCTTTACCATATATCAAAACTTTAACAACATTATTAGGACAAGGAATCGGAACGCTATTATCATTACAACCAGTTATTATGTGTTTATTATTAGCCGTTATTTTCTGTATGTTAATTGTTTCTCCGTTTACAACAGTAGGGATTGCCGTGGCGATTAGTCTTAGCGGTGTAGGTTCAGGGGCAGCAAACCTTGGAATCTGTGCGGCTGGGTTCGGTCTTGCGATTGCGGGATGGAAAGTGAATCCAAAAGGAACGGCGATTGCGCATTTCATCGGTTCACCAAAAATGTCCATGGCGAATGTGTTGGCAAAACCAAAAATCTTATTACCAATGATGTGTACATCTGCCGTACTTGGTGTCTTAGCAGCTTTATTTAACATCCAAGGAACACCTCAAAGTGCAGGCTTCGGTTTCAGCGGATTAGTGGGACCAATCAATGCGTTGAACTTAGCAGAGGGTGGATGGAGTGTGATGAATATCGTTATCGTGACACTTATTTTCGTCGTTGCGCCAATCGCGCTAAACATCGTATTCGTTCATTTGTTTGAAAAAGTGTTAAAATGGATTCAACCAGAAGATTACAAATTAACCGTTTAATAGAAAAGGGGAGTTAAAATGAAAATCGCAATTGCGGGTGCAGGAGCAATGGGGTGCCGTTTCGGGTACATGTTAACAAAAACAGGGCAAGAGGTGACGCTGATCGACGAATGGCCAGCGCATATCGAAGCTATCCAAAAGAATGGATTGAAAGTCGTTGATGGAGATAACACGGATACGATTGATATCAAAATTATTCGTCCAGAAGAAGCAACAGAAGAAGTCGATGTGGTTATTGCATTTACAAAATCAATGAAACTAGGCGAAATGCTTGAAAAGATTAAAGCGATTATCCACGAAGATACAAAAGTGCTTTGCCTTTTAAACGGCTTAGGACATGAAGATACAATGGCGAAATACGTTCCTCGTAAAAACATTATTATGGGGGTAACGATTTGGACTGCGGGTCTAATCGAACCAGGGGTAGCGCGTCTAGGCGGAACTGGTACGGTGGAAATGCAAGCGGCGGACCCAAGTGGTGTAGCGATTGCTAAAGAATTAGTCGAAGTGATGGACAAAGCGGGCTTGAACGCAAGCTACAGCGAAGACGTTCATTTCTCAACATGGCGTAAAGCGTGTGTAAACGGTACGATGAACGCAACATGTGCCATCTTAGATGCAAATATCGGCGAAGTATTCGATACTTCAACTGCCGAAGCTATCGTAACGCAAATCATCAGTGAATTCGTTGCCGTTGCGGAAAAAGAAGGCGTGCATCTGGATCCGGCTGCAATGAAAGATTATGTGTATACGGCTTCTAATAAAGTTCGCGGACACTATCCTTCAATGCACCAAGACTTAATTCAAAACTCACCGCTTTACTGAAGTGGATTTCTTGAATGGATTTGTGGCTAGAAAAGGGAAGGAATATGGTATTCCAACACCTTACTGTCAATTGATTACAGAGCTTATCCACGCAAAAGAAGATATTTTGAAAGTTAAATAGTATAGCGATATAAAAGAACAACTCAAAGAATCAGTTTGAACTTGAAAGAGTCATAGTGGGGCACCGGCGAAGGTTATAGTCTCTCGCCCTCGGAGCCTTAGCATTCTTTCAATCAACTGGTTCTTTTTTGTATCAACTAACAGTAAGAAAACTTTAATACTGCGACAACACACAAAAAGGAGCGAGGCGAGTATGCCTGCGCTCCTTTTTGCGTTTAGCGTTTGCGGTAAATCTAGGGAGATTTATAGGAAATGTTCAACGATAATACGCACTGCTTCGAATGCGTTTTGAGATGCTTTTTTCGCTTGTTCAGACTCAGCGATGTGTCTCCAGATGTCTGCGTCAGAGCCGACAGAAGCGATTTTGACCGTTTTAAGTCCTGACTCAGAAGCTTGCGAACTTTGTGAGCTTTGTGAACTTGAAGCGTTGTTTCCGCAAGCGCCTAAGACGAATGCAGCAGAAAGGGCGATAAGAGATTTAGCGATAGTTTTTAATTTTATATAGGGGGTTCCTCCAGTCTAGGCGTCTAATGTTTCTTACTGAAATGACAATTGATTAAATAACTTTGCGAACGAATGGGTCAATGCTGATGCCTTGTTCTAATACTTGTTTAGCATATTCTTTCGCACCGAATAATGAGTGGTCGCGGTAGTTTCCGCATTGTACGGCAGAGACGCCTTGAATATCTTCGAATTGAATCTTTTCGACGATTTCTTCAAGTGTTGATTTCAATGCGCGTGCGATATCTTCAGGAGAACGTTCTTCCCAAAGGATTAAATGGAAACCAGTACGGCATCCAAATGGAGAGATATCGATGATGCCTTCTAAGCGGTCACGTAAGAGGTCCGCTAGTAGGTGTTCGAATGTATGAACGACACCTGTTGGCATTTCTTGTTTATTTGGGTTGTAAGAATCGGATGTCAAAGTTTGAGATGACGTCGCCTTTCTTACCATGTTCGTTTGCGATTAAGCGAACGTAAGGTGCAATCACCTTGTTATGGTCTAGTGTAAAGCTTTCTACTTCAGCCATGTTGATTTCCTCCTAAGTTGTTTTGATGAAACGAAAATAAAAAAGCTCGCACTTCTAGCGCTTGCTAAAAGGACGAGTTGCAGTCGTGGTACCACCTTTGTTCGTCTTCGGGGGAGAAGACCTTTTCCGTCTAGACGGATGGTTGATAACGGGAGTACCCGGATTGTCTTAAAGTTTCGGACAAGCTGCTCAAAGATCATGTTCAAAAATAACGACTTGCTTACTCGCACCAACCGTAAGCTCTCTATGAAGTTTTATTTTTTACTCTTCTTTTCATTGCGTTTCGATATGTTATATAGATAGGATACTGGATAGTTTGTGAAAAGTCAATCTTAAAAACATACTTTTAGTTATAATTTTTATTTATGGTTCGTTATTCACGGTTTTTATAACTGAAAACAGACTTAAAACAACACATTGTTCGGATTTTGATTTAATTCAACTTCCGAACGAACCGTTTGGACTTTTTTTACGCAAACAAGCTCTCTAGATTGGAAAAATTATAGAATAGAGTGAAAAGTTTCACTCTATACAGTATAATGAAGCTATCTATAAAACAATGAAGGGTGACAACAATGACATTATTAGATGTACAACACGTACAAAAAGTTTATCAAACACGTTTTGGAGCCGCTGAAGTGACTGCGTTAAAAGATATTAACTTCTCAGTAGAAGAAGGCGAATATGTAGCAGTCATGGGGGAATCTGGTTCTGGTAAAACAACGCTATTAAATATTTTAGCGACACTAGACCGTCCAACAGATGGAACTGTGCTTTCTAAACGGAGAAGACATCCAAAAGATTTCTGATAAAGTATTAACGGAATTCCGTCGTGACCACTTAGGGTTCGTATTCCAAGACTTCAACTTATTAGAAACATTATCCGTGTATGACAATATGGTATTGCCACTTGTGTTAGCACGTCGTCCAATCGACGAAATGGAAAAGAAAGTTCAACCAATCGCTGAAATGTTAGGCATTGAGGACTTATTGAAGAAATATCCATACGAATTATCTGGAGGTCAACAACAACGTGTGGCAATCGGCCGTGCGATGATTACAGACCCAAGCTTACTGTTAGCCGATGAACCAACAGGGGCGTTGGATTCAAAATCAGCAAGCAATACCTTAGATTTATTCGATAAAATCAATCAAAACGGACAAACGATTTTAATGGTAACACACAGTACAGTTGCCGCAAGTCGTGCCAAACGCGTTCTTTTCATTAAAGACGGTTTAATTTACAACCAATTGTACCGTGAAGGAAGAACGGACCAACAAATGTTTGAATTAATCTCAGAAACATTAACTGCGATGGCAAACAGAGGTGAGGAACATGTTTAATCTACTGCGTTCCATGGCGATTACGAACTTACGTAAGAACCGTGCTCTCTATGTACCATTTGCACTCGCAACGGTGATGGTGACGGTAGTTCTATATGTAACGAACGCACTGGCTGCAACACCGGAGTTCGCTCACTTAGAAGGTGGGTCAGCAATGGCCAAAACTCTTGGGTTTGGTTTCGTCATCGTTCAAATCGTATCACTCGTCGTTATTCTGTATGCGAATGCCTTCGTGATGAAAAACCGTGCCAAAGAATTCGGTTTATACGGTATTCTCGGTCTTGACCGTAAGAATATTCAATTGCTCAGCTTGATTGAGTTAGTTGTCTTTGCCGCTTTAAGCATCGGTCTAGGGTTAATCCTTGGTGTGATTTTCCACGCGGCATCGTTTGCGATTCTATTGAAACTCATTCAATACGATATCGGTATTAAATATTCCTTCCAATTCGGAAGTATTATTGCTGTTCTGTTAACGATGGTGGCCATCTTCGTTCTTGTGTTCTTTTTAAATGCAGCGAAGATTTACATGAGCCGTCCGCTTGAGTTATTAAAAGAGAAGAAAAAAGGGGAGAAGAAAGGTCGCGCCGTTACGGTTCGTGCCATCATCGGTCTTGGGATTCTTGGTAGTGCCTACTATATGTCACAATCCATTGAGTCACCTATTAAAGCACTTCTTTACTTCTTCTTAGCCGTATTATTAGTAGTAATTGCGACTTACATTTTATTCGACGCTGGTTCGATTGCGCTTCTATCCATCTTGCAAAAGAATAAGAAGTTGTTTTATCAACCAACAAACTTTATTTCGATTTCAAACTTACAATTCCGTATGCGTAAAAATGCTGCCGGACTTGCCAGCGTGTGTATCCTTTCAACAATGGTACTTGTTACAATGGCGACAACCGTAGCACTTCAACGTGGGACAACAGCCAGACTCGATAGTAACTATCCAACAGATTACTCTGCAGTTGCTTACTTTGTTCTAGAAAAGGATATGGATCAATATCCTCCAATCGTTCAAAAGATTAAGGAACAAACGAAAGGTCAATTGAAAGACGAGAAGACATTTTTAAACGTGCTTCGTTTCGGGCAACGTACGGAGAATGGATTCGACTTTGCGAATGTGAACTCAGGAGATAGTCCTGCAGCGATGTTCACCCTTGTTTCAGTGGACCAATATAATAAGATGTTTGGGACGAACTACACGGTTGGCGAGAAGGAAATGATTGTCGGCCATATTAAAGGGGACGTTAAAAACATTTCAGAAGTAAAGACGTATTCGGTTGTGTATAATGCGACGATTACAGTCAAAGAGATGATTGATGGGACTCCATACGCGAAAGTGATGCCACAACTACCATATGTGGCAGACAATCAGTATGTAGGGATTGTAAAAGATCCAATGCAATACTTAAACCCAGTGGCTGGCCAAGCAATGTATTACTTTACTTGGAATACCAATACACCATTTGAGTTACGTGACGCTGAATGGGCTGCGTATAAGAATGTGAAGAGTCAATACAAGGCAGATGCCATGGCGTTAAGCAGTAAGAATGAAGAGGCTAAAACGCTCTATGCCTTCATGGGTAGCTTGCTCTTAGTAGGGGCACTTCTTTCAATCGCATTCTTCATCGGTGCAGTTCTTGTCATTTACTACAAACAAATTTCTGAAGGGTACGAAGACCGTGACCGTTTCGTTATCCTACAAAAACTCGGTATCGATCAAAAGACTATTAAGAAGTCTATCAACCGTCAAGTATTGATTGTATTCTTCTTACCGCTTGTCACAGCGTTTATCCATACCGCATTTGCCTTCAAGATGTATCGTAAGATTATCGAACTCTTCGGGGTTGACGGCAGCGTGACATTAAACGCGACAATTGTGATTGGTGCGATTTTTCGTAGTCGTATATCTCATCGTGTACCAAATCACTTCTCGTAGTTACTACAGAATTATTAAACGTTAATCAATTCCAACTCCAAAAAGAGGTTTCCGTGCGAAGCCTCTTTTTGTGCTTTTTCAAAGTGACAAAAATGTAAGAAATGGGGATGAAAATGATAGGATAGTGTCATGATTTCCCTTTACGAGTGGACTATACTAAGGTCAACAAATGAAAGTAAAGGGTGAAAACAATGACATTATTAGATGTACAACATTTACAAAAGAAATATCAAACACGCTTTGGAGCTGCTGAAGTGACGGCGCTTAAAGACATCAGCTTCTCAGTAGAAGAAGGCGAATACGTAGCCGTGATGGGGGAATCGGGTTCAGGGAAAACAACGCTCTTAAATATTTTAGCGACTCTCGACCGTCCAACTGCCGGCTCTGTCTTTTTAAACGGAGAAAACATTCAAAACATCTCCGCTAAAGTTCTGACAGAATTCCGCCGCGACCATTTAGGGTTCGTGTTCCAAGATTTCAACTTATTAGAAACCTTTATCGGTCTATGATAATATGGTGTTGCCTCTCGTACTCGCTCGTCGTCCGATTTCAGAAATGAAGCAAAAGGTCGAACCAATCGCGCAAATGCTAGGGATTAAAGACTTACTGAAGAAATATCCGTATGAACTCTCAGGTGGGCAACAACAACGTGTGGCGATTGGCCGTGCGATGATTACAGACCCAAGTTTGTTATTAGCTGATGAACCAACAGGGGCGCTTGACTCAAAATCAGCTAGCAATACTCTCGATTTATTTGATAAAATTAATCAAAACGGACAAACGATTTTAATGGTAACGCACAGTACGGTTGCTGCAAGTCGTGCCAAACGGGTTCTTTTCATTAAAGACGGCTTGATTTATAATCAATTGTACCGTGAAGGAAGAAGTGATCAACAAATGTTCGAGTTGATCTCAGAAACATTAACTGCGATGGCAAATAGAGGTGAAATCCATGTTTAAACTCATTTTTTCGATGGCGACGTCGAATCTAAAAAAGAATCATTCATTATATTTGCCGTATGCACTGACGACCATTATGGTGACGATGATTCTCTATATCACGCACGCCTTATCTGCGATGCCGGAGCTTTCCACTCTTCGTGGTGGGGGAGCCATTGCGCAAACATTGGGCTTTGGAGTCATCGTGGTTCAGCTCGTGGCACTCTTAACGATTCTTTACGCGAATGCCTTCGTGACGAAAAATCGATTAAAAGAATACGGTCTATATAGCATCCTTGGACTCGACCGAAAAAACATTCAATTGTTGAGTTTCATTGAATTGCTTCTATTCTCAGTGGTCAGCGTGGGGCTAGGGATTGTGCTTGGAATCGTGTTCCATCGCTTCTCGTTTGCCGTTTTATTAAAGCTCATTCGAATTCCAATCGGCATCGAGTATTCAATGCAACTCGGTAGCGTCGGTTTTGTACTGATTTCGATGGCGTTTATTTTTGGGGTTGTCTTCTTCTTAAATGCGACAAAGATGTACATGAGCCGTCCGTTAGAAATGCTTTCTGAGAAGAAAAAAGGAGAAACGAAGGGGCGCTTTATCCTTCTTCGCGCACTCATTGGTGCAGGGCTTCTCGGGGGCGCGTATTATATGTCGCAAACGATTGAAGCGCCTGTTGCAGCGCTATATTCTTTCTTCGTAGCGGTTCTATTAGTTGTTTTAGCAACATATATTTTATTTGACGCAGGGTCGATTGCGCTGCTTTCGCTTTTGCAAAAGAACAAACGTCTCTTTTATCAACCAACGAATTTTATTTCGATTTCTAATTTAAAATTCCGTATGCGTAAATGCGGCGGGGCTTGCAAGTATTTGTATTTTATCAACGATGGTACTTGTCACATTAGCCACAACGGTCGCCTTGCAAACAGGGACAGCAGATTTATTGAAGAAAAGCTATCCAACAGATTATTCGGCGACGGCATTCGTCGAAGACACCTCTACGATTCCTCAACTTTCAGAACAAATTAGTAAGATTAAGGCGCAATCGAAAGGTACCATTACCAATGAAATGAATTACCTTAGCGTGCTTCGTGCTGCAAAAAGTATGGAGGGCGGAGTGGACATCGAGGGAGTCTATCCAGGAGATAGCCCAGCTGCGTTCATTACTTTCCTCTCCGCGGATGATTACAATCGCATCTTTGGAACGAATTACAAGCCAAGTGACAATGAAGTCGTTCTAGGACTGGTTAAAGGAGCCGACAAAAATGTTTCGGCTATTCGTGTGAACGGACAATTGACACTTCAAGTCAAAGAGATGATGGACAGCACCGGCTTTAAAGAAAAATTGCCACAATTGCCATATGTTGCGGATAACGTTTATGTAGCCGTTGTAAAGGATCCGTCAAAGATGATCGACGGTAAACTTGGCCGTGGATTCTATTATGCATTGTGGAATACATCGACAGACATTCAGGGTAAAACAGAAGAGTTTGAGGCCTACGCTAACGTGCTTGAAGCAAGTAAAGACGATTTCATTACAGTTGGAAGTAGAGAGGATGCGGCTAAAGACATTTACGGATTTATGGGAAGTTTACTCTTTGTTGGGGCACTTCTTTCCGTCGCATTCTTTATCGGGGCAGTCCTTGTCATTTACTACAAACAAATTTCTGAAGGATACGAAGACCGTGACCGTTTCGTAATCCTACAAAAACTCGGTATCGATCAAAAGACCATCAAGAAATCCATCAACCGTCAAGTGTTAATTGTCTTCTTCTTACCGCTTGTCACTGCGTTTATTCATACCGCATTTGCCTTCAAGATGTATCGTAAGATTATTCAGCTCTTCGGAGTTGACGGCAACGTAACGCTGAACGCGACGATTGTAATTGGTGCTATCTTTGTTGTGGTGTATCTCATCGTGTACCAAATCACTTCTCGTAGTTACTATAAAATTATTAAACGTTAATAGATTTTGTTCACAAACCATGAAGTTTTTTTAGATACAAAACCGCACTCTAAAAAGGGGTTTGTGCACGTTATAAAAATCGTAAAAAGGGCGAGGTTTTCTCGTCCTTTTTTTGTGCTCAAAAACGGGATAACTGTCCACAATAAAAAGCTTTCATAAATTTTACTTTTTCAGTTTTCAGTTTCTAAAAAACATGGTAGAATAGAATGTATTGAAGTAAAAAGAAACTGGAGGATTCGTCATGATCGATGTTATTGACTTAAACAAAGTATTCGATAACGGCTTTTGAAGCATTAAAGTCAGTAAATTTCTCAATTGAACAAGGGGACTTAGTTTGTTTACTAGGACCTAGTGGTTGTGGGAAATCAACAATTTTAAATTTAATCGCAGGATTATTAACACCAACAGGAGGAGACATCCAATTTAAAGGAAATTCAGTTGTTACGACAGAACCTAAAGACCGTAACATCGGATTCGTATTCCAAAAACTATGCGTTATATCCGCATATGACAGTGTTAGAGAACATCATGTTCCCACTAACAGTTGGTAAAAACAAAATCTCTAAAGAAGAAGCTCAAAAAATTGCAGAAGAATATATGCAATTAACAAATATTGAAGAGCTTGCAGGTAAAAAACCTGGTACTTTATCAGGGGGACAACAACAACGTGTCGCGATCACTCGTGCGCTTGTTCAAAAACCTGAAGTACTTCTACTTGATGAACCATTAAGTAACTTGGACGCTCGTTTACGTTTGAAAATCCGTGAAGAAATCCGTCGTCTTGTAAAAGAAGTAGGAATCACAACAATCTTCGTAACGCACGACCAAGAAGAAGCTTTATCAATCTCAGATAAAATCATTCTTTTAAACGAAGGGTACATTCAACAACATGATGACCCACAAAACTTATACCTAGAACCAAGTAACTTATTCGTTGCGAAATTCATCGGTAACCCAATCATCAACATTACAGAAGTGGAAATTAAAGACGGCGTGATTACTCACCCAGCATTTAACTTACCAACTTCTGAATTATCACTAAGACCGCAAACGTCAAGAATTAGCAGATGGTCACTACTACTTAGGAATGCGTCCTGAAGACGTGGTTCCAGTAGCTGAAGGTGAACAAGGGCTATTCTCAACAACAATCAGCGGCGTAGAATTAATCGGACGTGAACGTATTCTTCACTTCCCATTAGGCGAACAATTCTTGAAATCAATTGTAAGTGTGGAACATAAGATTGAAGAAGGAGACACACTTTCATTCCAATTACTAAAACACAAAATCTTCTTATTCGATAAAGATGGAGCGCGTGTTTACTAATGAGAAAATATAACCCAGAGAACCAACCTAAAGCTTGGTTATTCCTTCTCCCATCTTTAGGAGTGATTCTTCTCTTTAACATTTATCCATTACTTCGTTCGTTCTGGATGAGTTTCCAAAAAGGGTCACTATTAAAAATTACAATACACTGGTTTAGACAACTACCAAAAAAAGTAATTGCGGACCCTGTATTCCATAAAAGCGTTAATCAACACAGCACTGTATGCATTCGCAGTAGTGCCAGTAGCGTTATTAATCTCAGTCATCATTGCATGGATTATTTTCGAGAAGATTAAACGTAAAAGCTTCTTCGAAACAATCTTCTTCATGCCTTACGTTACAAGTACAATCGCTATCGGGATTGTGTTCCGTTACTTCTTCAATGGGGACTACGGAATTATCAACTTCTTCCTTGGCTTGATTGGGATTCCAGCCGTGAACTGGTTGGATAACGTAAACATGAGTATGCCAACACTGATTATCTTCGGGGTTTGGACAAGTTTAGCGTTCAATATCATCATCCTCTTAGCAGGATTACGTAATATTGATCCTGAGCATTTCAAAATTGCGAAAATGTTTGGTGCGACAGACCGAGAAATCTTCTGGCGTATTACATTCCCGCAATTAGTTCCAACAATTGCCTTCCTTTCAACGGTTAACTTAATCGGGGCATTCAAAGTGTATACACAAGTGTATGCATTATTTGGCGGAACTGCTGGTCCAGCAAACTCAGCAACAACAGCTGTGTACTATATTTACGACAAGTTCCATGTGGCAGGAAGACCAGGGGTTGCCATGGCAGCAACTGTAATCTTGTTTGCAATCATTCTTTTTGCAACATTCCTCCAAAACAAATTCTTGAGAAAGGCGGAGGGATAAGAAGATGAAAAAAGTTTTTAACGTATTTTCAATCACGCTTTTAATTTTCTTAGCGTTGATTACAGTATTCCCATTCATTTACATGGTGTTGACCGGGTTAATGACATACGCAGAAGCGACAAGTATTCCACCGTCATTCATCCCAAGCGAATTCAAATTTAGTAACTACTTAGAAGTATTTAGCCGTGCGCCATTCCTACGTTACTTCGGAAACACATTATTCGTGTCTCTATTTACAACAGTGGCAACAGTAATTACTTCATTACTAGCAGCCTTTGCCGTAACAAGCTTACAGTTCAAAGGGAAAAACATCGTAATGATGATTTTAGTTTCTCTATTAATGGTTCCTTACGAATCAATCATCTTTACAAACTACCAAACAATCGCTCAATTAGGGTTATTAAACACTTATCTAGCGTTAATCATTCCGTTCTTAACAAGTATCTTCTATATTTACTACTTGAACGGATACTTAAAAGGAATCCCAAGTACATTCTACAAAGCCGCTAAAATTGATGGTGCGAGTGATTTAGAATACATCCGCCGTATTTTAGTGCCAATGTGTAAACCAGCATTGGTAACAGTAGGGATTTTAACATTCATCCAAAGCTGGAATTCATTCCTATGGCCATTATTGGTTACAAACACGAAAGAATTCCGTCTATTAAACAACGGACTTTCTGCCTTCACGACAGAATCCGGAAGTGATGTTCACTTACAAATGGCCGCAGCAACTCTAACGGTTATCCCAATTCTGTTAATTTACTTTTGTATTCAGAAAAGAAATTATTAGAGGGGTTGCGAAGAATGGTATCAAAGGATAAAACATCGATTACCTTTCATAGCGGTATTTTAACGATTGGTGGAACGGTCATCGAAGTAGCCTATAAAGATAGTCATATCTTTTTCGACTTCGGGACTGAGTTTTTACCAGAATTAGAATTGCCCGATGAATCGGTGCAAACACTCACAGATCATAAAGTGATTCCACATTTTAAAAAAATATGTACGATGCACGTATTCCTTACAAATACGAAGGGGATGAAGATAAAGACTATGCCAATACGGCGGTCTTTATCTCACATGCGCATTTGGATCATACAAGAATGTTGAATTATTTAGACCCAAGTATTCCTTTATATACATTGAAGGAAACAAAAATGATTGTAAATTCGCTCAACCGCAATGGTGTATTCTTACTACCATCGCCGTTTGAAGACGATACATTTACAAGAGAGATGATTGGGTTAGATGCAGGCGATGTGATTAAAGTTGGAGAAATCGAAGTAGAAATCGTGCGTGTCGACCATGATGCGTATGGGGCTGCTGCTTTAATCATTAAAACCCCTGGACATCATATTACGTATACAGGGGACTTACGACTTCACGGGCATAACGCTGAAGATACAATTGAGTTTTGTAAGAAGGCAAAACATACGGACATCTTAATGATGGAAGGTGTATCGATTAGCTTCGGGGACCGTAAAGAGGTTGAAGACGAAATTAAACCTGAAAACGAGGAAGATGTGATTCGTCATATCGCTCGCCTCGAACAAGAAAATCCAAATCGACAAATTACATTTAATGGCTATCCAGCAAATGTCCGTCGTTTTGAAAAAATCGTCGAAGGAACAAGCCGTACCGTTGTTCTTGAAGCAACGATGGCCGCACTTCTTAAAGAAGTATTCCAAAAGGATGCTCATTACTACTATAGAGACGGGGCTCCAAAACTCGACGAACTTGATCCTACTTTAGAAATTTCATATCAAACGTTGTTAGAGGATACTTCGAAGTACCTATGGCAAGCAGTCGACCATTTCGAACGTTTGCAAGAGGGAAGCTTATACATCCACAGCGATGCGCAGCCTTTGGGGGACTTTGATCCGAACTATCAACCGTTTCTAGATTTATTGGCGGAAAAAAACACATTGAGTTTGTACGCCTATCTTGCTCAGGTCACGCAAAACCGGACGACTTAGACCGCATTATTGCGATGATTGAGCCTAAATGTTTGGTTCCAATTCATACGTTAAAACCAGAACTTCTGGTGAATCCGTATGGTGACAGAATATTGCCGTACCGCGGCGAAAAAATTGTGTTGTAAAAACTATATAACAAAAGGAGAAGAAAAAAATGAAATTCAAATCTTTAGTAAAAAGCGACACTAGCAACAGCATCAGTTGTGGCGTTAACAGCGTGTGGAGCTAACTCATCAAACAACGGCTCTTCACAACAAGCTGAAACTAAAAAAAGACATCGTAACAGAGGTTAAATCAGAAACTACAATCACTTTCTGGCATGCTATGAACGGTCAGCAGGAAAAAAAGCTCTTCAAAAAAATTAACAGAAGACTTCATGAAAGCTAACCCAAATATCAAAGTAGAGTTACAAAACCAATCTCAATACAAAGATTTACAAGCAAAAATTAACGCAACTTTAACTTCACCAAAAGACTTACCAACAATCACTCAAGCATATCCAAACTGGTTATACAATGCTGCTGAGCAAGATGCATTGGTAGACTTCAAACCATATATTGAAAACGAAACAATCGGATTCAAGAAAGGTGAAGAAATCCGTCCAGAATTAATGGAAGGTGCTAAAATCAAAGGAGTACAATACGGTATTCCATTCAACAAATCTACAGAAGTATTATTCTACAATGCAGATTTATTGAAACAATACGGTGTTAAAGTTCCAACTACTTTTAGATGAATTAAAAGAAGCAGCTAAAAACAATTTACGAAAAAAATCTAACCACGAAGTTGTTGGTGCTGGTTTCGACTCATTAAACAACTACTATGCAATTGGTATGAAGAACAAAGGCATTGACTTCACTAAAGAATTAGACTTCGCAAGTGACGCTTCAAAAGAAGTTGTTAAATACTATGCAGACGGAATCCGTGATGGATACTTCCGTACTGCTGGTTCAGATAAATACTTATCAGCACCATTCCAAAACAAAAAAGTAGCTATGTATGTTGGTTCAACAGCTGGTGAATCATTCGTAGCTAAAGGTGCTAAAGAAGCTGGTTTCGAATACGGAGTAGCTGTTCGTCCTGAAAAATACGACCTACAACAAGGTACTGATATTTACATGTTCGAAGGTTCTACAACTGAAGAACAACGTACAGCAGCATTCTTATACTTGAAATTCTTATCTTCAGCTGAATCTCAATTATACTGGGCACAACAAACTGGTTACATGCCAACAATTGCTTCAGTGTTAGAACAAGATGCATACAAGAATTCAGGTTCTAAAGTTCCTAAAATCTTAGCAGATGCTACTAAGAATTTATTCTCAATTCCTGTAGTTGAAAACTCTGATCCTGCATACTCAGAAGTTCGTACGATTTTAGAAAAAATCTTCAAGACTGAAAATGGAAATGTAGATCAATTAGTTACAGATTCTAAAGCACAATTTGATGCTGCGTGGAATCAATAATCACATATAAGTTCATTCACAACACAATCACAACGAAGGCCTGAGGGATTTTCCTCAGGCTTTTTGTGTGGAATGCGGAAGATGTGTATAGGTGTTGGAATGTGTGTAGGTGCTGAGAGGCCCCTTCGGGGGAGGCTTTTAGGTGTATGGGGTGTGGTGGTTGATTGCTTTAGAAACAAGCGGTTTTTATTGTTGAAAGAGGTTTAGTGAGCCACCGACTCGAGCCTAGGATCTCTCGTCTTTGAAGCCTCAAAGAGACACTAACGAATGGATTCGTAAGTGTCTCTAATTCGCATTCAATGGATGTTCTCACTAATCTTTCAACAAAACCGCTGTTTCTGTCGCAATCGATGTACAAGGCGTACATCTAAAAGCCTCCTGAGGTGATTCCACACAACAAAGATGAGGAAAGTTGGGGGCTCTCTTTAGATTGTGTTCCTCATTCACACGGACCGGTGCAGGGATGGGAGGAACGTGTTTCATGGAGAGTGTGCTATAATGGGGCGACAAGAGAGGTGAGTCGGATGCGGTATGTGCTTTTATTAAGAGGCGTCAATGTTGGTGGTAAAAATAAGGTCGTGATGAGCGAATTGAAGGAATTACTGGGGCGTGAAGGGTTCAGCGATGTGGATTCGTACATTAATAGTGGGAACTTATTTTTTTCAAGCAATGAGAGTGTGGAAACAATTGTTTTGAAAGTTGAAAAGGTGTTAGAAGAAAATTATGATTTCTCGATTCCGTTTGCGCTTCTTTCAAAAGAAGATTACTTAGAAGAAATGGCGGGGCTTCCCGAATGGTGGAAGGATGAGTTTGCTAGAAAAGATATTTTGTTTTTCTCACGGGGGACAGATGTAAGCGAGGTTCTCCGATTTATAGAAGATTCTGCATTTTATAATGAAAAAGTTTATATCGGGAAATGTGCCGTCTTCTGGGCGAAAATCGATGAGGCAGAGTATCAAAAAAACGACTTACCATAATAAGATTTTGAAGCAACCTTTTTATAAGACGATTACGATTCGAAATGGAAAGACATTTGATAAAATTGCAGAAATATTGCAGACAGAGCTTCCTTTGTGATAGGGCTTTTTTTATGGTACAATAGTGTGTGAATTTGTAGAAGGTGAGGCGCATTATGGAAATTAAAATTATTGAAACTAGTGATATGCATGGGTACGTATTACCGACAAACTATACAGAAAGAAACATGGACTTAGGATTCAGTACGGCGAAGGCTGCAACTGTGATTCGTCGCTTAAAAGAAGAAGCGAAGGGGCCTGTGATTCAAATCGAAAACGGGGACTTCATTCAAGGGTCACCATTAAGCTACTATGTTCGTAAACAAGATTCAAAAGTAGCCTCTGATTTAACAAAAGTATTGAACTACTTAAACTATGACTTAGGGATTTTAGGAAACCACGAGTTTAACTATGGGTTAGACTACTTAAGAGAAGCGATTGCGTCTTATAATTACCCAATTCTTTGCTCAAACATTTTAACAAAAGACGGTAAGCCAGCGTTTGGCGAACCTTACAAAGTGTTCGAGAAAGATGGTGTGAAAATCGCAGTTTTAGGGATTACAACGCCTTATATTCCAAATTGGGAACAACCTGCAACAGTGAAAGATTTAGTATTCGTGAGCGCGTTGGAAACAGCGAAGAAATATGTTCCAGAAATGCGTAAGGTGGCGGACGTTGTCGTTGTGACTTACCACGGTGGATTCGAGTGCGACCTTTCATGCGGTGCCCCAACGGAACTCTTAACAGGAGAAAACGAAGGGTATGCGATTGTGACGCAAGTAGAAGGAATCGATGCGTTAGTGACAGGACACCAACACCGTGTGATTGCACAAAAAGTGAATGGCGTGCCAGTGATTCAACCAGGATACCGCGGTGCGTATGTGGGTGAAATCAGCTTAGAAGTGGAAGAAGTAGACGGTAAGTATACAGTCGTTTCAAGCGAAGCAAAACTGCATCCAACAGAAGATGTTCCTGCCGACCCAGCTGTATTAGAAATGTTTAGCGAATTACAAGTAGAAGTGGAAGATTGGTTAGATACTCCAGTAGGAAAAGTGATTGGAGATATGACGATTAAAGATCCACATGCTGCCCGTTTAAGCGAGCATCCATATATTGAATTTATCAATAAGGTTCAAATGGAAGCCAGCGGTGCGGATATCTCAGGAACTGCGTTATTCAACAATGACGGACGTGGGTTCAATTCTGAAATCCGTATGCGTGACGTGATTACCAACTATATTTATCCAAATACATTAGCCGTTCTTAAAGTGAGCGGTGCGGACTTAAAGCGGCTCTTGAGCGTGTGGCGACGTATTTCATCGTCGAAAACGGACAAGCAGTCTTCAATCCTAAATACGTGGAACCAAAACCTCAATTCTACAACTACGATATGTATGAAGGAATCGAGTACACATTAGACTTCACAAGACCATTCGGCGACCGTGTGACTCGCTTAGAGTATCATGGTAAACCGGTTCAAGATACGGATGAATTAGAAGTCGTGACAAACCAATATCGTGCGGTTGGTGGCGGAAACTATAGTATGTTTAAGCCGGAGAAGATTGTGCGTGAGGTGCAGATCGACATGACGGAGCTCATTGCGGAATACTTGCGCAAACATCCAGTCATCGAAGCAACAGTCAACAACAACTTTAAGACTGTGGTGAAATAAAATAAAGACACTTCAAACTCCTCAGAGTTTGTTATAGAAAAGCATTATAGGATACCGGTTTGAGTCTAAGGTCTCAAACCTACCAAGCTTCAAACAGTCTCTACGAAATGAATTTCTAGAGACTGTAATTCACATTGGTTATGATTCCCTATAATGCTTTCTATAACCTCTGAGGAGTTTCGTGTTATTAGCGCTTAGATTGTTGTGTTGCTTTGATGAAGTTAGAACAAATATTCCTTCATTCGAAATGAGAAGAGTTAGCCAATATAGCTGTACCGGATTGAGCCAAGGTCTCAATCCTATCGAGCCTCAAACGGATGGTAGGAAATGAATTTCCAACCATCCGTAATTCGCATCGATTACTGATCGCTATAATGGCTACTATGTTATCCGAAAACGCGTAGCTATTTTTGTGCCTCTTAAAGTGTTGTTTTACTTCGATGATATTGTGCAAATATTCCTTCATTCGAAAGAAGGAAAAGCTAGTATAGAAGGAATTCTAATCTTGGATTTTGATACGCCATTTATTAACGGAGTAGACAGGAGTTTAAATTTAGGAAATTGAAAAGTGTTTATGATGATATATTGTGTTTTTTGTGAAGTGTGATATGATTAAAGCAACAAACTCAACAAGAGAGGAGTTCTGTATGATAGTGAAGAAAATTATTAAATTTAGTTTATTGGGGGTATTACTAATGATTCTTTTTGGATGTAGCGGAAGAAATAGTAGAGCGTACTTAGAGGACAGAATAGGGAATCAAATTAGTCGAGTGTATCCAACGAAAAAACTTGGAAGATTTATTTGAGCAATTTCTAATGGTTTTTTTAATTGAACAATCTTATCTGTTTGAAGATAGAATTATTGATTTTGAATTAGAAGGAATTGAAAAAAAGGAAAAACCTTTAGAAGGAACAATTAAACAAATCAATAGAAAAAAAGTGGAGCTGAGGAAGAGAAAAATTCCAGTCAAGTATTATGAAGGAAAAATTCTTGTATGACAACGAAGAAGCAGCAAGAAAAACTTTTACCAGTAGAGAAATTTTTATTCCAAAAGATGGAATTGAATAAAGAAATTCTTTCGAAATTTAAACTGAAGAAAACCCATTACAATGATAATAATGGTAGCTTTGATTTAGAATATGTCGTTAAGAATGAACAAATAAACCAATTTCTTGACTTAGACAACCAACAACAAGTCACATTGGGATTCCACGGTAGCAATGCGAATAGAAGTTATTACTACACACTTTCAGTTGAGGTAGGTAGTAATTTAATATTTTTAGAGCGAATTAGTGACTAATTCAGGAGGTGAGTTATGGGGAGCGTTCAAGAAACTGGAAGTTTGATACCTTCTTTAGATGGTTCTAATCTTTCATATGAATTTGAAAAAGACAGAATTGCTAATCCAAAAGAACAAGATGTCTCTGTTGTAATTAAAAGAGTGAACTCAAACAAAAGAATTCCAGAGAATTTAGAGTATCTTGATGATTTTTATGATAAGAGAACAGGGACAAGTGGGACGGCTTTTCGTGACAAAAATACTGGTAAGATAATTGTATCTTATACTGGGACTAATCTAGATGGGAATAAATGGACAGATATTTATGCCGATGCTTCAGGTATATTCTTAGGAACAGGAATTCACTATCCGCCTGCATTCAAATTCTATGAAAAACTAGCAGAAAAATATGGTGCTGAGAATTTAATTCCAACTGGTCATTCGCTTGGTGGGAACATCGCGATGCGTGTCGCGCTCAGATATAATTCAAGATGGCAATAGTTTATAATCCCGCTCCACTTTATATGAAAGGGGTTCAAATGAAATTTAGTCCCATAGTTTCTCAAAATATTAATCAAATAAATGAGGATATTGCGAATTATACTGGTAGAATTGTTCGTATCGTTGCAGAAAATGATCCGTTAACAGTCATTAGTGAAGAGTTCAATGGAGTATTCGTAGGAGATAAATTTACTCTGCCAATTTCTAGTGAACATGGATTAGATGCTATTGTGGAAAATGCGGAACAAGTTGCTAAGATATTACGAATTATTAATGCAGAAGAACAATTGGTTTCGACAATAGAAATGGTAAGTAGTAGGATGCAATCCCTAAAGAAGAAAAAAAGATCTTTTGCCAACTCTAATTCTATTAGCCTCGAAGGGGTAACAAGTTCTCAATTGATTTATCTAGATGCAATGCAAGCGAAAATTCTTTCAGAGGGATTAATTAATGTGTCAACATCATCATTAGAACTAATAGAACATTCGGGGGAAGGGACCCGATATAAAGTACAGAGGATGTATGATTTTTTAACTAGTCCTAGTTTAGTACCGAGTCTAAGCCCAGATGAACTATTATCAGCTTATGCAGAAGCAGGAGTTCATTATGACTTGATTGTCGGTGAAGTTTTTCGACATTGTGGTGAAAAGGAAAAAGAAGTTCAAGATATTGTAGATGCATTTAATCGATTAAAAACTAATCTTGATACTGGCATTCAGGCTTTGATTGAAAAAGATAAAGAATTAGAAAATATGTTTACATTAGAAGGGTAACCAGTGATGAATGATAAAGATGAAGTAGTCATAAAAATATAAAAAGAAGCCTATTTGAAATTGGATGAAATAAAAAGATAAGTTTAATAAAGAAAAAAAGAAGCTTGAAAATGAGTTAAGTGAATTAATTAGTTTTGAAAAATCTATTTCTAGAAGCTTAGAAGATAAATATGACAGGGTTACTTATGAACTAAAAAAAGATAGTGAAGATAGTGAAGAAGCATTAAATAGATTAAAAACAAATTTTTTTAATTCGTATTTTTGAAGCTAATAAGAACCAATTTGTACGCAGAAGACAAGCTGTTGAAAATAATATTGAAGATTTATATGTTCATTATAGAGAAACAGTTCACGTGCAAGAAATGCAAATTGAAGAATTACAAAAATAAATTTCGGAAGCTAAATGCTGAAGGATAATAAGAGGAGAAAAAATGTATAGTTTTTTTCTGATGAAGCAGCACGCACTATGAATCAAATTTATAATCATTTTTCAGATGGTGTACATCAAGCACTTTCAATCATAGCTAAAACAATAGATAAAGAATTAGTTCGTTGCATATACGCACCTTTAATAATAGAACGAAAAAATCGCTATTTAAAAGAGTATGATATAGCCCTCTCAAAGATTGGAGAAAAAGCAAATCTAGAAATTCGTAAAATCAATTCAGAAATTGATGAGGAAATTAAAGGGCAATTTTCAAAGGCTATTACTCAATCGATTGAGAACGAAAACGAGAAATGGTTAAGTTTATAGAACATCAATAAATGGTTAAGTTAAGAGTAAGAAAAGAGTTAAGCAATTTTGCTTAATTCTTTTTTTTTACCTCATAACATTTTGTTCTATGTTGGAATTATATTTGGAAAGTGGAGATGAGATTTAGAAAAGGGTATATCGTTTTGTTCGCAAAGTATGATATGATTAAAAGAAAGGTCATATAGAGAGGATTCGAGTATGAAAGGGAAAAAGATATTTTGTATTGCATTGTTTTTTTCGTTAATCGTAATTCTATATGGATGTAACGAAAAAAATAACAGAGCATACTTAGAGGACAGAATAGGGAACCAAATCAGTCGAGTGTATCCAACGAAAAACATAGAAGATTTATTTGAGCAATTTCCTAATGGCTTTACGATTTATCAAACACATCGTAAAGAAGATGTAGTGATTGATGTCGAGTTAAAAGGGACGGAAAAAGGGAAACCAATAGAAGGCTATGTTACTAAGATTTCCAGAAAGAGTGGAAATGAAGAGAAGAAGATAAAAATTCGGTATGCTAATGGGGCATTTTCTTCTGATGATGAAGAGGGGTTGAGAGAACTTTGGCCACAGAAAAGATTCTTATTTCAAGAATTTACTTTCAACAAAGAAATTTTGAGCCGATTAGATCTAAAGAATAAATCATACAGTATGAAAAATGGAGACTTTGAATTAGAGTATGCTGTTAATATGCCGGATTTAAATCAGTATTTTAACTTTGAAAGTTCTCAGCAAGTCGAATTATCTTTCCACGGAAGCAATTCAAATAAAAAGTACTATTACTCTGTAGTTGTTAGAGAAAATCCAGAGGCGTTCTTTAGAGAAACTGTATCAGAGTAGAATGTTTTTTTGGAGATGAATCAAAAGCAGTTAGAAAGGATTAGCTTATGAAAGGGAAAAAGCTGTTTTATTTTGCACTATTTTTTTCAGTAATCACAATACTGTATGGATGTAATGAAAGAAATAATAGAGCTTATTTAGAAGACCGCATTGGAAATCAAATCAGTCGTGTTTATCCTACCAAAAACTTAGAAGATCTATTTGAGCAGTTTCCTAATGGCTTTACGATTTATCAATCTCATACTGAAGGGGAATATCGAATCAAGGTTGAACTGACAGGAAATCCTGTAACACGGATGATTGAGGGAACCATAAAAAAAGTAAGACGAAAAAATGGAGAGGTAACTTCTCAAGTGGAAGTGAAGTATCAGAATGAGGAGTTTTCTTTTTCTGATGAAAAATTAGCAACAGAACTTTGGAGATATAAAAGATTCTTGTTCCAAGAAATGAAGATAGATAAGGATGTAATGTCGCGTTTAAAACTGAAAGATAAATCATACAATCCAAAAAATGGGAGTTTTGAGATATATTACGCTATTCAAAACAGTGGTTTAAATCAATTTTTTGAATTAGATGAATCAGAAGTGTTAGATATATCGTTTCATGGAAGCAATAGTAATGTAGGATATTATTATACTGTAGCGGTTCGTAATAAAACGGGGTTAGAATTTAAGGAACGTGTTTATGAATAACTAAAAAGGTCATGTAGAGAGGATCCGAGTATGAAAGGGAAAAAGCTATTTTATTTTGCACTATTTTTTTCAGTAATCACAATACTATATGGATGTAATGAAAGAAATAATAGAGCTTATTTAGAAGACCGAATAGGGAATCAAATCAGTCGAGTGTATCCGACGAAAAACTTGGAAGATTTATTTGAGCAATTTCCTAATGGGTTTACGATTTATCAATCTTATCAGTTGTCAGATAAGTTCATTGACATAGTATTAGATGGGGTTGAGAAGGGGAAGCCTATAGAAGGAACGATAAAAGTAATTAATAGAGATAGTGGGGCTGAGGAAAAGAAAATCGCAGTTACGTATGATAAAGGAAAGTATTCATACGACGATGAAGAAGAGGCAAGAAAACTTTGGCCGAAAGAAAAGTTTTTATTCCAAGAAATGACATTGAATAAAGAGATTTTATCGAAATTTAAATTAAAGGATACTTACTACAACCGTAATAGTGGTGGTTTTGACTTAGAATATACCGTTAAAAATGAACAAATAAACGAGTTTCTCGAATTGGAAAATCAACCTCAAGTTATATTAGGATTCCACGGAAGTAATGCGAATAGAGGGTACTATTACACACTTACAGTTGAGTTAGACAGAAATTTTAAATTTAGAGAAAGAATCAGCGAGTAATATTTGAACTTTGAGAATGTTTAACAAGTAGAAAGGGTTAGTTATGAAAGGGAAAAAGGTATTTTATATTGCAATGTTTTTTGCGATAATCTTTATGTTGTTTCGATGTGAAGGAAGAGATAGCAGAGAATATTTGGAAGAGCGAATTGGGAATCAAATCAGTCGTGTTTATCCGACTAAAAACTTGGAAGATCTATTTGTGGAATTTCCTAATGGGTTTACGATTTATCAATCTTATCTATTAACAGATAAAATTATTAAAATCGAACTAGATGGAACTGAAAAAGGAAAACCTATTGAAGGAACAATAAAACAAATCGATATAAAAAGTGGAGCTGAGGAAAAGAAAATTGTTGTTACGTATGATAAAGGAAAGTACTCATATGATAATGAAGAAGAGGCGAGGAAGCTTTGGCCGATAGGAAGGTTTTTATTCCAAGAAATGACATTGAATAAAGAGATTCTTTCGAAATTAAAACTAAAGGATACTTACTATAACGGTAATAACGGTAGCTTTGAAATAAAATATGTTGTTAATAATGAACAAATAAATGAGTTCCTTGGGCTTGAAAAGAAACAACAAGTCACATTAGGATTACATGGCAGTAATGCAAATAGAGGTTATTACTACTCACTTTCAGTCGAGGTAGATAGTGATTTTACATTTATTGAACGAATTGAAGAGTAAGAAGGGAATTAAGCAACTTTGCTTAATTCTTTTTTTGTTCTAAAGTTTAGGATTTTGTTAGGGAGTGTTACGGTGTAGGCGGGATATGGTATGATGAAGGCACTGAATTGCAAAGTGAGGTTTTGTGTGTGAAGTTAAAGAAATGGTCGTGGATTGGGCTATTGATGTTATGCGTTGCGATGTTAGTGGGATGCCAGGGTCACGAAAGTCGTGGGTATCTTGAAGAGCTGGCTGGGAAAGAATTGAGTCGTGTTTATCCGACAGAAAATATTGAAGATTTATTTGAGCAGTTTCCGAATGGATTTACTGTGAGTCAGATGCGTGTAGTCGGTGACTCGAATGTATTTGTTTATCTTGAGGCTAGGGAAAAAGGGAAGCCGCTAGTTGGAACGATTAAGCATCTCAATTCTAAAACTAAGGAAGAGGAAAAAAGCCTGACGTTGCAATATGTGGATGGGAAGTTTGTTTTTGAAAATGAAGAAGAGGCAAAAAAACTCTGGCCACAAGGAAAGTTCTTATTCCAGGAATTGCAATTGAATAAAGATATTTTGGCAAAGGCAAAATTGCGAGAGAATATTTATACGAAGAAAGAAGAAAGTCCTACTGGGGATAATACATTTTATCTAAAATATAGCATTCAACTTCCAGTGGTTAGTCGGATTTTGGGGATAGAAGAGTCGCAGCCGGTAGAGCTCTTTATCTTTAGTCGTGACGAGTCCGATGGCTTCGTATATGAAATTGGAACGGAGCAAGATAATATAACGACTTTATGGGAAATGATACGAGAAATTAGGAAATAGATGGTTTTCTGTAAATTGGAAAGATGTTACAATAAAAGCGAGGTGAGTGTATGCAAACAATAATGATTGTCGAAGATGAAAAAGTCATTCGTGATGCAATTGTACAAGAATTAGAAAAATGGAATTATGAAGTCGTTGCGGTGGAAGACTTTTCGCAAGTGTATACTCAATTTTTAGCAGTTAATCCGCAGTTGGTGATTTTGGATATTACATTGCCGTTTTATAATGGCTATTATTGGTGCCAAGAGATTCGTAAGGTGTCTCAAGTGCCGATTATGTTCTTGTCGTCGCGTGATCAGGCGATGGATATTGTGATGTCGATTAATATGGGCGCGGATGATTATATGACAAAGCCGTTTGAACCAAGTGTATTGGTCGCAAAAATCCAAGGGATGATGCGTCGTAGTTATGAGTTCGTTCAGCAAAAGGATTGGCTGGAATATAAGGGGATTGCCTTGCAGCTTGGAAGCGGAAAGGTTTCTTATGAGGGCAATGTCATCGAGTTGTCGAAAAATGAATTTATCATTTTGCGTGTACTATTTGAAAAACAAGGCGATATTGCGCCGAGGGAAGATTTAATGAATGCGTTGTGGAATAGCGATGTGTTTGTCGATGATAATACCTTGTCTGTGACGGTTGCTCGTTTGCGGAAGCGTCTTGGCGAAATCGGATTGGAAAAATTAATCACGACGAAAAAAGGCGTCGGGTATGGATTGGCGGAAGTGATTGAATGAAGACAAAAGTGGAATTTAGTATGGCTTGGTTCAAATCGCATGCCTTCTTACTCGGAGCACTGGCCTTCATCGAAGTGTTTTCGATTGGCTTCTTCTTTGTTTTTAATTGGCTCAATTCAGAAGTCGGCTATTATTTATTTTTACTAGCCTTTTTCCTTTTGGTAGTCGCTGGTGCACTTTTATGGCACGATTGGAGAAAGTACAGAGAAGTTGTTCGAAGTTTGCAGCAGGAAGTGACGACGCTAGACGATGGGTTTTCGCCCGTTGTGAGTCATTTATATGAGGCCATCCAACAAGAAAAGTCGGATATGCGAGGGTTAAGTACGAAGATGAAGCAACTTCGCAAGGAAGATGTGGACTACTATACTTTATGGGCGCACCAAATTAAAACGAGTATCGCCGCGAGCCAGTTGTTGATTCGTGAGTTGCCGCAAACGTCTGAGAAATCTTTATTGAGTCAAGAACTCGTTCGGATTACGACCTATACAGAACTAGCACTGCATTACGTTCGAATGGAAAGTTTCCATCAAGACTTATCGATTTCAACGATTTCTATCGATGAGGTGATTCGTCCGCTCTTGAAGAAATACGCAACCTTCTTTATTTCGAAGAAATTGCATTTGGACTATGTTCCTACTGAGAAAAAGGTGGTCACGGATTCGAAGTGGTTAGGCGTCATCGTCGAGCAAGTGTTATCGAATGCGGTGAAATATACGCCTGAAGAGGGAACGATTCGCATTCTTTTTGATGGGAGCACGTTAACGATTGAAGATACGGGAATCGGGATTGCTCCTTACGATATTAAACGAATTTTTGAACGTGGATTTAGTGGCTACAATGGTCGTGTGAACCACCAATCGACAGGGCTAGGGCTTTACTTATCTGCAGAGATTGCCAAACGATTAGGCGTTACGCTTAGTGTAGACTCAACTATTGGAGAAGGAACGACGGTTCATATTCAGATTCCGTCTGAAGTGATGCAAGTGAAAGATTAATGAAAGCGAGGGGGTGAACCCTCGTTTTTTTGTGCGAACAATCGTGTTTTTTGCTAAAAAAGTTAACGATGACACGCCCGGATGTGTTATAATTGTAAAGATAACAATATCGTTTGAGATAGGAGAATGACAATGGCAGTAGATCAACTAGAATTAGTCGTCATTACAGGTATGAGTGGGGCAGGGAAAACTGTTGCAATGCAAAGTTTCGAAGACATGGGATATTTCTGTGTCGATAATATGCCACCAAGTCTTCTACCAAAATTTTGGGAATTAGTAAAAGAATCAGGAAAAATTACAAAAATTGCGCTCGTAATCGACTTACGTTCACGCGCGTTCTTTGATGAAATCATGTCCGCTATTGCAGGCCTTGATAACACAT
Source organism: uncultured Granulicatella sp. (assembly GCA_916438765.1). Lineage (GTDB taxonomy): Bacteria > Bacillota > Bacilli > Lactobacillales > Aerococcaceae > Granulicatella. The sequence goes on along the minus strand of CAKAHB010000005.1, from coordinate 409,527 downwards.
CATTTATTACAACAAAAATTTTATTCTTAGAAGCGAGCGATGATGCGCTTGTTTCTCGTTACAAAGAAACAAGAAGAACGCACCCTCTAGCAAGTGATGGTCGTATTTACGATGGGATTATTGCGGAACGTCGTTTATTACAAGACATCAAGACACGTGCACAAAAAGTGATTGATACAACAAATCTTTCACCTCGTAAATTACGTGAAGAAATCATGCAAGCATTCTCTACAGGCAGCGAAGGAATTTTCACAATCCAAGTGATGTCATTTGGATTTAAATACGGACTTCCAATCGATGCGGATATCGTGATGGATGTACGTTTCTTACCAAATCCACACTATATTGCAGAGTTACGTCCATTAACTGGATTAGATGAACCTGTGTATGATTATGTAATGAGCCAACCAGAAGCGAAGACGTTCTATCATAAATTGATGGACTTACTCGACTTCTCAATTCCAGGCTACAAAAAAAGAAGGAAAAATCGAGCGTGACGATTGCCATCGGATGTACTGGTGGTCAACACCGTTCTGTAGCTTTTGCTGAACGTATCGGACGCGAATTATTATCAGACTCTTATAACGTGAAAATCTCTCATCGTGACAAAGACCGTCGTAAAGAAGGGAATGGACGATCAGTGATGTTCGAGGTAACACCAAATCCTCCGAGAAAGAAAGGTCCTAAAATCACCGTTATTGGTGGAGGAACAGGGCTTCCTGTTCTCTTGAGAAACCTTCGTAAGAGAGATGCGGATGTAACTGCGATTGTAACGGTTGCCGATGATGGTGGAAGTTCAGGAATCATTCGAGACTATATGAACGTTGTGCCACCAGGAGATATTCGAAACTGTATGATTGCTCTTTCTCCGATGAACGCTTTACAAAAAGAAATTTTCCAATATCGTTTCAATTCCGACGATCAATTCTTCGCCGGACATGCGATTGGGAACTTAATTATTGCGGCCTTAACAGAGATGCGTGGAAATATTTTCGATGCGATTCGTCTTCTAAGCCGTATGATGGCGGTGGAAGGACATGTGTATCCTGCCGCTGAAGAGCCATTATTACTCCGTGCTGAATTCCAAGATGGAACGATTGTGGACGGGGAAGCGGAACTTGTTAAATATCGCAAGAAGATTAAGCGAGTTTCCGTGCATTGTTACGACGAAAATCGTAAACCCGATGAAAGCCGAACTCCAATGGCGGCACGTGAAGTCATCAATGCGATTATGGAAGCCGATATGGTTGTACTAGGACCTGGTAGTCTTTATACTAGTATCTTGCCAAACTTAATGATTAGCGATATCGGTCAAGCCGTTTGCGAAACGAAAGCGGAAGTGGTGTACATCTGTAACATCATGACGCAACTTGGTGAAACGGAACACTTTACCGATGCAGATCATGTACGTGTGCTGCATGACCATTTAGGAACTAAATTTATTGACACTGTTCTTGTGAATACAGAGGCAGTGCCAGAAGAGTACTTAAATCAACAAAAGAACGAAGAGTATCTTTACCAAGTGAAGTACGACTTCCAAGGATTGCGCGATGAGGGATGCCGAGTAGTGTCGTCTGACTTTATTAAATTACGCGAAAAAGGCGTATACCATGATGGTGAAAAAGTCATCGATGAATTATTCCGACTCCTACAAAGTGCACGAATTGAATAATAACAAATAAAATAGGAGCCAAGACTTCCTCTTGGCTCCTTCAACATGATTAGAAGAGAAAGGAGGAGGCCTGTGTCCTTATTATCATTTGCTGCAGAAACAAAACAAGAACTAACGCAACTAGAAGTGCAATATGATTATTCAAAATATGAACTTGCGGCGCTCATTCGAATGAATGGGGCGGTTGGGATTTTGAATCGTCAATTGATTTTAAATATCCAAACGGAAAACGCGACGATTGCCAGACGGATTTATGTGCTCTTGAAGAAGTATTATCAAGTGGAAAGTGAACTCTTAGTTCGCCGTAAGATGAAACTGAAGAAGAACAATGTGTATATCGTACGTTTAAAACACGGAACAGAAGAGATTCTGGAAGACTTGAATATCAAGTCGAGCGGCTTATTTAATATGCGCGTTCCAGAAAATGTTCGTGAAGACGAAGAGAAGATGCGTGCCTACCTTCGTGGGGCGTTTCTGGCTGGTGGTTCGATTAATGACCCGAAAACGAGCCGTTATCACTTAGAGATTTATTCGATTTACGAAGAGCATAACGACGATATTTGTCAGATGATGAATGCGTTTCGGTTGAATGCCAGAACGATTGAACGTCGTAAGGGGTATATCACGTACTTGAAAGAAGCCGAGAAAATTGCAGACTTCCTTGCCGTGATTCATGCTTCGAAAGCGATGCTGCATTTTGAAGATATCCGAATCATTCGCGATATGCGAAATACGGCGAATCGTTTAGTAAACTGCGAGAATGCCAATATTAATAAAGTGGTGAACGCAGCCACTCGTCAAATCGAAGAGATTCAATATATTGAAGATACGGTAGGGCTCGATGCCTTGCCGGATAAATTATCGGATATTGCAAAAATCCGTTTAGAGAATCCAGAAATTAGTTTGAAAGAGTTAGGCGAAATGTTACCTTCTGGACCTATCTCAAAATCAGGGGTAAACCACAGACTGCGTAAGATTTCTGAATTTTCTCAAAAATTGAGAGAAGAAGGAAAAGCCAATTAGAAGTATCTGGACGTAGCTTACTATAGAAAAAACTATAGGAGGTTCGTCTTATGAACTTAGTATCTTTAATTGGTCGTGTTGTCAAAGAGGTAGAGGTGCAACAGCTTCAACCTTCCGGAAAGAGTGTGTTTAATAATACCATCGCAGTACAAAATGTATACCGAAACAGTGATGATTCCTATCATTCACACTTTATCCAAGTGGTCGCCTGGGGTAAAATTGCAGAACGTATCGGCAAGTTTGTCAAAAAGGGAGACCGTATTGGCGTGGAAGGGCGACTCAATACCCGTCGCTACACTAACAAGAATCATCAAGAAGTGTATGTGACCGAAGTGGTGATTGAAGAAGTGTACTTCTTAGAGAGAAAACACGAGACTGAAGAGGACGGTGCAAGTCCTTTTGAAGATCCGCAAAGTTTGTTTGTGGAATAGTGTAAGGAGAGAAATTCCTTCACTGGACGTATAAAATGAAGGAGTTTTTCGAGTGATTATATTAATAAACGGGACAGCAATTGTCATCGGAGCGCTTGCGGGTGTGTTTTTACGACACATTATTTCAGAGCGTTTCGCGCAACATATCATGCAAGGGTTAGCGCTATGTGTATTCCTAGTCGGAATTAAAGGCGCGATTCAAATCCCGAATAGCTTGATTATGATTTTATCTCTGGTATGTGGGGGCGTTGTCGGAGAAGGACTTCAAATGGAGGAGCGAGTACGTAAGTTTTCAGACTGGCTTCAGGAGAAGGCATCCAAAGGCAAAGAAAACAATTTGAATATTGGTGAAGGATTCGTTGCGGCAGTGATGATTTTCTGCGTGGGAGCTCTTGCCACAATGGGATCGATTCAGCTAGGAATTACTGGAGATCCAACGCTACTCCAAACGAAGTCAGTACTTGATGGGATTACTTCGATTTTCCTTGCGGCAACGGAAGGAATTGGAGTTGGACTTTCAGCTGTTGCGGTCATTGCGTATGAGTTAATTTTAGTGGGCTTATCGCAAATCGTTGCGCCTCATTTAAATGAAGTAGTAACCGTATCGATGTCAGCAGTGGGGTCCGTTCTTTTAGTCGGATTAGCCATGAACTTACTAGGCATTACGAAGATTAAAGTGTTGAACTTCTTGCCAGCTATCTTTATGCCGATTTTACTTGTACCGCTATTTGCGTTATTTTAATAGTTGAAGACAATGAAAAACACCGTACCAAGACAATGGCACTGACCCCCGTAAATGAGAATTAAATAAAAACACCTCCAAGTTGGATTTGGTACAATATTATCAAATACGCATGGAGGTGTCTTTTTATGGTTAAAAATCGTGTTGCTTATTCAGCCGATATTAAAAATAAAGCCGTAGAAATGAAATTACAGGGATATAGTACAAAACAAGTAATGCAGGAGTTAAACATTAAAAACAAAACGCAAGTAGAAACATGGTTTAGATGGTATAAAAATGGAGAAACACATCGTTTCCACCAACAGGTGGGTAAACAATATTCTTATGAAAAAGGAATGGCTAAACTTTCTGAAATCGATCAATTAAAATTAGAATTACGAAGAAAAGAAGTTGAATTAGAAATATTAAAAAAATACAAGGAATTGGAAAGGAAGTGTCGCCTCAAGCAGTTGTAAAATTAGTAGAAGAATTGAAAGGTAAATATACAGTTCATTTAATCTGTTTTTTTGCCTTAATGTACCCATATCTACTTACTACCGATGGAAAAAGAAAGACTTTTCTCCAACCGTTATCGAGGAAACTATTGGTAAAATTTGTAAGAAAAAAACAAATTTATTTACGGGTACAGAAAGATTAAGCATTTGATTCAGAAGGAATTAAATCAGATTGTTAACCATAAGGTTGTGCAGCGGATTATGCAGAAAAATGGTTGGAATTGTGCCGTGAAAACGAAAAAAGCTATCAAAATAGGTAAACCTTTCTCAATTACTGGCAATACTCTGAATAGAGATTTTTTTCAGCGGATAAACCTATGCAAAAGTTGACTACTGATATCACATATTTACCTTTTCGGCCCTAAACGATTATATTTGTCGTCGATTATGGATTTATACAACGGAGAAATACTAGCTTATACAATTGGTTCTAAACAAGATACTAAGTTTGTATTGGATACTTTAAATCAAATTGACTTACCTAAGGGTTTTCTACTACATAGTGATCAAGGCAGCGTTTATACTTCCGCCGAATACTACAATTTATGTAAAGAAAAAAACATTATCCGCAGTATGTCCCGTAAGGGACACCCGCAGATAATGCGCCCATCGAAAGCTTCCATTCTTCCCTAAAGTGCGAAGCTTTCTACATAAAAGATGAAGTAATAACTTCATCTTCTATTGTAATTCAAATTGTAGAAAAATTACATCAAATATTATAATGAAAAATAGAATCCAACAAAAATTGGACTACCTGTCTCCGGTTGAATACCGGAGACGGTAGCCCTAGAGTGTTTTTATTAAATTCTCACTTTTTTTGGGGTCAGTCCCCAATTTCTTGGTACGGTGTTTTATTGTTTTTATTAGTTGTTTTCTGCTTCTAATTTTTCGAAAGCATCGTGTAAGATTGACTTCAATGTTTTCGCAGATAAGTCCATTTTCTCTTGTTCAGAGTCAGCTAGAGGGATTTCGATGATTTGACGAATTCCTTCACGTCCGATAACGGCTGGAGCTCCGATGAAAATATCATCTTGTCCGTATTGACCTTCAAGGTATACCGATAATGGGAAGATGGCTTGTTCGTTGTTTAAGATGGCTTTTGTAATACGCGCTAGAGTAGCACCGATACCGTAGTAAGTCGCACCTTTTTTAGCGATGATTTCATAAGCCGCGTCACGTACTTGGAAGAATACTTCAACTAATTTTTCTTCATCAACGTGTGGATTTTGACGAACCCATTCATAGATTTGTAAACCGCCGACGTTTGTATGTGACCAAACTGGGAATTCAGTATCCCCGTGTTCACCCATGATATATCCGTGAACGTTACGAGCGTCAACGCCGACTAATTCAGCGATTGTTTGACGGAAACGAGCACTGTCTAGAGAAGTACCAGATCCGATAACGCGTTCTTTTGGAAGTCCTGAGAATTTCCAAGTTGCGTAAGTTAAGATATCTACTGGGTTAGTCGCCATTAGGAAGATTCCGTTGAATCCGCTCGCCATAATAGAGTCTACAATGTTTTTCAAGATTTTTAAGTTTTTAGAAACTAAGTCCAAGCGAGTTTCTCCTGGTTTTTGAGGAGCACCTGCTGTGATACATACGATATCTGCGTCGTGGCAGTCTTCATATGTTGCTGCATAAATCTTTTTAGGGGCATTGAAAGCTAAGGCATGTGATAAGTCTAACGCATCGCCTTCTGTTTTCTCGAAATTGATGTCGATAATTCCTAGTTCTTCAGCAATCCCTTGTAATACAAGTGCGTATGCATAACTAGAACCAACGGCACCGTCACCGACTAAAATTACTTTATTACCATGTTTTTTTGAGATTTTTTTCCATATTCATACCTCCTAAAAAATTAGTGATGGAATATCCATAAATAAGTATAGCACGATTTTTCGAAAAATGATTTTCAGAAGGCCTTTTTTATGACAAATAATACATAAAAAACACAATTTCGTGAAAAAGTGAATTAATAACGGGACGGTGTAGGGGTATGGTATAATAGCAAAATAGAAGAAAAAAGAATAGGTGAAAGTATGAAATTAGTCGTTGGTCTAGGGAATCCTGGAGCAAAGTATAAAGGGACAAGACATAATGTCGGGTTCATGACAATGGATGAAGTGGCCTATCAAGAGAAGTTTGATTTTGATAAGGCGCTTTTTGATGCAGTGTTTGCGCAGGTGCAAATCGGTGGCGAAAAAGTCATCTTCATGAAGCCGTTGACATTTATGAACTTATCGGGGGAAGCGATTCGTCCGCTGATGAATTATTTTAAAATTGGAATTGAAGACTTGCTTGTGATTTATGATGATATGGATCTGCCGGTTGGAAAGATTCGTCTTCGTCAAAAAGGCAGTGCTGGAGGACATAACGGAATCAAGAGTATTATTTCGTGCCTGGGGACGAGCGAGTTTAACCGTATAAAAGTGGGGGTTGGGCGTCCAAAAGATGGACGTACGGTCGTAGGACATGTGCTCAACCGCTTTGAAAAAGAGGAAGAAAAGGACATTATTTTTGCAGTGCAAAAGAGTGTCGATGCGATTCGTTCGTGGATTGAAACGAGCGATTTCGTCAAAAACAATGAATCAATTTAATTAACAAATAGAGGAAAAGAGATGCTGCAAATTTTTTTGCGGTCTCTTTTTGTCGTTGGAAAAAAAGGAGAACATTATGCAATTATTGCACCAAACCATTAGTAAACTGAAAGGATTTAAAGGGTGGTTGGATACACTTTCGCTTCACGAGAGTCAACTTGTGATAGGGGCTTAGTGGGTCTGTAAAACATTTGGCCGAGTCATGCGCATTTGAGAAATTAGACAAGCAATTAGTGATTGTGACGCCAACGCTCTTACAAGCAACGCAAACCTACGAAGAGTTATCAGAGTGGTATGACGATGAGGTTGTCCATCTCTTCCCGGTAGAAGAGTCACTTGCGGCGGATTTCTCTGTAGTGTCGCCAGATGTGGTGAGCCAACGTATTCGCACGCTCGATTTCTTAAGTCGTGGAGAAAAAAAGGGATTGTCATCGTGCCGCTCTCTGGGGTTCAAAAAGCTCTTAGTGCCAGCAGCGGTATGGAAGAAGAGCTCGATTGAACTCGCAATGGGGTCTGAAATCGAATCGATGGATGCCTTTGTAGAGCAGTTAGTGGAATTAGGGTATCGCCGTGAAAATATGGTCGCGACTCCTGGTGAATTTGCGCTTCGTGGAAGTATCGTCGATATTTATCCATTAGACCAAGAATATCCACTACGTCTGGACTTCTTTGATACAGAAGTGGATTCGATTCGTACGTTTAATGCGGAAACACAACGTTCAATGGATGTGATTCAAGAGGTGCGCATTTTACCAGCCACAGACTTACCACTGCAAAAGGAAGCTGTCTGGAAGGCGCAAGCCAAAATTCATGCGCTTTATGAAAAGGACGTGAAGGCGGCTCAAAGTGAAGAACGAAAAGATCAAGTTAAAAATATTCAACAAGCCATCGATGCGCAATTAGAAAATGGGGAAATCCCATCAAACTTAACATACTTCTTGGAATGTATTTATCCAGAGAAAACAAGTTTATTAGATTATGTTTCTAAAGATGCGTACCTCATTATTGATGACTACGCTCGTTTTATCGAAAAAAGCAAAACCTTAGAAGAAGAGGCAGGCTATTGGAAGACGCACCATATCGAAACGGGTGCGATTGCTTCTGGATTGTCGCTTGTTCAAGATGGACGAAAAGTGTTAAAAGACAGTCCGCTCTCGAGAACGTATTTAGCCATTTTTCAAAAAGGGCTTGGAAGACTCGCGCTCGATGCGATTCATCCGATTACGACGCGCACGATGACGCAGTTCTTCTCGCAAATGCCGATGGTGAAAGTCGAAGCAGACCGCTGGAAGAAACAAGGCGCAACAGTCATAGTCTTAGTTGATGACGCCAAACGCGCGCAAAAGGTCGAACAAACCTTTGCGGATTTTGAAATCAAGAGTGTGATTTCAAACGGGACGTTACTGGAAGGGCAACTTCAAATCATGGTCGGTAAGATGCACAATGGATTTGAGCTGCCAGAGGATAAATTCGCCCTCTTAACGGAACGCGAATTGTTCAATAAACTCACAAAACGTGCGCCACGAAATCAAAAAATCTCGAACGCGGAACGTTTGAAGAGCTATACCGAATTAGCTGTTGGAGACTATGTGGTTCACGTGAATCACGGGGTCGGTGTGTACCAAGGGATGGAGACGCTCGAAATTGGCGGGATCCACCAAGACTACATGTCGATTCACTATCAAGATGGCGGGAATTTATTCGTTCCTGTTTCTCAAATTAAGCTCGTTCAAAAATATGTGTCGTCGGACGCAAAAGTTCCAAAACTCAATAAATTGGGTGGTACGGAATGGGCGAAGACGAAACGGAAAGTAACGGCCAAGATTGAAGATATCGCCGATGAATTGATTGAACTATATGCCAAACGCGATGCCGAAAAAGGATATGCGTTTAGCCGAGATACGGTGGAGCAACAAGAATTCGAACAGGCCTTCCCATACACAGAAACGCAAGACCAATTGCGCAGTGTCGCGGAAATTAAGGAAGACATGCAAAAGGACAAACCGATGGACCGTCTGCTTGTCGGTGACGTTGGATACGGGAAGACGGAAGTAGCCATGCGTGCGGTCTTCAAGGCGGTCATGGATGGAAAACAAGCGGCTGTCTTGGTACCAACAACGATTCTTGCCGAGCAACATTACGAGAATTTCGTACAACGCTTTGCGGATTATCCATTTACCATCGGATTATTAAGTCGTTTCCGCAGTAAAAAAGAACAAGAGGAAACGATTGAGAAGCTTCGCAAAGGTGCAGTCGATATCGTTATCGGAACTCACCGTCTGCTTTCAAAAGACGTGCAGTTTTTAGATTTAGGACTTCTCATTGTCGACGAAGAACAACGCTTTGGAGTGAAGCATAAGGAACGTTTGAAACAATTGAAATCACAAGTGGACGTATTGACGCTGACGGCAACGCCAATTCCAAGAACGTTGCATATGTCCATGCTTGGAGTGCGTGATTTATCCGTTATCGAGACACCACCAGCAAACCGTTATCCGGTTCAAACCTTCGTAATGGAACAGAACCCGATGACCATTCGTGACGGCATCGAACGTGAAATGGCTCGTGGCGGACAAGTCTTCTATTTATATAATCGTGTCGAAACGATTGAGAAGAAGGCCGATGAACTCAGAGCTCTTGTCCCAGGATGTCGTGTGGGTGTGATTCACGGTCAAATGAGTGAGACGACGCTTGAAAATATTCTCTACCAATTTATTGAAGGGGAATACGATGTGTTAGTGACGACCACGATTATCGAAACCGGGGTGGATATTCCAAACGTTAATACCCTCTTTATTGAAAATGCCGATCATATGGGGCTTTCGCAGTTGTATCAATTGCGTGGACGTGTTGGGCGCACAAACCGCATTGCCTATGCGTACCTCATGTATCAACCCGATAAAGTCTTAACCGAAGTCAGCGAGAAGCGTCTGCAAGCGATGCGTGACTTTACAGAACTAGGCTCTGGATTCAAGATTGCCATGCGCGATTTATCGATTCGTGGGGCAGGGAATTTACTTGGAAAACAACAGCACGGATTTATCGATTCGGTCGGATTTGATTTATATTCTCAATTATTAAGTGAAGCCGTGTTGAAGAAACAAGGTAAAGAAGTGAAGTCGGACGAAGAAACGGTTGAAATCGACTTACAGATTGATGCCTATATTCCAGCAAGTTATATTCAAGACGAACGTCAAAAAATCGAGATGTATAAACGCATTCGCTCGATTGACAGCGTAGAAGCTTATGAAGAATTGCTCGATGACTTTATCGACCGCTTCGGGGACTTCCCAGATGAAGTGAGCGCATTAGCAGAAGTTGGATTGATTAAGCATTACGCCAACGAGATTGACGTCGTATCGATTAAGCGTAAAGATAATTCGGTGACGATTACGATTGCACCGCCAAGTGCGACTCGCTTGCAAGGGGTGCCAGTCTTTGAAGCGCTTGGTCCAGTGAAATTACCTGCACAAGTGGCCAACAAGGGCGAAAGTCTTCAGATTTTATTAAATATCACGCAAAAGCCTGTTGACTTATGGCTGGAGCAAGTTAAACTGTTTGTAAAAACATGCGGGGAAATTTTAGCCCGCGATGAGGAAAAACATGAAGAAGATAAATAGTAAAGGGATGATGCAAGGGGCGATTGCGCTCTCGATTGCCGCGTTTATCGCTAAGATTTTAAGCGCGGTGTATCGAGTTCCTTTCCAAAACATGGTAGGCAACACCGGTTTTTATGTATATCAACAGGTGTATCCTATCTATGGAATCGGCATGACCTTTGCATTGACGGGATTTCCGGTATTCGTGTCCAATGTAGTCGCGGAATACTTGGAGTCGACACATTTAAAGAAATTATTGAAGCAGCTATTCGTTATCGCAAGCCTCGTTGGAGTGGGGATTTTTGCCTTTCTCCATTTGGGAGCGGGAATGATTGCGCACTGGATGGGTGACGTTGAACTCTTGCCAGTTGTCCAAAGCGTATCGTGGATGTTTCTATTGATGCCGTTTCTAGTCATCACAAGAGGATATTTCCAAGGAAGCTTCCGGATGATGCCGACTGCCATCTCACAAGTAGTGGAGCAGGTCGTTCGTGTCGCGGTGATTCTCTTCGTGGCAAGCCTATTTGGCAGCGCCATTTCAGACTACTACACGATGGGCACATGGGCAATGTCGAGTGCGACGATTGCGGCAGTGTTTGCGATTCTTGTGATGCTATATTATGTGTTTAAAGAAACAAAAGATCCGCTCGATGGATTAACGATTACGCCAGTGGAAATCGAAGTACCGACATTTGGGCATCTCTTTAAACGCTTTGCCTTTGAAGGAGGGACCATCTGTCTACTTAGTTCGATTTTAGTCTTGTTCCAATTGGTGGATTCATTCTCTGTGTATAATGTATTAACAGAAAAAGGAATGCTTCCAGAAGTGGCAAAGGACCTTAAAGGGATTTACGACCGAGGACAGCCGCTTGTGCAATTAGGAATGGTGGTCGGAGTTGGATTTTCATCTAGCTATATGCCGATGTTATCGCGCGCCTTTAAGAAAGGACACGACTTAGAATTTAAGAGACTATCCGCGTCACTTCTTCGAATGACGATGACGTTCTCGGTAGTCGCAACGATGGGGATGATTGCGATCTTGCCATGGCTAAATACCGCACTCTTTGGAGATGCGAAGGGGCAGGCAGTACTCCTTGTCTATGTCACGAGTATTTTCTTTGCATCTGTCATTATGTCGCTGCACGGCATTTTCCAAAGTCAACATCAATATCCAAAAACATTACTGGCACTCACAGCGGGACTCGCAGTGAAAGCAAGTACGAACTACTTATTCGTAGCAATGTTTGGAACGCTTGGAGCTAGCCTTGCGACAGCTTTGGGGCTTTTAGTGATGATGGGTGTGATGATGGCTTTTGCAAAAGACATTATGACAAGTGTCTTACGTGACGGGAATTTTATGCAGCTACTTGCAGGCATCGCACTTGGCATGACGGTCATTGTTTCGGTATTATCATACGGAGCATGGCATTTTACAGGCATGCAAGATTCAAGAACGATGGCCTTTGTCTTTTCAATCGTCTTTGCCTTTATAGGAGTTGTGATTTTCCTGGCTGGAACGATGAAATGGAATTTATTCACCAAACGCGAATGGGTATTAATTCCAAAAGGAAAGAGTTTATTACGTAAATTTAGTAGAAAAGAGGAAAACGATGAGACTCGATAAATTTTTAAAAGTATCACGATTAATCAAACGCCGTACGGTTGCTAAAGAAGTAGCCGACAAGGGACGTGTGTTTATCAATGATAAAGTGGCGAAATCTTCAACAGACGTCAAAGTCGGAGATAAAATCGCAATTCAATTCGGGAACAAACATGTCTTAGTGCAGGTTGAAGCGTTACTAGATTCAACGAGAAAAGAAGACGCTAAGGAAATGTTCACAATTCTTGAAGAGAAGCTGATCAAAGAAGAACCTTTAGAATTATAATGAAGGGGAGAATACGGCAAGTTTGTCGTATTCTTTTTTTATGTAGAAACCTATCCGTTTTGAATGCGTTTTCTGTTGACAAAGAAATAAAAAAAGAGTAATATAAATAGTACTTTTTTAAAAGAAATAAGGAGGGGAAACCGTGGATTTAAATGCAATTAATTTTTTTCAACCATTTAATGCAATGATGGAATTACGTCACTTTTTGGCGATTTTAATTTCATGTGTTTGTGGACTTGCCATCGGTTATGAACGTACCTCCAGAAATAAACAAGCAGGGGTTAAGACGCACATGATTGTGGCGCTCACTTCGTGCTTAATGATGATTATTTCAAAAGAAGCCTTCATTGATACACCGCATTACGATACAGCGCGTGTGGCTGCTCAAGTAGTCAGCGGTATCAGCTTTATCGGTGGGGGAATCATCTTCATGCGTGAAAAAAACGCGTGAGTGGACTGACCACCGCTTCAGGGATTTGGGCCACAGCCGGAATTGGACTTGCGATTGGCGGAGGATTCTGGTTCTTCGGTTCTGTCTGCGCAGCGATTATCGTTATCGTTCAAAAGTTGGCGTATCAACCTCTCTTACAAGGAAAACAACGTCAGGTAAATATTTACTGTGAAATTCCAGACCCAACCATCGTGCAGTCGATTTATAATTACTGCCACTTCGAAGACTATCAATCGATTCAAGTCGAAGCGCGCGAACTCGATGGCGAAAAATACGAGCTCGTGATTCGCATTCATAATGATGAAGAAATCATTATCGAAAACTTGAAAAATTACATTCGCGAAACGGAAAATCAAGTGGTCATTAAACGCGTGAAACTCCGTACCGAAGATGTTAACTAGGAAGGTAACCAGGAAACGTCACTTTTCTGTGGTTGTTCATGGTAACACCAAAAAATATAAAATTTATAAAATGCGCAAAAAATGATTCCGCAAGACTAACGGATTCTATAATAACAGTAATGTGATACGCATCGAATGTGAATTACGCGGAGTAGGGCTTGTACCTTACTCCGCGTTTGAAGCTTCGAAGGTGAGAGACGGAAGGCTCGAACCGGTGCAACATTACAGTTATTATAAAGATATCCGTTAGGAAACGCGGAATCATTTTTAATTTCGAAGCAAGTTTACAAAAATTTATAAAAAATCTTAGTGTAACCATGGACGATGAGCGTCATTCTTGTTATACTCAGTTTGTATAAGTAAAAAAGGAGACAATTAAGGTGACGAAAGAAACACAACAAAGAAATTCGAATGTAATTTCAATGAACAACAAGTTAAATCAGAAAAAACCTTCTACTCCCGTTTTCAAGAGTCACTCACTATGGACTAAGCTCATTTTAGTCGGTGTGATTGCCATTTCGGGATCAATGATTGTCGGGATTGGGAACCAATTTAGCCAAGCGAGTCAATTAGATCAAAAAATTGAACAAGCAAAAGCTGAAAAAGAAGTTGCTGAAAAGCAAAAAGAATCGTTAACACAGCAAGTGGAACTTCTTCAAAGCGATGAATATATCGCGAAGCTAGCACGTAGTGAATATTATTTAAGCAAAACTGGAGAAATCATCTTCAGCACGCCAAATGACACTGCAGAGCATAAAGCACAACAAGCAAAAGAAGAAGTCGAACAAGGGGAAACTGTTGTTAAGGTGACGACTCAAAACCGTTAGGCAATGAATCTTTTTGATACGTCAAGCGTGTATCGAAAAGGGAATAATGAAGGAGGAACGCTTTTTATATGTCAATCGAAGTAGGAAACGTAATCCCTGGTAAAGTTACTGGAATTACAAATTTTGGAGTTTTTGTGGATTTAGGAGATCGTAAGACAGGTCTTGTTCACATTAGCGAGGTGTCTGATTCATACATTCAAGATATCAAAGAAGTTTTAAAAGTTGGAGACGAGGTTAAAGTGAAAGTCATGACGATTGCGGATGATGGTAAAATTAGCCTTTCAATTCGTCGTGCCGTTGATAAACCAAAAGAAGATTCAGCGGACAAACCACGTGCAAAGAAACCTTTCACACCGCGTAATGACTCTCAAGACTTTAAGAAAAATCGCTCTGCTAGCAGAACTTCAGCTCCATACGAAAAGAAATCTCCTTCGCAAGCAAAAGCAACAGATTTCGATTCTCTAATGAGTTCCTTCTTGAAAGACTCTGAAGACCGTTTAACTTCATTGAAACGTAACACTGAAGGGAAACGTGGGGGCCGTGGCGGTCGCCGTTCATAATGAAACCATCAATCTCTTCTGGTGAAAACTGGAGGAGATTTTTTTGACAGAAAGGAGAGGCCAATGCAACATCAACTAACAGCGTTTTTTAGAAGAAATGTAGAAAACTATACTGAGAAAAAATATGTGCTTGCCGTATCCGGAGGCGTCGATTCGATGGTTCTTTTGAATGCGATGATCACTCTTTTTGGAGACGATGCAAAAGATCGACTCGTAGTGGCCCATGTCAACTATGGACTAAGAGCACAAGCCGAGGATGAGGAGCAACTCGTTCATCGTTATTGTAAGCTTCATCAAATTCCAATCGAGACAAAGCACTGGCACGAATCGGAAGGAGAGACGACTTCTGAGAAATCGTTACGTGATTTCAGGTATGATTTCTTCCGCACAGTGACGAAAAAGCATGAGGCGGACTATTTAGTATTAGCGCATCACCAAGATGACCAAATGGAGACTGTTTTGATGAAATGGTCGCGTGGAAGTACGCTGGAAGGTCTTTCTGGGATGAAGGAAAAACGTTACGTTAAAGAGTTGGACATTTTACGTCCGTTCCTATCCTATGAGAAAAAAGAGCTCTATCAAGAGGCTGAAAAGTATGACGTTCCCTATTTAGAAGATAAATCAAATGAGTCTGATGACTATACAAGAAACAGATATCGCCATCATGTCATTCCGTTCTTAAAAGAGGAAAATCCAAATGCTGGAAGTCACTTCCAAAAGAGTGCACAGATGATTGCAGATGCTGTGGCGTGCTTGATGCCGATCCTAGAAGAAAAACAAGAACAGCTCTTCCAAAGAGGAAAGAAGAGAGTCACATTCCACCGCGAAGCCTTCCTCAAAGAACCAATCGAAATGCAACGACTGCTTTTGCAACAAGTACTGATGCAAATGGATACGACGATTTCAGTCGTGCAGATGGAGCAAATCTTAGAAAAGGTTGGTTCCGACAAGGCACAACTCACGCTGGACCTCCCAAATGGTTGGAAGTTCAAGAAGCGTTACGAGGAATGTTCGTTTGAAAAGGGACGTCAAAAAGTCGTTCCAAATATCGAATATGTATTGGAAAAACCGGAAGATACCTTAATTCGTCCAAACGAAGATGAGCAAATCTTGCTCACTACAGGAAAGACGGCTTCCGAGTTTACTATTCCTGTCTATCCAAAGGACTTCCCGCTGACGATTCGTCATGCAAAACCAGGAGACAAGATTGCGCTGGATTCTAGTGAAACCAAGCATCAAAAACTCTCAAGATGGTTTATCAATGCGAAGATTCCACTCGAAGAACGCAAGGAAATTTGGGTGTTGGAAGACGCCTCGAAAAAAATTCGCGCAATTTTGGGCTATCGCTATGCCAAACCGTTGTCCTTTGAAGAGGAAACTGGTAAAATGATTCTATCTTACGAAAAACAAAACGAGGTGCACACATGTTAAAAAAATGATATGTCAGAAATTTTAGTATCAGAAGAACAGTTACAAGAAACAATCAAGAAATTAGGGTGCTACGTTAGCGGAAGATTACCGCGGTAAAAAAATCCGTTAGTCATTTGTATTCTTAAGGGTGCTATTTTCTTTATGGCAGATTTAGTCCGCGCAATGGACTGCAACTTAGAAATTGATTTCATGGATGTATCTAGTTATGGAAATGAATTCGAATCAAGCGGCGAAGTACGTATCTTAAAAGACTTAGGTCAAAGCGTTAAAGATCGTCACGTGATTATCGTTGAAGATATTATCGATACAGGCCGTACTTTAAAACACGTGGTTGAATTATTAAAACACCGCCAAGCAGCAAGCGTAAAAGTGGTGACTTTATTAGATAAACCAGAACGCCGTGAAGAAGCTATCGAAGCAGATTACGTTGGTGTTCAAGTGCCAAATAAATTCGTTGTAGGATACGGGTTAGACTTCAAACAATTCTACCGTAACTTACCATGTATCGGTGTTTTAAAACCTGAGTTCTACGAAGATTAAAAAAGAGTTAAACTATTCGTCAATAAAAGTCAAATATGTTATGATAGAACGGTAGTGAAAATACTATCGTTCTTCTTTTATAAGAAGATGGGGAGGTAAAATGAATAATAATAACAATCGATCAATATTCAGATCTAGCTTACTATATATCTTGATTTTCGGTGCTATTGTCATTTTTGTTGGAATGTTTAATGGGGATCAAAAAGGTCCTATAGCAGATATTTCATACACAGAATTTATGCAAAGCCTGAAAAAGTGGTGAAATCAAAGATCTCAAGATGCAATATTCGAATTCTGTATATACCATTACTGGGGAATATACAAACCCGAAAGAGCAAACGACCCAAGAAGCTAAAAATCAAAATGGATTATCTATTTTTGATAACCGTACTACAAAGAGTACAAACTTCAGAACAACAGTCTTACCAAACGACTCAACGATTAAAGAAATCAATGAAGCGGCTCAATCAAAAAATACAAAAGTTGAAACTTTACCAGAAAGTTCAACAGGCGTATGGATTTCCGTTTTATTACAAGTCGTATTACCACTTGGGGTATTAGGGTTCTTACTCTATACAATGTTTATGAGCCAAGGTGGTCAAGGTGGACGTAACAATCCAATGAACTTCGGTAAGAGCCGTGCGACAAATCAGAAGAAACAAAACGTGAAAGTGCGCTTCTCTGATGTAGCAGGTGCCGAAGAAGAAAAACAAGAGCTTGTAGAAGTAGTGGAATTCTTAAAAGACCCACGTAAATTTACAGCGCTTGGTGCTCGTATTCCTGCAGGGGTACTTCTTGAGGGCCCTCCAGGAACTGGTAAAACCCTTCTTGCCAAAGCCGTTGCCGGTGAAGCAAACGTACCATTCTTCTCGATTTCAGGTTCTGAATTCGTAGAAATGTTCGTAGGGGTTGGGGCAAGCCGTGTTCGTGACTTATTCGAAAACGCGAAGAAAAATGCTCCAGCAATTATCTTTATCGATGAAATCGATGCCGTTGGTCGTCAACGTGGTGCCGGAATGGGTGGCGGACACGACGAACGTGAACAAACATTAAACCAATTACTAGTTGAAATGGACGGGTTCGAAGGAACAGAGGGAATCATCGTGATTGCCGCAACAAACCGTTCAGACGTATTAGACCCAGCCTTACTTCGTCCAGGACGTTTTGACCGTCAAATCTTAGTAGGTCGTCCAGACGTGAAAGGCCGTGAAGCAATTCTGAAAGTACACGCACGCAATAAGAAACTTGCAAAAGATGTGGACTTAAAAGTAATTGCGCAACAAACTCCCAGGATTCTCTGGTGCTGAACTTGAAAACTTATTAAACGAAGCAGCTTTAGTAGCGGCTCGTCGTGATAAAACTGCTATCGACGCATTAGACGTGGATGAAGCACATGACCGTGTGATTGCTGGTCCGGCTAAGAGAGACCGTGCAATCAGCAAGAAAGAACGCGAAATGGTGGCTTACCACGAAGCAGGTCATACAATCGTTGGTATGGTCTTAAGTGATGCGCGTGTGGTTCATAAAGTAACGATTGTCCCTCGTGGACGCGCTGGCGGATATGCGATTATGCTTCCAAAAGAAGATCGTTTCTTAATGACAAAAGAAGAATTGTTCGAACAAGTAGTTGGACTTCTTGGTGGTCGTGCTGCTGAAGAATTTATCTTTGGCGTGAAGACTACAGGAGCCTCTAACGACTTTGAACAAGCAACAGCGATCGTTCGTAGCATGATTACAGAGTACGGAATGGTGGACGAATTAGGAACTGTTCAATACGAAGGAAATCATCAAGTATTTATCGGACGTGACTATGGTCAAACAAAAGGTTACTCAGATCAAGTGGCCTTTGAAATCGACAATGCAGTACGTCGCATTATGAAAGAAGCGCATGAAAAAGCACTTCAAATTCTTGAAGAACATAAAGATCAATTAGAATTAATTGCTCAAAAACTTCTAGAATTAGAAACATTAGATGAACGTACAATTAAATCACTTTTCGAAACAGGTGAAATGCCAGCTCCAGTCGCTGAAGATGAATATCCAAGCGAAACAGAAGCGGCAAGTTTTGAAGAAACGAAAAAGCCTTAGCGAAACGCGATGCGGAACAAGCTGAAGGCAAAGAGGTTCCAGAAGAGGACGAAGAAGTGGAAGTTGCAGATGTGACGGCTGCTCCTAGCGATCTTGAAGGACCAACGGAAAACGAATAACACAAAGGGTAGGAGAGCTGAGGCTGTTGTCACAGCTCTTTTCCTTTAAAAAAGGAGAGACAAATGGCAGATTCATTATTAAAAGTATTAGCGTTCAATGATGAGGTCAAAGCCGTTGCCATGGTTGCCACAGACGCAATTGCAGAGGCGCAACGCAGACACGACACTTGGAGTTCTGCAACAGCAGCACTTGGTCGTACAATCATCGGAACACAATTATTAGCAAGTAGCTTAAAAGGCGACGAACGCATCACGGTTCAAGTGAACGGGGATGGCCCTGGTGGAAAAATCATGGCCGATGCGAATGGTCGTGGGGAAATGCGTGGGTATATCACAAACCCTCATGTGAGCCTTGAGTTAAACGACAAAGGAAAATTAGATGTCCGTGGTGTCGTTGGTACAAACGGAACGATTACCGTCATCAAAGACTTAAATATGAGAGAACCATTCTCTGGTCAAGTGCCAATCGTGGACGGAGAACTCGGAATGGACTTCACGTATTACTTAGCAGTCTCAGAACAAATTAATGGAGCTGTTGGGGTATCAGTTCTTGTGAATCCAGATGAAACGGTTCGTGCAGCAGGTGGGTTCATGATTCAATTATTGCCAGGTGCGAGCGAGGCGACGATTTCAGAAATCGAACGTCGTATTAGCGAGATTCCAATGGTTTCAAAATTAATTGACCAACAAGAATCACCACGTGATATTTTAAATCGATTACTCGGAGAAGAAAACATTCGTGAGTTAGAAGAAATGCCTGTGAAATTCCATTGTGGCTGTACGCGTGAACGTTTCAGTGCAGGCTTGATGTCGATTGGGGTAGATGACTTACAACACTTGATTGACGAAGACCATGGCGCAGAAGTTGTGTGTCATTTCTGCGGTGAGAAAATATCATTTCGATGAAGCAGAATTACAAAGGCTTAATTGATGAAATTAATGCTAAACGCGAAGAGGCAGACGCATAATCGTTAAGGTTTAAGAGAGTGAGAAGAGGTGCTTCCATTTCTTCTCACTCTTTTTCTATTTTCAGCCGTTAAAAGCTATACAAATAAAGAAAAAAACTTAGTATAATACATACATAATACAGATGGGGTGTATAGATGGTTAAACGAATTTTTGCTCGAATGAAAGGTTATTTATTGTTATTTGCAGGGAGTATCGCTCTCTTAGCAATTACTCTAATGCTTGATTTTAAAACATTTGAACAATTTAATTTTTACCGAGATGTCGATGTTTGGACACATCCAATCCTCTTATTCCAACTAACGATGGTCGCAATCGTTCTCCTGATGCTAGGGCAAGTCATCGGATTATCGGTGAAATATTATTTCGCATTTAAGAAATTAGATGCGCTCTTCCCAAATAACGAGTGGGAACGAAAAGACTTTAAGGAAAAAGCAGACTATGTCGATGAAAAATTCGAAGCGATGATCGTAAAAGAAGTGCTCATCTTTTACGGAAGTCATTTTACAGTGATTCCGCTAAAAGAATTAAAAGAAATTCATCTATACCGTACGAGTACAGGTCGCCGTGTGTATTATGGAATTAAGTTCATGTTTAAGAAAAAAAGACGTTCCTTTATTCCAAATACGTATGGAAAGACTCTAGAAGACGGATATCGTCTCGTTCGAAAGGTGAATTACTTCGTCCCAGTTAAAATTAAGGACGATTGGAAAAATGTCAATAGAAAGTAGGAAATAAAGGTGCATAAAGGGTATGTGCGAAGAACAATCTTTCTCTGGGGTTCCTCTCTCATTTGGGTTCTGTTAGGGATTTTCTTTTTTTCTGGAACCGTGAAAGGATACATAGGAGGAGAGTCGCTCTATAAGGCAGGAGATATTTATCATTTGAATGATGCGGGAACTTCCGTTGCGATTCGTGTGTTGGATATAGACTCAGAGGCCCTCACTTACGATGGAAAAGAATATTACTTAGTGAAGCATGAAAATGGGGTTACGCCGCTTCAAGCGCAAGCCAAAGACATTCAACAGTTGTTGGATTTAAAAAAAGCGAATCCAAATGACTGGGAGCCTTTAAAACAAGAGAATGTTTATTTAAATGTTCGTGTAACGCCAGCAGTGACAAAAGGGCGTAGAGGAAGTACTACCGTTCATATACCGGCAGTATTGCTGGAAGCCTTTGCGACCCAATATAAGAAGGGAACTCTCTTACCGGTCGGGGACTCTATACCGCTGGACTTCCTTCATTATTTAACTTTGACATCATTTATAAATCGATTGTTGGAGACGGGGGTTACACTTTTTGTATTTCTATTAGCGTTAGTCTCCTTCTACAGTGCGTATAGACGAGTGCGTACATTGAAGGAAGAATACGAGGCATTTGATAAAGAGTTTCCACGATACACTCAAAATATGAAGGCTTTACTAATGGATGCGGATTTTAATGATCCTAAGCTAAAAGTATTGGTGAAGGATCACAAGTTCGTTTGCTATAATAAGGATTTTAGAGTGATTAAGCTGAGAGAAATACGAAATGTTGAAGTTCGTCGCCAAAAGGCAAAAAAAGCAGTGTCACCTATGCCATTGATTTTTGCTTTTTGGAGGGAATAAAAATGTAACCATTCAATTGAAGAATCGTCCAGAAAATGTTCGCCAATTGGTGGATTATTTGAATGAAAAAGAAGGAACCAAAATATCACTGCCGTTTCAATGGTAATGGGTATGCGGTTTAATTGAGATGAGTCAAAAAATTCAATAGAAAGTAGGGTTCAAAATGCATAAAGGGTATGGAAGAAGAACAGGTCCAATATGGGTTGTAGTAGCGATAATGGCTGTAGTGATGGTGATTATTGCACGTGCGGGATTCAAATCATTCCAGAGCGCGGAAGACTTATACAAAGCTAATGAGGTTTACTATGTCAACGATAAAGGTTCGTCAGTAGCGATTAAGGTAATGGATATCGATCCAGAACCACTCGTGTTAAAATGGACACAACTATTATTTAGTGAAACACGAAAGAGGCGTTGCGGTCTTTGAGGCAAAAATCAGATGAATTGAATAATGTCTTAGAAGCCAAGAAGGCTGCCGGAAACGGTGAAAAATGCACTTGCAGGCGATAATCTTTATTTGAGTGTGCGTGTAACGCCAGAACAAAGAAAAGGGAAAGGCTCTAACGTCAAGGTGAATGTAACACCGGAGATGAAAGAAGCCTTTTACAAGAAATATAAAGAGAGCCCGCTGTATTCAGAAAATACTAAGACGAAAATCGATGAATCCAGAATCTTGAAGTTGACCACTTCTGAAGATCAATGGGGAGATTCGGCATTCACGTTTGTCATGCTTGCCATCGTTCTTGGGCTCATCGGGTTCCAAATTTATCAAACGCGTCGCTTGAAGGCGCAGTATGCTCGATTTGATGCGTACTTCCCTGAGTATGCGAACAATATGAAGCAGTTGCTGCATGATGCAGAATATGTGGATCCGAAACTCAAGATTCTTGTGATGGAAGGCATTCTTGTAAGCTACGACATTAACTTTACGGTCATCGACTTATCAGAAGTCAGCAAGGCTTACTTAGTTTTTGAAAACAGACGAAAAGGCGGCATGAAGGTTCATTTACGTTTTGAATATGCAAATAAGAAATACGATTCGATTCTCTTTAGAAGACAATTATTACGTCTCAAAGAGCTTGTGGAATATTTAAACGAAGAATACAACTTAGGATTGAAATTGGATTTTAGACTCCTAGGATAAGAAATAGAAATTGAAGGTGGAATATTTTGCATAAAGGGATATTTAGAAGAACATGGGGGATGTGGATTCTCACCGCCCTGTTAGGATTAACAGTGGTGGTGGTGGGCGTTGTAGTGTCGTTTGGATTTATGAGCGGACGTGAATTATACGAACATGAAATCATTTATAAAATGGAAAATGATTCATCGTCCACTTCGATTAAGGTGTTAGATATCGACCCAAAGCCTCTTGAGATAGACGATGAAACTTATTATTTAGTGAAACACAATTATGGAGTATCGTTTCTAAGAACAGATGCTTCTGAAATTAAACAAATTCTAGAGTTTAAAGAGGCGCTTTCTGAGAAAACGAACGCACTCGCCTCATCAGACTTCTACTTGAATATACGTGTAGTTCCTGAGAAGAAGAAAACAGGAAGATCCAGCGTTAAAACACATATTACGCAAGAAATGAAGGAAGCCTTTGAAAAGAAATTCAAACTTAGCCCACTTTCGGTGCAGGCGCCTCTCGATAAATTGGACACAAAGCATTTTTTAACCATTACGGATAGTGCGGCAAGGTTTGTCGATATCGTGATGTTCATCGTAGCCGTTGTGTTCTTTGTCATTGTATTGGTGTGGCAAATCGTTCGCGTTCGTCGCATCAAACAACATTATGCTCGTTTTGATGAGTTGTTCCCTGACTACAAAGACGATATGAAACGTTTATTGGATGATGCGGAGTATTTGGATGAAAAACTTGGTGTACTTGTCAAAGACGGAATTTTAGTTTCTTATGGAACTGAGTTTAGGGTAGTGGACTTAGAAAAAAGCCGTTAGCGCATCCGTTCTTCGCCAAAAAAATCAAAAATGGGGCGGGAAATATCGATTTACGTTCTTCAATGGAGGCCGTAAGCAAGTAGAAGAAGTTCCTCTTGGCGATTTAAAGGACAATATTATTGATTTAGTTCATTATTTGAGAGAAGTTTGCTCATATAATGTTTATATTCAATTTTAAAAAAATAAAATATTTTTTATGGTACACAAAAACAGTCTACAATTTATTTGTAGGCTGTTTTTCTTTCTAGAAACCTTTTAGTACTGTGGTTTTCGTGAGGTTAGCGGAACATATAGTTCATCAAAAATACGTTAAAAAGTTAACAAATGTTAACCACAAAACAAGGCGAAACTTCATTATTTAGTGATACAATGAACATATCAAATCAAAGGACGTGATCTAATGGATTTCACAGGTAAAGTTGCCATTGTCACTGGTGGGGCAAATGGTATTGGTAAAGAAATCGTTCGCGGTATCGTTAACGGCGGCGGTTTTGTAGTCATTGCAGATATTAATGAAGCTGCAGCAAACAAAACAGTTGAAGAGTTCGGACCAGAACACACAAGCTTCAAATACATGGATTTAGGAAATCATGAATCTATCGTAAAAAGCATGAACGAAATTTTTAGCAGAACGCAAAGTAGACATCTTAGTGAACTGCGCTGGGGTTATTAGTGCAAAAACCTTTCGACCAATTAACATACGAAGAATGGGAAAGAACTATCCGTATCAATCTTTCAGGATGCTTCTCAACAATTAGCACAATTTTCCCACACTTTATCGAAAACAAAGGTGGACGTATCGTAAACGTATCTTCAGTTGCTGCTAAACTTGGTGGTGGACTTTTAGGTACTGCTGCTTATGCTTCTTCTAAAGCTGGTTTAAATGGTTTAACAAAAGCCGTTGCTAAAGAAGGCGGTAAGTACAATATCGCATGTAACGCTGTATGTCCTTCATTCACTCGTACAGATATGACAACAGTTTTATCAGAAGATAAAGAAAAAGAGCCAAAAAAAGTTATCAGCATGATCCTCTTGGACGTCGTGCAGAACCTACTGAAATCGCTCAAATGATTCTCTTCTTCGCAAGCGACCTTGCAAGCTTCGTTACAGGGGAAATCGGTGACTGCGATGGCGGTATCACATTAGATGGCTGATTTTAGCTAGAGTCTTATTCCAAATCAGAGAAGGATTGTGAACAGTATGAAAAAGATTAAAATTCCTGGGGATACAATCATTATTCCAATGTTTATTGGATGTGTGATTAATACATTTTTCCCTCAAATATTACAAATTGGTGGATTTACCACTCCAATCGTGAAAGGTGCTGGACCACTTGTTGGGGCATTCCTCTTCATTATCGGGGGTACCATTTCTCTTAAAAACACACCAAAAGCCGTTGGACGTGGGGCAGCGATTATTTTAGCAAAAATTGCGGTATCTGTAGTCTTAGGGTTATTGGTTGCGAAAGTATTCAATGACAACTTCCTCGGACTTAGCGCCGTTGCCGTTATCGGTGCCATTTCAGTAGCCAACAACGCAATGTATGCGGGTATTGTAGATGTATACGGGGATGAAATCGATGCTGGTGCCGTTGGGATTACAACACTTAGCGTTGGACCAATGGTAACAATGGCCGTATTAAGTAGTGCAGGTCTTGCAAACATCTCGATTTGGAACTTAGTCGGAACTGTATTGCCACTTGTGTTAGGGATTGCGTTAGGGAATGCCTTCCCATACATGAAGAAAGTTCTTTCAAACGGGATTACAGCCATCATTATCGTCGTTGGTTTCTGTTTAGGGCTAACATGAGCTTTGGCCAAATCCTTGAAGGTGGTCTACCTGGTATTTTACTAGGGGTGATTACTACATTTGTCGGTGGTATTGCATCTATCACCGCAGACCGCTTAACAGGTGGTAACGGGGTTGCCGGTGCTGCCATCTCAAGTACAGCAGCCAGCGCTATCGCTACACCAGCTGCACTTTCAGCAGTGGATGCTTCGTTCAAAGGAATCGAAGCAACAGCAACGACTCAAATTACAGCTTCAGTAATCGTAACAGCGATTTTAACTCCAATTTTAACAGCGTATATTGCTAAGAAATTTGGAAACAAAAAACAAGCTGAAACACAAGAAGCTTAATCGAATTTAAAATGTAAACCACCTCGGAAATCATTCCGAGGTGGTTTTTTGTCTTACCTTGAGTGTAACAATAATGTTACGTAACATTATTGTTACATCGCAAAGTCGTGTTGTATCAAAAATGATACGTATCAAAATTGATACAAAAAGAGTAGAGTGTATCATGCATGATACGTATCACGCATGATACATCTGGATTTTGAACGCCTTTCAACTAAATTTTCGCACAAAAAAAGAACCTCAAAACTGAATGGAAATCTTTTGAATTCTATAGTGAGAGCAGTAGTGAGTGTAACCAATGTGAATTACAGGCCGTTTTACGGCCTGTTTGAAGCTTGGTAGGGTTGAGACCTTGGCTCAACCCGATACAACTACTGCCATCACTATGAAGATATTCAAAAGATTGCAATAAAGTTTTGAGGTTCGTGTTTTTAGAACGAATTACGCTTCGCCGAAAATGCCTGTTGAGAGGTAACGTTCGCCTGTATCTGGTAACAGAACCACAACAGATTTGCCTTTTCCTAAGCGTTTTGCCACGCGTAAAGCGGCAGTGACAGCAGCTCCAGAAGAAATACCAGCAAGGATACCTTCTTTAGCGGCTAAGTTTTTCGCAGTTTCGATCGCATCGTCACTTGAAACAAGTTCAAAGCCGTCGATGACTTCGCGGTCGATAATGCTTGGTTCAAAACCAGCAGAGATTCCTTGGATGCGGTGTTTTCCTTTTTGTCCTTTAGAAATGAATGGTGCTTCTTCAGGTTCAACCCCGATAATTTCCACGTCTTTGTTTACTTCTTTTAACGCACGACCAACACCTGTAATCGTACCACCAGTACCGATACCACTGATGTAAGCATCTGGAGTTTTTCCGTCGAAGGCTTTAATAATTTCTTGCCCAGTTGTTTGATAGTGGATAGCTGGGTTTGCTTCGTTGTCGAATTGACGTGCCCAGAAGTAGCCAGGTTGTGCTGCTAATTCTTCTGCTTTGGCAACGGCAGCGCCGAATCCATCCGCAGCAGGTGTTAATAATACTTCTGTACCGTATGCTTTCATTAATTGACGGCGTTCGATAGACATTGATTCAGGCATGATGGTAATGACCTTGTATCCTTTGGCAGCACCGATTAATGAAAGTCCTACCCCTGTATTTCCACTCGTAGCTTCGATGATTGCGTCGCCAGGTTTTAGCGAGCCATCTTTCTCAGCTGTTTCGATGATGTTTAAAGCGATACGATCTTTGACAGATCCACCGGCGTTAAACGACTCGACTTTTACATATACATCTGCAGAATCGTCTGAAACTAAACGACGTAGTTTCACAAGGGGAGTGTTCCCGATTAATTCTGTGATAGTTTCTACTGATTTGACCATAAATGATCCCTCCATAAAGTTAGACTGGGCAACTTTAAGGGTTGCTTGTTACCATTGTAACGGGGATTGATACTGGGTACAATACTTTTGTTTCAAAAAAACAGAAAAAAAGCCTAGAAAAAAATCAAAACAGGTGTGATACACTATCTGCTAGCAAGGGCTTTTTAAACTCATCCAGAGAGGTGAGAAAGGCTAAGATCAAGTTTATTAGACTAGCCCCTACGCTTAATAACATAGGGCTTTTTTGTGCACAAAAACGCCCGGAAAAGAGGGTAAAATGGAGTTACAAACTTCCAAAGTCGATCTGTTGTTGGATGTGGATCAAAAACCGGAACTCGTGCCTGGACTGTTTCTGAGTTTACAGCACGTGTTTGCGATGTTTGGTGCCACTGTTTTAGTGCCGTTAGTATTGGGGATGCCAGTATCGGTTGCTTTATTTGCGTCAGGATTAGGAACGCTAATCTATATGGTTGCGACGCAGTTTAAAGTGCCTGTGTACTTGGGATCCTCTTTTGCTTTTTCTTACGGCTATGCAATTTGCGATGGCGCAAATGGACGGGAAGCCAGATGCTGCGCAAACAGGGGTCGTATTAGTCGGACTGCTGTATGTGGTTGTAGCTATTTTTGTTAAATTCTTAGGAACGAATTGGATTAACCGACTCTTGCCGCCTATTGTCATCGGACCAATGATTATCGTTATCGGGTTAGGGCTTGCCAATAGTGCAGTAACGAACGCCGGATTTGTGAAAGATGGAGACTGGAAAGCGATGGTTGTTGCCGTCGTAACATTCCTCATCACAGCCTTTATTAATACAAAAGCAAAAGGCTTCTTGAAAATCATCCCATTCCTATTCGGGATTATCGGTGGATATATCGTAGCTATCTTCTTTGGACTCGTGGATTTCACAAAAGTCATCGACGCCCAGTGGATTGCGTTGCCGGAATTATACTTACCATTCGACACGAACGGATTTTTCCATCAATATAACTTATACTTCGGACCTGAAACTTGGGCGATTCTACCAGTTGCGGTCGTAACGATTGCCGAACATATCGGGGACCACACTGTATTAAGTGAAATCTGCGGACGTCAATTCTTGAAAGACCCAGGCTTACACCGCACACTCATCGGGGATGGGGTGGCAACAGCCGTATCTGCCTTCCTTGGAGGACTGCCAATACGACTTACGGTGAAAATACTGGGGTTGTAGGGTTAACACGTATCGCATCTGTATCGGTTATTCGTAACGCTGCACTAATCGCGATTGGATTTAGCTTCTTTGGTAAATTCACAGCGCTCATTCGTACGATTCCAAACGCAGTACTTGGTGGAATGGCGATTCTCTTATACGGTGTTATTGCTTCAAACGGTTTGAAAGTATTAATCGAAAAACAAGTAGACTTTAGACAAGTACGCAACCTCATTATCGCAAGCTCGATGTTAGTACTTGGGCTTGGTTCAGCAGTGCTTGAAGTGGGGCCTATCACTTTATCAGGGACAGCGCTTTGTGCAATTGCCGGAATCGTCTTAAACTTAATCTTGCCACACGAAAAAACTGAAGAAAAATAAATAACGTTAGCGAACTTAAAGGACGTCAGAGAAATCTCTGGCGTCTTTTTTATGTAGGTTGAAAAGAGCGTAAGTATATAAAAAATCATATAAAAGAATATTATCTAAGTTATTCGGAAAATGTCTTAAATACTGTAATTTTGATTAGAATCAAGCGCCTAAATTACTTGCACCTAGGAGTATATAATTTTTATATTATATAAGGAATGTAATTATCTATATAAATTATATTATATACAAATAGAAGTTTTTAACCGTTTGAGGGCTGAAGCTTCAACTAATATTTGCCGATTGTAGGAGGAGCTTTATGCTTACTGAAAAACGTAGAAGAATCATTTTGGACTTATTAGAAAAGGAAGATACAGTACACCTAAGAGACTTAATGGAGGCGCTGGGTGCTTCTGAATCGACGGTTCGTCGTGACCTTTCTATATTAGAAGAGGAAGGAACATTGATTCGTGTGCATGGCGGTGCCAAACGCGTCTATTCAAAAGAGTATGAACCAACCACAAAAGAAAAGGAACGTTCAAACCGACGTGAGAAGGAATGCATCGGTCGCTATGCGGCTTCTCTTGTGACAAAAGGCGAAACAATCTACATGGATGCGGGAACGACAACGCTTCGTATGATTCCGCATTTAGAAGGAAAGGATGTCACTGTCATTACAAACGGCGTGCAACAAGCACACTTATTAGCAGACTATGGCATTAAAACGGTGCTCCTTGGTGGACAAGTTAAAACAGAAACGAGCGCGGTTGTGGGGACTCTTGCTCAAAACCAATTACGCGAGTATTTCTTCAAAAAAGCTTTCCTTGGAATGAACGGTGTCGATTTAAGCTATGGCTATACGACTCCAGACGAAGAAGAAGCAACGATTAAAAAAATTGCGATTAATAAGAGTAATCAGGCGTATGTTTTGGCCGATTCGAGCAAATTTGCTAAAGTAAGTCTCTGTAAGGTTGCGGATTTTCATCAAGTAACCATGGTCACAAACACGACGAAGGAGCAAGCCGATTTACGGTACCGTATGGCCGGAAGCATTCGTCTTGTTGAAATGGACGCATAATAAAGGAGAGATAGCATGATCTACACGATTACGTTTAATCCAGCGATAGACCTTGTTGTTAAAGTTCCAAACTGCGAACTTGGCACATTAAACCGTTCTGTAGAAGAAAACTACGTGGCAGGTGGGAAAGGAATTAATATGTCTGTCATCTTGAAGCGGTTAGGATTTGACAATACTGCAACAGGTTTCTTGGCAGGCTTCTCAGGGAACTTCATTAAAGAAGCATTGCAATCAGAAGGGATTCATACGAACTTCATCGAAATCGACGGAGTTACGCGTATTAATTTGAAATTAAAGAGTACCGAAGAAACGGAAATCAACGCCAATGGACCAGTCGTATCGAAAGAAGATTTCGCTCGTTTAGTGGAGTACTTTGAAGGAAACTTACAATTGGGCGATGTGGTATTCCTAGCCGGAAATGCCGGTAATGGGATGGATCACTCTGCGTACACAACGATTGCGAAATTGTGCGATGATAAAGGCGTTAAATTAGTATTAGACACAACAAAAGATTTATTAACGAAATGTCTTCCATATCACCCATTCATTATCAAACCAAACCATCATGAGTTAGGGGAGATTTTTGGGGTAACGATTGAAACGGAAGAACAAATTGTCGATTATGTGAAAAAACTCCAAGACATGGGGGCTCGAAATGTTTTGATTTCTCGTGGGGGTGACGGAGCAATGCTCCTTAGTGAAACTGGTGAAGTCTATACATCAAATGTTCCAAAAGGAAAATTAGTCAACTCAGTTGGAGCAGGAGACTCAATGCTTTCAGGCTTTATGGCGAAATTTATTGAAACCAAAGATTACGCAGCGAGCTTGAAACAAGGTGCCGCTACAGGAAGCGCGACAGCCTTCTCTGTAGGAATTGCCGAAAAATCATTTATCGAAGAATTATTACCACAAGTAGTGGTTAAAAAACTGTAAGAGTGCACGAGGAGTAATTCCTTTTGTAGTCGCTCATCCGATAGTATTTACTGCGATTTGGATTTTCGGTGATGTTATCGGTGAGTTATGATTAAACGTGACACCTTTGAAAAAAGACAAAGCTAAATAAAAAGATTTGAATTTCGGCTTCTAGGGCATTCCTAGGAGCCTTTTTTGTAGAAATCCATTGCTTTCGCGTTACAAATATTAACAAACGGTAACTTTTCCGAGAATTAAAATCAAAAAGTTGCACTTGATAGGAAACGAGTATATACTGAAAAAAGTGTTTTCAAAAAAATAGTGGAGGGAAAAACATGAAAAAGGTATTCTATTTATTTTTAGGAATCTTAACAGTATTCCTTATTTTGGGAGGTTTAAAGAGTCCGGCAGTATCGGCGAAAGAAGTGGCGCTTAATGTGACGAAACAAGTAGTGACACCAGCAAAATCGCCAGCAGACCAATATACAGATATTAGCGTGGAGATGAATTTTGGGGTTCCGTCAACAGCCGCTAAGGGTGATACGACGGAAATTAAGTTGCCAGACAACTTGAAATTTATTGAAAATCAAACATTTAAAATTACAAATGATGCAGGTGATGTGATTGCAGATGCGGTCATTAATCGTGATACAAAAACTATTACATTAACGTATACAGATTTCGTTGAAAAACGTTCAGACATTACAGGAAACTTGAAATTTGCAGTGCGTGTAGATATTACAGAACAACATGAAAACACAAAAATTCCAGTAAAATTAACAATCGACAAACAAACAAAAACAGTCGGTGAATTTAATTATGTATTTGTCCCAGGAGACTTAAATAAAGAGTTCGACAAAGTGAGCTGGGGAACAAAAAAAGCAGAAGACGGCAGCATTACTCGTACATATGAGTTACGTGTCAATGCGACAAAACAAGCATTTTCAGATGCTATCGTAACAGACCAATTGCAAACAGACGGTATGGAATATGTCCCAACAAGTGTGAAAGTGTATAAAGGTGTCTGGGCCGAAGGAAATGACGGAAAACTTGCCTTGAAGAATAGACAGCTTGTGACTGATAAAGAAGTGACTTTTGCAGCAGATAACAAGAGCTTTACAGTGAAATTAGGCGAAGTTGCTCAATCAGAGGGCTACTTAATCGAGTATCAAGTGCGTGTTCCTTATGCACCAGCTTCAGGGGAAACATTTGTGAACTATGCAAGCTTAGATGCAAACAAAACACGTATTGATGCAAAAGAATCACCATATGTATATCAAACAGCTAGTGGTTCAGCAGATGGTTACACATTTGAAATTGTGATCGATAAAAAAGGGGACGATGGTTCAGCTTTAGCAAACGCTGAATTTGACGTTATCCGTAAAGCAACTGGTAAATCAGTTGGTAAATTAGTTACAGGAGCAGATGGTACTGCAAAAGTATCCAACTTATTACGCGATGAATACATTATTCGCGAAACAAAAGCTCCTTCAGGATTCCAATTGTTAGAAAGCGATGTAGTCGTAAATGCAGCAGATTTTGATGCAAGTAAAGTAGCTCGTAAGGAAATTGTCAATAAAGCAGAGACAACGACAACAACTACGACGACAACAACTACTACAACGACGACAGAAGCTCCAACGACTGTAACGACAACAACGGAAGCACCAACAACAGTCACAACAACAGAAGCTCCTACAACTGTTACGACAACAACAGAAGCTCCTACAACTGTTACGACAACAACGGAAGCTCCGACAACAGTAACAACGACAACAGAAGCACCAACAACAACTGCTGTTACAACAGTTGCTCCAACAACAGTAGAAACTACAACAGAAGCACCAGAACTTCCTAATACAGGTACAAAAACTGTAGGAGTTTGGGGAGCAGTAGTGGCACTTCTAGCAGGATCAATGTTAGTCATTATCAATAAGAAAAATTCACAAGCATAGTAAATAATGCTTGCTAAATATGCTCTACAGTAGTATATTAGAAACAGTTAAATATGTGAAAAGTACAAAGGGGTGCCATTTTGGCTGAGATGTTGTTACAAACCCTTGAACCTGTTACGTTAGTACGTGCGTAGGAATTGTATTTGATTTCGAAGTTTTAGACGGAGTCTCTTTGTGTTTTTCAATAAACGAAGGAGGCTCTTTTTTTCATGAAGAGAAATGTTTTAGTATGGGTAGAAGCTGCAATTATTGCAGCGTTGTCAATGGCAATGTCCTCTATTCCGGACTTTGTTGGGTGGTTTACACCGTCGTGGGGAGCAATTGTTCTTGTTATTTTTTCACTACGCCGCGGCTTGACACCAGGTTTAGCAGCAGGTTTGCTATGGGGATTACTCCACTTTGCAGTAGGTAAAGTGTCATTCTTGTCTGTTGAACAAGTACTCATCGAATATGTCATTGCATTTGCAGTGATGGGACTTGCAGGACTTCTATATAGTCCGTTCCAAAAAGCGTTAAAAGCTGAGAAATATACAACTGCGATTACGTTAGCTTGTACTGCAGCTTTTGTAGGAGTAGGCGTTCGCTACTTCTTCCACTATATTGCCGGGGTTATTTTCTGGGGTAAATACGCACCAGAAGGAATGAGCCCATGGTTATATTCTCTCACTGTTAACGGAACAGCAGCACTCGGAACTTTCATTGTGGTAGTGATTGCGTGTGTGGCGCTGATTCGTCAGAAAAAAATTTGGATAGCTCACTAGGGAAATTGTGCTTTCCGAGTCCTGGTTTAACCTGAAACCAGGGCTCTTTTTGTTGGAAAAGAAATAGAAAAAGAGTAAGACACTTCGTGCCTTCAAATAACTCTATAGTAGTCATTAGTGCTGTACCGACCTGAGCCGGGGTCTCAGGTCTATCGAGCTCAAACTGACACTAGGAATAAATTCCAAGTGTCAGTATTTCACATCGATTACAACCGCTACAATGACTACTATAGAATTTGAAGGCACTCATTTTTCTTACTCTTTTTCAGCAGAAGGATCTGGTTTCGATTAAACCATTTTAAAGGGCGGCCGGAGAAGGGGAAAAGTGAGTGCAATTCGTTAGTGGATTGAGGGAGAGAGAGTTTGACAGGAGGTCATTTCAATAGTAAAGTAAACGGTGAAAGAGGTGTCGGTATGGTTACAGAATGCGAAAAAATGAATGTGTCTCATGAGATTTGGATGATGATTATGAAAATCTACAATGAGAACTTGAAAACTTTTTCGATGTCATTAAAAGAGGTGGGATTGAATCCAACTCATTTTGAAGTGTTACATCTAATTTTTAGAAATCAAACGATGGATCAAAAGACGATTGCGCAAACGTTGAATTTGACGCAGGGGAATATTACGCACTGCATTCGTCATTTAGAAAAATTAGAATTAATTTCGATTGAAAAAGACTGGAAAACAAAACATATTTCATTAACGGAAAAAGGGAAGAAGTTGCTCGATGATTTAATTCCAGCGCAACATCAAATGATGGAACATACATTGCGTGGATTGGACTGCAACCAAAAGCAACAATTGCGTGAGCTGCTCGTCGCATTTGCAAATACTTGTAAGAAGTCGGTTTAAGTAAATTTTAAGTACGAAACGTATACTGAAGAAAAAAAGAAGAGGGATTACTATGAGAATTTTAGTAGCAGAAGATGAAATTGATTTAGCCGAAGCGCTGAAAATGATGCTTGAAATGCAAAAATATAGTGTGGAACTCGTTCACGACGGTGCGGATGCGCTGTTTTATGCTGAATCAACACCATATGATTTAATTTTACTGGATGTCATGATGCCAAAGAAATCTGGAGTGGAAGTGGTACGTGAATTACGTGCAGGAGGGAATACTACACCTGTTTTAATGTTGACGGCAAAAAGCCAATTAGAAGATAAAGTAACAGGGCTAGAAGAAGGTGCGGACGATTATTTAACGAAACCGTTCGAAGCGCCTGAGTTGTTAGCGCGTGTGAAATCATTACTTCGCCGTCCAAATGTTTTCGTATCGTCAGTGATGACGGTTGGAAATATTGAATTAAATCGCGATAAGTTCACGATCCAATCTGCTAGCGGACAAGTGCTATTGAATAATAAAGAGTTTCAACTGATGGAATACTTTATGATGAATAGCAATCAAGTATTGTCGACCGAGTTAATTATGGAAAAAGTATGGGGTCTTGACTCAGATGCGGAGATTAATGTTGTATGGGTGAATATCTCATCTCTTCGTAAGAAATTAGCAAGTATTGAGGCGAACGTGACGATTAAATCTGCACGTGGTCTAGGCTATCAGTTGATGGTCGAAGCCTAATTACAGTTGAAAAATGAATGATAGTTAATAAAAGGGGAGTTTGCATGTTTAAACAACTTCAAAAAAGCTTTGTAAAAAGTGCCATGCTGTCGTTTACGGCAGTACTACTTGTTGTGTTAGTGGCGGTAAACGTACTGAACTATCGACAAACAGAAGCACAAGTGGATCGACTCTCGACAATGCTCATTGAAAATGACGGAGTTTTTCCTGAAGCTCCAGATGGTAACGGACCAAAAGAACACCCGGAACATGGATTTCCAAAGGTCAGGAGTTTCGTAAAGATGACCAATTATCCATCCGTTATGCAGTGGTGAAAATAGCGAATAATGCGATTAAATCTGTGGATAAAACACATCTAGTTTCTATTGAAGAGGATACTTTGTCTGACAAAGCGCTTCTAATTGCACAAGGAACTGCTACTAGTGGCTGGGAAGGCGGTCTACGTTACCAAGTATCCAAAACAGACTCTGAAACGATGGTAGTGTTTATTGATGCGCACCGTGAAGTTCAGCAGAATTCAAGATTATTGATGGTCACGTTAACCGTATTTATTTTATGTATACTCGTTGTATATGTACTCGTTCGTCTTGCATCTAACCGTGCAATTCGTCCGTTTGTAGAAAACGTGGAGCGTCAGCGACAATTCGTGTCTAATGCTAGTCATGAAATTAAAACGCCATTAGCTGTTCTATCGGCTAATACGGATTTACTAGCAATGATGGGGACAGATGCCAAATTTGTCGACAGCAATAAACGCCAAATTAAACGTTTGAACTCTCTTGTAGAACAGATGTTACTTCTTTCAAGATACGATGAAGGAGAAGCAACTGCGACAAAAGAAGAAGTCGATTTAGTGGCTGTTACGAAAGATATCGTTGAAGAGATTTTACCAGTCTTAAACGAAAAAGGACTCCAGGTAGAATTTACTGGCGAGGCACAAACGATTATCACAACGAATAAGAGTGCGATGACGGAGTTGATTCGTATCTTGCTCGATAACGCGATGAAGTATACGGTCGGTAAACCGGTGATTACTGTTGAGGCGAAAAGAAATCAATTAGCCATTGGAAATGCAACAGAACCAATGACGAAGGAACAGGTCAGTCAGATTTTCGATCGCTTCTACCGTGTAGATAGTTCGAGAAATCGTACGACAGGCGGAAGCGGACTAGGGCTTTCTATCGCGCAGAAGATTGCCGAAACGAACGATGTACAGTTAACAGCAGAACTCACAAGTGAAACTCAAATTCGCTTTGTGATTGCAACAAAATAAATGAAATAAGTTCTTATGTCTTTTCGCTATAATGGTGAACATAAGAACTTTTTTGTGGATTTCATTATATTTTCTTTATGGTATAATAATGTTAATTAAAAAGTTTTATATAGGATGGTAGAAATACAAAGTAAAGGGGAATGACAGATGAAAAAAATATTGATGGCAGTATTATCGGTATTCCTGTTGGTGGGATGTTCAAAACCAAAATCAACAGAATCAACAGACAGTACAACAAAAGCAGAAGTAGCTGAGCAAATCAAAGGAATCTTCAGAAAAGAAAGATTCATCAGAGACAACGCAGTCTGAGAATGGGCTTGATGAATATGGATTGCCAATCTTAACAGGGAAAGTAAAAGAACTGCTAAATGATTCAAAACTATTTCCTTTGTTTAATCAAAAAGAGTATGAAACTATTAATATGAGTGGTGCTATTAATGAACTGGAGGACGAGAAAAGAATAACAGACTTTATCGTTAAGACAAAAGTACCTACTAATTATTTGTTGCATGTATATTTTGACGGTAAAATTGATGTTGGAGATGGCTATCTTCGGATAAATACATTCACGCCAACTGATATTATTGAAGATAAAAAGTAAAAACAACAACTACTGAACAAATTCTTAAATCAGATGTATACGAGATTAGCACGAAACATGTTTTCGATGAAAATCATAAAGTGAGTGATCAACTCGATATTAATATAGAATACCAAATCAGAAAAGATGGTCAAACCTACTTACAGTGGTTAGGGTATGAAAAACTAAATTTTCTAGAAGGAAATTATAAAGGTTATAGATATTTTGTGCATACGGATGCGTTTGATAAAGTGCGAAAAATATTCTAGTATTACCGTAGATGTATTTACTGACGATAATCAAATGGTAACTATTTGGTATATATCACCATTTTTCGATTTTGGAAAATTTAACAACGAGGACTTAATGATATTTGCTGAGAAGATCTTTGAATTTGTTGATATTGAAAAGAAATAAATGAATAACTGTCAATAAAAAAATTAAAAAAGAGACGTTGGAATATCCTTCCAACGTCTTTTTTTTCGTACGAAATTATCATATATGATAATTTTTAGTCTAAAAAACTTTTTCGAAAAACTTTTTTTGTTTTAAGTTCATTTTAAGTAAGCTTGTTATGATAAAACCATCAACAAATAGTTGATAGGAAGCGAGGGGGACCAAGATGAAAAGAAACAGAATGATTGTTCTATTATCCACGATTACTATTGCAACTACTTTAGTTGCATGCCAAAACACACAAACACAAACACAAACTGAGGCGACTTCTCAAGTCCAAGCTCAACAGAGTCCCCCAGCTAAACCTGGAGGAGAAGAGTTTGGCGGGAGCGACCAAGTGACACAAGGTGAGGCAGCAACGAATTTAACAACAGATGCAACAGTAACAGGAGAAACGTATGAATCTACCGGAGATGACGAAAATGCACTCCGTGTAACAGGAGCAACAGTCACATTAGACGGCGTAACGGTTAACAAAACAGCCGGAGCAACATCGAACACAGAAAATGGAGACTTCTACGGAATGAACGCAGGATTCTTAGCCACCGATGGAGCAACCGTAACAATTACAAACTCAACCGTCAATACAACTGCACAAAACGGGAACGGGGTGTTCAGTTACGGCTCAGGAACGACCGTCAATGTATCAGACACAACAATCACAACAACAAAAGATAACTCAGGTGGTATCCAAACGACAGGTGGCGCTGCGATGAACGCAACTAACTTGACGGTGAACACCGCAGGAAATTCATCAGCAGCGATTCGTACAGACCGTGGTGGTGGTACGGTAGTCGTCGACAAAGGAACGTATACTTCAACAGGATACAACTCACCAGCAGTTTACTCTACAGCGAATATCACTGTTAAAAATGCAACATTGAACGCTGAAAACTCAGAAGCACTTGTAATCGAGGGCCAAAACTCTATCACATTAGAAAATACCAACGTAACAGGGAATATGAGTTCAACAGAGGGTAGCTCTTCAGACAACAACGTACACAACGTGATGATTTATCAATCAATGTCAGGAGATGCTGAGAGCGGAACATCTACTTTCGCAATGAAAGGCGGCGCTTTAACAGGACGTAACGGAGACCAAATCTATGTAACGAACACACACAGCGTCATCACTTTAGAAGACGTATCGATCACAAATCAAGATTCATCTGGCAGATTATTAGCCATCTTAGGAAATGATGCAACACGTGGCTGGGGGACAGCCGGTGCCAATGGTGGTCAAGTTGATTTAACAACGACGAACCAAACATTAACTGGAGCGATTGAGGTGGATACCGTATCTACATTGAATTTCACAATGGGCAAAGGAACAAACTTTACAGGTACCATCAATATCGTAGAAAATGCTGAAGGAGGGACTGCCGTGGACAATAACGCAGTAATCACAGTAGAAGAGGGGGCGACATGGACGTTGACAGGAAATGTCACAATTACATCATTAGAAAACAAAGGTACAATCAACTTTAACGGATATACAATCACATTAGCGGATGGTACGGTCCTAAAATAAAACTTAACTTGATGGAGCTAGGCTACGGTCTAGCTCTTATTTTTATTTCCGTAAGGGAAGAGTTCATATGATTTTCTATTTTCAATTGTTGAAAACTAGAAGAAAACGCGTGATTGTGATAAACTGACTAAAGGAAATAAAATAAAAAATGAGGTGTCACAATGGATCAAAACGAGAACAAAAATCTTGAATCAGTTGCTGAAAAAGCTACAGAAGTAAAAGACGAAGTAGTTGAAGCAGCAAAAGAAACAGCTGAAGAAGTGAAAGAAGTAGCAGAAACAGTTGTTGAAGAAGCGAAAAAAGCAAAAGCTCCTGAAGCAGATGGCGACTTCAAAGAAGTTGTTGAAGACGTAAAAGAAAAAGCAGAAGAAGCTGCTGAAAAAGCAAAAGAAGTTGCTGGTGTTGCAAAAGAAAAAATCGGAGAAGCAGCAAGCAAAGTATTCACAGAAGAAAATAAAGCAAAATTAAATGAAGCAACAGAAAAAGCTGTTGATAAAGTTGAAAGCTATAATAAAAATAATTTATTCGAAAAAATCTTCTTCGGTGTATCTATTGCTCTTGCAATCTTCACACTTCTAGTGTTACTAAACGGACTAGGATTTGCGTTTGGTTCAAACGGCGGAATTAATACTACAAGTTTACAAGCAGCGTATATGGACCTTTCTAATAAAGTGAAGAACTTAAGCTTATACTTTGGTTTATCATTCTTCTTTGCATTAGTAGGTGCTGTATTTACTGGATATTTCTTATACCAAGCTCATAAAGAAAGCAAAAACT
The DNA here is from genome assembly GCA_916438765.1 of uncultured Granulicatella sp. Taxonomy (GTDB): domain Bacteria; phylum Bacillota; class Bacilli; order Lactobacillales; family Aerococcaceae; genus Granulicatella. The sequence continues at coordinate 370,159 of CAKAHB010000005.1, read as the reverse complement.
TATGGACTAACGTGAATGTAGCTTCATTAGCAATGGTAGTATCTGTCTTCTTAGGAAACATCTTAGGTGGCGGATTCTTAGATGCTCTTGGAAAATTATCTGATTTCTTCAGTGGAAAATCAAATTCTGCAGTAAATGCCCTTATTTCTGAAGCATTTGCAAACCCATTAGCAGCGAGCCGCACTGCACAATCATTCGTAGATGGATTACAAACAGGATCAAAAATTGCAATCTTCTTCTACTTAGTAGCATTTGCAGCATCAGCAGCAACTGTGTACTTCTACTACCAAAAATTATTCCAAAAGAAAGCTCAATAAGCGAGGAGACCAATGAAAAAATTCTTTCAAATTATTTTAGGGGTTAGCTTCCTATTTCTATTAGTAGGTTGTAGCTCACAAGAGACTGCGACTTTCACTCAAAAATCAGGTGATACGGACGTAACTTTAGTTTATACGTATGATAAAAAGACTGACACCGTGACAAAGATTAAGATCGAAACGAATGAACCTACTGAACACACTGAGGCTCGTAAGGATAACGAAAAACTCTTTGAATCGATGAAAGGGTTAAATGGGGTTGTGACTTCAATTACTGAAAAAGATGGCAAACTCATCTCATCGGTTGAAGTTGACTTAACGAAATATACGTTGTCAAAACTGAAAGAAAGTAACAATTTATTCTTTGCAGGCCTTCTTCAAAGTGGTTTCTTAACAGAAGACGGAGATCACGTATCATTCTCTAAGAGTAAAGAAGTTGCGCTTAAACGTGGAATGACAGAACAAACGAAATAACGAAATGACTCATGGATAAATTATCCATGGGTTATTTTTTATTTTAAGTTCATTTTAAGTTCGCTTCGTATACTAAAACCATCAAGAAAAGGAATCGAGGAGAACGAGATGGAAAAGAAAAGACAATGGTTATTGACGACAACATTATTTATCTCTCTAGGGTTGGCCGCTTGCGGATCGCAAAGTGTATTAAGCCAAGCCGACGCAAACACTCAAACAACAACAAAGACATCTACAACTTCAACTACGCAGACGGCTTCTTATTTTGAAGCAAGCGACTTAACAGCGACTTACGACGAAAGTAAAGCTTCGAAGATTTCGCTTCAAGGAACGACGGCTACTGTGTCAGGGGATGGCGTAACAGTCAATGGAAGTACGGTAGAAATTACAAAAGCCGGAACGTATATCGTCGAAGGAACGGCTTCAAAAGTTCAATTGAAAGTCGCAGCAGGCAAGCAAGATGAAGTACAAATCGTCTTTAAAAATGCGACTTTGAAGAATACAGAAGCTCCATTACTGGTCGACACGGCGAAAAAAGTAATTTTAACAGTAGCCGATGGAACGAAAAATGAAGTGGCCGATGAATCAACATCAACGGTTAAAGGAGCGATTTACTCCGATAGCGACTTGACGATTAACGGTAAAGGTTCATTAACGGTAACAGGTGCAGCAAGCAATGCGATTAAGTCAAAAGACGGCATTCGTATCGTGGACGCGACAGTTACAACAACCGCGAAAAAACACGGTGTAGCAGCCAACGACTTCGTGAACGTGTCGGGCGCGACATTGAACTTATCAGCCGATGAAGATGGTATTCACTCAGACAATGAAGATGATGTATTGTTAGGAAATATTTACTTAACTAATACGAACATCACTGTAAATGCAGGAGACGATGGTATCAACGCTTCGAATACAATGCTCATCGACGAAGGTGCAACTATCGATGTACAAAAGAGTGAAGAAGGTCTTGAGGCTCGATTGATTCATCAAGTCGGTGGAACTGTCACAGTAAAATCTTCTGATGATGGATTGAATGCAAAGACTGGACGTTAGAATCGTCTGAAGGACAAGGCCCAGGTCAACAAACGAAGACCGTAAAAGCCGAAGCCGCAAATGCGAAAAACTTGGATCAAGCAGGCGAAGTGAAGATTGTCATCGACGGAGGAACATTAACCGTTGATGCTGAAGGGGACGGATTGGATGCGAATGGGTCTATCGAGATTAACGGCGGAACAGTCGTTGTCAATGGCCCAACAAGCGGCGCCAACGCAGCTCTTGACTATGACGACAATGGAAAACTAAACGGTGGTACAGTCCTCTTTGTCGATAATGGAGAAATGACAATGGGATTTGGTAGCGACTCTAGCCAAGCTTTCCTAATGGCAAGTGTTCAAGGAACGGCTGGAACAACCGTTGAAGTGGTTGACTCTTCTGGTAAAACAGTCGCAAGTCTAAAAGCTTCTAAGGCATTCTCGACGGTATTAATTAGTAGTCCAGAGATTAAAGAGGGCGAAAAATATACGATTAAAGTCGGTTCAAACTCAACAACAGCAACAGCTTCTAAGCAAGCAGCTAATATCGGTGGTAGACCTGGACAAGGTGGCCCTGGTGGCGGACAACCTGGCCAAGGCGGTAGACCAGGAGGTAGATAAGGCCGATAAGAATTCTAAGGAACCGTGAAAGGGGTGAGTCCACCAAAATATGAAAACAAATGATGAAATAAATATTAACGCATTAACAAGTGAGGTGGAACACTATGGAATAAAGAAATTAAAGAAGTTGAAAAGAAGTATAGACAGAAAGGGGTGATTTCACCAAAATAAGAATGCGATGAGACCGTTCAAACGTTAGGCGACTAACAGGAGTCAAAACAGTAACAAAAGATCTCAAAAATAACAAATACTACAGCACGCAAAACCATAAAACGGGGTATTATCTCAGCTAACGAAAGCTTAACTGGGACAACACCCCGTTTTTCATGTTATATTATATAACATAAGAGGTAAGGGCAGTTTTGACAAAAGATTCAACCGTTATTTACAATAACCCTATAAAGGAGGAAGACAGATGGGTGAAAAGGAATTACGACGTTCACTAGCCGTCTTTCCAATCGGAACAGTAATGAAACTGACCGATTTATCTGCACGACAAATTCGATATTATGAAGAACAGCGCTTGGTCATCCCGGAACGTTCTGAGACGAACCGCCGCATGTATTCCTTGAATGATGTCGATCGCTTATTGGAGATTAAAGATTATTTAGCTGATGGATTAACCATTATGGCAATTCAGAAGATTTTCAATAAGAATACAAATCCCGTAACGAAGGAGAGCGTGAAAGAAGCGCTGACGGATGAAGATGTCCGACGAATCTTCTACGACGAGATTATGCATATTAGCCGCTACTCTGGCGGAGAAAAATGGAACTTATAGGAGGAAGTCAATGATTACACATGAAGAGATTAGAAGACAGGTAGAAGAGAAAGATGTTCGTTACTTACGATTAATCTTCACGGATATTCTAGGAACTATTAAAAACGTGGAAGTGCCAATTACACAATTAGATAAAGTGTTGGCCAACAAAATGATGTTTGACGGTTCTTCAATCGAAGGATTCGTTCGTATCGAAGAAAGTGATATGTACTTATATCCAGATCTTTCAACTTGGGTAGTATTCCCATGGAGCAGCAAACACGGTACTATCGCACGTTTAATCTGTGATGTTTACAAACCAGACGGAACTCCATTTGCGGGAGACCCTCGTTCAAACTTAAAACGCGTCTTAAACGAAATGAAAGAATTAGGTTTCTCAAACTTCAACTTAGGACCAGAGCCAGAGTTCTTCTTATTCAAAATGGATGAAAATGGCGAACCAACCCTTGAAGGAAACGACCAAAGGAAGTTACTTCGACTTAGCGCCAATCGACCTTGGGGAAGAATGCCGTCGCGAAATCGTTCTTGAGTTAGAAAAGATTGGTTTCGATATCGAAGCGAGTCACCACGAAGTAGCGCCAGGTCAACACGAAATCGACTGGAAATACTCAGATGCAGTAGCTGCTTGTGACAATATCCAAACTTTCAAACTTGTTGTAAAAACAATTGCGCGTAAACATGGATTGCATGCGACATTTATGCCAAAACCAGTATTCGGAATTGCTGGTAGCGGAATGCACTTCAACTTATCATTATTTGATAAAGATGGAAACAATGCGTTCTTTGACGAAAATGGCGACCAACGTCTAAGCGACACTTGTCGTCACTTCATCGCTGGGGTTATGAAACATGCCAAAGCTCTAACGGCCGTATGTAACCCAACAGTAAACTCATACAAACGTTTAGTTCCAGGATACGAAGCGCCTGTATATATTGCATGGTCAGCACGTAACCGTTCACCGTTAATCCGTATTCCAGAATCTCGTGGTATTTCAACTCGTATCGAATTGCGTAGTGTGGATCCATCTGCGAATCCATATTTAGCAATGGCTGCGATTTTAACAGCTGGTCTTGAAGGGGTTAAAGAAAAATGGAAGTTCCTGAAGCTATCGACCGCAACATCTATGCGATGTCTGCTCGCGAACGTAAGGAAGCTGGAATCGATGATTTACCAGGAACATTAAACGAAGCGATTGAATACTTGAAACAAGATGAAACTGTTCAATCAGCGCTAGGAAGTCATATCCTAGACAACTTCATCGAAGCAAAACGTTTCGAATGGGCTGCTTACCGTAGTCAAGTTTCACAATGGGAATTAGATCAATACTTGAAACTATTCTAAAAATTAAACGGAGAGTGCACTCACAAGGTGCGCTCTTTTTTCTTATTGTCGAAGAAGTTTTTTAAGGCTATCTTCCATTGATACGTAAAGCTTTTTCTTTGTTAAAGTTTTGACATATTTTGCTGAAAATGTAATACTGGTAAGGAAACGTAAAAAGGAAAGAGAGTGCTCACATGTATATAAAAGAGATGTCGAATGCGTTAGAAGAGTATCATGCTTTTATGGAAACTCAAGCCAACAGAACGGTTTTCCAAACGCCTGAATGGGGCGAAGTGAAGACAGATGGCTCATGGACAAGAGATGTACTTCTTGTGATGTCTGATAATCATGAACCTGTTGCGGCTGCGATGATTCTTTATCGTAAATTACCTGGTGTGAATAAATATTTAGCGTATGCACCGCGCGGAATCGTAACCGACTATACAAATGCGGAACAATTAAAATCAGTCTTTGCGACTTTAAAAGTGTATTTGAAAGCTAAAAATGCATTTGGTTTGAAAATTGACCCAGAATTACAATGGCGTGAATGGACAAACAAGTTCGAAATGGTTGAAGGTGGATTCAATAACGAAGAATACCGCAAAAACATTTTAGCGGCTGGATTCGTAGAACGCCCAATGGACTTAGGGTTTGATGGGATTCAACCACGTTTAACAATGATTTTACCGTTGAAGGACGAAGGAAAAGGCATCGTTGAAACGTTCAATAAGAAAGAACGTTATAAAGTGAATGTAGCGAAAAAACAAGGGGTTGTTTGCTACAAGGGAACACTTGAAGATATGCCAATCTATGATGAGTTAAACAAGATTACGGCTGAACGTGACAAATATGTGGCGCGTAGCATCGAGTATTTAACAACAATGTACCAACACCTTCATCCTAAGGGCATGGTGGATTTATACTTTGCGAAAGTGGACTATAATGTGCAATTAGCATTTGCGACAAACCGCTTAGAAACAGCGCAAAAAGAATTCGATAAGTTAACAGGACAATTGGAAACGTTGAACAATCCTAAACGTATCGAAAACGTTCAAAAGCAAATTGAATCATTGAAAGTCAATATCGCTAAATACGAAAAAGAAATCGAACGCGTGAAAGGTGACTTAGAACAGTATCCAGAAGGGAAAGTTGTCAGCGGAGCGTTTGTTGTAACGTACTTAGATAAAGCGTACTACTTATATGGCGCGAACATCACTGACGATGGTGGATTGAATGCGAACAAGGCGCTTGTGTCTTGGATCATGCAAACTCTTTATGATGAAAAAGGCATTCGTTCGTTTGACTTCTTCGGAGTTTCTGAAGACCAAGAACATCACGGCGGGATTAACGGATTCAAGCAATCATTTGATCCTGAGTTAGTGGAATATATCGGTGAATTTGATATGCCGATTTCGAAGTTCTGGTTTGAAATGTTCCATACATGGGCACCAAAAGCCGTGAGCTTGAAAAATAAATTACTAGTAAGACGTAGAAAATAGCAAGAAGAGGGTTCGAGTGTAGTTTTTGATTATTTAAGGGATCATTACTGGTGTGGCAGAGTTTAAGCGTCTACTTGACAAAGCAAGTTCATTTCCTTATGATTAAATAGATATGGATTTATAGAAAGTAGTGAAAAATATGGCTCAGAAAAAAGCGGCGTTAGCTTGTAGCGTATGTGGTTCAAGAAACTACACGATTACGCTGGGACAAAATCGACGAGTAGAACGTCTAGAAATTAAAAAATTCTGCAAGTATTGCAACAAACAAACACTACATCGCGAAACAAAATAAAAGGAAGAGGAGATTCGGAATGCGTTTTTTATCAAATGTTATTAAAGAGATGAAAAAAGTAACTTGGCCAACAGGTAAAGAAGTTAACAAATATACAATCACAGTAATTATGACAGTGATTGCTGCACTATGCTTCTTTGCAGTAGTGGACTATGGAATTCATCAACTCATTACATTCCTTATAAAATAATAGTACTTTAAAGTGATTAGTGATATACTAAGAGCAGTTGAAAAAAACCTTCGCTTATGAAGGTTTTTTTGTATGGAAAAATGTTGTCAACACTCAAGGAGGAGTATCAATGGAAAAAGAATGGTATGTATTGCACACTTATTCAGGTTATGAAAACAAAGTTAAATCAAATCTATTATCACGTATCCAAAGTATGGGTATGGAAGAAAACATCTTCCGCGTGATTTCACCTGAAGAAGAGGAAGTAGAAGTAAAAAGACGGTAAAAACAAAAACAACTGTAGAAAAAAACTTTCCCTGGTTATGTATTAGTTGAAATGGTCATGTCAGACCAAGCATGGTATGTTGTTCGTAACACTCCAGGCGTAACTGGATTCGTTGGTTCACACGGTGCTGGTTCAAAACCATCTCCATTATTACCAGAAGAAGTAGAAGCTATCTTAGGACGTATCGGTGAAAAAGTTCATGCTCCAGTTGATTTACACGTATCTGTTGGAGACTACGTAATCATTACAGAAGGTGCCTTCAATGATATGAGCGGTAAAGTAGTAGAACTTGACCACGAAAAACAAAAAATTAAAGTGGCGATTGAAATGTTCGGTCGTGAAACAATTGCAGACTTAGAGTTCCACCAAGTGAAAGAAGATGACTCTTATTAACATGTACCCTACAATGTTAGAACGATTTATTCGCTATGCGAAAATCAATACGCGTAGTGATTTAAAATCAACAACGATTCCTACGACAAAGAGTCAATGGGAATTTCTAGAAATGCTTCGTGATGAGTTAGTGGAGTACGGCTTTACAAAAGTAGAACTCGACCCAGAGGATAGCTACTTAGTGGCGCTCCTCCCAAGTAACTTGGAAGAAGGGAGCGCGGCGCCAGCGATTGGGTTTATTGCCCATGTCGATACAGCGGATTTCAACGCGGAAAACATCAATCCACAAATTCACGAGAATTATAATGGGGAAGATGTGGTCCTCCACGCCGAGAAGAATTTGGTAATGACGGTCAGCGAGTTTCCAAGCTTGAAGAACTACATCGGCGAAACGTTAATTACGACAGACGGAACAACGCTGCTTGGTGCCGACGATAAGGCAGGACTTGTTTCTATATTAGAAGCGTGCTTGTACTTAATGGCGCATCCAGAGATTCCGCATGGCGATATTTGGTTAGCGTTTGGTCCGGACGAAGAAATCGGAAAAGGCGCGCACCGTTTCAAAGCACAGCGTATGCCTGCAAAATTTGCCTACACTTTAGATAGTGGAGTGGTAGGAAAGTTAGAATATGAAACGTTCAATGCGGCTCGCGCGGTAGTAACGATTCATGGGACAAGTGTTCACCCAGGCCAAGCCAAAGATGTCATGGTGAATGCCTTAGCAGAAGCAGCAAAACTATTTGCACGTATGCCAAAAGATGAAGTGCCGGAACGTACGAGTGGGTACGAAGGCTACTTTATGTTATCGAAACAATCAGGCGACATCGGTAAGGTTGAGTTGGAATATATTATTCGCGATCACTCAATGGAGAAATTCGAAGAGCGAAAAGCGCAATTCCAACAAATCGTAGATGCACAAAATGCAACGTATGATGTGCCTCGTATCGAATGCACGATTTACGATGAGTACTATAATATGTATGAAATCTTAAAAGACGATATGACTTCGGTTGAAGTAGCGATTGAGGCTTATAAAGAATGTGGGATCACGCCAGACATTCAACCATTCCGTGGAGGAACAGATGGATGTATTATTACCTATAAAGGAATTCCAACTCCAAACTTATTTACCGGAGCAGAAAACCTTCATGGGCAATACGAATTCGTAACTCTTGAAAGCATGCAAAAAGCCAGCAACGTTGTATTAAAAATTATTGAATTAGTCCAAAGAAAAACGGTTGAGTAATACTCAACCGTTTTTTTCTACATAAATATAAGAAAGAAGAAAAGATTCTTAGTATGCCGAAAAACAGGGGTCGAACCTGCGACCTACGCGTTACGAGTGCGTTGCTCTGCCAACTGAGCTATTTCGGCGTCTTACATCAATAATTATACGAGTGTTCCCTGAAATTGTAAAGATATCGAGATGAATTTATATAGAAGAAATCCGACTTGATTACGGTTTTTAAGAAATTAAAAAAAGTTTTTAAAAATTAAATCATATCGGTTGAAATTGATAATCAGTTATGATAAATTAATATCACTGTTGAGCGAACGTTCGCTTATAAAACAGTTTCAAAAAAACTTTGAAAAAAAGTTACACGAAATCTGTTGACAGTGAAAATGTCCTATGATAGGATATAGAAGTTGTTGCAAAACAACGATTGACCTTTGAAAACTGAACAAAGAAGACGAACCAAATGTGTAGGGACTTCATCTTAGTGATGAAGAAACAACAATTTCTTATCTCTTAAAGAGATACAATAAGTCAGTAATTAAAATGAGCTTTTCAAAGCTCATGAAAATTCAAATTTTTCATGAGAGTTTGATCCTGGCTCAGGACGAACGCTGGCGGCGTGCCTAATACATGCAAGTCGAACGAGAGCGACCGGTGCTTGCACTGGTCAATCTAGTGGCGAACGGGTGAGTAACACGTGGGTAACCTGCCCATCAGAGGGGGATAACATTCGGAAACGGATGCTAAAACCGCATAGGTCTTCGAACCGCATGGTTTGAAGAGGAAAAAGAGGCGCAAGCTTCTGCTGATGGATGGACCCGCGGTGCATTAGCTAGTTGGTGAGGTAACGGCTCACCAAGGCCGTGATGCATAGCCGACCTGAGAGGGTGATCGGCCACATTGGGACTGAGACACGGCCCAAACTCCTACGGGAGGCAGCAGTAGGGAATCTTCCGCAATGGACGCAAGTCTGACGGAGCAACGCCGCGTGAGTGAAGAAGGTTTTCGGATCGTAAAAACTCTGTTGTTAGAGAAGAACAAGTGCTAGAGTAACTGTTAGCGCCTTGACGGTATCTAACCAGAAAGCCACGGCTAACTACGTGCCAGCAGCCGCGGTAATACGTAGGTGGCAAGCGTTGTCCGGATTTATTGGGCGTAAAAGCGAGCGCAGGCGGTTCCTTAAGTCTGATGTGAAAGCCCCCGGCTCAACCGGGGAGGGTCATTGGAAACTGGGGAACTTGAGTGCAGAAGAGGAGAGTGGAATTCCATGTGAGCGGTGAAATGCGTAGATATATGGAGGAACACCAGTGGCGAAGGCGACTCTCTGGTCTGTAACTGACGCTGAGGCTCGAAAGCGTGGGTAGCAAACAGGATTAGATACCCTGGTAGTCCACGCCGTAAACGATGAGTGCTAAGTGTTGGAGGGTTTCCGCCCTTCAGTGCTGCAGTTAACGCATTAAGCACTCCGCCTGGGGAGTACGACCGCAAGGTTGAAACTCAAAGGAATTGACGGGGACCCGCACAAGCGGTGGAGCATGTGGTTTAATTCGAAGCAACGCGAAGAACCTTACCAAAGTCTTGACATCCTTTGACCACTCTAGAGATAGAGCTTTCCCTTCGGGGACAAAGTGACAGGTGGTGCATGGTTGTCGTCAGCTCGTGTCGTGAGATGTTGGGTTAAGTCCCGCAACGAGCGCAACCCTTATTACTAGTTGCCAGCATTGAGTTGGGCACTCTAGTGAGACTGCCGGTGACAAACCGGAGGAAGGTGGGGATGACGTCAAATCATCATGCCCCTTATGACTTGGGCTACACACGTGCTACAATGGATGGTACAACGAGCAGCGAACTCGCGAGGGTAAGCGAATCTCTTAAAGCCATTCTCAGTTCGGATTGTAGGCTGCAACTCGCCTACATGAAGCCGGAATCGCTAGTAATCGCGGATCAGCACGCCGCGGTGAATACGTTCCCGGGTCTTGTACACACCGCCCGTCACACCACGAGAGTTTGTAACACCCAAAGTCGGTGAGGTAACCTTTTGGAGCCAGCCGCCTAAGGTGGGATAGATGATTGGGGTGAAGTCGTAACAAGGTAGCCGTATCGGAAGGTGCGGCTGGATCACCTCCTTTCTAAGGATAAACCAGAATGTCTAAGGATGTTCTAGGTAATACGGAACCCTACAGGGTTTAGACTTCTTTGTTTAGTTTTGAGAGGTTAAACTTCTCAAAACAAAAGTTCTAAATGCGAACAAGGGCCTATAGCTCAGCTGGTTAGAGCGCACGCCTGATAAGCGTGAGGTCGATGGTTCGAGTCCATTTAGGCCCATTAGTTTGAATTTAGGGGGCTTAGCTCAGCTGGGAGAGCGCCTGCTTTGCACGCAGGAGGTCAGCGGTTCGATCCCGCTAGTCTCCATATCTGTTAGAAATAACAGAGAATTTTGTTCTTTGAAAACTGAATACTATATCACAACAAATAACCAATTAATTTACCGAGAGTTAGAGTAACATCTAACGAAAAGAGTTTTTTAACAAAACGCAACGCTATGCGACATTTAACCAACGGTTAAGTGAATAAGGGCGCACGGTGGATGCCTTGGTACTAGGAGCCGAAGAAGGACGGAACTAACACCGATATGCTTTGGGGAGCTGTAAGTAAGCTAAGATCCAAAGATTTCCGAATGGGGGAACCCAACACCTTTCATAGGGTGTTACCAATGAGTGAATACATAGCTCATTAGGAGGTACACGCAGGGAACTGAAACATCTCATTACCTGCAGGAAGAGAAAGAAAAATCGATTCCCTGAGTAGCGGCGAGCGAAACGGGAGGAGCCCAAACCAACGAGCTTGCTTGTTGGGGTTGTAGGACTAGAACGTGAGAAGAAATCAAGATAGCAGAAGTGGTCTGGAAAGGCCCATCAAAGAAGGTGACAATCCTGTACGCGACATTTTGATGAACTCTACTAGCATCCTGAGTACGGCGGGACACGAGGAATCCCGTCGGAATCCGCCAGGACCATCTGGCAAGGCTAAATACTACCTAGTGACCGATAGTGAACCAGTACCGTGAGGGAAAGGTGAAAAGAACCCCGGGAGGGGAGTGAAAGAGTACCTGAAACCGTGTGCTTACAAGTAGTCAGAGCCCGTTAATGGGTGATGGCGTGCCTTTTGTAGAATGAACCGGCGAGTTACGTTTACATGCGAGGTTAAGATGAAGAGTCGGAGCCGTAGCGAAAGCGAGTCTGAATAGGGCGCATGTAGTATGTGGACGTAGACCCGAAACCAAGTGATCTACCCATGTCCAGGTTGAAGGTGCGGTAAAACGCACTGGAGGACCGAACCAGGGCACGTTGAAAAGTGCTTGGATGAGGTGTGGGTAGCGGAGAAATTCCAATCGAACTTGGAGATAGCTGGTTCTCTCCGAAATAGCTTTAGGGCTAGCCTCGGAAGTGAGAATCGTGGAGGTAGAGCACTGTTTGGACTAGGGGCCCATCTCGGGTTACCGAATTCAGATAAACTCCGAATGCCATGTATTTATATCCGGGAGTCAGACTGCGAGTGATAAGATCCGTAGTCGAAAGGGAAACAGCCCAGACCACCAGCTAAGGTCCCAAAATATCTGTTAAGTGGAAAAGGATGTGGGGTTGCACAGACAACTAGGATGTTGGCTTAGAAGCAGCCATCATTCAAAGAGTGCGTAATAGCTCACTAGTCGAGTGACCCTGCGCCGAAAATGTAACGGGGCTAAACAGATTACCGAAGCTGTGGATTGGACCTTATGGTCCAGTGGTAGGAGAGCGTTCTAAGGGCGGTGAAGCATGACCGTAAGGACATGTGGAGCGCTTAGAAGTGAGAATGCCGGTATGAGTAGCGAAAGACGGGTGAGAATCCCGTCCACCGAATAACTAAGGTTTCCTGGGGAAGGCTCGTCCTCCCAGGGTTAGTCGGGACCTAAGGCGAGGCCGATAGGCGTAGTCGATGGACAACAGGTTGATATTCCTGTACTTCTATAAATCGTTTGAGCAATGGAGGGACGCAGGAGGCTAAGAAAAGCGTACGACTGGAAGTGTACGCCCAAGCAGTGAGTCGGCTGATGAGTCAAATGCTTATCACACATGCGACAAGCTGTGACGGGGAGGGAAGTTTAGTACCGAAGTTTCTGATGTCACACTGCCGAGAAAAGCTTCTAGCAAGATTTATAGGACCCGTACCGCAAACCGACACAGGTAGTTGAGGAGAGAATCCTAAGGTGAGCGAGCGAACTCTCGTTAAGGAACTCGGCAAAATGACCCCGTAACTTCGGGAGAAGGGGTGCTGGTAGCAATACCAGCCGCAGTGAATAGGCCCAGGCGACTGTTTATCAAAAACACAGGTCTCTGCAAAATCGAAAGATGACGTATAGGGGCTGACGCCTGCCCGGTGCTGGAAGGTTAAGAGGAGAGGTTAGCGCAAGCGAAGCTTTGAATTGAAGCCCCAGTAAACGGCGGCCGTAACTATAACGGTCCTAAGGTAGCGAAATTCCTTGTCGGGTAAGTTCCGACCCGCACGAAAGGCGTAACGATCTGGGCACTGTCTCAACGAGAGACTCGGTGAAATTATAGTACCTGTGAAGATGCAGGTTACCCGCGACAGGACGGAAAGACCCCATGGAGCTTTACTGTAGTTTGATATTGAGTGTTTGTGTCACATGTACAGGATAGGTAGGAGCTGAAGAATCCGGGACGCCAGTTTCGGAGGAGGCAACGGTGGGATACTACCCTTGTGACATGACCACTCTAACCCTGCACCCCTTACCGGGGTGGGAGACAGTGTCAGACGGGCAGTTTGACTGGGGCGGTCGCCTCCTAAAAATGTAACGGAGGCGCCCAAAGGTTCCCTCAGAATGGTTGGAAATCATTCGTAGAGTGTAAAAGGCAGAAGGGAGCTTGACTGCGAGACCTACAAGTCGAGCAGGGACGAAAGTCGGGCTTAGTGATCCGGTGGTACCGTATGGAAGGGCCATCGCTCAACGGATAAAAGCTACCCTGGGGATAACAGGCTTATCTCCCCCAAGAGTTCACATCGACGGGGAGGTTTGGCACCTCGATGTCGGCTCATCGCATCCTGGGGCTGAAGTCGGTCCCAAGGGTTGGGCTGTTCGCCCATTAAAGCGGTACGCGAGCTGGGTTCAGAACGTCGTGAGACAGTTCGGTCCCTATCCGTCGCGGGCGTTGGAAATTTGAGAGGAGCTGTCCTTAGTACGAGAGGACCGGGATGGACACACCGCTGGTGTACCAGTTGTTCTGCCAAGAGCATCGCTGGGTAGCTATGTGTGGACGGGATAAACGCTGAAAGCATCTAAGCGTGAAGCCCCCCTCGAGATGAGATTTCCCATCATTTTAAATGAGTAAGACCCCTGAGAGACGATCAGGTAGATAGGCTAGAAGTGGAAGTGCCGCGAGGCATGGAGCGGACTAGTACTAATCGGTCGAGGACTTAACCACGAGTTGTATAGCTGGTAGATTGATGGAGTTGGATATAGATTCAGTTTTGAAAGAACGAAAGTTTTTTCAGAGAATAAAGTGTGGTGACGATGGCAAGAAGGATACACCTGTTCCCATCTCGAACACAGAAGTTAAGCTTCTTAGCGCCGATAGTAGTTGGGGGTTTCTCCCTGCGAGGGTAGGACGTTGCCACGCTTTATATATAATGGAGGTTTAGCTCAGCTGGGAGAGCATCTGCCTTACAAGCAGAGGGTCAGCGGTTCGATCCCGTTAACCTCCATTGTTGAGTGATTAGCTCAGTTGGTAGAGCATCTGACTTTTAATCAGAGGGTCACAGGTTCGAGCCCTGTATCACTCATAGCCGGCTTAGCTCAGTTGGTAGAGCATCTGATTTGTAATCAGAGGGTCGAGGGTTCAAGTCCTTTAGCCGGCATTAAAATCAAATTTGCGGAAGTAGTTCAGTGGTAGAACACCACCTTGCCAAGGTGGGGGTCGCGGGTTCGAACCCCGTCTTCCGCTTAGCCAATGTTAAACCATGGCCCATGCCGGGGTGGCGGAATTGGCAGACGCACAGGACTTAAAATCCTGCGGTCAGTGATGACCGTACCGGTTCGACCCCGGTCCTCGGCATTAATTAAATATACAATGCACCCATAGCTCAATTGGATAGAGTACTTGACTACGAATCAAGCGGTTACAGGTTCGACTCCTGTTGGGTGCATTTTTTACTTACGGGAATTAGCTCAGCTTGGTAGAGCACTTGGTTTGGGACCAAGGGGTCGTAGGTTCGAATCCTGTATTCCCGATACGTAAACAAATGAGGAAGCTAGACATTGTGTCTAGCTTCTTTTTTTATCAAAAATGCAAGATGATTGGCAAAAGGCGCATTCTTTTGTATAATTAAAGTCAAATATAGTCAAGGTAAAAGGAGGAAGATGAATGCAAAATCAAAATATGTCGGATTTGATTGAAAATTACTTAAAGAATGTACTGCATAAGAACGAAACAGTTGAAATCAGACGCAGTGAGATTGCAGACCGATTCAATTGTGTACCTTCCCAAATTAATTACGTGATTAATACTCGCTTTACTATTCAACAAGGCTATGTCGTTGAAAGTAAACGCGGTGGCGGTGGTTATATTCGCATTATGAAAGTAAATCTAGTGGACGAGATGGATATCTTAAATGCATTAAGCGATCTTGTTCCTGAAGAACTTTCAGCGAGAGAAGGCAATCATTTATTACAAAACTTATATGAAAATGAGCTGATTACTAAACGTGAGGCGCAAATGATGTCACTCATGATGGAGAAAGATACATTCTCTTCAAACGTAAAGAATGCTGCAGAGATTCGTAGTAATATGATGAAGAAATTAATCGACAATTTGAAATACCGTTAAATAGAAAGGAATAAACGCATGAGTGAAATTTTTACACCAAAAGCAAAGAGTGCAATGGTCTTAGCTGCAAGAGAAGCCATCCTGTTCAAACACCAAGCCGTGGGAACAGAGCACTTACTATTAGGATTAATCCTTGAACAAGAAGGAATCGCGGGAAATGTGCTTCGCGGGGCAGGGTTGACTGCGGAAATCGTTCGTTCTGAAATCGAGTCACTCACAGGATACGGGTCAAACCGTAAGCAAATGGATCCGTACTTAATGCCTTATTCACCAAGAGCGAAGAAAGTGATTCTATCGGCAACCGATGAAGCTAAACGCCTCGAAGTGCCACAAGTTGGAACAGAGCACTTATTATTAGCCTTATTACGTGAAGAAGTATTAGCGACGAAGATTCTTCGTGATAACCAAATCGACCCTCAAGAGTTGATGAAAGAAATCTACGGTAAAATCGGAATTCAACCTTCAAACGCAGGTTCTAAGAGAAAAGCACGTCAAGAGTCTTCACAAGAAGGAACGCCTACATTAAACAGCTTAGCGCGTGACTTAACCGAATTAGCTCGTGAAGGCAAAATCGACCCAGTTGTTGGTCGTGAAGATGAAGTACGCCGCATTATCCAAATCATTAGCCGTCGTACGAAAAATAATCCTGTCCTCGTTGGGGAACCAGGTGTTGGTAAGACAGCCATCGTTGAAGGCTTAGCACAACGCATGGTGAGCGGAGAAGTTCCAGAAGAAATCGCCGAAAAACGTTTGATGATGTTAGATATGGGTGCGGTTGTTGCGGGAACGAAATACCGTGGTGAGTTCGAAGAGCGCATGAAGAAAATCTTGGACGAAGTATACCGTGAACAAGATGTCATTCTCTTTATCGATGAGTTGCATACCCTTATCGGTGCAGGTGGGGCAGAAGGCTCTATCGACGCTTCAAACATCTTAAAACCAGCACTTGCTCGTGGTGAAATCCAAGTTATCGGGGCGACGACGCTTGATGAATATCAAAAATATATCGAAAAAGACGCAGCCTTAGAACGTCGTTTTGCCTCTGTTCATGTGAATGAACCTAGCGCAGACGATACAGTTGAAATCCTAAAAGGGCTACGCAAACGTTATGAAGACCATCACCGTGTGGAAATCACTGACGCTGCGATAGAAGCCGCCGTTCAATTATCGGTTCGTTATATTACGTCTCGTAAATTACCAGATAAAGCCATCGATTTGATGGACGAAACAGCTGCAAAAGCCCGTCTGGACCGCAGTGGTAAACACTCACCGCTTCAAAAACTGGAAGCAGAAGTGGAAGAACTCGCTCAGAAAAAAGACGACGCGATTCGAGAACAAAAATTCGAAGAAGCAGCTCGTTTACGCAAGAAAGAACAAGCCAAACGCGACAAACTTGAAAAACTACGCCAAAAAGTAGAAGTCGAAGCCAAACGAGAATTCGTTGCGGCGATTACGGATGAAGACATCGCAGAAGTCGTATCACAATGGACTGGAATTCCATTAAAACAAATGGAGAAAAAAGAAAGCGAACGTCTCGTGCATCTTGAAAAAGAATTGCACCAACGTGTGATTGGACAAGAAGAAGCCGTATCAGCGGTAGCTCGTTCGATTCGCCGTGCACGTAGCGGATTGAAAGATCCAAAACGTCCAATCGGTTCATTCTTATTCCTTGGACCTACAGGGGTTGGTAAGACAGAATTAGCTAAAACGTTAGCAGAAGCGATGTTTGGCGATCAAGACGCACTCGTTCGTATCGATATGTCTGAGTACATGGAGAAACACGCGGTGAGCCGTTTAGTCGGTTCACCTCCAGGATACGTTGGATTCGATGAAGGCGGACAATTAACAGAGAAGATTCGTAACAAACCTTACTCTGTGATTCTGTTAGATGAAATCGAAAAAGCACATCCAGATGTATTTAACATTCTTTTGCAAGTCTTAGACGATGGCCATCTGACGGATTCGAAAGGACGTAAAGTCGATTTCAGAAATACGATTCTGATCATGACATCAAACCTTGGGGCAACGGCTCTTCGAGATGAAAGCAGTTGGTTTCGGTGCGAAAACCGTACAACATGACCATACGGCAATGGAAAAACGCATCCGCGAAGAGTTGAAGAATGCGTTCCGTCCTGAGCTATTGAACCGTATCGATGAAATTATCGTCTTCCATAAATTGACGAAACCTGAATTACGTCAAATCGTTCAATTGATGACAAAAGACATTAAAACTCGTCTTGCGGAACTCAATATCGAATTGAAATTCACTTCAGGAGTTATCGACCTAATCGCAGAAGAAGGATTCGACCCAGAATACGGGGCACGTCCAATTCGTCGCGCGATTCAAAAGAAAATCGAAGACCCGCTTAGTGAAGCACTTCTCAGTGGAGAAATTCGCTTCGGTCAAAAAGTGACAATCGGTTCTCAAAAAGGAAAAGTGACGATTAAAGAAACAAAAGTCGCTCCTAAAAAAGAAGCCGTTAAAGCATAAAAATCATAACGAAAACAGCCACTTCTATGTGAATAGAAGTGGCTATTTTTTAATAACTTTGTTTTTGTAAGAGTAGGTGGCAAAGCGTCAGGTCGTTCATGTCTTTGACGTTCAGCCCTGTTTGTTCTGCGAAACGGTCAATTCGATACTGCAAGGTGTTGCGGTGTAAGAAGAGTTTGACTCGCCTTTGAGACATTTCCATGAGCGTCCCAGAGAGCTTCAATCAGTTCTTTTACGTCGTCTTCGCTTAATAAGAGAATCAACTCGTCCGCAATCGGTGCGATATCGACTAAAGCGTTGGCAATCGCCCATAACATCACTGGCGCAAATTCCAGACTGGAGCGCTTGTGTGAATGCATTAAGTATTCCACGAAGAGCGCTTTTTCTGCTTGATAGAGAAGCGGCACAGGGCTTGACGTTGCCCAGCGGTTTCCAATAAAGAGTTGTAATTCCACTGCAAAGTCATCTTCGATTGCGGATTGCACTTCAAAGAGCGTGCTTGCAAGCGAAGGAGCGACTTCTGGGTTCACGACCAGCGTGTAGTGATGGCGGAAGTTTTTGAAGACGGCAAGGGTCCCAACCGTTAAGTTCTCGACGAACTCCAACCATTCTTTTTCTTGAAAGACGCCTTCTTGCTTTGGAAATACCGCCAAGTGTACGCATTGGATATACGCTGTTGGAGTGGGCAGTGCACCTTTTCCTTCTAAGTACGCTAGCCAAGGATGCGTTGGGATTGAAGATTTTGTCGGTTGTGTATTTAAGGTTTCGATGAGGAATCGTTCGCGCTCAGTTAAGCTCGATTCTAAGAGATAAATCACTTCACCGTTCAGCGTTACAGAAACAGTGTCTTGACCGTTTTCTCCAAGAAGAGCATCCGGGAACAATTCTTTCCAAGTCTTTTTCATAAGAACTCCTTTTTTGAAAAGTGTTTGCCTCTTAAGTATACACGTTGTTGCTTAGAGAATAAAGGTTCTTATACTATGATTTTATAAAGAAATTCGGTAGAATAGGACATATAGTCAATATAAGGGGGATACGAAATGTCAACAGAATGGTCATTAAAAGAAATTTACCCTTCATTTGAAAGTGAAGAGTTTCAACGTGACTTTGAACGTTTCAAACTTTAGAGAGGTATTCAACGGCTTAACGCTCGAAGATAACTTAGAATCTATCAAAGCGGCAATTGCGGCCTTAGAAGAGTTCAGCGTCTTAAGCAGCCGTCTTGGAAACTACATTAATTTAACATTAACTGCGAACACCACAGACGAAACAGCGAATAAATATCGTACATTATTCGGTAATGCGTATGCTTCGTTAAACAGTGCGTATACAAAAGTCTACAAATTTATCGGAAGCGTGGAAACTGATATCACAGCTGACGAAGATTTAAAAGACTACGAATTCTACTTTGCAGAAGCGAAACAACAATACAAACATCTATTATCCGATGAATTAGAAGATGTCATTGCGAAATTCTCTATCAGCGGTGGAGACGGTTGGGAACAACTCTTCGAAGCGATGACTTCAGGCGTTGAAGGCGAATTTAAAGGCGAAAAAGTAACGCTTAGCGAAATTCGTAATATGGCGTATGATGCGGATGCAGCGGTTCGTAAAGAAGCGTACGAAACAGAATTGAAGATGTACGATACGATTAAAGAACCAATCGCATTTGCCTTAAACAATATTAAACAACAAGTATTAACAGAAACAAGCTTACGTGGATTCGAATCTCCACTAGCACAAACATTAGAAGCGTCTCGTATGTCTCGTCAAACATTGGATGCCCTTCTTGAAGCGATTCGCGAATATTTACCACAATTCCGCGCTTACTTGAAACATAAAGCTTCCCTCTTAGTCATGAAAATGGATTACCATTCTACGACTTATTTGCACCAATCGGAGAAAGCTCACGTCGTTTCACAATCGAAGAGTCTAAAGAATTCTTATTAGAAAACTTCAAAGGCTTCTCACAAGATTTAGCAGATATGACAAAAGAAGCTTACGAAAACAACTACATCGACTTCTTACCACGTAAAGGAAAAGTGGGGGGCGCGTTCTGTAGCAACCTACCATTCATCAAACAATCACGTATCTTAACAAACTTCTCTGGTTCATTAAGCGACGTTGTAACAATTGCGCACGAATTAGGACATGCGTACCACGGTTTACATATCGAAAACCACCGTGTATTAAACCAAGAGTACTCAATGCCTGTTGCGGAAACGGCGTCAACTTTCAACGAAAATATCGTGATGAACACAGTGATTAGCGAAGCAAGCGATGCTGAAAAAGTAGCCTTACTCGAATCACAATTACAAGATACAACACAAATCATCGTGGACATCTACTCACGTTACTTATTCGAATCAGCAGTATTCGAAAACCGTGAAAAGAGCTTCATGTTCTCGAAAGATTTAGAACAATTAATGTTGGATGCGCAAAAAGAAGCATACGGCGACGGATTAGATCCTGACGCAATGCATCCATATATGTGGGCTTGCAAACCGCACTACTACAGCAGTGGCTTAAGCTTCTACAACTTCCCATACGCATTCGGAGGATTGTTCTCTAAAGGCTTATATGCCATCTATCAAGAGCAACCTGAAGGATTCGTTGAGAAATATCAAGAGTTATTGCGTGCGACAACAGTGACTTCTGCGGAAGATACTGCGAAGGTGTTGGGCGTGGATGTTGAGGATAGCGCATTTTGGAAGAAAGCACTCGCGCAAGTTGCCGATAACATCGAGCAGTTCATTGCTTTAACTCCGGTAAAATAAACAGAATATCTGACAGATTCATCCATCTTACGATGGGATGGATAAACCTTCGAGCATCAGTTTGATGATTGAAAGAGTCATAGTGGGGTACCGGCTCGTGCCTGTAGTCACTCACCTTTGAAGCCTCAAAGAGGGAGTAAGGAATCAATTCCTAACCCCCTCTTATTCGTTTCAATACAACTTCCCACTATTCTTTCAATCAACTGATGCTCTTTTTGTTTATCCATCACGCTCTACGATTGGAGCAGTTAGATATTCTGTTATATTTTCCTTTTTTGATAAACTGCTACGATGTTATCGGCAATGCTTAGGAAAGGAACGCAAAGGGTGTGTGCTTCATTATTGGAGGAAGTTTAGCGAGTTTGTTTGGTTTTAATTAAATGGGTAGTTGCCGATGTTATCGCCAATGCTTAGGAAGGGAACGGCAGGGGTGTGGTGCTTCTGGAGGGAGCGGGGTTCAAAAAGGCTCTTTTTATTGGATTTAACCGATTTTTTATATTGCATCTAGGGGTAAAGAGGAGTACCATTAGAGTATCAACCTTAAAGGAGATGAAGTGATGTTTACGTTAACAAAGGAATTGACGAAACAATATAAAGAAAATTTTCAAAGTAAGCCAGAGCGTATCGTGGCGCAAAATGCTGCGGTGAAGAATGGTTTGAAAGGTGCCAGCGAAACGGTCGCTTCTGTTGTGGAAAATCAGCCGGTGTATTCGATTGATTTGGAACACGGGAAAGTAGCCAACCAAAAGGCTTCTGGTCGTTGCTGGATGTTTGCGGCGCTTAATACGTTCCGCCACAGACTCTTTAATAACTTCAAGCTCGAAGAATTTGAACTTTCTCAAAGTTATACTTTCTTCTGGGATAAATACGAAAAGGCTAATTATTTCCATGAAAATATTTTAAAAACAGCGGGCGAACCTGTGACAAGCCGCAATGTAGCCTTCCTTTTACAAACACCTCAACAAGACGGTGGGCAATGGGATATGATCGTGTCTATCTTCAAGAAATATGGGGTTGTGCCAAAAAGTGTGATGCCGGAAAGTTTTTCAAGCTCGGCTTCAAGCGATTTGAACAAATACTTAAATAAAAAACTTCGCCAAGACGCAAAAGTACTTCGCGACTTAGTGGCACGTGGCGCTAGCGAAGAGGAAATCAATGAAACACGCAAACAATTAATGCAAGAAGTGTACGACTTACTTAGCGTGACTCTTGGAACTCCACCAGAAACATTCGACTTCGAATATCGCGATAAAGACAAGGAATTCCACCGTCACTTGAATTTGACACCACAAAGCTTCTTCGAACAATTCGTGGGCTTAGATTTGGACGAGTATGTGTCTATCATCAACTCACCAACAGCGGACAAACCATTCAACCGTTCATATACTGTTGACATGCTTGGAAATGTCGTTGGCAACCAAGTGCGCTACTTGAACCTTGATATGGCAACGTTCAAAGAGTTAGCGATTCGCCAATTAGAACAAGGCGAGTCAGTCTGGTTCGGTTGCGATGTTGGTCAATCTTCAAACCGCGGTAACGGACGTCTTGCGCTTAATAACTTTGACCTTGAAGGCTAACTGGTATCGACTATTCACTAACGAAAGGCGAACGTCTTGAATACGGCGACAGCTTAATGACACACGCGATGGTATTAACAGGGGTGAACCTTGTGGATGGTAAACCAAATCGCTGGAAAGTGGAAAACAGTTGGGGTGAAGAATCTGGGGTTGAAGGGTTCTGGATGATGAGCGATGCGTGGATGGATGAGTATACGTACCAGATCGTTGTCAGAAAAGAGTTTCTTACAAAAGAGCAACTCGACGCTTTCAACAGCGAACCAATTGTGTTAGCCCCATGGGATCCAATGGGTTCTTTAGCGTAAGGACAGAATTTATATAAAAACAATTTAATCAGTTCCACTATAAACATCTTCAGATGTATTAATAGTGGTAAATGTAAGGATACCACCTGGAGCCTGTAGTCTCCAGGTTCCCAAGCTTCAAACAGCTGCTAGGAAATAAATTTCTTAGCGGCTGTAATTCACATTGGGTATTTGTCCTTACAAATACCACTATATAATCTGAAGATGTTTTTCGTTCCACTGAACGAGTTTGGTATTCAATTCTGTCCTTACGCTAGCCTTGGTGCTAATACAATTGGTTGTGAAAAGTCGAGTTGTCTTTTGCTTTTTAGGCTAGAAGGGTGCAGGGACGAAATTCACATATATGTTAATTAACAAATATGTGAATTTAGGCAATGAAAAAGGTGGGTAAAGGCCTGGACCTTTATCCACCTTTTGAAGTTTAGTTGTTATTCGCTGCGGAGCGATTCGACTGGGTCTTTCTTCGCGGCGATGCGTGAAGGGATGAGACCAGCTAACATGGTGAGGACGATGGAGATACCAATTAGATAAGCGCTGCTTCCCATGGTAATTGCGCCACGTTTTCCACGTTTGTCATTTTCGCAACGACGGCATTGATAGGAATTGTCGCAAGGAGCGTAATGGCGATGCCGAGCACCCCGGAGATAAATCCTTCGATGGCTGTTTCGGCGGTGAAGATGCGACGGATGTCTTTCTTCGAAGCCCCCATTGCACGTAGGATTCCGATTTCTTTTGTACGTTCGAGAACCGAGATGTACGTGATGATCGCAATCATAATCGATGATACGATGAGCGAGATGGCAACAAAACCAACGAGTACGGTTGTAATCACGCCCACCATTGTCGTAATCGAAGACATGATGGTTTGAATATCGTCGGAGTAGGCGAGCACTTTGTCGTCTTCGCCGGCGTCTTTTTTCGCTGTGTTATAGGCGTTGATGAAGTCCTTCAACTCTTGTTTTTGTTGGAACGAAGAGGTGTAGAACTCGATGGCAGCCGGTTTGGATTTGTCGATGACACCCAGTTTCGCGAGGTTTTCCTCGTAAGTGGCAGCCGAGTTTTCGTTGTATTGTTGGATGTATTGCGCTTGTTGTTCAGGCGTCAATTTGACCAATTGGATTTTTTCTTCTTCGGTTAAATCAGCCGAATTGAATGGTTTTGGATCTTTGGCAAATGGTTTACCAGTAAATACATTGATGGTTGGGTTGGCTTCTTGCTCTTTCACGATGTCACTGTTCTGAATTTGTTCAGAAGTGTAATCGATAAGGGCGCTTGTATAAGCCACACCACCAGAAGGAGAGTTCACACCAGAACTTGTGCCTTCTTTTTGACGAAGAACGCCGACGATTTAAGCTCGAGGCCATTCTCGATTTGCGTCTTCATGTAGGCTTCGTCATCAATTTTATTCATCCATTGGTTGTTTTCTTTCACGAAACGGTTCGTGTTCACAACGGCTTTGAATGTTTTTCCGATGAAATCACTATATTGATACGTTTGTGATTTAAGTTCGTCCAGTTTCTTCACATCGTTTAATTCGCTAGGGTCTTTGATGCGTAAGCTATAAAGGAGCAGGTCGCTAATTTGGTTATCTTCATCGACGATAAGGACGATTTCAGATTTATCCTTCGGAAGACGACCTTCTAGCACATCGTATTGCGCCTCCAGCATGGTTTCGTCGCTTGAAAGTTGGCTCCAATAGTCGATGTTTTGCAAGTAGCCTTTAACCGTTTGGTTCGCCGTATCGACTTCGCTTGCTAGGTTTGACGGAAGAATGCTCTTTGGACCGTTTGATGTGTCGCTAGCGTAAATGTACGGTTGCAGGTTGTATTGGTAACGAATGTCTTTTGTCAGTTTTGCGACTTCGGATGCGTGTTCGTCCAAGTATGTCTTGAAGGATGCGATGTCGTTTTTCCCGATTTGTTTTTCAATAAATTCGTCAACACCGTATTGACGCCGAGCTCGTTATTGTCTTTATAAGGCTTATCGCTCAAATCCGGAGAGGTCGCTAACAGGTTACTGTGGTTCTGCTCGCTAATCGTTAGTGGAAGAGAGACGAGGGTGTCTTCTTGCACCTTCTTCACGTAGTCGCTCACACCGTTTGAGAGAGCCAGGATAAGGGCAATCCCGATAATCCCGATGGAACCGGCAAAGGCAGTCAGGAAGGTACGACCTTTCTTCGTCAATAAGTTATTAAACGAAAGGGCAAGAGCTGTCATAAAGCTCATCTTCGTCTTCGTGAAATGAATGTCCCCTTGTTTAGGTTCTTCGGTTGATTCGTATGGATTTGAGTCGCTTAAGATATTTCCATCTAATACTTGTACGATACGAGTGGAGTACGTCTTTGCTAGCTCTGGGTTATGCGTCACCATGATTACGAGACGTTCCTTGGCGATGTCTTTTAATAACTCCATGATTTGAACAGAAGTCTCAGAATCGAGCGCTCCAGTCGGTTCGTCGGCTAAAACGACTTTTGGATTATTGACAAGGGCACGCGCAATTGCAATCCGTTGCATTTGTCCCCCAGACATTTGGTTTGGTTTCTTATATAAATGGTCTTTCAACCCAACGCGTTCAAGCGCCTCGATGGCACGTTTCTTGCGTTCCGCTTTGGAAACACCAGAGAGTGTCATCGCAATCTCGACGTTTGAGAGTGCCGTTTGGTGGCCGATAAGATTATACGACTGGAAGACGAATCCAATTGTGTGGTTTCTGTAGCTATCCCAATCGCGGTCTTTAAATTGCTTTGTTGATTTTCCTTGGATGAGTAAATCACCCGATGTGTATTGGTCGAGTCCACCGATGATATTTAATAGGGTGGTTTTCCCTGAACCCGATTGCCCGAGAATCGAGACGAACTCATTTTCACGGAAGCGAATCGAGATATCTTTCAATGCGTGAAACTCTTGATTAGCTGTATGATAAACTTTTGAAATATGTTGTAGTTGTAGCATCACCAAGCTCCTTTCATCAATATCCCTAGTGTACCACAGTTGCGGAGTGTACACATAGGACTGGAGTCGGAATTTTAGTAAAAAGTTGGCAGGGAGAAATGTTGAAACTCCTTATAAAATCTGTATAATAGGAATACAACACAAAAAAGGAGTACAACCCATGACAACAATTGATAAAGTAGCTCTGATGGAGCAAGCGAAAGAAGTTTTAAAGAATGCTTACTGTCCGTATTCAAAATTCCCTGTAGGCGCTGCGGTGTTATATAAAGATGGCCGTGTGATTACGGGAGCGAATATTGAGAATGTATCGTTTGGAGTGACAAACTGTGCAGAACGTAGCGCGATTTTCTACGGAGCTTCACAAGGCTATCGTAAAGGCGATATTTTAGCGATTGCCGTTGCGGGGGGAAACAGAAGGATTCTTACCACCATGTAACATTTGTCGTCAAGTGATGGTTGAGTTCTGCGGACCAGATACTCCTGTATTCTTATTGAATGGAAAAGGCGAAATTTTAGAATTACGTCTAGAAGAATTAGTTCCTTATTCATTCGTTAGCTTAGAAATGTAATGAATTTTAGAAGAAATGAAGCAGCCAGTCGTTGCTTCGTTTCTTTTTTTGTCCAAAAAAATTGAAAAATAAAATCGACGGGTTTCGCTGGATCTATTCCGAAAACTGAATTTTTAGAATATAATCGCCCGAATTTCTAGTTATAGAAGGATATAAAAATTATTCAGCAGCTCTATTTAAAAATGATAAAAAATCTGGATGCAGTGAATTCTTTGATCCATTTGTAAAGGGATCTTCTATAAAGTGATAGGCGAACTTATACAATATTTGTTTGATTTAAAGAGTGTTGAAATGAGTTCTTTGTATAAAATTTTCTCGCGCGATTTTTGCATGAAAAAAAGTAAAATGTAACATATATGCTACACTTCAAAAAATGATATCTTCAAATCCGCTAGGATTTGAAGATATCATTTTTTTAATTGGATTGGCGACCAGTCTTTCTGCTTGCAAGTGTCGAGGGACTGTTTTATACTAAAGTCAACCAAATAGGTTTACACGTTTTTAGGAGGTGTACGATGTATCAACCAGAGAAATTAAAAGAGAGAAGAGTGGCGCAGGGACTCACGCAACAAGAGCTCGCTAATGCACTGGGCGTCTCTAAGCAGGCTTATTCTGCTTGGGAGCGTGGAGTGAAGGTGCCAGCTTCCGATAAAGTAGAACAGCTGGAGAAGCTTCTATCTGTGCCAAAGGGATATTTTACAGAAATAGAAATTGTACGATTATACCACACGCTCACGCCACCAAACCAAGAGAAGGCGGTGCGCTATGTCCGCGCGCTAGCAACCGAGGAACAAACGCCAAAAGTGGTGCCGATGAAGAAGAAACTAGTCGCGTATCATGTATACGAGAAGATGTCGGCTGGGATTGGGGCGACGATTTACAACGACCGAGACTACGATACGGTTTACTACGATGAAGAGTTGGCACATGATTTTGCGTCATGGGTATCGGGGGGATTCGATGGAACCACGCTACCACAATGGATCGGTGGCGCTCATTCGTGAGACGGGATTCGATTATGATGGAGCGGTCTATGCGGTGGTATGGAACAGTCAGACGTTTATTAAGCGCGTGTACCGTGAAAAGGACGGGTTGCGTTTAGTATCGTTTAACCCGGACTATGCGGATTTATTTGCTCCGTACGAGGAAGAACCACGAGTGGTAGGAATGATTGTTGGAAACTTTATACCGTTGGAGGGATAAAGATGGGCTGCTTTGACTATTCGAAGGAACCAAGAAGCGACATTGCCTTTGTGGATATGAAGTCCTTTTACGCGAGTGTGGAATGTGTGGGCAAGAGGCCTGCATCCGTTGAAGACATCGCTATGCGTGATGAGTCGAGCGGATAATTCGGCGGGGTTGATTTTAGCGTCCTCCCCAACGTTCAAGAAGGTCTTCGGGAAATCCAATGTCGGTCGTGCCTACGAGTTGCCCTTTGATGTCAAAACGCGTCGTTTTAGTTACGCCAATGCACGTCGTCAAGGAATCGAAGTGACACCGCAGTATGTGCGCTTTATCGAAAATTGGGCGAAGGTGACACATATCGTGCCGCCTCGGATGGACGAGTATATTAAGGTGAACATGCAAATTCAACGCGTCTTTCAAAACTTCGGGGGACCTGAGGATATTTTTCCGTATTCGATTGATGAAGGCTTTATCGATTTAACGTCGTCGCTGAATTATTTCGTGCCGGATGATGCGCTCTCTAGACGGGGAAGCTCGACCGCGTGTCTGCGGATATTCAACGGGCGATTTGGAAGGAGACGGGGATTTACTCGACGGTTGGAATGTCGAATGCGAATCCGCTCTTGGCTAAATTAGCGCTCGATAACGAAGCAAAGAAGATTCCACATATGAGAGCGAACTGGTCGTATGAAGATGTCGAAGAGAAGGTCTGGGGAATTCCAGAGATGACAGACTTCTGGGGGATTGGCTCGCGGATGGAGAAGCGGCTGAATGCGCTCGGGATTTATTCGATTCGCGAACTGGCCAATGCCAACCCTGACCGATTGAAACAAGCGCTTGGGGTCGTGGGGCTTGATTTATGGTTTCACGCGAATGGGATTGATGAGAGTAATGTGCATGTGCCGTACCGTCCGAAATCAAGAGGGCTCGGGAACTCACAGGTACTTCCACGCAACTATGTTCGCCAACGGGATATTGAAATCGTGCTACGCGAGATGGCGGAGCAGGTAGCGATTCGAATGCGCAGAATTAAGAAGAAGGCGACGGTTGTTTCGATTCATGTGGGCTACTCGAAGGACGAAGGCTTGTCGTCGATACAGGCGCAGCGCAAAATTGACCCGACGAATCGCACTTCGGTGTTATCGGAAGTCGTCTTGGAACTCTTTCGTAAGAAATACAAAGGAGGTGCGGTGCGTAATGTGGCGGTGCGGTATTCCGGATTTGTCGAAGAAAGCTTTGGACTCATTTCACTATTCGAAGATATTGAAGCAGTTGAGAAAGAAGAAAGGCTCCAGACGGCGATTGATACGGTCCGCGACCAATACGGATTCACCTCGCTTTTAAAAGGGAACGCGCTGGAAGGTGGTTCGCGCGTGGTGGCTAGAAGCAAGTTAGTCGGAGGACATTCCGCTGGAGGATTAGACGGTTTGAAATAATGGAAAGAGCGTATTTGCCGTATCGCTCGGCAAGAGAGCACAAGGATCGCGGCATGGCCAAATGGATGGGATTTTTCCTGTCTGAACATACGACGTCCTTAAAGGATGAACGCAAGCGCGAGGACCAGACAAGTCTTCTCACGGTGGAAGAGAAATGGATGCTGCTGTCGCAACTGTATGTCGGCAAGTTGCAAGCCAGCATTACGGTGCCGTATCGGATGATGCGACAAACGCTCATTGGCGAAGTGAGTGAATTATACGAGAGTGAAATCTCGCTAAAGACAGAAGAGGGCTACCGCCGCATTGCAGTGGAAGACATCTTGCAAATTCAGTTGGTGGAAGGCGAATGAATATTGTATCGAGGTACGGTACTAGAGTAATTGAGGTGAGACTATGTCGAAGATAAAAACTGCAAGTGTGCATATAAGAATAAAAGAAGATACCAAAAAGCAAGCTGAAGCAATTTTGGAGGAATTGGGAATTTCGCGAACAGTGGCGATAGAGATGTTTTATAGACAAATTATCCTCAATAACGGAATTCCTTTTGAGGTAGCTATTCCAAATGCGTCAAAATCACGTGAAGAACTCACATCAGAAGAATTTGACAAGATGATGAAGGTAGCCGTTAAACAAGTAGAAAAAGGCCAAACAACACCGGTAGAAGAAGTTTTTGAAGAGCTATATCAAGGTGTAAAATAACCACTCAAAACACTGTTTGTGAGTGTCCAATAAGTGAACGTCCCCCGTTATTCACTAGAGTTGACGGGGGCGTTCTTTTTTGCTAAAATAGTCGTGTTGTAATTGTGAAGCACCACAGCTACAACCGCTCGGATTAGAGTACAAAAGACCGGAATCGGCACTTTAAACTGGCGAGTCTTAGTCTAAAATATAGGAGGTGCAATATGTACGCAATCGTAAAAACTGGTGGAAAACAAGTTAAAGTTGAAGTTGGTCAAGCAATCTACGTTGAAAAATTAAACGCAGAAGCTGGCGACAAAGTAACTTTCGAAGAAGTAGTATTTGTAGGTGGAGATGACGTTAAAGTTGGTGCTCCATTCGTAGCAGGTGCAACTGTTGAAGGAACTGTTGAAAAACAAGGCCGTCAAAAGAAAGTTGTAACTTTCAAATACAAACGTCGTAAAGACTCACACCGTAAACAAGGTCACCGTCAACCTTATACAAAAGTTGTTATTGACGCAATCAACGCTTAATCACGATGATTCAAGTGACTGTACACAAGAAGAACCAACGTATCGTTTCCTTTGAAATGACTGGTCATGCAGACTTTAGTGAATACGGTTCAGATATCGTTTGCGCAGGGGTATCGGCTCTAGCCATTACAACTGTGAACAGCATTGAGAAGTTAGCAGGATACCAACCGATTGTCGAAGTCGACGAGGTTGAGGGTGGTTACTTATATATGGAAGTTGTAGAAGACTTGACGAAAGAGCAAGAACATACAACTCAAATTTTATTAAATAGTCTATTACTAGGGTTAGAAGATATTCAATCAGAATATCAAGACTTTCTAGCTGTAACTGTTGCATAATCAATCAAGGAGGTGCACAACTATGTTAAAAGTGAATTTACAATTATTCGCCCATAAAAAAGGGGGCGGTTCTACATCAAACGGACGTGACTCACAAGCGAAACGTCTAGGTGCTAAACGTGCTGACGGACAATTCGTTTCAGGTGGTTCAATTTTATACCGTCAACGTGGAACAAAAATCCATCCAGGTGAAAACGTAGGTAGAGGTGGAGACGATACTTTATTTGCTAAAGTAGACGGAATTGTACGTTTCGAACGTAAAGGCCGTGACAAAAACAAGTATCTGTTTATCCAGTAATCGCTGCTGAATAATATTGAGTAGGATGTGACATTCAGTCACATCCTTTTTTTTAAGAAAAATGAGAGATTCACAAAACTACTTCGAACGTTTCAGATATGTCTATAATTGCTATACTAGCTGCAAGGGAGGAAGCCTTTCGTCTTCCTTCCTCTCAAGCTTCAAACTGACTCTAGGAAATGAATTTCCAGGGTCAGTAATTCACATTGAGTACAATCGCTAGTATTGCTATTATAGAATCTGAAAGTTCTTCGTAGTTTTGTTAGCAAAATAATGTGAATGAACCTATTTCATAGTTTTCAAAGCTCAAAATGTCTTAAAAAATAGAAGGAGGGATTCTTATCGAAGCAGGTAAAGAAATTAAAGCGTTCGAAGAATTGGCAAAAGCTGTAGAGGTGCTTCAACAAGAAATCGGTTATTCGAATGTAGAGGCGCTTGGTGAGACGTTACAAAATATCGTGAACGATAACACTGCGCAACAAGTCGAAGGATTGCCAAGTCAAAAAGTCGCTGAAGAATTAAACAAAGCGTATCAACAATTAGATTTAACAAGCTATTCGAGTGAAGAGATTCGCCGTATGATTCAATTCACGTTCTTGAAAGCCGCTAAAGAAGATGGCTTACAAATGAACCATCAAATGACGCCAGATGCCATCGGGTTACTCATAGCGTATATGATAGACCAAATGACGAAGAAAGACGAACCACTACAAATTGCAGACTTTGCGGCAGGGAGTGGGAACTTGCTCAGCACGATTTTATTATTCTTACAATCTGCTGGCAAAACTGTAAGTGCAACAGCCATCGATAATGACGAAGTGCTTGTCCACTTAGCCTTGCAAGCATTTGCCTTAGAGCAATTGGATGTGAAGACTTCCTTACAAGATGGTCTCCAAGATTCACTCGTGGATCCACAAGACTTCGTGGTGAGTGATTTGCCAGTCGGCTACTATCCAGTAGATGCGAATGCCGCTCGTTTTGAAACGAAAAACGACGAAGGACATTCCTTCGCGCATCACTTACTCATTGAGCAACAAGTGCGTTACTTGAAAGAGGCGGGAGTTGGATTCTTTATCGTTCCAACGAATCTTTTTGAGACACCTGAAGGAGAGAAGTTGCTTTCTTATTTACAAAAAGAAACATACGTGCAAGCCATGCTGGCATTTCCACGCAATCTCTTCAAAGATGTGCAATTTAGCAAGTCGCTTTTAATCGTTCAAAAACGTGGAAAAGGCGCAAAACAAGTGAGTCAAGTGCTCCTTGGAGATATCCCAGAATTTAAGAACAGAGAAAAATTCAGAAAATTCACTCTAACATTCGAAAAATGGGTACAAGAAATGTTATAATAAATCTGTTAGACCCACTAAAGGGCTTAATTTGAAATTAAAGGAGAATGTGCATGTCAAAATCAATCGCGATTAATGCAGGAAGTTCAAGCTTGAAGTTCCAATTATTTAATATGCCACAAGAAGAAGTAGTGGCTAAAGGTTTAGTAGAACGTATTGGATTAGGGGATTCAATCTTCTCAATCAGCTACGGAGACGACCAAAAATTTGAAGTGGTAGAAGATATTCCAAACCACGAAGTTGCGGTAGAAAAATTACTAGAACAATTAGTAGCTTTAAACATTATTTCTTCATTTGACGAAATCACTGGTGTTGGTCACCGTGTCGTTGCTGGTGGAGAATTATTCAAAGATTCAGCTTTAGTTGATGACACTGTTATCCAACAAGTTGAAGACTTAGCAGAATTTGCACCATTACACAACAAAGCTGAAGCGGTAGGAATGCGCGCATTCAAACACATCTTACCAGACATTACAAGTGTTGCTGTATTCGATACTTCATTCCATACAACAATGCCTAAGAAAGCTTACTTATACAGCATTCCAATGGAATACTACCAAAAATTCAAAGCTCGTAAATACGGAGCTCACGGAACAAGCCACCGCTACGTTTCACGCCGCGCTGCTGAAATGTTAGGTAAACCAATTGAAGAATTAAAAATCATCACTTGCCACTTAGGTAACGGTGCTTCAATCACTGCAGTTGATGGCGGTAAATCAGTAGATACTTCTATGGGATTCACTCCATTAGCAGGGGTTACAATGGGTACTCGTTCAGGTGATATCGATGCTTCATTAGTAGCATTCTTAATGAACAAATTAAACATTACAGACGTTAACGAAATGGTTGACATTTTAAACAAAAAATCAGGTCTATTAGGCCTTTCAGGTGTATCAAGCGACATGCGTGATGTTGAAGCTGCAAGTGCAACAAACGAAGATGCTAAAGTTGCAGTGGAAATCTTCGTTGACCGCGTTCAAAAATACATTGGACAATATGTTGCTGTTATGAACGGTGTGGACGCTATCGTCTTCACTGCTGGTATCGGTGAAAACTCTAAATCAATTCGTTCTCGTATCATCAACGGTTTAACTTGGTTCGGTTGCGATATCGATCCTGAGCGTAATGATACTCGTTCTGAAGCGATTATTTCTTCTGAAGGTGCGAAAGTCACTGTATTAAACATCCCAACTAACGAAGAGGTTGAGATTGCGCGCGACATCGAACGTTTACGCAAATAATAAAAATACAAACCGAAGGTTTGAAGAGAAACTTCTAAATTCTGGGATTTGTTTATAGTAGTGATTGTTAGGAGACCGGCTCGAGCCTGTAGTCTCTCACCTATCGAATTCAAAGAGCCCCATGGCGGAATATCCGCTGTGGGGCTCTATTTCATTTCGATTCTTATTCCCTACTATGATTACTATAAAATCCAAAGGTTTTTAGTTTCTCGTTTTCAGGTGCTTATGATTGCGTAAATCCTTCTCAGTTAAAAACGCGAGACTGGAGAGGATGTAAGCCTTTTGATTTGGAAAATGGGAGAGGTTCACGGAAAGTTGGTGTTTTTTCTCATTTTGGCTAAATTAGAATTCTTCTTGATAGAAATTTGCCAAAAAGGTAGTCAGAGCTTTGAAAATTTTTTAAAGGCGGGGAAGGATTTCTAAAAAGGGGTTTGGAATTTTCCATAAAAAGCAATTCGAGCTTCAAAGTCCATTTTTAAAATAGAAGTGTGAAGAATGAATCGAATGGAGATGAAAATCATGATGATTTCAAACGGAAAAAAGAAATTCTTACTAGCGGCTGCGCTTGTTGGGCTTAGTGCTGTGGCGCTCGCACCTACAAATGTGGTAAATGCGGATGAGATTTACTACGAAAATCAATATGGAGCGAATCAAAACTATCTTCGCTATGAAGCGGTGGACGGTCAGTTGAAGGATGCGGAAATCGTCAATAACCGTACATTTGATGAATTGGCGTATGAAGCTTCCGATAATTCATATGTGAAAGTGGACAACGGCGGAAGTGTGACGTTCACGGCGAAGGAAGGCGCAGATGGGTTAACAATGCGCTATTCCATTAAAGATGGAGACAAAGGGGAAGTCAAGGTTTATGTGAATGGTGAGCCTATGCGCACTTTCCACTTGGATTCGAACTCTGCCTATCAATATGTGGATGGCAGCAATGTCTATGATACAAAGGCGACGGATCATAGTCATGCGCGCTTTAGTTTTGACGAAGTGCATGGATTCTTCGGAGTCCACGTGAATCCTGGAGACACAGTGACGATTGAAAATAATGGCGTTGAATTGGCGCTAGATTTTGTGGAGTTAGAAAATGTCCCTGCACCTATTCCTCAACCAGAAAATAGTATTTCAATCACAGATTCAGCGTATGGTGCAGAAGATGGACAAGATAGTACAGTTGCGTTTGAAAAAGCGCTAAAAGCAGCGATTGAACAAAAGAAAACTCTTTATATTCCAGTGGGAGAGTTCAAGATTAACAAAAAGATTGATTTTACTGCTGACGGCTTAACGGTTACAGGAGCAGGAATGTGGTATTCGAAATTGAATTTCACAACGAATGCAAAAAGGACAAGGCGGTTTCGAGATTGGCCACGATTCTAACCGATTGACGTTTAGCAACTTTGCGATGACATCAGCCTTAACGTCACGTTATGACCATTTAGATGATAAGGCTCAATACAAAGCCTTTGCGGGAAGCTTCGGTAAAGATTCAAGAATCGACCATATGTGGATTGAACACTTCGAATGTGGAGCTTGGATTGGCGACTATGCCTCAATAGGTATGAGATACACGGATCATTTGGTGATTGAAAATAGCCGTATCCGCAATAACTTAGCGGATGGGGTGAACTTTACGCAAGGTACACGTAATTCTGTAGTGCGTAACTCGAATATCCGTAACAATGGGGATGACTCGCTAGCGACCTTCTCAAGTAGTATTCATACCAAGGAATATGCGTCAAACAATTCATTTGAACATAACACCATTGAACTTGGTTGGAGAGCTGGTGGTGTTGGTATCTTCGGCGGGAAAAATCATAAAGTGACGAATAACTTGATTAAAGATAGCCGTGGTGGCGCTGGAATTCGTGTGTCTACGGTCTTTGCGAATGAAGGCTTTGGACTCGGGTTTGATGATAATAACGAGATTTTAATTAAGGATAACATGATTGTAAATTCAGGGACGACGAATGATTTCTATTGGCCTCATTCAAAACCTCGTAGTAACATCGACTTTGAAGAAACATTTGGACCTATTAAAGGCATTACGGTGCAAAACAATGTATTCGTGAACCCGGTGTATACGGATGAGTTGATTACGCATGCCGGTGTGGAATTAGATGGAAAAGTAAAAATCATTGATTCGAACGTTCAAGGCAATACCTCTTCGGATCCTTATAAGGTAGATGCAAGTATGAGCCATTCTGTTGAAAACGGAAAGAAGTGTATAACTTTACGTACGGTGATCAACCAACTTTCCTTCCAGAAAACAGCACGGCGTTTGAGCGTGACTACAACTATCGTGGCGAACGCGAAGTGGACGGCCACATCATCCGTCTGTGGGAGCACAAATAAATATTGAAGAAAAAAGCATTGCTGGCTTTCCGGGACTGACCCCAAAAAGTGAGAATTTAATAAAAAGACACCTCCATGTGCATTTGATTATATTGTGTCAAATCCAACTTGGAGGTGTTTTTATTTAGTTCTCATTTACGGGGGTCAGTGCCAAAAAACACTTGACTTAATTAATGAAAAGGGTCATACTATGTTCAAACGAATACTTGAATGATATTGAGGTAAGAATATGATTAAAAAAGATACTTGTGAAATTTATTGTTATGACGAAGAAAAGGTCAATCGAATACAAGATAATTTACAGACAGTAGATATTTCTAGTGTTGCCCAAATATTAAAAGCTATTGCAGATAAAAATAGAGTAAAAATTACCTATGCATTGTGTCAAGATGACGAACTGTGTGTGTGTGATATTGCAAATATTATAGGTGTTACGGTTGCAAATGCCTCTCATCACCTGCGAACGCTCCATAAGCAAGGGATTGTGAAGTTTCGAAAAGAGGGAAAACTTGCATTTTATTCATTAGATGATGAGCATATCAGACAAATTATGATGATTGCATTGGCACTTAAGAAAGAGGTGAAAAATCAATGTCTAGTGGGAAAAGCAAAAACAGTTCGAAGAAGAAATGAAAGCCTATCGTGTTCAAGGATTCACTTGTACTAACTGTGCAGCCATTTTTGAAAATAATGTTAAAGAACTTCCCGGTGTTCAGGATGCGAAAGTAAATTTCGGAGCATCTAAAGTTTATGTTAAAGGGACGACAACCATTGAAGAATTAGAAAAAGCAGGAGCATTTGAAAATTTAAAAATTCGAGATGAAAAAGAACAAAGGGTAGAAGGAGAACCTTTTTGGAAGCAGAAAGAAAACATTAAGGTATATATATCAGCTCTTGTACTTGTAGTTAGCTGGTTCTTAGGAGAGCAGTATGGTGAAGAGCATGTTCTACCGACAATTGGTTATGCAGCGTCCATTTTAATCGGTGGATATTCGTTATTTATTAAAGGTCTCAAAAATTTAAGCAGATTAAATTTCGATATGAATACGCTTATGACTATTGCCATTATAGGAGCTGCAATTATTGGTGAATGGGGTGAAGGGGCAACCGTTGTTATCCTATTTGCGATTAGTGAAGCATTAGAGCGTTATTCAATGGATAAAAGCACGTCAATCTATTGAATCTTTAATGGATATTGCCCCAAAAGAAGCGTTAATTCGACGAGGCAATGAAGAAATGATGATTCATGTTGATGAGATTCAAGTTGGAGACATCATGATAGTTAAGCCCGGGCAAAAGTTAGCAATGGATGGAATAGTGGTTAAAGGTACATCGACATTAAATCAGGCTGCGATTACAGGTGAAAGCGTTCCAGTAACGAAAATCACAAATGATGAAGTATTTGCAGGAACCTTGAATGAAGAAGGGTTACTTGAGGTTAAAGTAACAAAACGAGTTGAAGATACCACTCTTTCAAAAAAATCATTCACTTGGTAGAAGAAGCCCAAGCAGAACGGGCCCCTCTCAAGCGTTTGTCGAGAAATTTGCAAAAATACTATACACCAGCTATTGTCATACTAGCTCTTTTTAATTGCAGTAGTTCCACCATTATTTGGCGGAGACTGGAGCCAATGGATTTATCAAGGATTAGCTGTATTAGTGGTTGGTTGTCCTTGTGCCTTAGTAGTCTCAACTCCAGTTGCTGTGGTTACAGCAATAGGAAATGCAGCGAAAAAAATGGTGTATTAATTAAAGGTGGTATCCATTTAGAAGCAGCAGGACACTTAAAAAGCGATAGCCTTTGATAAAAACAGGAACATTAACCAAAGGAATTCCAGCTGTAACAGACATTGTGACATATGGTAGAAATGAAAATGAATTAATAACCATAACATCAGCCATTGAAAAAGGATCGCAGCACCCTCTTGCTTCAGCGATTATGCGAAAAAGCAGAAGAAAATGGATTAAAATTCAATGAAGTAACAGTAGAGGATTTTTCAATCTATTACAGGTAAAGGCGTTAAAGCCAAAAATAAATAATGAAATGTATTATGTGGGAAGTCAAAAATCTTTTTGAGGAATTACACGGAAGCATTTCAAGCGATAAAAAAAGAAAAAAATTGCCGATATGCAAACTCAAGGTAAAACGGTGATGGTGTTAGGAACAGAAAAAGAAATTCTTTTCGTTTATTGCCGTAGCCGATGAAATGAGGGAATCGTCTAAAGAAGTTATCGGCAAGTTGAACAATATGGGAATCGAAACAGTGATGCTAACAGGCGATAACCAAAGAACGGCAACAGCCATCGGAAAAACAAGTTGGTGTTTCGGATATTAAAGCTGACTTACTTCCAGAAGATAAGCTTAATTTTATTAAAGAACTTCGAGAAAAAAACATCAAAGTGTGGGGATGGTCGGAGATGGCGTGAATGATGCTCCAGCCCTTGCGGCATCTACCGTTGGTGTAGCAATGGGTGGTGCTGGAACTGATACAGCTTTAGAAACGGCTGACATCGCCTTAATGTCTGATGATTTGAGTAAATTGCCATATACAATAAAATTAAGTCGTAAGGCTTTAGCAATCATCAAGCAAAACATTACCTTCTCTTTGG
The DNA here is from genome assembly GCA_916438765.1 of uncultured Granulicatella sp. Taxonomy (GTDB): domain Bacteria; phylum Bacillota; class Bacilli; order Lactobacillales; family Aerococcaceae; genus Granulicatella. The sequence goes on along the minus strand of CAKAHB010000005.1, from coordinate 332,161 downwards.
CGATTAAATTAGTGGCATTACTTTTGGTCATGCCCGGTTGGTTAACACTTTGGATAGCGATATTTGCTGATATGGGAGCAACTTTACTTGTAACATTAAACAGTTTACGCTTATTGAAAATCAAAGAATAGGTTCTAAAATGGGTATACTGACCCCAAAAAGTTAGACAGAAAATCTAACTTTTGGGGTGTTTTTATTTAATTCTCATTTACGGGGGTCAGTGCCTTTCAGTAATGCTTTTTTCTTCAAGTCATTTGTCATGCGTTCTCGTTCGCTATATAATAAGTATATCTTTACTTTGAAGGAGTACTTATGACTCAAGGAATTATTATTAAAGCGTTGAGCGGGTTCTACTATATCGAATCGGATGGAGTGATCTATCAAACTCGTGCGCGCGGAGTTTTCCGCAAACGAGGCCAATCGCCACTTGTTGGGGATGTGGTGGAGTTCGAGAGTAGTAACTTGCAAGAAGGAACGCTAACAAATCTTGCCGCGAAAGAATGCCATCGTTCGTCCGCCTGTTGCCAATGTGGATGTCGGGATTATCGTGATGTCGGCTGTCGAGCCAGAATTTTCGACGCATCTTGTCGACCGCTTCCTCGTATATTTGGAAGGCTTGGATGTGAAACCAGTCATCATGATTACGAAGACCGATTTGCTAGATGAAGCAGGCATGGCACGTCTTGTGGACATTAAGGCACGTTATGAAAAAATCGGTTATCCGGTTTATTTCGGTCAGGAAGTCATGAAGGACAAGGCGCCGCTATTAGAGAGCTTGCGTGGTGAGAAGGTCATCTTCTTAGGGCAGTCCGGGGTTGGGAAATCGACCTTGCTGAACGAGATGATTCCAGATTTAAACCAAGAAACGGGAGAGATTTCGAATGCGTTAGGACGTGGACGTCATACGACTCGTCACGTATCACTTCATGAAATCGAAGGTGTGTGGATTGCGGATACTCCGGGATTCAGTACGGTTGATTTTATGGAGATTGAAAAAGAAGACTTACCGCATTTATTCCCTGAGTTTGTCGAAGTAGAGCATGAATGTAAGTTCAGAGAGTGTTCGCACCAACATGAGCCAAACTGCGCTGTGATTGCCGGAGTGGAGTCAGGAGACATTTGGCAAGAGCGATACGACCATTATTTGAATTTCTATGAAGAACTGGACCAAAGAAAACCAGTCTATAAACGAAAAAAGTAGATAGAGGAGACAGAACATGAAAGTAGCACCATCAATTTTAAGCGCAAATTTTGCAACATTAGGAGAAGACGTTAAGAAAGTCGAAAAATTAGGAGCAGACTGGATTCATATCGATGCGATGGACGGACAATTCGTTCCAAACCTAACATTAGGGCCAAACATCGTTGAAGGATTACGTCCTGTGACGGATTTAGTATTAGATTGCCATTTAATGGTACAAAACCCAGAACGTTTCATTCCACAATTCGCAAAAGCAGGAGCAGACTACATCTCTGTTCACGTGGAAGCAACGCCACATATCCACCGTGCGCTTCAAGCGATTAAAGCAGAAGGCGTAAAGCCGGTGTCGTCATCAACCCAGGAACACCAGTGAGTGCCATCTCAGCAGTTTTAAGCGAAGTGGACTTAGTGCTAGTAATGACAGTAAACCCAGGATTCGGCGGTCAATCATTCATTCCAGAAACATTAGATAAAGTGCGTGAATTAGTAGCGTTACGCGAAGAAAAAGGATACCACTACTTAATCGAAGTGGACGGCGGAGTGAACGGCGAAACAGCGAAACTTTGCTCTGCAGCAGGGGTAGACGTTGCCGTTGCCGGTTCATATGTATACTACGCAGAAGATATCAAAGCTGCGATTGATTCAATCAAAGAAGCATAAGAGGGACGAAGATGGAAGTTGTGATTGTCTTGGGAGGACCAAACACTAAAGAGGACATCAAGGCGCTCTTAGAAAACAGATACGGTAAAGCTTATGAAGACTTCCGTTTTGTCGGTGTCGACGGTGGCGCTCTTCGGTTATTAGATCAACACCTTCCCATGGAAGTAGCCATTGGGGACTTTGATTCTGTCACAAAAGAACAGCGAGACTTGATTCATGAAGCAGCGGGAACGGTTGTCCAGCTCCCTTCTGAAAAAGACGATACTGATTTTGAGGCAGCTTTATTATGGGCGAAGGAGCATTACGAAGGAACACCAATTCATGTACTCGGTTCCTTTGGTGGCCGAGTGGACCACGCGATTAGCACCTTATGGACGATGATGCGACCAGACTTAGCACCGCTTATTCCGTATGTGGTGTTCGAGGATGCAACGAATGTCGTGAATTTCATCCAGCCAGGCACATACACGATTGAAAAACTGGACTTTACGAAGTACCTATCTTTTATTAGTATGACCCCTGTGGAAAATGTAACCCTCGTTGATGTGAAATACACCCTCGATTCAAAAAGCTACGCGTACCCAGTGGCCCTCGTCAGCAATGAATTTACAAGTGACAAGATGACCATCTCCTTTGCAAAAGGACTTATCCTAGTCGCCCAAACCCGAGATCATTGGAGATAAAACAAAACATCGCACAATTTTTGTGCGATGTTTTTTCTTTTTCACAATGTTAGTTGAAATCCCGAAATTCACTTATAAGTGAATTTTGGAATTTTTACGTGCGCAGTTGTTTCAAAAAGAGGAGCTCTATATTTCTTAACTTCAAGCCTTTATTAGCGGATGAAACTTCAACAGACTTCTGAATTTACAAACGATGTAAATAGATTTCATTTCCTTGAGATTGCTTCAAACCTCTATCTTATAGCCTTTTCACAAACTCCATTTTTTTTGAAAGTTAACTCAAAAAAGGCACTTATATCTAACTTCTGAGACTTACCACGCTGCATGTGTAGGTTTGCTGATAAAAATATAAAAATCTTGTAACAAAATGGATTATGAAAATCCTTGATTGTAAGTTTTTTTTGCATTTTTTTGTGATAGAATATAGTTAGTTATAAAGCGAGGAAAACTAAGAAGCAGAAAAAAATATTAGATATAAATTAATCAAGATGAGGAAGATAAAATGACTGAAACTGACAAAAAGAATTTAAAAAAATTATCTTTGTTTTACATTTGGAATTACTTATATAGCTTGGGGGCTTCTTGCCATATTTACGCAATCTCATATTTTGGGATTAGAAACGTTTTTAGGGAGAATATTACACATAGTGGGTGCACTTGGACCAGCTATTGCAAGTGGATTATATTTGAAAAGTGAAAATGTAAAAATTTAAACATTTTTTTATTTAACAAGAGAGATAATAGTAGTATTTATTTCATTATTCATATGTTAGCAATTTTGATACTATTTTCTGTATCTTCCTTAGAATTAAATGAAGTATCAATTTATTTGATGCCGCTATTCTTTTAGTACAAATGATTTTTTTGGTGGTGGTCATGAAGAATTAGGATGGAGAGAATATTACAACCGTTACTTGATAAAAAAATATACTTATTGGCAATCTAATTTGATTGTAGGGATCAATTTGGGGGATTTGGCATCTGCCTTTATGGTTTATAGTTGGAGAAAGTCATCAAGGATTTCCCTTTATTTTATTCTTTATATATACATTATTTTTTTAAGTTTTGTTTTTAGGGCTTCTTTACCGTCAAACGAAATCTGTGGGGTACTGTTTATTATTTCATGCGTTCGCAAACTTGTTAAATCTCTATTTTGTTTTAAAAAATTAATATTATTTTTTTATTATCATTTTTATTGGTTATTTAATTTATACTATATTGGCTAGTAATAGAATTAGTAAGGAACAGTAATTTTAAGTGGAAATATGGATGTTGTTTCTTTTGGAAGTGGTGATAATCTTTCTGTTCCACAATATCATTTCAAAATGATTTTCATTGCCTTTCGTCTATTAGTATAAAGAAAAATATCACCACACACCCATGGTCCCTTGGTTTCCTGGCATTAATCTCAGGTAAAGTAGCACCTGTTTAAAGCAGATAAAAACTTAGGCGATTCCCAAGCTCTTTTTATAAAGTAAGGCTTAAAACAATTGCGGTTCAATCATAAAGCGTGAAAAGCTGCTTGAGGAGGATAGCGGTCATTGTAATGGAGAAGTAACCAATGTGAATTACCAAGGGTTAGCGACTGGTCGCTTATCCTTGGTTTGAAGCTTGCTAGGCAAGGAGACCCTAGATTCCTGCCGGTACCATTACAATGATGTCCGCTATCCAAGACGTCAAGCAGCTTGGAATGCGAGTAGTATTCATTAGCTATTGTTTTAAGCCTTCGGCTTATTTATTTTTAGAAAAACAAAAAGAGCTTAGGGATATCGCCTAAGCTCTTTTTAATAGTGCTCTGTATTAAACACGTTCTACTTTACCTGATTTTAATGCACGAGTTGAAACCCATACTTTTTTAGGCTTGCCATCGATTAAAACGCGAACTTTTTGTAAGTTTGGTTTCCAAGTACGACGGTTAGCGTTCATAGCGTGAGAACGAGTGTTACCTGTTTCAGCACGACGTCCAGTGAAATAACATACTTTAGCCATTGTTATTCTCCTCCTTTATTTAATTCATTATCAGCTGATATAATTTTGAACTAAATCATATACCTAAATAATTTAGCATAGTTGACCATAGATTGCAAGCGAGCTGGTCAATGAGTTTTCCAGAGGGTTAAAAAAATTGGTAAAAAGGCTAGGTAAACCGCTGGGAATATGATATTATAGTATAGAAATAATGTGTCAATCTGTCTAAAAAATAGGCAGACACCTTTATACATTTAAGGGAGGTATTTGTATGACAGTAAAAATTCAAACAGAAAATGGACAAATTGAACTTAGCAATGAAGTGATTGCAACGGTTGTTGGTGGTGCCGCTACAGATAACTATGGTGTTGTTGGTATGGCAAGCCGCAATCAAATTCGCGACAACTTTAATGAAATCTTGAAGAAAGAAAACTTCACTCGTGGTGTTGTGATTCGTCAAGAAGACGATGGTGTTGCAGTGGATGTCTACATTATTGTAGGTTATGGTACAAAAATTTCTGCGATTTGTAGAAACGTACAAGAACAAGTGAAATATAACTTAGAAACAATGTTAGGATTTGCTGCAAAAACAGTGAATGTCTATGTTCAAGGAGTTAAAATCATCGAAGCGTAATGCTTGTTGATTCTAGTCAGGAGGAAGTAAGAATAATATGGCAACTATGAAAACAATTACGGCTCAAGATTTCCGCGCAATGGTGGAAATCGGTGAAATGCGTTTATCTGAAAACGCAGAATTCGTAAACTCATTAAACGTATTCCCAGTACCAGACGGAGACACAGGGACAAACATGATGCTCTCATTCAAATCTGGTGCGGAACGTGTTGCAAACTCTACAGCAACAACTGTAGGTGATTTAGCACAAGATTTAGCAAAAGGATTATTAATGGGTGCTCGTGGGAACTCAGGGGTTATCTTATCTCAATTATTCCGTGGTTTCTCTAAAGCCGTTGTCGGTAAAGATGAAATCACTGGTGAAGAATTAGCGCAAGCATTTACGAACGGTGTGGAAACTGCTTATAAAGCGGTTATGAAACCTGTAGAAGGTACAATCCTTACTGTTGCTCGTGAATCAGCTAAACGTGGTGTACGTAAGTTAGAAACTTCAAACGACATCATCGAAGTAATGGGATCTGTTTTACGTGGTGCTGAAAAAGCATTAGCGAAAACTCCAGATTTATTACCAGTATTAAAAGAAGTTGGCGTAGTGGACTCAGGTGGTCAAGGTCTTGTATTCATTTACAACGGATTCTTCGAAGCATTAACAGGGGAAGCAGTTCCTGTTCAATCATTACAAAGCAATAAAATCGATTTAACTTCAGTGGCTCACCACGAAGCAGGCGTTGACTACGAACACGTATCAACAGGCGACATCAAATTCGGTTACTGTACTGAAATCATGGTGAAATCGGTGAAGGCGAAACAGTCGTAGATACTTTCGACTACGATACTTTCCGTAACTATTTAAACGAACTTGGAGATTCTTTATTAGTAGTAGCTGACGATGAAATCATCAAAGTACACGTGCATACAGAACGTCCAGGGGAAGTCATGAACTACGGACAACGCTTCGGTTCATTAATGAAAGTGAAAGTGGACAACATGCGCTTGCAACACGAAGAAGTGTTAAAAACAGACTACACTGCAAAAGTTAAAGAAGCAGCGCAAAAACAAAAAGCGGAATACGGAATCGTGGCAGTTGCTGCAGGTGAAGGGATTCAAGAATTATTCAAGAGCATGGGTGTAACGACAATCATCAACGGTGGTCAAACAATGAACCCAAGTACAGAAGATATTCTTCAAGCGGTAAAAGAAGCACATGCTGAAAAAGTTATCGTGTTACCAAACAACAAACATTCAAATGGCTGCAAACCAAGCGGCTGAAGTGTCAGAAGATGCTGCAGTTGCCGTAGTTGCAACTCGTACAATCTCAGAAGGGTTAGCTTCATTATTAGCCTTCAACCCAGAAGCAAGCTTAGAAGATAACAAAGCTGCAATGAGCGAACAAATGGCGCTTGTATCAAGTGGTCAAATCACTAACGCTGTTCGCGATACAAACATTGATGGTGTTGAAATTAAGAAAGACGACTTCATGGGTATTGTTGACGGCAAGATTTTAGTAAGTATTGCGGACCGTAAGGAAGCAACTCTTGCAACGATTGATAAAATGATCAACGACGATTCGGAGATCCTAACAATCATCTATGGTGAAGACGCAGACGCAAGCGAAGTGGAAGAAATCACTGAAGCTGTAGAAGCGAAATACCCTGATGTAGAGGTTGAAGTCCATGAAGGAAACCAACCAGTATACACTTACTTATTATCTGTAGAATAAAAGACAATAAAAAAGAGTACTAATATCCTTCCGGATATTCTCTATAGTCATCATTAAAGCTGTAACGGGACAAGCCTTGGTCTTGTCCCTTTCGAGCCTCAAACAGATGCTAAGAAATAAATTTCTAAGCATCTGTAATTCGCATCGAATACTAGTCGCTATGATGATGACTATAGAATCCGGTAAGGATATTTTTGTACTCTTTTTTTACATAAGTAAATGTATATGGTGGCCGGGACACTACACCAGGAGAATTGCGCTTAGTGTGAACTCGAATCCGCAGTATTCTCCGTAATCCTCAAGAATCTCTATTCTTATAATAAGTAAGTGTGCTGGTTGGTTTTCGTGCTCACATCAGGGTATTTCGCTGAGCAACTAGTGCTTTCTAAGTTTTGCTTGCTTCTGAGTCTTCACTCGCCTCCAAATGGGAAAAAAGGAACGGAGTGGGTGCTCCTCAGTATTTCTAGTGCTATAAGGTTCAATGAGGGGAAGAGAAACGCTACACTTTGTGGAATGCACATCAAAACTCTCTGCACTGTAGAGTTCAAGGAGGGAGGAAGGAAAGTTGAAGGAGTGAAGATTCTTTAGGATTTCACTGGATTGAGAAGGGAAAAACCTGCACTTTGTGGAATGCACATCAAAACTCCCTGCACTGTAAGGTTCAAGGAGAGAGGAAGGAAAATGAGGGAGGGAAGTGCCTTGAAATATTCCTGGGAAGCCTTTCGGATTCTATATTCGCATGAATAGCGAGCGTACTCGATGCGAATTACTGATACTTTTGGAAAGAATTTCCTAGTATCAGTTTGAGGCTCGAGAGGAAAGGAGACAGTAGGCTCCTTCCGGTACAGCTATTCACGCGAATATGAAGATATCCGAAAGGATGAAAGGAATATTTAGCAGATAAATACGCTTATCCCTCATTTTCCTTCCTCTTGACGATTTACGAGAAATTGAATTACACTTATTAAAGTAGAAAGGATGTGATTGGATGAATGAAGTCTTTCAAAGTGTGCAAGTCTTGCCAGGCGTTGGACCAAAACGATTAGAACCATTAGCTGAGCTTGGCATCGAGACAGTCTATGACTTGTTAACGCATTTTCCGTTTCGTTATGAAGATATTCAGATTCGTGATGTGAATACCATCATGGACCAAGAGAAAGTCACGCTAAAAGGGCTTGTGGCGACGCAACCGGTTGTGAGCTATTACGGCTTCAAGAAGAACCGTTTAGCGTTTCGCATGGCGATTGATACTCAAGTCATCCAAGTTGCGTTCTTTAATCAGCCGTATTTAAAAGAGAAAGTCGTTCAGGGCGAAGAGATTGCCATCTACGGGAAATGGGATGCGAAGCGTTCTACCTTGATGGGCATGAAATCTTATCGAACCGAAACGTGGAGGACGAAGAAGGCGACCAAGTTGAGGCGGTTTATCGCACGAATAAATCGCTGAAGCAGGCGACGATTCTCAAACTCGTTCATACGGCGATGGATCGTTTTGAAGATAAGATTCCAGAAGTATTGCCAGAAGAGTTGACGGTGTCGCACCACTTGATGGGGCATAGAGACGCTGTACGGGCAATGCATTTTCCAAAAGATGAACTGGAAAGACAGAGTGCGCAATATCAGCTCGTGTACCAGGAGCTCTTCTTATATCAACTGCGCTTGCAATGGATGCGTCAGAAGCGCCACCAGCAAACAAAGGGGCAAGCGGTGTTGTATGATAATGCCGCGTTGAAGGCCTTTATTCAGACGTTGCCGTTCGAACTGACAGATGGGCAAAAGAAAGTCGTGAATGAGATTTGCTTTGACCTGCGTGCGCCTTATGAGATGAATCGTCTCTTTGCAAGGGGACGTAGGGAGCGGGAAGACGATTGTGGCGACGATTGCCATGGTCGCAACGGCTCTGACAGGCAAGCAAGCAGCGCTCATGGTTCCAACCGAAATCTTGGCGGAGCAACATATGCTGACGATTGAAAGATTGATTCAAGGGACACCGGTGAAGGCCGTGTTGTTAACCGGAAGTATGAATCGTTCGCAGAAGAAGCGAAAAGAGTTGCTCGCACAAATTGAAAGCGGTGAGGCGAACCTCATAATCGGGACGCATGCCTTGTTCCAACAAGACGTGACCTTTAAAGACTTGGCCTTTGTCGTCATCGACGAGCAACATCGCTTCGGGGTGCAACAACGTCAGGCACTCGCTGGAAAAGGGGCAGGCGTGAACGTGCTTCAAATGACGGCAACGCCAATTCCTCGTACGCTTGCGATTACGGCTTTTGGGGAAATGGATACGTCTATCTTGAGTGAGATTCCTCGTGGTCGTCAGCCAATCAAGACGTCTTGGGTTCGCGAGCAGGAAATGGAACAGATTTTCAATTTCGTAGAACGTCAAATTCAAGAAGGGCGACAAGCGTATATGATTTCGCCACTGATTGAAGAGTCGGAACATCTCGATGTGCAAAATGCCGAAGAGATTTACCGTATGATTTCAGCGCATTTCTCAGACCGCGTGAAAGTTGGACTCTTACATGGGAAAATGCCAGCGGAAGAAAAAGAAGCGGTGATGGCGGACTTTAAAGCCAATAAACTACAAGTGCTAGTCTCCACAACGGTCATCGAAGTTGGGGTGGACGTGCCGAATGCCACAGTGATGGTCATCTTGGATGCGGATCGATTCGGGTTAGCCCAACTCCACCAATTGCGTGGACGTGTCGGACGTGGACAACATGCCTCAAGCTGTATTTTAGTGGCGAGTCCAAAGACCGAAAACGGGAAAGAGCGCATGCGAATTATGTGCGAGTCGACGGATGGATTTTATCTTAGTCAAAAAGACTTGGAGCTCCGTGGTTCTGGGGATGTATTTGGAATCAAACAGTCCGGTATTCCAGAATTTAAAATTGCCGATTTAATACGAGATTATGATATACTAGAACAAGCACGTAAAGATGCAATCCTTTATGCCTCGGAAGATCCAGCAGGAGAAAGCCGAGACAAAACGCATGAAGGCATTTATCGAACAAACAACGAAAGAAATCAATGGATAACTTCACGGCCACGTGGCTAGAAGAGGAGGAACAACAATGGTAAGAATTGCAATTGACGCGATGGGTGGAGATAATGCTCCTAAAGAAATCGTCCAAGGGGTCGTCCTTGCAGCAAAGGAAATGCCAACTGTCGAGTTTCAATTATACGGAGACGAAGCAAAAGTGAATGCATGCTTGGAGGAATCACTTCCAAATATTCGCGTGATTCACTGTTCAGAAAAAATCAACTCTGATGACGAACCGGTTAAAGCGATTCGTTCGAAGAAAGATGCTTCAATGGTCGTTGCCGCTAAGGCTGTTAAAGAAGGGGAAGCCGACGCGCTCTTCTCTTGCGGAAACACAGGGGCTCTTCTAACGGCTGGATTACTAGTGGTTGGCCGTATTAAAGGAATCGACCGTCCAGGATTAATGCCAGTGTTGCCTGTTCTTGGAAAAGAAAACCGTCAATTTATCATGATGGACGTAGGTGCGAACGCGGAATGTAAACCAAAGAATGTTCACCAATTCGGGATTCTTGGAAGTTATTATTCAAAATACGTTCTTGGTTACGAGAACCCAACAATCGGCTTATTAAATAATGGAGCTGAAGAAGGAAAAGGGAACGAACTTGCAAAAGAAGTTTACGGACTCTTGAAAGAAGATGACAGCTTAAACTTCGTTGGGAACGTGGAAGCTCGTGACATCTTAACAGGTGCTGCGGATGTCGTTGTAACAGACGGATTCACAGGAAACGCCGTATTGAAAACAATCGAAGGAACAGCGCTTGCGATGATGGGTCTTCTAAAAGAAGGAATCAAAGGGCAAGGAATCCAAGGAAAACTTGGAGCGCTCTTATTGAAGAATACGTTCTACGGATTAAAGAATACATTGGACTACTCACAATTCGGGGGTGCGGTACTCTTTGGTCTTAAAGGAGCAGTTGTGAAATCACACGGTTCTTCAAAATCAGATAGCGTGTACCATGCGATGAAACAAATCGACACAATCGTATCAAGTGGAGTTATCAACGACTTAGTCGCTCACTTTGAACAAGTAGCACAGTAAAGATATAAAGCTCTCTTCTATTATGGAAGAGAGTTTTTTTGATAATGTTTATAAATTTCATAAAGTCGCAATAAATTCTTAGGAATTCTAGCGAAAAAAGGGTACAATAGATAAGTACATAAAGTTGCGGACGCGACTAAAGGAGGAAAGCCTATGTTCAAAGAAGTGAACGAGCAAATCTTAAAATTAATCGAGAAGAATAGTCGTTTAACACCAGAAGAAATTGCCTCTTTATTAGAAATTGACGTGGATGAAGTGAAACGTCGTATTAAAGAGATGGAAGAAGCCAAAATTATTTGTGGCTACCATACATTAATCAACTGGGAAAAAACAGATAACGTGAATGTTTCAGCGATTATCGAATTAAAAGTAAATCCTCAAAAAGGAAAAGGATTCGACCGTATTGCGGAAAAAATCTATCATTTCCCAGAAGTGGAAGCTGTCTACTTAATGTCAGGTGGATATGATTTCATGGTGCAATTGAAGAAAGCGCCAATGCGTGAAATCGCGAACTTCGTATCTTCACGTCTTTCAGTGATTGAAGAAGTACAATCTACTAAAACACATGTTGTACTAAAACAATACAAAGATCACGGCACAATGTTTGTCGGTAAAGCAGATGATAAACGTCAGGTGGTTACTCCATGAATTTAGAAAATATGTTAAATAATAAAATTAAGGACTTGAAACCTTCAGGAATTCGTCGTTTCTTTGATATGGCGAGTGAATACAAGGATATTGTTTCCCTAGGGGTTGGAGAGCCTGATTTTGATACGCCTTGGCATATTCGTCAAGAAGCAATTAAAGCGTTGCAAGAAGGCCGTACATTCTATACAGCTAATGCAGGGTTAAAAGAGCTTCGTGAAGAAGTATGTATCTTTACTGAAGGCCGTCACGGGGTCAAATATGACCCAATGCACGAGTGTGTGATTACCGTTGGGGGAAGTGAAGCCGTAGATATTTCAATGCGTGTTCTCTTGAACCCAGGTGATGAAGTGATTATTTGTGACCCAGGTTACGTATCATACGTTCCAGCCGTAACAATGGCCGATGGAACTCCTGTGATTCTTCCGTTAAAAGAAGAAAATCAATTCCGTATCACACCAGAAGACCTTGAAGCGGTGATTACACCGAAGACAAAAGCGATTCTAATGAACTTCCCGAATAACCCAACTGGTGCGGTTATGGGACGTGAAGACTTAGAAGCGGTTTGTGACGTGTTAAAACGCCACGATATTATCGTTGTTTCTGACGAATTATATGGAGAATTAACATACACAGGAAAACCTCACGTATCAGTTATCGAAATCGATGGCATGCGTGACCGTACAATTTTAATCGGAGGTTTCTCAAAAGCATTCGCGATGACGGGATGGAGACTTGGGTATGCCTTAGCTCCAGCAGTAATCATGGAACAAATGTATAAAATTCACCAATTCGCGATTATGTCAGCTCCAACACTTAGCCAATATGCGGGTGTGGATGCGCTACGTAATTCGGAAGAAGATATTGTAGAAATGCGCGATAGCTACAACCAACGTCGCCGTTACTTGGTAAAACGTTTCAAAGACTTAGGCATTCCTTGCTTTGAACCATTTGGAGCTTTCTACATCTTCCCAAACATCTCGCAATTCGGTTTGAGTTCTGAAGAATTTGCAATGCGCTTAGTAGAGGAAGAACGCTTAGCCGTTGTTCCAGGAACAGCCTTTGGGGACTCTGGGGAAGGCTTCCTACGTATCTCTTACGCTTACTCAATCGAGGACTTAAAAACAGCCTTAGATCGTATCGAGCACTTCATTACGAAGTTAAGAAATGAAAAATAACAATAAAATAACGACGCTTCTTTTGGAATTGAAAGATTTCAAAAGAGGCGTTTTTTATTGATTAAAAATCGATTAAAATAAATTTACTAGTTTATAGGGTTGTGCTACACTATGCTTACTAAAAGAGAGGAGACTGTGCTTGAAAGAACGTTTTACCAAGTTTATTGATACGATTATCGCGCTTGATAAGGGTGACCATACATTAACCGATAAGCAATGGATGAAGAAGCAAAGATGGCTCTTCGCCTTGAAGCTGTTTTGGGTGATTGTGCTTGTGGCGACCTTCCTTCTAGCCATTAATGTCTCCATCAGTTATTTTGTCTATTTCTTCTATTTTGTGAGTATACTCTTTATTCTTACAAAAATATTAGAGTATTTTATTGATCGAAGAGTGGCGCAATTAGCCGAGGAGGAATAGGAAAAAGAATGAGAGTGGTGTATTTTATTATCGCGTGGATTTCGCTAGCGCTGGGGTTAATTGGAATTGTGCTCCCAGTACTTCCGACGACACCGTTTCTACTGCTGACAGTGGTATGTTTTTCAAAGAGTTCTACTCGTTTTGAAGAGTGGTTTCAACAGACAAAACTGTATCAACTATATGTCGCAGATTACCGTGAAACGAAGTCAATTGCGCGCAGTCGTAAAAAGAAAATTATTGTTTATATCTATATTTTAATGGCCATTTCCATTTACTTAGCTCCGATTTTAGCGGTGAAAATTGGACTTGGCGCGCTGACAGTTTTTATTACTTACTATCTATTTTGTGTAATTCCGGATAAAAAATAAGGAGTGTTTCAGATGGTTGAGAAGTTTAGAGAGTTAATAGAAGATTATAAAGTGACAAAGAATCCTGGTGAAGATTTCGTTTTTTGGTATATTCACCGTGTAGCGCCCTTTAATTTTCGTTATGTAGTGGCCGTAGGGATGATTCTTTGTATTGCTGCACTCTACTATAATATTCAATACGCGCTCACAACAGTGCTCATTTTATGGCTCATTGCCGTTATGATTACCATCGCTGAAATAGTGTATCGAAAACGAAAACAATAATAGGAGTAGCAAAAGAATCTAGTTTATTCTAGGTTCTTTTTTTTACCTATCCTTAGGAAGAAATTTCAGAAAAAAATAGCGCCGAGACCTTTGAGAAATAGTGCGAATAGGACTATAATTTAAGTGTAGAAATAAAGTTAATGGAGGTAATTTTTATGAGATTTGACCAAGAACATGATTCATGTACAACGATTCTTGTCGGAAAGAAGGCCAGCTACGATGGTTCAACGCTAGTAGCGCGTACAGAGGACTCATGTAATGGAGAGTTCACTCCAAAGAAATTCATTGTGGTACGTCCAGAAGACCAACCACGTCACTATAAAGCAGTGATTTCAGGATTTGAAACAGATTTACCAGACAATCCTGTTCGCTATACGGCCATGCCAAATGCTATCAATAACGAAGGCATCTGGGGAGCTGCAGGGATTAATGCTTATAATGTTGCGGTGAGTGCGACAGAAACGATTTCGACAAATCCGCGTGTATTAGGGGCCGACCCACTCGTGGAAACAGGGATTGGGGAAGAAGACATCTTCACATTGGTGTTGCCTTATATTAAAACAGCGCGCGAAGGGGTGGAGCGTCTTGGACATCTCCTTGAAACGGCTGGAACGTATGAATCAAACGGGATTGCAATTTCCGATGTGAATGAAATCTGGTGGTTAGAATCAATTGGTGGACATCACTGGATGGCTCGCCGTGTGCCAGATGATGCATATGTCGTAAATCCAAATCAACTCGGAAGCGACTTCTTTGATTTTGAAGACAAAGAAAACTTTATGTGCGACCCTGATTTGAAAGACTTTATGATTCGTCATCACTTGAACTTAAACTTTGACGGCGAATCGTTCAATCCACGGTATGCATTCGGTTCCCAACGCGACAAAGACCGCTTGTATAACACGCCTCGTGCTTGGGATATTCAACGCATGTTTAATCCGGAAGTGGAACAATCTCCAACGAGCTTTGAAATTCCATGGGCACGCGTTCCGTATCGCAAGATTACAGTCGAAGATGTGAAAGAATCGATGAGTACGCATTATCAATTTACACCATATGATCCTTATGGAAACTTAGGTGATGGTAAGAGCAATCGTCGTTTCCGTACAGTAGGGATTAATCGTACGAGTCAAACGGCTATCCTACAAATTCGTCCAAATCGTCCTCATGATACAACAGGAATTCAATGGGTATCGTATGGGTCAATGCCATTTACAACGGCTGTACCATTCTTTACACAAGTGGACACAACGCCTGCGTATTTTGCCAATACAACAGCGAAGGTTTCAACGGATTCCTTCTACTGGTCAAGTCGCTTAATTGCAGGGCTTGCAGATGCGCACTATTTGGAACATCAAGCGGATATTGAAAGTTATCAAAAGAATACTTTGTCTCGTGGAGAAGCCATGATTGCTCAAGTCGATGCCAAACTTGAAAAAGGAGAAGCAATCGACTTCGAAGTGGAAAATCAACAAATGAGTGATTTCGTCGAAGAAAAGACAGCTGCATTGCTCGATAAGGTATTGCTTCGTGCAAGTAATTTGATGGTCAACCATTATTCAGTGAGTGATTAATCAGCGATTCGGTTTAGGAGGTAAAAAAATGGAAGAAAAAAATGAAAAGCAACTGAGTTGGCTGATGATATCCCTCATTGCATTTAACTTTGTGTGGGGCTTGGGGAATGTTGTAAATAACTTCGCCCAACAAGGGATTGTGGTTATTACATCTTGGCTCATTATTTTAGTAATTTACTTTATTCCATATTCATTAATGATTGGACAACTCGGTTCGACGTTTGAAGATAGTGAAGGGGGAGTCAGTGATTGGATTAAACATACGTCTACCAAGAAACTAGCGTATTTTGCCGCATGGACATTTTGGGTGGTGCAGATTCCTTATTTAGCGCAAAAACCGCAGACGATTCTTATTGCACTCGGATGGGTATTCCAAGGACACTCAGGAATTATCGATGAACTGCCAATTCCACTACTGGTAACAGTCTGTTTAGCCTTTTTCTTAGCCGTCCTTTATATTTCAACAAAGGGAATTCGCGCGTTGAAATTCTTAGGAACGATTGCGGGAACCGCGATGTTTGTGATGTCAATTCTGTTCATCCTATTAGCAGTCGGGGTTCCACTCATTAAACCTGATTTACAACTAGCAACCGCTAATATGGATAAGATTGAAACGTATATTCCAAAGTTTGATTTTTCATACTTCACAACGATTGCGCTTCTTGTTTTCTCGGTCGGAGGGGCAGAGTGTATGTCTCCATACGTGCATAAACTCAAGAATCCAGCTAAAGAATTTCCAAAAGGGATGATTGCGATGGCGGTCATGGTGGGAATTTGTGCAGTCTTTGGGTCATTTGCGATGGGGATGATTTTTGATAGCAACAATATCCCGCAAGACTTAATGCGAAATGGAGCTTACCAAGCATTTGCCGTACTTGGAAAACACTGGAATATTGGGAATGTGCTAGTTACGATTTACGCATTAACGCAATTTATCGGGCAAACCGCGACGTTGGCATTATCGATTGATGCGCCACTTCAAATCTTCCTTGGTAGTGCCGATGAAGAATATGTTCCTCGCTGGCTTCGTGCACGCACAAAGAACGGTACGTTGAGAAATGGATACTTGCTTACAGGGATTTTAACAGGGGCTCTAATTGTCATGCCGGCTCTAGGACTTAAGGAAATCGATACAGTTGTGGTTTGGATGACAAACTTGAACGCCATCGTTTCTCCAATGTGCTTCTTGTGGGTATTTGTCGCCTTTATGTTCTTATACCGCCATTGGGATAAATTTAAGGGAGCCGAATATAAATACATTAGCAATAAGACACTTGGTTTCTTAATGGGACTTTGGGGATTTGCCTTCACTGCATTTGCATGTATTCTCGGAATGGTGCCACAAATAGATTATGCGCAAAACCCATCTGAATGGTGGTTTGTCTTAATTTCAAATATCATTATGCCATTTGCGCTTCTTGGACTCGGACTCGTCCTTCCATGGATTGCACGAAAAGAACAAAAACAACAAGCATAAAAAAAGCAACAGTATTGTCGAAGCCTTCTTCCATGCGAAGAGGGCTTTTTTCATAAGAGGATTAAGGGAGTCAAACTGACAAAATGACCGAAAAATGGTATAGTAAATAAGATAAGTTTACTAGAAACGAGAGGTAACCCCCATGAAATTATTAACCATTGCAGTCCCATGCTACAACTCTCAAGAATATATGCATTATTGTCTTCAAACGCTCCTTGCTGGTGGTGAAGAGGTCGAAATCTTAATCATTAACGATGGTTCGAAAGACAATACTGCTCGCATCGCTGACCAATATGCAGCAGCTTATCCAACGATTATCCGTGCCATCCATCAAGAAAACAAAGGTCATGGTGGAGCCGTGAATACGGGGATGGCGAACGCAACTGGGAAGTACTTCAAAGTCGTCGATAGTGATGACTGGGTGGATGTGCGTGCGTATTTAAAAATTTTAGAACAATTACAACGCTTCGAAGAAACAGGCGAAGAAGTAGATGTGTTTATTACGAACTTCGTCTATGAAAAAGAAGGCGCGAAAACGAAAAAAATCATGCGTTACAGTTCTGCATTTCCTGAAAATCAAGTGTTCACTTGGGATGATGCCAAGTCGCTTCGTCGTGGAAAATACATGATGATGCACTCACTCATTTACAATATGAACTTACTTCGTAAATCAGGCCTTCAGTTGCCAGAGCATACGTTCTACGTGGATAATTTGTTTGTCTTCGTACCGCTACAATATAGCAAGTCTTTATACTATATGAACGTGGACTTCTATCGTTACTTTATCGGTCGTGAAGATCAATCCGTGAACGAGAAAGTGATGATTAGCCGTATCGATCAACAGATTCGAGTGAATGAGTTATTGATGGCGAATTACCATAGTGATTGGCAATTTCCAACCGTCTTGAAGAACTACTTAATAAACCACTTAGAGATTACAACGGTGATTTCTTGTGCGTTACTCAATAAGGGTGGCCAAGTAGAGCATCAAGAGAAGAAGAAAGCCTTACTTGCTGATTTAAAAGAAGCGAATCCAGAAGTTTTCCAACTCATTAGCAAAAATGTGGTCAGTAAAATTGCGATGTCCAAAAATAAACCGGGACAAGTTCTGTCAAACGGAATTTACACCGTCACACAACGATTCTTTGGATTTAACTAAATAGAGTTTCGAACTGCCAGGCATGAAGTGCACCCTAAAAGTTAGATTTTCTGTCTAACTTACATAAGCCGGTGGATATTTATTGCAAATCAGACTGAAAGTTCCAAATTCTCTATTTATTTTATTGATATTTTCTATAAAAATAGGTAAAATAGTTTTATTATCAAAATATACTATACTATATAGGGGGTATTGAAATGAAATTTTCTAATCGTTTACTGCTATTCCTTGCAGGAGTTGTTTTTGTCTTTTTAGGACTTTTGCTATTTACAAACCCAGTAGCTAATCTTGTTGCTTACAGCTGGTGGATTTCATTTGGTTTACTGGTTTCTTCTATAGCAGCTATTTTAGGCTATTTCTCTGCACCAAAAGAGCTTCGCTCACCTGTTTATCTTTTCCAAGGGTTTGTTAGTCTTCTCTTAGCTCTTTACCTCGTGGCTTATGGCTTTGTGACCCTGCCGGTCGTCATTCCGACCATTGTAGGAATTTGGTTAATTGTAGAAGCCATTATTGCTTTCTTTAAAGGCAATCGTCTAGGATTGATTTTCCCTATTATTGGTAGCAATATCACGTGGGTAGCCTTGCTTGTATTTTTACTAGGTCTAGTGATTCTGTTCAATCCAGTGGCTACAGGTGTCTTTGTCGTTTATGTCATTGCCTTTTCATTTTTAGTTACTGGCTTCACCTACATTATTGAGGCCTTTCGTAAATAGTCTAGTTGCTATTTCTATCGCATTCAAAAAAGCTGGGAAATCATATTCTCAGCTTTTTCGTCTCTTTAATTATCACTTTTTCGCATTCCATTCTGCGTAGAATTGCTCCAAGTATTCTTCCAAAAAGTGATGGCATAGTGCTCTAGCATTCGATAAGTTGCAATAATAACCGGTCGAGAACGGGGCATCGACTCAATCATACCGAAAATAAAAGAGCGAATGTTATCTGCAAAAAGAAAGCTTAGATTCTTTGCGATTTCAACAAAAAAAGCACTGTTTGTTCTGACCACAAAAGTTAAACAAATAATTTAAGTGAAGGATTTAGTTCTGTATTGCACAGGACTAAGTCCTTTTAGTTTTACCTTAATTCGTTTGTTGTTGTAGTAATCAATGTAGTCAACAATAGCTTGTTCCAATTGGTTAAGTGCCTTAAATGTTTTCTCATCTATGTCAGTCATCATGATGACCAAATTCACGCGCGCTATCCTTTCTTGCTCTACATCATTGCTCTTGCGACATTCATCAATATCATTACAGCGATATCTAATATCATTCGTATCCGGAAATTTCATTCTCCAGAGCTCAAATCTAGTAAAAATATCAGTTTTGCTTCCTCTCTCTCTTTTCTATCTTTTTCTTGCAAACCATGATGATGAAAGAGTATGGAAGTGCCGATATTCCTCAAAAAATTGCTTTTATGAATATCACTTTGGGAAGTGTCGTTTTCTGCGTACTCGTCATTATTGGCGCCTATATGATTGTAAAATCAAGAAAAGCAAAGCGAAATTTATAAAGTGTGAAAAGGAGTGAAAACTTTCTTTTTTCTAATTAAAATAGCGGAACAATTAGAATTGGAAGATCCGTTTACAGGAAAATATAAATAGGTGCTCGTCGCAGGCCACACGAGCGCCTTGAGGCGTCGCTCTGAGATCAGAGCTATGCCCGAAATTGAAAAGCCACCCGCTAAGCCACTGGATATTTATTATGGGAGAAATTATCATATATGATAATTTCGCAAAGTGTGCCTCATCGATTTGGTTTGCCTGAAGGGTCCATGGTATAATAAACAAGACAACATAAGAAATGGGGAAACCACATGAAACCATTTGATTACATCGTTGTGGGTGCTGGATTATTCGGTGCAACCTTTGCACACGAAGCAGCAACACGCGGTTATAAAGTAAAAGTGATTGAGAAAAGAAACCATATTGCGGGGAATATTTATACAAAAGAAGTGGAAGGGATTCAAGTGCACGAATATGGTGCGCATATTTTCCACACGAGCGACAAGAAGATTTGGGATTACGTGCATCAGTTTGCGACATTTAATCGTTATACGAATACTCCAGTTGCCAACTTCAACGGTGAGATTTACAACTTGCCATTTAACATGAATACTTTTAATAAATTATGGGGTGTCGTGACGCCACAAGAAGCTGAAGCAAAAATCGCTGAGCAGCGTGCGGTACTCGGCGATAAAGAACCTGAGAACTTAGAAGAGCAGGCGATTTCTCTTGTTGGGGAAGATATTTACTATAAACTCATCAAGGGCTACACGGAGAAACAATGGGGACGTTCGGCTACAGAATTACCAGCGTTTATCATCCGCCGCTTGCCTGTTCGCTATACTTACGATAACAACTACTTCAACGATACGTACCAAGGAATTCCGATTGGCGGCTATACGAAGATGATTGAAGCCATGCTAGACCACGAGAATATCGAAGTAGAGTTGAATGTCGATTTCTTCGCGAAAAAAGACGAGTACTTAAATAGTGGCGCCAAAATCGTCTTCACGGGAATGATTGACGAGTTCTTCGATTATGAACTTGGAACGCTGGAATACCGTTCACTACGATTTGAAACAGAAGTCGTGGACGTAGAGAACTACCAAGGAAATGCGGTGGTGAACTATACAGACCGCGAAACGCCATACACTCGTATCATCGAGCATAAGCATTTCGAGTTTGGCACTCAGCCGAAAACGGTAATTACGCGTGAGTATCCTGCCGATTGGAAAGTGGGAGATGAGCCTTATTACCCAGTGAATAATAAAGTGAACAACGACTTGTACGCACAGTATAAGAAATTAGCGCAGACGGTTCCGCAAGTGATTTTCGGAGGACGCCTTGGACAGTATCGTTATTACGATATGCATCAAGTCATCGCCGCAGCATTAGAAACTGTCGACAAAGAATTCCGTTAAACGCAAGAATACTCTATTTTGCCATGGCAAAATAGGGTATTTTTCGCTTCTTCAGGAGAGAGCAGAGCAGTCGGTGCAAGAAAAGTAATGAAACTTAATAGAGAGAAACGTATGTAGTTTATAAATACTGAAACCGAAGAATCTTGCGGATTTCATAACCACAATAATGGGGAAGGGTATTAAATGCGAAAAAAGCTGGAGTTAGGAATTTATTCCTTACTCCAGCTTTGAGGCTTTAAAGGTGAGAGACTATAGGCTCGAACCGGTACCCCATTATTGTAGTTATGATAAAATCCGCTAGGATTCGAAGGTGTCACTAATGGTGACTTTTAGATACGTTTCTCTCTATTAAGCTTTTACTGTATCTAATTCTTCGCCGATTGCTTCAAGACGAGCAACGACTTCTTCTAGTGATAGGTTGTGCTCTTGTACGTAGCGGTTACGTGGGTGAACACGACATTCATGGCAGCAACCACGTAAGTATTTGTCTTCGTTTTCTTCAGAGCAGAGAATGCGACGGTTACATTCTGGGTTTCCACAGTTTACGTAACGTTCGCAAGGTGTACCATCGAACCAGTCTTTCCCAATAACAACTGGGTCTACGTGGTTGATGTCAACAGCGATACGCTCGTCGAATACGTACATTTTTCCGTCCCATAATTCGCCTTGAACTTCCGGGTCTTTCCGTAAGTTGCGATACCACCGTGTAATTGACCAACATCTTTGTAGCCTTCACGAACCATCCAGCCAGAGAATTTCTCACAGCGAACGCCACCTGTACAGTAAACAACGACACGTTTGTCCATGAATTTCTCTTTGTTATCGCGAACCCATTGTGGTAATTCACGGAAGTTGCGAATGTCAGGACGGATAGCTCCGCGGAAGTGACCTAGATCGTACTCATAGTCGTTACGAGTGTCTAGTACAACAGTGTTTTCGTCAAGGAGTGCTTCCTTGAATTCTTTTGGTGAAAGGTAAGCACCTGTTGTTTCAAGCGGGTTAATATCGTTATCGAAGTTGTTATCCTCTAAGCCAAGGTGTACGATTTCTTTTTTGTAACGAACGAACATCTTCTTGAAGGCTTGTTCGCTTTCTTCATCGATTTTAAACCATAAGTCTTCCATGCCAGGAAGAGAGTGAACATAGTCCATATATTTTTGAGTTGTTTCGTAATCACCAGATACAGTTCCGTTGATTCCTTCGTCAGCGACAAGGATACGTCCTTTTAATCCGATTGATTTGCAGAATGCTAAATGATCTGCCGCAAATTGTTCCGCATTTTCGATTGGAACATATTTATAGTAAAGTAAAACACGAATGTCTTTTGCCATATTGTAAATCTTTCATCCTTTTCTAATTTGTAATGATTCTATTGTAACCGTATTGAGAACCATTATCAATGAATTCGATTGTGAAAAACTTCGAAAGGTATTGACATGACGGTGTTTTGCGGTATAATTCAGATATAACGTTAAATTTATCAGATTGGAGGAGAAATCAATGAACAACTTAAACGTAAAACAAGTACAATTTTGAGAAACCTTCCAATTTTGGTGAATGAAGTATAGCGCATTTTTATAGAGTTATTTAAGTGAGCCGTTACTTTTTCCATGCGTGGGGAAGGTTACGGCTTTTTTGATGGAGGAAAACGATGAACGATTTATTGAAAGTCATTATTAATTTTATAAAAAAACATCCGATGCGCTACCTTGTTAGTTTCATTTTGATGATTGCAAGTAGTATTGCGGCGGTGTACCCAGCTCGGATTATCGGACAAGTCGTCGATAACATCGTGGCGAGTGAACTGAACGCCGAGTGGCTTTGGACACAGCTTGTGGTTTTAGTCGGGATTATTCTTGTGGCCTATATTACGGAGAGTATTTGGACATATTTTATTTTTATTGGGTATTATGAAGTTCAAAAAGAATTACGTGTGAAGTTACTGCGCAATAATTTACGGAAGAAAATTCCGTTTTACGCGCATTTTAGAACGGGCGATATTATTACGCGTAGCAGTGAAGACGTTTCAACGATTGGTGAAATGATGGGGTTCGGTATGTTTGCCTTGATGAACTCTACATTACTGGGGAGCGTATCACTTTATATGATGGTTACAACGATTTCGTTGCCACTGACCATCGCAGCAGTTTTGCCACTGCCAATCCTTTCGTATCTTGTGTATAAATGGGGATTCGATTTAGAAGAAGAGTACAACAAGGCGCAAAATGCAGTTTCACAATTAAATAATGAAGTGCTGGAGATGATTGACGGGACGTATGTGATTCGAGCTTACGGACAAGAAGATGCGATGATGGATGAATTTCGTGCGAAAACGAAAAAGGCCATGAAGCAAAATATCGTCGTGGCAGAGATTGAGTCTCGTTTTATTCCACTCGCGCAATTATTTATGATGATCAGCTTTACCATTGCGCTTCTCTACGGTGGGTATCTAGTATCGACTGGGGACATTCTAGTCGGGGATGTCATTGCATTCCAAGTCTATATGGGGTCGATTATGTGGCCGATGTTTATGATTGGCGATATTATCACGAACTATAAACGCGGAAAAGTAGCAACCGAGCGTATTAATGAAGTGTTGAAACATGATGATGAAATTGAACGCGGCGGTACAAAAGCGCTCGAGACGATTGAATCCATTGAGTTTAAGGACTTCAACTTTACGTATCCAGGTGAAGAGTCGCCATTATTAAAAGAAATTAACCTTACATTAAATAAAGGCGAGACGCTTGGAATCGTTGGAAAAACAGGTTCTGGGAAGACGACGCTATTGATGCAATTATTACATCAATTTCCTTACCGAGGAGAGCAGCTTCTCATTAACGGAGAACCATTGATTGATTATGATCCTCAAATGGTAGCAGGACATCTAGCCTATGTCCCACAAGAACACACCCCTCTTTTCACGCACGATTCGCGAGAATATGTTATTCGGGAAAGAGGATGCAACCGATGAGGAAATCTGGGAAGCGTTGACGTTGGCATCCTTTGATGGAGATGTGAAACGCATGCCAGAGCAGCTCGATACGATGGTCGGAGAAAAAGGGGTATCGCTAAGTGGTGGTCAAAAACAACGGCTATCGATTGCGCGTGCCTTCTTACGGAACCGCGAATGTTTAATTTTAGATGATGCATTATCCGCAGTGGATGCGAAAACGGAACGTGAAATTATCGCACACTTGCAAGAAGAGCGCGGTGGTTGTATGAATATTATTTCTGCCCATCGACTCTCTGCGATTCGTCATGCCGATGAGATTATCGTGATGAATGAAGGGCGTATTAGTGAGAGGGGTACCCACGAGGAGTTACTCGCACAACGTGGTTGGTACTATGAACAGTACTTGATTCAAGAGATAGAGGAGGAAATCGAATGAAAACGATGAAGCGATTATTAAGCTACCTCCGCTATGAGAAAAAAGGAGTTGTGATTGGACTCGTCTGCCTGTTGATTTCAACGGTTGCGACTTTAACAGGACCCCTTGTGGCAAAATATATGATTGATAATGTGATTACGCCGATGGGACAATCGCATGTCTTCGATGCTGGAAGTGTGCTCCTATGCGTGGGCATTTACGTGGCCGTGAACTTAATTGGAGCGGCTGGTGGTTATTTAAACCGTTTATATATGAAGACTCTCTCGAACCGCGTGGCTAAACGCATTCGTGACGAAGTGTTCGAGCATGTGCAAACCTTGCCAGTATCGTATTTCGACCATTTACCTGCCGGAAAAGTGGTTTCTAGAATCACGAGTGATACGGAATCCGTACGTGCGAACTTCTACGTAAGCGGGATTTCGACACTGCTGAGTACTGTCGTGATGCTTGTTGGGGTGTACGTAACGATTTTCTTATTAAATGCGACGCTGGGACTCGTGTTATTATTCCTAGTTCCGGTGATGATGCTATGGCAGAGAACCGTTGCCGTGATGCAGAAAAAATACTATTCTGAGAATCGTGAACTGTACAGTCAATTGAGTGGACAGTTAAACGAAAGCATTCAAGGTGCTGGTATCGTTCAAGCCTTCCAACAAGAAGACAAGATTGTTGCAGAATATGATGCGACGGCTACGTCTTGGGTAGAGATTGGTCGTAAGGAATTAATTCTTGAGTCGTACTTCTCATGGAGTTTAGTTGGCTTACTTCGAAACTTTACGTTATTTGGAATTGTGTATTACTTCGGAATGCAATTTATCGGTGGAACGCTGGGGATTTCAGCGGGGCTCCTATATGCCTTTATTGATTATGTCAACCGTGTTTACGAGCCGATTCAAACCTTTATGAATGTCGTGTCTGGTTTCCAACAATCAATGGCTGCCGGTGACCGTGTGTTTGAATTAATGGATACGCCAAGCGAAGACTCCGGAGAAGAACTCTTTACCTTTGACGAAGGACGAATTGAATTTAAAGATGTGAGTTTTGAATATACACCGGGAGTTCCTGTATTGAAGAACTTGAATTTCACGGTAGAACCTGGGCAGACGGTGGCGTTTGTCGGACATACCGGTTCAGGAAAATCTTCTATTATGAACTTGCTCTTTCGATTCTATGACCCAACGAGTGGAGCCATCTTGATTGATGGAAAAAACACGCGTGACTTTAACAGACGCAGCGTTCGAAGCGAAATGGGTATCGTGCTTCAAGATCCGTATTTATTCACAGGAACAATTGCTTCAAACGTCGGGCTCAATAATGAATCGATTCAACCGGAGACGATTAAAGAGGCGCTCGTGAAAGTAGGTGGAGGACATCTACTTTACAAAGAGTGACAAAGGATTGGACTACGAAGTAAAAGAAAAAGGGATGGACTTCTCTTCAGGAGAACGCCAATTGATTTCATTTGCTAGGGCCATTGTCTTTGACCCGAAAATCTTAATTCTAGACGAAGCGACTTCGCATATCGATACCGAGACGGAAGAGATTATTCAAAACGCAATTAATGTCGTAAAAGAAGGGCGTACAACCTTTATGATTGCGCACCGACTTTCTACGATTGCTCATGCAGACCAAATTTGTGTTGGATAAAGGAGAAATTGTGGAACGCGGAACGCATGATGAATTGATGCAACTCAATGGACAATATGCCGAAATGGTGGCTCTTCAAAAAGGCTAATCCCATAGACTCTGTTTCTTTTGAAACAGGGTCTATTTTGATGCAGTGGGTAAACAGAATTTTTATTGTTTTTCAAGGGAATTCATGGTGCATAAAGCCGCCTAGTTTGTTACAATGTGTAGGAAACAGATTGGGGAGAGAGTTATGATTACAAAAGAAGTTATTGAACGCGCTACGGCACATCGCCGTCATTTACATATGTATCCAGAAGTATCCGGAACGGAAATCGAAACGACTCGCTATATCCGCGAAGCCCTAGAAGCGATGGGACTTACATGCTGGGGTTTAAAGTCTAAAACTGGAGTCGTGGCAGAAATCGGAAACGACAATGGACCAACATTAGCCTTACGTGCTGACATCGATGCCTTACCGATTGTGGAACAAACAGGATTAGACTACGCTTCAAAAAATGAAGGAGCAATGCATGCGTGTGGACATGATTTCCATACAGCAAGCCTACTTGGAGCCGTTCAAGTGTTGAAGGAACAAGAAGCTAATTTAAAAGGGAAAGTTCGCTTTATTTTCCAACCGGCCGAAGAAAGTAACCAAGGAGCACGCGCATTGATTGCAGAAGGCGTGCTTGACGGAGTGGACGCGATTATTGGATTCCATAATAAACCAGAAATTCCAGTTGGAACGATTGGTGTGAAGGAAGGACCTCTGATGGCAGCAGTCGGCCAATTTAAAGCAGAAATTACAGGGGTAGGAACACATGCGGCAGCACCGCACAACGGGAACGATCCAATCGTGACGGCATGCCAAGTGATTGCCAATGCCCAAGCCATCGTTGCTCGTCATACTTCTCCGCTCGAACCTGTGGTATTAAGCGTATCGCATATCGAAGCAGGGAATACATGGAATGTGATTCCAGAGAAAGTATTTTTTGAAGGAACGATTCGTACCTTTAATAAAGAAGTGGAACGTAAAATGACCGAGCAATTCGAGAAGATGATTGTCCAAACCGCAGATGTATACGGACAAAAAGGTAGTATCGAATGGATTTTAACGCCACCTGTCGTGCATAATGATGCTGCAGTCACAAAAGTGGTTAAAAGTGTGACGGAGAAATTTGCGACAGTGGTGACACCGGAAGTAACTTTAGGAGCAGAGGATTTCGCCAATTATATGGAACACGTTCCTGGATGTTTCGTCTTTATCGGAACAGGTTGCCCACGCGAATGGCATCACCTAGCATTCTTAGTGGATGATGCGGCATTACCATTTGCCATTCAGTATTTTGTGGATAACACGAATGCTCTTCTAGAAGTACTTTCACAGAAAGGAAACGCGTAATATGAAAACAATGGTGGTGATTAGCCATCCAACAATTCAAACGTCATCGAGCCAACAGTTTTTCCTTGCAACTTTAAAAGGGGAAGAGTCGGTTGCGGTTCGTCATTTAGATGAAGTATGGAGTGAAGCAAAACCGCATTTTACAAAATCGGATGAAGAAAAAGCTTTGGCAGATTCTAGTGCACAGCGTCTGATTCTTCAATTCCCGATGTATTGGTACCAAGCGCCTTCTGTGATGAAGGAATGGATCGATACAGTGATGAGTAAGAGTGCGCCTTTTGCCAAACAGATTAAGGAACTCGGAATTGTTGTGACACTCGGTGTGAAAGAAGAAGCCTTTCGTGCAGGTGGGAAAGAACAATTTACGATTTCGGAACTCTTGCGCCCATTCCAAGCGTTAGCCAATGCGATGGGGTGGACCTATTTACCGATTTTTGAGGTACATCAGTTTGATTATAAGACTGAAGAGGCGAAACAAGTCTTACTCGTGGAATATTTACAATACGTGACAAAGAACATCACGGAACACTAAAAGATACCGAAGAGTGGTTCATCAAACGTGCAGAAGCATTGCCTGGTGCACATTGGGAACAAATCGCAGAGTGGATCAAGGAAAACCAGGACGAAAGACTGGAGCTCGAGATGCATCTTAGTAACTGGGAGGAGAGTCAGTATGGAGATTATTGAGAAAATCCAGTTGCTCGATGCATGGATTGGCGAAGCAAAAGACTATAAAGAACGCGCATTGCTTGTGGCTGCAAAAACTCTTCTATTAGAACAAGCAAAACGAATTGAACAAGCACATGGAGAGTTGGATGGACGTATGTGGAGTCCTGAAAACTGGGCTAAATAAGGAGAATGAGATTGAAAAAAGATTATTTAGGACTGAGACTAGTGTTACTTGTCATCGCCTGCTTCTTAATCGGACTAGGCGCGAAGATGGCGGGCTCTAGTACATTAGGAGCGGACGTTGTCGTTCTTGTGTGGGAAGGGTTAAACCGCACATTTGGTGTAGAAATGGGAACAAGTAATATTATCGTTTCACTTGTATTTCTTGCGATTACGCTGAGCATCAACTGGAGATATATTGGATTTGGAACAGTTGTAGGGATGTTCTTACAAAGCTTCTTTATTGAACTGTTCGACTTTAGCGCTCTTGCCGAAATGGATATCGCCGTAAAAGTAGTGGCCATGGTCGTAGGGATTGCCTTAATCGCCATGGGATGCGCGGTGTATGCCTTAGCAGAACTTGGAGTCGGACCGTATATCGCGGCGACGCTTGCCTTACATGAGAAATTCAAAACATCCATTCCTCGAAACAAATTCTTCATCGATGCAAGCTGTGTAGTAACCGCAGCGATTTTGGGGCAATGGCCAAATATTGGACCTGTAGTGTCATTATTAATTAGTGGAATTATCATGGACCAAACAATGGTGATTTTGAAGAAATTTTTACCAATTAAATAAAATAGACAAAATGAAACCTATCTACATGAGAAATCCTATTGTAGATAGGTTTTTTAGCGCTTTATCGAAATAATGAAACATGATACCGTTTCCAAAGAGAGCAAAATAGTACAAGTCAAAAGCAAAATAGTTATTGTGAAAGCGGTTTTTTCGTTGTAAACTAAAAGTGTCTTAAAAAGTAATAGAACTAGGGGGAGACAACATGAAAAAGAAAGTATTACTATCAAGCGCAGCATTATTA
Source organism: uncultured Granulicatella sp. (assembly GCA_916438765.1). Lineage (GTDB taxonomy): Bacteria > Bacillota > Bacilli > Lactobacillales > Aerococcaceae > Granulicatella. The sequence continues at coordinate 303,083 of CAKAHB010000005.1, read as the reverse complement.
GCAGCTGTATCTTTAGCAGCTTGCGGAAATAATAGCAACAGCACTAGTAAGACAGATTCAACTACTCAACAAGGAGGAGCTGCTAAAGAGAAAGTTACTCTTAAATTAGCTGCCTTAGAAAGTGGTTACGGCGCAGAAATGTGGCCAGCAATCATCAAAGCTTATGAAGAGGCTAATCCAAACGTTAAAGTGGAATTGACTCAAGATAAGGAAATTGAAGATAAAATTACGCCTCAAATGAAAGCTGGCGATTACCCAGATATCGTAATGTTAGCTTTAGGACGTAAAAAAGCTTTACCAGAAACATTAATTAAAGAAAAAGCTTTAGCTGACTTAACTGGATTATTCGATATGAAAGTTTACGGCGAAGACAAAAAAGTTTCTGAAAAATTATTAAACAACGTATTAGGAACAACAGTAACTGACCCTTACGGAGACGGAAAACACTACTTAGCACCAATGTTCTACGCTCCAACAGGATTATTCTACAACGAAGCGTTATTCAAATCTAAAAGGTTGGGAAGTTCCAAAAAGATATGCCTGGTATGAAAGAATTAGCTGAAAAAAAGCTAAGAAAGATGGCATTTCATTATTCACTTATCCAGTATCTGGATACTTAGATAGCTTCTTCCCAGCATTATTAGCAAACGCTGGAGGCGTTGATTTATTCAACAAAAGCAATGAAATATGACACAGGAGCATTCACTTCTGAAGGCGCAACTAAAAGCTTTTTGAAGCATTAGGAACATTCTTACAAAACGTTGAACCTTCAACAGTAGCAAACGCAAACCCACAAAGCTTCACTAAGAACCAACAATTAATCTTAGACAACAAAGCTTTATTCATGCCAAACGGTACTTGGGTAGTTGGGGAAATGGCTAAAGCACCTCGTGCAGAAGGATTCAAATGGTCTATGACAGCTGCACCAGCAATCGAAAAAAAGGTGGCAAACGTTATGTTTACTCATTCTTCGAACACATCTGGGTTCCAAAAGAATCTAAGAACCAAGAAGCAGCTAAAGAATTCTTATCATTCTTATACTCTGACAAAGCAGCAGAAATCTTTGCTAAATACAACGCAGCTCAACCAATTAAAGGTGTAACAGCTAAGTTACCTGATGAATTGAAATCATTATACAAAGTTGTAGATGAAGTTGATGGCGTAATCAATGGTAACTTCGTAGCTACTAAACCTGTTGAAGGCGTAAGCATGAAAGACACATTATATGGTCAAATCGACTCTGTAGCATCTGGTCAAAAAACAGTTGCTGAATGGCAAAAATCTGTAGAAGAAGTTAGCCAAAAACTAAAAGCAGCAGTTGAATAATTCAAATAGAATGAATTAAATAAGAGTGGGATGCGAAGCAATTTTCAAGGATGAAAATTCCTTCCGCCCACTCTCATTTTATCTAAAAATGGTTGAAAGAGGGCAGAACGATGAAAAATCGTAGAAAAAGAGAGAAAAATTTATTTATTCTCGTGTGTCTATTACCTGCACTAATTTTATTCTTTACGTTTTTAATTTACCCAACGATTCAAGTATTCCGCATGTCCATGTTCAAATGGGGCGGATTCTCAAACAATCAACAATTTGTTGGATTGGATAACTTTAAAATCTTATGGCAAGATGAAAATTTCTTTAGAACGATTCAGAACACAATCTTACTAATCGTAGTGGTAACACTCTTTACAGTAGTATTGGCAGTTCTTTTCGCGGCAATCCTTTCAACAGAAAAGATTCGCGGAAACAACTTCTTCAGAATTATTTTCACATCCCTAATATTTTTATCAATCGTAGTTATTGCAGGTATTTTCTCAGCAATTTACGATCCAAAAAGCTGGACTTTTAAATGCTGTATTACCAGAAGCATGGAATAAATTATGGCTGGAGTGATCAAAGTATTGTTATTTACTCACTTGCATTTGCATTAATTTGGCAAGCGATTGGGTACTACATGGTTATGTATATGGCAGGGATGGCGAATATTCCAGCAAGCTTTGTATGAAGCAGCTGACCTTGATGGAGCTGGGAAAATCGGTAAATTCTTCAACGTTACATTACCATTGATTTGGAATAGTATTCGTACAACATTAACATTCTTCATTATCAGTACGATTAACTTAAGTTTCTTACTTGTACAAATCTTGACAGACGGTGGACCAGACGGATCAACTGAAGTGTTCTTAAGCTACATGTTCAAACAAGCTTATACAAACTCTTCATACGGATACGGTATGGCAATCGGTGTAGTTATCTTTATATTCTCATTCGGATTATCAGGTATCGTAAGTCATATTACGAAACGCGATATTCTTGAATACTAGGAGGGGAGATCATGAAAGGAAATACTCGTTCATTCGAAAAGCTGTATAAAGCTTTTATATACGTAGCGCTGATTACATTAGCGATTAGTATTATTGTACCAGTGGGCTGGGTCTTCTTAGCTTCTGTTAAAGAGAATAGAGAGTTCTACGGATCTCCATGGACAATGCCGGAAGGATTCTACATCCAAAACTTTGTGGATGCTTGGAATAAAGCAAAAATGGGTGACTACATGTTGAACTCAGTGATTGTTACAGCACTAGCGTTAACAATCTTAGTAGTTGTAGCCATTCCTTCTTCATACGTATTAGCACGTTACAAATTCCCAGGAAGTCGTTTCATTAACTCTTTACTAAAAGGTGGATTATTCATCAACGTAAACTATATCGTTGTACCAATCTTCTTAATGTTACTCGACTGGGATAAAGGACTAAAAGGATTCGGCATTAACGGATTCTTCTTGAACAACATTTTCGTCTTAGCGGTTGTGTATGCAGCGACATCATTACCGTTTACGATTTATCTATTATCAAACTTCTTCAAGACATTGCCAACAACGTTTGAAGAAGCAGCATCTATCGACGGTGCAGGATATTTCACAACAATGATCCGCGTCATGACACCAATGGCAAGACCAAGTATTATCACAGTAATCTTATTCAACTTCCTCTCATTCTGGAATGAATACATTATCGCTCTTACATTAATGCCAGGTAAAAACCAAACTTTACCAGTAGGGTTGAAAAACTTAATTCAAGCGCAACGTGGGGCAGCTGAATACGGACAATTATACGCAGGGATGGTATTAGTAATGTTACCAACATTAATTCTATACATTCTTGTTCAAAATAAACTAACACAAGGGATGACACTAGGCGGCTCTAAAGAGTAATCGTCATCGCAGGAGGAAAGAAAATGGGTAAAACAAAAGGGCGTTTAACCCTACCAAGTGAATCGAATTTTCTTGAACAGACTAAAGAATTGCTCGACCGTTGGGGTGCAGATGCAATTCGTGATAGCGATGGAACGAAACTCGATGAAGCAACCAAACAATTAGATGCAAAAATCTATACAACCTACTTTGTAGCACGTAACCATAATGATTTCATCAAAAATCATATGGAAGAGTGCCAACAAATCTTCGTCATGTCAAAATTCTGGTTAGCAACAGAAGATACGCTAACGATTCCATTTATGGAAGGCTACTTCGAAGACCAAGTGCAACCAGACTATGTACATGATCCAAAAAGATATTGGGAAGTCATCGACCGTACTACTGGAGAAGTGGTTCCGGTTGAGAAATGGACTGTCCATGAAAAAAACAACACGATTACCATTGAAGGCACTCGTCCTTTCCATGAGTATACAGTGTCGTTTCTAGTGTATGCGATTTGGGATCCAACTCAAATGTACAATCATATTACGAATAACTGGGGCGATGTTCCTCACGATATTCCATTTGATGTACGTGGACCTCATTCAAATCAATTCATGCACTCTTATTTAAAACAATGGTTAAAAGACAATCCGGATACTGATGTGGTTCGTTTTACAACGTTCTTCTATCACTTCACATTAATTTTCAACAACTTAGGAAAAGAAAAATTTGTGGACTGGTTCGGATATGGTGCCAGCGTTTCAGTCGCTGCACTTGAAGCTTTTGCTAAGGAAAAAGGCTATCGCTTAAGAGCAGAAGACATCGTGGATGAGGGGTACTATAACTCAACATTCCGCACACCAAGTAAAGCGTACTTAGACTATATCGACTTCATTCAAGCATTCGTTGCTAGAGAAGCTAAGAAATTAGTCGACGAAGTACACGAAGCTGGTAAAGAAGCCATGATGTTCTTAGGAGATAACTGGATTGGTACAGAACCATACGGACCATACTTCGAACAAATCGGATTAGATGCAGTGGTGGGTTCTGTCGGTGGCGGAGCAACACTTCGTATGATTTCAGATATTCCGCACGTAAAATATACAGAAGGAAGATTCTTACCATACTTCTTCCCAGATGTATTCCGTGAAGGAAATGATCCTACGATTGAGGCTAATAAAAACTGGTTATCAGCAAGACGTGCCATCATGCGTAACCCTGTAGACCGTATCGGATACGGCGGTTATTTAAGTCTTGCTTACCAATTCCCTAAATTTGTGGATTACATCGAGCATGTAACAGATGAATTTAGAGAAATCTACGATATCGTAAAACATACAAAACCATACACTGGTTTGAAAGTTGCCATCTTAAACGCGTGGGGACGCTTAAGAACTTGGCAAGCGCACATGGTAGCTCATGAACTTCCATACAAACAAATCTATTCTTACCTAGGAATTATGGAAGCCTTAAGTGGTGCTAGTGTGGACGTAAGCTTATCAGCTTTGACGATATTATTAACGATGGAGTTCCAGAAGGTGTCGATGTCATCATCAACGCGGGGGATGCCGGTACTTCATTTAGCGGTGGAGAGGTTTGGAAGAATGAAACGCTTATTACACGTATTCGTGAATTCGTGTATAACGGCGGCGGATTTGTCGGAGTTGGGGAACCAACAGCCGTTCATCATCAAGGAAGATTCTTCCAACTTGGAGATATTTTGGGTGTTGAAAGAGAAATGGGATATAGCCTTTCAACAGATAAATACTTTACAAAAGAATTGAAAGAACACTTTATTATCGAAGATATTGAAGATGTTCATAAGATTGACTTTGGGGAAAATATTAAAAACGTGTATGGCTTAACAAGTGCAACAGAAGTACTTGAATTTAGCAATCCGAAAGTAAGCGCAGGTGGCGTTGAAGAAGGAATCGTTCTTCCAGCCAATGCCGAAGGAAAAGAATTCGGAGAAATTCATCTTGCGGCCAACCCTTACGGAAAAGGTCGCGGGGTTTACATTGCAGGACTTCCATACACACCAGAAAATACAAGATTATTAATGCGTGCGTTATTCTACGCAGCGAATAAAGAAAGTGAATTAACAAAATGGTATGCAAGCAATCCATTAGTGGAAGTACATGCTTATCCTGAAAAAGGAGTGTATGCAATCGTGAATAATACGAACGAATTGCAATCAACACTCGTTTATGATGGAGCAGGTGTATCAAGAACTGTGGAACTTGAGCCAAGCGAAATTAGATGGGAGAAGATATCATGAATCCTAAAGTGAAAATTTGGATCCGCGTCGTATTGATGTTGGTATTCTTATATGTAGTTATTTTGGGGCATCAGATGATTGGCAAAGAAGGCGTTGCAACAATGCTTGTTGGCTTAGCTGGATTACTTCTCTTGCTATGGGATTACAATCGTCCGTACTCTAAATCGATGAAGCGTTAATAAAACTTAACTAGGAACAGGGGCTTGTTTACCAACAAGCCCCTGTTCCTGTTTGCATGGGCACAATATTTAAAAATAAATAATGCAAACCAAAGGTTTGTGATTACTGCGAAGATTTGTGAGTTCGTTTTATAGTAGCTGTAATGAGGGACCTGCTCGAGCCTGTAGTCTCTCGCCTTCAAAGTTCAAAATAGGAGTAAGGGATAAATCCCTAACTCCTGTTAATTCACCTCTGATCCTAATTCCCATTACTGCTACTATAAGAACCCGACAAATCTTCTTCGTAATCACAGTGCTTTTAAATATTGTGTCTATGCAAAGGAAAAGGGAGGGTAGGAGGAGGTAGAGGGATTTGGTGCAGGTAAGTCTTTGAAGTAAGTACAGTGCTTTTAAATATTGTGTTATGCAAAGGAAAAGGGAGAGTAGAAATTGGTGAAATTTCTTATAGGAATTTGGTTTATTAAAAGATGAAAATATCGTATAATAGAAAAGAAATTGAAAGGAATGGGGGATAATATGAAAGGATTGTTTATCACGATGGAAGGTCCTGATGGCGCTGGGAAAACAACGGTCATCAACCAACTGATTCCTTTGTTACAAAAACACGCGCTCGTGGATATTGTTTCAACAAGAGAACCTGGTGGAAGCCGCATCGCTGAAGATATTCGAAAAGTCATTCTGGATGTGAACAACACCGAAATGGACGAGAGAACAGAAGCGATTTTATATGCAGCGGGTCGTCGCCAGCATTTAAAAGATCGTATTTTACCAAACTTAGAAAAAGGGAATATAGTTTTTTGTGATCGTTTTGTCGATAGCTCGTTGGTGTATCAAGGAGTGGCTCGTGGGATTGGTGTAGAAGAAGTTGCACAGTTAAATCATTTTGCAACGGATGGCTTATCACCAAGCACGACGCTTTACTTAGATGTGCCGGCTGAAGTTGGATTGGAACGTATTCATAAAGCAAGAGGGAACCGTCAATTTGATCGCTTAGACCAAGAAGGATTAAGCTTCCATACGATGGTTCGCAATGGATATTTAGAGTTAGTAGAGAAATATCCAGAAAGAATTGTATCGATTGATGCGACAAAATCCATTGAAGAAGTAGTGGAAGAGTGCTTCCGCGTTTTAGTGGAACGTTACCCAAAATATTTTACAAAATAGGAGAATGAAATCATGAAATTATTAATTGCGATTGTACAAGATAAAGATGCACATTTATTAGGAGATGAGTTTGCACAAGCAAATATCCGCGCAACTCGTTTATCAACAACAGGTGGATTCTTACGCGCAGGAAACACTACTTTTATCATCGGGATTGAAGAAGAACGTGTACAAGAAGCGTTAGATATCATCAAAGAAAACTGCCAATCACGTGAACAAATGACAGTGCCACCAGTGCATATCGACAGCATGCTTGATAGCGCGCTAACAACTCCAGTTCCAGTTCGCGTTGGTGGAGCTACAGTCTTCGTATTACCTGTAGACTCATTCTTCCGTTTCTAAGATGGAAAAGATGCAAGAAGCGTTTATTCGTGCCATTGATAATGGTCAGTTGAGCCATGCGTATTTGTTCGAAGGGGCAAAGGGAATTGGAAAAGCGGAGATGGCCAAGGAAATCGCGAAGATGCTGAACTGTACGAAGCGAACGAAAGGCGAGCCTGCGTGCGGGGAGTGTGAGCACTGCATTCGTATTGAGCATGGGAACTTCCCGGATTTTATCGTGGTAGAACCTGAAGGCACAACGGTGAAGGTAGACCAAATTCGTACGCTGAAATCGCAGTTGACAAAAACAGCGATGGAGTCGAGTGCGATTGTTTGTGTGATTCATGCAGTCGATACGTTGACTCAAGGCGCTGCTAATAGCTTATTGAAGTTTCTAGAAGAACCGACAGGAAATATTCACTTCATTCTTCTAACAGAACAACTCAGTAAGGTGCTCATTACGATTCAATCACGTTGTCAGATTATTCGTTTCCAATCGGATGCAGGAGAAAATATTGTTGCAACGCTGAAAGAACGCGGCGTGCCAAATGCGACAGCGCAACTACTTCTCAACTCACGAATAATATCGACCAAGCAGTCGAGATGCTCGAGAGTGAAAGTTTTGGACAGATTCGTCAAGAAAGCTGGAATTGGTTTGTCCGCGTATTTACGAATCGTGCGATGGCCTTTGTGACGATTCAGTCCCAAGTGATGCCACTCTTAGCGACAAAAGCTGATAGTGAGCTGTTTTTAACGCTATTACAAATTTATATCCGTGATGCTATGCTGGTTGCACGAGGAGTCGAAGGAGCCATTATTCAAAGCGATAAACTTGCAACGATGAAGAGTTTTGCAAATCATCTCACCGTGAGTGAATGGATTAAAGAACATGAAAAAATGACCAACGCCATTGCCAAAGTAGGAGCCAACGTTGGAGTGCAAGCAGTATTAGAACAATGGGTATTAAAAATCCCAAAATAAGATAGGAGGTGCGTGAATGCCAAACAGACAATTGTATGATCGAATCGAACGGTTAACAAAACAAACTTTGTTGCAATTACATGAGCTCGAACAGATTTCTGAAGAGTTGCAAAAAGTAATCGAAGAGAATCATAATTTAACGATGGAAAATCGTCACTTGAAAGATCGTTTAGACGAGTTAGAGCCAAACACGCACACGAAGAAAGTGGCTAAAAAGAAAAAAAGAAGCCAATCCATCATCAACTTAGAAAATATTTACGACCAAGGATTCCATATTTGCAACTTGTACTATGGAAAACGTAGAGAAAACGATGAAAGTTGTATGTTTTGTACGGAAATCTTGTATAGCGAAGATTAATGCGTGAAAAGAGCAAGATTGTCATATAAAAAGCCAATAAAGTACTAAAAAGAGCCTGTCCATGGACGGGCTCTTTTGTTATAATAAAAGATGAAATCGTTTTAACTTTTTTGGGGGCAAAAGTATTATGAATCAAAAACAATCAAAACCAAATGTCATCCTCATCGTAGTGGACCAAATGCGTGCCGATGCATTGTCCATTAACCGAAGTGATGACTTAGTAGTAACACCAACGATGGATATGATGGCCAGCATGGGATATAACTTTGAGAATGCCTACTCACCAGTGCCAAGTTGTGTGCCTGCTAGAGCAGCTCTTTTAACAGGGATGGACCAAGAAGCGTCAGGAAGAGTCGGATACGAAGATGAAGTGCCTTGGAACTACACGAATACACTTCCTCAAACATTCAAAGACTTAGGGTATCAAACAGAATGTATCGGGAAAATGCATGTGTATCCAAGCCGTAAGCGCATGGGATTTGACCATGTTCTCTTACACGATGGCTACTTACATGTCGACCGCAAATACAATAAAGCATATGGTGAAACCTTTGAACATTCGAGCGATTACTTGGATTGGATCAAACAAGAACTCGGCAGCGATGCAGATATTATCGATGATGGGGCGAACTGTAATTCATGGGATGTCCGTCCTTTTGAACTTCCTGAAAAATACCACCCAACCAACTGGATTGTGAGTGAAAGCATTCGTTTCTTGAAGAGACGTGACCCAAGCGTTCCGTTCTTCTTGAAGATGTCGTTTGAAAAACCTCATGCGCCTCTCAATCCGCCGAAGTATTTCTATGATTTATACATGGATAAATTAGGGGACGTATCGGACTTGCATATTGGGAACTGGGAAGAACTCGAAGAGAAGATTCCAAGCCTCTATGCCAAACGCGGTAAGATTCCAGCGGACGCGCAAAAGAGAATGTTGGCAGCGTACTACGGTTTAATCACGCATATCGATAATCAATTAAGTCGCTTTTTAACAGCCGTTGAGGAATTTGATTTACTCGAAAATACGATTTCTGGTTCGTGAGTGACCACGGGGATCAACTTGGGGAACACTATTTATTCCGCAAAGGCTATCCTTACCAAGGTAGTATTAAGATTCCAGCGTTTATCTTTGACCCAGGGAACTTAATTGCGGGTACGAAAAAGAGCGTCACACAACTCGTGAAGATTCAAGACGTTTTCCCCTTCACTTGTCGAACTTGCCACAGGTGAGAAAGTTGAAACAGACGGTAAGAGCGTTCGCCAATTATTATTCGGCGAATTTGCAGGTTGGCGAAATGAATTCCACGGCGAACATAGCCTAGGTGTGGATTCGAGCCAATATATTTTAACAGATGAATGGAAATTTATTTGGTTCCCTGTCAAAGACGAGTATCAACTTTTCCATATGACAGAGGATCCAGAGGAAAAATGCAATTTAATTGCTGAGACGAAGTATACTTCTCTTGTGAATGAGTTCAAAGCAAAATTTGCTCGCATTTTACAAGACAGAGAAGAGGGCTTTGTGAGAGACGGGCAACTTTGCCAAGTACCATTAGAACGCATCGTTGCCACTCTAAAGAGAGGTCGATAGTATGAATTTTGTGCCTTTAAAATCTGGCATCTTTCAAATGGGAGATTCTCTTGGCCAAGGCTTTATCGAAGACCATGAGGCACCACCAGTCATGAAAAAGGTGCTTGCGTTTGAAATCGCGGATACGACCGTGACGAATCGTGAGTTTAAAGCCTTTATAGATGCGACAGGTTATACCACAACGGCAGAAACGATAGGAGATTCTTATGTGTTTCACCTATTCGTTGAGCCAGAAAAAAGAGCAGAGTATGGACATGTATCAGGCTCACCTTGGTGGCTTCTAGTGCCAGGTGCTTGTTGGAATCATCCAACAGGGCCCGAGTCTTCGATTGATGATGTGATGGACCATCCAGTGGTGCACGTATCTTTGCAGGATGCACTAGCTTATTGTGATTGGGCAAAGGTGAAATTGCCGACAGAAACGCAATGGGAATACGCAGCACGTGGTGGGACAACCACGCAATTTCCATGGGGAGATGACCTCGAAGAAGACGGAGAGTTTCATGCCAATACTTGGCAGGGAGATTTTCCAAATACGAATACGAAAGCAGACGGCTATTTAGGAACGGCGCCCGTGAAGAGTTTTGAACCAAACGGATATGGGCTCTACCAAATGATTGGAAATGTCTGGGAATGGTGCTGCAACCATCGCGGAATTCCTTTTGAAGAAATCGAGGAGGACGCCTCTCGTCCTATTAATTTCGAATACGAATATGCGATTCGTGGCGGATCCTTCTTATGCCACTGCTCTTACTGCAACAGGTATCGTGTAGCTGCTCGTAATGGAGCATTGTGGGACTCAACATCTAGCCATTTAGGATTTAGATGTGTCCGGAATCTTGGAGGCCGCTAATGCACATTATTATTTATAGTATCATCGTGCTTTGTGCGACGATGATTGGAGCGATTACCGGTTTAGGCGGCGGCATTATCATCAAGCCAGCCTTCGATTTTGTGGGCATCGATACGACGAGCATGATTAGTGTGTATTCGACAGTCGCGGTCTTTACGATGTGTCTTGTTTCGATTTACAAAAGAAGTAAGCAAGGCTTTCATGTTCAAAAACAAATCGCTTTAGGTCTGGCGTTCGGGTCGATTATCGGTGGTAAAATTGGAGATGTGATTTTCCTTCAGGCCGTAGATAGTTGGGGCAGTCAGGCAGTCAGTGCAACACAATCCGTTATTTTATTTCTATTAATTGGTGGGATTATTTTATTCACAATCAATAAGGAAAGGATTCGCACGCTAGAAGTAACGAATCTTGTGGCGATTGTGACGATTGGGCTAACAGTCGGTATCATTTCAGTCTATCTAGGGATTGGCGGAGGACCACTGAATATTGCACTTTTGGTTTATTTCTTCTCGATGAAAGCCAAAGACGCAGCTGCGTATTCAATATTGATGATTTTCTTTGCCCAAATTATTAAGATGGGGACCGTCATTCGTGACTTTGAAAAATACAACAATGTCAGTCTCGTGATTTTAGCGATTGCGATTTTTGCGGTGCTCGGTGGATGGATTGGAACGAAAATCCAGTCGAAACTCACGCATGAAGCCGTTGAAAAACTCTATCTAGGATTGATGGGGATTTTAGTATTGATGACCGCCTTCAATGTATTTAAATTTATCGGAGTATAAACAAACACCCAAGCAGCAATGCTTGGGTGTTTTGATTTTATATAGATTAGTTGAAGAGGAAATCATCATAAAATGCAAAGGTTGTTGATTGTGGAAAATCTTACGGATTCTATAATAGCGGTAATGGGGAATGATATCAAAACGAATTAACGGGAGTTAGGAATGTATTCCTTACTCCCGTTTTTGAGGCTTTGAAGGTGAGAGACTTCGGCTCGAACCGATATCCTATTACAGCTATTATGAAGAAATCCGTATAGATTTGGAATAATCAACAACTAAGTACGGATTTATTTATGCATGAATCTCTTTGTAGACTTCCTGCTTCTTCAAACCAAGATGTTTTGCGACAGCCTTAATCGCATCTTTTTGCGTAAGATTTTGCTGTTCCATAAACCAGTCGACTTGTTCTGCAATCGAAAGTGAAGCGTCTGGTGTATTTTCTTCTAATGCGCCAGAAAGAGCAGTGGTCACTTCGTCTGGATTTTTATGTCCAATCAAGATGCAACATTCGCCTTTTAATTCTTCTTCACTTACAAGAGCTACGAGTTCTGCGGCTGTTCCGCGAATAAACTCTTCGTAAGTTTTCGTCAATTCACGGCATAACACAACGGATTGTTGTTCGCCGTAGACAGTTTGAATCGCTGAAAAAGTATCTTTCAATCGGAAAGGTGATTCGTATAAAATCACAGTCTCGCTATGCGTGCGCAATTGCTCGAGTGTAGCGATTTTTCTTTCTTTTTACGTGGTAAGAAACCATAGAAATAGAAAGGTTGAGGAACGAGGCCGCTCGCGATAAGAGCCGTAATTCCCGCGTTCGCCCCTGGAAGAGGAATCACTGGGATAGCAACTTCAACGCAGGCTTGCACGAGTTCAAAACCTGGGTCACTAATCGAAGGTGTACCAGCGTCGCTCACTTGTGCGATGTTTTTTCCTTCTTGCAACCACTCAATGACCTGAGGGATTCTCTCCTGAGTATTATGTTCATGGAAACTCTTTTGCGGAGTCTCGATTTCAAAATGATTGAGTAACTTTTGCGTATGACGTGTATCTTCGGCTAGGATTAAATCCACGTCGCGAAGAGTATTAACCGCGCGGAAAGTCATATCTTCTAAGTTACCAATCGGAGTAGGAACAAGGAATAGTTTTCCTGTGCCTTCAGTCCGATAACTCTGTTGTCTCATGAGGCTGTTCTCCTTCTAAATAAATAATGACAGGACGGTCGACGGTTGCGCCAATCGTCTGTAGAAATGTTTCCTTTTTGGGGCGAGAGAACTTCTTGAACGCCGCTTCTGCCTTCATCGCTTCTTGCTTTGTGGCAAATTCTTTAGCGTAGAGCAGTGTCACGGGAGTTCTCACCCTTGTATATTTAGCACCTTTTCCGGCATTGTGAGTCGCGATTCGTTTTTCCAAATCGACTGTATAGCCGGTATAAAAGGTCTGATCCTTGCAGAGAAGGACGTACATAAAAAACTGGCTCATGCGTCGTCCCCCCCAGAGGATGCTTCTAATCTTCTGCGTATATTCTTGATGCTCGTCGAAAACCGTAATCGGTGGCAATACTTTAAGTCCACCAGGTAGTCCGTCCTTCATTAATTCGATAAGGACGATATTGCTTTCTTTGCCTTCTTTTGGATAGACAAATTGCACGCGTTTCGCTTCGAGACGGTGATGCCTTGCCTCGGTTAAAATGTCCGTTAGACGGTCGGGTCTATGCACGAGATAGGCTTTTCCTTTCATCTTCAAAAGGCCTGAAATCGTCTCGAGTAAGTCTTCGAGTGGCAAATGCACTTCATGACGGGCAATTGTATAGGCTTCTTTCAAATTAGTTTGATTCGTTTCCTTCACCTTGAAGTAAGGCGGATTACATGTAATGAAGTCGACCGAATCTTTCGGGATGATGCCTTTTAATTGGCGAATATCCTGATTGATAAACGTGATGCGGTCTTCTAAGTTATTGAGTTGGTTGGTACGCATCGCCATGTCCCAGAGCTGTTCTTGGATTTCAACAGCGGTAATGTGATTCTGCGTTTTATGGCTGAGTAAAAATGCCACCGCACCATTACCCGAGCAGAGGTCCACGATTGTAGCTTTTCTACGCTCGGCGATATTGGCAAAGTCGGCTAAAAGGACGGCATCCAGCGAAAATGAGAAGACCTCACGACTTTGAATGATATCGATATTTTCTTTTTCGAGTCGATCGAGTCGCTCATGCGATTTCAATGGGACTTCCTTTTTTGTCATTACTTTCCAACTCCTACTATTACTGTACCCAAAGTGTAACAACAAATGGATAGCCACGCAAGATATAGAATGAAAAAGGGGCGAAATTCAAAAATACAACTTTAGGTTTAGAGAAGTTTGGGATAAAAATCCACCTTAGGTCCTATGATTTCATCAGTGAAGTTTTGTACACTAAGAATGTAATCAAGAACGAACCGATTTAAGGGGGAAACGAAAATGAATCAAAAAGATAGAATTTTAGAGTTAGTAGACAAAGGAATTATTTCAGCAGAGGAAGCAGTAGTCTTACTCGAAAAAATGGGTGAGAAGGCAAGTGCGAAAGAACAACCCACTTCTAGCCAAGTTGATTCTGTATTGGAAGGGGTAGCGAGTGTATTTACAAATTCTCAGCTCAAAGCGACCAAACAAATGAATCGATTCAAGCGGTTTTAAAACGTACAAAAGAAATCGATCGCCGTATCGATGAAATCAAAACGGCTGAGCAACTTGAACCGTTGACAGTAGATGAAGAGATGGAACTCGTTCGTCTGCAAGAAGAAGCGGAACAGTTGAACAACCAATATAAGAGCTTGTTACAAGAGAAGAAACAAGCCGATGCCAAAATGAAAGCTGAAAAGAAAGAAGAATGGGAAGAAAGCTTTAAGAAAGCGAAGAAGAAAGTGCAAGACACTGACTGGGAAGATAAAACTCGTAGAACAGCGGGAAATATCTCTTCATGGGCTGCAAAATTCGCAGACTCCATTGTGACAGCGGTAGGATCAGTTATTCAAAATACAGAAGTGAACTTGCCTTATTTAGAAGCCAAAAACGGCAAAAAAGTACCGTATCATTTCCATCAAGTGATTGATGATGCGAGCATTCTAGATTTCAAAGTGGCTAACGGAATTGTTCGTGTGAAGACTGTTCCTGGTAACACAATGACCATTGAAGGAAATTGCCGCGTGGCTGCACAAGACGAAGAGTTCTTCGATGCAGAAGGATTTGTTCGTGACCGCGTGAAGGTTGGCGTAGACGATGATAAGATTGTCATCAAGAGTGTCAGCAAGCGCGTTTATTGCGACTGGACGATTTCACTTCCACAAAAGGTGTATGATTATGTAGCCATCAAAGGGTTGAATACAACCATTCATTTGAAAGAGTTAGAAGGAAAGATTACTACTTCGAAGTGGATAATGGAGATATTCGTTTGAAGGACGTCAAAGGGGTACTCCTTGAAGCCGAAACTGTGAACGGAAATCTTAAATACGAACACCTCGAATTCAAAGATATCGTGTCTGAAACGGTAAACGGGAATATCTATCTCGATGGTAAGTTCCTTGGTACAAAACTAGAAGCCGTGACAGGGAATATTAAAGTAGCGGTGGCACATCCTGAAACGAAAAAAGTAGACGTTGAAACAGTGAACGGAAATATTAAGATCGAAGTTGCTGAAGAAGTAGGGCTTGAAGCCGAAATTGAAACATCTCTTGGTTCGATTCGCTTTGATGAAACCGTCTTCGAAGTGATTCGACAAACGAAGGATTTAGCCGAAAGAAGTGCATTGATTCGTAAACATAAAGACTCAATGCCGCGAGTAGTCGCTGAAACCACAACTGGAAATATTCAAGTAAATCAGCTACAATCAGATACAAGTAGCAAGAAAGAAGGATAAACAAAATGAAAAAATTAAGACGCTCAAGAAAGAACAGAGTTGTTTGTGGGGTTATGGGCGGTATTGCCGAATACTTTGATGTCGATCCAACAATTGTACGTGTGCTGTTTATCATTTGTAGTTTCTCAGGCTTCCCTATCATCCTTTACATCTTACTTGCTATCATTATTCCAGAAGAAAGCACTGGGTATTATCGTGACAATAGACGCAGAAATACTTACTATTACACTTCTGGAAGCTCTCGCCCGCGTAAAACAGCACGCCGCGTAGAGGAAGATGATGACGACGATTGGAGTGATTTTTAGTGTCATTTACTAAAAAAATTGCCATCAACACATTAGGGTTCTTGGTAATTGCGTGGTTTGTTCCACAATTTTACGTTACGAACTGGGTTGCAGCGCTTGTTGCAAGTATCGTTCTTGCGGTACTAAACCTTTTTGTTAAACCGATTTTATTCCTTTTAACATTACCAGTTACAATTGTAACGTTTGGATGCTTTAGCTTTGTGTTAAATGCGATGATGTTAAGCTTAACATCATGGTTTGTAGGACCTGGATTTACTTTTGCGAGTCCATTCATTACCTTAGTGGTGAGCGTTCTGTTAACGATTTTCCAACGCTTTGTTGAAAATCTAGTTGACTAATAGACCAAACAAAAAAGCGACCAATTGGTCGCTTTTTTTTGTTTGGATTCAATTAGTATTTCACAACCATTAATTGGCCGTTATTGTATTCTGCAAGGAATACATCTGAAACATCTTGAATATCTTGGGCAGCTAGTTGTTCAGTAACCCAATCTTCTGTTTTGTCGATGACTTCTAAAATGTTTTGTTGAATGACACCATCTGTAATGATTGGATATTTTGGATTTTCTTCACCAAATTTTGTCAAGATGAGTTGTCCGTTTTGTTCTAAGATGGCACTTTTTACATCGCGAATAGAGAAGACTCCTTGTGAACGTAATTTAAAAGCAACTTCTTGAGCCGTTAGACCAGCTAAACGCACATTTTCAACATCAATTTTCCCATGTTTAATTAATTGTAAAGGTTCACCGTCAAGCATCTTCTTCACTGTACGATTATTTGTTTTTACCCAGCGAAGGGTTAGTACTAACGCAAACCAAATTAATAAGATGATGCAGTATTGTAAGATGGTAATGGAAGGATTATAAATCACACCCCCGAGAATTCCCCCGAGTACATAGTTTTGTATTTGGTCACTTGCAGATGTAGGGGCGAGGTTTCCTTTCCCAGTGTAGTTGATTACAACAATTAATGATAATAGTCCAAGTGCAAGTTTGATTGCGACATCGATATATGAAAGGTTCAACTTATTCAGCCTCCTTAATCGTAACTTTTGGATTTTGCAATTCCATTTTTTCGAGTAGGTAATGTTCCGGGCTATCTCCTGTTAATACTCGATAGAATTGATCGCCAACTTTGACGATGGCTCCATCCTTTGCGGCTTCAGTATTAATATAGACATCTTCTTTATTAACATGTAAATCTTGAGCAATCGTTTCAACGAAGCGAAGGGCTCCAGAATATTGATTTTCTGAATTTTTAGAAAACTGTAAGTCAGCAATCTTAGAACCAGCAAGAATTAAGATACCGATGACGGCGATTAATGCTAATTCGCGAAATTTTGTGTCTTGTTTATTTTTAAAATAACGATATAAGGCAATTGCTAAAATAACAATGACAAAAAAAGTGTCAGTCCTAATTGAATATAATCAATTTGTTGAACTTTACTTTTTAAAAAAATTCATATGAATAAAATACCATGTTTTTTTCCTCCTATTCAGAAACTTAGACTATTATATAAAAATCCTATAAAAATATTCAAGTAGGTTGCTCAATTTTTAAAAAAATATTTTTTTAGATTATTTGGCAGAATGAACAGAAGTTTAATAAATTCTAAAAGCATACAAGAAAGCGCTCAAATATGGTATAGTAGAAGGGTATAAAGAAATGAGGGATAATATGAAAAGTGTTACGGTTAGAGAATTAATCAAGAATATTCATTTAAAACCAATTTATGGAGAGGAGTATCTTGACCGTCCAATCGTTACAAGTGAAATTTCAAGACCGGGATTAGAATTAGCAGGATTTTTAAATTTCTATCCAGCAGAACGTATCCAGTTATTAGGTCGTACAGAAACTTCTTTTGTGGCATCCATGGATGAAGGGATTCGATTAGAAGTGATGGAACGTCTTTGTAAACCAGAGACACCATGTTTTATTATTTCAAGAAAACTAGAACCGCCAAAAGAATTAGTGGAAGCTGCTGCAAAAGCGCAAATTCCAATCTTACAAGCAACTTCGAAGACAACACAAGTATCAAGTAGTGTCACAAACTTCTTAGAAGGAAGATTGGCGGAGCGTTCTTCGGTACACGGTGTATTACTCGATGTATTCGGAATTGGTCTGTTGATTACAGGTGAAAGTGGCGTCGGTAAATCTGAAACTGCGTTAGAGCTTGTGCAAAAAGGACACCGTCTTGTTGCGGATGACCGAGTAGAATTGTATCAATACGATGAATTAACATTAATCGGGGAAGCACCAGAAATCTTGAACAACTTAATCGAAATCCGCGGTGTTGGTATTGTGGATGTGATGACGCTCTTTGGTGCAGGGGCAATTCTGGATCAAAAACAAGTCGATTTAGTGGTTCATCTTGAAAACTGGACACCTGATAAGAGATATGACCGTTTAGGTGGATATATGGAAAATGTTGAATTGTTGGGTGTTGAGGTTCCGAAAATCCGCATCCCAGTGAAGACTGGTCGTAACGTTTCGATTATCTTAGAAGTGGCATGTATGAATTTCCGTGCGAAGAAAATGGGATTCGATGCAACAGAAAGCTTCACGAATCGTTTAACACAATTAATTGCAGAAAATAAAGAAGTTTAGAGGTTAGTTACATGAATGTTTTAGAAATGGTTTCGGCCATTAATCCGATTGCGTTTGAAATCGGTGGATTACAAGTGCGTTGGTATGGGATTATTATTGCTTTTGCAATTTACTTAGCAACAACATTGGCGGATAAAGAAGCCACTCGTAAAGGGTATCGAAAAGAATTTATCATTGATTTAGTATTCTGGGCAGTGCCACTTGGCTTTGTCGGAGCTCGCTTGTACTACATTCTATTTGAATGGCAGTACTACTTAGCAAATCCTGGTGAAATCATCCAAATTTGGCATGGAGGAATAGCCATCTACGGTGGTGTCATTGCCGGTGCAGCAACTGTCTACTGGTTTGCGAAAAAAAGAAAAAAAGTATCGTTTGCATTACTCTTAGACATCTTGGCACCTGTCGTTTTACTCGCACAAGCGATTGGGCGCTGGGGAAACTTCACAAACCAAGAAGCGCATGGAGAAGCTGTAACGCGTGCATTCCTAGAAGGCTTGCATTTACCAACTTTTATTATTGAGCAAATGCATATTGATGGTGTTTATTACCATCCAACTTTCTTATATGAATCACTTTGGTCTTTTTGTCGGCGTATTAATTTTATTCTACTTACGCAGACGTAAAGGCGTAAAAAGTCGGAGAAATCATGTCAGGATACTTATTATGGTATTCATTTGGGCGCTTCTTTATTGAAGGAATGCGTACAGATAGCCTCTGGATGTTTGGTATTATCCGAATTTCGCAATTAGTCTCAATTGTGTTATTCTTATTAGGCATCGCTATTATCGTGGTGAGAAGACGTAGAGTTCCAGCCGTGCCAGATTATGTATCGATTGACGATCCACAATCTCCAGTATTGTTTGGAAAAAGCGTAAAGGAGAACAACTATGACAAAAAGTAGCTATTTTTAGGAGCAGGTTCATGGGGGACAGCACTGGCAATGGTGCTCGCAGAAAACCATCATGAAGCTCGCTTATGGGGAAATAACGAAGCTCAAATTCAAGAAATTAATGAGCGTCATACGAATGAACATTACCTTCCAGGGGTGTTTCTGGACCCAGCAATTCGAGGCTATTTAGATTTAACCGAAGCCGTGAAGGGTGTGGATGCGGTCTTATTCGTACTCCCAACAAAAGTCATTCGTTTAGTAGCCAAACAATTAAATGGATTACTAGAAAATAAACCGATGATTATTCATGCAAGTAAAGGGTTAGAACAAGAAACGTTTAAACGTATTTCAGAAATTTTAGCTGAAGAGTTGGACCGTGACAGCTACGAAGATATCGTGGTGTTATCTGGACCAAGTCATGCCGAAGAAGTGGCGCGTCGTGACATCACAACCATAACTGCAGCATGCGAAAACTTGGAATCTGCTAAGTATGTACAAACTCTTTTCAGTAATTCCTTCTTCCGTGTCTATACAAATACGGACTGTGTCGGAGTAGAAATGGGAGCTGCACTTAAAAACGTTATTGCGGTTGGAGCAGGGGCTCTTCATGGTTTAGGCTATGGGGACAATGCAAAAGCTGCGTTAATGACAAGAGGATTATCAGAAATTAGTCGTCTAGGAATTGCTTTTGGCGCAGACCCACTGACCTTTATTGGACTTAGTGGTGTGGGCGATTTAATCGTAACATGTACGAGTATTCATTCTCGTAACTGGAGATGTGGGGACCAAATCGGGAAAAGGCATTCCGCTTCCAACGATTTTG
Source organism: uncultured Granulicatella sp. (assembly GCA_916438765.1). Lineage (GTDB taxonomy): Bacteria > Bacillota > Bacilli > Lactobacillales > Aerococcaceae > Granulicatella. The sequence continues at coordinate 282,859 of CAKAHB010000005.1, read as the reverse complement.
GAAAATATGGGAATGGTTGTAGAAGGGGTAGAAACGTGTAAAGCCGTCTACGCTTTGGCACAAGAGAAGAACATCGAAATGCCAATTACAACTGCTGTTTACAATGTTTTATATAAAGGACATGATGTTCGCGAAGAGATTCAACGCCTAATGGGTCGTGAATTTAAATCAGAAGCATCAATTAAAGAACACCAATAAACCAAATCGGAGGAACAGACCTATGACAAAAGTTAGAAAAGCCGTTATTCCAGCAGCAGGGTTAGGAACTCGTTTCCTACCAGCAACAAAAAGCGATGGCGAAAGAAATGCTGCCAATCGTAGACAAACCAACGATTCAATATATCGTTGAAGAAGCTCTAGCATCAGGAATCGAAGACATCTTAATCGTTACTGGTAAGAGCAAACGTCCAATCGAAGACCATTTCGACTCAAACATCGAATTAGAATCAAACCTTGAAGCCAAAGGAAAGACAGAGTTATTAGAACTCGTTCAAGAAACAACAGGAATTAACTTATACTTTGTGCGTCAATCTTATCCAAAAGGATTAGGGGACGCGGTTCTTCAAGCCAAAGCATTCGTGGGTGGCGAGCCATTCGTGATTATGCTTGGGGACGATATTATGCGTGATGAAGTGCCTTTAACCAAACAATTAATTGAAGGCTATGAAAAAACGCATGCTTCAAATATCGCCGTGATGGAAGTTCCTCATGAAGAAACGTATAAATACGGAATTATCGATCCTGAAAGCCAAGTGGAAGAGGGATTATATAATGTACGTCGTTTCGTAGAAAAACCAAAACCTGAAGATGCGCCAAGTAACTTAGCGATTATCGGTCGTTACTTATTAACACCTGAGATTTTTGAGATTTTAGAAAAACAAGAACCAGGTGCGGGTGGCGAAATTCAATTAACAGATGCCATTGATACATTGAACCTTACACAAAGAGTGTTTGCGAAACAATTCAAGGGTGAACGTTTCGATGTGGGTGACAAGTTTGGATTCATGAAGACAAGTATTGAATTCGGTTTGGAACATCCAGAAATCAAAGACAATTTAAAACAATACGTCATTGAATTAGGTAAAAAACTCGAAGGAACTTTGGATGAGCAATAAAGTTGCCGTTTTAAAGGGAGTATCTTACACTTAAAAATGAAGAGGAGCGTTGGACTATGTCTCAGCGCTCTTAGTTTATACAAAAGGAGAATCTCTGATGGAAGAAAGAACAATTTATGATGTAGTCATTATCGGAAGCGGCCCTGGTGGGATGACCGCAGCGCTGTATACTTCTCGTGCAAATTTAAAAACATTAATCCTCGAAAAAGGTGTTCCTGGTGGAGAGTTATTAAATACTTCGGATGTTGAAAACTATCCTGGTTTCCCTACGATTTCTGGACCAGAATTAGCCGACAATATGTATAAAGGTGCGATGCAATTCGGTGCTGAATATGCATACGGTCAAGTTTCAAAAATCGAATTAGAGGGCGATCTTAAAGTGATCACAGCCGGCAAGAAAACATACTATGCCTATGCAGTAGTCATTGCGACTGGTTCTTATCACCGTAAATTAGAAGTTCCAGGGGAAGAAGAGTACGCTGGACGTGGCGTTTCATACTGTGCGGTATGTGATGGAGCATTCTTCAAAGATAAGAAAATCTTTGTTATCGGCGGGGGAGACTCAGCTGTGGAAGAAGGAACGTATTTAACACAATTCGGTCAAAGCGTAACAATCGTTCACCGCCGTGACCAATTACGTGCGCAAAAAGTATTGCAAGACCGTGCATTTGCCAACGAAAAAATTGACTTCTTATGGAATTCAACCGTTGAAGAATTCGTAGGAGACGGTTCTAAAATCACAGGCGTTCGCGTAAAAGATGTAAATACAGGCGAAGTAACTACTCATGATGCAGATGGTGTCTTCATCTATGTAGGACTTTTACCAGTTTCTGATCCATTTAAAGACTTAAACATCACAGATGCAGAAGGTTGGATCGTGACAAACGAGCAAATGGAAACTTCTATTCCTGGAATCTTTGCAGTGGGCGATGTTCGTCAAAAAACATTGCGTCAAATCACAACAGCTGTTGGGGATGGCGGACAAGCAGGTCACATGGTTTATAACTACGTGGAAGAAGTTAAAGAAAAAATTAGCTAAATAATTGAACAAACTCTAGTGTGACTCGTGTTGCATTAGAGTTTTTTTATTTTTGAAAATGAAAAAGAACCAAATTTATATAAAATTTTTTTCATTATCATTACAAATTCATGGGATAAAATACTTTTTATAAAAAAATTGTGATAGAATAGATAAAATAATGAAGGTGGTGAATGAATGAATCGCAAAGTTTTAAAAGGATTAGGAATCGCAGTTTTTGTATTGGCGTTAATGGCTTGTTCTCGTAGACCAAATCAAACAGCAAATAACGCTGATCCGGTTGTTCAAATTTCTAAAAACAACGCAGAAGCAGGAGCGTCTACAACGGCTCAAGCAACAACGGCCGCGCAGGAGAAAACAAGTGATACAACACGGAATGCGAATAATTTAGCGCGTGAGGCCATTGCAGAAATTGAAAAACGCAAAAATGTCGTTTTAGGCGAGAACTATGAGATTATCATTCAAGCACAAACGAATGACTCAGTTGACATTCAAGTCCGTCATATTGGGAATTCAAACGCCTCAACTTATGGATTCTTCCGCTATCATGCTAGCGATAAGAAATTAGAAGAAATGGATACAACAACTGGGGAATATAAATCAGTAGAGTAATCTAAGAAAGCAGGGATTATATGACAAACACAGTAAATTTAGATTGGAATAACTTAGGATTCGATTACATTAAAACAGACTTACGTTACATCAGCTATTACAAAGATGGCGAGTGGGACGAAGGTGCTTTGATTGAAGATAATGTACTAAAAGTGGACGAAGCTGCAACAGCACTTCACTACGGACAACAATGTTTTGAAGGGTTAAAAGCATACCGTTGTAAAGATGGTAGCATCAACTTATTCCGTGTCGACCAAAACGCTGCTCGTATGGCTCGTTCTTGCCGTCGCTTACTCATGCCTGAGTTCCCAGAAGACCGTTTTGTTGAAGCCGTGAAAAAAGTAGTAAAAGCTAACGAACAATGGTTACCACCATACGGAACAGGCGGAAGCTTATATATCCGTCCATTCATGATTGGGGTAGGAAACAATGTAGCGGTTCGCCCTGCAACAGAATATATTTTCTCAATCTTTCGTAATGCCAGTAGGAGCTTACTTTCAAAGGTGGATTAACACCAACAAACTTCATCGTTTCTGAATACGACCGTGCAGCACACGTAGGTACAGGGGCTGCTAAAGTCGGCGGGAACTATGCGGCAAGCTTACTTCCTGGTAAAGAAGCGAAAGAACGTCATTTCAGTGACTGTATTTACCTTGATCCATTGACACATACAAAAATTGAAGAAGTAGGGGCAGCGAACTTCTTTGGAATTACTAAAGATAATCAATTTATCACGCCGTACTCTCCATCTATTTTACCAAGTATTACAAAATACTCATTGCTTTGGTTAGCAGAACACCGTCTTGGGTTGACTGTTAAAGAAGGCGATGTATATGTAGACCAATTAGATATCTTTGCAGAAGCAGGAGCTTGTGGTACTGCCGCAGTTATTTCTCCAGTAGGTGGAATTCAAAACGGAGACGACTTCCATGTGTTCTATTCTGAAACAGAAGTTGGTCCTGTCACACGTCGTTTATACGATGAATTAGTAGGAATCCAATATGGAGATGTAGAGGCTCCAGAAGGTTGGATTCAAAAAGTTTTATAAGAATAAATTTTTCAAAAAATCAGTGGTAATCTGAATTGACAAAGCGCACTGCATTTGTTAATATATACCAGTATGAAACTCAATGAGTTAATGAAATAAATTGAATGAGAGGTGTCATCCATGCGTATCAACATTTTATTAGAATGTGCTGAAACAGGTGAACGTTTATACTTTAACAAGCAAAAACAAACGTAACAATCCAGAGCGTTTAGAATTAAAAAAATATTCTCCAAAATTACGTAAACACGTTGTCTTCAAAGAAACTAAAAAAATAATTTTGAGAAATTCGGAAGAGTTAGGCTGGTGCCTAACTCTTTTTATTTTTTATTTTGAGCTTTGGTAAAAAGACCGCAGGTCTTTTATGAATCATTTGGGTCTCTATAGTTGCTACAATAGCTGTACCGGCGTGAGCCTTAGGTCTCACCGCCTATCGAGCCTCAAAGCAGTAGTAAGGAATAAATTCCTAACTACTGCTAATTCGCATCGATTACACTCGCTATTGTTGCTACTATGGACCAAATGATTCTACAGACCTGCTTGTATAAAAAATTAGGGAGTGCTTAACTTTTTGAATTTCGCATTTTTTGTTTCTTTGAACAAGGTGTTTAGTAATTTTGTCTCGGAGGGACGGAAACAACATTATGTGTGCTTCGTACGGGCTAAAGACAGAATGAGATGCTACTTAAAATCACGTGCTGTGAAATTTTGTTTTGCAAAATAATAGGAAGTAGTTTATTCACCAAATCTGCTGAGGAGAGACAGAATATGTAACTTTTTTGTTTTATGAGAATGCAGAGAGGCTCGCGAGGGGACATGGGATTCTATAATAGCAGTAATAGGGGATGGCGCTAAAGGCGAATTAGCGGGAGTTAGGAAGTTTTCCTTACTCCCGCTTTGAGTTTTAGAGGTGAGAGACTTCGGCTCGAACCGGTGCCCTATTACAGCTATTATGAAGAAATCCCATGTTCCACAAAGCGAGCCTCCTTCGCTCTTTAAAAGTACAGAAAAGTGGAATTGTTCATGGTATGTGTTCACAGCAGTGGGGATATCATGTATACTAGAACAGGTGATTATTTTGGAAAAACAAAATTTTATTACGACGGGGCACATTAATCGTGTGATTTTAACGATTGCGACGCCGTTAATGATTAATAATTTAATTCGAACTTTATACAACTTGACGGACGGGTTATATGTGGCGCAACTTTCTGCAGAAGACTTTGCGGCAACCGCGTTTATTTGGCCGTTGAACTTCTTATTTATTTCGCTTGGAATGGGGATTAGTGTCGGTGCGACGGCGCTCATTGCTCAGTACTTTGGAGCGGGGAAATATAGAGATGCGCAGCGGTATGCAGGGAATGCGATGATTCTGACGTATTTCTTTGGGTTTGTGCTTTCCGTGCTTGGATATTTCTTAGCACCTCTATTCGTGGAAATGATGGGAGCCGAGGGAACCTTCTTGGCAAAATCCGTAGCGTATTTGAAGATTAACTTCATTGGGTTGTTCTTTGATTTCTGCTATTTCGGATATCAGTCCTTGCTAAATGCGCAGGGTCGAACACGGACGATCACGATGATTAGTGCGGCGTCTTCGATTTCAAATGTTATTTTAGATCCAATCTTTATTTTTGCGACGATTCCTTTTGTCGGCCTGACTGGGTTGAACTGGGGAATTGAAGGGGCAGGATGGGCGACTGTGATTGCAAAAGTACTATTATTAGGGCTTGCGATTCGTGCCGTTCGTAAGGAATCGGATATTCAAATCTACTTAAGACATGTCAAAATCGACAAAGAAGTGATGAAAGAAATCCTTAAAGTCGCATGGCCATCTGCCTTCGGGTATGGCGGGGCGGCGTTAGGCTTCACCGTTTTAAATGGACTCATTCAGTCTTATGGAACGTCGGTACTCGCTGCGTACTCGATGGTAAACCGCATCTCGGATTTATTAACGCAACCACAGATGGGAATCGGTGCGGCGTTAACAGCCATCATCGGACAAAACATGGGAGCAGGGCTTTATGATCGTGCACATGCCATCTTTAGACGAGCGCTAATATGGGTGCTGATGATTTCAACAGTCGGCTGTATTATCGTCTTCCTATTCCAATCTCCGATTCTTGGGGTCTTCATTAAAGATAGAAGCGATGCCGTTCTTTGGTCCAATGCCGTTGAGTATTTGAACTACACAGCCTTTATCATTTTCTTCATGGGCATGTTCTCGGCGTACAACGGATTCTTCCAAGGGTGTGGCGTGACGAAATACTCGATGCATATGTCAGTGGGACGTCTTTGGGTGTTACGCTTGCCGATTATTTGGGTGCTTGGAGCCTTTACAGCACTCGGGGCAACTGGTGTATGGATTGCCATGTTATTATCAAACGCGTTAACGGTTCTTTATGGACATATCGTCTATAAGACAAAAGACTGGAGTACATTACATTATGCGAAAGGAGTGCAGTCATGATTAAAGATTTTATTCATTATTACAAACCGTATAAAAAATTATTCTTACTCGATTTTACCTGTGCGGTCATCGTGGCCATTCTTGAACTTGCCTTTCCAGTAATGGTGAGAAGTGTCATCGATAACATCGTGCCGTCTCAAAACTTACAACAAATTATACTCGTGGGGGCAGGGCTACTTGCGCTGTATGCCTTCTCGACAACTTTGAACTTTATCGTGGTATACATGGGACATATTTTAGGGATTAATATTGAAACAGATATGCGCCGTGAGTTATTCGCGAAGGTTCAAAAACAATCCTTCTCGTTCTTCGATAATATGAAAATCGGGGAATTGATGAGTCGCTTGTCGAGTGATTTATTCGATATTAGTGAGTTGGCGCACCATGGTCCTGAAGAATTCTTTATTGCCGTGATGACCTTAATCGGTTCGTTTGTATTAATGTATCAAGTGCATCCAACGCTTGCACTATTGACGATTTTCTTCGTACCGATTATTGCGGTGTTGCTAGCGGTATTTAACCGCCGCATGTCTCGTATTAACCGGAATATTTATAAAGGGCTTGCCAACTATACGGCAGGACTAGAAAATGTACTGAGTGGTATGCGTGTGGTAAAGGCCTTTGCGAACGAAAGTCATGAGCAACAACTCTTCGAAGAACTCATTCAAGAGTATCGCTCGAATAAAATTGCGTTCTATCGTACGATGGGGACAAGCAGTAGTTTCAACTACTTATTAATGCGCAGTATTAATCTCTTCAGCTTAATTGTAGGAGCGTACTTCACGGTCATTGGTGATTTAACAGCGGGAGAGTTAGTCGGCTACATCTTACTGTCCAATGTGTTCGTGGGACCGATTAATAAAATGAACTCCATGATTGAACTGTATCCAAAAGGGTTTGCAGGCTTCCGTCGTTTCAAAGAATTAATGAATGTAGAAATCGATATCGAAGACGCATCCGATGCCATTCCTGCTCCAACTTTTGAAGGACGTGTGGAATATAAAAATGTCGGTTTTGGATATGAGGAAGATAAGAAAGTGTTGGAACATATCAACTTGACGGTAGAACCAGGTCAAACGGTGGCTTTCGTTGGACCAAGTGGGGTTGGGAAGACAACGCTCGTGAACTTATTGCCTCGCTTCTATGATTTAAAAGAAGGGGAAATCTTGGTTGATGGAACCAACATCAATCGTTTCACCTTACAATCGCTGCGCCGACAAATCGGTATCGTGCAACAAGATGTGTTCCTCTTTAACGGAACGATCCGTGAAAATGTATTGTACGGAAGACTCGATGCGACAGATGAGGAAGTAGATCGTGCCATCGAGCAAGCGAAACTGAAAGAAGTCATTGAAGATTTAGAAGATGGAGTGGATACACATATCGGAGAACGCGGTGTGAAATTGTCAGGCGGACAAAAACAACGCCTCTCAATTGCTCGTATTTTCTTGAAGAATCCTTCTATTTTAATCTTGGACGAAGCAACGAGCGCGCTCGATACGCAAACCGAGAAGTTTATTCAACAATCGTTTGACGAGTTGGCAGAAGGTAGAACGACCTTTATTATTGCTCACCGTCTTGCTACGATTAAAAATGCAGACCGTATTATTGTTGTTACAGAAGATGGATTGACAGAAGACGGCACGCATGAAGAATTGCTCGCCAAAAACGGTGCGTATGCGGCTTTATACAAAGCACAATTTAAATAGTAGAAAAAATGCGGAGTAGGAATTTGTTTCTTGCTCCGTATTTGTTTTAGCTTTTTTGAATTTATCGTAAACTATGATACAATGACCCAGAGAAAACTTAAGGAGAACGTTGATGAGTATTTTAAATGTAGAAAAATTAACACACGGCTTCGGCGAAAGAGCCATCTTCAATGATGTGAGCTTCCGTCTATTAAAAGGGGAACACATCGGACTTGTTGGGGCAAACGGTGAAGGAAAATCAACCTTCATGAATATCGTAACAGGACAATTACAACCTGACGAAGGAAAAATCGAATGGTCTAAAAATGTGAAGGTTGGATACTTGGACCAACATACAGTGCTTGAACCAGGGATGACGGTTCGTAGCGTCCTTCAAAAAGCCTTCGACGATTTATTCGTGGCAGAAGCGCGTATCAATGAATTGTATATGGCAATGGGTGACGCAAACGAAGACGAGATGAACGCGATGCTAGAAGAAGTGGGCGAGTTGCAAGAGCGATTAGATAGCCACGACTTCTATATTCTTGATGCGAAAATCGATGAAGTAGCGCGTGCATTAGGCGTTGCAGCATTTGGGATGGATAGCGACGTGAGTGAACTCAGTGGTGGTCAACGTACGAAAGTATTACTTGCAAAACTATTATTAGAAAACCAGATATTTTATTACTCGACGAACCAACAAACTACTTGGACGTAGAGCATATCGAATGGTTGAAACGCTACTTGCAAGAATACGAAAATGCATTTATCCTCATTTCGCATGATATTCCTTTCTTAAACAGCGTTGTGAACTTGATTTACCATATGGACAATCAAGAGTTGAACCGATATGTTGGGGACTATGATCAGTTCCAAGAAGTGTATGCGATGAAGAAATCTCAACTAGAAGCGGCGTACAACCGTCAACAAAAAGAGATTGCGGACTTGAAGGACTTCGTAAACCGTAATAAGGCGCGTGTGGCTACACGTAATATGGCGATGTCTCGTCAGAAGAAACTCGATAAGATGGAAGTCATCGAATTAGCTAGCGAGAAGCCGAAACCAAAATTCGAGTTCAAGACTTCGCGTGCTCCAGGCCGTTACATCTTCCAAGCCGAAGACTTAGTGATTGGATATGATCGCCCATTAACAGGACATGTGAATCTTGAAATGGAACGTGGCCAAAAAATTGCGATTGTAGGGGCGAATGGTATCGGGAAAACGACACTACTCAAGAGCTTATTAGGGATTATTAAGCCGTTGAATGGGAAAGTAACGCGTGGGGACTATATTGACCTTGGATATTTCGAACAAGAAACACCAAAAGGCAATCGTAAGACAGCCCTAGAAGAAATCTGGGATACCTTCCCATCGATGACGCAACCAGAAGTACGTGCTGCGCTCGCTCGATGTGGCTTAACAAGTAAACATATCGAGAGTCAAGTGCAAGTACTCAGTGGGGGAGAACAAGCAAAGGTGCGCTTCTGTAAGTTGATGAATGAAGAATCAAACGTGCTCGTACTCGACGAACCAACGAACCACTTAGACGTAGATGCTAAAGATGAGTTAAAACGTGCATTACAAGAATATAAAGGAAGTATATTAATGGTGTGTCACGAGCCTGAATTTTACGAAGGATTAGTGACAGATATTTGGGATTTCTCAAAATTCGCATAAAAATTAAATTCTTCACTTTTAGGGAAGAAAGTTGATACAACCGTTTTCAAAACAGTGCTCAAACATGCTTTGAGCGCTGTTTTTTTGTGCAAAAAATCATGGCAAATCATAAGGTATAGTCTTAAAACGCGATGTCTATGGGATTTGTTCAATTCATTTGAATTTCAAATGGAATTCATGAAAGAAAATGAAAGTATGAATTTTCTAGGAAAAATAGATTTTTACATACTTCATTTTCAAAAAAAGTAGGGTTGAATTTATAAAATATTTACAGTAGAATATGCGCTGTAGAAAAAGGTTTTTAACAAATTTTATATATAGTGTGAATTGTGTAGAAAGTATGAAATCTGTTGCGTCTTTTCGAGCAGTATTGTTCGTGAAATCACGAACAAAAATAAAATAAAAAGAAAAGGAAGTGTCCAAATGAAAGATATCTTTAGCAAGCGTCAACGTTTCTCATTACGTAAATTGACGATTGGCGTATGCTCAGTCTTATTAGGAACAACGATTTTTGCTACAAACGCAGTAGCAGCAGAAGAAGTATCTGCTACAGCAGCTGAAGCAACAACGACAGCGGCTGCGCCGGCAACAACCGCTGAGGCAACTACTGAGGCTGAAACAACTGCAGCACCAGCGGCTACAGAAGAAACAACTGTAGCTCCAGAAGCAGCAACAGAAACAACTGCAGCTCCAGCGGCTACAGAAGAAACAACTGCAACTCCATCGGCAGCAGAAGAAACAACTACAGCAGCACCAGCAGCAGGGGAAACTCCAAGAACACGTTCTCGTCGTGCAGCTTCACAAGGAAGCGACAACTCTCCAGTTGATGTTGAAACAACACTTAAAGATGGCGAAACAGTAACTCCTGACATGTCAAACCCTAACGGGGCAACTGTAAAATCACGTGACATTTCAGATGCTAGCTACAAAAAAGCGACTTCAGGTTACACTTTCCACGTAGTAGATTTAACTAGATTTAATGAACGCTACGGTGTGAAATACTATGTTCGTGCGTCTAAACCATTTGATACTTCTGAAGAAGTAACTCTTGAATTAGTAGATAAGAATACGAACACAGTTCTTGAAACAAAGAAACTTAACAAAACAAGTGGTGATGTTTCATTCCAAAAAACAGCTCAAGCTTCAAATTCACAAATGACACTTGTAGGTGTGTTTACAGAAGGTAAGGGTGCAGTGAACTCAACTGCTCCGTTTATCCAATATCACTATGATATCGATCCTGTAATTAAATCTTATGAAAATAAATCAGGGGATACTCCTGAAGACCGTGAGAAGAAGAAATTATTCTCTGACGTGATGAATTCACGTACTAGTACGGATATTTTTAACGCTGTAGAACCAGCTTATGAAGGACGTACAATTACTGATACAAATGGTAAGATTCCTACAGTAGTTGATAATGCAACATACTATCGTGTTGTAGACAAATCAAACCCAACTTATCAAGCAGGCCGTACAGAAACTGCTACACAATCATATAAACCAAATGGAAACGAAGTGGAATTAGCTTCTTACACACTAAAGCTATGGAAGGACAAAACTTCAACGCTTCAGGCGAACGTCAATTTGAAGGTTATCGTTTATATCAAACGATTGACCCAGATGCAACAACAGGGGTTGTTTCTCGTCCGTATGTAGTTGGAACTAAATTCATGGACGCTGACCGTTTTGGTATTAAACGTATTAAAGAGGTAGTTGGCGAAGACGGTTCAGTTGTAGTTCGTGTATATCTTTTAGATCCTAAACAACAAAGTAAACGTTCTGATGGTACTTTGAGTACTGATGGATATATGCTAATTGCCGAAACAAAACCAATTAAACCAGGAAGTAATAATACAGAGGAATTAGCTTATGTTAAGAGTCCTCTTACTACAATTCCTCTCAAAAATTATCCTAATGGTAAAGAAGTTAATTTTGGATTCCAAACAGCAGCAGGATATACACCGTATAAAACAGTATTCGTACCTTTCTTAGGGGATGGAATCGGACATAATTCTTCAAATCAACAATTAGAAGACGGTGTAGGTGGTATCGGTATTAATGTTGACTTACTTAACTCATTAGCACCATACAAACCACGTGTTTACTACTATGAAAAGATTGAACCAGTTAAAGTGAAACCTGAATTCAAGAAAAGTTTAGAAGGTCGTAACTTAGTAGACGGCGAATTCAGCTTCACAATTAAAGAACAAAAATCTTCTCCAGATGGACACGAAGAAACAGTTCAAAATGCTGACGGTAAAGTTTCATTCAGCGAATTAACATTCAATAAACCTGGTACTTACAAGTACAAGATTACAGAAAAAGCAGGTTCTGATGCGGATGTTGATTACGATGCAATGGAAATCACTATGACTGTTGAAGTTACTCAAGATGCTGCTGGCGTATTAAAAACTAAAGTAACTTACTCTGCAGAAGGCGGCGAAACTTCAAAAGCTGACGACCAAGAGTTCAACAACTTTGTGGTACCTCCAGTAACAACTAAATTCGACTTCACTAAGAAATTAGAAGGTCGTCCATTGAAAGATAAAGAGTTCAGCTTTGTATTGAAAGATGCAGAAGGTAACGAAATCGAAACTGTGAAAAACGATGCAGACGGTAACGTTACATTTACAGCATTAAACTATGACAAGACTAAAGTGGGCGTTCACAAATATACTGTTGAAGAAGTAATCCCAGCGACAAAAGAAGATCGTATGGACTACGATACAATGAAAGCGAACATTACTGTTACAGTGTCTAAATCTGGTCACGTATTAACAACAGTAACAACTTATGCTTCAGAAGGCGGAAACGCTACTGGCGCGGATGACAAAGAGTTCAACAACAAAGTAACTCCACCGCCAACAACTCCAGAGTTCAAACCAGAGAAATTCGTTGTGAATAAAGAAAAATTCGATATCACTGGCGACAAACTAATGGACGATGATAATGAGTTAACAGATGAAGTAGCAGAAACAAATGCAAACCCATATGCTGACAAATCAACAAACAACGAACCAGAAAACATCAACGGTAAGACACTTAAAAAAGGTGACAAATTCTACTACCAAGTATGGTTAGATACAACTAAATTCACTGCAGACCAAAACATCCAATATGTTGGAATCACTGACGATTACGAAGAAGACAAATTAGATGTAACTACAGATGGAATTAAAGTTTACGATAGCGTATCTGGTGCAGATGTAACTTCTAAATTCGATATTAAAGTAGAAGACGGTAAAATCAGCGCAACTTCTAAAGCAGAATTTGTAAATGAAAACAGCGTCATCGACACAACTAAATTCGAATTCGGCCGTTACTATAAATTTGATATCGCTGCAACTATCAAAACAACTGTTAAAGATGGTATCGATATCGAAAATACAGCGAGCCAAATCGTTCACGTATACGATCCATACAACAATACTGTTGAAAAACCAGAAAAACCAACGCAAAAACGTGTTGTGAATATACCAGTTTCTGTGGATTTCAACTTCACGAAGAAACTTGAAGGTCGTACGTTGAAAGACCAAGAATTCACCTTTGTATTGAAAGATGCAAAAGGTACTGAAATCGAAACAGTGAAGAACGACAAAGACGGAAACGTGAAATTCAAATCACTTGAATTCACTAAAGACCAAGTGGGAACTCACAAATATACAATCGAAGAAGTAGCTGGAACAGATGCGACAGTAACTTACGATAAGATGAAAGCAGAAGTAACAGTTAAAGTTTCTTATGACGGAACTGCTAAAGCGTTAATTAAGAACGTAACAGACGCTCCAGACAAAGAGTTCAACAACACTGTTACACCTCCAACAACTCCTGAATTCCAACCAGAGAAATTCATCGTTACAAAAGAAAAATTCGATGTAACTGGTGATAAATTAATGGATGACGATAACGAGTTAACAGACGAGTATGCTGAAACAAATGCAAACCCATACGCAGATGGAACAGACAACAACGAAGCAGAAACTTAAATACGAAGACTGTTAAACGTGGTGACAAAGTTGTTTACCAAGTCTGGTTAGATACAAACAACTTCACTGCAGCTCAAAACATCCAATCTGTAGGAATTACAGATAACTACGATGAAGCTAAATTAACTGTAGACAAAGCGAACATCAAAGCTTACGACAGCAAGACTGGCGCAGAAGTAACGAATTTATTCGACATCACAGTTGAAAATGGCGTGATCACTGCAACATCTAAAGCTTCATTACAAAAATCTTTAGGCGATGCTGAAAAGTACTCAAGTATTAGATACTGAGAAATTCGCATTCGGTCGCTACTATAAATTTGATATCCTAGCAACTGTTAAAGACGATGTTGTTGCTGGTTCAGATATTGAAAATACAGCAGCGCAAATCGTTCACCAATACGATCCAGCATCTAAGACTGTTAAGACTCCTGAAAAACCAACTCAAAAACGTGTGATCAGCGTTCCTGTGACAGTTGACTTCAACTTCACTAAGAAACTTGAAGGCCGTACATTGAAAGAACAAGAGTTCAGCTTTGTATTGAAAGATGCAGAAGGTACTGAAATCGAAACAGTGAAGAACGACAAAGACGGAAACGTTAAGTTCAAATCACTTGAATTCAGTAAGAAAGAAGTAGGAACTCACAAATACACAATCGAAGAAGTAGCTGGAACAGATGCGACAGTGACTTACGATACAATGAAAGCTGAAGTAACCATTGAAGTTAACTATGACGGAACTGCTAAAGTTCTTACAACTAAGGTTAAAGATGCTACAGATAAAGAGTTCAACAACACTGTAACTCCTCCAGAAACTCCAGAGTTCAAACCAGAGAAATTCATCGTAAACAAAGAAAAATTCGATATAACTGGCGATAAACTAGTGGATGACGATAAAGAGTTAACAGATAAAGTTGCAGATACAAATGCGAACCCGTATGTTGATGATGCAAGCAACAACGAAGCAGAAAACTTAAATACGAAGACTGTTAAACGTGGCGACAAATTAGTATACCAAGTATGGTTAGACACAACTAAATTTGACGCAGCAAACAAAGACTACATCCAATCAGTTGGTATTACTGACGATTACGATGAAGCGAAATTAACAGTGGAAGCTGCAAACGTGAAAGCTTATGACAGCGTAACAGGTGAAGATGTAACTGATAAATTCGACATCACTGTGAATAATGGTGTTGTAACAGCAACATCTAAAGCTTCATTACAAAAATCTTTAGGCGATGCTGAAAATACTCAAGTATTAGATACTACTAAATTTGCATTCGGTCGCTACTATAAATTTGATATCGTAGCAACGGTGAAAGAAGATGTAACACCTGGTGCTGATATTGAAAATACTGCGGTTCAAGTAGTAAACCAATACGACCCAACATCTAAGACTGTTAAGACTCCAGAAAAACCAACTCAAAAACGTGTTGTAAACATTCCAGTTGAAGTAGAATTTAACTTCACTAAGAAATTACAAGGTCGTGAGTTGAAAGACCAAGAGTTCAGCTTTGTATTGAAAGATGCAGAAGGTACTGAAATCGAAACAGTGAAGAACGATAAAGACGGAAACGTTAAGTTCAAAGCTTTAGCATTCAACAAAAACCAAGCTGGAACATACAAATACACTATCGAAGAGGTTGCTGGATCTGACGCAACAGTTACTTACGATAAGATGAAAGCTGAAGTTACTGTTGAAGTGAAATATGACGGAACTGCTAAAGCATTAATCACAAAACTAACAGATGCTCCAGATAAAGAGTTCAACAACGTAGTAACTCCTCCAAATGCTCCAAACTTCAAACCAGAGAAATTCATTTTATCTGAAGAAAAATATGACATTACTGGCGACAAGTTAATGGATGACGACGATGAGTTAACAGATGAAGTTGCGGATACAAACGCAAATCCCATATGCTGATAAGACTACAAACAACGAAGCAGAAAACTTAAATACGAAGACTGTTAAACGTGGTTCTAAAGTGGTTTACCAAGTATGGTTGAGACACAAACAACTTTCACTGAAAGAAAACAAAAACATCCAATCAGTTGGTATTACTGACGATTACGATGAAGCGAAATTAACAGTGGATGCTGCAAATGTTAAAGCTTACGACAGCAAGACTGGTGCAGATGTAACTGATTTATTCGACATCACTGTAAACAATGGTGTAATCACTGCAACATCTAAAGCTTCATTACAAAAATCTTTAGGCGATGCAGAAGATACTCAAGTATTAGACACAACTAAATTCGCATTCGGACGTTACTATAAATTTGATATTGTCGCGACTGTAAAAAGAAGACGTAACTGGTGGGGCAGATATCGAAAAATACTGCAACACAAATCGTTCACCAATACGATCCAACAAAGCAAATCAGTTGTAACTCCTGAAAAAACCAACTCAAAAAACGTGTTATCAACGTTCCAATCGAGTAGAATTTAACTTCACTAAGAAACTTGAAGGCCGTGAGTTGAAAGAAAATGAGTTTACATTTGTATTGAAAGATGCCAAAGGAACTGAAATCGAGACTGTGAAGAACGATGTAGACGGAAACGTTAAGTTCAAAGCAATCGAGTACAACAAAGATCAAGCGGGTACTTACAAGTACACTATCGAAGAAAGTAGCTGGAACAGACGGAACAGTGACTTACGATAAGATGAAAGCTGAAGTAACTGTTGAAGTGAAATATGACGGAACAGCTAAAGCGTTAATCACAAAAGTGACAGATGCTCCTGATAAAGAGTTCAACAACACAGTAACTCCTCCAGAAACTCCAGAATTCCAACCTAAGAAATTTGTTGTGAAAGATGAGAAATTCGACATTACTGGCGACAAGTTAGCAGATGACGATAAAGAGTTAACAGACGCTGTTACAGAAACAAATGCTAATCCATATGCGGACGGTACAGACAACAACGAAGCTGAAAACTTAAATACGAAGACTGTTAAACGTGGAGATAAATTAGTTTACCAAGTATGGTTAGATACGAATAACTTCACTGAAAAAAACAAAACATCCAATCTGTTGGTATCACTGACGATTTACGATGAAGCGAAAATTAACAGTTGAAGCAGCGAACGTGAAAAGCATACGACAGCAAGACTGGTGCAGATGTAACTGATAAATTCGACATCACCGTTGAAGATGGCGTGATTAAAGCAACCTCTAAATCTTCATTAACGAAATCTTTAGGAGACGCAGAAGACACTCAAGTAATCGATACTGAGAAATTCGTATTCGGTCGCTACTATAAATTTGATATCGTAGCAACAGTGAAAGAAGATGTGGCTGGCGGTTCACAAATCGAAAATACAGCAACACAAATCGTTCACCAATATGACCCAACGTCTAAGACAGTTAAGACTCCTGAAAAACCAACTGAAAAACGTGTCAACCAAGTTCCAATCGAAGTTGAATTTGACTTCACGAAGAAACTTGAAGGTCGCGAATTAGCAGCTGGCGAATTCAGCTTCGTATTGAAAGATGCAGAAGGTACTGAAATTGAAACTGTGAAGAATGACAAAGACGGTAAGATTAAATTCAGTAAGATTGAATTCAAGAAGGGTGACGAAGGAACTCATAAATACACTGTAGAAGAAGTAGCTGGAACAGATGCGACAGTAACTTACGATACAATGAAAGCTGAAATCTCTGTTGAAGTTTCTTACGATGGAACTGCTAAGATCCTTGTAACGAAAGTAACAGATGCAGCAGATAAAGAGTTCAACAACACAGTGACTCCTCCAGAAACACCTGAATTCCAACCTAAGAAATTCGTTGTGAAGGATGAGAAATTCGACACTACTGGCGACAAGTTAGTGGATGACGATGCTGAGTTGACAGATGCTGTAACAGATACGAAAGCAGATCCTTATGCGGATAAAGCTGACAACAACGAAGCTGAAAATATCAATACTTCAACACTTAAGAAGGGTGACAAAGTGGTTTACCAAGTTTGGTTAGATACAACTAAATTTGACGCAAACAACAAAGATTACATCCAATCAGTAGGAATCACAGATAACTACGATGAAGAAAACTTAACGGTTGATGTGGCGAATATTAAAGCTTACGACAGCGTAACTGGTGAAGATGTAACAGCTAAATTTGACATCAAAGTTGAAAATGGCGTAATTACAGCAACATCTAAAGCTGATTTAACGAAATCTTTAGGCGATACTGACAATACTCAAGTATTAGATACTACTAAATTTGCGTTCGGTCGCTACTATAAATTTGATATTGTTGCGACAATCAAAGAATCTGCTAAAGATGGAGTAGATATCGAAAATACTGCGAGCCAAACAGTTCACCAATACGATCCAACGAAGAAGACAACTGAGAAACCAGAAAAACCAACTGAAACTCGTGTTGTTAACATTCCAACGAAAGTGGAATTCGAATTCACTAAGAAACTTGAAGGTCGTCCACTGAAAGATGGCGAATTCAGCTTTGTATTGAAAGACAAAGATGGAAATGTCATCGAAACAGTAACAAACGACGCTGACGGTAAGATTAAATTCTCTGCCTTAACATTCAAGAGAGGCGAAGAAGGAGTTTATACTTACACTGTTGAAGAAGTGAAAGGAACAGAAGAAGGCGTAACTTACGATACAATGGTTGCGACTGTCACTGTAACTGTAGCGAAAGATGGTAAAGTATTAACGGCTGTGGCTGGATTACCAGAAGATACAGAGTTCAACAACACTGTAACTCCTCCAAACACACCAAATACACCTCCTCAAACACCTCCAACACCAGGTAAACCAGAATTACCTAAGACAGGTGTGGAAGACTTATCTGCTGTCTTCAGTGCAGCAAGCATGTCACTCCTTGCAGGTGTAGGATTACTTGCAGCTGGCAAGAAAAAAGAGGACGAAGAATAATCTCACTTAGGTGATTCATTCTAACGTTTGACGAAAAGCCCCGAGAGAAATCTCGGGGCTTTTTTGTGCATCAAAAAACGCTACAAAACAATGTTTGTAGCGTGGAGTATATTGTAAGCCGCCTAGGGGAGTCGAACCCCTGTTATGAGAACCGGAATCTCATGTGATATCCACTACACTAAGGCGACGTTCTTTTCTAAGTGTATCTAATTTTAGAAAACTGTGCAAGTTTTGGAAAAAATCAGAGTATAAAGGAGAAATAGTCTAATTCGTTTATTTTAAAAAGAGAGCAAAAAAGTATAAGAAGAGAGCAACATTACCATATATGGTAATTACCAAATATGGTAATGTTTAAGTGGGAGGGGAAATTATGGAAGAATTTAAAATTAGTTCAGAGTATTTTGAATTGGTAAAGATGAAGCCATATAGGGAGAAGGTAAAAATCCTTGCTGTATTAAAGTTGCTAAATAAAGAGGGGTTTTCTCCGGCAATTCTTGAGATGTGGGGGAACAAATCAAAGACTCAATTGTCAATTCCAATTGTGAGCACTAAAGAGGAGGCATTAAAAAATGGATCAGAATCTGAAGAAATTTATTACAGACTTGGAATTCCAATACGAAAATATAGAAAAGGATATCGATATAGAGCTCGTGTTAAGGGAGGTGGGGTTAAGGTTTACAGAGTTGAGACTGATTACCGGACTCTCACGTACCGAATTTGCAAAAAAAGTTGGGATAAAACCGGAACATCTTTCAAGGTTGGTTACAGGTAATCATAATCCTTCAATCCTATATTTGGAAAAAATAGCTCAAAAAGTTGGAGCTCATGTAGAAATTTCTTTTGTGATGGATGACGGAGAAACCTGCCATGAAAAGGCCAGTAAGCTAACAGGGACGAAATGGGTCCCTGTAATCCGTGAATCTTAACCAAATTGTAATCTGAGCACGGTTGCATTTCTGCTATTTTGTGTTAAAATATAAATGTGTTCAGAAATATGGATTCAAAGATACTGGAAATAAGCGGGACGAATTACGACCCTATCTGGAGATGATTGGAGGAAGGTTTCGATGAATTATCTTAATCTATCTCATCTATTGGTTCCAGAAAGCAGAGTCGCCCTTCAAACGCGATTCCGTATTTTACAAGCCATCGCAACGTATCAACCGATTGGACGAAGAGCTCTTGCAAAAGTGGTTCAGATGTCCGAACGCACACTACGTAATGAATGTGAAGATATGAAAGCCTTAGACCTTATTGAAGTACAAGGGTCAGGAATGCGACTCACGGAAGTTGGCGAATTTATATTAGAACGCTCGGATGATTTAAAAAACAACTTTATCCAGATGAGTCTGGTTGAACATGAAGTGGCAAAAGCACTCGGAGTTCAATATGTGAAAGTAGTTGAGAATCCGACAAAAACATCTAAGTTGGTTCAAGAGATTATGGATATTCTCTTACCGCTTGGAACTTCCATTATCGCCATCACTGGGGGCCAAACGATGGTCCGTGTCAGCGAAGGGTTCACGAAAGAGATTTCAGTGAACCGAGACCTTACGATTGTTCCTGCAAGAGGAGGCATGTTTGGGTCGATGCTGATTCAGGCAAATAATGTCAGTGAGAAAATGGCGACGGGAATTGGCGCCCATCATGAAGCGCTCTTTGTTCCAGAACATGTCCAACAGGCGACATATGCACCGCTAATGCAAGAACCTTCAGTCGCAAAGACGATAGGTCTCATGAAAGGCGGAGTGTTTGTTATATAGCGTTGGAAGTGCTATTATAATGGGAGAGAGACGTGGCCTAACTGAAGAAAAAATGGCTACGTTAAAAGAGAAGAAAGCAATTGGAGAAGCGTTCGGTTGTTTCTTCGATGCAGAAGGAAATGTGGTGTTAAAAATCCCACGAGTAGGACTGCATCTTAGTGATTTATCTACGATTCCACATTCGATTGCCGTTGTGGAAGGCGCAGAGAAGGCAGCTGCTTTAAAAGCATATGCCAAATTAGCTCCAGTGGATCGCACTTGGTTTGTGATTGACAAGGAGACATCAGAGTTGGTTTTGAACGGGGCAACCCGCAAAAAATAAAAATAAAAAATTCCTAGGAGGAAAAACTATATGACAGTTAAAGTTGGTATTAACGGTTTCGGACGTATCGGTCGTTTAGCATTCCGTCGTATTCAAGATGTGGAAGGATTAGAAGTTGTTGCAATCAATGACTTAACAGACGCTAAGCAATTAGCTCACTTGTTAAAATATGATTCAACTCAAGGACGTTTCAACGGTGAAGTTGAAGTGTTAGATGGAGCTTTCCGCGTTAACGGTAAAGAAGTTAAAGTACTTGCTAACCGTAATCCTGAAGAATTACCATGGGGTGAACTAGGCGTTGATATCGTATTAGAATGTACTGGTTTCTTCACTTCTAAAGAAAAAGCTGAATTACACTTAAAAGCTGGCGCTAAACGCGTTGTTATCTCTGCTCCTGGCGGAAATGACGTTCCTACAGTTGTATTCAACACAAACCACAACATTTTAACAGGTAAAGAAACTGTTATCTCTGGTGCTTCATGTACTACAAACTGCTTAGCTCCAATGGCTAAAGCATTAAACGATAAATTCGGTATCGTTGAAGGTTTAATGACAACAATCCACGGTTACACAGGTGACCAAAACACATTAGACGCACCTCACGCTAAAGGTGACTTACGTCGTGCTCGCGCTGCAGCAGTTAACATCGTTCCTAACACAACAGGTGCTGCTAAAGCTATCGGATTAGTAATCCCAGAATTAAACGGAAAATTAGACGGAGCTGCACAACGTGTTCCTGTTCCAACAGGTTCATTAACTGAATTAGTAACAGTTTTAGAAAAAAACCAGTTACTGCTGAAGAAATCAACGCAGCTATGAAAGAATTAGCTAACGAATCTTACGGATACACTGAAGATCCAATCGTATCTTCTGATATCGTAGGTATCACTTATGGTTCATTATTCGATGCAACTCAAACTAAAGTAATGACTGTAGGCGACAAACAATTAGTTAAAACTGTTGCTTGGTACGATAACGAAATGTCATACACTGCACAATTAGTTCGTACTTTACAATACTTCGCAAAACTATAATTTAAACTATAGATTTAGCTAATCGTATCTATTTTCTCAGGGCGATGGAAGCATTCGCTTCCTCGCCCTGTTTTCATAATGTGAGTAATGCACTCGCTCCAAATAAAAATGTAGGAGGCTATTTTATGGCTAAAAAAATCGTTACAGACTTACAAGTTGAAGGAAAGAAAGTTTTAGTTCGTGTGGACTTTAACGTTCCTTTGAAAGATGGCGTGATTACAGACGATAACCGTATCGTTCAAGCATTGCCAACAATCAAATACTTAATCGATCACAACGCTAAAGTGATCTTATTTTCTCACTTAGGTAAAGTGAAATCTGAAGAAGACAAAGCTAAATTGAGCTTACGTCCAGTTGCAGAACGCTTATCTGAGTTATTAGAAAAACCAGTGACTTTCGTTCCAGAAACTCGTGGAGAAAAGTTAGAAGCTGCTATTAATGCACTTAACGAAGGCGATGTTTTATTATTCGAAAATACTCGTTTCGAAGATTTAGATGGTAAGAAAGAATCTAAAAACGACCCTGAATTAGGTAAATATTGGGCTTCTTTAGGCGACTTATTCGTTAATGATGCATTCGGTACAGCTCACCGTGCGCATGCTTCAAACGTTGGTATTGCTAGCCAATTAGAATCAGCTGCTGGATTCTTGATGGAAAAAGAAATCAAGTTTATCGGTGGTGCAGTAGATAACCCAGAACGTCCATTCGTGGCAATCTTAGGTGGAGCGAAAGTTTCAGACAAGATTGGCGTTATCAACAGCTTATTAGACAAAGCTGATAAAGTTCTTATCGGTGGAGGAATGGCTTACACATTCTTCAAAGCAATGGGACGTGAAGTAGGTCTTTCATTATTAGAATTAGACCGCGTTGAATTAGCAAAAGAAATTATGGAAAAAGCTGGCGACAAATTAGTGTTACCAATCGATAACGTTGTTGCTAAAGAATTCTCTAATGATGCAGTTGCAACAATCGTTTCTTCAGACGAAATTCCAGCAGACCAAGAAGGTTTAGATATCGGACCTAAGACAGTTGAATTATTTGCAAGCTACTTAAAAGATGCAAAAACTGTTGTATGGAATGGACCAATGGGTGTATTCGAATTACCAAACTTTGCTAAAGGAACTATCGGTGTATGTGAAGCTATCGCTAACCTAAAAGACGCAACTACAATCATCGGTGGTGGGGACTCAGCTGCTGCTGCAATCTCACTAGGCTACGCTGACAAATTCACTCACATTTCAACAGGTGGTGGAGCTTCTCTAGAATATCTAGAAGGTAAAGAACTACCAGGTGTTGCTGCTATCAGTGATAAATAATTTTAAACATTTAAAAGGAGATGTTGTGTATATGCGTAAACCAATTATTGCCGGAAACTGGAAAATGAACAAAAACCCAAAAGAAACTCAAGCTTTTGTGGAAGCTGTTGTTGGTAAATTACCTTCAGGCGAACGCGTAGAAAGTGCTATTGCTGCTCCTGCAGTTGACTTAGTAACTTTATTAGAATATGCGAAAGGATCAGAATTAAAAGTAGCTGCTGAAAACTGCTATTTCGAAGATGCGGGTGCTTTCACTGGTGAAACTTCACCTAAAGTATTAGCTGAAATGGGCGTGCACTACGTAGTTATCGGCCACTCAGAACGTCGTGAGTATTTCCACGAAACTGACGAAGATATCAACAAAAAAGCACATGCTATTTTCAGAAACGGCTTAACACCAATCATTTGTTGTGGTGAAACTTTAGAAACTTACGAAGCAGGAAAGCTTCAGAATTCGTAGGCGGACAAGTTTCTGCAGCATTGAAAGGTTTATCAAACGAGCAAGTATCATCATTAGTGATTGCTTATGAACCAATCTGGGCTATCGGAACTGGTAAATCAGCATCTCAAGATGACGCTCAAAAAATGTGTAAAGTTGTTCGTGACGTTGTAGCAGCTGACTTCGGTCAAGAAGTTGCTGACAAAGTTCGCGTTCAATACGGTGGATCTGTAAAACCAGAAAACATTGCTGAATACATGGCTTGCCCAGATGTGGACGGAGCTCTTGTAGGTGGAGCAAGCTTACAACCAGATTCATTCTTAGCTTTATTGGAGGCAGTAAAATAATGGCAAAATCACCAGTTGCAATCATTATCTTAGACGGTTTCGGATGGAGACCAGAAGTTGAAGGTAATGCCGTTGCACAAGCAAAAAAACCAAATTTTGATCGTTATTATAACGAATTCCCTCATACAACATTAAAAGCTTCTGGATTAGATGTAGGTCTACCAGATGGCCAAATGGGGAACTCAGAAGTAGGTCATACAAACATCGGTGCTGGACGTATCGTTTACCAAAGCTTAACTCGTATCGACAAAGCGATTTTAGATGGTGAATTCGAATCAAACCCAGCATTAAACGGTGCATTTAACCACGTAAAAGAAAATGGCTCTGCATTACACTTATTCGGATTATTATCTGATGGTGGGGTACACAGCCACATCAACCATTTATTAGCATTAGTGGAAACAGCTAAAGCAAAAGGAATCGACAAAGTGTACATTCATGCATTCATGGATGGACGTGACGTAGACCCTAAAGCTGGTCCTTCTTACATCAAAACATTAGAAGACAAATTAGCTGAAGTAGGCGTTGGAGAAATCGCAACAGTTTCAGGTCGTTACTATGCAATGGACCGTGACAAACGTTGGGAACGTGTGAAATTAGCTTATGATGCAATCGCTCATAGCGAAGGCCCACAATTCGAAAGCGCGCAAGCTGTGATCGAAGATAGCTATGCTAAAGACGTTACAGACGAATTCGTTATTCCATCAGTAATCGTTAAAGATGGCAAACCAGTGGCAAAAGTAGAAGACAACGATGCAATCATCTTCTTCAACTTCCGTCCTGACCGTGCAATCCAATTATCAAATGCGTTCACTGATAAAGAGTGGACTAACTTTGACCGTGGTGCACGTGCTACAAACGTTAAATTTGTGACAATGACTTTATATAACCCAAGCGTGGATGCAGAAGTTGCATTCCCCCCAATTCCAATGACAAACGTTCTTGGTGAAGTGTTATCTAAAGCAGGCCTTGCACAATTACGTATTGCCGAAACTGAAAAATATCCACACGTAACATTCTTCATGAATGGTGGACGTAACGAAGAATTCCCTGGTGAAAACCGTATTTTAATTCCTTCTCCAAAGGTTGCAACTTACGACTTGAAACCAGAAATGAGTGCTTATGAAGTAGGAGATGCATTATACAACTCAATCATCAATGATGAAAATGATGCCATCATCTTAAACTTCGCGAACCCAGACATGGTTGGACACTCAGGAATGTTAGAACCAACAATCAAAGCGATTGAAGCAGTGGATGAAAACTTAGGTAAAGTTGTTGACGCCATCCTTGAAAAAGGCGGTAGCGCAATTATCTTTGCTGACCACGGTAACTCAGAAACAATGATTACACCAGAAGGAACACCACATACTGCACATACAACAGTACCAGTACCAGTGATTGTTACGAAGAAAGGTGTAACATTACGCGAGGGTGGACGTTTAGCAGACGTTGCTCCAACTATGCTTGATTTACTAAATGTGGAAAAACCAGAAGAAATGACTGGTGAATCATTAATCGAAAAATAAAGAAAACCTTATCAAAGGTTGAAAGTCTGATGATTTTCGATTAAAATAATAACGTACAAATAAATATTAAAGGAGTTAATAAATCATGCCATTTATTACAGATGTATTAGCAAGAGAAGTACTAGACTCACGTGGGAACCCAACTATCGAAGTTGAAGTTTACACAGAAAGCGGAGCGTTCGGACGCGGTATGGTTCCTTCAGGAGCTTCAACTGGTGAATACGAAGCAGTTGAATTACGTGACGGCGACAAATCTCGTTACTCAGGAAAAGGAGTTCAAAAAGCAGTTGACAATGTAAACAACATTATCGCTGAAGCTATCTTAGGTTACGATGTTCGTGAACAAATGGCGATCGACAAATTAATGATCGAATTAGATGGTACTCCAAACAAAAGGTAAATTAGGAGCTAACGCAATCTTAGGCGTATCTATCGCTGTAGCACGCGCAGCTGCTGACTACTTAGATCAACCTTTATACCAATACTTAGGTGGATTCAACACTAAAGTATTACCAACACCAATGATGAACATCGTTAACGGTGGATCTCACTCAGATGCTCCAATCGCATTCCAAGAGTTCATGATCTTACCTGTTGGTGCTCCTTCATTCAAAGAAGCTTTTACGTTGGGGTGCTGAAGTATTCCACGCATTGAAAGGTATTTTACACGACCGCGGTTTAGTAACTGCAGTAGGTGACGAAGGTGGTTTCGCTCCAACATTCGAAGGAACTGAAGATGCTGTAGAAACAATCTTAGCAGCAATCAGAAAAGTAGGTCTAGAACCTGGTAAAGATGTTTACTTAGGATTTGACTGTGCTTCATCTGAATTCTTCAAAAGATGGCGTATATGACTACACAATCTTCGAAGGTGAAAAAGGTGCTAAACGTACTCCAGCTGAACAAGTTGAATACTTAGCAGAATTAGTTGAAAAATACCCAATCATCACAATCGAAGATGGCTGTGACGAAAACGACTGGGATGGATGGAAATTATTAACTGAACGCTTAGGCGGTAAAGTTCAATTAGTTGGTGACGACTTATTCGTAACTAACACTGAAATCTTATCTCGTGGTATCGAACAAGGTATTGCAAACTCAATCTTAATCAAAGTTAACCAAATCGGTACTTTAACTGAAACATTCAACGCAATTGAAATGGCTCAGAAAGCTGGTTACACTGCAGTTGTTTCACACCGTTCTGGTGAAACTGAAGATGCTACAATTGCTGACATCGCAGTTGCAACAAACGCTGGACAAATCAAGACTGGTTCATTAAGCCGTACAGACCGTATTGCTAAATACAACCAATTATTACGTATCGAAGATCAATTAGGTGACTTAGCTGTTTACCAAGGTCTATCAGCGTTCTACAACTTGAAAAACAAATAATTCCTAGGAATTAGGGAGGGGAAGCAGATTTGCTTCCCCTCCTTTTTTGTGCAAAAATTGAGGGCTTCAACCGAAGGTTGAAAGGATAAGAAACAGCGCTTGTTCTATATAGAGTTACTATTTAATGAATTTGTTTGAAAAATGATAACCTTACTGATAGCCGTTTGAATATAGTGGAGTTTGTGATGGGGCACCGC
This sequence comes from uncultured Granulicatella sp., assembly GCA_916438765.1. Classification (GTDB taxonomy): domain Bacteria; phylum Bacillota; class Bacilli; order Lactobacillales; family Aerococcaceae; genus Granulicatella. The sequence goes on along the minus strand of CAKAHB010000005.1, from coordinate 255,992 downwards.
CTCGAGCCTTAGGTCCCTCGGTCTTCGAAGCTTCAAAGAGGGAGTAGCGAATGAATTCGCACTCCCTCTAATTCACATTCGATGCCATTCCCCATCACTCATTCCACTATAACGGCTATCTTTGGTTATCATTTTTCAATGTGATTTCATCATTAATTTCTCTAAAACAAGCGCTGTTTCTTATCCTTGAGTGTGAAACGATGCAATTTTTGCGGAGAAAAGTGGGAGGAGTAGAGAGAAGGAGAGGTTGTTAGGAAAAGACAGCAAAACGGCTATCAAAACAGTTATCATTTTTCAAACTGTGCGAAAGACAGCAAAATAGTTATAGTATAGAACAAGATAGGGAAAGCCAGGAAGCGATTTTCGGTGTAAACTAATTATGAAAGCGAAATCATAATGAACGGAGGGATTTTGATGAAAGTCGCGGTTGGTATTGATATTGGGGGAACGAAGGTAGCGGTTGCGTTGATTAACGAGAATGGGGAGATCGTTAGTCGTTCTCAAAGCCCAAGCCAAACAGCGAGTGCCGAAAGTTTGTATCAGGGTGTGGTCCAACTGGTGGATAAAGTGCTCAATGATAATGATTTACGCATTCAAGATACGTATGGGATTGGTGTTGGATTACCAGGGAAGGTAGACGTGGAAAACGGGGTAGCGATTTTCCAAAACTAATATACCTTGGGCTAATTTTCCAATTGTAGCAAAGATTGAAGGAAACGTACGGAGACATACCGGTGAAAATCGATAATGACGTTAAAAGTAGCGGCTTATGCGGAATATCGATTACTCAATCTAAAACCTACAGACATGTTTGGATACGTAACGGTATCAACAGGAATCGCAGCCACCAACATCGTCAATAATACAATCTTACGCGGGGAAGGTTTCTCAGGCGAAATTGGGTTTGTCAAAGTGCCTTACTTTGAATGTCTCGAAGCGTTAGAAGTGGCTTGTTCGGGTGTCGGAATCGAGCGTACAGGACGCGAAATTTACGAAGACGAGACATTAACAACGAAAGACGTCTTTGATAAATGGCGCAATGGTGAGGAAGCGGCTTGCCGTATCATCGAAGAAACAGCTATGGGATTAGCAAGTGTTCTTCATGGAATGGTCTGCTTACTAGATCCAAAAACCATTGTGTTCGGAGGTAGTGTTTCAAACTACAACCCAGACTTTTATAGAACTCGTGAAAGAAGAGTTAGCAGAACTCCTTCATCACGAACAAAAACATATTCTAGAGCATATCCAAGCATCAACCATTAAGGGGGATAATGGAATCATTGGTGCCGGCCTGCTCGTAATAGAATAGCAAACGATAGAAAATGCTAGGATTGTCCTAGCGTTTTTTATTTTTTAGCACCTTTTCACTTCAGCGGTGGGAGATAAACTATTTTTGATTGATTCATTATGGAATAAGGTTATAAATTATCGAAAAAACATCAGTTTATTGAAAGAATAGTGGGGAATCACATTGAATGCGAATTAGCGGGAGTAGGAAGACAGTCCTTACTCCCGCTTTGAGGATTTAAAGGTGAGAGACGTAAGGCTCGAACCGGTGTCCCACTATGACTCTTTCAATATAAAAACTGATGTTTTAGATAATCAAAAAGACCCATTCTAAAAGAATGGATCTCATCAATCAAAAATAGTTTATCTCACTAAGCCTACCGCTTTTTCCATCTTGCGTAGCGTCTTATTCGCTACATAATTTGCTTTCTTAGCACCCTCATCAAGAATCTCATCTAACTTATCTGATTTTAATAGCTCATAGTAGCGTTCTTGGATTGGTTCCATGACAGCGATAATCGCGTCAGCTAATTCTTCTTTAAATTGGCCGTAACCAACGCCTTTGAAGCGTTCAACGAGTGAATCGATACTTTCACCAGAGAAAGCAGAGAAGATTGTTAATAGGTTTGATACGCCAGGTTTTTCAGCTGGATCGAATTCGATCACACCGCTTGAATCTGTCACAGCGCTCTTGATTTTCTTGCGAATTACAGCTGGCTCATCCAGCATGCTGATGTATTCTTTTACGTTGGCATCTGATTTACTCATTTTCTTCGTTGGTGTTTGTAAGCTCATGACACGTGCGCCAGCTTTTGGAATGAATGGTTCTGGCATTACAAGCAATTGGTTGCCATTTCCGTAGCGGCTGTTGAAACGTTCAACGAAGTCACGTGTTAATTCCATATGTTGTTTTTGGTCTTCTCCAACAGGAACCACTTCAGCGTTATATAAAACGATATCGGCTACCATTAGAGGAGGGTATGTTAATAAACCAGCAGAAACTGATTGTTGTTTTTGAGATTTATCTTTGTATTGTGTCATACGTTCTAATTCACCAACGCCGACATTACATTGAACGATCCATGCGGCTTGGGCATGTGCAGGAACTTCTGATTGTACGAAGATTGTTGACTTTTCAGGGTCAAGACCAATCGCAAGGTAAAGTGCTGCAAGTGAACGTGTTTGTTCTTTTAATTTCTTGGATCTTGTGGAACGGTAATCGCGTGTTGGTTTACGATACAGTAAGTACAATCGTACTCATCTTGTAAGGCCACGAAGTTTTTCATCGCTCCAATATAGTTCCCGATAGTTGGGATGGCTGAAGGCTGTACGCCTGAGAAAATTCTTTTTTTAGACATATAAGTGCTCCTTAAACTTGTTAGTTTTATTATACCTTATTTTAAAAGGATTTTCATGAAAAAAAATAGTTACAACTGTTTTCAACGTTTGTGAATTCAGAGATTTTCTGTGGTAGACACAATCACGAAATGAAAAGCGAGTGAAAAATATTATGAAACCATTAAATTTTTTTCATCAAAAAGTGAAAAAAAGTTTGTGAAAAATCTAAAAAAATATCCAAAAAAATCATATAGATTTTTATATATCATATATAATAATACACGTAGATAAGACGGAAGACTTTAGAGGAGGAGGACATCGACGTATGGTTACTTTATATACATCACCTAGCTGCACATCTTGCCGCAAAGCTCGTGCATGGTTAGAAGAACATAACATCGCGTACACAGAAAGAAACATTTTCTCAGAACCATTAACAATTGACGAAATTAAAAACATCCTGCGAATGACTGAAGACGGAACGGAAGAGATTATTTCAACTCGTTCAAAAGCATTCCAAGAGTTAAAAATTGACTTAGATGAAGTTCCATTAAATCAATTGTTCTCATTAATCCAAAATCAACCCAGGATTACTACGACGCCCAATTATGTTGGACGAAAAGAGATTCCAAGTAGGGTACAACGAAGACGAAATTCGTCGCTTCTTACCACGTGAAGTTCGTGCTTACGAATTAGATATGGCACAACGCTTAGTTAACTTTTAAAGATCAAAAGCCTTGATGATTCAGGGCTTTTTTTGTACCCAAAATTTACTGAATTTTGGAAAAGTTTGGAAATAAATATTCATAAGCGAAAAACAAGCACCTCAACTTGAGGTGCTTGTTTTCTTATAGTTCTTTATAGTAATAAACAGCTAGTTGTGTACGATCTCGTAGCTCTAACTTTTCGAGTAAGGCAGATAAGTAGTTTCTTACCGTTCCTTCGCTGAGATACATCTTCTCGGCGATTTCTTTATTGTTGAAACCTTCTGCAACAAGATAGAGCAGTTCATTTTCACGCTCACTTAAATGAGCACTCGATTTCTTCTCGAAAGGTCTTCTTCACGGGCATTTCAATCGTTGAGTCATAGACGATTTGACCATTCATCACGGCATCGATGGCTGGAAGAATTCCTTTAATATGTTGCTTCAATAAATATCCTCTGCAGCCAAGTGAGAGCGCCTTTGTAATGTACTCGTCGTCTTGGAAGGTCGTCAGGAACAAAATTTTTGCGTCAGGAAAGTCTTTTAGAATCGTTTCTGCAGCTTCGATTCCGGTAGTAGGTTCCATACGAATATCCATCAAGACTAAGTCTGGTTGATGAGTGATATATAATTCGACAGCATCATGTCCATCGCTGCCTGTTCCAACCACTTCGATATGGTCTTGAACAGATAGAATTGTCTCGAGCGCTTGAAGCACTAGAAAGTCGTCATCGACTAGAATCGTTTTAATCATGTTTGACCTCCTGTTTTGGGATACGGATAAAGATGTCATATCCGTTTTTTGTTTGTAATGTCATAATCCCTTTATGTTTCTCCACCAGTTCTTTCATCATTGTGAGACCCATTCCCGGGGTGTCGTTACTCGTCTCATTCCCATTATCTTTATATTGAATCGTGTAGTAGTTGTTTTGTTCTAGTAAAAATAATTGCAGTTGATTTCCGTTTGAATACTTCATAAAATTCGTTGCCATCTCTTTACAGATAGTAAGAATATCGTATTTCAATCCGATTGGAATTTCATCTGAAATCGTATTTTGATAATTGACTTGAGCCTTCTCTTCAAGAGGGTGAAGAATCTCGTCCATTTTTTGAGAAAGTAGGAAAGAGTCATCGTAAAGCTGATGAATCGTCGTTCGAATTTCGTCCATCCCGTTTTGAAGGATGCCAGAAACTTGTTCTAACTTTTTCTCGACAACCGGTTCATTGGTGATAATCTGTAAGGCTTCTAGTTGCATAATCGAAGCACTCAGCGTATGTCCGATCTGATCGTGCAAGGCGTGAGAGATGCGGTTACGTTCCTTAAGCGTTGCGACCTCCATTTGCTTCAAGGTTTCCTCTTGGCTAAATTGTTGTCGTTGCAATAGTAGAAGTCGTTCATGCTCTAAGTCGTCTTGAATATGGTGACTCTTCGTACGGAATTCTTTATCATAGCGACTACGTAAAATAACGTACGTTCCAATAACGCTTAGGATTAATGTGAATAAATCTGGTCGCAGTAAAAAGGATGATGCCAGTAAAAGCTCCTGGGCAGCCCGAAATAGTTGGGCAGCATGCATGATGAAAATGGAAAGATACAATCCCGTTTCAGGATAGAAGATGCATAAAGCACCAGATATCACTAGTGAAATGCGTTGAATCCAACTATTTTCAAACACTTCTATAGATAGAGAAAGAATAAAAATACAAAGACCTAAAAATATCGTAAAGACTTCTGTTTGTTGTCCCATTAAATAGATACTAATCAAAATAAAGAACATTAACTTCTCTAAAAACGTGCGCACGCTTCTCACCTCCAAGACTCTTTCTTTCAGTTTAGCCGAAATAGGGAGAAATATCTAGCTATTTATGACAAATGTCATATACAACTAACGACATTTGACACTAGTTTGTGACAAGCGTGGTCGATATACTAAGAGTGTAAAAACAATTAATGAGGTGAGGACATGGAAAATAGTATCCAAGTAAAGAGTCTTGTAAAACGTTACAAAGACTTGATGGCATTAAATCATTTTGATATTGAAATTCGTAAAGGAGAGCTTTTAGCACTTCTTGGACCAAACGGCTGTGGGAAGACAACAGCGATTAATAGTATGTTAGGATTCTTAACCTTTGATAGCGGTGAGGTAACCGTTTTAGGAGAGAATAAGTTCCCGTTATCCACTAAAGTACGACGTGAAATCGGGATTGTACCACAGGATTTAGCGTATTTAGAAAATTTAACAGTCGAAGAAAATATTGATTTCTTCTGCGGATTGTATATTTCAGATGCAAAACAACGAAAACAATATGTACAAGAGGCCATCGAATTTGTAGAACTACAAGAGTTCCGCAAGTTTGTTCCAAAGAAATTGAGTGGAGGGTTGAAACGCCGCTTGAATATCGCTTGCGGTATCGTGCATAAGCCAAGCTTAATTTTCTTCGATGAACCAACTGTTGCGGTAGACACACAAAGCCGTTCGTTCATCTTAGAAGGGATTCGCAAACTGAATGAACAAGGAAGCACGATTATTTATACAACGCACTACTTAGACGAAGTGGACGGATTAAGTGACCGCATCGTGATTATGGATAAAGGAAAGAGCATTGTCTCAGGAACTTCGCAAGAATTGAAGAAATCTATCGCGACTTCTGAAATTATCCAAGTGGAACTTTCAACCGTTCCAACTGAAGAACAAGTGGCTCGCTTAAAACAAATTCCACACGTTCTTGTATTAGAGCATCATAAAGATCATTTGAAATTTAACTTCGAACAAGGAACAAATCACTTACTTCACGTGGCAAACATTCTAGAAGAATTGAACTTAAGCTATGTTCGTTTATACAGTGAACAGCCAAGCTTAGATGATGTGTTCCTTGCATACACAGGGAAAGGACTTCGAGATTCATGAAGACATTCTTAAAGCTATTTACGTATTTATCAAAAGACGCCTTAAAAGATTTTTCATTCTCGTTTTGGGTATTACTCTATCCGATTATCTTGATTTCACTCTATTTCGTATCCTTTTCAGGAATCATGAATCAAGACATGGGAACAGTTCGAGTTGCCATGACAGCCGACAACCCATATCGCCAGGTGTTTGAACAAGCCGGAGATTACTTCGAGATTATTGATGTGGAGTCAGAGGAAGCAGGGAAAGCACTCGTCACAGAGGATAAAGCAGACGGATTTCTTGAGAAAGAACTTAGACGTGGTAGTTAGCCAATCGATGGGGATTCCGCAAAGCGTATTGAAAAATGCAGCGACACAGATTAAACAGGTTCAAAGCCTTGGACGAGGCGCAACATCTATCGACTTTAACAAGAGCTGGGTGACGCAGGAGACAACCGATGTCAGTCAAGGGACGATGTTATTTTACACAGCGATTGCTAGTTTCGCGATGTACTCGTTGTTTAGTGGTGTCGTTTGTGCAGCTTACTTAAACGGGAACTTATCGCCGATTGGCCGACGTATTATGGGCAGTCCATTTAGCAAAGGCAAACTCATTATCAACTGCTTTATGATTGGTTTATTACTCAATATCGCTTCAAACGCAATCATGCTGGTCTATACGACACAAGTATTGAAAATTAATCTATTTGCAGATTGGACAGGAAGCCTCCTTCTCATGTTGCTAGGAAATGTATTCGGAATTGCAGCAGGGCTTCTTATTGGAACTAATCAAAAACTAACCATTCAGGGAAGAATTATCTTCGCGTTAATTACAAACCTCGTCCTTTCAGCACTTGCTGGAATGATGGGAACGGCAATGAAAGGATTTGCCAACACCTTTATGCCAGGATTTAACCAATTTAATCCTGTCGCATTAATGGTTACAGGATTTTATCAATTAAATCGCCTTGTAGGAAGTGCAGATCTTGGTAGAACCTACTTATTACTTGGCGCATATACACTAGCACTTCTAGGATGTGCACTATGGAGATTAAGGAGAACACGTTATGATAGTCTATAAATATTTTCTAAAACTTGCTTATCGATTAAAATCATATGCGATTATTTTCCTAGTCATCTTTATGGCAATGGGCCTTTCTCAAGTGCTAGGAAACAACGAAGTCACAGGTTTCAAAGATACTCAATATAAAGTCTTGATTAAAGACGAATCAGATGGCAATAGCGAAATTATCAACGCGCTCGTTGCCGCACTTCAAAAAGATCATAAAGTCACACTCACAACCAATAGCGATAACAGCATGAAAGAAGCTGTCTATGGAAATGATGTAGATGGTGCACTTTGGATTCCATCGGATGTTGATACAAGAATCAACAATGGGGAATCTGCTGTCAAAATGGAAATTGGAAATTCACTGAACGGAAATGTCCTTCGTGAGTACGTTAATTCCTATATTCGCTATGCGGTTGTATTGAAAAATCAAGGCAACTTTAGCGTTGAGAATATGAATAAGATTTTAAGCGAGCAAGCAACTGTAAGTGTCATTTCAAAAGACGCCACACTTAAGGATGACGATTACTATGCAAAATTTGGTGAAATCTACTTTGCGTATACACCATTCGTTTATATCTCAGTATTTATCTTCTTGCTTGGATTAATCTTTGCCTTACTTGAAAATGATGAAGTCGCTAAACGAATTATTATCGGTATGAAGAGTGTAAACCAAGTGACGATTGAAAAATTCCTCGGTGGATTAACGGTCGTTGGAATTATCGTTGGCATCAACTTACTATTCGTGGCCATTGTAGCACCAAGCTTTTATGTGAGTGCGGGAGCTCCAAAGGCATTAATGCTCACTTTCGCATCGGCGCTAACCGCCTATGCACTGGCATTCCTTTGCTCGGTCATTATCGGGGATAACACGTATGGGTTATTCTGCAGCAAGTACGGTAGTGGGGATGGGTGTATCCTTTATCTCTGGAATTTTCGTTCCGCTCGAATTACTCAACCCAGTAGCCATTAGCATTGCCAAATTCTTCCCAGTGTATTATGTCATCACTGCAACTGAAAACCCATCGCTAGAATTCTCAAGCTACGCTATGAATCTAGGAATGGTCCTCTTATTCGGAATCTTGTATGCAGCACTAGCCTTTAGCATCCAACACATCCGAACAAGACAATTCGGCCTCACCCTAAGAAAAGCCTAAGCCCTATTTATAAAAAGAGAAGAAGTATCGTCGTTTCGCGGCCACTTCCCATCATTTCCACCTTCCAAAAATAAGAAATACGAAGGAGTTGTATTTACAAATTAGCTTAGGATGGATGTCAGAAATTTAGTAGAAGATTATTTTAAAAAGAAGATTCCAAAGAAGCCTGCGGATTTTATAATCGCAGTAACGGGGAATCTCATCGAATGTAAGGGAGAAAGACAGAAATAGCCTAAATATATTTATGTATTTAGGCTATTTCGTTTTCTTTCCCCCACAAAGTTGAATAGGGATGAGCAAGCTGGAAACAGCGAAGCTCATTCCATTCAACCACTGTGCTTACGCGGAGTAGGGACTTGTTCCTTACTCCGCGTTTGAAGCTTCGAAGGTGTAAGACCATGGCTTACACTGGTGCCCCTGTAACAGCGATTATAAAAGAGAATCCGCAAGGGATTCAGGAATCTTTCTTTCCTATACCGAAACAAAGTATTCAATTTACTCCCATCAACTGTTTTCTGACATCCATCCAAAGCACGAACCAATTCGTATTCGTGTTCCAATCGTATTTCTTTTATTTTTGTCAGGTTTGGTCTAGAATAGATGGATAAGGTAAAAAGGGGTGAATATTATGGAAATGGAACGCATTAACGACGATACATTCTTGTTGCGTATCGAGAACCAAGATCTAATCGACCGTGGTACATCAATACCTGAATTACTTGGAAATCCAGGCGAAATCGAAGGCTTTTTCCATAGTATTTTAGAGGAGATGGGCGTCTTGAATCAATTCGAAGATTCAGACGGTTTGAGCTTCCAAATTATGCCAAATCCAGACGGCTTAGAACTCTATGTCACACGTATTGTGGACATGGGTGATGAATCGACAGACGAGCGTATGGTGCGCAATATCGTCGATACGATTCAACATTCTCTAACAGACCGTATTGGGAAGAAGCGTAAAGAGGATAAAGAAGAAGGAAAAATTTCTCCAAAACCAGTCATTAATACGGAAGATAAATCTTCAACATTGAAACCAATAGATGTGACAGTCGTCTTTGAAGATTTCGAAGATTTTGTCTCAATGGCAAAAGAAACAGCAGGTGAGTTCGACCAATCTGTTCTTTACCGTTACAGCGGACATTACTTCTTACATGTTTTTCATCAAGTGGAGAAACCAGAAGAAGTTGCTGCGAAAATGGCACTTGTTCGCGAGTATGCAGAGTTCTCAAGAATTTCATGGGAAGTCTTGAAAGAATACGGCGAAGTCATTATGCCGGAAGCTGCCTTGGAAACAGGCAAACAATATTTCTAAAACCAAAAAGAGTTGAGCAGTCGACTCTTTTTTTTGATACAAAGGAGTAATCAAAATGAATGAAACTATCAAAACACAATTAAATCACCGTACGATTCGTGCGTTTAAAGACCAACCGCTGACAAAAGAGGAAGTGGATTTACTAGTAGAAGTGGCGCAAAGAACATCAACAAGCATGTACTTACAAGCTTATTCGATTATTAGTGTGACGGATCCAGAATTGAAGAAAGGCATTAGCGGCTGTGAGTGGACAACCTTATGTGGCGACAAGCGGACATTTATTTGTATTCGTGGTGGACCAACGTCGTAATACGGAAATTACAAAAGCTCTAGGACAAGAAGTGGGCGTTCAAGGCAGCGCAGACCGTTTCGTATCTGGATTAACAGATGCGGTGATTGCGGCTCAAAACGTAGTTGTGGCGGCTGAATCTCTAGGGATGGGAACAGTATATCTAGGAAGCTTCTTTAACGATACAGCAAAAATTGTTGAGTTACTAAACTTTACCAAAATACACTTACCCAGCAATCGGATTAGCGGTAGGGCTGGCCAGCGCAAGAGCCTCAATTAAAAACCACGCCTTCCAAAAAGAAGTGATTCATATGGAAAATGGATACCGTGAGCTTGAGAAATCCATTAGAAGAGTTGAAAAGAGTATGATGCGACAGTGACAGAATACTATGACCTTCGTGATGCGAACCGTCGTGTCGATGCCTTTTACAAAACAAGTGTCTACAAAATACCACACGCTCGGGGCTAAAGCGTGCTGAAATGCTTGATGTACTTAAAAGCACAAGGGTTCTTAACAGAAGAGATAAAGAAGACAAGAAATAGTTGGTTTCAACTATTTCTTGTCTTTATTTGTTTTATTGAATGTTTAATGAATCTAGGACAGATTGTTTCATTCCTTCGATTGAAAGAACTTTTGTATGACGGATTGGGGCATCCAATACGCTTGTGACAGCTGTTGGAATGGCAATGCCACTTTCTTGTTGAATAGCTTCCATCAATTTAGCGTCCGTTTGGTTTGTATCCACGTCTAGTGCTGAAAGAACACTTTGTGGGAATTTGTATGGACTTGCTGTCGATACGACCACTGTAGGAGTTTCGTCCCCTGTTTCTTTCTTATATTTCGTATACACAGCATCTGCGACCGCAGTGTGTGGATCTAATAAATAATGCTCGTTCATGAATACATCACGAATCGTTTGAGCCGTTTCTTCTTGGCTTGCACGGTTTCCGTAAAATTGTTGGAATAGAGCTGTATCTGTATTTGGAACAGAGTAGCTTCCGTTTTCTTTTAGAGAAGTCATGAGTGCATTTGTTTCCTTCGAGCTACGTCCTGTTAATTCGAAGACGAAACGTTCAAGGTTACTTGAAACAAGAATATCCATACTTGGAGAACTTGTTAATTTAAATTCACGTAGTCGGTTGTATGTTCCTGTTTGGAAGAAATCAACAAGTACATCATTTTCGTTTGAAGCACAGATGAGTTTATTGATTGGAACACCGATACCTTTTGCGTAGTAGGCTGCTAGAATGTTACCGAAGTTACCAGTTGGAACGACCACGTTCATTGGGGAACCAATGGTAAGAGTGCCATCTTTCACTAATTGCGCATACGCGAATACGTAGTAGACGATTTGTGGGCAAAGACGCCCGATGTTAATCGAGTTTGCAGAAGAGAATTGGAATCCTTTTTCTGCAAGTGTTGCGTTTAACTCTTTATCCGCAAATAACTCTTTGACTTTTGTTTGTGCGTCATCGAAGTTTCCTTCTACACCATAAACAAATGTGTTGTCGCCGGCTTGTGTGACCATTTGGCGTTCTTGGATGGTGCTTACGCCGCCTTTTGGATAGAAGACGATGATGTTTGTATGAGGTACGTCCGCAAATCCTGCAAGGGCAGCTTTACCAGTGTCTCCAGAAGTCGCTGTTAAAATGACGATTTCTTTATCGGATTTGTTTTTCTTTGCTGCAGTTGTAAGAAGATATGGCAAGATAGATAGTGCCATATCCTTGAAGGCGATAGTTCTTCCGTGGAAGAGTTCCATGAAATGACGGTCGCCGACTTTTTTCACTGGTGCGATTTCTTTCGTGTCGAATGTTGTGTCGTACGCTGAATGCACGCAGTTTGTAATTTCTTCTTTTGTAAAATCTGTTAAAAATGCAGATAAAATTTCGATGGCAATTTCTTGATAGCTTTGAGTTTTTAACACTTCCCAGTCCAGAGTCACTTCTGGGAGGGCAGTTGGTACATATAAACCACCGTCTTCAGCAATTCCTTTTAAAATGGCTTGTGAAGCTGTAACGCGGTTGTTTGTGTCTCGTGTACTAATGTATTGAATTGTGGACACTTGAGTCCCTCGCTTTCTAAAAATTTCGTTGCGCTCATTGTACCATAAATCGCGGTCTAAACACAAAAACACAGGCACATTCGAAGTGTAAAAGTTGAAGCTGAGTATTCGTTTTTCTAAGCAGAAAAGATTGTAAAGTAAAAATGAAAAATTCAATTAAAAATTTGAAGGGCAATCTATTGAAAAATCTACAGAAAGATTGTTAAACTATTTATAGTAATTCGTAGCTAATTGCTTGTCTTTGAGAGGAACTCAAGGGCAGTTTTTTTATTATCTAAAAATCATTAAAAAAAGGAGTGAAAAAAATGCTAAAACAGATTATTCCGTTTTTTTAGTAAGTATAAAAAAATATCCTTTCTTAGCGTTTTTTGCCATCTTAATCGAGGTGCTCTGTGAAGTTGCGCAACCGATTATTATGAAGCAAATTATCGACGAAGGGATTCCAAATAAAGACTTAGGCTTTATTGTGCAACAAGGATTGATTATGGTTCTAGTTGCGATTGTGTCTCTTTCTGCTGGTGTTCTTGGTGCGAAATTTGCATCGATTGCCGGTACTGGGGTAGCCGCAGAATTACGTTCTGCTGAGATGAAGAAAATTCAAGCCTTCTCATTTAAGAACATCGATCACTTCTCAAATGCTTCCTTAATTACGCGTATGACGAGTGACGTCAACAACATTCAAAATACATCCATTATGACGATGCGTATTTTAGCGCGTGCACCGATGATGTTTATCTTCGCGATTTTCTTTGCGGTAAGTATTAATGCGCAATTATCTCTTGTCTTCATGGTTGCAGTTCCAATCTTAGTGCTCTCATTAGCGCTCATCATTTCTACAGCCTTTCCTCGCTTTAGAAAACTACAACAAGCAACAGACGGTATCAACCGTACATTACAAGAAAACTTTATCGGAATTCGCGTTGTAAAATCATTCGTACGTGAAACATTCGAGAAGAAAAAATTCGGTAAAGAAAACTCTACCTTTAGAGAACGCGCCTTACATGCGATGTATGTCGTAATGTGGAACAACCCAATTATGCAATTAACGGTTTATGCGGTAACGATTGCGGTGATGTGGTTCGGTGGTGGCCTCGTTATTAGTGGAACGATGACAACAGGGGACCTTATCAGTTTCATTTCTTATATCACTCAAATTTTGATGTCACTCATGATGATTTCATTCGTATTCGTCATGTTAACCATGACAAAAGCATCAATGGACCGTATCTTCGAAGTATTAGATACAAACATCGATGTGGAAGAACCTGAATTCCCAATTACAGTTGACAAAGTTTACGGTGAAGTGGAATTTGATCATGTTCATTTCTCTTACGGAAAACAACAAGACGAAGAAGTGCTTAGCGACATCAACTTCAAAATTAAACCAGGTGAAGTGTTCGGGATTATCGGGCCAACTGGTTCAGGGAAATCTTCTCTTGTACAATTGATTCCTCGACTTTATGACACTACAGCAGGAACTGTTCGTGTGGGTGGACATGATGTTCGCGAGTATCGTTTCGCAGACCTTCGTCAAAACGTATCGATGGTATTACAAAAGAATACATTATTCTCTGGAACGATTCGTGAGAACCTTTTATGGGGGAATCCAGACGCCACAGAAGAAGAGATGATTCAAGCAGCCAAACATGCACAAGCGCATGACTTCATTATGGAAATGCCAGATGGTTATGACACTCGTGTAGAACAAGGCGTTCAAACTTCTCTGGTGGACAAAAACAACGTCTTACAATTGCACGTGCAATGCTACGTAAACCAGCCGTGTTAATCTTAGACGATTCAACATCAGCGGTTGATACAGCGACTGACTCGAAAATCCGTGAAGCGTTCTTCAACCATTTACCAGATACAACGGTCATCATTATTGCCCAACGTATTTCATCTATCCAAGGAGCAGACAATATTCTTGTATTAGATGATGGTAAAGTAAATGGACTTGGAACACACGAAGAGTTAATGGAAACAAACGACTTATACCGTGATATTTACGAAACCCAAATGAAAGGAGCCAAAGGAGATGAATAGAAATAAAGGGCCAAAACGTCCAGAAAATATGAAACAAACTTTGGCAGACTTATGGGGTTATTTATGGAAGAGTAAATGGACTCTTGCAGTAGTTGTGGTCTGCTTAATCATTTCAAGTGCATCCGGAATTATCGGGACTTATGCGATTCGTCCGTTAATCAATGATTTTATTGAAACAGGAGATTTAGCCGGATTAGCGAAAATGCTTGGCTTTATCGCGATTGTCTATGTACTTGGCGCAACAGCCAGCTACTTCTCAGCACGTTTAATGGTAACGGTGGGACAAAATACCATCGAAAAAATGCGTGCAGATTTATTCAACCATATTCAAAGTTTGCCAATTCGATTCTTTGATACGAATAAGCATGGGGACTTAATGTCTCGTTTTACAAACGACTTTGAAAATATTCAAAACGCGTTTAACAACAGTATGTTAATGATTATTAGCTCAACGCTTCAATTAGTATTGACGTTTGTGATGATGGTCATCCTTTCACCAATCTTAACAGTGCTTTTGATTGCGATGGTATTCTTGATGTTCCAAATCGTGAAGAAACTAGGAGTAAAATCAGGCAAACAATTCGCTGCGCAACAAGCGATTCTTGGACAAGTGAATGGATTCGTGGAAGAGCATATTGAAGGACAAAAAGTCGTGAAAGTATTTAACCACGAACATAAAGTGCTGGATGAATTCGATAAGTTGAACACTGAACTTCAAGAGGCTGCTAATAACGCACAATTCTATTCAAGTATTATGTTCCCAATCTTAGGAAACATCAGTTACGTGAACTATGCGATTACTGCAGCAGTTGGTGGATACTTGGTAATTATTAACGCGATGGATATCGGGGGACTTGCCTCATTCCTACAATTCTCAAGAACATTCGCGCAACCTCTTGGTCAAATGTCTCAACAAATGAACGTACTTCTTAGTGCGATGGCTGGGGCAGAACGTATCTTTGCCATTCTTCGTGAAGAACCTGAAGTCGACGAAGGAACGGTTACTCTGGACCAACGCGATCCAAACCAATGGTACTGGGTGGATGGTGATAAACGTATTCCGGTTGTCGGAAACATCCAATTGCACAATGTTGACTTTGGCTATGTGCCAGGGGTGCGTATCTTAAAAGATATCAATGTTTGGGCTGAACCAGGATTAAAAGTAGCCTTTGTAGGGGCGACTGGTGCTGGTAAAACAACCATCACAAACTTAATCAACCGTTTCTACGAAATCGATTCTGGGGTCATTACATTTGACGAGATTCCAGTAACGAAGATTAAGAAAGATGACTTACGTAAGACGATTTCTATCGTGTTGCAAGATACGCATTTATTTACTGGAACGATTGCGGATAATATTCGTTATGGGAACTTGGATGCGACGGATGATGAAGTCATTAAAGCGGCGAAACTTGCCAACGCCCACAGCTTTATCAAACGTCTTCCACAAGGTATACCAAACAGAAATTACAGGGGACGGCGAAGGCTTGTCACAAGGGCAACGTCAATTACTTGCGATTGCGCGTGCTGCCGTTGCGAACCCTAAAGTATTGATTCTTGATGAAGCTACAAGTTCAATCGATAGCCATACGGAAGCGTTAATTTCACGTGGTATGGACCAATTGATGGAAGGTCGTACTTCATTTGTAATCGCCCACCGTTTATCTACGATTCGTAATTCGGACGTGATTATGGTAATGGATCACGGTGAGATTATCGAACGCGGAGACCATGAGAGCCTTATGGACAAAACGCGGAGTCTACTACAAACTATACACAGGCCAAATCGAACTCGATTAGTGCACAATAATAGAAAAGAGATCCTTCGGATATTTTTATAGTAACTACAATAGCTGTACCGGAGTGAGCCTTGAGTCTCACTTCCTATCGATTCTCAAACTGACGCTGCGAATTAAAATTCCAAGCGTCAGTAATTCAAATCGATTACACTCGCTATTGTTGCTACTATAAAATCCGAAGGTCTCTTTTTCTTTTTGTAAATAAAGTTTTGAAACCTATGCATAGTTGTAGTATGAGAAATAACTAGAGGAGCTTGTGGACTTTTTATAATAGCTGTAATGAGGCAACGGATTGAGCCTATAGTCTCAATCACTACCGAGCTTCAAAGAGGGAGTAGGGAATAAATTCCTTACTCCCTCTATTTCACATCGTTTGCTCGTTCCCATTACTGCTATTATAAAGTCCGAAAGGCGCAGTATTTTTTGTTTAGAAATAGATTTGTGCTGTGTATAGTAGTAGCGAGATAGGAGACGGTGCGGATGATGCGGTTTGTGAATTTGATAAATGGTGAAGGATGATGTGCGAGTTTAAAAGCTATATATAAAGGAAATAAGTTTTGTAAGCCGTGTCAAAGACTGTGAAAATATAAATTTATGCTCGAGTGAGGAAATTATTTGCAATCATTTTTTAGGTATGTTACTATGTTCCGGCAGTCAAAAATGAAAGGAAGAGATAAATGAAAAAACTATCTGCAAAATTATTAGTTATTGTAACTTTATTAGGTCTTGTAGGACTATTTTCAAATACAGTAGCACAAGCAGCGGCTCCAGAAGTAGTTACTGTAAACATCGCTGATTTAACAAAAGAACAACGTGAAGCGATTCAACCAGGTCAACCTACACCTGCAAAAGAAGGCGAACGTACATTATTAGTATATGCGTACGACAAAAACGCATGTCAATTAGCACCAGCATTACCAGAAACTGGTACTGGTTCAACTGCAGTGATGATGGTTGCTGGAATTGTAGCTTTAACAGGTGCAGCATACTTCTTAGTATCAAACAAAAATGGTAAGAAGATGGTATTAATGGCAGGTCTTGTATTATCAGGAGCAGTCGCTGCAACATCAGTTGTATCTGCAAACGAAACTTTATCAGATGACAGCTGTTACAAATATGTAGGATTCCTTCGTGAGTCTGGTGAAACAACTACAGCAGAGTCAACAACTTCAACTGAAGCGACTACTGAAGCTACAACAGCAGAATCTACAGAAGCAACTACAACAACAGAAACGACTACTGAGTCAACAACAGAGTCTACTACAACAACAGAATCAACAACTACTACAGAGTCAACTACGACTACTGAAGCAACAACAACTACAACAACAACGACTACATCAGAACCTATCGTTGTAGGAGATATGGATCACTTATAATCCGAATTGAAAATACGACTGGCGAGGGCAACTTCGCCAGTTTTTTTGTGCTTGTTTATATAGTAGGGAAGATGAAGTTTGAAAAGTTTGTGAATTTACACGGGGGTGAATTGTGTTTCGTGGAAAGTTATGTGATAATGAAGACATATTACTAAAAAGGTGAGGAAGGTGTGTATGAAGAAAATAGCTTTAAGACTAGCAGCAATGATTATGTTGTTTGGGATTTTTGGATTCAGTACAACTAGTATCGCTGAAGCTACACATCCAGATGTAATCACTGTTCAATATAATGATTTAACTCCACAACAGAAAGAAGTCATTCAAAAGGGCGAACCGAATTATGAATTACTCGATGGGGAACGCATTATTCTCGTATATGATTACAATAAAGAAGCGTGTCAATTACCAAAAACAGGGACAAGCTCTACGATGATTATGGTGAGTTTAGGAATCTTAGCGCTGACGGGTGCAGGTTATTTCCTAGTATCTAATAAAAACGGGAAGAAATTTATTTTAATTGTAGGTTTGGTATTGTCTGGAACTGCTGCGAGCACAAGCTTAGTTTCAGCGGGGGCGTCATTTGTGGAAGAAGATTGTACTATTTATATTGGTTATATTCGTGAAAATAGTACGACGACAACAACAGAAGCATCGACAACTGCGGAAGTTACCACAAGTGAAACAACCACTGAAGAACAGTCAACAACCACGACAGAGACGACAACAGAAACGACGACTACTGAAGAAACAACAACTGAACAAACGTATACGGTAGTACCAACAGATCATTTTTAAGAGTCGTTAAAGTTGCAAAATTTCCAAAAATTTCCTCTTGAGTGACAAAAGTTGGAGTTAAAATTCGAGCTACACTTTTGCAATCTAAAAATAGGTACAGTAAAATATCTGTTATAAAAAAATAGGGAGGTATGGATTGTTTGAAAAAATCAATTAAATTAATTGTAGCAACTTTAATCACTTTAACAATTGGTGTAATGGTATCTTCAACTGCCCAGGCAGCGACAGTACACTATGTCGATTACGATAAAACAACTGAAAACATTAGAAAAGAAATTAAACAAGGTAAACCGACTGAGGCTGACTTGAAAGATGGTTCGCACGCGGTTTATGTATATAGAAAGAATAATACTTGTGGCGTATCGATTCCAAAACGAGGTCCAGAATTACCAAATACTGGTACAGTCGCAAACACTGTTTCAACAGTTTTTGCAGTAGTATTAGTAGCAGGTGGCCTGTACTTAGTGAAATCAAATAAAATGCGCAACATTGCTAAAACAATTTTAGTACTTGGTGGCTTAGGAACATTCTTTGCTTTCCAAGGAGAAGTTTTAGCAGCAGACAGTTCAATCTTAGGTCAAATCATTGAGCAAATGAACTTAGATCCTGAGGAAATCGATTGTTATGACTACGTTGGGTTCTATATTTCAGAAGAAACAACGACTTCTGAAGCAACGACAACAGTTGTAACTACAGAGTCAACAACAACGACTGAAACAACAACAGAAGAACCAACAACGACAACGGAAGCAACGACAACAACTGAAACAACAACGACAGAAGAGCCAACTACTGAAACGATGGCAACAATGTGGGAAGAACCGCAGACAGTTGCTCCAACTGATCGTTTATAATGAATCAAGAGTCTGGATATAATCCGGGCTTTTTTCATTTTCTAAATCCAATGAAAAAGACAGAGAAAGAACAAGTGCAAGGTGGTAGAATTAATTGCTTTTTAAAGTTAAATACAGTAGGATGAGCTGTAACGAAAAAATAGAGGGAGATGAATCGATGAAGAAATTAACGAAGATTCTATTTGCCGCTTTAGCAATAGTAACACTCGGAGTCAGTGTAGCAACGCCTGCATCGGCCGCAAGTGTGAATTATGTTGATTATGATAAAACAACCGAAAACATTAGAAAAGATATCAAACAAGGTAAACCTACTGAAGCAGATGTACAAGCTGGATCTCAAGTAACTTTTGTTTATAAGAAAAACGGAACTTGTAGTGTATCGATGCCAAAACATGAAAAAGAATTGCCAAGTACAGGTACAGTAGAAAATACAATTACATTTGTATTCTCAATTATTTTAGTAGCTGGCGGTTTGTACTTAGTGAAATCAAATAAAGCATCTCGTATTGCTAAAACTGTTTTAGTATTAGGTGGAGTAGGAGCGTTTCTTGCGACTCAAGTTGAAGTTTTAGCAGCGGACAGCTCAATTCTTGGTCAAGTAGTTGAACAAAATGATTTAACGCCTGAACAAGTTGATTGTTATGACTATATTGGATACTACATTACAAGTAGTTCCACTACACAAGAAGAAACAACAACTTTAGTAACTACTGAGTCAACTACTGAAACTACAACAGAAGAGCCAACAACGACTGCTGAAGCAACAACGACTACAACTACAACGACGACAGAGGAACCAACTACACAGACTGAAGCAACAACTTCGACAGAGTCTATAACAGTTGCGCCGATTGATTATTTATAATAGAAGATAAAGACCGGAGTTAATGACTTCGGTCTTTTTATTCGTTAACCGAGTGAAAGTTGCGTTTTGAATTTCGATACAGTATACTCCTAAAGGTATAAAGTTAAGGGGGGAAATTTATATTGAAAAAAATTAGTTCAAGAATTTTAGTGTTACTAATGATGATTGGAGTGTTTGGGTTATTGTCAAATACAGTTACTCAAGCAGCAACTCCAGAAGTGGTTACTGTAAACATCGCTGATTTAACGAAAGAACAACGTGAAGCAATTCAACCTGGCGAGCCAACTCCAGCTAAAGAAGGCGAACGTACTTTATTAGTATATGCGTACGATAAAAACGCATGTCAATTAGCACCAGCTTTACCAGAAACTGGTACTAGTTCGCAAGCTTTGATGATGGTTGCAGGAATTGTAGCTTTAACAGGTGCCACATACTTCTTAGTATCAAACAAAAATGGTAAGAAGATTGTCTTAATGGCAGGTCTTGTATTATCAGGAGCAGTTGCTGTAACATCAGTTGTATCAGCGAATGAACAGTTTCAGACGATAGCTGTTACAAATATGTAGGATTCCTTCGTGAATCTGGTGAAACAACAACTGAGTCAACAACTTCGACAGAAGCGACTACAGAAGTTACAACAGCAGAATCAACTGAAGCAACTACAACTACAGAAGAGACTACTGAGTCAACAACAGAGTCTACTACAACAACTACAACAACAGAAGAGCTTACAACAGAGGCGCCGACAACTGGTACAACATCATCAGCACCACAAGTGGTTGCTCCAAATGATCATTTATAAAAATATCAAAAAAAGGATTGTTAAATGGAAATTGGGACTGACCCCAAAAAGTGAGAATTTAATAAAAACACCCTAGGTCTACCGTCTCCGGTATTCAACCGGAGACAGGTAGTCCAATTTTTGTTGGATTCTATTTTTCATTATAATATTTGATGTAATTTTCTACAATTTGAATTACAATAGAAGATGAAGTTATTACTTCATCTTTTATGTAGAAAGCTTCGCACTTTAGGGAAGAATGGAAGCTTTCGATGGGCGCATTATCTGCGGGTGTCCCCTTACGGGACATACTGCGGATAATGTTTTTTTCTTTACATAAATTGTAGTATTCGGCGGAAGTATAAACGCTGCCTTGATCACTATGTAGTAGAAAACCCTTAGGTAAGTCAATTTGATTTAAAGTATCCAATACAAACTTAGTATCTTGTTTTAGAACCAATTGTATAAGCTAGTATTTCTCCGTTGTATAAATCCATAATCGACGACAAATATAATCGTTTAGGGCCGAAAGGTAAATATGTGATATCAGTAGTCAACTTTTGCATAGGTTTATCCGCTGAAAAATCTCTATTCAGAGTATTGCCAGTAATTGAGAAAGGTTTACCTATTTTGATAGCTTTTTTCGTTTTCACGGCACAATTCCAACCATTTTTCTGCATAATCCGCTGCACAACCTTATGGTTAACAATCTGATTTAATTCCTTCTGAATCAAATGCTTAATCTTTCTGTACCCGTAAATAAATTTGTTTTTTTCTTACAAATTTTTACCAATAGTTTCCTCGATAACGGTTGGAGAAAAAGTCTTTCTTTTTCCATCGGTAGTAAGTAGATATGGGTACATTAAGGCAAAAAAACAGATTAAATGAACTGTATATTTACCTTTCAATTCTTCTACTAATTTTTACAACTGCTTGAGGCGACACTTCCTTTCCAATTCCTTGTATTTTTTTAATATTTCTAATTCAACTTCTTTTCTTCGTAATTCTAATTTTTAATTGATCGATTTCAGAAAGTTTAGCCATTCCTTTTTCATAAGAATATTGTTTACCCACCTGTTGGTGGAAACGATGTGTTTCTCCATTTTTTTATACCATCTAAACCATGTTTCTACTTGCGTTTTGTTTTTTTAATGTTTAACTCCTGCATTACTTGTTTTGTACTATATCCCTGTAATTTCATTTCTACGGCTTTATTTTTAATATCGGCTGAATAAGCAACACGATTTTTAACCATAAAAAGACACCTCCATGCGTATTTGATAATATTGTACCAAATCCAACTTGGAGGTGTTTTTATTTAATTCTCATTTACGGGGGTCAGTGCCATTTAACAATCCTTTTTTTCTTGTGGAAAAAAATGAAAATAAGTACGAAAAAAACATCGGATTATTTCTGAATGAAAATGGAAACATTTGGAAATAAATATTTCCAAAAAGTTCCTTCTAGAGGCAAAAAGCTATAAATATCTTAAAAAAAGTATACAAGAAAGTGGAAAATGTTTGAAATTAATTCAAATAAAGTTTATAATTTAAACATAAAAAAATTAAGGAGGAAAAATTAGATGAAAAACAAATGGTTAAAACTATGTGCTGTAGTAATGATGTTGTTTACTTTTGTTGGAATGTCCGCTTCTAAAGTAGCGAATGCTGAGACTCCTGAAGTACAATCAGTGAATATTGCTGATTTAACAAAAGAACAACGTGAAGCAATTCAACCAGGAGAACCAACAGCGCCTGCACAAGCTGGCCAAGCGACATTATACGTTTATGAATTGGATAAAGGAAAATGCCCATTAGGCGACACTTTACCAAATACGGGGTCATCTTCGACAACAATTCTAGCGGTTTTTGGTATCGTAGCGTTATCAGGAGCAGCTTACTTTGTAGTATCAAATAAGAAAGCTAAGAAAACAATCTTAATGATTGGATTAGTAGCAGCGGGGACAGTGGCAGCAACAACTTCAGTTTCTGCAGCAACTCCATATGAACAAAGTCTAATCGACATGAGTTGTTATCGATATGTAGGATATATTCGTGAAGATGTTTCAATGACTACTGAAGCAATAACGACTACTGAAGCAGCAACGACTACTGAAGCTACAACGACTACTGAAGCTGCGGCAAATGAAGAAGTGGTTACACCAGAAGAAGCTACATTAACTGTTGAAACAACAACGACTGAGACAACTACAACAACGACTACTGAATCAACAACTGCTGAACCAACAACAGAAACAGCAGCGACTCAATCCGTTGAGCCAATTACAGTAGCGCCAACAGACCACTTATAATATAAGAGGGAATACGAAGACTGACAAAGGTGACTTTGTCGGTCTTTTTTTGATTAAGACTCTCTTAACATTTCGGTCTAGGCTCTTTCTCTTTATATTTGTTCTATGCTATAATGACGGGGAGACTAGAAAGGATGAGTTTATTTCATGATTACATTAAAATCAAAACGCGAAATTGACGCAATGGAAGAATCAGGTGCACTGTTAGCATCCATTCACGTGCAACTTCGTGATTTTATTAAACCGGGTGTCACTACTTGGGACATCGATCAATTTGTACAAAAGAAAATCGAAGAAGCGGGGGGTTCAGCACCGCAAATTGGATACGAGGGATATAAATACGCAACTTGCGAAAGTATTAATGATGAAATCTGTCACGGGTTCCCACGTCGTAAACCGTTAAAATCAGGAGATTTGGTAAAAGTGGATTTCTGTGTGGAACTTAAAGGCGCTTTATCAGACTCTTGCTGGAGCTATATTGTTGGAGAAAGTACTCCAGAAATTGATCATTTATATGAAGTAACAAAGAAAGCTTTATATTTAGGGATTCAACAAGCAAAAGTTGGCAATCGTATTGGGGACATCGGTCATGCGATTCAAACTTATGTTGAGAGTGAAGGGTTATCGGTTGTTCGTGACTTTATTGGACACGGAATTGGCCCAACGATTCATGAAAGCCCAGCAGTTCCTCACTACGGCGAACCTGGAAAAGGCCTTCGCTTGAAAGAGGGAATGGTCATCACTATTGAACCGATGGTAAATACAGGTACTTGGAAAGCAGAAATGGAAAGTAATGGTTGGACAGCTCATACATTAGATGGTGGACTAAGTTGCCAATTTGAACATACATTGGCCATTACAAAAGATGGTCCACGTATTTTAACATTACAAAAAGATCACGTAGAAGATGTGTTGAACTAAGGGAGGAAGCAAAAATGGCAATTTTAGTAACAGGTGGAGCAGGGTATATCGGTTCTCATACAGTTATCGAATTAGATAAAGCTGGATTTGAGGTTGTGATCGTTGACAACTTCTCAAACAGCTCGCCAGAAGTATTAAATCGTTTAAAAACAATCACAGGAAAAGATTTCCCTCTATATGAAGGAGATATTCTTGATCGTGATTTCTTAGTAACGGTTTTTGAAAAAGAAAATATTGATTCAGTGATTCATTTCGCAGGTTTCAAGGCTGTGGGAGAGTCTGTTGCAAAACCTTTAGAATACTATCACAACAATATTACAGGAACATTAGTGTTATTAGACGTAATGCGTCAATTTAATGTAAAAGATATCGTGTTCAGTTCGAGTGCAACAGTATACGGTATGAATAATGTCGTTCCTTTTAAAGAAGAAATGCCAACAAGCGCTACAAACCCTTATGGTTATACAAAAGTAATGCTTGAACAAATCTTGAATGACGTTGCTTTCTCAGATAGCGACTGGTCAGTCACAAACCTACGTTACTTCAACCCAATCGGAGCGCATGAAAGTGGCTTGATTGGAGAAGCACCAAATGGCATTCCAAATAACTTAATGCCATATATCACTCAAGTAGCTGTTGGTAAACGCGAATTCTTAAGTGTATTTGGTAACGATTATGATACACATGATGGGACTGGTGTTCGTGACTACATCCACGTTGTTGACTTAGCTCGTGGACACGTACTTGCGGTTAAAAACAACGCTGCTCAAAAAGGTGCAAAAGTCTTTAACTTAGGAACTGGTATTGGATATAGTGTGTTAGATTTAGTGAAAGCATTTATCTCAGAAAACGGAGTGGATATTCCTTATAAAATTGCACCTCGTCGTGCAGGGGATATCGCAACTTGTTATGCGGATGCTTCTAAAGCAAAAGAAGTGCTAGGATGGGTAGCAGAAAAGAATCTAAACGATATGGTTCGCGACTCATGGAACTGGCAAAAGAAAAATCCAGAGGGCTATTAGAAATACTTTTTATTACCGCTGAAAACAGAATTAAAAGAACTCCTTTGGAGTTGTTATTATGGCAGAAATGGTAGGATATCGGCTTGAGTCTGAGGTCTCAAGCCTACCAAGCTTCAAAGGGAGAGTAACGAATGATCGTAACTCTCCCTAATTCACATTGGTTATAAGTTCCTACCATTGCCATAATAACTCCAAGGAGTTCTTTTTTTGCGTATTTCTAATAGCCCTCTGCGAGGGAAGGGAAATGGTGCTAAGACTTTGTCGGAGTTGTTATTGTGGCAAGAATAGTAGGATACCGGCTTGAGCCTGAGGTCTCAAGCCTACCAAGCTCAAAGGGAGAGTAGCGAATAAATCGCAACTCTCCCTAATTCACATTGGTTATGATTCCCTACTATTGCCACAATAACTCCGAAGAGTTTTATTTGATTTGCACTATTTTTCTAGTAACCTTCTGTGGAGGAAAAAGAAACAGCTATTACGATTGGTTTCGTAATAGCTGTTTTGTTTATCTTCTTACTCGTTTTAGTGCTTCTTTGAATAGTGGGTAAACGATTGGGACTGCAACTACTGTGAAAATAGCTGATCCAAACGTTCCTGTAATTTTATTGATGGCTTGAAGGAATGCTGGTGTTAATGCGAGACCACCGACAATCATTCCTCGTAAGAATGTGTATTTAATGATATTGAGGATGATTTTTACGATAGCAGCAATAACGCCGACCAAAATAATGTTAGTGATTTTGTCATCTTTATTCATTGCTTTTTCGTATACAAGATGAATCACATAGCAGACGATTAAGGATTCAAGAACGGTTTGCCAAGCAACGTGAGCGTAATTATTAAGGATGTCGAAAAGGCCAAGACCGATTGAAGCGGCTATTGCTCCTTGTTTTGTTCCGAAAAGTAAGCATCCGACTACTACCAGTGCGTTTCCAAAATGAACGAACTGTGTTGTGAATGGCATTGGGATTCTAAAGACGCTAACTCCCAAATAAATTAAAGCTGCGAATAAGCTTGTTTGAACTAAATCTCTTAAATCTGTATTTTTCATAATGACACCTCAGTAGTAAATTTTGTGGTTAGCATTCCAAGTTTTTCTCGATTGGAAGGCCGAATGGAATTTGTTCAGGTTGTTGGCTACTCAATTGAAGCACTTCGTCGATAAATTGCAACGTGAATGACAATGCGTCTTCTATAGGCATCTCTTGTAAGAAGCATGCAGTTGCAAGAGCCGCTAGTGTATCACCTGTTCCGTAAAAATGATGCGGATACTTTGTTTTATAGAAATCAAAAAA
This sequence comes from uncultured Granulicatella sp., assembly GCA_916438765.1. Classification (GTDB taxonomy): domain Bacteria; phylum Bacillota; class Bacilli; order Lactobacillales; family Aerococcaceae; genus Granulicatella. The sequence continues at coordinate 229,815 of CAKAHB010000005.1, read as the reverse complement.
TGAATCCGTCTTTTTAGTATAAAGCTGAACGCCTGTGAGCTCTTCGCTGTCAGGGCAACCCGTAATAATGATGTACTCTGGTCCAAGTTCGGCTAGTTTCTTAGCTAACTCCCTTGTAAAGTCCATCGTGATTTTTCCAGAAGGATAGAGCGTATCTGTTAATAGACAGGCTTCTGTAATATTTGGATAAATCACATCAGCTTTTTGAATGAGTTTTCTCATGGCTTCAACATGTTCTGCTGTAAATCCGCTATACAGTTTTCCGTTATCCGCCATAATCGGATCGACAAAAACTTGTGTAGATGCAGGCAGTTTTCCAATGGTATCTACCATTAATTCAATTTGTTCCGAGTTTCTGAAGTATCCTGTCAAAACAGCATCCGGTTTTAAGCCCAATTCTTGCCATTGTTTTAAGGATTGTTTCATGAATTCGGTTTGCTCCGCAATCGCGATGTTTTTGAATCCGCCGGTATGAGATGAAAGAAGTACTGTAGGTAGTAGCATTGTTTCAATCTGACAACAAGCGAAAATCGGGATAGCGGGTGCGAGTGCAACTTTTCCAATCCCTGGTAAGTCGTTTGCGATTAATATTTTTTTCATATCTATTCCTCGAGTTTCAATGTATCTGTATTGTAAAACGGGACAGGTGAGGATACAATAGGGATGAAAACAAACTGTACCGGTACAGTGGAGGTGTGTCATGTATCAATACCAGCAATTAGCAAATGCATTAAAAGAGGAAATATTAAGCGGGAATCTACAAAAGGGGGATAAACTTCCTTCAATTCGAGAATTAGTTGCGCGCTATGGAGTAAATAAGGATACGGTACAACGTGCCTTGCGTAGTTTAAAAGATGAAAGTTTTATTTATGCGGTAGAAAAAAGTGGCTATTATGTACTGAAAAATTCAGAGCCGAAGCCTTTGGAGGAGTTCGAAGAAGACTATTCTCAACTTCCGATTGAGGACTTGCGTATCTGCTTTAATCAATCACTGGCTAGCGCGCATGATTTAAAGTTAACCAGAAAAGAACAAGCTTCTGGAATGGATGAACTGATTCAGGCGTTAATGCCTATTTTAGAAGAGTATGGGGTGTATGCTGCAAAGGACCAACTAGTCATAACAACTGGGACGCAACAAGCACTTTATATTTTATTGCAGTTGATTCAAGGGAAAAAAGTATTGTTAGAGCAACCAACTTATGCTCGAATGAATGAGTTGGTGAAACACTTGAACATTCCTTACGAAACGATTGAGCGGCAGATGGATGGTGAAATTGATTTAAATCGCTTAGAAGAATTGTTTGCGAGTGGAGAGTTTTCGCTATTCTATACGATTTCCAGATTTCATAATCCGCTAGGTGGAAGTTATAGTGAGTCTACGAAAAAGAAGATTGTGGAACTAGCAAGCAAGTACTCAGTCTATATTATCGAAGACGACTATATGGCGGACTTTGTCGAAGGAAATGCGACGCCGCTTCATTATTATGATATGGATGGACGCATTATCTACGTCAAATCTTTCTCTTCAATTTTATTCTCAGCTTTGAAAATTGGAATTGTAGTGTTGCCAAAAGAGTTAGTTGAACCTTTTGCGAAACGAAAGCAATGGATGGACTATGATTCGAATGTGATGATGCAAAAGACATTTACGCTCTTTATTGAAAATGGAATGTTTGCGAAACATCGTAAAGCAATGGTAGAAGATTATAGTGAAAAAAGTAAGCGTGCTAAGAAGTGGCTTCTATCATCAGGTGTCAGCGAAGGAATTCTTCATGGAACGCAATTGGTGTTTAAGAAAACGCCGACGGTGGCTGACAAATTACAAGCGATGAACCTGAAAGCAAAACCACTTGATGAGTACTTTATCTCGAAAAATGCGCCGTCATTGGAACGGTTGGATTTGGCTAAAATCCGCGAAATTTAGGTAAAAAGAAAGGTTAACAATTTAACTAAAAAATTTGCAAATCTCATTTTTATTTGGTATAGTAACTACAACAATAATCAATCTCTATAAGGGAGTAACTGGCAACCGAGCGTTGCGATAATATCAACAACAAGCGAATTCTCGCTGGTATTATCTTGAACAGTGAGACTTATGTTTGTTATCAATAGGATGATGGGCATAAGTCTCTCTTTTTATAGAAAAAGAAAAGGAGTGTATTTTGTTGGAACAACAAACAAAACACGTATATTTGCAGACGGTCGAAGATGTATTTAAAGAAGTACAGTCAAGTCCTTCTGGTTTAAGCTCTCAAGAAGCTGCATCAAGACTTGAAAAATACGGTGCGAACACATTACAAGAAGGTAAGAAAAAAACACTATTAGAAAAATTCGTGGATCAATTTAAAGATTTTATGATTTTAGTACTTTTAGTGGCGGCAGTTGTTTCGATGTTTGCTCACCAAGGCGACCCAGACCCAACGGATGCAATTATCATCTTAGCAGTAGTATTGCTTAACGCAGTTCTAGGGGTCTTCCAAGAGTCAAAAGCCGAGGAAGCAATCGAAGCGTTGAAGAAAATGGCTTCACCTGTAGCAAGTGTTTTACGTGATGGACACGTGGAACATATTAAAGGGGAAGACATCGTAGTCGGTGACGTTGTTATTCTTGAAGCTGGTGATGTTGTGCCAGCGGATATGCGTTTATTCGAAGTAAACACAGTGAAAATTGAAGAGTCAGCATTAACAGGGGAATCAGTTCCGGTTGATAAAGACTTAGTGATTCCTGCAGGGGATGAAGTGGGAATTGGAGATCGTACTAATATGGCGTTCTCAAGTACAAACGTAACTTACGGCCGTGCTGTTGGTGTGGTTACAAGTACTGGTATGAATACAGAAGTTGGTAAAATCGCTAATATGTTAGCGAACACTGAAGAAGGTAAAACACCACTTCAAGAAAACCAAGATGCTCTTGGTAAATGGCTAACAATCATGATTTTAGTGATTGCCGTGATTATCTTCTTGGTAGGGATGCTTCGAGGAAATGAATGGACTCATATGTTATTAACAGCGATTGCGATTGCCGTTGCTGCGATTCCAGAAGGGTTACCAGCCATTTCTACAATTATCCTAGCATTAGGAACTCAAAAAATGGCGCAACGTAACGCGATTGTTCGTAAATTGCCAGCTGTTGAAACATTAGGTGGTGTTGAAATTATCTGTTCGGATAAAACAGGTACATTAACACTTAACCAAATGACTGTTGAAAAAATGGTTTATGATAACGAAATCCATGATGCGTCAGAAGAAATTTCTAAAGACAACATCGCGCTTCGTGTAATGAACTTAGCCAACGATACTAAGATTTCTCAAGATAACTCATTATTAGGGGACCCAACTGAAACAGCAATGGTTCAATACGGTCTTGATAAAAACTATGATGTACGTGAAGAGTTAGTAAACATTCCACGTATTGCGGAAGTTCCGTTTGACTCAACACGTAAATTAATGACAACGATTCATCAATTAGAAGACGGTAAATACTTGGTTGCAACAAAAGGTGCTCCAGATATGTTATTAGACCGTGTGACTAAGATTGAAACATGGTGAGGTTTCTGCGTTTACTGAAGATGACCGCACAACATTGATGAAATTAAACAAAGAGATGGCTACTCAAGCGCTTCGTGTGTTAGCGATGGCATACAAAGTGATTGATACTCTACCTGAAACAGTGGACACAGATTCAATCGAACATGATTTAATCTTTGCTGGTTTAGTAGGGATGATTGACCCAGAACGTAAGGAAGCAGCGGCTGCGATTAAAGTAGCTCAATCAGCTGGTATCCGTACAATTATGATTACTGGGGACCACCGCGATACAGCCCAAGCGATTGCAAAACGTTTAGGCATCCTTCGTCCAGACCAAGAAGACGGAGTATTAACTGGTGGCGAATTAAACGATATTTCTGATGAAGAATTAGAACGTACTGTTGAAACTTACTCTGTATACGCTCGTGTGTCTCCAGAGCATAAAGTTCGTATCGTAAAAGCTTGGCAAAAGAATGGTAAAGTTGTTTCGATGACAGGGGATGGAGTAAATGATGCTCCTTCACTTAAACAAGCTGATATCGGTGTTGGTATGGGGATTACAGGTACTGAGGTTTCTAAAGGGGCTTCAGATATGGTACTTGCCGATGATAACTTCGAAACAATCGTCGTAGCCGTTGAAGAAGGACGTAAAGTATTCGCGAACATCCAAAAAGCTGTTCAATACTTACTATCTGCGAACTTCGGTGAAGTAATGACAATGTTCGTTGCGACAATGGCTGGTTGGTCAATTCTAGAACCAATCCATATCTTATGGATCAACTTAGTAACAGACGTATTCCCAGCGATTGCCCTAGGTCTTGAAGAAGCGGAAGCGGATATCATGAATCACCCACCACGCGGTAAGGGTTCGAACTTCTTATCAAACGGTGTGTTACCAAGTATCTTCTACCAAGGTTTCTTCGAAGGTGGAATTACATTATTTGTATTCTGGTATGCAACTCATATTGCTAATTGGGGGAACCCGGTTGGGGAAACAATGGCGTTTGCAACGTTAGGGTTAATCCAATTGTTCCACGCATTCAACGTGAAGTCAGTGTACAAATCACTTGGTACAGTTGGCGCGTTCAAGAACAAGTTGTTCAACTACGCAATCCTAGTATCAGCAGTAATGCTTTTAAGCGTAATGGTGATTCCAGGATTAACAACTGTATTTGATGTGGCGATTCTTACAACTGAACAATGGTTGTTCGTAGTTGGGGCAGCATTCTCAATCGTTCCAATCGTAGAAATTGCAAAAGCAATTATGCGTGCAATGGGAATGGATAAAGACTAATTTAATAAGTTTAAACGAAGAAAGGTTCACCTCGTGTGAGCCTTTTTTTCGTATGTATTAATGAGAAGTAGGCAGTCAAGCTTTTATTCATCTGTGTATTTTGCTAAAATATTCTAAGTAGATTGGAGTGTGAGAATATGGTCATTACAAAAATTGAGGCTCAGAAGAAAAAAGGCCGCTACAATATTTATTTGAATGATGCTTTTGCGTTTGGTGTCGACGAGGCAACAGTTGTAAAGTTTGCTTTGTTCAAAGGGACCGAGTTGACAAAAGAACAAATCGAAGAAATTAAACATGATGATTGTATTCAACAAGCCTATCAAAAGGCACTGCACTTTCTAAACTTCAAGCTTCGTTCTACGAAAGAAGTTTATGAGAAATTAGAAAAATTAGAATTCGACGAAGATATTATTAATGAAGTGCTAGGAAAGTTGCATGAACAGAATTTTATTAACGATACCTTTTATGCGGAAAGTTATCTCAATCAAGCTAAGTTTGTGACGTTTAAAGGACCCAAGTCTGTTATCTTTGATTTACAGAAGAAAGGCATTAGCGACAAGGTCATTCAAACCGTGCTTGAAGGGTACACGCTGAGAGAGCAACTTGAAAATGCGATTCAAATTGCGCAGTCGTATTTGAAAGGGCAAAAACGGGTCACACCAAAAGTGGCTAAGCAAAAAGTAAAAGTGTTTGTGATGCAAAAAGGATATTCGAAAGAAATCGCAGAAGAGGTTGTTCCGTTTCTATCGTTTGAAGCGCAAAGCGAGATGGAAGCAGAATTAGCGGTGAAGGAGATTGCAACGATTTATCGACGCATCGCCAAAAAATATGAAGAGAATGAATCGGCGCTCTGGTATCAAATCAAAGGGAAGTTGTATCAAAAAGGATTTACTTCTAGTGTGATTGAACAGGCCATTGCGCAGTTTGAAATGGAGAAGGAAGAATGGATTTAGCCGATATTGGCGTAAAAATGTGGGACGAGGAGAAAATCAAGCGTTTCAGAAAAGCATTGCTTGATTGGTACGACAAAGAAAAACGAGACTTGCCTTGGAGAAGAACGAGTGATCCGTACGCTATTTGGGTGAGCGAGATTATGCTCCAACAAACCAGAGTGGATACAGTCATTCCGTATTACGAGCGATTCTTAGCAACGTTCCCTACAGTGAAGGATTTGGCAGAAGCGCCTGAAGATGTATTGTTGAAATGTTGGGAAGGTCTTGGTTATTATTCGCGCGTTCGCAATATGCAAAAAGCAGCGATTCAAGTGATGGAAGAGTTCGGTGGTGTATTTCCCAATACCTATGAAGGGATTCTTTCGTTAAAAGGCATCGGACCGTATACTGCAGGCGCAATCGCGAGTATCGCTTTTGGATTACCAGAGCCAGCAGTGGATGGTAACTTAATGCGTGTGATTAGTCGATTGTTTGAGGTGAATTTAGATATTGGGAACCCAAGCAATCGTTGGGCGTTCCAAGAAATTGCAGATATTTTAATTGATCCCGAACGTCCAGGAGATTTTAATCAGGCACTGATGGATTTAGGTTCAGATATTGAGTCACCAGTCAACTCTCGTCCTGAAGATAGTCCTGTGAAAGAGTTTAGTGCAGCGTATCAAAATGGGACGATGCATATTTATCCGATTAAGAAACCGAAGAAGAAACCAACGCTGATGAAATGGCGAGCGTTTATTATTCAAGATGACAAGGGGCGTTTCCTAGTAGAGAAGAATACGCAAGCAGACCTGCTAAGTGGATTTTGGCATTTTCCACTGATTCGTGATTTCAGTACAGTGGGAGAATCCATTGATTTATTTGAAGGAGTAGCTGAAGAAAATTCGACTTACGAAATTAACCAGAACATCCCGCTGGAAGTTCAATTCGAGAGTTTATATAAAATGAAGCTTCAACCGACTCGTATTTTACCGAAAGCGGTGAAACATATTTTCAGTCATCAACGTTGGGATATTGAATTGCAATGTGCAACGGCTTCAGGAGCGTTAGAACAACATGCAACGCGTACGCTCCAATGGGTCACAAAAGAAGAAATGGAACAACTGCCACAGTCTAGAGTGCAAGGAAAGATGTGTGAGTTACTCGCTTCTCAAGAGCTTTTATAAGAATAGGCGCCGTAAATCTGATTTTTGTTCACAGAATGGTAGAAATATGCTATACTACTAGTGATTTGAAATAACTAAGAGTTTACTCTTAAATAGATATAGAAAGTTGGATATAGTGGTGCAGAATCCCAGAGAAGGAGAATTCATCACTGTCAAGAGTTATAAACATGATGGTAGTCTTCATCGCACTTGGCGCGATAGCATGATTTTGAAGACAAGCGATCAAGCAATTATCGCTTGCAATGATCATACTCTTGTGACTGAGTCTGACGGTAGAAGATGGTTGACGAGAGAGCCAGCGTTATTGTATTACCATAAACATTATTGGTTCAATATCGTAACGATGATTCGTCAAAAAGGAATTTCTTACTATTGTAATTTGGCTTCACCTTATGTATTAGATGCAGAAGCGTTGAAGTATATTGATTACGATTTAGATATTAAGATTTTCCCGGATGGCGAAAAGAGATTGCTAGATGTCGATGAATATGAATTGCATCGCCGTCAAATGCACTATTCAAAAGAGATTGATCAAATCTTAAAAGCAAACGTTGAGATTCTTGTGGATTGGATCAATAACAAAAAAGGGCCGTTCTCGCCTGAATATGTCGATTTATGGTATGAAAGATATATTCAATTAACCTATCGTAAATCATAACTCATGATAGCTGAGTTGAAAGAGCAAGTAGCTAAGGCTGCTTGCTTTTTTGTTTTGCGGAAAAATTAAAAAATCTTCTATGATTGTACAGAAGCTTTTGGTAGAATAGAGCTAGAACTAAGGAGGGATTCCCATGTCAAAAATCAATGAGTTACAATTAAGTTCAGATATTCGAGGCATTGCTATAGCGACAGAAGAATTTGATGCGACGCTAACGGTAGAAGAGAGTCGTTTAATTGCGAGTGCTTTTGTGAAATGGCTACAGAAACGTTATCCATCTAAAACGGTGACGGAATTAGTTGTTGGGATTGGTCGTGATAGCCGCATTAGTGGCCCGGACTTAACAAAAGAATTCATTCAGGTGTTATTGGCTTTTGGCGTTCGCGTAATTGATTTTGAAATGGCGACAACTCCAAGTATGTTTATGGCAACGCAGTTTGAAGAGTTTAACTGCGACGCAACCGTGATGTTCACAGCCAGTCATTTACCTTTCTACTATAATGGTCTGAAATTCTTCACGCGTGAAGGTGGATTAGAATCGAGTGATATTCGTGACATCATTGCTTTAGTAGACGAGAAAGAAGAACTCCCACAAGAACCTGTTTCTACTATAGAAATAAAAAGTATTTTTGAACGATACAGCCATCACTTGGTAGACTTGATTCGCAAAGGTAGTGGAAGCGAGAAAGAAAAACCGCTCGAAGGTCTTCATATTATTGTAGACGCTGGAAACGGTGCTGGTGGTTTTTACGCTGAAAAAGTTCTTGAAGTATTAGGCGCTAACACTCAAGGTTCACAGTTCCTAGATCCTGATGGAACATTCCCAAATCATATTCCGAATCAGACAATAAAGAAGCGATGGAAAGTATTAAGAATCAAGTTCTTGCGGTCGGTGCGGATTATGGTGTAATCTTTGACACTGATGTTGATAGAGCTGCTGTCGTAACAGGTGACGGGGAGTTGCTGAATAGAAATAATTTAATTGCAGTTCTTAGCGTGATTGCAATTAGTGAGCATCCAGGAACAACGATTGTGACGAACTCGCCAACAACTGAACACTTGAAGAGGTTTATTACAGAACTAGGTGGGCATCAATATCGTTATATTTCTGGATATCGTAATGTCATCAATAAAGCGATCGAGTTAAACGAAAATGGAACGGATTGTCAATTAGCCATTGAGACGAGTGGCCATGCAGCGTTTAAAGAAAATTACTTCCTTGACGATGGGGCATATGTGGTTGCCAAGATTTTAATGCTACTTCCAAGGTTAATTGAACGAGGAGAAACATTAGATCATTTAATCCAGAAATTAGTACAACCAAAAGAAGTCGTAGAAGTTCGCTTTAAGATTGAAACAGAAGATTTCAAAACTTACGGCAATGAAGTGATTAAAGAATTTCCACAGTGGATCCCGAAAGATTGGGTTGTGAATCCAGAAAACGAAGAGGGCGTTCGTATCAATTTCAAAGGTGAGTACGGAGACGGATGGTTGTTATTACGCATGAGTCTACATGAACCATTGCTTGTCCTTCAAATTGAAAACGACTTAGTGGGATACCAATCTAAAATTCTAGAAACGATTCAACAAATCATGAATCGCTATCCAAAAATCAATCAAAATAAGCTAGAAGCTTTACTAAAATAAACGGTTAAAAAAGATACAGTTTGCAGATTCTGTGAACTGTATTATTTTTTTTAGAATTCTACATCTTTTCAGTTGCAAACCTTCTTTGGTTGTGATAAATTAATATCACTGTTGAGCGAACGTTCGCTTATAAAACAGTTTCAAAAAAACTTTGAAAAAGTTACATGAAATCTGTTGACAGTAAAAATGTCCTGTGATAGGATATAGAAGTTGTTGCAAAACAACGATTGACCTTTGAAAACTGAACAAAGAAGACAAACCAAATGTGTAGGGACTTCATCTTTTGATGAAGAAACAACAATTTCTTATCTCTTAAAGAGATACAATAAGTCAGTAATTAAAATGAGCTTTTCAAAGCTCATGAAAATTCAAATTTTTCATGAGAGTTTGATCCTGGCTCAGGACGAACGCTGGCGGCGTGCCTAATACATGCAAGTCGAACGAGAGCGACCGGTGCTTGCACTGGTCAATCTAGTGGCGAACGGGTGAGTAACACGTGGGTAACCTGCCCATCAGAGGGGGATAACATTCGGAAACGGATGCTAAAACCGCATAGGTCTTCGAACCGCATGGTTTGAAGAGGAAAAGAGGCGCAAGCTTCTGCTGATGGATGGACCCGCGGTGCATTAGCTAGTTGGTGAGGTAACGGCTCACCAAGGCCGTGATGCATAGCCGACCTGAGAGGGTGATCGGCCACATTGGGACTGAGACACGGCCCAAACTCCTACGGGAGGCAGCAGTAGGGAATCTTCCGCAATGGACGCAAGTCTGACGGAGCAACGCCGCGTGAGTGAAGAAGGTTTTCGGATCGTAAAACTCTGTTGTTAGAGAAGAACAAGTGCTAGAGTAACTGTTAGCGCCTTGACGGTATCTAACCAGAAAGCCACGGCTAACTACGTGCCAGCAGCCGCGGTAATACGTAGGTGGCAAGCGTTGTCCGGATTTATTGGGCGTAAAGCGAGCGCAGGCGGTTCCTTAAGTCTGATGTGAAAGCCCCCGGCTCAACCGGGGAGGGTCATTGGAAACTGGGGAACTTGAGTGCAGAAGAGGAGAGTGGAATTCCATGTGTAGCGGTGAAATGCGTAGATATATGGAGGAACACCAGTGGCGAAGGCGACTCTCTGGTCTGTAACTGACGCTGAGGCTCGAAAGCGTGGGTAGCAAACAGGATTAGATACCCTGGTAGTCCACGCCGTAAACGATGAGTGCTAAGTGTTGGAGGGTTTCCGCCCTTCAGTGCTGCAGTTAACGCATTAAGCACTCCGCCTGGGGAGTACGACCGCAAGGTTGAAACTCAAAGGAATTGACGGGGACCCGCACAAGCGGTGGAGCATGTGGTTTAATTCGAAGCAACGCGAAGAACCTTACCAAGTCTTGACATCCTTTGACCACTCTAGAGATAGAGCTTTCCCTTCGGGGACAAAGTGACAGGTGGTGCATGGTTGTCGTCAGCTCGTGTCGTGAGATGTTGGGTTAAGTCCCGCAACGAGCGCAACCCTTATTACTAGTTGCCAGCATTGAGTTGGGCACTCTAGTGAGACTGCCGGTGACAAACCGGAGGAAGGTGGGGATGACGTCAAATCATCATGCCCCTTATGACTTGGGCTACACACGTGCTACAATGGATGGTACAACGAGCAGCGAACTCGCGAGGGTAAGCGAATCTCTTAAAGCCATTCTCAGTTCGGATTGTAGGCTGCAACTCGCCTACATGAAGCCGGAATCGCTAGTAATCGCGGATCAGCACGCCGCGGTGAATACGTTCCCGGGTCTTGTACACACCGCCCGTCACACCACGAGAGTTTGTAACACCCAAAGTCGGTGAGGTAACCTTTTGGAGCCAGCCGCCTAAGGTGGGATAGATGATTGGGGTGAAGTCGTAACAAGGTAGCCGTATCGGAAGGTGCGGCTGGATCACCTCCTTTCTAAGGATAAACCAGAATGTCTAAGGACGTTCTAGGTAATACGGAACCCTACAGGGTTTACTTCTTTGTTTAGTTTTGAGAGGTTTATCTCTCAAATTTTGTTCTTTGAAAAACTGAATACTATATCACAACAAATAACCAATTAATTTACCGAGAGTTAGAGTAACATCTAACGAAAAGAGTTTTTTAACAAAACGCAACGCTATGCGACATTTAACCAACGGTTAAGTGAATAAGGGCGCACGGTGGATGCCTTGGTACTAGGAGCCGAAGAAGGACGGAACTAACACCGATATGCTTTGGGGAGCTGTAAGTAAGCTAAGATCCAAAGATTTCCGAATGGGGGAACCCAACACCTTTCATAGGGTGTTACCAATGAGTGAATACATAGCTCATTAGGAGGTACACGCAGGGAACTGAAACATCTCATTACCTGCAGGAAGAGAAAGAAAAATCGATTCCCTGAGTAGCGGCGAGCGAAACGGGAGGAGCCCAAACCAACGAGCTTGCTTGTTGGGGTTGTAGGACTAGAACGTGAGAAGAAATCAAGATAGCAGAAGTGGTCTGGAAAGGCCCATCAAAGAAGGTGACAATCCTGTACGCGACATTTTGATGAACTCTACTAGCATCCTGAGTACGGCGGGACACGAGGAATCCCTGTCGGAATCCGCCAGGACCATCTGGCAAGGCTAAATACTACCTAGTGACCGATAGTGAACCAGTACCGTGAGGGAAAGGTGAAAAGAACCCCGGGAGGGGAGTGAAAGAGTACCTGAAACCGTGTGCTTACAAGTAGTCAGAGCCCGTTAATGGGTGATGGCGTGCCTTTTGTAGAATGAACCGGCGAGTTACGTTTACATGCGAGGTTAAGATGAAGAGTCGGAGCCGTAGCGAAAGCGAGTCTGAATAGGGCGCATGTAGTATGTGGACGTAGACCCGAAACCAAGTGATCTACCCATGTCCAGGTTGAAGGTGCGGTAAAACGCACTGGAGGACCGAACCAGGGCACGTTGAAAAGTGCTTGGATGAGGTGTGGGTAGCGGAGAAATTCCAATCGAACTTGGAGATAGCTGGTTCTCTCCGAAATAGCTTTAGGGCTAGCCTCGGAATCAAGAATCGTGGAGGTAGAGCACTGTTTGGACTAGGGGCCCATCTCGGGTTACCGAATTCAGATAAACTCCGAATGCCATGTATTTATATCCGGGAGTCAGACTGCGAGTGATAAGATCCGTAGTCGAAAGGGAAACAGCCCAGACCACCAGCTAAGGTCCCAAAAATATCTGTTAAGTGGAAAAAGGATGTGGGGTTGCACAGACAACTAGGATGTTGGCTTAGAAGCAGCCATCATTCAAAGAGTGCGTAATAGCTCACTAGTCGAGTGACCCTGCGCCGAAAATGTAACGGGGCTAAACAGATTACCGAAGCTGTGGATTGGACCTTATGGTCCAGTGGTAGGAGAGCGTTCTAAGGGCGGTGAAGCATGATCGTAAGGACATGTGGAGCGCTTAGAAGTGAGAATGCCGGTATGAGTAGCGAAAGACGGGTGAGAATCCCGTCCACCGAATAACTAAGGTTTCCTGGGGAAGGCTCGTCCTCCCAGGGTTAGTCGGGACCTAAGGCGAGGCCGATAGGCGTAGTCGATGGACAACAGGTTGATATTCCTGTACTTCTATAAATCGTTTGAGCAATGGAGGGACGCAGGAGGCTAAGAAAAGCGTACGACTGGAAGTGTACGCCCAAGCAGTGAGTCGGCTGATGAGTCAAATGCTTATCACGGATGCGACAAGCTGTGACGGGGAGGGAAGTTTAGTACCGAAGTTTCTGATGTCACACTGCCGAGAAAAGCTTCTAGCAAGATTTATAGGACCCGTACCGCAAACCGACACAGGTAGTTGAGGAGAGAATCCTAAGGTGAGCGAGCGAACTCTCGTTAAGGAACTCGGCAAAATGACCCCGTAACTTCGGGAGAAGGGGTGCTGGTAGCAATACCAGCCGCAGTGAATAGGCCCAGGCGACTGTTTATCAAAAACACAGGTCTCTGCAAAATCGAAAGATGACGTATAGGGGCTGACGCCTGCCCGGTGCTGGAAGGTTAAGAGGAGAGGTTAGCGCAAGCGAAGCTTTGAATTGAAGCCCCAGTAAACGGCGGCCGTAACTATAACGGTCCTAAGGTAGCGAAATTCCTTGTCGGGTAAGTTCCGACCCGCACGAAAGGCGTAACGATCTGGGCACTGTCTCAACGAGAGACTCGGTGAAATTATAGTACCTGTGAAGATGCAGGTTACCCGCGACAGGACGGAAAGACCCCATGGAGCTTTACTGTAGTTTGATATTGAGTGTTTGTGTCACATGTACAGGATAGGTAGGAGCTGAAGAATCCGGGACGCCAGTTTCGGAGGAGGCAACGGTGGGATACTACCCTTGTGACATGACCACTCTAACCCGCACCCCTAACCGGGGTGGGAGACAGTGTCAGACGGGCAGTTTGACTGGGGCGGTCGCCTCCTAAAGTGTAACGGAGGCGCCCAAAGGTTCCCTCAGAATGGTTGGAAATCATTCGTAGAGTGTAAAGGCAGAAGGGAGCTTGACTGCGAGACCTACAAGTCGAGCAGGGACGAAAGTCGGGCTTAGTGATCCGGTGGTTCCGTATGGAAGGGCCATCGCTCAACGGATAAAAGCTACCCTGGGGATAACAGGCTTATCTCCCCCAAGAGTTCACATCGACGGGGAGGTTTGGCACCTCGATGTCGGCTCATCGCATCCTGGGGCTGAAGTCGGTCCCAAGGGTTGGGCTGTTCGCCCATTAAAGCGGTACGCGAGCTGGGTTCAGAACGTCGTGAGACAGTTCGGTCCCTATCCGTCGCGGGCGTTGGAAATTTGAGAGGAGCTGTCCTTAGTACGAGAGGACCGGGATGGACACACCGCTGGTGTACCAGTTGTTCTGCCAAGAGCATCGCTGGGTAGCTATGTGTGGACGGGATAAACGCTGAAAGCATCTAAGCGTGAAGCCCCCCTCGAGATGAGATTTCCCATCATTTTAAATGAGTAAGACCCCTGAGAGACGATCAGGTAGATAGGCTAGAAGTGGAAGTGCCGCGAGGCATGGAGCGGACTAGTACTAATCGGTCGAGGACTTAACCACGAGTTGTATAGCTGGTAGATTGATGGAGTTGGATATAGATTCAGTTTTGAAAGAACGAAAGTTTTTTCAGAAAATAAAGTGTGGTGACGATGGCAAGAAGGATACACCTGTTCCCATCTCGAACACAGAAGTTAAGCTTCTTAGCGCCGATAGTAGTTGGGGGTTTCTCCCTGCGAGGGTAGGACGTTGCCACGCTTTATATATAATGGAGGTTTAGCTCAGCTGGGAGAGCATCTGCCTTACAAGCAGAGGGTCAGCGGTTCGATCCCGTTAACCTCCATTGTTGAGTGATTAGCTCAGTTGGTAGAGCATCTGACTTTTAATCAGAGGGTCACAGGTTCGAGCCCTGTATCACTCATTCTCATAGTAGAAATTGCGGGTGTGGCGGAATTGGCAGACGCACTAGATTTAGATCTAGCGCCGCGAGGCGTGGGGGTTCGAGTCCCTTCACCCGCACTTAGCCGGCTTAGCTCAGTTGGTAGAGCATCTGATTTGTAATCAGAGGGTCGAGGGTTCAAGTCCTTTAGCCGGCATTAAAACCAAATTTGCGGAAGTAGTTCAGTGGTAGAACACCACCTTGCCAAGGTGGGGGTCGCGGGTTCGAACCCCGTCTTCCGCTTTGCCAATGTAAAACCATGGCCCATGCCGGGGTGGCGGAATTGGCAGACGCACAGGACTTAAAATCCTGCGGTCAGTGATGACCGTGCCGGTTCGACCCCGGCCCTCGGCATTTAACTTAATATAAATTGCACCCATAGCTCAATTGGATAGAGTACTTGACTACGAATCAAGCGGTTACAGGTTCGACTCCTGTTGGGTGCATATTCGGGAATTAGCTCAGCTTGGTAGAGCACTTGGTTTGGGACCAAGGGGTCGTAGGTTCGAATCCTGTATTCCCGATTTCCTTATGGGGGCTTAGCTCAGCTGGGAGAGCGCCTGCTTTGCACGCAGGAGGTCAGCGGTTCGATCCCGCTAGTCTCCATTTAACTTAATATTATTATGGCGGTGTAGCTCAGCTGGCTAGAGCGTCCGGTTCATACCCGGGAGGTCGGGGGTTCGATCCCCTTCGCCGCTATTTTCTTTAGAGCTTGGACCTTTAGCTCAGGTGGTTAGAGCAGACGGCTCATAACCGTCCGGTCGTAGGTTCGAGTCCTACAAGGTCCATAGGTTATATCTTGGAGGATTACCCAAGTCCGGCTGAAGGGAACGGTCTTGAAAACCGTCAGGCGTGTAAAAGCGTGCAAGGGTTCGAATCCCTTATCCTCCTTAACATTATCGCGGGGTGGAGCAGTTGGCAGCTCGTCGGGCTCATAACCCGAAGGTCGTAGGTTCGAGTCCTACCTCCGCAATTAGGTTCCGTGGTGTAGGGGTTAACATGCCTGCCTGTCACGCAGGAGATCGCGGGTTCGATTCCCGTCGGGACCGTATCTCTAAATTATTCGGCTCGGTAGCTCAGTTGGTAGAGCACTTGATTGAAGCTCAAGGTGTCGGCAGTTCGATTCTGTCCCGAGCCATTCTAAATAATGCGGGTGTAGTTTAGTGGTAAAACTACAGCCTTCCAAGCTGTTGTCGCGAGTTCGATTCTCGTCACCCGCTTTAATATTTAGGGCCTATAGCTCAGCTGGTTAGAGCGCACGCCTGATAAGCGTGAGGTCGATGGTTCGAGTCCATTTAGGCCCATTAATAACATTGTTATTATCAGAGAAATAATAAACTTGGATGATGGGGAAGTACTCAAGAGGCTGAAGAGGCGCCCCTGCTAAGGGTGTAGGTCGGGAAACCGGCGCGAGGGTTCAAATCCCTCCTTCTCCGTTTTATTATTTTCATATCCTGGCCCGTTGGTCAAGCGGTTAAGACACCGCCCTTTCACGGCGGTAACACGGGTTCGAGTCCCGTACGGGTCATATTTGGAGGTTTAGCTCAGCTGGGAGAGCATCTGCCTTACAAGCAGAGGGTCAGCGGTTCGATCCCGTTAACCTCCATCTCATAGTGGTTCCGTGGTGTAGGGGTTAACATGCCTGCCTGTCACGCAGGAGATCGCGGGTTCGATTCCCGTCGGGACCGCTCTTTATAAAATGCGGGTGTAGTTTAGTGGTAAAACTACAGCCTTCCAAGCTGTTGTCGCGAGTTCGATTCTCGTCACCCGCTTTAATATTATCCTGGCCCGTTGGTCAAGCGGTTAAGACACCGCCCTTTCACGGCGGTAACACGGGTTCGAGTCCCGTACGGGTCATCCTTAAGTCTACATTATGTAGGCTTTTTTTATTGCTGAAAATAAATTGTAAAACAAAGAAAAACTCTTCTTATCATCGCAAATAAGAAGAGTTTTTTCGTAAAAATAATGGAGCCGAGGGGAGTCGAACCCCTGTCCAAGTATATCGACACAATCAAATCTACATTCATAGTTTATCTATTTAAGTTTCGCTACCGATTAGCTGATAAACAAGCATCATCTTAAGCTAGCCTGATAATCTCTTATTCACTTAGACAGACGGAAAAGTGAATCGTATCCCACTGGTTATAGGACCTGGCCCCGAGCACATGGGCGATGCCGGACAGATCTTAGCTAGCAGTTATTAAGCTGCGAAAGCTAAAGTGTTTGTTTGTTCTTTGTCAGTTATATTTAACTGTAACGTTTTTACGTAGACGTAACCTACGGAATGCATTGAAAGCTCAACCTATACCTGTCGAATCCGTAACGACCCCGTATAAAGAAAAGCCTAGACTTACGCCTAGACTCTCATTGTAACAAAGTTCAGTTGTACTTGCAAACCTTTATTAATCGTGCATTTTTGTAGGAAGCATCTCATATGGTTCTTCTTTGGCTTCCTTACGAAGTACAAAGTGGTTTGTTTGATTGAGTGCTTTTAAGTGGAATTTACCATCTGAATACTCAACGATATTGAGAGATGCATTTCCGATTAGTTCTGACAGTTGGAAGTCAGGAATTAACTCATGAAGCATATTTCGAATTGTAATTCCATGGCTCACGATAAGAATATTTTGATTTTGGTCACGGTGCTTATTGATTACTTTTAGTAACCCTTGTTCTACACGTAACCAAAACTCCATAAAGTTTTCTCCAAGGTGGTCTGGATCTAATTCTTTTAATCCGTTTAATTCTTCTTGGATATTACGTCCACCTAAGTCGTCAAAATTGCGATGTAATTTCTTGTAGAGTTCGCCCCAAAGCTCACCAGCATCTTTTCCTTCTAAGCTTCCGAAGAATACTTCGCGGAACTCAGGCATCATTTCAATCGTGAGGTTTTCACGATTTGGATGATCTCTAAGGAAGAGTTGAGCGGTTTCGACAGTTCTTCTTAAGTCGCTTGTATAAACAGCGTCAAAATGAACGTCTTTCATTCCCAAACCAGAACGAATAGCATCTAGGCGTCCTTCTTTTGTTAGAGGAGTATCTGACCATCCTTGCATACGATTGTAGCGGTTAAAGATGGTTTCTCCATGTCTCATGAAATACAATGTTACACCTTTTTTCGTCATAAAATGACCTCCGTTCTTGTTCTTATATCTATTGTAAACCGTTTCTTATAAAAATGCTATTTTAAAATGAAGCTTGCCCAAGAAAATATCCGAACGCTACACATGCAAGTCCGCCAACTAAACTAATGGCCATATATAAAAGAGCGAGTGGAGTATCTCCATTTTGAATTAATTGAAGAGACTCTAAGCTAAAAGTGGAGAAGGTCGTAAAGCCACCACAAACACCGGTTATAAGGAGTAGTTGATCGCCTTCAAACCAATGGGATTGCTGAAATTTAGCGCTTAAAAATCCAATGACTAGCGATCCTAATAAGTTGATGAATAGTGTTTTAATGGGAAGAGCATGCTGCAGAGAAAGCTGTGATAATAAATACCGTAAGATAGCTCCAATGGCACCGCCGATTCCGACATAGAGTAGTGACATAGTATCCTTCTTTCTTAATTGAATAGTTCTATTATACCTGAAATTGGGCAAAAAGAAAAAGCTGGAATAAATCCAGCTTTATAATTATTTGAAGAATAAGCTTCCGAGAACGATAATCCCAAGAACGATACGGTACCAACCGAATGCTTGGAAGTCGTGGTGTTTGATGTATTTCAATAAGAACTTGATTACGAATAGAGATACAACAAATGAAACGACAGAACCGACTAATAAAATCACGAATTCAGCTAATGAGTAGTGGAATCCGAATTTCAATAATTTTAATCCGCTCGCACCGAACATGATTGGAATCCCCATGAAGAATGAGAATTCAGTTGCGATTGAACGGCTTGTTCCTACAAGTAAGCCTCCAAGAATTGTTGAACCTGAACGGCTAGTACCTGGAACAAGTGCTAAACATTGGAAAAGACCAATTTTAATAGCTGTCATGAAGTCTAATTCTTTGAAGTCATTAATTTTTGGTTCCACATTTTTATGTGCACGTTCGATGTAGATGAACGCAATCCCGTAAACGATTAGGGCTAATGCAATAACGATTGGTTTGTTGAAGTAGTCATCCATAAAGTCATCAAGAATGAACCCAAGAATCACAGCAGGGATACATCCAATAATTACCTTTTTCCAAAGACTAATTGTTTCGATAAACTCTTTACGGTTTTTACTTTTAGCAAATGGGTTTAATTTGTTGAAATAAACTAGGACAACCGCCATGATGGCACCAAGTTGAATTACAACGTTGAACATTTCTTGGAATTTAGCAGAAACGTCTAATTGAATAATTTCGTTCACTAAAATTAAGTGACCTGTACTACTAATTGGTAGCCATTCAGTAACGCCTTCGATAATTCCTAAAATAATAGTTTTAATAATCTCGATAAGATTAAGCATTTTTCCACTCCTTTATAAAGTCTGCTAACAACGATTATACTGCTTTCTGGCAAGGATTACCACAATAAACAAGAAAGTCTCTTCAAAAATAAGAAGAGACTTTAAATTAAGTTCTATTGAGGTACGACACAAACAACTTCTGGTGCGTAGAAATCCTTTTGAAGTAGTGTGAGTTGACCAGTTTCTAAGTCGCGTTTGAATAGCGTTAAGTTGTCTGATTCTTGGTGGCCCACAACGATATAAGCTTCATCGTAACTTAAGTGGAAATCACGAGGAACCGAACCATAGCTATCAACAGTTTGAACGAGTGTGAGTAATCCGCTTGTGGCATCGACTGAGAATGTGTATAACGCGTCGAATCCACGGTTTGAAGCATAGAGGAATCGTCCATCTCGAGTGATGCGGATGGCGCCACCCCAAGCTTGTTGATCTTCGGTCGTTAAAGCAATTTTATCTAGGTTTGTAAAAGTTCCGTTTTCTTTATCGTAAGAGAGCACTTCAACGGTCGCATCCAGTTCGCAAATCAGATAAGCGATTGGAAGTGTTGAGTGAAAGGCTAAGTGACGAGGACCGCTTCCGGCTTCGTTTTATATTGGGTCACTTCTTCTAATCCTTCTTCTGTACGTTTGTAAGTAAACACCGTATCAATTCCGAGGTCACAAACAACAATCCATTTTTCGTCTGGTGTGTAATCGGTATAGTGAACATGTGGAGAAGCTTGGTTTGCGTGAACGCTAGATCCTGTATGGACTTTCTTATCGATTGAAGTAAAAGATTTTGCCTCTTTATCGTAGTGATATAATTCCACGAAACCACCGTGATAATTGGCAGTGAGCACATCTCCTGTTTTTTCGTTATAACGAATATAACAAGGAACGGCTTGTTGGTCATCGTAGCTTGCTAATGGTTCTACTGGAGAAGTTTTTGCATTATTTGCTGAAATTCCGCAGAGTTCTTCTCCTTTTCCAACGGCGAATAATAATTGGTTGTTCTTTGAGTAAGAAAGATACGTTGGATTATCGATAGTTGCTTCTAATGTAAGAGATCCTAGTTGTTCAGTTTCTTTGTTAAGAGTTACAGAGTAGACTCCTTTACTATCGCGTTTTGTATAAGTTCCTAAATAAAATTTTTCATTCATACGATTCCCTCCGAATCACAATATAAAATAATTATACAATTTTTTCTAAAATCTAATCAAATGTTAATCATAGAGGGCAAAAATATGATACACTAGAGAAAAATGTGATAAGGAGGAATTTTATGAATAATAAACCTGAAAATCAAGGGAGAACTTGGTTTTGGAAATGGTTTTTAGATAATCAATTAGTGACAGGATTGCTTATTTTAATGTTGCTCCTTGTTAACTTGATTTTATTCTCGCAAACATCGTACTTATTTAATCCAATTAAAGGATTTATCTCTGCTATTGGGGTACCAGTTGCTTGTGGTGCGGTGATTTACTATTTAGTAAAACCAATCTATGATTTTCTAGTGAATAAAGGTACCAAAAGGAATTGCAATTTTAGCAGTAATGCTAGGTGTTGTGTTCGTGTTTGTAATGATCGTGACAAGCTTAGTTCCGATTATTCAAAAGCAATTATTAGATTTAGTTTCGCAATTACCTTACTACTATCAAATTATTAGTGATCAAGTTGAAAAGTTCATGCAATCAAGTTGGTTTACAGCGTTGCAAGAGCAATTTAACACGATTAATATGGATTTCATCCAATCGATTACAGAACGTCTCAACGGGGTGTTAAATCTTACTTTTAGTGGAATTGGTAGTGTAGTCGGAATCGTTGGTGAAATCGTTATTACACTCATGACAATGCCGGTCATTCTTTATTATTTATTGAAAGATGGTAATAAAATCATTCCTTCGATTACGCGTTTATTCCCAACACGCTCTCAACATAAAATTAGCGTGATGTTACATGAAATGAACCAACAAGTCAGCTCATATATTCGTGGCCAAATCTTAGTTGCGATTTGTGTAGGGATTACTTTTTCGATTGGGTATTCGATTATTGGATTACCATATGGGGTAACGATTGGGATGATTGCAGGACTATTAGTAATTATTCCTTATATTGGTTCGATTATCGGATTGATTATTGCAATGATTATTGCCTTTGTTACAAGCCCTGCTATTGTTTTACAAGTACTAACTGTATTTGTGATTGAGCAGTTGATTGAAAGTCGTTTACTTCAACCATTAATTCTTGGATCATCACTCAAGATGCATCCAGTAACGATTTTAGTAATCTTACTAGCTGCTGGTAAAATGTTTGGACTAACAGGATTATTAATTGCAGTACCTGTTTATGCAGTGGTTAAAGTCTTTGTAACTCACTTCTTTGCATGGTATAAAGACTATTCTGGTTTATATTACACTCCCGAAGAGGAAGTTGAAGAAATCATCGAAGTTGTTATAACAGAAGAAAATTAAACCGAATCTCTCTTACGAAACGTAATGTTTAGTAAGGGAGGTTTTTTTATGCTTTTTGCGATTGGTGTTCTTGGAGCAGTGATTGGAAGTTTTGTGAATGTAGTCAGTGTGAGAGAAGGAAAAGGGGAAGATTTTGTCCACGGAAGATCCTATTGTCCTCATTGTCAACATTCACTACATGCATTGGATTTACTACCGATTCTTTCTTATCTCTTTTTACGTGGGAAGTGTCGCTATTGTAAACAGTCGATTTCTATACGCTACTTCTTAGTAGAAATGATATTTTCCATTCTATTCTGTCTAGTGGCTTATTTCAAACACCCCACGGAAATAGTTGGGTACTTTTTATGCACGATTTGTATGCTAATAGCATTGATGGATGTGGATTCGTATGAAATAGATTTGCGCTTGTTATTAGTTCTAACAATGGTTGGTTTTTCTATCAGAATAGATGCAGTAGAGGGCGCAATATTATCCATGGTTGCTGGTCTCATTTTATACATCACGGTTTATGGAGTTGGCAAATGGATTTGGCAAGAGGAAGTTTTCGGCATGGGAGATGTTTATTTTTTAGCAGCTTTAGGCCCTTATTTTTCACTAAGTCAAATTCTCTTTGTAGGACTCTTTTCCTTTGTCATTGGCGGAGGAGTGGTGATTGGTTGGATGATTCTATCAAAAAGAAATCAGTTGTATGAAAAAATTCCTTTTGCTCCCTTTATTAGTATTAGTGCTCTATTGACTTATTTATTCTCTATTCAATGGTTTTAACTTCATTTTAAGGAATCGAGATATGATAAATACAATCTATGATGGAGCTACAAACAGGATAAAAGGAAAACAGATTTCTGTTTATCTTAATGCTGAATAGAAAAAATAACCCGTGTAACATTTTTGAAGTGCACCCCAAAAAGTTAGACACAAAAATCTAACTTTTTGGGGTGTTTTTATTATGAAATTAACTTATGAAGATAAAGTTCAGATTTATGAACTCAGAAAACAAGGATTTAGCTACTCACGACTTGCAGATATGTTCGGTATAGATGCGAGAAATCTTTCCTACATGATTAAATTGATTGAACGTTATGGGTTAGAGATAGTTAAAAAAGGGAGAAATAATTATTATTCTCCAGAAATAAAACAAGAAATGATTGATAAAGTCTTACTCGAAGGTTGGAGTAAAGAAAGAGTTTCTCTCGAATACGGCCTCCCTGCGCGTGCCACTCTTCACAACTGGCTCGCACAATACAAGAAAAATAAGTATACTATTGTTGAGAAAACAAGAGGGAGAGTACCTGAAATGGGACGTAAGCCAAAGAAAAAACCAGAAGAGATGACGGAACTAGAACGCCTTCAGGCTGAAAATGAGTATTTAAGAGCGGAGAATGCCATTCTAAAAAAGTTGAGAGAACTCCGCTTGAAGGAGGAAAAAGAGAAAGAAGAAAGACGCAGATTGTCAGAGAGTTAGTGTCAGAGTTTCCTTTAGATATTCTTCTAAAGATTATTAAACTTGCTCGTTCAACTTACTACTATCACTTAAAGCAGCTAAACCTAGAAGATAAGAATCAGGCCGTAAAAAACGAAATAGAAACCATTTATAACGAGCATAAAGGTAATTATGGATATCGTCGTATTACTCTTGAACTTAGAAACCGTGGGTTCATCGTAAACCATAAGAAGGTACAACGCTTGATGAAACTGTTGGGGCTAACTGCTCGTATTCGTAGAAAAACGTAAGTATTCTTCTTATCATGGAGAAGTTGGTAAGAAAGCTGAGAATATTATTCAACGTCAATTTACAGCTGAAAAAAACCGATGGAAAAAGTGCTATACAGACATTACAGAGTTTTCTATTCCAACAAGTAATCAAAAAAACTATATTTATCACCAATTTTAGATGGTTATAACAGCGAGATTATAGCGTATACTCTATCATCTTCGCCAAATTTAAAACAAGTAAAGGATATGTTAGAACAAGCTTTTAGAGAAGAAGAATACGAGAATACTATTCTCCACAGTGATCAGGGATGGCAATACCAGCATGAGTTTTATCATAGTTTTTTAGAAGATAAGGGCATTCAGCCATCTATGTCCCGCAAGGGTAATAGTACTGACAATGGCATGATGGAATCGTTCTTTGGCATTCTTAAATCAGAGATGTTTTATGGCTATGAGCAGACATTTAAGTCTATAAAGGAACTTGAGAGGGCAATCGTCGACTATATTGATTATTACAATAACAAACGAATCAAAGTAAAATTAAAAGGACTTAGTCCTGTGCAATACAGAACTAAATCCTTTGCTTAAATTAATTGTCTAACTTTTTGGGGTCAGTACATTTTGTTACACGGGTCTTTTCGTTTATGCATTTTTTGAACGTTGACGCTCGGCTGCCGTTTCAATGATACGATCAGCTAAATGTTGGTTTCTCACTAAGATAGGGCCATGGAAGTATGAGCAGAATACATTTTTATAATGACATCCTTCGACATGATCTTCTTCGTTATTTCCGTAGCCTTTTACAACTTTACCAAGTGGTTTCATGTTTTTACCAAGGTATGTTCTACCGATATGGTTTTCGTATCCTAAATACGTTTCACCAAATTCTTCATTAACAATCTCAACATCACCGATTAAACGATTTGGGAATTGTCCGTTTGTACATACGTCAATGGCGCTAATTCCGTTTAGACGTTCGCCGCTTGCATTCACGTAGTAGCGACCAAGTAATTGGAAGCCTCCACAAATCGCAACGACAACACCATCATCTTCGATATATTGGATAAGGGCGTCTTTTTTATTTTGAAGATCTTTTGCAACGACTGTTTGCTCGTAGTCTTGACCACCGCCAAACATTACGATATCAAAGTCGTCAGGGTTAAAATCTTCTTCTAAACTAATTAAAGTTGTTTCTACTTCGTACCCTAATTTTTTCGCACGGTGTTGCAACATGAGTAAGTTTCCATTATCACCATACGTATTCATTAAGTTTCCATATAAATGACAGATTCTTAATTTCATCCGTTCATCCCTTCCTTGAGGTATCCTTCTTTAGCAAAGTCTTTACGTAAGTCGAGTAGAGCAGTATAAGTTGCAAGTACATTGACTTTATTTGTTGGAGCTTTGCGAATCCAATCGATTAATTCCGCATTTGTTTTAAAGACTTTGATATTTTCAAAACCGGCAACTTCCATACGGACACCGAGGTCTTCAACACGGATACCACTGATGGCTGTGTCGACAGCGTTCAAGGCATGTAGTCCTTCGAAATCGCCATCCCAAATCCAGCTCACGTCTTGACCATCCGCAGGGTTATCGTTTAAGAGGACACCTAAACTAAATGGCTCTTTTTCATAACTTAAGAGTTGAACGATTTGGTTAAATCCAACTGGGTTTTTGATTAAGTTTAACATCACGTCTTTATCTTCAACGGTGAATGTTTCTTGACGACCAAATACGCGTTGAGCTTTTGAGAAGCCTTCTTGGATTTCTTCAGTAGAAAGGCCAAAGAATTTTGCTGCAGAGTAGGCTGCTAACGCATTGTAAATATTGTAAAGTCCAGCAATTGGAATTGAGAATGTTGTACCGTCAATATCAAATGAAGAACCTGTTAGGGATAATTCATTTAATGCAGTGACTGCATAATTCAATTCAGGACGTTTGAAGTCGCATTTTGGACAATAGTATTTACCAAGGTTGCTATAAGTAATGCTCTTATAATGCAAGATTGATTGGCAATGTGGGCAAAGAACACCATCAGTATTGTAGTGTGCCATCATTTCGCTATCTTCAGTATGGTTGAATCCGAAATACTCACGTGGATTTGGAGTATCAACACTATTAAAAATAGGAGCGTCGCCATTTGCTAAAATTGTAGCACTTGGTGCAAAAGCAGCACCTTCCAGCATTAATTGGTATGTTGTATAAATTTCTCCAAAACGATCCATTTGGTCACGGAAAATATTCGTGAATACAAAAAGTTTTGGTTCGATATATGGAGTAATGTGACGAATCGTTGCTTCATCCACTTCAAGAACGGCGATATTCTTTTCGCCAGCTTTTGGAGAGTGGTTTAAAAATGTTGAAACAATCCCTTGAGTTAAATTAGCTCCAGTAGGGTTTGTTAAAATATTTGGATATTTTTGTTTTAACAATTGAACAATCAGTGAAGTTGTTAAAGTTTCCCGTTTGTTCCGCTGACGATAATGACATCGTAATTTTCAGCGAGTGATTTTAAAATGTTTGGATCGATAGCATGTGCTACTTTCCCTGGCATGCTACTACCACCTTTTGTAAAAGTCTTCAGAGCCCAGCGAGTAAATCTACCAGCTCCTAATGCAACTTGTGTTCTAAGATTCAATTTAGACGATCCTTTCCGTTAATATACTTCACTATTGTAGCATATTTTCATGAAAAAGTGGTTTATAAAAAAACGTTTTTTTAAAATTTTTATTAAAATTGTTTGTGGAAAAATCGCCTGAAAATAACGGTTTTTCTTTGCACAAAGGTACCCATTTATCGTAAGATATTAAAGGTATAGTTTAGCAATTGGAGGGATAAATGTGGCACAATTGTTTTTTAAATATGGTGCAATGAATAGTGGAAAATCAATCGAAATTTTAAAGGTTGCACATAATTATGAAGAACAAGATAAACCGGTTTTATTATTTACGAGTGCAATTGACGACCGTGACCAAGTAGGGATATGTATCCAGTCGTATCGGAGTAAGACGTGAAGCTATTCCGATCTTTTGACGATACACCTATTTACGAAATTGTCGAAGGTCAAGCGGTGAAACCTTATTGTATTTTGATTGATGAATCTCAATTCTTATCAAAACAACACATTCTCGAACTCGCTCGAATTGTTGACGAATTAAATATTCCAGTAATGGCATTTGGTCTGAAGAATGATTTCCAAAAACGAGTTATTTGAAGGCTCTAAATACTTATTACTCTATGCGGATAAAATCGAAGAGATTAAAAACGATTTGTTGGTATTGTCATAAAAAAAGCAAGTATGAATATGCGTGTAGTGGATGGTGTTCCAGTGTATACGGGAGAACAAATTCAAATTGGAGGCAATGATGCCTATTATCCAGTTTGCCGTTATCATTATAATCATCCTGGTGAAGAACGCTTATAAGAGAAGATAAAGGAGAAAAGTATGTTCGATCAATTAGATAGTTTTATTATTCGTTATGATGAACTTTCAGAGTTACTAAGTGACCCGGAAGTTATCGGCGATACAAAACGTTTCATGGAATTAACAAAAGAAGAAGCAAACTTACGACCAAAAGTAGAAACGTTCAAACGTTATCAACAGGTGGTTGAAGAAATTAGCGACACAGAGGAAATGCTTGGTGAAAGCTTAGATGCTGAAATGGCGGAAATGGCTAAAGAAGAATTAAGTGCCCTTAAAAAAGAAAAAGTAGAATTAGAAGATAAAATCAAATTCTTACTGTTACCAGAAGATCCAAACGATGGCAAAAACATCATCATGGAAATCCGTGGTGCAGCTGGTGGAGATGAAGCTGCACTCTTTGCGGGAGATCTTTTGAATATGTATCAAAAATACGCTGAAGCACAAGGATGGCGTGTAGAAGTGATGGATGCCAATGTAACAGGTATCGGTGGATATAAAGAAGTTATTTTAATGATTACAGGGGATAATGTATTCTCTAAATTAAAATATGAATCTGGTGCGCACCGTGTACAACGTGTTCCATCAACTGAATCTCAAGGACGTGTGCATACTTCAACAGCTACAGTCGTTGTCATGCCTGAAGCAGAAGAAGTAGAAATTGAATTAGAAGATAAAGATATTCGTGTGGATATTTACCATGCATCAGGTGCCGGTGGACAGCACGTTAATAAGACAGCATCTGCCGTACGTTTAACGCACTTGCCAACAGGTATTGTTGTAGCGATGCAAGATGAGCGTTCACAATTGAAGAACCGTGAGAAAGCGATGAAAGTATTGCGTGCGCGTGTATACGACAAGATTTCTCAAGAAGCGCAATCTGAATATGATGCAAACCGTAAGTCTGCAGTAGGTACAGGAGACCGTTCTGAACGTATTCGTACGTACAACTTCCCACAAAACCGTGTTACAGACCACCGTATTGGTTTAACTCTTCAAAAGCTAGACCAAGTGTTAGCTGGAAAAATTGATGAAATTGTCGATGCTTTAATTCTTTATGATCACACAGAAAAATTGGAGCAATTAAATAATGGAAGCAACTAATCCAACGAACCAAGAAGTCCTCATTAGGGCTTCTTGTTTTTTAGAAGAAAAACAACCCAAATTAGGGCGCGAAGAATGCCAGCATCTTGTCAGAGAATTGATGTTATTTAAGAATCAATGGACTTTATCTCAATTTTTATTAAATTTACGCCAAGAGGCTACGGTGACTTTTGAAGACTTAGAAGGCGAGTTACTACGTCTTAGTGAGTTTGAACCCTTACAGCAAATTACAGGAGTGGCTGAATTTCTAGGAGAAGAATTTATGGTCACAAAGGATACCTTAATTCCTCGTCCAGAAACAGAAGAACTTGTTTTAAAAGCACAGTCCTTTTTAGAACAGTGCCCTGTTGGGAGAGTTCTAGAAATTGGCGTCGGAACAGGATGCATTATTTTAAGTCTAGAAAGACTTGTTGGGCGTCATCATTATATGGGGTGCGATATTTCAGAGGAAGCGCTCGTTGTTGCTAAGAAGAACCGGGATAAGTTTAATCTTCAAACCGAATTAATTTACAGTGATGTGTACAGCAATGTTCCACATGAGAAATTTGAATGTATTATTAGTAATCCACCGTATATTGCTTTTTCTGAAGAAGTGTTAATGGATGAATCGGTGAGACGCTATGAACCAAAACAAGCGTTATTTGCAGAACAGGAGGGTCTTGCGATTTACGAAAAGATTGCCCACCGCTTAGAAGAGTATCTAACAGATAGTGGCCAAGCCTTTTTTGAAATTGGATTTAAGCAAGGGTCAAGCGTGCAACGAATTTTTAGTGAAGTTTGTCCGAATCGAAAAGTAACGATCCATAAAGATATTGCAGGGTTGGACCGAATGATTATAGTTAGTGGAAAGGAGGCGCAGTAATGGAAACACAAATTTTTACAAAAGAAAACTTAGATGTTGCAGCTCAGGCTTTACAACAAGGTGAAATTGTTTCTTTTCCAACGGAAACGGTATATGGATTAGGAGCTATCGCAACGAGTCAAGAAGCAGTTCTAAAAGTCTTTGAAGCAAAAGGGCGTCCAAGTGACAATCCACTGATTGTTCATATTAGTGATATTCATCAGATGACTTCTACTGTAGAAGAAGTTCCTGAAATTGCGCTGACCTTAGCACAAGCTTTCTGGCCAGGACCACTCACAATGATTCTGAAGGCAAAACCAGGAATTTACGCTCCATCCTTATCTGCCGGACTTCCAACGGTGTCATTCCGCATGCCAAATCATCCTGTCACATTAGAGTTAATCAGGAAGGTAGGTATTCCTCTTGTAGGGCCAAGTGCGAACCTTTCGACGAAACCAAGCCCAACAAAAGTAGAGCATGTATTCGAAGATATGAATGGCCGTATTCGTGGGATTGTGGATGGAGGTTCATCTACTGTGGGTGTTGAGTCGACGGTGATTGACTTAACAAATGAAGAAGGACCTGTGATTTTAAGACCAGGTGTGATTACGAAGGATCAAATTGAATCGGTAATCGGACCTATTCAATCTTCTATCACGACAAAAACAGGGGAGAAGGAAGTGCCAAAATCTCCTGGCATGAAATATCGTCATTACGCACCAAAAACTCCAGTATTTGTGGTAGAAGGTACAGTGGAAGCTTTTGAAGAAGCTATCGATCAATACAAAGTACAAGGAAAAACAGTGAGTGTGATGGCTCAAAGCGCTATTGTAAAGACAATTGAAAATAAAGTTGAAGGTACTTACAAGATGGGGACGAGCGTGGATGATATGAACCGTGCGTTATTCGATGCTTTGAGGTCATTGGATCACTTAAAATTAGATGTTATTTTAGCCGAATCTGCTCCTGAAACAGGAGTAGGAATCGCGTATATGAACCGTTTGAAAAAAGCGGCATCAACCGTTCTATAGAAGAACTCATAGGTTTTCTACAAAAGCCTATAATGTGATAAAATAGAAAAGGTAAGAAAAGAAAGGAGTAGTTGAATGAGTCAATTTACAGAAGATAAGATCATCTTTGAGACGATTGAAAAAGAATTACATCGTCAACAACAAGGGATTGAATTAATTGCATCAGAAAACTTCGTATCTGAAGGAGTTTTACGTGCACAAGGAAGTATTCTAACGAATAAATATGCAGAAGGGTATCCAGGACGTCGCTACTATGGCGGATGTGAATATGTAGATGTCATCGAGCAATTAGCGATTGATCGTGTGAAAGAATTGTTTGGTGCAGAATATGCCAATGTTCAACCACACTCAGGTTCTCAAGCAAATATGGCCGCATATCGTGCGCTAGTGAAGAAAGGCGATAAGATTTTAGGGATGGACTTAAACCACGGGGGTCACTTGACTCACGGAATGGGAGTAAACTTCTCTGGACAAGATTATCAGTTTGTTTCTTATGGAGTAAATCCAGAAACTGAAACAATCGATTATGATGAATTAGAACGTATCGCTAAGGAAGAAAAACCACAATTAATCGTGGCTGGAGCGTCAGCGTACCCACGTGAGATTGACTTCAAACGCATTAGTGAAATTGCTAAAGAAGTTGGAGCTTACTTTATGGTGGATATGGCGCATATTGCTGGGTTAGTCGCTAAAGGAGCTCATCAAAATCCAGTTCCATACGCCGATGTTGTAACATCAACAA
This sequence comes from uncultured Granulicatella sp., assembly GCA_916438765.1. Lineage (GTDB taxonomy): Bacteria > Bacillota > Bacilli > Lactobacillales > Aerococcaceae > Granulicatella. Next base: position 199,365 of record CAKAHB010000005.1, on the reverse strand, counting down.
CACATAAGACACTACGTGGACCACGTGGCGGTTTAATTTTAGCAAAAGAAGAATTTGGTAAAAAATTAAACAGTGCAATCTTCCCAGGAATCCAAGGGGGACCCCTAGAACACGTGATTGCTGGTAAAGCAGTTGCATTCCATGAAGCTCTTCAACCAGCATTTGGTGAGTATATCGAGCAAGTCGTGAAAAATGCTAAAGCTATGGCGCAAGTGTTCGAAGGAACAGTGATTCGTGCGATTTCAGGTGGTACAGATAACCATCTATTACTCCTCGATATTAAAGATACTGGATTAAACGGTAAAGAAGCGCAAGAATTACTCGACACTGTTGGAATTACAGTGAATAAAAATGCCATTCCATTTGATACATTACCACCTGTTAAAACAAGTGGAATTCGTGTCGGAACGGCAGCTATTACAACACGTGGTTTCGATGAAGCTGCGGCGAAAAAAGTAGCTGAGTTAATCCTTACAACATTAACACATCCTGAAAATGAAGAAGTATTAAACACGGTTCGTCAAGAAGTGAAACAGTTGACGGAAACTTTCAAATTATACGCGTAATGAAGTAAATGTAAAGGTTTATTTCAGATTATGAAAATAATAATAAGTTTTCAAACTGAGACTAGATATTTAACTGGTTTTTAGGTAAATAATAGAAGTGACACTAATGTATTGGAAGGAGAATGACAAATGGGTAAATTTCACGTACTTGATCATCCGTTAATTCAACATAAATTGACAATGATTCGTCAAAAGGATTGTGGAACAAAAGTTTTCCGCGAAGTTGTAAACGAAATTTCAATGCTAATGGCTTATGAGGTTTCTAGAGATCTGCCTCTTGAAGATGTAGAAATCGAAACTCCACTTGTTAAAACAACATTGAAAACATTAGCTGGTAAAAAAGTTGCTATCATTCCGATTCTGCGTGCAGGACTTGGAATGGTTGATGGAATTCTCGAATTAATCCCAGCAGCCAAAATTGGGCATGTTGGTATGTATCGTGATCATGACACATTGCAACCTGTTGAGTATTTCGTGAAGTTGCCTTCAGATATTTCTGAAAGACAATTGTTTGTCGTTGATCCTATGTTAGCAACTGGGGGATCTGCAGTAGCTGCTATTGACGCACTGTTGAAGCGTGGTGCACAACCAAGCTCGATTAAGTTTTGCTGTCTTGTAGCTGCTCCAGAAGGTGTAGAAGTTCTACGTAAAGCCCACCCAGATATCGACATCTACGCAGCAGCGTTAGATGAAAGATTAAATGAACATGGATACATTCTTCCAGGATTAGGAGATGCTGGAGATCGTTTATTCGGAACCAAATAATAAATTTTTATAGTCAACGCTTTTGCGATAGACTATTGCCACCAAATCTGACAATAATCACCGTACTGAGCGTAAAACTCAAAGTATAGGATTATTGTCAGTTTTTTATTTGGTGTAAAGGAGGGGAAATAAGAAACATGGAAGCAACGCCAAAAGTGGTTGAGATTTTTGGATTGTCGTTTTCAGTTCCGATTTTGATTTCATGTGGGGTTAGTGTTTTACTAATCGCATTATTTACAATTTTTGCTTCAAGGAAGGTTTCGATGAAGCCTGGTAAGTTGCAAAATGCTTTAGAAGCTCTTATGGACTTCACGAAGGGTATTGTAAACAGTGCAGTTGATGAGAAAACAGCACAAACGTATTATTTATACATTTTCTCACTGTTTTCTTTTGTACTAGTCGCTAATATGGTTGGGCTAATTATCTTTATTCACTATGAAGATCACAGCTATTTTGCCAGTCCAACGGCTAGCCCGATAGTATGTTTAGCCTTAGCGCTTATGACAACATTAATCGCACATTATTCTGGTGTACAGAAGATGGGACTCAAAGGATATATCCAACATTCTTACTTAAGTCCGATGTCGATAATGCTCCCAATCAAATTGATTGAAGAGTTTACGAACACAATTACGTTGGCATTCCGTCTTTACGGAAATATTTATGCCGGCGAAGTGTTATTAGGTTTGATTGTGATGTTCTCATCCGCAGCAGGACTAATAACCTATATTCTTGCAATACCACTAGGGGTAGTATGGCAAGGATTTTCAGTGGTAATTGGAGCTATTCAAGCGTACGTATTCTGTACGTTGACAATGGTTTACATCTCACATAAAGTAATGAAACATTAATTTTAAGAAATGAGGAATTTATAATGACAGAATTAGCAGCAGCAATCGCAGTAGCAGGAGCAGCTTTAGCAGCAGCCTTTGGTAACCAAGCAGTTATCGTAAAAACAATTGAATCAATGACACGCCAACCAGAAATGAGCAATGAATTACGTTCAACAATGTTCATCGGGGTTGCCTTAATCGAAGCGATGCCAATCTTCGCCGTATTAATCGCTCTTATCCTTGTATTCGTTAAATAATCCAACAAATGGAATTATTGTCGTAAAGGAGGGGTGAGAGATGTTTGAAGTAATGTTATCAGGTAATGTCAGTACAGTTTTAGGCGATACTTTAGTCGTATTAATTTCAATGACGTTGTTACTATTCTTGGTGAAATTCTTTGCTTGGGATAAAGTAAATGCCATGTTAGAAGCACGTCGAGATAAAATTGCTAAAGATTTAGACGAAGCTGCTGAGAAAAGAAAATCAGCGGAAGAAATTCAGGCTAATGCCAACGAAATTATTCATAACGCAGAAGTGAAAGGTAGCGAAATCTTAGATAACGCTCGTGAAGCAGCTTCAAAAACGCAAGATGAAATGATTAAAGAAGGTAAAGATGTGGTCTCTCGCATGAAAGCAGATGGACAACGTGAAGTCGATTCAATGAAACAACGTGCCATTGCGCAAGTGCAAGATGATATTGTAGACTTATCGGTTCAACTTGCTAGTCAAATTCTTGAAAAAGAAGTGACAAAAGAGAAGCATCAAGAAGTAATCGAAGCCTTCATTAAGGGGTTGGAAAATAATGGTTAAATATCATAAAGATATCGTTAAAGAAGCCAGCCATTTCTATGCAAAGGCAAAATTCGAAGGTCACTTAGAGCAAGTGACGAATGAACTTCAAGCTATTTTAGCAGGGATTCAAATACTTCGACGTTTAGACAGATGATGCATCTAGAGCATGTCTCTTATGATAAAAAGTTATCTGTATTAGAATCTGCATTTGGACATTTATCAAAAGAAACACAAGAGTACATAGCAACATTCCCGTCTGAAGATGGTTCGATGAATATTGTAGAAGCACTCGAAGCGTTCCTAGATATTTACAATGCCAATAAATTAGAGATTGTTTCTGCGATTCCTTTAACGGATGATCAGATGGATCGTATTGCAACTGCATTCCAAAATAAAACTCATAAAGAATATGATTCTTGGGTGAATACCGTGGATCCTTCAGTGATTGGCGGCGTTCAAATTAAGACAAAAGAGTATTTATTAGATGGAACGATTGCGAACAAACTAAAACAATTCAAAGAGAAAATTAGCCAAACAGGATTAAAGAGGTGAGATGGCATAAATGGAAATGAGTAATATTACAGCGAGAATTCGTGACCAAATCGCTTCTTTTGAAACGAAAGAACAAATTGAAGAAATCGGTGAGGTTTCCTTCATTGGGGACGGAATTGCTCGTGTCATCGGTCTTACAAATGTAATGGCTGGAGAATTAGTAGAATTTGAAAACGGCGCCTACGGGATGGCTCAAAACTTAGAAAAAAACGATGTCGGTGTCATCATCTTCGGAGGATATGAAAATATCCATGAAGGAGAACCTGTGAAACGTACAGGACGTATCCTTGATGTTCCAGTAGGAGATGCATTGATTGGTCGTGTTGTGGATGCGTTAGGTCGTCCTATTGACGGTCTTGGTGCCATCGAGACAACAAAAAAACGTCCAGTAGAAAATGAAGCACCTGGCGTTATGCAACGTCAAAGTGTAAAACAATCATTACCTACAGGATTAAAAGTAGTCGATGCTTTAGTTCCAATCGGTAAAGGACAACGTGAGTTAATTATCGGTGACCGTAAAACTGGTAAAACAAGTATCGCGGTAGATACGATTTTGAACCAAAAAGGCAAAGATACATTATGTATTTATGTCGCTATTGGTCAAAAAGAATCTACGGTTAAAGCTCTTGTGGAAACATTAAAACGCTACGGAGCAATGGAATATACAACGGTTGTATCAGCGAGTGCTTCTCAACCAGCACCAATGCTTTATATTGCACCATATGCAGGTACTGCAATGGGTGAAGAATGGATGTATCAAGGACGCGATGTTTTAATCGTGTACGATGATTTATCAAAACAAGCTGCGGCATATCGTGAAATTTCCCTATTACTTCGTCGTCCACCAGGTCGTGAAGCATACCCAGGGGATGTATTCTACTGCACTCACGTTTACTAGAACGTGCAGCGAAATTAAGTGATGAATTAGGTGCAGGGTCATTAACAGCCTTACCAATCATCGAAACACAAGCCGGAGATATTTCTGCATATATCCCAACAAACGTTATCTCCATTACAGATGGACAAATCTTCTTAGAAAGTGATTTGTTCTACTCAGGGGTACGTCCTGGTTTATCTGCCGGATTATCTGTATCGCGTGTTGGGGGTTCTGCCCAAATTAAAGCGATGAAGAAAGTTTCTGGTACATTACGTATCGACTTAGCAAGTTACCGTGAGTTAGAAGCCTTCACACAATTCGGTTCTGACTTAGATGCGGCAACTCAACAAAAATTAAATCGTGGTAAACGTACGGTTGAAGTCTTGAAACAAGATGTTCACCAACCATTACCAATCGAGTATCAAGTATCGATTTTATTTGCTTTAACACATGGTTTATTAGATGCGATTCCAATCGACCGTATTAAATCATTTGAAAAAGCGTTATATCAACATTTAGAAAGCGAACATAGAGATTTATTGAATGAAATCCGCGATCAACATTTGATTTCGGATGAAGAGAAATTCTACAAAGTAATTGAGAGTTTCAAACAAATTCATTTATTTGAACGTGTTCAATAAGCGTAGAAAGGAGAGGTGACCTGAATGACGGCTTCCTTAAATGATTTAAAGAAGAGAATTGTTTCAACAAAGAAAACAAGTCAAATCACTAGCGCCATGCAGATGGTCTCTGCAGCAAAATTAGCCAAATCAGAGCAAGCAGTGCGTCACTATCAAGACTACGCTCAAAAAATCCGTGAAGTTGTAACTCACTTACTATACGCAAATCACAATAAAGAAGAGGTTGTCGATGAAACGTCAGAGGACGGAGAAGTAGTAACTTCTTTTATCGACTATCACGACTTATTAATTGAACGTCCAGTTAAAAAGACTGGATACTTAGTGATTTCATCTGATCAAGGACTTGCTGGGAGTTACAACTCTTCCATTTTCCAATCAACAAGAGAAATGTTAGAGTTAGACCACCAATCTAAAGATGAATATGTCATCTTAACCATTGGGGATGCTGCAAGTCGCTTCTTCAAAAAAATGGGAGTGGATGTGCGTCTTGAAATTAACGACGTATCCGATATTCCAACCTTTGAAGAAGTAAGAAAGATTGTGTCAAGTGCGGTCCAAATGTTCCGTGACGGTGAATTTGATGAATTTTACGTTTGCTATAATCACCACGTAAACGCGCTTTTATCAAATTACCGTGTTGAAAAAATGTTACCAATTATAGACTTGGATGCTGAAGAAGCAAAAGAGTACGAATTGGATTATATTTTTGAACCAAACAAGGAAATTATTATGGACATCTTGCTTCCACAATATGCGGAATCGCTTATTTACGGAGCCATTATCGATGCCAAATCAGCAGAACATGCCTCACGTATGACTGCGATGAGAAGTGCGACTGATAATGCGAAAGATTTAATCAGTAACTTAACACAAGATTTGAACCAGAGACGACAAGCGCAAATTACACAAGAAATTACAGAAATTGTCGGTGGGAGCAGCCGCTCTGGAAGAACATTAGGATTTTAGAAGGAGGAAAATGGATTGAGAACTGGAAAGATTTTACAAGTTGTAGGGCCAGTTGTAGACGTGGTATTTCCTTTAGAAGAAGGCGTTCCAGATATTCATAATGCATTACAAGTTGTGAAAACAGCCAATGATGGTAGCGAAAAAACTGTTACTTTGGAAACTGCTGTAGAATTAGGGGACGGTGCAGTTCGTACAATCGCCATGGAATCTACAGATGGTTTGCAACGTGGCATGAAAGTGGTGGACTTAGGACGCACAATTAGCGTTCCAGTGGGACCTGAAACATTAGGTCGTGTTTTCAACGTTCTTGGAGATACAATCGACTTGAAGGAACCATTCCCAGCAGATTTCACAAGACATGAAATCCATAAACCAGCACCAAAATTTGAAGAATTAAACAGTCAATACGAAATTCTACAAACAGGGATTAAAGTTATTGACCTTTTAGCACCATATCTTAAAGGTGGTAAAATCGGGTTGTTCGGTGGTGCCGGTGTAGGGAAAACCGTATTAATTCAAGAATTGATTCATAATATTGCTGAAGAACTTGGTGGTATTTCAGTATTTACAGGAGTAGGGGAACGTACTCGTGAAGGGAACGACCTTTACCATGAAATGCAAGACTCTGGGGTATCTGCGAAAACAGCGATGGTGTTTGGACAAATGAACGAACCACCTGGAGCTCGTATGCGTGTAGCACTTACAGGGTTAACAATTGCGGAATACTTCCGTGATGTGGAAAAACAAGACGTGCTTTTATTCATCGATAACATTTATCGTTTCACACAAGCAGGTTCAGAAGTATCAGCCCCTACTTGGACGTATGCCTTCTGCCGTAGGGTATCAACCAACACTTGCAACTGAAATGGGTCAATTACAAGAACGTATCAGTTCAACTAAAGACGGATCTATTACATCTATTCAAGCGATTTACGTGCCAGCCGATGACTATACTGACCCGGCTCCAGCAACAACATTCGCCCACTTAGATGCAACAACAAACTTAGAGCGTCGTTTAACAGAACAAGGGATTTATCCAGCGGTGGATCCACTTGCTTCAACTTCAAGTGCCCTAACTCCAGAAATTGTTGGGGAAGAACACTATGAAGTAGCGATGAAAGTACAACAAATGCTTCAACGTTATCGTGAATTACAAGACATCATTGCCATCTTAGGGATTGATGAATTGTCAGATAGCGAAAAAGTTATTGTAAACCGTGCAAGAAGAATTCAATTCTTCTTATCACAAAACTTCCACGTTGCCGAAGCATTTACAGGACAACCTGGTTCATACGTTCCAATTAAAGATACAGTTCGTGGATTTAAAGGAATTATCGATGGTTTATATGATGATATTCCAGAAGATATGTTCCGTAACGTAGGACCAATCGAAGACGTGATTAAAAAAGCTAAAGCAGCAGGGTTTTATGGAGGAAACTAAAGATGGCTGAACATGAATTACTGGTCGTTGTCACAACACCAGAAGGAAAAGTGTATAACCATCGTTCCTATTCTGTGAGTGCCGATGCAGTCGATGGCGGAATCACCATACTACCGCATCATGCTCCAATCATGCTTCCTTTAAATCGGTGCACTTCGAGTGAAACGATTCTTAGAGGATTCACCAACTGATTATATTGCAATCGGTGGTGGAGTTATGGAAGTGCGGGATAATGTCGTAACGATTATTGCCAACGTGGCTGAGCGTGCAAGAGACATTGACGTGACTCGTGCAGAGCAAGCTAAAGATAAAGCGGAAAAAGTACTTAGTGACGAATCTCGTTCGAAGAGTGATGTTGAACGTGCGAAAATCGCTTTAAGCAAGGCAATCAACCGTATTGGTGTTTCTAAACATAGAAGAAAATAAATAAGAGAGGATGCTTTCATCCTCTCTTTTATTTATTGTTAACGAAAAAAACTAGCAGAGAATTCTGCTAGTTTTTTTAATTTTATAAGATTTCTTTGATGTATGTCTCGAGTTCTTCATGAGTCAGAACACCGGCCGTTTTTTTAACAATCTTTCCATCTTTATCGACAAAGATTAGGGTTGGAATTTCTGTAATCTCATGATATTTTTGGAAGCTTGAGTCAACGTCTGAGTAATAGTTGAGGGAAAGAGAAAGCTCCTTTAAGTATTTCTTTCCGTTCTCAATCGGTTCTTTCTGACTGATCATCGCTACACCAACAAATTCAACTTTGTCAGCATATTTTTCTTTTAATGTATTTAAAATTGGGAGCTCTTGTTGGCAATCTGGACACCAACTTGCCCATGCATAATAGACGGTTGGTTTTCCGTTAAAGTCTTTTTCAGTTAATTTTTTTCCGCTTGCGTCTTGAAATACGACGTTTGCATCAGCAGGTTTGCTACTTGATGGTAATAAATAAAATGTCGCTAAGCCAACAACAAAAAGAGCTGCAAGAGCCAATAAAAGTTTTTTCATAAAATCCTCTTTCTATTTTTATTCGTGAATATCAAACACGTATTTGTGGCCTTGTGTAAGGCTATGGTAGAATCCTTTACCGTCATATAAGTGGAATACTTGTACACCAGCAATGTCTTCTTCGTTAGGGTAAACATCTTTTACGAATGGGTTATCTTTAAGCACTTCTTCAAGACGTTCACGACCAATTTCTTTAACAACACCTTCGATACGAATCACTTGGATTAAGTAATCTTCGCTCTTCATAGCAGTAATGGCAACTTTTTGGTTATTTTGTAGTTGTTTATAGAAGTTTGTTTTTGGACTAGTCATAAAGAACACGCCTTTTTCGTTTGCAACACCAATATGGATATGACGTGCATGAGGTTGGTTGTTCTCATCAGCAGTCGCAATAACAGCTACATTCATTTCTTCTAAAATACGTAAAATTTCATTGACTTCCATGGTGATTTCTCCTAACTGTTTTCTTTTTATTTTATCACAGATTGTTTTATGAAAGAAGACTTGCGATTTCGTCTCGGATTTGTTCAGGCGTTGTAGTAGGGGCGAAACGTTTTAAAATTGTTCCATCTTTCGCTACGAGGAATTTTGTAAAGTTCCATTTAACTTTTTCGCCGAAAAGACCAGCCGTCTCCTTCTTTAATAAATCAAATAATGGATGAGTTTCAGGACCATTTACCTTAACCTTACCAAACATTGGGAAAGTTGTATTGTACGTCAATTGGCAGTGAGAGAGTGCTTGTTCAGCTGTGAGTGGCTCTTGTCCTGCAAATTGGTTACAAGGGAAACCAAGAACGGTGAATCCTTTGTCCTTGAACTCTAAATAGAGTTTTTCTAAACCTTCAAATTGTGGAGCTAGACCGCAACCACTGGCCGTATTCACAATCAGTAGTAATTGTCCTTTATAGTCCTCTAGAGTGGTAACCTCTCCACTGACTGTAGGGACTTCGATTTCATAAATTGACATCCGTTTTCCTTCTTTCTTAAATAAGGCCGTAGTGTTTTAGTCCATTAACAATGCCGTTATCTGTATTGTTGGTCGTAATAAATTCTGCAATCTCTTTAAGGACCGGAAGCGCGTTTCCCATAGCGACAGGATGCGTTACTGCTTGAAGCATCTCGATATCGTTTGGACCGTCTCCGAATGCGTAAGTTTCAGCATCTTCTTGGTTTAAGTGCTCTAAGAAGCGTTTGATCCCTTCTGCTTTTGAATTTCCTTTTGAAATCACATCGACTGAGTACGGCGTGTTTCGTAGGAAATCAAGATTTGGAAATGCTACTTTATATTTTTCTTCAGCTGGAGGAAGAGAGATAAAGAGCATCATGTTAATTGGATTTTCTTTATAAAAATCTTCTTTCAATGCAGGAGGATTAGTATGAATAAATCCATATGCATCTTTAGCACCTGCGGAGGATTCTACTAAGTAAAATTCTTTGTCGTTATAGGCTGTTAACCCATATCCATCTTCTTTTACCATTTGATGGAATCTTTCTACCGTTTCAGTTGGAATTTCTGAAGAAAAAACACGCTCTCCTTGATAAAGAACGACTTGACCATTCATAAAAATTCCTGAGTGGATATTCGCACTCTCCATAATATCGCGCGTTTCAGCAGGAGAACGTCCTGTTGCGATAAAGGGTTCATACCCATTGTCCTTTAATGTTTGAATAGCCTCTGCGGTAGCCTTATCGACTTTGGAAGAGCCGTTTAAGAGAGTTCCATCCAAATCAAAAAATACAAAACCTTTCATTCCGTCACTCCATTTCATTTTGTCTTTTTTTATTATACCATGTTTTCAACGTTTTTAATTGTAGTTCGAATTCATAGTATTTCGCGTGAAAGAGTAGAATTATCGTAGTTTTTATGTTAAAATTGAAAAGAATTTTAGTTAAGGAGGGAATCCTTTTGTACAGTTTAATTTTATCACTGATGGTTGTGGTATGCGTATTATTAATTATTGTTGTTGCGATGCAACCTTCAAAAACAAATGCTGCGAATTTAACAGGTGGAGCAGAACAATTATTCGGTAAACAAAAGGCACGTGGTTTTGAGGCATTCTTAATTCGCGTAACAGTTGTTTTAGGAACAATCTTCATGTTATTAGCATTTGCATTAGCATACATTTCATCAAAATAATAAATTTAAGTACAATTGTTCGGACAGCCAACCAATTGTACTTTTTTATTTGTCAGATTAGAGGAGTAATATTATGGAAGCACTATGGTTAAGAAAAGAAAGCAATACAAGAGCGGTGATTTTATTTCATGCTTATACAGGAACGCCTGCCGATGTGAGAATGCTTGCGCAGTTTTTACATCGTCATGATTATGCAGTCTATGTTCCAGTATTTTCTGGCCATGGAACTCCAGATGTGGAAGATATCTTGGCAAGTTCTCCTGAGGCTTGGTATGAAGATGCCAAAAGTGCTGTCGACTTTGTTCGAGGAGAAGGATTTCACACGGTGACTGCCTTCGGATTATCGATGGGCGGTATTATGGCGACAAAATTAGCAACCGAACATCTCGTTGAATATGCAGGGACTTTTTGTTCGCCGGTATCTTCTGGAAATCCTCAGTTGCCAGGACTGTTTCAAAGTTTTATGATGTATGCGAAGGCGTCTTATAGAAATGTAGGACGACCATTTGATGAAGCTGAAATGAAGGAAAAAGCACAAAAACAATTAGCACACATTCAATCATTTTCAAGTGAAGTTGCTTCACACTTAGATGAAGTGACAGGAAGTTTTTATATTGCACAAGGGGAACAAGATACACTTGTCGATCCAGAGTCTTCTCTTGAATTAAAAGAGGGCCTCATTAACGCACAAGTGGAGTTACATTGGTATGAAGAAGCAGGGCACGTGATTACGGTTAGTCCTGTTAGAAAGGAATTCCAAGAGACTGTTCTCTCTTTTCTAAATCAACAAGAATGGAGGTAAAGAAATGAGACAATCATTAGAAGAAATCTTAATGGCTTTCTTTATGGAACATGAATCCGAAAGTTTTTTTGTTCAAGAAATTAGTGAGCATTTCGGATTTACTGCTTCAAAGGACTTTAAGATTTTAGTGAAACAATTAGCTGACCTCGAAGATTCTGGAAAAATTGTATTAACACGACAAGGTAAATTTGGATTCAATCAAAAAAATCGTACGTTAGAAGGAACATTCCGATTAAACGATAAAGGATTTGGTTTTGTCACAGTTGAAGAAGGCAAACCAGATATTTTTATTCCAAGAACGGATGTCCATGGCGCTATGGATGGAGACAAAGTTGCGATTCGTATCGTTCAAGAAGAAAATCCTTATAACGACAAAGCCGCAAGCGGAACAATCGTGAAGATTATTGAACGCGCTGTGAAGCAAGTGGTGGGGATTTATACACGTTATCCATCGAAGATTATGATGCAAACAGGCTATTGTGGCGAAATTGCATTAAAAGATTCTAAATTAAAGAAAACGAAATGTTATGTGACTAGAAAGGGATTAAACCCAGTTGACGGAACCGTCGTGATTGCCGAAGTTGACAGTTATGAAACAGAGCGTCACGAACTCGTCTTGAAGGCGCATATCGTCAAAGAAATCGGCTATAAAGACGCTGTCGGCATGGACATTTTAATGATTTTACATCAATTAAATCCCAACAGTATTCCCAGACTCTGTTATAGGGGAAGCCAACCGTGTGAGTGAAACGATCTCACCGGAAGAAATCGAAGGGCGTGTGGATTTACGCCAAGAATTAACCGTGACAATTGACGGAGCAGACGCAAAAGACTTAGATGATGCGGTAGCTCTAGTCAAACGCGAAGATGGAACCTTTGTCTTAACGGTATCCATCGCCGACGTTTCTTATTATGTAACGGAAAATTCTGAAATGGATAAGGAAGCATTTGAACGCGGAACGAGTGTGTATTTAACAGACCGTGTGGTTCCAATGTTGCCACAACGATTATCAAACGGAATCTGCTCGCTTCATCCATATGAAGAGCGATTAACGTTAACAGCACGCATGGAAATCGACCGTAGCGGAACGATTTACCAGCACGAGATTTTCCCAAGTGTGATTCAATCGAACGAGCGATTAACTTATGATGAAGTGAATGTATTATTCAATACGAATGAAGCTTCTGAAAAAATCACTCCAGAGATTGAAGCAATGCTTTGGAACATGAAGGAATTGCATACGATTCTAGAACGTAGACGTATGGAACGTGGAGCGATTGACTTTGATACACAAGAAGCAAAAATTCTGGTCGATGAAAAAGGAGCGCCAACCGAAATTGTACTACGTGAACGTGGCGTAGCAGAGCGACTCATTGAGTCCTTTATGTTAGCTGCTAACGAAACCGTGGCTCGTCATTATGAACAATTGAAGGTGCCGTTCATTTACCGTATTCACGAAAATCCAGATAGCGAAAAACTCCAACGATTCTTAGAGTTTATTACCGCATTTGGAATTACGATTAAGGGGAAGAACGATTCGATTACACCGAAGAAATTGCAAAGGCTTTGAATGAGGTACGCGGCGAGCCGTATGAAGCAGTGGTATCGACGATGATGCTTCGTTCGATGAAACAAGCTAAATACGGTATCACGCCAACGGGACACTATGGACTGGCAGCCGAAGACTATACGCACTTCACTTCGCCAATCCGTCGCTATCCAGACTTAATCGTTCACCGCATGATTCGTCATTACGGAAAACGTCCAGGTCATTTATCGAAGAAAGAAGAAACGCTTCTGGAAGATAAGTTGCAACAAATTGCAGATCAATCATCTCGTATGGAACGACTTGCAGTACAGGCGGAACGCGATGTGAACGCATTGAAGAAAGCCGAATACATGCAAGACAAAGTCGGCGAAGAATTCGATGGTATCGTAAGCTCTGTGACAAAATTCGGAATGTTTGTTGAGTTAGCGAATACCGTAGAAGGATTAATTCATATTTCTCACTTGAAACAAGACTACTTTAACTTTATTGAAAGCCACATGATTTTACTTGGCGAACGTACGGGTGTAAGTTACCGTATTGGGGACCGTGTTCGTGTGAAATGTGTGAAAGTAGATGTGGAAGCTAGAGAAGTTGATTTCCTACTCGTAGAAGATGCAAAATTGGCCAAAACTGAACGCCCAAGAAAAGTCGAACGCTTTGATGATAAATCTTCTAAGAAAGGCAAAAAATCAAAAGGACGCCAACGCTTTAAAAAAGCGATTAAAACGAAAAAGAAAAGACGCTAGGAGGTTCGTGAATGCCTAAAGGAACGAACGATAAAGTGCTCGCACAAAATCGAAAAGCAAGTCATGACTATACCATTCTTGAAACGATTGAAGCTGGGATGGTCTTAACCGGAACAGAAATCAAATCGGTTCGTCAAGCGCGTATCAATTTAAAAGATGGATATGTAAGCTTGAAGCAAGGAGAAGCTTTTCTTGTAGGAGTTCATATTAGTCCGTTTGAACAAGGGACGCTTTTCAATCATGACCCATTAAGAACAAGAAAATTATTGCTTCATAAAAAGCAAATTAACTATTTGTTGGAGCAAGTAAAGCAAGCCGGAAATACAGTAGTGCCGCTAAAGGTCTACATTAAAAATGGCGTTGCAAAGTTGTTAATCGGAGTCGCAAAAGGGAAGAAAAATTACGATAAACGTGATGCCTTAAAGCAAAAGGATATGAAACGCGAAATCGATCGTGCAATGAAAGAAAGATATTAAAGAGGAAGGCTGGACAAATTGTCCAGCCTTTTTTGCATGCAAAAAATATTTCATTACCATATATGGTAATGAAATTTTTCAAAAAAGAAATTCGTTTCATATTTGTTTCATATTGGAAGTGCAAACTAACAGTACAGAATAGGAAAGGAAGTGGGAGAGCACATGGATTGGAAAAGGAGAGCGGGTGCGTATCTTGTTCGCAAGAAGATTCGTACAGGAATATTATTTTTCATCATGATGCTTATTACAGCAGCCGTCTTGGCGGTCCTCTCGATGCAAGAAAGTACAGGAAGGGTTCAAGAAAAACTTTTGGATCTATCGAATTCGGGCTTTCAAATGGAGTCCCTCTTACAAGATGGGAATATCGAACAAAAAGAGATGGCCAAGGTAGGACAAGTCGAAGGAGTAAAGGATGCGCAGTATGAAATGGATGGCATCGGGCAACTCGAAGACGCAAAGGCTGTTGAAAGAGAACAAGCGGTCCAACTTGACCAAGGGAAAATGGGAGAACTGGTGAGCTATCACGGGGTCACCTCAAGTAGTCAGGAGTTAAATTTTGCTAGCGGTGCGCTAAGTCTTAAAGAAGGGCGTGCGTTAACCAAAGACGATTCCGGAAAAGTCCTCGTGCATGAAGAGCTTGCAAAAGAAAACAATTGGACAGTTGGAGACAAAATTAAATTGAAGAATTTCCAAAACGAGGGTACTACTGCAAGTGGTAAAGAAGTAACCGTCGAAATCGTTGGAATCTTCAACGGAAAGTTATCGGAGCAATCAACAGGATTGACGAGTGACTTAACAGAAAATCGTATTTATATGGATTACAAAACGAGCCAAACATTGATTGGAAAAGATGAATCGAATGCAATTGTTCACCGTGCGATTTTTACGGTGAAAGATCCATCAAAACTAGATGAAGTGATTGCCAAAGTCAAAGAACTTCCTCTCAAGTGGGATGGCATGCAACTTTCTAAAAATGAACAAGTATTTGAGCAAGTAGCAGCGCCTATCCAAAATTTCAGATCGCTCATGACATTGTTGACGAGTTCTGTATTTGTATTAGCAGTTATTGTTTTATTTTTAATTTTATTATTTACATTAAGAGAAAGAATTCATGAGTTCGGGATTTTGATGTCGGTCGGAATTTCAAGAAAAGAAATTATCGCACAAATCTTATTAGAACTCTACACGGTTGCGGCAACGAGCTCCATCTTCGCTCTTATGTTGGGCAGCTTTGTAGCCAAGCAATTTTACACGGGGCTCTTAACCTCGGATGAGATTCCCCCTCAAGTGAAATCATTATTTGAATCGAGCTTGCCGGAGTTCAGTCTGATGCAAGTGCTGCTAACGATTGGAGTAGTGCTTATCATTATTGCATTAGCCGTTCTATTTAGTACCGCAGTTATTTTAATGAAGAAACCGAAGAAAATTTTAAGCCAAATGAACTAAGGAGTGTTTTTATGTCAGTATTATCATTAGAAACTATTTATTATCGATACGAGGATTCTCAAAAATACGTGTTGAATGATTTGAATGCCACTTTTGAAGAAGGAAAATTCTATGCAGTCGTTGGGAAATCAGGAGCAGGGAAATCGACTTTCTTATCGCTTTTAGCAGGATTAGATAGTCCAACGAAAGGAAAAGTTTGTTTCAATGGGCAAGATATTGCGCAAGGTTCATACAGTGAACACCGCCGCGACCATATTTGCTTAGTGTTCCAAAACTATAATTTAATCGATTATTTAACACCGCTTGAAAATGTAAGACTCGTAAATGGAAAAGCAAATAAAGATATTCTATTGAAATTAGGATTAGAGGAAGAGTTAATTCATCGTAATGTATTGAAGCTATCAGGTGGGCAACAACAACGGGTTGCAATTGCTAGAGCGCTTGTTTCAAAGGCGCCAATTATTTTAGCGGATGAACCAACAGGAAACTTGGACGAAGGAACAGCTGCAGAAATTATCGATATCTTAAAAATGGCAGCACATGAAAGTGGAAAATGCGTCATCGTAGTGACTCACAGCCCGCAAGTAGCCGCTGCGAGTGATGAAGTGTTGGAATTAGAAGACGGAAAACTAAAGAAAGTAAGAGGGGGAAAATAAATGAATATCCTACAAAATGCTTGGGCATATGTCTCAAGAAAAAAGTTTAAAACCTTAATTATTTTCTTTATTTTATTCAGTATGGCAACAGTGGCTCTTAGTAGCTTAGCCGTAAAACACGCAACGGATACTGCTGCAAAAGAAACGTTTAAGTCGATTAATTCTTCGTTCTCGATGCAAATCGACCGCAGACATAATCAAGGGACTGCTCGTGGGGGCGGGAACTTGAAAGGAAAAGATATTCAAGCGATTGAAGGAATCGAAGGCGTTCAAAAGGCAGTGAAGCGAATGGAAGTCGTAGCTGACCTTGTCGATCAAGAATTGATTCCAGCAAAAGGAGTTCGTCTTGACGCCACTCGTCAGCAACGTTTCGGGAAAGCTGCTCAGGTAACAGGGATTAATGATTCTAGCATGGATGAACGATTCGCGGCGCAGACTTTCACGCTAACAGAAGGTCGCCATATTAAGGATGATGATACAAATGTGGCGTTAGTACACGAAGACTTTGCTAAGAAAAATAATTTAAAAGTCGGCGACAAGTTCAAGTTGAAATCAAATATCTATGATGCGGATAACGAGAAGCACGCGAATAACCAAACCGAAGTGACGATTGTTGGATTATTTGGTGGTAAAAATAAAGGTGGAGTCACAGCGCCTCAAGAATTATATGAAAATACGATTTTAACAGACTTAAAGACAAGCGCATTAATGTATGGATATACTGATGCGGATGCCATTTATTTGGATGCTACGTTCCTTGTTGGTGGTCAATACGACATCGATAAGGTGATGGAACAAGCGAAGAAATTGGGAATTGACTGGAAAGCATATACGCTTATTAAGAGCAGCCAAAACTACCCAACGCTTCAAATCAATTAACTTAGTATATGGCTTAACAGACAAACTATTCCTTGGAAGCTTAATCTTCTCAGCGATTATTTTAGTACTCGTCCTCTTTTTATGGACAAACAGTCGTCGTCGAGAAATCGGTGTTCGTTTGGCGCTTGGAATGACGAACAAAACGATTATTGCGCAAATGCTGTGCGAAGTAGGAATGGTTAGCATCGCCAGCTTTATCGCTGCAATTCTTGCAGGTGGACCTGTCAGCGAATGGGTTGGAAAACTCATTTTGGGGCAAGTGAATAGCAGCATTGGAACGCAACTGGCGAATGAAGCGAAATCGGCCAACCTTGGTGGTGGAGCAGCCGTTGACGGTTTCAATAAGACATTGACAGAATTATCGGTGACGGTATCCAATATGGATAAAGCAACAGTTGTAGGTCTTGGACTCGTCGTTGTTGTTATTGCAGTTCTCTTAGGCAGTGCGTTTATTTTACAAAAATCTCCGAAGAGTTTATTGCAAGATACGGAATAAAAATGCAAGGGTCTAGTCGCTAGACCGATTGATTGATATAATAGCAAAAAAGAGGTGATGTTTTTGAATTTATTAATCGTTGAAGACGAAGGAGCGATTCGCGAAGGCGTTCGTGAATATTTAACAGAGCAAGGCTTCCATGTGTTTGAAGCAGAAGATGGAGTAGAAGCGCTTGAAGTATTTGAAAAAGAGTCGATTGATTTAATCTTACTCGATATTATGATGCCTCGAAAAAATGGCTTTGAAGTGTTAGAAGAGGTGCGTAAAACTAGTAAAGTTCCTATTCTGATGCTAACGGCCCTTCATGACGAAGAAACACAAGTGAGAACGTTCGAGCTACTCGTTGATGGATTTATTCAAAAACCATTCTCCCTCGTCGTTTTGCATAAGCAGATTGAAGCCGTATTGAAGCGTCATTACGGAGAAATGGATGTGTGGAACTATGAGAATACGAGTGTGAATTTTACCAGTTTTGAAGCTAGAGTAAATGGGCAGATTGTGGAAGTAACTGCAAAAGAACTGGCAATTTTGAAACTACTCGTAGAACATCACGGACAAGTATTGAGTCGTGCTCAAATATTAGATCACGTGTGGGCAGAGCATGAAGATCCACCGTTTGACCGTGTTGTGGATGTTTATATCAAGCAATTGCGAAAAAAATTATTGTTGGATTGTATCGTTACTGTTAAAAATGTCGGATACAAGTTGGAGTTAAGATGAGAAAATTAAAACTGTTTCCTAAGATTTTTATTTATACATTGAGCATTCTAGGTACGCTAGTCGCCATCGCGCATCTGTTTTTATACTTTGCCTTTCCGCACTTTTATTTGCAGGAACGTCAGCAAGAATTAAGCCAAAGCAGATGTGTTAGTAGAAAGTTTATCCAAAGTCGATGAACAAGAGGCTGCGTCTGCTTTGCAACTGTATGCTAAAAATGAAGGGATTACAGCTTACTTAAGAAAAGAATCGAACGGGGAGAACTTACAGCTAGGAAGCGAGTTAGCCATTGATGAAAATAGTGATCAGAACTCGGTCATTATCGAGGATAGACAAGTCACTACAAAAGACGGCAAACAAATGCAACTGCAGGTCGTGACGACAACCGAATCGGTGAAACAGGCAACCAAGGTTACATTCCGTTATTTGCCATTATCGCTCGCCATTTCGATCTTTACAGCAGTCATTTTCTCGTATATTTATGCTAGAAAATTATCGAAACCTCTGATGCAAATGTCCAGAGTAACCAAGAAGATGATGGAATTGGATAGAGATGCACGGTTTGTAAATCCAAGAGCCGATGAAATTGGACAGATGGAGATGCAAATTAATGAGTTATACGAGCATCTACTATCCGTCATCGATGAACTGGAAGAGAAGAATCAGAAGATGATTCAGTTGGAAAAAACAAAGGTGGATTTCTTGCGAAGCGCTTCTCACGAGTTGAAGACGCCATTAGCAGGCCTGCGTATTTTATTAGAGAATATGAGCCTCAATGTTGGTAAATATAAGGACCGTGATAAGTACTTGGAAGAGTCGATTGCCAAAGTCGACCAGATGTCTGTACTCGTTCAGGAAATTCTGGCGCTGTCTAAATTACAAGAAGAAACTCTAACAAAAGAAGAAATAGCATTAGACAAAGTTCTTCCAGAGTGGAATCGAGAATTCCAGTTATTATTACAAGAAAAAGGACTAGTGCTTGAAGAAAGCATCGAACCGTTTACGATTGAAGCGAGTCCAATCGCCTTTCGAAACGTATGGAATAACTTATTGATGAATGCCATTAAACACTCATCAAAAGAAGGCGTCATTCGAGTGGAATTAAAGGATCAAGATTTAACGATTGAAAATCCATGTGTTCCACTAACGAAAGAACAAATTGAAACGGCATTTTCACTCTTACCATCTTCAAAAGGAACGACTGGCGGAGGAAATGGAGTAGGACTCTATAGTGTTCATCAGTTGCTCGAACGTGAACAAATTGAACACCGCTTCTTTGCAACAGCAGAAGGAATGTGTTTTGAAATGAATTTTAAAGATAAAGCTTAAAAGAATGGGTTACCACATGCGGTAACCCGTTCTTTTTTTGTTTGGGAGCGATTCGCTACTTTTGGACGAGATTCCAACAATTAAAAGAAAAAAATGGAGAAATTAGCAAAAAAATCACAAAAAACGCTTACATTTAAAGCGTTTTCGTGTATAATTAAAGTATCAATAAAAAGATAGGAAGGTTGATATTATGGCAACAATTGATCGTTTCGCTACAGACACTATACGCAAGAGCAATCCGCATCTTTCGCAATTGAAGGCAACTATTGAACCAGCTTTTTATTCGAACAATGCGACTGAAATTCCGACTCTGGCAGAGGCGTATGAATTAGCGTCACATGCACCTAATACAACAGTGTTAGATGCGTTCGTTGCAAACGCAAAGGATTTAGGGTTACCGGAGGATGCACATATTCTTACGGTTGTTGATGGGAGCGTTGTAGGACGTACTGCAAAAGCTCGTCGAATTTTGGGTAATAATCCAGCAGAAGATGCAAAGATTATTCCAATCATTCGTGAAGAGATTTATAACAGTTCGTTCAAACCGTTTATTAAGGGTACAGCCGTTGTAGGTCTTGATGAAGACTTTATGGTGAAGGCGCATATCACAATGCCTAAAGAACACATTAACAACTTGTACTCATGGTTATTGAACTTCCAAATTTTCAATGACCAATATAAGAGACGTTATGATGCGTCTAAACAATATGACGAAAATGATATTTTCATTTTCTTCGACCCAACTTGGAGACATCCTGATTACCCAGATGGATTAGCATTTTTTGATACAAAACATAACTGTGCTGCAATTTAGGAATGAGTTATTTTGGGGAAATCAAGAAAGGAACGTTAACATTAGCATGGGCAACTGCCGCTCGTAACAATTACGTTTCTTGCCACGGTGGTTTGAAGATTTTCCGTAAAGAAGGCGATTCTTACGTTGCAAGCTTCTTCGGATTATCTGGATCAGGTAAGTCTACATTAACACACGCAAAACATGACGATAAATACGACATTGAAGTATTACACGACGATGCATTTGTGATTTCGGTAGAAGATGGTTCATCTGTAGCTTTGGAACCTTCTTACTTCGACAAAACAAATGACTATCCAGCAGGTCACAGAGAACAAGATTACTTCGTAACGGTTCAAAACTGTGGTGTGACTCTGGATGAAAACGGCCGTAAAGTTTTAGTAACTGAAGATATTCGTAACGGTAACGGACGTACTATTAAATCTCGTTATTCAACACCAAACCGTGTTGATAAGATTCAAGAACCAATTCAATCTATTTTCTGGATCATGAAAGATGATGCACTACCACCATTAGTGAAAATCACAGATCCACGTTTAGCATCTATTTTAGGATGTACATTAATGACAAAACGTTCTACTGCTGAAAATACAGGGGCTGGGGCAAACTTAGATGCGCTCGTTATCGAACCATACGCAAACCCATTCCGTGTATATCCATTAGTAGAAGACTACGAAAAATTCAAAGCATTATTTGATAAAGGTGTAGACTGCTACATCATCAATACAGGAGATTTCTTAGGTAAGAAAGTTACAAAAGAAGTTTCACTTGGCGTCATCGAAACAGTTGTTGATGGCAAAGCAAACTTTGAATTATTCGGTGGTCTTCCAGGAATGGAATACTTACCAGTTGAAGGTTACGAAGTGCCTGACATGAATGGCGAATACGCTGAATTAATTCGTGATCGTATGCAATTCCGTTTGGATTACTTGAAAGCATTTAACGATGCAAATCCAGAACATCAAATTCCTCAAGATGCCCTTGAAAGCATCAAGACAATCGAACGCTTTATCGACGTATTATAGTGAAAGGAGTGTTCGGTGATGACTCGAAAAATAGGAATTACAGATACAATCTTACGGGATGCCCATCAATCTTTGATGGCAACCCGTATGCGAATTGAAGATATGCTCCCTGTTTTAGATCAATTAGACGAAGCAGGATTTGCCTCTTTGGAATGTTGGGGTGGAGCAACGTTTGATGCCTGTATTCGTTTCTTAGACGAAGATCCATGGGACAGACTTCGCACCTTGAAAAAACATTTAAAGAAGACACCGTTACAAATGTTGTTACGCGGTCAAAATATTTTAGGATATCGTCACTATGCCGATGATGTTGTCGAAAAATTTGTCGAAATCAGCAGAAAACGGGATTGATATTTTCAGAATTTTCGATGCGTTAAATGACGTTCGTAACTTGGAAGCTTCACTAAATGCTGTGAAGAAGACAGGTAAAGAAGCACAAATGACAATTTGCTATACGATTAGTGATGCGCACACGATTGAATACTACAAAGAACTAGCAGCAAAAATGCAAGAAATGGGTGCGGATTCTATCTGTGTGAAAGACATGGCCGGAATTTTAACACCAGCTCGTGGTATTGAGCTCGTTCGCGCATTAAAAGAAGTGATTACAGTTCCAATCGTCGTGCATACACACTGCACAAGCGGTATTGCACAACTCACTTATCAAGCAGTCATTGAAGCTGGTGCAGACCGCATCGACACGGCCCTTTCACCACTTAGTGAAGGGACAAGCCAACCACCAACGGAATCATTAGTCATCGCTCTTCGCGAACTAGGCTATGACATCTCCGTTGATTTGGCAAAATTAGAACCAGTTGCAGACCACTTCCGAGTAATTAAAGATAAATACATTAAAGATGGAACATTAAATCCAAAAATGTTAACACCAGACCCACGTGCGCTTTTATATCAAGTGCCTGGTGGAATGTTATCGAATATGTATTCTCAATTAACGCAAGCGGGTGCAACAGATAAATACGAAGAAGTATTAAAAGAAGTGCCTAAAGTAAGAGCAGACCTTGGATATCCACCACTCGTAACTCCAATGAGCCAAATGGTGGAACACAAGCAACGATGAACGTTCTTACAGGCCAACGCTACAAAGTGGTTTCAAACGAAGTGAAATCTTACTTACTTGGTTCTTATGGACAATCACCAGTACCAATTCAAGAAAGCTTCAGAAGATCCATCATTGGTGACCAAGAAGTCATCAGCGATCGACCAGCAAACCACTTGCCACCAGAATTCGAAACACTCAAAGCAGAACTTGGAGATTTAGCAAGAAGTGACGAAGATGTTTTAACTTACGCACTCTTCCCTAAAGTCGGCAAAGAATTCTTGCTCAAGAAGAATGGACAATGGCAAAAACCATCTGAAATCGTGAAGATTTTTGCGACTGTAAAGTGAGGAGAGAGTTATGCAACTAAGTTTATTAGAAATCCTATGGATCACAATCGTTTCAATGGGAATTGTATTTGTGATGTTGACGATTCTAATGTTCCTCATGCAAGGAAGCTCTAAAGTTATCCAAATCCTGGAAGCAAAGAGCCATCCAACTGCTGGAGTTGTAGGAAAACCAGTTGAGGTGAAACCTGAAGCTCCAACAAATGATGGAACACTATTTGAAACGAATAAACTTGCTCGAGTTGCCGCACTGGTCGCTTTAACACAAGCGAGTGCGGATGTTCCGGACAAGCACTTTGAAATTGTATCGATTGAAAAGAAGGTGGACTAAATGAAAAAATACGAAGTAGAAGTGAATGGCGAAACATTTATCGTCTCACTAAAAGAAATTTCAAATGAAGAAGCAGCACAAAAATTAGCAGCAGCTCCAACTCCAGCACCTAGCGCGCCAGTGGAAGAAAAGAAAGCTGCGCCAGCACCTGCTCCAACAGGGGACGGTGAAGTGGTGCCTGCTCCAATGGCAGGGATTGTATTATCGGTCAATAAAAATGTCGGTGATGCAGTGAAAAAAGGAGATGTACTTGTGATTTTAGAAGCCATGAAGATGGAAAATGAAATCCTTGCTCCGGCTGATGGTGTTGTGAAAGCAATTCATGTATCAAGTAATGAATCTGTCGAATCGAACCAACCACTCTTAACGATTTAGGAGGCGATGGTTTATGGAAGTCATTCAACAGTTGATTGAAACGAGTGGGCTCTATAATTTAACAATTCAAAATATCATTATGTTAATTATCGCCTGCGTGTTTCTATATCTAGGGATTAAACGAGGGTATGAACCATACTTAATGGTTCCGATTGCGTTCGGGATGCTCCTTGTAAACTTACCATTAGCAGGGTTGATGGATGCTCCTACTGAAAATGGACCTGGTGGACTCTTGTATTACTTATATCAAGGAACAAACCTTGGGATTTATCCACCGATGATTTTCCTTTGCTTAGGGGCTTCAACAGACTTTGGACCGCTACTTGCTAATCCAAAAACCATCTTGCTTGGTGGGGCAGCTCAATTCGGTATTTTCGTCGCATTCTTCCTTTCAGTAATGTGGGGGATGACACCGCAAGAAGCTGCTTCAGTAGGGATTATCGGGGGTGCGGATGGACCAACAGCCTTGTTCTTAACGACAAGACTTGCACCGCACTTATTACCAGCAATCGCCCTAGCAGCGTACTCATACATGGCGCTTGTGCCAATTATTCAACCGCCAATTATTCGTGCGCTCACAACGAAGAAAGAACGTCTTGTTAAGATGACAGAAAACCGTAAAGTGAGTGAAACGGAAAAAATTCTTTTCCCAATCATCGTTACAATTTTTGTCAGCTTATTAGTACCAAGTGCAACACCTTTAGTAGGATGCTTAATGCTCGGTAACTTAATTAAAGAAATTAAGGTAGTTCCAAACATTACAAAGGTTCTACAAAATGCGATGATGTACGGGGTAACCATTATTTTAGGGTTAACCGTTGGAGCGAAAGCAACAGGGGAATTATTCTTATCAGTATCGACTCTTAAAATTACTTTATTAGGATTAATCGCGTTTGCTGGAGGAACAGCAGCTGGGGTTCTAATGGGTAAATTGATGTACAAATTATCTGGCGGTAAAATCAATCCAATGATCGGTGCTGCAGGGGTATCTGCCGTACCAATGGCCGCTCGTGTTGTACAAAAAGAAGGACAAAGAGAAGACCCAAGTAACTACTTATTAATGCACGCAATGGGACCAAACGTGGCCGGAGTTATCGGTAGTGCGATTGCTGCAGGGGTATTACTCGCATTCTTCTCATAATGGAAGCACTCCTTTCAAACAAAAATCAGAAGAAGAGAAATCTTCTTCTGATTTTTTTGCGTAGTTAGGGGTGAGGTGAGTGGGATGGAAGGAGCGGTTGGACGTATTCAAGCGGTCTATCAATCGATGCTAAAAGAGTATGAAGTTTCTACGAATGCAGTGCTAGAGGTTGGGATTACCGTGAAAAACAGGAAGAAAGAGTGCCAGTTTTGTGGGAATACGGATCCGTTGGAATTTGCCAAAGGGCCTTGCATGAATTGTGAAGGCGGTGAATGTTGGTATTGCTTGAAGTGTATTGGGATGGGAAAGGTGAAGGCTTGTAGCGTGGTGATTGCGACTCCTGAAGAAGAGCAGCCTTTCCAAAAAGAACAGAAGCATTAGCGCACTATAAACATACTTTGAGTTCCAAACAGGAACAGCTCTCTTTGGAGTGCCTGGATGTCATACAGCAAACAGGATTTCGTGAGCACCTACTTTGGGCCGTGACAGGTTCTGGGAAAACGGAGATGATTTTTGCGAGCATCGAATGGATGTTACAACAAGGAAAACGAGTCGCCATTGCTGCACCAAGAATTGATGTATGTGTGGAGTTGGCGCCTCGTTTGAAGGAAGCTTTCCCAACCGTCGAGCAAAACGTCCTTCATTCACAGTCCGAAGAAGGTTACAAGAGAGTGCCACTGACGATTGCGACGACGCACCAGATGCTAAGGTTCTACCGCGCATTTGATTTGGTCGTAATTGATGAGACGGACTCTTTCCCATATCGGGATAATGAGTTATTGATTCGTGCGGTTCATCGTGCGGTGAAAGAGGATGGTTGCTTGCTGTATTTAACAGCGACACCATCCCAGACACTAGAGAGAAGAATCAAACGAAAAGAGTTGTCGGTATCCTTATTGCCAGAGCGATATCATAAGAAGCCATTAGTAGTACCGACGATGAGTTATATCGGAGACTTAGAGAAAAAACTGAAAAAGAAGAAAGTACCAAAACCTGTGAAGCGGCTTATAGAGGAACATTTAAAAGAGGGAAAACGATTTTTGCTATTTGTACCAAGGATTACACTTCTAGGTCCGATAGAAGCAGCACTTAGACGACAGTTCCCAAATGCAAAATTCGAGACGGTTAGTTCTAAAGAACTGTATCGGCAAGAAAGAATCGCGAAGATGAGAGTAGGAGAGCTCGATTTTCTAGTGACAACAACGATTCTAGAGCGAGGAGTCACTTTTCCTGGAGTCGATGTTTGTGTCATCAATGCGCACGAAGAGGAGTTCTCAAGAGAAGTTCTCGTGCAAATTGCAGGACGTGTTGGCCGGACCGCAGGATGCCCAACAGGAGAAGTTGTATATTTTCATAATGGGAAACAAAGGCGATGGTCCAGGCGGTCAGGGAAATCGAAGACTTAAATCGACAAGCGCTTCTTGGGAGGGAAGGTAAATGAAATGTTTATGGTGCGGGGAAGAAGTTGAAAGATCGGAGCCGATACTATCGTTTTTACTAGGCGCAAACAGAAAGTGTATCTGCGTGAATTGTGAGCATCCGTTTATGGAATTAAAACAACATCCAACTTGCCTAGAATGCGGGAGGTTGATGACGAAAGTGGAAGTTTGCCCGGATTGTCAAAAATGGCATCAAGTAAAAGAAGCGGTACTCCTAAAGAATACGGCCTTATATGCTTATGACGAGGCGGGGCGGAAGTTTATGGAGTTATTCAAATTTGTAGGAGATACAAGAGTGATGACGTTGGTGAAAAAGGAATTAAGACAAGAGTTGTTTAAGTATCAAAAGAGGGGCTTCGTTCTTTGTCCATTACCTTCGTCCAAAGCGAGTCTAAGAAAAAGAGAATTTGAGACGATTCCAACTTTACTGAAACAGTGCGGAGTGCCTACCGTTTTGCTTTTAGAACATATTGGCAGTGGTAAGAAACAATCGGAGAAGACAAGGCAGGAGCGTCTGCAACTAAAACAACCTTTCAAAATAAAAGAGAATGTTGTGGTTCCAAAAAAGGTCTTGTTAGTAGACGATGTTTATACAACTGGCACAACTTTACACCTTGCCGCAAAAGCATTAACGGAAATGGGTGTTGAAGAAGTGGACTCTCTGACATTATTTAGATAAAAAGTGTATCATCCGTGATACGTATCATGCATGATACAAAACAAATCGATAAAAATAGCCCAAGCAGATTTCTGCTTGGGCTATTTGAGTGGATTTAGTTATTTTTAAAATCTTGTAGTGACATATTGGTCAAGAGCAAGTAGGGCATTTGCCACATCTTCGGCAGTATAGTCAACGGCCATTTGGTGGATGGTTTCGCCTTCTTGTGTTGCAAGGGCTCCAATCTTGAGTAAGTCTTCATAAGGAACAGAATCCAATTTTACTTCTTTCAGCGTTGTTGGTAATCCAAGTGCTTTGTAGAAAGTGATATATTTGTCGAGTTCTTCTTTTGGACGATTTTTCTAATAACAGTTGTGTTAATGTACCGTAAGCTACTTTTTTTCACCATGAGTTAAAAGTATGGATGTCACCATGAATCGCTGTGAATCCGTTATGGATGGCATGCTGCTGCTAAACCAGCTGATTCAAAACCGATACCGCTGAGGAGGGTGTTTGCTTCGACCACAGCTTCTAAAGCAGGAGTCACTACTTTGGCGTTTGCTGCGGCGACGGCTTGTAGACCATTTTTCGAATAAAGTACTTTCGCAGACACGAGCGATGGCTTCTGCAGCAATCGTTGGCACTTGACCGACCATTGTGCTTCCTTGTGCTTCAATGACTGCACGAGCCTCAACCCAAGTAGCAAGCGCGTCGGCAATTCCTGAGATTAATAAACGAACAGGAGCATTTGCAATGACTTTTGTATCGACTAATACTAAATCTGGGTTTTTCTTGTAGAAACGATAGCGTTCAAACACGCCTTCTGCTGAATAAATAACAGAGAGGGCAGAAGTTGGGGCGTCAGTTGAAGCAATTGTTGGTAAAATCGCTACCGGACAATTAGAATCATCCGCAATCGCTTTGGCTGTATCAATCGATTTACCACCACCTAAGCCGATGACTACGTTTAGTTGATGTTCCTTCACAACTTCAGCAACGCGGCGAACTTCGTCATTGGTTGCTTCACCATGGAAGATTTCACGATGAACAAACGCGCCTTCTTTTACGAGGTTTTCTTCTAGTTCTTTACCGACTAAATCATAAACGATAGGGTCGCAAAGAAGGAGATGTCGATCCCCAAGGGCCAAAACGTGAGAAAGACCAGTTTTAAGAACATCTTTCCCTTGAACATAACGAGACGGACTAGCAAATACTTTTTCCATAATCATAACTCCTTTATAATTTGTTTACTATTTCACTATATCGTTGAAAACGATTTCTGTCAATGGAGATTCTGTGCTGTTTTAACTAGGAATCTAAGACTTTCTAGAAAAGGGACAATTATTACTGGGGATGAGGAGATTTTTGGGATAGGAGATTCTTGTTGGGAATGATTCTAATCTTCAATGCTGTATAATTTTTCATCTCGTGAAAACAAAATATCGCCAAAGAAAAGTCCTCAAAAATACCGTTTTTCCTTAACAATTCTTAATGAAAGAATTCTTGAAAACGGTTGTAAAAGCCCTGTGCATGCTTTATAATAAAACTATAGAAATCAAACGAAGCAATTCCTAAGAGTGGTCCTTAGGGTATTTCTTCAAATCTGGTTTTCCAGATGAAAGGGGAGAGTATTATGTTTAAATATAATATCCGTGGAGAAAATATTGAGGTCACAGAAGCGATTCGTCAATACGCTGAAAAGAAGATTAGCAAATTAGAAAAATACTTTACTGACGTTGCTAATGCGACTGTATATGTCAACTTGAAAGTCTACGCTGAAAAGACTGCAAAAGTTGAAGTTACGATCCCACTTCCTTATTTAGTTCTACGTGCCGAGGAAACTTCAATTGATTTATATGGAAGTATTGACTTGGTAGTCGATAAGCTTGAAAGACAAGTTCGTAAACATAAAACTAAAATCAATCGTAAATCTCGCGAAAAAGGATTCGATGTTGTGTTACCACCACTTCCAGAAGTGCCTGAAGAGGAGGAAACAGGATTAGAAATCGTTCGTACAAAACGAATTGATTTGAAACCAATGGATAGCGAAGAAGCTGTTCTTCAAATGAACATGTTAGGACATAACTTCTTTATCTACCAAGATGCTGAAACGAACGAAACAAACATTGTTTATCGTCGTAAAGATGGAAAATATGGTTTGATTGAAACAAATTAATAAAATTTTAGGTGGCTTGAAAAAGCCACCTTTTTTTGTTATGAACAGAAAGGGTACTGATTTTAGCGAAAGAAAACGGAGTTAAAGCATAAATAACTTTCCGTTTGGATAGAAAATTGGGTTTCTTTGACGTAAAATTGTAAAAAAATCAGGTGACTTTGAAAAAAGTCGCCTTTTTTTGCTTTCTTAATTAGCTAAACAATGGTAAAATGAATAAGATGCAATAGGTGTAGCCACCTATTTGTAGTACTTTTATGAGATTTAAAATGTTCACCGATTTAAAAATAGTGGTGAAAATAAAAAAGGAGTTAATTAAATGGCAAATTTTTTGAGACAGTTAGTTGAAAATGATAAGCGTGAATTACGTCGTTTAGGAAAACTAGCGGATAAAGTAATTGCGTTAGAATCTCAAATGGCTGCATTAGAAGATGCTGATTTTCCAGTAAAAACAGAAGAATATAAAGCAAGATATGCTCAAGGGGAGTCTCTTGATGCACTTCTTCCTGAAGCATTCGCGTTAGTACGTGAAGGAGCTAAACGTGTATTAGGCTTATTCCCATATAAAGTTCAAATCATGGGTGGGATTACACTTCATGACGGTAACATTGCGGAAATGCGTACTGGTGAAGGTAAAACTTTAACAGCGACAATGCCTGTATACTTAAACGCATTATCAGGCGACGGTGTTCACGTAGTTACCGTTAACGAATACTTAGCAACTCGTGACGCGCGCGAAATGGGTGAGTTATACAACTTCTTAGGACTAACTGTTGGGTTAAACTTAACAGGAATGTCTTCAGAAGAAAAACGTGCCGCATATGCTGCAGACATCACTTACAGCACAAACAGTGAATTAGGATTTGACTACTTACGTGATAACATGGTGGTTTACAAATCACAAATGGTACAACGTCCATTGAACTACGCAGTTGTCGATGAAACAGACTCAATCTTAATCGACGAAGCGCGTACTCCATTGATCATTTCAGGACAAGCTGAAAAATCAACAGTGTTATACCAACGTGCAGATATGTTTGTTAAAGGATTAAAAGAGGAAGAAGATTACACAATCGACTTAACTTCTAAAACAATTTCATTAACAGACGAAGGGATTAACAAAGCTGAACAAACATTCCGCTTACCAAACCTTTATGACGTGGATAACTCAGCACTTGTTCACCATATCGACCAAGCGTTACGTGCGAACTACATTATGTTACGCGACATCGACTATGTGGTGGATGAAGGTAAAGTTAAAATCGTTGATGGATTTACTGGACGTATCATGGAAGGTCGTCGTTACTCAGATGGTCTTCACCAAGCGATTGAAGCTAAAGAAGGCGTTGAAGTTGAAAACGAGTCTAAGACAATGGCGACAATCACTTACCAAAACTACTTCCGTATGTATCGTAAATTGTCAGGGATGACAGGTACTGCGAAGACTGAAGAAGAAGAATTCAGAGAAATCTACAACATGAACGTTATTGCGATTCCAACAAACCGTCCTGTACAACGTATCGATGGCCACGATTTAATCTACCCATCATTACGTAGTAAATTCCGTGCGGTGGTACAAGATATCAAACAACGTCATGAGGCAGGTCAACCAATCCTTGTCGGTACGGTTGCCGTTGAAACAAGTGAATTGCTATCTAACTTACTACGTGCAGAAGGAATTCCGCACGAAGTATTAAATGCGAAAAACCACTTTAAAGAAGCAGAAATTATCATGTCAGCTGGTCAACGTGGCGCTGTAACAATCGCGACAAACATGGCCGGACGTGGTACTGACATCAAGCTTGGTAAAGGCGTGAAAGAACTTGGTGGACTTTGCGTAATCGGTACAGAACGTCACGAAAGCCGTCGTATCGATAACCAATTACGTGGACGTAGTGGACGTCAAGGGGACCCAGGTGCAACACAATTCTACCTATCATTAGAAGATGATTTGATGAAACGTTTCGGTGGAGAAAAAATGCAAGCAATCTGGGAACGTCTAAACTTAACAGATGAAGGGCGACGATAACTTCATCCAAAGCAAGATGTTAACAAGACAAGTAGAATCTTCACAAAAAAACGTGTTGAAGGGAACAACTACGATACTCGTAAAAGCGTCCTAGAGTACGATGAGGTTATGCGTGAACAACGTGAAATCATCTACTCACAACGTCTACAAATTATTAATGAAGATCAATCACTTGAAAAAGTGACAAAAGGTATGATCCGTCGTACAATCCACCGCGTTGTGGAAAGTCATACATTGACAGACCAAAAAGATTGGAACTTAGAAGGAATTGTGGACTTTGCTCACAACTCAATCTGTGCTCCAGATGAACTTTCAATTAGCGATTTAGAAGGCAAATCAGCTGCTGAAATCGAAGGCATCTTAAACGAAAAAGCAATGGAAATCTACAAAGAAAAACAAGAGCAATTGAATGGCGACAATCAAATGCTTGAGTTCGAAAAAGTAGTTATCCTACGTGTGGTTGACCGTAAGTGGACAGATCACATCGATGATATGGACCAATTACGTCAAAGCGTTGGTTTACGTGGATACGCTCAAATCGATCCATTAACAGAGTACCAAACAGAAGGTTACGAACGATTCCAACAAATGATTGCTGCAATCGACTATGATGTAACACGTATCTTGATGAAATCTCAAATTCGTCAAAACTTACAACGTGAACAAATACAAGGAGTTCGAAGTGTAGTGGCTACAGGTCACGACAGAACTTCTGACGACGATTCAGAAAAAGCTTAATAACAAAGGGAGACGGCGAAGCATTTCGCCGTTTTCTTTTAGAAAGAGGTTAGTATGGAAATTAGTGAAATTAGAAATGCGCTTGAGGCCATGAACGAACAAATCATCAGTTATAGGAGGTCTCTTTGACTTAGATCGCTTAGAGGAAGATATCGCAGCCTACGAGCAAGAGATGTCTGAACCATCGTTTTGGGATGATAGCGAAAAAGCGAATCAAGTCATTCAAAAGAATAATGAATTAAAGGCTATTTATGATACTTTCCATAAAATGGAATTAGCGCATGAAGAGACCGGTTTGTTATTTGAAATGTATAAAGAAGAGCCAGATGAAGAAGTACATGCGGAAATCGTTGAGGCGATTGGGTCTCTTGAGAAGGACTTGCAACAGTACGAATTAAGTATGTTACTAAACGGTCCTCATGATAAGAACAGTGCCATCTTAGAAATCCATCCAGGTGCTGGTGGTACGGAATCGCAAGACTGGGGAAGTATGCTACTGCGTATGTATATGCGTTGGGCTGAAAAACATGGCTACCGTGTGGAAACAGTGGACTATCAAGACGGGGACGAAGCAGGGATTAAGTCTGTAACCTTGTCGATTGAGGGCTTGAATGCTTACGGGTATTTACGTTCTGAAAAAGGCGTGCATCGTCTCGTTCGAATTTCTCCATTTGATGCGGCTGGGAAACGTCATACATCATTCTGTTCAGTGGATGTTGTTCCGCAAATGGACGGAGATATTGATATTGAGATTAATCCAGATGACTTAAAAAATCGACGTGTACCGTGCAAGTGGTGCCGGTGGACAACATATTAATAAGACGTCTTCTGCGGTGCGTATTACGCATATTCCAACGGGAATTGTGACGCAGAGTCAGGCGCAACGTTCTCAATTTAAAAACAGAGACCAAGCGATGGCGATGCTGAAGGCGAAATTATTCCAATTAGAAGAAGAGAAGAAGGCAGCTGAATTGGCGGCTATCCGTGGCGAGCAAAAAGATATCGCCTGGGGGTCTCAAATTCGTAACTATGTATTCCATCCATATTCAATGGTAAAAGATTTACGTTCTGGATATGAGACAGGAAATATTGGGGCAGTCATGGATGGAGACTTAGATCCGTTTATGGATGCATACTTAAAATGGACGCTTGAGGGAACAAAAGCAACTGAAGAATAATAGTAGGAAACACCTGGTGATGAGCTGGGTGTTTTACTATTGCAAGGCAAATTGTTTTAAGTTCATTTTAATTATCTGTATTATTATGGGATGAAACTTCCTAGTAGTACTTTTGTGCTTTGAAACTAACCCAATAAGTATGAGCAATGAGTTAGGCACAGTGGTTTATTGACTTTCTTGATGTTGAGTAAATACTGCTGATATAGAGTAAAGTATTGTATTACAGGGATGAATGAGTATACGAGAAGCAATGCCCACACCCAAATCCTTCGCACTGTGAAGGATTTCCCTCGTATCCTGAGTAGTTGAACTCGGAAAAGCAGAAACGGCGTCCACTTCCCGGAGTCGTCCGCAGAACGTTTCACGTTCTTTACGTCGCTCCGGTCCAGTGGTCCGTTTCTAACCGCTTTTCCTCGTATCCTGAAGTTGAACTCGGGCTCACAGGGCCGACGTCCATTTCAACAAACATCCGCACGACTTGTTCCAAGTCCCTTGCGGTGTTTGTTTCCAATGATTCGTCCCTGAGCGTTCGCCCTCGTATCCTGATTTTAATATTTCTGTAATCTTATGTGAAGGGGTTGTAATATTCGGGTGCTATAATAGGGAGGATTAAAATATCGAAGGATTAGAAAGCTGGTGAGTTTATGATTGAAATGATGAATGTAACTAAGAAATATAATAAAGGCATCACTGCTATTAATAATTTATCTATCCAAATTAAGGATGGAGAGTTCGTTTATGTAGTAGGGCCTTCTGGTGCAGGTAAATCAACTTTCATTAAAATGATGTATCGCGAAGAAAAAGCGACTAAAGGTAGAATTCGTGTAGGTAAATATGATTTGATGAAAATTAAAGATCGTCAAATTCCGTACTTACGCCGTTATGTAGGGGTTGTCTTCCAAGACTTTAAACTCTTACAACATAAAACTGTATACGAAAACGTGGCATATGCGATGGAGGTTATTGAAAAATCGCCTCGTGAAATTAAACACCGTGTAGAAGATGTTTTAGAGTTAGTAAACCTAAAACACCGTATGAACAATTTTCCAAATGAATTATCTGGTGGGGAACAACAACGTGTAGCGATTGCTCGTGCAATTGTGAATACACCTGGAATCCTGATTGCCGATGAGCCAACAGGGAACCTTGACCCAGAAACTTCAATGGAAATTATGGATATCCTTGAGCGTATCAACGAACAAGGAACAACAATCGTAATGGCAACACACAATAGCCAAATCGTTAACGAGAAAAAGCACCGTGTAATTGCGATTGAAAATGGTCAAATTGTACGTGACCAAGAACAGGGGGAATACGGATATGAAGATTAGAACGATGGGTCGTCATATACGTGACGCCTTCAAGAGTCTTTTCAGAAATGGATTGATGACATTTGGTGCTGTTTCTGCAGTTTCAATGATTTTATTAATCGTTGGGGTGTTCGTATCACTACTATTTAACGTTAATAAAATCGGTTCAGATATTGAAAATGACGTAAACGTACGTGTGTTTATTGATTTGGCAGCGGACCAAACAAAAACAGATGAATTAGAAGCGAAAATTAAAGCCTTAGATGGCGTTGAGTCTATCACTTTCCGTTCTAAAGACGAAGAGTTAGAAGACGTAACAAAGAACTTCGGGGAAGAGTTATCATTATTTAAAAATGATGCAAACCCACTTCGTAATGCGTTCGACGTAAAAGCAGTGGAACCACAAAAAACAAGTGCTATTGCGAAACAAATCGAAGGCATGGACTATGTAGCGCGTGTTCGTTACGGGGAAGCTCGTGCGGATAACTTATTCCGTATTATCGCGACAGCTCGTAATATCGGGGCAGTTGTGATTTTAGGACTATTAGCGTTGGCGATGTTCTTAATTTCAAATACAATCCGTGCAACAATCTATGCACGTAGAACAGAAATCGAAATCATGCGTCTGGTAGGTGCGACAAAAGCATACATCCGTTGGCCATTCTTCTTAGAAGGCGGTATGATTGGATTAATCGGTTCAATTATCCCAATCGGATTAGTATGGTCTGTATACCTATGGGTGTATAAAGGCGGTTCAGATTTCTTCTCTGGATCAAGCTTTAGCCTACTCGATCCAAATCCATTCTTGATTTATGTTTCAGCAGGAATGGTTGCCATCGGTGTTCTTATCGGTGCGTTTGGTTCAGTTCTTTCAATGAGAAAGTTCTTGAAGAAATAGTTAAAATTAGCAGAAGGAGTGCGTTATTGCGCTCCTTCTTTTTTGTTTAAAGCTATATGCATAAAAGTTATAACAGGTTCTGAAAAACAGGTATAATCAAATAACGAGTTTCGCATTGACTCAGAATACCACCATCGTTTATAGTAATTTCATCAGATAAAGCAATGCAATGAACAGATAAGTAAATAAAGAAGAACGTTAAAGAGAATCCGGTTGGTGGGAAAGGATACGGGGCAATTTATTGAAAATGGTCTGGGAGCAACAAAGGTGATGAAGCTTTTGCGATTTGTACTCGATAACGTACAAGGGTATCTTGCACCATGCAACGTACTTTTGGAGCGGTAAACTGTGAGGTTTATCGGAATTAGAGTGGTAACGCGAAAACTTCGCCTCTAGTGTGTAGAGGGGAAGCTTTTTTTATGGCCCAAACCAACATGGACAGAGCAACATCTGTTGGAAATCACGAAGCGCGCATGTGGTTTCCGAACAAAGAACAATCATTTAACCAAAAAGGGGACTTATAACATGAAATTTAATAAATTATTCAAAGCAACAACATTCGGACTTTTAGCAACAGCATTAGTAGCTTGCGGAAACAACTCAGCAAAATCAGAAAGCACAACAGAAGCTGCAAAAGCAGAAGACAAAACAATTAAAGTAGTCGCTTCACCAGCGCCTCACGCTGAAATCTTAGAAGCTGCTAAACCACTGTTAGAAAAAGAAGGTTACAAATTAGACATTAACATCGTAAACGACTACGTAACTCCAAACAACATCGTTTACGGAGGAGATGCGGATGCAAACTACTTCCAACACACTCCATATCTTGATAAATTCAACAAAGAACATAACCAAGATTTAGTTTCTGTAGGGAACGTTCATATCGAACCAATGGCGATTTACTCTAAGAAATACAAATCATTAAAAGAATTACCAGATAACGCAGTGGTATATGCGTCAACAAACCCTGCTGAAGTAGGTCGTTTCTTAAGCTTCTTCACAAAAGCTGGATTAATTAAATTAAAAGATGGTGTGAACCCTGTAACTGCTGGATTAAGCGACATTGCTGAAAATCCAAAGAACATCCAAATCAAAACAGAAATCGCGCCTGAATTATTAGTATCAACATACGAAAACAATGAAGGGGATGCAGTGATCATCAACTCAAACTTCGCAATCGATGCTAAACTTTCACCAGTGAAAGATTCAATCGCTTTAGAAGACGAAAGCTCACCATACGCTAACTTAATCGCTGTAAAACCTGCTGACAAAGATAGCGCAAATCAAAGCGTTAATCAAAGTGTTACAAAGCGATGAAATCCGTAAATTCATCAGCGAAAAATATACAGATGGTTCTGTAATTCCTGCGAAATAATAGAGAAAATTAAAGAGAAACACGAGGAGTGGAAAGTCCTAAAGCCAAGTGCATTGGACTTTTCGCTCCATTTTGACAATTAAGGAGTGGAAGAATGATTCGAGTAGAGAACGTGTCCAAAACGTATACTGGGAAACAAGGCACGGTTGAAGCTGTAAAAGATGTCTCATTAGAGATTAGTAGAGGCGAAATTTTTGGAGTGATTGGTTTTTCAGGTGCGGGTAAAAGTACATTGATCCGTTTATTAAATGGACTTGAGACAGTTACAAGTGGTCATATTTATATTAATGAAAAAGACATTACAACCTTAAAACGCAAAGAGCTTTTAAAAGAACGTCAAAAAATCGCGATGATTTTCCAACATTTCAATCTTTTATGGTCGAGAACAGTCGAAGAAAACATTGCTTTTTCACTTGAAATTGCAGGAGTTCCAAAAGCCGAGCGTAAAGCTAAGGTAGCCGAATTAATCGATTTAGTTGGACTAACCGGACGTGAGAAATCTTATCCATCACAACTTTCTGGAGGACAAAAGCAAAGAGTCGGGATTGCTCGTGCGTTAGCTAACGATCCAGAAGTCCTTTTATGTGATGAAGCTACTAGTGCACTTGACCCTAAGACAACAAAAGATATCTTAAAATTATTAGTAGAAATCAACCAAGAACTAGGATTAACGATTGTGTTAATTACGCATGAAATGCATGTTGTCCGTCAAATTTGCCACCGTGTTGCCGTGATGGAAGAAGGACGAGTAGTGGAAAGTGGAGAAGTGATTGAAGTCTTCAAAAATCCACAACAACCCATTACAAAACAATTCGTGGGAGAAGAACGTGTGGATGATGAAATCGATGAAGTATTCCATCACCTATCAACGTCCCTTCGCCCAGGGGTAGCGGTTCGTATTCAGTATTTAGGAGACCGTACAGGAGATGCGGTATTATCTGAAGCGATTCGTAAACTCGATGCAACGGTATCGATTTTACAGGCGAAGGTAAATATTACGCAAAAAGGGATATTAGGAAGCATGATTATTTTGATTGAGGAAGAATCTTCAAAAGCAGAAGAAGTCATCGAATATCTCAAACAAGCAGAAATTATCGTGGAGGTGTTAGAGCATGTTTAATCTTTTTTTAGCATCAGCAAGCCTAGATGAACTTTTCAGAGAAATGTTTTCGTTCGAGAATGTTGTATGGCCTGATGTCATTAAAGCCATCAATGAAACTCTCTATATGACCTTCATTCCAACGTTCTATGTATTTGTCATTGGATTAATTTTAGGACTTCTTCTTTTCTTAACAGGAAAGGGGCGCAGTCTTGAAAATAAATGGATTCATCTGATTTTAGGTGGAATCATTAATATTTTCCGTGCAATCCCATTTATCATTTTACTAACATTATTGATGCCTTTTACAAAAGCTATCATGTCAACGATTGTAGGGCCTAAAGGGGCAATTCCAACATTGATCATCAGCGCTGCACCATTTTACGCGCGTCTGGTGGATATCGCGTTAAATGAAATCCCATCAGGGGTCATCGAGGCGGCAGAATCGATGGGGGCAAACACTCGTCAAATTATTACAAAAGTGCTGATTCCAGAATCACTTCCAGCACTTGTATCAGGAATTACGGTTACTGCCATTGCGTTAATCGGTTCTACTGCAGTAGCTGGTGTTATCGGTGCGGGTGGGTTAGGAAACTTAGCGTACCTCATTGGTTATACACGAAACAAAGTGGATATCATCTTTGTCGCTACAGTAGCCATCCTTATTTTGGTATTTATTATCCAAATTGTTGGGGATAAAGCAGCAAAGACGATAGATAAGCGATAGTTTCTTTATCTTCCATATTAAATTATGTAAAATAGCAATAGGCTTTTTGTCTATTGCTTATTTTATTGGAGTGTGATTAGATATCAGGATTAACCGTAAGACTATATGAAGAGTATTTAGCAGATGTTTATAAAAACCGAAAAGCCGACCAAGGGCTCTTTATTAAATTAGTCGAAGAAATTGGAGAAGTGGCAGAGCAAATTAGTATTCGCGATGGCCGAAAAGAAGGAGCTACAGAAAAAGTACATGCTGAACTTGGAAAAGAACTAGCAGATGTCATCCATTATACGGTTGCAATTGCTGCAGTAAACGGCATTGATTTAGAAAAAGTCATCTTGGAAAAAGACCTTAGTGCTGCGATTAAATATAACCATACAACGAACTTAACGGAGTTTCTTAAAAAGACAGCAAAATACGACTAGTTTACAGCAAGAAAACACTTGCTTTCCACCCTTGTTTAGAGTACGATAGGACATGGAAAAGTAAGTGAAATGATGGGTACAGAAAGTTCTGATTGCTGAGAAAGAACCCCCGCTCTTTAACTGAACCTACCAAATAGGTGATTATGAAAATAATCCGGTGAAATCATCGTTATCAATGTTAAAGAGACATTTACAACGTAAGTGTAATTAAGGTGGTACCGCGAGTCATTCGTCCTTTTTAGGGGAGTGGCTTTTTTTATTTCACAAAAAACGAAAAAGGAGTCAAGCAGATGGCAGAAAAAACAAACTTACAAAGAGAAGATTTCTCTAAATGGTATATTCAAACCATTCAAAAAGCAGATTTAATGGATTATTCACCAGTACGTGGATGTATGATTTTTAAACCAGACGGATATGAAATCTGGGAACATATTCAAGAGGAATTCAACCGTCGTTTCAAAGAAGAAGGCATTCGTAATGCGTACTTCCCAATGTTAATTCCAGAAAGCTTCTTCACAAAAGAAGCAGACCATATTGAAGGGTTCGCTCCTGAATTACCATGGGTGACAGAAGCAGCTGGTGAAAAATTAGAAGAACGTTTAGCGCTTCGCCCAACAAGTGAAACAATGATTGGAACAGCTTTTTCAAACTGGATCAATTCATACCGTGATCTTCCATATGAAATCAACCAATGGGCAAACGTATTCCGTTGGGAAAAGAAAACTTTACCATTCTTACGTACTTCAGAGTTCTTATGGCAAGAAGGACATACAGCGCACGCAGATGAAGAAGATGCACGTCGCCGTACAATGAGAATGTTAGATATCTACAAAGAAGTTGTAGAAGGCGTATTAGCAGTGCCAGTTTATGAAGGGCAAAAAACTCCTTCAGAACGTTTCGCAGGCGCGGTAGATACTTACTCAATCGAAGCGATGATGAAAGACGGTAAAGCCGTTCAAGCGGGAACTTCTCACTACATGGGAACAAAATTCGCTGAAGCGTTCGACATCAAATATTTAACAAAAGAAAACGAACACGTACATGCGCATACAACTTCATGGGGAGTATCGACTCGTTTAATCGGTTCATTAATCATGACTCACGGTGACGAACAAGGATTAGTATTACCTCCAAAAGTAGCTCCAACACAAGTAGTCTTAATTCCAGTTGGACCATGGAAGAAAAATCCAGCTATCTTAGAAAAATTAGAAGAGCTTCAAAAAGAATTGAAAGCTGCTGGATTACGCGTGAAAATCGATGACACTGATAACTCACCAGGATTCAAATTCAATGAGTGGGAATTACGTGGCGTTCCAATGCGTATCGAATGCGGACCTCGCGACTTAGAAAACAATCAAGTGATGACAAAAATGCGTGATTTAGAT
Organism: uncultured Granulicatella sp.; assembly: GCA_916438765.1. Classification (GTDB taxonomy): domain Bacteria; phylum Bacillota; class Bacilli; order Lactobacillales; family Aerococcaceae; genus Granulicatella. The sequence continues at coordinate 159,177 of CAKAHB010000005.1, read as the reverse complement.
GAAAAAGTAGCAGTTGGATTCGATGGATTAGTAGATAGAATCTTAGCAGAATTAGATACAATGCAAGGCCGTCTGTTAGAAACAGCTCGTGCGATGCGTGCTTCTAACGAATATACAAATATTGATACTTTAGATGAGTTGAAAGCTCATATTGAAGCTAAACGTGAAGCTGGCGAAGTACCTGGTTGGGTATTAGTTGGTTGGGATGGAACAGAAGAAAGTGAAGCGAAAATCAAAGAAGAAACAGGCTTCACAACTCGTAACATTCCATTTAATGCTCCAGTGAAAAAAGAAAAATGTATCGTAACTGGTAAACCAGCCACTCATACGGTTTGGATTGCTCGTGCATATTAATCGATTAGGAACTAGTTGGTAGGAGGACAAGATTATGAAAATCAATAAGGCCATTCAAGAATTTGTAGATAGTGCGATTGCTTCAGGGTATGTTTCAAAAGAAGATCGTTACTATTTATTAAATCGCGTGCTTTATTTAGTGGGAGAAGAATCTTTTGAAAGTTCGAAAGAGGTGGAGCAACCTTCTTTATTAGATGCGATGGCAAACTTAGTGGAAGCTGCCGTTGAAAGTGGGAAGATTGAAAACGACTCTGAAGAACGCGACTGGTTGGAGCAAGAGTTAATGAACCTTGTAATTCCAAAACCTTCTGAATTGAACCGTCTATTCTGGGATAAATACGAAGAAGGTCCTAAAGTAGCGACCGATACGTTTTATAAGATCGCGCTCGATTTAAACTTAATCAAGGTGAAGGATATCGCTAAAAATATTTCCTTTAATGGAGAAACAGAGTATGGCGATTTAGAAATCACGATTAACTTATCAAAACCAGAAAAAACAAAAGAAGAAATCATCAAAGCAGCGCAGTCGAAGGATTTCAATTATCCTGCCAACCGTCTTTGCTTTGAAAACGTGGGCTACCATGGTCGTATCAACTGGCCAGGTCGTGCGAACCACCGTATTGTCGGAATGGAACTTGATGGAGAGTCTTGGGGGTATCACTATTCTCCATATGCTTATTATTCTGAGCATGCCATCTTCTTGTCTGAAAACTTAGAACCAATGAAAGTGGACGAGGGAGCGTTTAGCCGACTCCTTGAAATCGTGACACAATTCCCGCATTATTTTGTAGGGTCAAACGCAGGACTTCCAATTGTTGGAGGATCGATTTTAAGCCATAACCACTATCAAGGGGGACGTTACGTATTCCCGATGAACCGTGCTAAAGTCTTGGAAACTGGGATTTCTAAGAAGTTTGACACTGTTGAGATTGAACGTCTTTACTGGCCGCTTTCTGCGCTTCGTCTTCGTGGGAATAACCGTGAAGAAGTATTTGAAGTGGCGGTTGATATTCTAAAAGCATGGGAAAACTACGAAAACAAAGACCTTGAAATCTTACGTGAATCAAACGGGGAACCGCATAATGCGATTACACCAATCGTGCGTCGTCAAGGAGATGCGTATGAGTTTGATTTAGTATTACGTAACAACCGTACAACAGAGGAGTTCCCTGATGGAATTTTCCACCCACATGCGGATGTACAACATATTAAAAAAGAAAATATTGGTTTAATTGAAGTAATGGGGCTTGCGATTTTACCACCGCGTCTGGAACGTGAACTTCGCGAAGTAAGAGACTATCTCGTTGGAGAAGGAAGTCTTGAAGTTGTTGCAGACATTCACCAAGAATGGGCGAAAGAATTAAAAGCACAAGCACCAACAAAAGAAACTGTAGACGCATTTTTACAAAAAGCGGTTAGCGCAAAATTCTGCCGCGTGTTAGAATATGCAGGCGTCTTTAAACAAACAAAAGGAGGCCAAGAAGCATTCAGCGCCTTCATGCATGAATTTACGAAATAGTTAGAAAGGAAGTGCCGTATGACAATCCTCGCACTAGATACATCGAATAAGACATTATCGGTCGCTGTAGAACTGACAGACGGTACCATTATTGAACAAACGATTGAGAACACGTTGCAACATAGTGTTCTCCTCATGCCAACCATCGAAGCCGTTTTTAAAGAAGCCGGCATTACGGCAAAAGACTTAACAAAGGTCGTTGTTGCTGAAGGCCCTGGTTCTTATACGGGACTTAGAATTGGCGTTACCGTTGCAAAAACACTTGCGAAGAGTCTGGGGATTCCACTTGTGGGCGTCTCCAGTCTCGACGTCTTTTTACCGACCCTTGCTTCTAAAGTGGAAATGGGAGAAGTCGTTGTGCCGTTTTTTGATGCTAGACGCGGAAATATTTTCGCAGTAGGTTATCAAAAGACTGATGAAGGCTTTGAAAAGGTGATTGCAGAACAACATATTTCATGGGATGATTTCTTGAAAGTGTTGCCGGAACATGCAGCGGGAGTGACTTTTGTAGGACAATTACAGTCGATTACAAAAGAAGCAATCGTAGAAAAAGGAGCGAGTGAGGCGAAGTGGCTTGAAGGGCCTGACGCTATCCCTCACGCAACATCGCTTATCGAATTAGGAAGAAATAAGGAAGCTGTTGACGCGGACGTCTTCGTCCCAATGTACTTGAAACTGGCAGAAGCAGAAGAAAATTGGCAAGCTGAGCATCCTTTAGAAAAGGGGTCAGTGTATGTGGAACGAGTTTAAAGAACGCTTCATGCAGTGGTTTGAAAAAATCAAAGCGCTGTTTTTAGAAGAAACGAAACAGATGGATCCGATTCGCGACCAGTTTGAGAACTTTGAAAAAAGAGTGATTCTTGGAAACGGTGCGCAGGCCAAAATCAGAATCGGTCTTCCAGAAGATGCCACTCGCATTTTTGAAGTGGAAAAAGCGGCCTATGACGGAGAGTCTCCATGGGCAAAGGATGTTCTTGAAAAAGACGTCGCACATAATCCAGCTGCCATTTATATTCTGCTGGAAGTGGAAGAGGAAATCGTCGGTTTCATCGGAGCGAGAACGACAGAGGGAACTGATTTACATATCACGAATGTTGCTGTACTACACGATTATCGCTTCTTGAATGTCGCAACTTTATTATTGAAAGCATTAGAAAAAATCGCCCGCGCGCTCGACAAGAAAGAAATTACGCTCGAAGCCCGCGTGTCGAATACAAAAGCTATTAAGCTCTATCGTAAAAATGGATACGAGGTTGTTGGTACAAAGGAAAATTACTACACCCCTGAAAATGAAGATGCCGTGGAAATGCTCTATGCATTACCGCCAAAAACGCCGTCTTCATTCCATTCATCAGAGTATTCATTTACAAGATTACATCCAGCTGATTTAGCGATGGCAGAGGCGTTAGTCGCATTAGTGCAAGAAAACTACGAGCATCCAAATAATTGGAGTGCTGAGAGTTTCCTTGCCGATTTAGAAAATCCAACAAACACGTATTACGGAGTATGGATGCAACGCCAACTAGTCGGATTCCTTGGAGTCCAAAGCGTATTGGACGAGGCAACAATTACGAATATCGTGATTGCGAAAGACTATCAAGGGAAAGGTCTCGCGCAACGTTTATGGCAAATGGCCTTATACGATTTGAAACAAAAAGACGTGAAAGTTGTTTTCCTAGAAGTACGTGAAAGCAACAAGCGTGCTCAATATTTATATGAAATTCTTGGATTCGAAGCCTTCCATACGAGAAGTGATTATTACAGTGACCCAGTTGAAGATGCGATTGAATATCGCTTAGAAATTGAACAAAGATAGGAGGAGCAATATGAAAGAAACATTGATTCTAGCAATCGAAAGTAGTTGTGATGAGACAAGTGCAGCCGTGATTCAAAACGGGAACACCATCCTTTCAAATATTGTAGCCTCTCAAATTAAAAGTCATATGCGTTTTGGCGGGGTTGTGCCAGAGATTGCTAGCCGCCATCACGTCGAACAAATTACACAAGTCATTGACGAAGCTCTTGCAAAAGCTGGAAAGACGTTGGATGATATGGATGCCATCGCGGTGACGTATGGTCCAGGACTTGTAGGAGCCCTTCTCATTGGGATTTCCGCAGCGAAGGCTTTGGCTCTAGCAAGTGGAAAACCGCTCATTGCAGTGAACCACATGGCAGGACACATTTACGCCAACCAACTCGTGGAACCTTTGCAATTTCCGCTAATGGCGCTTGTCGTAAGTGGTGGACATACAGAACTTGTGTATATGCCAGAAGATGGCCAGTTCCAAATTATCGGAGAAACAAGAGATGATGCTGCAGGGGAAGCGTACGATAAGATTGGTCGTATTCTGAACTTGCCATATCCTGGTGGAAAGAAGATGGATGAATTAGCTCATCTAGGAACGGACACTTATGACTTCCCACGTGCGATGATTCATGAAGACCACTTCGATTTTAGTTTTAGTGGATTGAAATCGGCGGTCATCAATCGTGTGCATAACGCCAAACAAAAAAAGGCGAAGAGATTGTCCCTGAAGATTTAGCCGCAAGTTTCCAAGCCAGTGTCGTAGAAGTACTTGTCGAAAAAAACAAGACGTGCTCTGGAAGCCTATCCTGTAAAAACAATTCGTGTTAGCAGGAGGAGTGGCAGCTAATAAGGGTCTTCGTACAGCGATGACGCAGATGATGGAAGAGCACTACCCAGCAGTCACATTTTCCATCCCACCATTGTCTCTTTGCGGGGATAATGCGGCGATGATTGGTGCTGCAGCCTATACAAAAATACATGCAAAAAGACTTTTGCAAATATGGATTTAAACGCAATTCCCGGACTTGAATTAGGGGATGAATAAAACTATTGCAAATTCAATTTGAGCATGTTATTATATTCGTGTTGCATTATGCATGCGAAAAAATAAATAACTCTGGATTAGCAAATAATTCAGGGCAGGAGGAATAGAAATGAAACAAGGAATTCACCCAGAATATCGTCCAGTAGTTTTCATGGATACAACTACAGGATTCAAATTCTTATCAGGTTCAACAAAGACTTCAAGTGAAACAGTTGTATGGGAAGACGGAAACGAATACCCATTACTACGTGTGGAAATCACTTCTGATTCTCACCCATTCTACACAGGTCGTCAAAAATTCACTCAAGCAGACGGACGTGTGATCGTTTCAACAAAAAAATACGGTCTCAAATAAGAACTTTACAAACTCTCTCACTTCGAGAGAGTTTTTTTTGTGCGTTCAAATAGTTCCGCCAAGGGCGGCGATTATGGTATAAACAGGAGAAGTTTGAAAAAGAGAATTCTTTTTATCAGCCATTGTTTATTGAAACAAAATAGCGGGATACCGGAGAAAGCCTTGGAGTCTTTCTCCTTCGAAGCCTCAAACAAGCCGTAATGGATAAATCCATAACGGCTTTTAATTCGCATTCGATATGATTCCCCGCTATGGTTTCAATAAATGTCTGATAAGCGAATTCTCTTTTAGTGTTTTCGTGCATTACCATAATCGCCTTCTTGGCATAAAACTCTACTCGAGGAGAGAGTTTGAAAGTTCTATTCGAGGCTAACGGCAAGGGAGAAGAAATAGAGTGTGTGCGTTTTATGAGGAGAGCAGATGTAACATTTTTGTTACGTAACAAAAATGTTACATCATGGAGTAAGAGTGGAAATTAACAAATATGTTAATATTAGGCATAAAAAAACAGCCTTGCGAGACGCAAAGCTGTTTGAAATGTTATTTATATGTGTCTTCAAGTTTTGCCATGAATGCGCCAAGCCATGTACCGAATCCTAACATCACAACGCAAGCAAGGTATTGAACGATGTCAAATCCAGCGTAGTTTGTTGGGATGATCATTACAGTTGAAGCAAGCACGATTCCGAAAATGAAGTGGAATAATTGTGGGTAAGCTTTCTTGAAAATGTGGTGTACAAGTTTTGAGAAGAGGGCTAATGTTACTAGTCCCCCTAATGCGATTGGAAGAATCACGCTCATGTCTAATGTTTTGAAACCATCTGACATTTGTTTGTACATTCCCATATATACGATGAAGTTTGATGGGCTAAGTCCAGGAACGATAATTCCTAAAGCGATTAATCCACCAGCAATCATCCAAGTGAAGAAGTTTGCTTCCCACGCTACCGCCGATTGCATTTTCACCTAAATAAAGAAGTACGCATCCGCCAATAAATGAAGCGAGTAGAATGATAATATCGCGTGTTGAGCGACCTTCTTTTCCAGCTTCTTTCCAAAGAGCAGGGATTGTTCCGACGATACATCCGATGAAGAACCAAAGGATGATTGTTTCAAAGTTTCCAAGTAAGTAACTTACGCCGAATGATAGAACTACGATGCCTGCAAGAGCACCGATTCCGACTGGTAAGAAGAATAATACGTTCTTCTTGAAGTCTTTTGTGACGTTTGCTAGGAAAGCAATCATGCGTTCATAAAGTCCAAAGATAGCAGCTAGTGCACCACCGCTGACACCTGGTAGGATAAATCCTGACCCGATGAACATTCCTTTAATGAATCGTAAGAACCAGTCATTTTTCTTTTGTTTATCTAATTGATGTTGAGTTGATCTTTGTTCCATAGTACCTCCAATAAATAATTCTGTCTTCTATTATACTGTAATTTGAAGGATGAGCAAGTAATGTTAAGTCTCTTAAAGAAATCTTTCCATTCATTGCGTGTTAAATGCTTTTTTGTTATACTTGAAAGGTGAAAGTTTATAGTTTTTATGACTTAAACAATCTAAATTTTCAAACTGAAAGGAGTTGAATGGATGAAAATTGCTGTAGTTACAGATAGCACTGCTTACTTAACGAAGGAAGAACTTGCTGAGTACGGTGTTTACGTATTGCCGATGTCTGTTATTTTCGGACAAGAAACTTATCGTGAAGAGATTGATATTTCTGCTGAAGAATTTTATGCGAAGTAAAAAGTTCTCCAGTCTTTCCAACAAGTACACAACCAGCTGTAGGGGAAACATACGAATTATTCCACGAACTTGCAAAAGATTATGACGCTATTATTCCTATTACTATTTCTAGTGGAATTAGTGGAACTTACCAAACATGTGTGGCTGTTGCCGAAGATATGAAAGACGAAATAGCCATTTATCCAATCGATTCAGAGATTAGTTGTGCACCACAAGCGCGTGCAGTAAAACTAGCCGCTATCATGGCAAAATCTGGAGAATATTCACCAGAAGAAATCGTTGAAACAGTTCAACGTCTTGTAGATCGTACGACAGCTTACTTTATCGTTGATGATTTAAGTAACTTGCAACGTGGTGGACGTTTATCAGCAGGGGCAGCTTTAGTCGGTTCTATGTTGAAAATTAAGCCAATCTTGACATTCGTTGATAAGAAAATCGTTCCTTTCGAAAAGATTCGTACACAACAAAAAGCGATGAAACGAATTGAACAAGTATTTGCTGACGAAACAGGGACAACAGATGGTGACGGCTATGAATTAGTCATCATCCATGCAAATGCTCCAGAAGCTGGTGAAGCTTGGAGACAAAAAATGCAAGAACAATATCCTAAATTACGTACTTCATTATCGTATTTTGGACCTGTAGTAGGAACTCACCTTGGTGAAGGTGCCTTAGGGTTCTCATGGGATATCGTACAAGAAAAGAATTTAGAGAAATAAAGAGTGGGGGAACCCGCTCTTTTTCTTCATGAAACAGAGGGATACAAATGACACTTGTTGTGAAAAAGATGTTAGCCAACACGCTTAAAGAACTAATGAATGAAAAGCCGTTGACGAAGATTACTGTACAAGATTTAACGAAGAAGTGCGGCATTAGTCGGCAAACGTTTTATAATCATTTCCATGATATTTATGAATTGGTCGAATGGATTTATTTAAATGAGGCGCATATCACGCTAGGTGAGAATATTTCTTATGAAAATTGGCAAGACGCCCTGGAGGCACTATTCCAATATATGGATGACAATCGCAACTTTGTCCTTAACACGTATCGTTCTGTTAGCAAAGAAAATGTCGAGCGACTCTTGCAACGGGAAGTGGAACGGTTCTTGACAGATTTGATTTTTAATGAAATTAATGTCAGTGGCGAAGAAGCAGAGCAGGTACAATTCTCGATTGAGTTTTATACGTATGCGCTCGTTGGTGTAGGCCTTGATTGGATTAGTCGTCAAATGCCTGGTACGGCCAAAGAACTCGTTGAAAAAATCGAACAAGTCATGATTGGAACGATTGTAGCTCGAATTTCTCAGTAAAAAACTTTACAATTCCATCCCAGTGTCCAAAGTTTAGACATTGGGATTTTTTTGTCTATGGTGCTTTTGGTGAAACGGGAGTAGAGTAATGCATGTAAAGAACAAAACCTGATTTTCAGGAAATAGGAGGAATTACTATGTATCATTCAAATGGAAATTACGAAGCATTTGCTCGCCCTAAAAAACCACAAGGCGTTGATCAAAAATCAGCTTACTTAGTTGGTTCAGGACTTGCATCCTTATCAGCCGCTGCTTTCTTAATTAGAGATGGCCAAATGAAAGGAGAAAACAATCATATTTTAGAAGAACTTCCACTTGCAGGAGGAAGCTTAGACGGAATCTTAAACCCAACACGCGGATTCATTATTCGTGGGGGACGTGAAATGGAAGACCACTTCGAATGTTTATGGGATTTATTCAGATCCATCCCTTCTCTAGAAGTCGAAGATGCCTCTGTATTAGATGAGTTCTACTGGCTTAACAAAGAAGACCCTAACTTCTCAAAATGTCGTGTGATTGAAAACAAAGGACAACGCATTTCGGATGATGGCCAATTCACTTTAAGCGATAAATCAAGCGAAGAAATGGTGAAATTATATATGACATCTGAATCTGAATTACAAGGGCTAAAAATTACCGATGTATTCAGTGAAGAGTTCTTCGAATCAAACTTCTGGACTTACTGGGCTAGTATGTTTGCTTTTGAAAAATGGCATTCAGCGATTGAAATGCGTCGTTACATCTTACGTTTCATTCACCATATCGATGGTCTACCTGACTTATCTGCTTTGAAATTTACGAAATACAACCAATATGAATCACTCGTTTTACCACTCGTGAACTACTTGAAAAAACATAATGTTCAATTCGAGTATGATACAGTCGTTAAAAATGTGATTGTTGAACATGTTGGAAGTGACATGATTGCCAAAGAACTTGTGTTAGAAGTAGGTGGCGTTTTAGAAACACGCAATCTTACAGAAAACGACTTAGTATTCGTGACAAACGGTAGTATTACTGCTGCAACAACATACGGGGATAACAATACTCCAGCTCCAATTTCAAAAGAATTAGGTGGTTCATGGAGCCTATGGAAAAACTTAGCCAAACAAGATGAACGCTTCGGACATCCAGAAGTATTCTGTAAAAACTTGCCAGACCAAAGCTGGTTCGTTTCAGCTACAACAACTGTAAAAGACAAACGTATCGCTGAATACATTCAAAAAATCTCAAAACGTGATCCTTATGCTGGAAAAGTGGTAACAGGAGGAATCGTAACAGTTCGCGACTCAAATTGGATGATGAGCTATACATTAAACCGTCAACCACACTTTAAAGCACAAAGTAAAGATGAATTAGTCGTATGGATTTACGGATTATATTCAGGAATCAAAGGAAACTATGTGGAAAAACCAATCGAAGAATGTACAGGAATTGAAATTGCCGAAGAATGGTTATACCACATGGGTGTTCCAGAAGAATTGATTCATGAATTTGCTAGCGAAGGATGCAACACAGTGCCTTGCTATATGCCTTATATCACAAGCTACTTCATGGCTCGTAAAGATGGCGACCGTCCACTCGTTGTTCCAAATGGCTCTAAAAATATTGCCTTCATTGGTAACTTCGCTGAAACTCCTCGCGATACAGTGTTCACAACAGAATATTCTGTTCGTACAGCGATGGAAGCTGTATATACATTGCTTGATGTCGATCGTGGTGTGCCAGAAGTGTTCGCTTCAGCTTACGATTTACGCGTTCTTACAAAATCAACAAACCGCTTGATGGATGGTAAGAAATTAGCCGATGTGAAAGTTCCGTTCTTAGTGAAATTATTTGAAAAACGTGCTTCGAAGAAAATCAAAGGTACGATGATTGAAGAACTTCTCAAAGACGCAAACTTAATCTAATGAATGAAACCTCTCTAAGTCTATTAGAGAGGTTTTTTCGTATCTTTGGTTGAGGTGATAGATATGAATATCGTTAGAACGAAACAGGAGAATTGATTCATGCCACACAAATTAAAGAAGATGAAGTTTATTTTTGCCCGGAATGTGGGGAAGAAGTGACCAAGAAGGTTTCCAGAAATGGAGTGGTGTTTTTTTCGCACATCCCAAAGAAACATAGGCAGGAAGAAACAATCGCTCATCAAGAAGGAAAGCATCTATTGCTAGAGAGTTTGAAAAGTCATGGCTTTCATGCAGAACTCGAGCCGTATGTGTCGTCTATTGAACAAATTCCAGATATTGTCGTGACAGAAGGAGAGCGTGCGTGGTGTATCGAATATCAATGCAGTGTGATTCCTACAGAAGAAATAGTGGAACGGACGAGACACTTAGGAGAAGCTGGCATGTCTGTCGATTGGATATTAGGGGAGAATTATGAGACTCAACATAAATTGACGGACACCTTTAGTTACTTAATGAAGTATCATCCACAACTCGGTAATTTTCTTATTTTCTTTGTGAATGAAGAGATGATTTTTCATACGCAAATCAAGGTGAAGCCTCGCTCGCAGCAGATGACATTTCAAGTCGTACGCGTGCCGCTTTTACAGTTTTCATGGAAAAAGTGGAGAAAGATGGTCGAGGATTCCGTTCCAGTAAAAGCCCACTTGAAGCCAGACGGAAAAGTAGAATGGACGCCAAGGGACACGATGCTCTTTAAGAAATTAGCGTCACCGCTGACAAGGTCATTCCTGGTGAAGTTATATCGTTGTCGTCAAACGCTTGAAGACTTGCCGAGCCGCTTCTTGACCTTTCCGATTTATACAGAGACGTTTAAGGTGCCAAACCTTGTCTGGAAGGGGCATGCATGGATTTTGCTAGAACAAATGGCCTTTAAGGGAGACGTTGAAATGATGGACTTTGTAAGGAGAGTAGAAGAAGTATGGCGACCACTGATGCGTCCTGTTCCAAATCCCCAAAGCCAGATGGAGGCGTGCCTCTGGGAGCTATTAGATGAGCTTTTGGCCGATAAAAAAATAAGGCTAGGGTATCCAAAATCAAAAATGAACCGTTTGCAAAACAAGGGTGATTTTGGTAAAATATTACTGAGTGTAGAGGGATGAATAGGCAAATAGAGATAATTATGGTAACTGTATATCCAATTATTTAATCCTTTCAACTATACTTGCACAAGGCATTTATAGGCATAATTATTTGATGAAGATTTGTCATCATCCTCCTATCTGGGGCTGTGGAAAAACCATGGCCCCTTCCTAGTTTGCTAGGGCAATATCAGAGCACGTATTGTGCAAGGAAAGGAAGTTTTACATGAAATATTCAGAAGAAGGATTACAATATCATATCCACACACGTAAAGGCGATGTAGGCCGTTATGTGATTTTGCCAGGGGACCCAAAACGTTGCGCAAAAATCGCAGAACATTTTGAAGATGCAAAACTAATTGCAGATAACCGTGAGTACGTGACTTACACAGGTTACTTAGATGGAGAAAAAGTCAGTGTAACATCAACAGGGATTGGTGGCCCATCTGCTGCCATCGCGCTTGAAGAATTAGTACGCAGTGGGGCAGATACTTTTGTCCGTGTTGGAACATGTGGCGGAATTGATATCGACGTTAAAGGTGGCGATATCGTGATTGCGACAGGTGCGATTCGTACAGAAGGAACAACACGTGAGTACGCTCCAATCGAATTCCCAGCGATTGCAAACTACGATGTGGTAACAGCTTTGATTAATGCTGGTAAAGGATTAGGTTACACAACACATGCAGGGGTTGTTCAATGTAAAGATTCATTCTATGGACAACATGAACCACAAGTAATGCCAGTAAGCTATGACTTACAAACAAATGGGAAGCTTGGAAACGCCTTGGCGTGAAGGCTTCTGAAATGGAATCAGCAGCGTTATTCGTTGTGGCTAGCCATTTAGGAGTTCGCGTTGGATCTACTTTCCTAGTAGTAGGAAATCAAGAACGTGAAGCAGCTGGTTTATCAAATCCAATCGTTCACGATACAGAAGCAGCGATTAAAGTAGCAGTAGAAGCACTTCGTAACTTAATTAAGGAAGACCGAGCAAAATAAGAAAGAGGGATTTTATGGAAATCAAAGAGATTTTAAAAACAGTAGACCATACTTTATTATTACCAGCATCTACTTGGAGTGAAATTAAAGAGATTTTGGATGATGCGATGAAATACGAAACAGCATCAGCATGTATCCCAGCTTCTTTTGTCAAACGTGCCAGCGAATACGTGGATGGTAAATTAGCCATCTGTACCGTTATTGGATTCCCAAATGGCTACAGCACCACAGCAACAAAAGTTTTCGAAACAAAGGATGCTATTCAAAATGGTGCCAGCGAAATCGATATGGTCATTAATATCGGTGATGTGAAAGATGGACGCTTCGATGTAGTGGAAGATGAGATTCGTCAAATCCATGAAGCATGTAACGGACATATCTTAAAGTCATTATCGAAACAGCGCTTCTTACAGAAGAAGAAATCATCAAAATGTGCGAAGTTGTGACAAAAGCAGGTGCGGAATTCATCAAGACTTCAACAGGTTTCTCAACTGCAGGTGCAACATTTGAGCACGTAGCATTAATGAAGAAACACGTTGGCGAAGGTGTTCTTGTGAAGGCTGCAGGCGGAATTTCTAGCATTGAAGATGCCGAAAAATTCATCGAATTAGGAGCAAGTCGTCTTGGAACAAGTCGGATTGTGAAAATCGTGAAGAATCAATCCGTAGAAGAGGGCACATATTAACCTCGAAAAACCAGATAAAATCTAAATTTCCCAAGTGTTGTCGACCTTGACGGCACTTGGGATTTTGTGTATAATAATATAACGCAATAAGTGTGGATTTTAATCGGTGTGAGGGTTGAAATATTGTCCAATTCCTTACAAATAAAGGCTTAAAACAAAAGAATTTGCATTTTTCACAAATGACAGCAAACAATTCTTTTGGGTTTTTTTGTTTAAAAAAATCGACCGAAATCTTCATTTGTTACGAACTTTTAATAAATGTCATTAAAATGTAACATTTATCAATACTAATTTATAGGGGTGGAAGAGTTGGCACATCATGATGTGAAATACGGTAGACACCGTGTGCGTAGAAGTTATGCACGAATCAGTGAAGTATTAGAATTACCTAATCTGATTGAAATCCAAACAGATTCTTACCAATGGTTCCTAGATGAAGGTATCCGCGAAATGTTCAAGGATATTTCTCCAATTGAAGACCATACTGGTAACTTGTCATTGGAATTCTTAGATTACGAATTACATGCTCCAAAATATAACATACAAGAAGCTAGAAATCACGACGCAAATTACGCGGCTCCAATTTACGTGAAAATGCGTTTAGTGAACAAAGAAACTGGCGAAGTAAAAGACCAAGAAGTATTCTTTGGTGACTTCCCATTAATGACTGAAATGGGTACATTTATCATTAATGGTGCAGAACGTGTAATTGTATCTCAATTAGTTCGTTCTCCTGGTGCTTATTTCCATGACAGACCTGACAAAAACGGTAAACAATTATATGGTTCAACATTAATTCCAAACCGTGGTGCATGGTTAGAGTACGAAACAGACTCAAAAGACATTTCTTATGTACGTATCGACCGTACTCGTAAAATCCCATTAACGGTATTAGTTCGTGCGTTAGGTTTCGGTTCAGATGACCTTATCCAAGAAATCTTCGGAGATAGCGAAACATTACGTTTAACATTAGATAAAGATGTTCATAAACGTATGGATGAATCTCGTACAGAAGAAGCATTAAAAGATATTTATGACCGTCTACGTCCTGGTGAACCAAAAACAGCTGAAAGTTCACGTAACTTATTAACAGCTCGTTTCTTCGACCCACGCCGCTATGACTTAGCAGCAGTTGGACGTTATAAAGTCAACAAAAAATTAAACCTTAAAACTCGTTTATTACACCAAACAATCGCTGAGAACTTAGTAGATCCTGAAACAGGCGAAATCGTTGTTGAAAAAGGAACTGTTCTTGAACGCGACGTAATGGAAAAAGTAGTAGAAGTACTTGAAAAAGGTGCAAACTTATTTACATTACATCCATCAGAAGACGGTGTGATTAAAGACCCTGTAACAATTCAAACAGTAGAAGTTTATTCACCAGCTGACCCAGAACGCGTGATTAAAATCATTGGTAACGGAAACGTTGCTGAAGACGTGAAACACGTTACTGCAAGCGACATTATCGCAACAATCAGCTACTTCTTTAAATCTTTACGAAGGAATCGGTACAACAGACGACATCGACCACTTAGGAAACCGTCGTATCCGTTCAGTAGGGGAATTATTACAAAACCAATTCCGTATCGGTTTATCTCGTATGGAACGTGTGGTTCGCGAACGTATGTCTATCCAAGACACTGCGACAGTGACACCTCAACAATTAGTCAATATTCGTCCAGTTGTTGCGGCAATTAAAGAGTTCTTCGGATCTTCTCAATTATCACAATTCATGGACCAAACAAACCCATTAGGAGAGTTAACACACAAACGCCGTCTATCAGCGTTAGGACCTGGTGGTTTGACTCGTGACCGTGCCGGATATGAAGTTCGTGACGTTCACTATTCTCACTATGGTCGTATGTGTCCTATCGAAACTCCTGAGGGACCAAACATCGGGTTGATCAACAGCTTATCAACATATGCGAAGATCAACAAATATGGTTTCATCGAAACTCCATACCGTCGTGTAGACTGGAACACTCATAAAGTTACAGATAAGATCGACTACTTAACAGCCGACGAAGAAGATAGCTTCGTAGTAGCGCAAGCAAACTCTCCATTAAATGAAGACGGAAGCTTCGTGAACGATGTTGTTATGGCGCGTTACGTATCTCAAAACTTAGAAGTGCCAGTAGACCGCGTGGACTACATGGACGTTTCTCCAAAACAAGTAGTTGCAGTTGCGACAGCATGTATCCCATTCTTAGAAAACGACGACTCAAACCGTGCGTTGATGGGTGCGAACATGCAACGTCAAGCTGTTCCATTGTTAAATCCAAAAGCACCATTCATCGGTACAGGTATGGAATACGTATCTGCGCATGACTCAGGGGTTGCCTTGTTATGTAAACGTGATGGTGTTGTCGAATTCGTTGATGCTAAAGAAGTACGTGTACGTACTGCTGATGGCTCATTAGATACTTACCAAATCACTAAGTTCCACGGATCAAACGCGGGTATGTGTTACAACCAACGTCCAATCGTGGCACAAGGGGATAAAGTAGTTAAAGGCGAAATCCTAGCAGACGGACCTTCTATGGAAAAAGGTGAATTAGCATTAGGACAAAACGTTCTAGTAGCGTTCATGACTTGGGAAGGTTACAACTACGAGGATGCGGTTATCATGAGTGAACGTTTAGTGAAAGATGATGTGTATACATCAATTCACATCGACGACTACGATTCAGAAGCTCGTGATACAAAACTTGGACCTGAAGAAATTACTCGTGAAATTCCAAACGTTGGGGAAGACGCATTGAAGAACCTTGACGCTGACGGAATTATCCGTATCGGTGCCGAAGTTAAAGATGGTGACATCTTAGTCGGTAAAGTAACTCCTAAAGGGTTAACAGAACAATCACCAGAAGAACGTTTATTACACGCAATCTTCGGTGAAAAAGCTCGTGAAGTTCGTGACACGTCTCTACGTGTACCTCACGGCGGTGGCGGTATTGTCCGCGATGTACGTGTGTTCACACGTGCAGCAGGTGATGAATTAGCACCTGGTGTAAACAAATTAGTTCGTGTATATATTGTACAAAAACGTAAAATCAATGAAGGGGATAAGATGGCCGGACGTCACGGTAATAAAGGGGTTGTTTCCCGTATTATGCCGGAAGAAGATATGCCATTCTTACCAGATGGAACACCAGTTGACATCATGTTAAACCCATTAGGGGTACCTTCACGTATGAACATCGGACAAGTGTTAGAGTTACACTTAGGTATGGCTGCTCGTGAATTAGGTATTTACATCGCAACACCAGTATTCGATGGTGCGCAAGATGAAGACGTATGGGGAACTGTTGCAGAAGCGGGTATGGCTCGTGATGCGAAAACAATTCTATATGATGGACGTACAGGTGAACCATTCGATAACCGTGTGTCAGTAGGGGTTATGTACATGATCAAACTTGCCCACATGGTTGACGACAAACTTCACGCTCGTTCAATTGGACCATACTCACTCGTTACACAACAACCTCTTGGAGGTAAAGCGCAATTTGGTGGACAACGTTTCGGGGAAATGGAAGTATGGGCACTAGAAGCTTATGGTGCTGCTTATACATTACAAGAAATCCTAACGTACAAATCAGATGACGTTGTTGGTCGTGTGAAGACTTACGAATCAATCGTTAAAGGTCAACAAATTTCACGTCCAGGAGTTCCAGAATCATTCCGCGTATTAGTAAAAAGAATTACAAGCTTTAGGTCTTGATATGAAAGTACTTGACGCACAAGATGAAGAAATCAAACTTGAAGATATGGACGAAGACGAAGGAATTCGTTTCAGTGACGTTGAAAGAACAAATGAGAGACGTGCTCAATTAGATGAGTATTCTGATCGTGCAGCTGAATTATCAGCAGCAGAAGAAGCAGCTGACGCAGCTGAAGAAGATGCAGCCGATGTGGAAGACGTTGAAGACAATTTTGATACTGACGAAGAGTAATAGAACTATTGGAATCGTAGGGCAATTCCAAAAGAAAGGGAGGTAGGCCCCTTGATAGATGTAAATAATTTTGAAAGTATGCAGATTGGGTTAGCTTCTCCGGAGAAAATCCGTGAGTGGTCACATGGTGAAGTTACAAAACCAGAAACAATCAACTACCGTACTTTAAAACCAGAACGCGATGGTTTATTCTGCGAGAAAATCTTTGGTCCAACAAAAGACTTAGAATGTTCTTGTGGTAAATTAAAGAAAATCAACAACAAAGGGAAAGTCTGCGATCGTTGTGGCGTTGAAGTAACGCGCTCAAAAGTTCGTCGTGAACGTATGGGACACATCGAATTAGCAGCTCCAGTATCACACGTGTGGTACTTCAAAGGTATTCCAAGCCGCATGGGACTTGTGTTAGACATGAGTCCACGTGCGTTGGAAGAAGTCATTTATTTTGCAAGCTACGTTGTTATCGACGCTGGCGACACAACATTAATTCACAAACAATTATTAACTGAACGCGAATACCGTGAAAAACGTGCAGAGTTCGGAACTCGTTTCCACGCTGCAATGGGTGCGGAAGCCGTTCAAGAGTTATTAAATAACGTTGACTTAGACGCTGAAATCGCTGAATTAAAAGAAGAGTTGAAAACAGCTCAAGGACAAAAACGTACTCGTGCAATCCGTCGTTTAGACATTTTAGATGCCTTCAAAGAATCAGGAAACAAACCTGGTTGGATGGTAATGGATGTTATTCCAGTTATCCCACCAGATTTACGTCCAATGGTTCAATTAGAAGGTGGACGTTTTGCAACAAGTGACTTGAACGATTTATACCGTCGTGTGATTAACCGTAATAACCGTCTAAAACGTTTATTAGAATTAAACGCACCTCGTATCATCGTTCAAAAACGAAAAAAACGTATGTTACAAGAAGCAGTGGATGCTTTAATCGATAATGGTCGTCGTGGCCGTCCAGTTACTGGACCAGGTAACCGTCCATTGAAATCATTAAGCCACATGCTTAAAGGGAAACAAGGTCGTTTCCGTCAAAACCTACTTGGTAAACGTGTAGACTACTCTGGACGTTCTGTAATCGTAGTAGGACCAAACTTGAAGATGTACCAATGTGGTCTTCCTAAAGAAATGGCGATTGAATTATTCAAACCTTTCGTAATGAAAGAATTAGTTGAACGTGAAATCGCTGGAAACATCAAGAGCGCTAAACGTAAAATTGAACGTTTAGATGACGATATTTGGGGAATCCTTGAAGAAGTAATTCGTGAACACCCAGTTCTATTGAACCGTGCACCTACACTTCACAGACTAGGGATTCAAGCGTTCGAACCAACTCTAGTAGAAGGTCGTGCCATCCGTCTTCACCCATTAGTGTGTGAAGCCTACAATGCCGACTTCGACGGAGACCAAATGGCGGTTCACGTGCCACTATCTCAAGAAGCTCAAGCTGAAGCTCGCTTATTAATGTTAGCAGCTCAAAACATCCTAAACCCTAAAGATGGTAAACCAGTAGTTACACCATCTCAAGACATGGTTTTAGGGAACTATTACTTAACAATGGAACAAGAAGGCCGTGTTGGTGAAGGTATGTTCTTCAAAGACATGGACGAAGCAATCTTGGCTTACAACAATGGATACGTTCATTTACACAGCCGTATTGCGATTCCTGCAAGCTCACTTCCACATAAACCATTTACAGAGTGGCAAAAAGAGAGAGAATGATGGTCACAACAGTTGGTAAATTATTATTCAACGAAATCATGCCAAACGAATTCCCTTACTTAAATGAGCCAACAATGGAAAACTTAGAAGTAGCTACACCAGATAAATACTTCTTAGAACCAGGAGCAAACATTAAAGAAGAAATCGCTAAACGCGAAATCGTTTCTCCATTCAAGAAGAAACTTAGGTCAAATCATCGCCGAAGTGTTCAAACGATTCCATATCACTGAAACTTCAATGATGTTAGACCGTATGAAAGACTTAGGATATAAATTCTCAACTCGTGCTGGTTTAACAGTAGGGATTGCAGATATTTCAGTTGCTGATAATAAGAAAGAAATTCTTGAAGAAGCACATAAACAAGTCGACAACATCTCTAAATTATTCCGTCGTGGTTTAATTACAGATGATGAACGTTATGAACGTGTTATCGAAACATGGAACAAAGCGAAAGATGATATCCAAAAAGCGTTAATTCGCACATTAGGTTCTCGTAACCCAATCTTCATGATGAGTGATTCTGGAGCCCGTGGTAACATCTCTAACTTTACTCAGCTTGCTGGTATGCGTGGTCTTATGGCCGCTCCTAACGGTAAGATCATGGAATTACCGGTAACATCAAACTTCCGTGAAGGGTTAACCGTTATGGAAATGTTCTTGTCTACTCACGGTGCTCGTAAAGGGATGACCGATACGGCCTTGAAGACAGCCGACTCAGGTTACTTAACTCGTCGTTTAGTAGACGTTGCGCAAGATGTGATCATTCGTGAAACAGACTGCGGAAGCGATCGTGGTTTAACAATTACTGCGATTAAAGAAGGAAATGAAGTCATTGAAACACTTGAAGAACGTATGTTAGGACGTTACGCACAACGTTCAGTGAAACATCCTGAAACAGGTGAAGTGTTAGTAGCACGCAATGAAATCATTACTGAAGATATTGCTCGTAAGATTATTGAAGCTGGAATCGAAGAAATTACAATTCGTTCAGCCTTCACATGTGATACAAAACATGGTGTATGTAAATACTGTTACGGACGTAACTTAGCTACAGGTTCAGAAGTTGAAGTTGGGGAAGCAGTTGGTACAATTGCCGCTCAATCAATCGGGGAACCTGGTACACAGTTAACAATGCGTACGTTCCATACCGGTGGGGTTGCCGGAGACGATATTACTCAAGGTTTACCTCGTATCCAAGAAATCTTCGAAGCGCGTAATCCTAAAGGGGTTGCGACAATCAGTGAAGTAGCGGGTGAAGTAGTTTCTATCGAAGAAAATGCTGGAAGCCGTACTAAAGAAATTACAATTAAAGGCTCTACAGATACTCGTTCTTATACAGTTCCATTTACAGCTCGTCTAAAGTGGAAGAAGGACAAATCATCGATCGTGGTGCTCCATTAACAGAAGGTTCTATCGATCCTAAAGATTTATTACGTGTTCGTGACGTATTATCAGTTGAAAACTACTTATTACGTGAAGTACAAAAAGTATACCGTATGCAAGGGGTAGAAATCGGCGATAAACACGTTGAGGTAATGGTTCGTCAAATGTTACGTAAAGTTCGCGTAATGGATCCAGGTTCAACAGAAATCCTTCCAGGAACATTACTTGATATTGCAGACTTTACAGAACGTAACCGCTCTGCAATCATGAACGGTGAAGTACCTGCGACAGCTCGTCCTGTATTACTAGGTATTACAAAAGCTTCATTAGAAACAAACAGCTTCTTTGTCTGCTGCATCATTCCAAGAAACAACTCGTGTCTTGACAGATGCTTCTATCCGCGGCAAGAAAGACCACTTACTAGGATTGAAAGAAAATGTTATCATCGGTAAGATCATCCCTGCTGGTACAGGTATGGCTCGTTACCGCAATATGGAAACAAGTACTTCAGAACCAGTATTACCAGTGGAACAAACTGAAGTTGTAGTTGTTGAAACAACACCTTCTGAAGAAGACACAAATGAATAATCTGTGACTTTCAGGCACCCTGTAGCGAAAGCTACGGGGTGTTTTTTTTCTTGGGAACTTCATAAAATATTCTCTTAGAATCAATGAGTCCGCGGTATAATAGGCGAAACTTAAGAGGTGAAGTAGTTTGGGAATTTGAAATGCTTGTTAATGGACAACAAGTGAACGTTAAGATTTCAAACGACACAGGAAAAATTTCTGAGATCGACCGCTAAATAAATATTGTTTATAAGATACTCCGTCAAGGATTGTTCATTCAATGCTTGAGGGGGTATTTTTATGCTTAAAATTACAAGAAAGAGCCCGAAAAATAGATTAAGAAAAAGTTTAAGAATTTTGAAAAAGTTGAAAAAAATTCAACACTAAAAAAACGAATTAATTCATTGAATAGTGGGAAAAAATGAGTCACAAGTGGAATTAAATCATTTAAAAACATCAAATATATAATATTTTAAATAAAAAAACTAAAACCGCTATCAAATTTATGTAAAAGGTAGTATAATATAAATGAATAAAAGAAAGATTGGGGTAGTGTATATGAGTCAGGAATTGTACCAAAGTATACCGTTGCTATTTAAGCTCGTAAAAAAGCAAACAGAACTCAAAAATGCTGCCTTTGCTTTTCAGAATAAACGAGGAGCAGTGAAGTTTTTCTTTTTAATTGAACGTGATGAACAGCAAGATTTACGTTTATTATTCTTCAAAAACGAAGAAGAACTTGTTCGTTATCGACTCTCAGAACGTCTGGTAACCATGTCGGATGAGGTGGTCGGAGAGGAACGGACCGAAGCGTTTTGGTTTAGAAAAGGCATCGAAATTCAGTTTTCAAAACGTGCGGATTTCGATGAAGAGGAAATCGAATACTTGAAGCAAAAGGGGTATCCTGTGAAAGGCGCCAGAGAATTGCCAATGATTTCGAGTTTCAATGAACCATTTGATCTATTCGCAGACTTAAAGAAGTCAGAAGTTCAGTTTGTGCTACGTGTGAGTGATATTCTCTTGCAAGAGGGCAACTGGAAAGAGCTTTTGAAGGCTGCTAGTATTCTCGATCAAGAAGACGCGGATTGTTATGCTGTTCTCGAATATAATCAAAAAACAAAGGCTGTAAAGTCGCTTGATATCACTCGTAAGGAAATCAGCTTCGATAAGATTGCTGAATTGAAGCCGTTCTTCCAAGTGAAACCAGAACCTATTGCGGTCAGTGATTTCTCGCTCTTACGTGCAAAAAAGGCGATTCAAGGCATCTTATCAGAAAGTTTTGAAATCCAGTTGACATTGTCGCCGATTGCGGCCATGGGATTTTATAAGACTGGTGCGTTTATGCTGGCGATTGCCGATGAACGTGAAATCATCTTCTTGCAGGAAACAGATTTAGAGACAAAAGCGATTCAGAATTATATTTTAGAACTCATTATGATGATGGAGGCTGTGCCGCTTCGCTTTATTACAAGTGGACCATTTGCAATGAGACTCTCGAATATGGTCGATCAGCTCTTAAAACGACTTGGAACAGATATTGTTATCTTGGATGAATTGCCAACGATGAACCGTTACTCAAGCCTTGCGAAAATGGATCTTCTATTATCGCAAAATGATATTGATAATCTTCTCTTTTAAGTGAAACGTTGAGACCCGTGCCCTTAATGTTTCCGCTAGTGTAGGAATTGGAAGGGGGAGAAGCTAAATACTCTCACAGCTTCTCTGTCCATCCATCCTCGAATATATAACCGTAGAAAAAGAGGTCTATTCATTTGAATAGACCTCTTATTTATTGAACGGGATATTCTGTATACATTTCTCCAAGACTTTCAAACTCCACTTGATTTTGTAAAAGCTCAATGATGGCTGCTTGGAAAGCTTCAACCTCTTGAACAGGGAGGCTGCAGGTGAATTGAACATTATTGAGGAAGACTTTATCAACGATGGGAATATTTTGTGTCTGACAATAATATTCCACTTTTCCTACATGTGCGTAATCAAAGGTTAGGGCAAGTTGGTCCTCTAGTCGACATTCGACGATTCCGATGGCTTTCAATCCTTCGCTCACAGCCCCAGAATATGCACGAACGAGTCCGCCAGCGCCTAGTTTTGTTCCTCCAAAGTAACGCGTTACCACGACCGCTACATCTTTTAATTCATTTTTCTTAAGAACTTCTAGCATCGGAACGCCTGCGGTACCACTTGGCTCGCCGTCATCCATCGCACGCTGCACTTGGTCGTTTTCGCCAATGAGAAAAGCAGAGCAGTTATGCGTTGCCTTCCAATGTTCTTTTTTGATAGCTTGGATAAATTCGAGCGCTTGTTCTTCGCTTGGTACTCGCTGAAAATGCGCAATAAAACGAGAACCTTTAATCTCGATTTCATTCGTCCCAGCCTCTTTAATGGTTTTATATCTCTCTAACATTCTTTCCCCTCACTTTGGTATTAGTATAGCATAAAGTCGTAAGTATCTCTGCTTTTTTTTTAATGGTCAAATATGGTAGTATAGAAAGGCAGTATATGACTGGAGGAGTAGGTATGATTCAAGTAACATTAATCATTCGAATCACATTGGTTCTTGCCTTTATCATGCTGAGCTACTGGGTGTTGCAAGGCATTCAAATCGAGAAGATTCTCAGGAAAGGCCGCGTTCAAGAAGCCCGTATCCTCTTTTTACTCATCGCTATTTGGATGGGTGCTAGTATAGCCAAAGTCATATTCGATTTATCAGATTATTTAAATCAGTACATTCAATTGATATTACAGTAAATGGATAGAGAGTTTTTGGAGGTTATTTAATGGATAAGATGATCGTGCGCGGTGGCGATACACGTCTTCAGGGAACCGTAAAAGTAGAAGGAGCTAAAAATGCGGTATTACCGATTTTAGCAGCAAGTATTTTAGCAGATAAAGGCGTTACTCATTTAACAAATGTACCGAACTTATCAGACGTACATATGATGTTAAACGTATTAGGGAGCTTAAACGTCTTAAGTACATTTGACGAAGAAGAAAAGGCAATTACATTAAATGCCACAAAAGATATTACAACAACTGCAGCATTTGAATACGTAAGTAAAATGCGTGCGTCAATCGTTGTAATGGGACCATTATTAGCACGTTTTGGACATGCACGTGTTGCGATGCCTGGTGGATGTGCTATCGGAAGTCGTCCAATCGACCTTCACTTAAAAGGGTTCGAAGCAATGGGTGCGACAATCGTTCAAACAGAAGGATATATCGAAGCGCATGCAGAAGAACTTCATGGAGCACGTATTTATTTAGATTTCCCATCTGTTGGAGCTACTCAAAACATCATGATGGCTGCGACTTTAGCAAAAGGGACAACATACCTAGAAAACGTAGCGCGTGAACCAGAAATCGTCGACCTAGCGAACATCTTAAATAAGATGGGTGCCAAAATTGTTGGTGCCGGAACAGAAAATATGCGTATTGAAGGGGTAGAACGTTTGGATGGAACGATTCACTCTATTATCCCAGACCGTATCGAAGCTGGTACATTTATGGTAGCCGCTGCTGTTACAAAAGGTGATGTGTTTATCGAAGATGCGATTGCAGAACACAATCAACCATTAATTTCTAAATTAGGCGAAATGGGTGTTCAATTTATCGAGGAAGAAGACGGAATCCGTGTCATCGGTCCGGATGAGTTGAAACCAACTGACGTGAAAACTTTACCTCACCCAGGTTTCCCAACAGATATGCAAGCGCAAATGACGATTGCACAATTATTGGCAACTGGTACAAGCACAATGACGGAAACAGTGTTCGAGAACCGTTTCAACCACTTAGAAGAAATGCGTCGTATGGGAGCGCAATTCCGTATTGACTCACATACAGCTGTGATGAGTGGTGCTTCTGTATTATCAGGTGCTGAAGTACGTGCGACAGACTTACGTGCTGCTGCAGCGTTAATCATCGCTGGAATGGTTGCGAAAGGATATACACGTGTGACAGATTTACAATTCTTGGACCGTGGATATTATGAGTTCCATCAAAAATTACGCGCATTAGGCGCAACGATTGAACGTGTGGACGAACCAGACGGACAAGGATTTACTCACGAAGACTTAGAGCGTTTATTCGCAGTTTAAAAAAATAAAGAGACAGTGCACGAGAAATCGTAAATGATTCCTATGAATCCTTACAGATATCTTCATCATTACGGTAACGTTGCACCGGTTCGAGCCTTAAAAGTCTCTCACCTTTAAATCCTCAAAAAGGGCGTACGGAATGAAATTCCTACGCCCTTTAATTCGTTTTAATGCGAAGTCACGTTACTGTAATGATAGAATCTGTAAGTTTCTAGTCATCATTTACGTGTGCAACAGAACTTTATTTTTTTATGAATAATCTGTAATTCTTCCTGATACAACAATAAAAACAAGCAATATTAGTTTTGTTTAATATAAGATATACCTTATATTGATAAAACTATTTTGAGTTGGGAAAGATAGTCTATTTATCGTTTAATTTTTTGTAAAGGTATGCCGATTTTATGTGGTTTCAGAGGGTTTTATGGTACAGTATAATAGACTCAATTTAAAAGGAGGATTGTAATGAACGAAGAATTTAACAATCAGAATCAGGACGAAGAACGTCTCGATGTCGAACAAGACACTGAACTTGAGCATCGTCATACTGAAGAACCAAAAAAACAATCCATTATAAAGAGTATTTGGAATCATAAAATCATGATGGCGATTCGTCGCTTTTGGAGAAAATTTCATGTAACGAAGCTACTTCTAGCGATGATACTAACGGTAGTAACACTATTTACAGGATTTTTAGTGTATTCTGCAAAGACAACCGATGTAAGTGGCTTACGTGCTGGGATGGTCCAGGTGACCGAAGTATATGACCGCAATAACCAAGAAGCTGGCGTACTGAATATCAATAAAGGAGAATTTTTAACAATAGACCAGATTTCTCCGAATATGATTAATGCGCTCGTTTCCACAGAGGATAAACGTTTCTATGACCACCATGGATTCGATCCAATCGGGCTACTTCGTGCGACATTTGGCCTCTTAATGAATCGCGGCCGGGTGACGGGTGGAGGAAGTACGATTACGCAACAATTAGCCAAGAATGCTTTCTTAACTCAAGAGCAATCATTCATGCGAAAAGCAAAAGAACTCTTCTTGAGTTTCGAGTTGGAGAAGAAATATTCCAAAGACCAAATTTTGGAGATGTATTTAAATAATGCCTATTTCGGAAATGGGGCGTACGGAATTGAAATGCGTCGCTTCGTTATTTCGGAAAGAGCGCCAAGGATTTAACCATCAGTGAAGCGGCTATTCTTACAGGTAGCTTAAAGGCACCGAATGTGTATAATCCGATTGACGATATGGAATCGACGGTGAAACGCCGTGCGACTGTCCTACAGTTGATGGTCGATAATGGTAAAATTACGCAAGAAGAAGCCGATAAAGCAGCTGCTGAAGTGATTACCGTAACCGATACGTATGAAGCGAATGCGCGTTATAAATATCCGTATTATTTCGATGCGGTAATTAATGAAATTACAACGAAATACGGAATCAGCGAAGAAGACTTGCTCAACAAAGGATATAAAATCTACACAGGGCTAGACCAAAATATGCAATCGGATTTGGAAGAAACCTTCTCGCACAGTTGGTTATTCCCGAAAGCGGCTGACGGTACGGTTGCTCAAGCAGCTTCGATTGCCATGGATCCTCAATCAGGGGATGTCCTTGCGACGGTGGGTGGACGTACTAACGAGAAACACACTTTCCGTGGATTTAACCGTGCAACACAGCTTCAGGCGCAACCAGGGTCAACATTCAAACCATTAGCCGTCTATACTCCGGCTCTTGAAGAAGGGTATCAACCTAATTCTGTTCTAGTGGACGAGAAACGTTCGTATGGTTCAGATAAATATACGCCTGAGAACTGGAATAAAAAGTATCAAGGAACTGTGACGATGACGGAAGCCTTGAACCACAGTTGGAATGCTCCTGCTGTATGGTTACTCGATAAAATTGGATTGAAGAAAGGAATCGAGAAGGTTCATCAGTTCGGAATCGAAACGGATCCAGGAGACGAGTACTTAGGAATTGCCCTTGGAGGACTTACCAAAGGGGTCTCTCCAGAACAAATGGCTTCTGCTTATACAGCCTTTGCCAATAAAGGTGTACGAGTGCAACCGCGTTTTGTAACGAAAATTGTGGATGCAAATGGGAAAGTCGTTGTAGACAATACAGCCGTGAAGGAAACCGTGTGACAACGGAAGAAGTCGCTAAGAAGATGACAAGTATGCTATTAACCGTGTACGGTTCAGAAGGTCTTGGCGCACCATTTTCACCAGCAGGTAAGACGATTGCCGGTAAGACAGGGACAACCGAAGCTATCAATAATGACAATGGTTCTCGTGACCAATGGATGATTGGATATACACCAGACGTTGTTGTCGCAACTTGGATGGGATATGACCAATCAGGAAACTACTCGTTATCAGCTTCAAGCCGTGAAGGAGTAGGGCCACTCTTTAAACTAGAGATGGAAGGATTGCTTCAATTCACCGCGAATACACCGTTTAATGTCGAAGCCGTGAAGACAAAACAAAATAATCAAAACAACAATACGAATAACGGTGTGGATCAATTTATCAAAGACGCTCAAAAAGCGGGCGAACAAGTTTGGAATCAAATCCAAGAATGGGGTAAAAACCTCTGGGATAAATTCAAGAACAGATAATGCGAACGTACGTACGTATTAATAGTTTAGACATGTAAAATATGGTATAATAAAAGAGTATTTTAAGGAGGAAGAAACATGAGTAATATTTATGATACAGCCAATCAATTAGAACGCGACTTACGCGAATTACAAGAATTCAAAACAGTAAAGGAAAGCTTCGAAGCGATTTATGCTGACGAAACTGCAAAAGCGTTATTCGGTGAATTCCGTACAGTGAATATCGAGTTACAACAAAAACAATTCTCAGGGCAAGAAATCACTGAAGAAGATATTCAAAAAGCACAAGAATTAGGACAAAAAGTGTCTGAAAATGAGCATATTAAAGCGTTAATGGAAGCTGAGCAACGTTTGAATACAATTATGCAAGATATCAACCGTATCATCACAAATCCATTACAAGAGCTTTATAGCGCAAAATAATCAATTTTAAACGGTTTTATTAAGAATCGATCCAAAGCATATTTTCTTTGAACGCACAACAGACGGTTCAGGAAAATATGCTTTTTTTGAAGAAAAGAAAGGAGCAACGTATGGTGAAATTCATCCACGCTGCCGATGCCCATCTAGGAATTACGTACGCCGGTGTCGGAAAGAGCCAAAAGGAAATCGCTAGAGAGTTAAAGCAAGCGGCGTTTGATGCCTTTGAAAGAGTTATCGATACAGCGATTGAAGAAGAAGTCGATGCGCTTGTTTTGGCGGGGGATTTGCTGGATAGTTCACGCACCTTCGTCAAAGAAAAATGTTTCTTGCAAAGCCAGTTGAATCGTTTAGCACCCTTTGGAATTCCTGTCGTCGTAGCGCTTGGGAATCATGATGCGGGCACTTCATACGTTTCTGGGGAGCATATTTATACTTTTGGGAGTGCCGTTGAAACGATTGAAGTGGAGACGAGAAACGGGGAACGTGTGGC
Source organism: uncultured Granulicatella sp. (assembly GCA_916438765.1). GTDB lineage: Bacteria > Bacillota > Bacilli > Lactobacillales > Aerococcaceae > Granulicatella. The sequence goes on along the minus strand of CAKAHB010000005.1, from coordinate 131,020 downwards.
CTTTAGTGGGTTTAGTTATGAGGTTCCAGTTTTAGCTACGCGGAAAGTTCAAGAGTATCCGGTTAAGAGTGCCAACTGCGATATTCATATTGGAGTGCTACATGGAGAGCTTACGACTGCACAAGGTCGTTATGCACCATTTTCGATTCCTGAACTTAGAGAAAAAGGCTATGACTATTGGGCGCTTGGGCATATTCATACCTGCCAAGAAATCTCTAGCCAGCCATGTGCGTGGTATAGCGGTACGACGCAAGGAGCGGACCGTAAAGAGAGTGGGCCAAAGGGAGCTTGCTAGTTGAAATTACTCCAGGGAATGCTCCAGAGGTTCAGTTTATTGAAACGAGTATGATGGATTGGATGGAAGTAAAACTTGCTATCAGCGAAACCGCTCGTTTAGAAACTTTACCGTATCTCATCGTAGAGGCATTACCAAATCCATCGAAACGTAGTCTTGTGACGCTGCATTTACAAACGCAAGAATCACTATATTCAAGAGAAGATTTAAAACAACTGACAGAAGTCGTGAATGGATTATTAGAAGAAAACCGAAGCCTTGTAACGGTGATGAGTATTCGAGAACAAGTCACAAAACCGCTTCGTGGAGCTTCTGGTATTTCACTTGTAGGAGATGTAGATGCATCACTCTTTTCTGAAATGGAAATTGCCAAGAGTGGATTCTCGAATCAGTTAATGAGCGAATTCCTGCAAAAAGAAGATGTTCAACAAGAGATTCATGAACGTGCGATGCGTCTATTAGAAGCTCGCTTTTCGGGAAGGGAGGAAGGTTAATGTATATTTCAAAAATTGAGATTGATCATTTTGGGAAATGGGAGCATGAGACCTTTACATTCCATCCGAACTTGCAAGTCGTTCAAGGTTTGAACGAATCTGGAAAGACGACCCTTCGACGTTTTATCGAGCAAATGCTCTTTGATTTTAAACAGAAGAAAAATGGCGTTTATCCATATCAGCCGCTCCATACGAATACGCGTGGTGGACGGATGTGGATTGAAGATGAAGGGCTTGGAGCTCTAATCATCGAGCGGAGCGCTGTTGGTTCGCAGAGGAAACTTGTTCTAAAGAGTGCAGAAACTGGACAAGAGCTGCCCGAAACGATGCTGGACCGCGTTCTTCATGAGTTGACGATGAATGAGTATCATTCACTCTTTGGATTCAACGAAGAGGAATTGCAAAATAATGCATTCGAAAGCGAAGAGGAAATCCATCGCTTCTTGTATAGTTTGAGTGTTATGGGGCATAAGGGTGCCTACGAGGAGAGTCAGAAGTTACTTGCAGAGGCGAATAAGTTGTTTCGTCCGCAAGCTAAAAAACTGGAACTCAACGAGCGAATGGATCGACTCGAAGGCTTAACGAATCAATTGTCGCAAACCAAAGGCGAGAATGCTCTTTATGAAAGTTACCTCAGTTCTATTAAAGAGCTTCAAGTAGAAGAATCAGAATTATCTACAAAATTGCAGGAAACAGAATCTAGACTAGATGTCTTAGAGAATAAGCTCGCTTATTTTGATGCTTTAGAAGAATTTCGTGCAATGGAAGGTCTACATGAGTTTCCAAAAGAGTACGACCATAGTAAGGCTGTGGAAGCGAACAATACTTTACGTTCCTTTGAAAAAGAACTCGAACGTACAAAAATCGAGTTAGAACAGGCAAAAGCGGAAGCAGAAGCACTCGGAGAAGCAGCAGAGGATTCGACTCTTGAAGTACTGTACGCGAAGGCTCAAGCTGCAGCGGCGGTTGAAGAACGTGCCTTTGAATTGGAACGTGAGTTGAAGACACATCCGGGGAATATCGGTATTCAAAGTGAAGATGCCAAACCATTTACAGAGGCTGAATTAGCCGAATTAGATACCCTTCAAGGTGAAAAAGAACATACCGGGCAATTTCAAACAGGAGTACTTATTGGGCTAGTTGGAATCATTGCCATTATCGTAGTTGGATTTTTAACGAACCAGGTAGCGCTAGGCGTTGGGATTGCAGCAGTTCTAGGAATTGGCGGAGGAATCTTTCTACAAAAAACAGGGAAGTTACAATCTCCGAAAGACAGTGAAACAGATGAACGGGTTCAACAACTCCTTTCAGGGAAAGGAATTGAAGTAACTCTAGATGAAGCAAGACGATTTATTCGAAGAAATGAAGGGCGAAGCGTCAATGATTTCTTACAAAAGAAGGCTCAGTTCGTTCAATTGGAACAAAGACTAGAAGCTTTTAAAGAAGAGAGCAAAGACTTCTGGGCCAAAGAACAAATCACTCCCCCTGCTACGGTGGAACAACAGTTACGCGTTATCCGTGAGACATGGATGGCTTCTCAAAAACGAGTGGCAAAATTGGAACAAATTCAAGAAAGTATCTTAAAGAAAGAACGCCATTTAGCGCAATTGGAACAAGATACAACAGAAGTGCGTGAAGAATTACAAGTTGCCATTTCACCACTAGGAATCACAACTGTAGAAGAGTTTAGAACTCAGTTACCAACACTGGACAATCGTGTAGCGTTAGTAGAAAAGAGAGCGTATATCGAAAAGCAAGTGGCATTTTTTACGGATGAAGAAAAAGAAAGCTTGCAACGTCAAACGCTTGAGGAGGAAATTCAAGACGAATCCTTCACGAAGGCGCAGCTAGAAAGTAAACGTAAAGAAGTCCGTGACCAATTGGCAAGTACAAAAACGAAGGCAGAACTGCTTGAAGAAGATGACAATGCAGAAGCCCTTCAACTGGAAGCAGACTTTGAACGCTTCGAAGTGCAAGAGTCTATCAAGGATTGGGCGACGCAAGTGTATGCAGCTAAATGGATCTTGAAGCAACTGGAAGAAAAAATTCCAACGAGAGTGCCGTTGATTTTAGACGAGGCGAGTCGTATCTTTAGCCGACTCACGATGGGACAATATACGAAGATTCTATTAACGGATACGCAGGCGAAGGTGCAGCAGGCAAATGGCCAATGGATGGAAGCTTTCTATCTTTCAAAAGGGGCCTTAGACCAACTGTATGTCGCGATTCGTTTTGCCTTCATTTTCCAATTAGCGAAGAAGATGAAAATTCCAGTGTTAATCGATGATGGATTCGTCAATTTTGATAGAGAACGCCTATCGATTATGTTAGAATTAATGGAAGAGCTATCACGCGTAACACAAGTTTTTTACTTTACAACGGAAGTTCCGCTTCAGTTACCTAAAGAGAATGTACTGAAGTTAGGGGAAAGAGAAAGAAGGTAAATCATGACAAAAAAATTGTATGAATACAATGTGGACGAGAGTTTCGAAATCTGCCTATTAATTAAATCTGCAGATGTACGAATGGCAAAAAATGGCAATCCGTTTATCGCCTTCACATTCCAGGATCAATCAGGTCAAATGGACGGGAAATATTGGTCTGCCACTTCAGAAGATATTGCAAAATACGTACCAGGGAAAGTAGTAGTTGTAAACGGAAAACGAGAAATGTACAATAATTCGCCACAAGTGAAAATTGTCAGCCTTCGACTTACTGACGCTTCAAAAGGCGAGCCAACATCTGCGAGCCATTTCGTAGAACACGCTCCAATGACGAAGGAAGAAATGGAAGAAGAAGTGAACCAAATTATGTTCGATATCACAAATCCATATTTGCGTCGTATCGTCCATAATATCTTGAAAAAATACCAAGAAGCCTTCTTCGAATTTCCTGCAGCGAAACGTCATCACCATGCGTTTGTAGGTGGTTTAAGTTTCCATACAGTTTCGATGTTACGCCTTGCTAAGCCATCGCAACGCAATACACACAAATCAACCGTTCGTTATTATATTCTGGTGTGATTTTACATGATATTGGTAAAACGATGGAATTAACCGGCGCAATCGGTACTGAATACACACTTAAGGGGAACTTACTAGGGCATATCGTGATCATGGATGAAGAGATTACAAAAGCCTGTGAAGAACTCGGTATCGATGAAAACCAAGAAGATGTGCTTTTATTAAAACATCTCGTTCTAGCTCACCACGGCAAACTCGAATATGGTTCACCAGTACGTCCGCAATTATTAGAAGCAGAAGTATTACACCATATCGACTTGTTAGATGCGACGATTACAATGATGTCAAATGCACTCGATAAGACTGAACCGGGCGCATTCTCAGAGCGCGTATTCGGTTTAGATAACCGCTCATTTTATAAACCAACATCAAATGAGTAAGAATTAAAGGTTAATAGTAAAAATAAATAGATAAGCAAATATTATTACCAGCAAAACTCCAACCGACATTCATTTAATCGAGGTGTGAAATGAAAACATTGGGTTCAAAAAGATTGTTAAAATTTATTTTACGGTTTGGAATAGTCCTTGTATTATCTGGACTTTTATGGATTTTGTTTACTTTTACTCGTCCAAAATATAATGATGATGCTTTGTTTTCTTATGAAATCATCAATCAATCAAATCAGAATATCGAAGAATTGATTATTGGTGAGTATTCTGAGAACGATATTAACTCTCCAGAGGATCGAGTGTATCTAAAAAATTTAGCGGCTCATTCTAGAACAAGAGGAGCAGTAGACATTTCTAAATCAGAAAGAAGTGTTTCTCCATTCTATTTAGATTATGTATATCAAGGAAAAAGGAAAACTTTGCTAAAAACGGTATCTGTTGAAACTAGACCCAAAGGACTTCATATCACTATCACTATTATGGAAGTGGATAATGAGGGTTATATGACGGGAACTAGCGAAATCAATTCATTTATTTTTGAAAAACGTGAATTTACTCCAGAAAGTATAAAAAGAGCTGAGGAAGCTAATACTACACCATAATTAGAAAGTAGTTAGATTGTTTTAAGAGGAATTAGGCTAATTTATAGCTTAGTTCCTTTTTTGTATTGAAGTGGTAGACTTCCTGTGCTACCATAAACACAAATAGCTAGGAGGACTGTCAATGAATCCTATAGGAACGAAACCAATTCAGACAAAACGATTACTGCTCAGACCTTTTCAAGTAGAAGACGCACCAGCGATGTTTAAAAACTGGTCGAGTGATGCAGAAGTGACGAGATATTTGACGTGGCCTCCACATGAATCTGTCGAAACGACGAAGGAGAGCCTTAAGCGTTGGGTAGACGGCTACCAAAATCCACTTCAATTCAAGTGGGCAATCGTATTTGACAATGAGGTTGTTGGTAGTATCGATGTTGTGCATTTGGAAGAAAAGCTGGATGCTGTGGAGATTGGTTATGCGCTTAGTCGTAAATGCTGGGGAAAAGGAATTATGATAGAAGCGCTCGTAGCAGTGAGTCGCTATCTTTTAGAAGAAGCGGGTTGTAATAGAGTGGCTGCACGTCACGATGTGAATAATCCAGCCAGCGGAAAAGTGATGCAAAAAGCTGGAATGACTTATGAAGGCACGCTACGACAAAATGGTAAGAATAATCAAGGTATCTGTGATATGGCATATTATTCCATCATTAAAGCAGATAGATTGCAGTAAGAGTAAAACAATTAGAATACAACAAGAAGACATCTACAAAAGTAGGTGTCTTTTTTCGTGAGCAGATAATTTTGTGATTATGAATTCGTGAGATATACTCTAACTGTAATTAAAAATATTACATTTAGAAAGGTGATTTTATGACAACAACAGTAAAAAATATCATTATTGGTTTCGGTAAAGCCGGAAAAACATTAGCAGGATACTTAGGAAGTATTGGAGAAGATACGATTTTAATCGAAAAATCAAAAGAAATGTACGGTGGAACATGTATTAATGTCGGCTGTATTCCTTCTAAAAAATTAGCGACAAAAGCACTTCGTAAACAATATTCAAACGAAGATGCTAGCAGCTACTATACAAAGAGCGTTCAAGAAAAGAAAGCATTGATTGCGGCTTTAAATACAGCAAACTACAACAAAGTAGATTCAGTTGAAAAAACACAAATTATCGACGGAACTGCACGCTTTGTAGATGACCATACAGTAGCTGTAGATACTGCAGAAGGAGAAAAACTCTTCAAAGCAGATCGTATTTTCATTAATACAGGAGCAACTCCATTCGTACCACCAGTAGAAGGCTTAACAATTGGTGGAGCGATTCATACAAGCGAAACCATTATGAACTTAGAAGAATATCCAGAAAGCCTCGTCATTATCGGTAGTGGATTTATCGGTTTAGAGTTCGCTGCAACTTACGCACAATTCGGTACAAAAGTAACAGTTGTCGATGTAATCGATACGTTCCTTCCTCGTGAAGACGAAGATGTAGCACAAGCTGTGAAAGAACAATTAGAAGCTTTAGGCGTTACTTTCAACTTAGGAGTTCAATTAAAAGCAGTTCACCAAGAAGGCGGTAAAGCAGTAGTAGAAGCTACTACTGCAGAAGGTGCACCAGTTGCCTTTACAACAGATGCTGTCTTAGTTGCGACAGGTCGTCGTGCAAATGTACAAGGTCTTGATTTAGACAAAGCTGGCGTTGAATTAACAGAACGTGGCGCAATCAAAGTCAATGAGTTCTTACAAACAAACGTGCCTCATATCTTCGCAATGGGCGATGTAAACGGCGGACCACAATTCACATTCGTATCATTAGATGATTTCCGTATCGTGAAACGTTTCTTAGCAGGAGATACAACATATTCAACAAAACAACGTGCGAAATTCCCTACATCAACCTTCATTAACCCACCTTTAGCAAGCGTTGGTTTAAATGAAAAACAAGCCAAAGAAGCAGGTATCGAAGTTAAAGTGGCGAAACTTCCAGCAATGGCGATTCCAAAAGCAAAAATCTTAGGAAACCAAGTAGGATTCTACAAAGTATTAGTAGACGCTTCAACAGCCAAATCGTTGGTGCGACATTATTCGCTGAAGAAGCACATGAAGTGATTAACATTATCGCAACTGCAATGAACGCAAACTTACCTTACACAGTTCTTCGCGATCAAATCTATACTCACCCAACAATGGCAGAAGCTTTAAACGACGTATTCGGCTTAATTAAGTAGGGGTTATTATGGGAAATGACTTTATCGTAATGATTCACTGCCTAACGTACCTGGCGATTCATCACGACAATCGTTATTCAAGCAAAGACCTCGCATTTAACGCTTGTAGCAACCCGGCGATTGTTCGAAAATTGATGAGCCAAGCGGTGAAGAAAGGTTGGGTGTCAACCACTGTGGGGAAACAAGGTGGCTACCAGTGGGAAGGTGATCCAAAAAAAGTGAAAATTGGAGAAATCTTCTTATTAGTATCCGAGGATGAACGCTTGGAAAAAGCCTTCAAAGAAGCTGCCGACCCTACCTGCCTTGTCAGCACCCGAATGGGAAGTGTTATGGGCAAATTGCAAGAAGAACAAATCCAACAACAAATTAATTTCTATAACAAACGCACCATCCAAGACATGATTGATGGTGTCCAAACTGAATGTCACTAGTAAAGACCGAGCATCCGCTCGGTCTTTTTAAAGTAATCATTATAATGTATACATTATAATGATTTTTTTATTTTCAAAACATAATAACTTAAAAGTATTTAAAAATGATAACTTTTTAAGTTATAATAATAGTACGATAATTTTTAAGAGAGTGGGAATGAGAAGATGAGTGAAACAGCAATTGGAAGTAACTGGAAGGATGTTAGGGACGATTTATTTACCCAAGAAGAAATAGCCGCTACTGATTTAAGAGTTGCTATTATTAGTAAATTAATTCGAGCCAGAAAAGAACTAGGAATTAGTCAAAAGCAATTAGAAGTATTAAGTGGGGTGAAGCAACCCGTGATTGCTCGAATCGAAACGGGGAAGAGTACTCCGCAACTAGATACCTTATTAAAGATTCTAGGGTGTTTAGGAAAAACACTAGCAATTGTGCCATTATCAAAGTCTGAGGCGAAGTAGAATGGTTAAACTCAAAATTATCATATATGATAATTTTAAGTTTTTGTTTTCCTCGGAGTGGAGGTGGTTTTCTTGTCGAAGAACCTTGAAGTGTTTGAACCACAAAACACCATAACTTTACAAAGCTCATTAAAATACCTGCACCATCCAAATATGCAGGATTTTTAGCACCCTAAATACAAGATAGAAGAAACAATGCTTCATCAAATAGCAAAGAAGATAGACGAGTCTTTTTGTTTATTGAAAGAATAGTGGGGAATAGCATTGAATGTGAATTAGCTGGAGGTAGGAATTGATTCCTTACTCCAGCTTTGAAGCTTCAAAGGTGAGAGACCCAGGCTCGAACCGTTGCCCCACTATAACTCTTTCAATAAAAAAACAAAAAGACGCAAGTCTATCTTTTCCCTTTTAAAGAGCACCAATTAAGTATTATTTCTTTTAACGTTATTTATCATATGTCACAAAAAAGCTCCCAGCACCAATTGGTACCAGGAGCAGTGTTGATTTTAATGTAAGACTTTGTTTAAGAAGTTTTGAGTACGTTCGTTTTGTGGGTTACCAAACACTTCTTCAGGAGTTCCTTCTTCGATGATATAACCACCATCCATGAAGATAACGCGATCGCTAACCTCACGCGCAAATCCCATCTCGTGTGTTACCACAACCATCGTCATTCCTTCTTTAGCTAGGTTTTGCATTACTTCTAATACATCCCCAACCATCTCAGGGTCGAGTGCTGAAGTTGGTTCATCGAATAATAACATCTTCGGTTTCATTGCAAGTGCACGGGCAATAGCCACACGTTGCTTTTGACCACCTGAAAGAGATTTAGGAGAAACATCCGCTTTATCTGCAAGACCAACCATGCCTAGAAGTTCCATCGCATGCTCAGTTGCAGCTTCTTTTGTTTCACGCCCTAATTCTACTGGTGCAAGAATGATATTTTCTAATACGCTTAGGTGAGGGAAGAGGTTGAAGTGTTGGAACACCATTCCGATTTCCTCACGAACTTTATTTAAGTTTGTTTTTTTGTCTGTTAAATCATAGCCATCAATGATGATATGACCGCTATTGATCTTTTCAAGACGGTTTAAGCAACGAAGGAAAGTGGATTTACCAGAACCTGAAGGCCCGATAATACAAACTACTTCGCCTTCCTCAATAGAAAGGTCGATGGATTTTAATACTTCTAAGTCGCCATATTTCTTTTGTAGTTTTTGAACTTCGATAATAGCCATTATTTTAAATTCCTTTCTAAGTGAGCTGATAGTTTCGTTAATAGAACGATCACGATTAAGTACATCACGCCGACAATTAACCACATTTGACTTGATTGTAAATTACGAGCAATGATGACTTTACCTGTTTGTGTTAATTCGGCAATACCGATAATTGAAAGAATTGAAGTATCTTTCAATGTGATGACAAATTGGTTAATAAATGAAGGAACCATAATGCGAATCGCTTGCGGTAAGATTACTTACGCATGCTCTTTGAATATGGAAGGCCTAAACTCATGCAGGCTTCGTATTGACCTTTATCAACGGCTTGGATACCCCCACGGATAATTTCAGCGATGTAAGCCGATGCGTTCAAGCTGAGGGTGATGACACCTGCGACGAATGGTTGCATCGTAATTTCAAATGCTTGTGGAATTCCAAAGTAAATGAAGAATGTTAAAACGATTAGTGGAACACCACGGATAATGTCAATGTAAAATCCTGCGATAGCCTGTACAATATTGTTTTGGCTTGTCTTCATTAAACCGAAGATAATACCGATTAAACTTGCAAAGATTAAAGCAACAACGGTTAAGACAATTGTGTTCCATAAACCAGTTGCAAGAGTGTGCCAGTTTGTTTTGATTAAACCTAGAATGCTTGTTGCTTCAGTGTTTTCGCTAGCATTCGTTGTGTATTTGTTGATGATTTCATCATACTTACCGCTTTCTTTTAGTTTTTTCAAACCGTTGTTGAAAGCAGTGATAAATTCAGCGTTGTCACCTTTATTGACAGCAACACCATATTCTGTTTTGTTTTCGTTATGGTCTGTCATTTTTAAGGATAGGTTATTCGTTTTGATTGAGTAGGCAAGAACAGGATAGTCTTCGAATAAAGCGTCACTGTTTCCTACCATCACATCTTGATACATACTAGATGAATCTTCGAAAGTTGTAACGGTAAAGCCGTATTTGTTCTTGATAGATTCAGCGTAAGTGGCACCTTGTGTTCCTAATTTAACGGCAACTTTTTTACCTTTAAATCAGAAAGAGATGTGATTTCAGAGTTTTTAGAAACTCCCATCCCGATTCCGCTGTCATAGTAACTATTTGTGAAGTCGAATTTTTGTTTACGTTCATCTGTGATTCCCATACCAGCCATCACAGCGTCTACTTGACCAGATTCTAATGCTTGAACGGCAGCATTGAAGCCGAGTGGTTTGAATTCTACTTCGAAGCCTTCAGCCTCTGCGATACTCTTCATTAATTCAATATCAATTCCGACGTATTCACCATTTGTATCTTGGTATTCAAATGGAGCAAATGTAATATCTGTTGCGATTACATATTTTTTAGTTTCTGCTTTAACAGAACTTGTCGGAGAAACGAGGGATAGAAGAGTCATCAATAGAGTGACTAGAACAGCTCCCAAGCTCAATTTTTTTATGTTCATACATATTCCTCCAAATCTACCTTACGTATAAGGTTTTTCTATTATATGGAAGTTTTTCTGGAAATGCAAAAATCTAGTCTCATTCCATGTTACATTTTATAACATGGGTTTTTGAGCATAAAAAACTCCCTTCTCTCAAGAAAGAGAAGAGAGTGATGCTTATTTTTCTTGTTCAAGGACACGCCAAATGGCTTTTGCCACACCGCCGTTAACATTCGTATCTGTCACGAAATCAGCAGCGGCTTTAACTTCGTCTGGAGCATTTCCCATTGCAACACCGATTCCAGCATCACGAATCATCGATACGTCATTGAAGTTATCACCAATTGCGAAAGTTTGCTTCATCGATAAGCCAAGTGTTTTCGCATAATGAGCAACCGCAATGCCTTTTTGAGCGTCTTTATGGTTGATTTCTAAATCCGTATAAAATGCGGACGTGACCACAAGATTTGGATGCGCTTGATCGATATGTTCACGAACGGGTTTGAAATAAGTAGGCCCGTCGTCATGAGAGACGATAATCTTGAAGACCTTAATATCTGGAATCGATAGCACTTCTTCAGCAGTCGTCACATCGGTTGCTTCTAGAAGGATTTTGAGCTGTCTAATTTCTTCTTTCAATTGTTCAGGCGAAAGATTATTTTTTTCGGCCTTTTTTCGTTCAATGACTTTGTTGATGAAGAGGGCGTAGTTCTTTCTAAAGTTCCCTTCAGAAGTTACGAGCTGCCAGTCCAAGTCGATTGAGTCGAAGTAGTCCAGTAAGGTATAGACTGTTTCGTGAGGAATGGTGACTTCCCAGATAATGTCATGATTTTTATCAAAAATCTGAGCGCCATTCATCGCAATGACAGGGAGATGTAATTCCGCTTGTTCGAGTGCGAAGTTGGCCTGGAGATAATCGCGTCCAGTACAAACGATAAAGTGTTTCCCTTGTTTTTGGACTTTTCGAATCGCTTGAATGTTATTTTTATGAATCTCTACATGGTTTGTGAGTAGAGTACCATCCATATCCGATGCAAATAATTTAATCATAGAGCAAAACCTCTATTTCATTTCTTTAAGATGCGTTTGTAACGTTTGAATTTTTTCTTGAATACGTCTGAATCGAGGTTTGTTTTCCAATTGGAATTTAGTGACTTCTTCTTGAATAGAGTTCACAACTTCCATGGTTTGTGGAACAATCACTTCTTGGATTTCTTTAATGCCTCTTTGAAGAGTTGTTTTACCAGTATTAATCACGGTAACATCCTGTGTCACTTCTTGAATTTGTTTTGCTAAGATTTCACGATTTTCTTTACCGCTTCTTGGGTTGTTAAGTAGGGCAGCGGCGCCTCCGATAACACTACCGAAAATAAAACCTTTTAGAAATTTACTCATTGATTATGCCTCCATTTGTTCGCGAATTGACTGCGCGATTTCTGCTAATACTTCTGAACTTGGGTTAGTCGGGTGCCATTTTAATCCAAAGCCATCTTCATTTGTATAGCGTGGGATTAAGTGGATGTGAGAATGGAAGACGCTTTGGTAGGCCAACTCCCCGTTATTACTTAAATGTTTAATCCTTTAATTTCTGGGTTGGATGCTTGAACGGCACGTGCGATTTTAGGAATACGTGCAAAAACCTCGCTTGCTAAGTCTTCATCATATTCGAAGATATTTGCTACGTGTTTCTTTGGAACAACCAGTGTGTGTCCAGGTGTTACTTGCGAAATATCGAGGAACGCAAGTACTACGTCATCTTCATACACTATATGTGCTGGAATTTCTTTATTAATAATTTTGTCAAAAATGCAATCTGTCATGGTGTTTCCTCCTTGAGTTCGTACCTCTATGGTATCAAAAAATGCTGTAAAATGAAAGGCTTTCAGGACGGAGAGCTGTTATTTAGTTCTTAGAGGCGAAATTGTTCAAGGGTTCTATACTTGAATAAGAAAAGTGCACTTATTCCGCGTTCTTTCACACTTTTTTGGCTTTATGGTATAATAAGGAGAATAGTTAGATAGGAGAATCTATATGACACTACAATTAAACAAAGTGACTGCAGGATATACGAAAGTTCCTGTCATTACGGATATTACTTTTGATGTAAATCCAGGAGAAATTTGTGGACTTATCGGGCTGAATGGGGCCGGGAAGAGTACAACGATTAAAACGATTATTGGGCAACTCACCCCTTTTAGCGGAAGAGTGGAAGTGGAGAAACTAAGCATTCTCGAAAACCAACGTGGTTACCGTCAATCGATTGCGGTTATTCCGGAAAGTCCAGTTCTTTACGAAGAATTAACGTTTAGAGAACATATTGAATTTGTGGCTCGTTCATATAATCAAATGAACGAAGAGACAATGGCTCACGCAATGGAGCTCGTGGAAGCTTTCCGCTTAACGAAGCAATTGGATTGGTTCCCAGCGTATTTTTCAAAAGGGATGAAGCAAAAAGTACTTATCGTCTGCGCATTAATGCTAGACGTACCTGTCTATGTGGTCGATGAACCATTTTTAGGACTTGATCCACTAGGGATTCGTACTTTACTTCAAGTCTTAAAAGAGAAAAAAGATAAAGGTGCAGCGATTTTAATGTCGACTCACGTATTAGATACGGCTGAGAAGTATTGCGATCGTTTCATCGTATTACACGAAGGAAAAGTGATTGCGCAAGGCGATATTGAAGGCTTACGCGCAACTTCGAATATTGAAGAAACTTCTCTAGAGGAAATTTACTTTGCATTAACGACAGGGGACGATGCCCATGAATAGTGCAACAATTTTTGAAGCTCGCGTAAGAAAATATCAAAAGAAAAGCATGAAGTATATTCGCTATATGCTCAATGACCATTTCTTGATTGTCTTATTTTTCTTATTTGGCTTTATCATGGTGCAATACTCGAGTTGGATTCAAACGATTCGTGTATTGGAATGGCCTTTACTAGGATTACTTGCAGTTTTACTTGCGACGGTACCGTTTTTTGGTGGAGTAGCAACGTTGCTTGAACCAGCCGATGGAATCTTTTTATCGGTAGTGGGGCAAGACTTTAAGGCGTATTTACAAAAAGCCATTCGTCGTAGTTGGGCGCTTCCGCTACTTGTGATGCTGGCTTCAACAGGAATTGTCTTTCCAATCGTGGCACAAGCCTTTGGAACGAATATGAGTATGTTCGCAAAGCTATTCCTCTTACAAGTGCTCTTTAAAGATTTATTATTCCGTTGTACGAAATATGCTTACCGCGGAGTGCTCCATTTTACATGGATAGAAAAACTCGGAATTTATGTAATTGCAGTAGTGAACTTCTTCGGAATGTTTTTATGGATTTCTGAAGCTTGGTCATTTGTCTTATTAGTAATACCAGTACTTCTAAGTATTTTTATCGAACAATATTATGGGAGGCGGCTTTTGTATATCGATTCGATTCTATGATTGAATCGGAATTAGAAAGGCAACAACGAATTTATCGCCTATATGCATTGTTTGTAGATGTGCCAATGGTGCATAAACCTCAAGCGCATCGCCGTTCATATTTAGATGGCGTATTGAAGGTACTTGTTGGCACAAATCCAAGTGGTCATCGCTATTTAGTGAGTCGTACGGTCGTTCGTACGAGTCAATATATGAGTTTATTATTACAACTGGCAGTTGTCAGTTTTGTAGTTGCATTATTTTCTCAAGAGTATTATTGGAACTTTATTGTCAATGCGTTACTTGTAATGCTATTAGGATTTCAACTTGTTGGAGTGATTCAAAGTGCCAACACGCAAAATAGTCATTTTGCCTCTTTAGTGGATAGTAACACTCGTCTTCAGGATAATTTATCAGTCCTTATGATGACGATGGTCGCATCCGGTGTTGTACTGGGCATTTCTTCAGTAATAGGTATGCGTGAAATGATTGGATTAGTAGGGATTATTTTCTATCCGATTTTCGGTGTATTCTTTACACAATTTTATTTGCGTTATCGATTCCTTAAGAAGAGAAGAAAAATTTAAGTTTGTAGGCTACTAAGTAGCGCACAAACTTGACTCAAATGGTATAAAACCATAAAATAAAAGAATAGATTTATTAAAGGAAACAGAATTTGTCGTTAGGGATGGAATAGATGGAATATAACATGGACACAGGATGGGATCTCCATCCAATTGGTGGGGACACCGGTCAAGCGTACATGGGTGTAAAGACCATGAACGTGTATTTCTAAAGAGAAATGCTTCACCGTTTTTAGCGGTGCTATCGGGTGAAGGTATCACTCCTAAGTTAATATGGACCAAACGTGCGGGTAATGGTGATGTCATTACAGCTCAAGAATGGTTGTCTGGAAGATCCCTCACTAAGGAAGAAATGGGGTCCGTCGAAGTCATTGAGCTGTTAAAACAAATTCATCAATCCCCAAATCTTTTACAAATGTTGCAACAAATTCAAGGTGAAGAGTATAGCACTCAAAAATTCATCGATGAATATTTAAATAATTTACAGTCAGGATTACAAACCCACCGTTTCTTAAATGAAGTATTGAATTACTTAATTGAAACGATTCCGCTTGTGAGCGAAGTTGGGAAAACGGTATGTCACGGAGACTTAGACCGTCGTAACTTTATGTTATCAGAAGACGAGAAGCTCTACCTTGTCGACTGGGAAATGGTTCGCCTTGCCGATCCAGTTTCTGATTTGACGATGATCTTGACGCAATACATTCCTGTTCATCAATGGGGTGAATGGTTAGATATGTATGGCTTACAACTGTCTACAAATATTTATCAACGAATTGAATGGTATGCTCTCATGAATTGCTTGAACTACATTAAGAAAACGCACTTCGAGGGACGTTACCTTGAAATGAATGAGAAAATTCTTTTGGTGAAGTCGATTTACAATAATCGTATCGGAAAGCCAACAGAAGAATAGACAGGAGTTAGACTTTGAGATTAAGAAATAAACCTTGGGCAAAAGATGCTTTAGCGGCTCACCCAGAAATGGTCATCCAAGATCCAGCGCAATGGAAGGGAAGATGGCATGAACGTTTTGGAAATAACAATCCAATCCATATCGAGATTGGTTCTGGGAAAGGCCAATTCGTGAGCGGCATGGCTCGTCAAAACCCAAACATTAACTATATTGGAATTGAAATTCAAGAAAGCGTCCTTGTAGTCGCGCTTGAAAGCTCTTGCAGCAGATGTTCCAAACTTACAATTATTACATGTAAATGGTGGACAAGTAACAGACTACTTCGAAGATGGTGAAGTAGACCAAATTTACTTAAACTTCTCAGATCCATGGCCAAAGAAACGTCATGCAAAACGTCGCTTGACTCATGAAAGTTTCTTAGTTGGATACGAAAAAGTATTACCACCATTTGGGGAATTACACTTTAAGACAGATAACCGTGGATTGTTTGAATACAGCCTTGCTTCATTCTCACAATTTGGACTTGTGTTAAAACAAGTTTGGTTAGATTTACATCAAGTGGAATTTCCAGGAAATGTGATGACAGAATACGAAGAGAAATTCTCAGCAAAAGGTCATCCAATTTATCGTGTGGAAGTGATTTTCCCACAGGATAGAAAAGCTTTTAAACAACCTGAATAACAAATAAAGGAGCCTGATTCATATGGAATCAAAAAATAGTTTCAAAGGTGCAAGTTTTCTACTAGCAGCGGGTGCTGTTATTGGAGCATGGGTCACTTCAAAATGGTTTGAACGCAGAAATGTCAATGGAGATGTTATTGTTCAAAATGTACGTAAATTATTTCAAGTAGTAGGTACTATCGAAGGCTCTTGGATTGAGATGGAACCTGTATTCGTGGATAGCCCTGAGTTTTATGGGGAAGTTTATTATGGCGGGGTTACTCGTAAAGAAGATAATGAACTAGTCCAATACGAATTTTATGCAGATGCAAAAACAGGAGCCGTTATTGATTTATACAAAATTGGATAATTAAAGAAAGCTGGAGGACCTCCAGCTTTTGGCGCGTTTATAAGATGTTTTATAGAAGTAGGAAAGAAGAGGATACAATGGAAGCTCATACAGAACAATTAATCAAAACGTTAACAGAAATGAAAGGGACAAGTGGACACGAAGGGCGTATTCGTGAATTCATGAGAAACGAATTAACACCTTTAGTGGACCGCATTGAACAAGATGGTCTTGGCGGTATTTTTGGGGTTCGTGATAGCAAAGAAGAAGATGCACCACGCATTATGATTGCAGCGCACATGGACGAAGTTGGTTTCATGGTAACAAACATCACTCCAAACGGAATGTTCAAAGTAAGTCCTTTAGGTGGATGGAACCCATATGTGGTTTCAGCACAACGTTTTACATTATTAACTCGTAATGGAGACTATCCAATTATTTCATCTTCAATTCCACCACATTTATTACGCGCGGCTGGTGGTCAACAACCAGCTGTGAAAGTAACCGACATTTTATTCGATGCTGGATTTACTTCACGTGAAGAAGCGCTTGAATATGGCTGCCGTCCTGGCGATACAATCGTTCCAGATGTAGAAACCATTTGGACTGCCAATAAGAAACGCATGATTTCTAAATCATGGGATAACCGTTATGGATGTACAGTCGTTCTTGAAGCATTGAAAGCTGTTAAAGATGAAACTTTACCAAATACATTAATCGCTGGAGCAAACGTGCAAGAAGAAGTTGGATTACGTGGAACTGGTCCAAGTGTGACAAAATTCAATCCTGATTTATTCTTTGCAGTAGACTGCTCAGCAGCAGATGATATTAATGGTTCAAAAGAAACGTTTGGACACCTAGACCAAGGATTCTTATTACGTATTTTAGACCCAGGTATGGTGACTCTTCCTCGTATGAAAGAATTCCTAGAAGACACTGCGTTAACTCATAACATTCCGTTCCAATACTTTGTTTCTCAAGGTGGAACAGATGCTGGTAAAGCACACTTAATGAATCAAGGGGTTCCTAGTGCGGTAATCGGGGTTTGTGCTCGTTATATTCATACACACCAAACAATGTTCTCAATTAAAGACTACGAAGCAGCACGTGAAATGGTTATCCAAACAATCCGTGCATTAGACCGTAGCACAGTGAACACTATTTTAGACGGAAGAACAAATTAAGAGTAAAGAGGTACAATATATGTGGTTAAGTTTTTATAACAAAAAGGGTATCGGCGATACGTTATTATTAACAAGTGGAACTGCAAACCGCTACGACGTCGACTATGAGAAAAAAGGAGATGTGACTCAAGTCTTTGTTCGTGAGTCGAAAGAAGTTCTAGGCTATAATATAGAAAAGATTTCTGAAGTGATTTCATTTGAAGAAGATGGACAACAAATCCTAACTCCCAAGCAACAAGAAGTTGTCAAAGGATTGATTGAAAAAGCTGGGTTTGATGTTTCAACTTTAGATTTAACACCAGAAGATGCACTTGTAGTTGGATACGTTGAAAGTTGCGTAGATCATGAAGATTCTGACCACTTACATGTGACAATGACACGAGTAAGTGACTCTGAAGTGTTACAAATCGTCTGCGGAGCACCGAACGTGAAAGCAGGACAAAAAGTGGTTGTTGCTAAACCTGGTACAGTAATGCCAAGTGGCGCTATCATTTGGGCTGGAGAATTACGCGGAGTAGCTAGTCACGGAATGCTTTGCTCAGCACGTGAATTAGGTTTAGAAAACGCACCAGCGAAAAAAGGAATCTTAGTATTAGATGATGCGACTCCAGTAGGAACGCCATTTAAAACATTAAACTTACAATAAAGGAGGATACGGAGTCATGAATGAACCATTTAACGAGAAAAACGATTCATTCGCATCGCTTCAATCAAGACGTGAAAAGTCTACTTTTCCGATTACTTGAAGCAAGGTCAAACTTTTGAAGATCAAGTCGTTGAAGAAATGACGCGAGTTGATGCCACAAGAAAAGATGAGACTCCACAAGAATCCTTACCTTTTGATGAGCGACCTGATGCAGCACTCTTACAACCAATTGAAAAAGAGGAACATCAATTACCCGCGCAATTCCGTTCATTTAAGGAAAAAGCGACGGAAGGTCATCAAAAATATAAACCGCGTGTTGATTGGACTTCTTATTTGAATACGAATCAACGAAAACCGTTTAAACCAAGTTCAGTGCCTTCTAGCACGAGAGGCTTGGAAAAAGAGGTTGAGCAAAAAGTTTCTTATCGTGAATTAGAAAAAGAGTTATTGCCGAATAGTACAGACTTGATTTTATTTGCGAAGGAAGAGGCTTTGTTGGTGTCGGTTGATGAGCAAGAAGACACTATTGAAAAACGCCTGAAAGAGTATAACGGGACCTTGCATGAAGTACCGGTACAAAGTCAGGTTTTTACAACGAAAGGTTATATACCAGCCTTCAAACGCAAACAAGATTCAGAAGTTGAAGCCGTGCAAGAGTCCTTGTTAGAAGGATTGCCGGAGACAAAAGTTGAAAGACGAAAAGCACCAGAAAAACCATTGACTGGAAAGCAAAGACGTGCGATGAAAAAATCGTTATCGATGATTATGGAACAAGAGCAACAAGACCGTCAGTTACCATATGTTCATCCAAAAAAACAGTAGTAGAAAAGCGAGGAGAAAAAATGGATAAAAGTAAGATTTATCACTTTACAGGAATAAAAGGATCAGGAATGAGTGCATTAGCCTTAGTATTACATGGGGAAGGCTATAAAGTGCAAGGGTCAGACTTAGAACAATACTTCTTCACTCAAAAAGGATTGGAAGAAGCTGGAATTACATTATTACCATTCAGCGCTGACAATATTAAAGAAGGACAAATTGTTATTGCAGGGAACGCTTTTCCAGATAGCCATGAAGAATTGGTTTCTGCGCGCGAAAAAGGCGTTGAAGTGGTTCGTTATCACAAATTCTTAGGCGAATTATTAAAAGGATATAAGAGTGTTGCCATTACTGGTTCGCATGGTAAACAAGTACAACAGGGTTGCTATCTCACGTATTAAGTGGAATGGAACCAACAAGTTATCTTATCGGTGATGGAACTGGTAAAGGGATTGAAAATTCAGAGTACTTCGTTTTAGAAGCTTGTGAATATAAACGTCACTTTATGGCATACCGTCCAGACTATGCAATCATGACAAACATCGACTTTGACCATCCAGACTACTATACAGATATCGAAGATGTACAAAGTGCATTTGAAGCATTCGGTAAACAAGTGAAAAAAGGAATCATCGCTTGTGGAGATGATGAAAGATTACGTACATTAGATGCCATCGTACCTGTCACTTATTACGGTGTTGGCGAAAACAATGATGTCATTGCTAAAAACATCCGTAAAGAAAAAGGCGGAAGCTACTTCGATGCGTACATTAAAGGTGAATTATATGGTCATTTCTATATTCCAACATATGGAGACCACAATATCCTTAATGCATTAGCGATTATCGCATTCTACTACTTAAATGATTTAGATCGTAATGAATTAGCGGAACAATTCAGTACTTTTGGCGGTGTAAAACGTCGATTCTCTGAAAAAGTAATTAACGGCGTTACTATCATCGATGACTACGCTCACCACCCATCTGAAATTCGTGCAACATTAGATGCGGCACGTCAAAAATATCCAGAAAAAGAAGTGGTAGCAGTCTTCCAACCACATACATTTACTCGTACAATCGCGCTTTTAGAAGAGTTTGCGGCAGTATTATCACTTGCTGACCACGTATACTTATGCGATATCTTTGCATCTGTTCGTGAAGAAGCAGGGGATGTTTCTATCGAAGACTTAGCTAAACTGGTTAAAGGTGGCGCGAAAGTATTACCTCTTGATAATGTATCTCCATTATTAAACTATAAAGACGCAGTAATCGTGTTTATGGGTGCAGGGGACGTTCAAAAATATGAGTTTGCTTATGAAAAACTCTTATCAAATACTTCTCCAACACAAAACTAAATTTTGATGGATTCTGGCCTGGCAGTTGCTAGGCCTTTTTTGTATGCCCCTAAGTGTGGAGGAGAAGGGGTTTCGCTCTTTTTAGTGTTCATGAGATTGTTTATTTGTTACACTGGTAATGACAAATTAGGAGGCATATTATGGCGAAACCAAAATTATTATTAGTCGACGGAAGCAGTTTAGCATTCCGCGCATTTTTCTCAATTTTAGATTTAAATCGTTTTAAAAACTCGAATGGCTTACATACGAATGCACTTTATTCATTTCACCGTATGTTTAAATCCATCTTAGACTCTGAAAAACCAACTCATGTGCTCGTTGCATGGGATGCTGGGAAGACGACTTTCCGTACTGAAATGTATGCAGATTATAAAGGAGGCCGTTCGAAAACTCCAGGTGAATTTATCGAACAAATGCCTTATTTTAACGTGCTTTTAGATGCATGGGGAATTCCTCATTACCGTCTGAACCAATACGAAGCCGATGATATTATTGGTACTCTTGCCAAACAAGGCGAAGCAGCAGGTTATGAAGTCGTAGTTCTTTCAGGAGATAAAGACTTAATTCAGCTTGCGGACAATAATATCACTGTAAAAATTACTACAAAGGGAGTAACCGAACTAGTGGAGTACACTCCAGAAGTGATTTTTGAAAAATATGGATTGACGCCTGAACAAATTATCGACATGAAGGGGTTAATGGGAGATTCTTCCGACAACTATCCAGGTGTTACAAAAGTTGGTGAAAAAACAGCCGTGAAACTTCTTCAAGAATTTGGTAGCGTCGAAGGAATCTACGAACATGTCGATGAAATGAAGAAGAGCAAGCTGAAAGAAAACTTGATTAACGACAAAGAGCTAGCTTTTTTAAGTAAGAAGCTGGCGCGCATCAATGTGGAGTCTCCGCTTGAAATCACGCTAGACGATACCCTTCGCAAGGAACAAGATGTAGATGCGTTGATGGCGTTCTATAAGGAAATGAACTTCAATTCATTCCAATCGGACCTATTAAATTCAGGTGCGACTACTGTAGAAGAAGCGCCAAAAGCTCAGCGCCCAAACGTTAAACGTGTGTCAGAGATTACAGAAGATATGCTAAAATGTGCAACGAGTGTGCATTTTGAAACACTTGAAGCCAATTATCATGTGGCAGATGTGATTGCCGTTGCCTTCGGAAATGAAAAAGAAGTCTTCGTGACTGATTTAAATACGGCCGTTGCTTCAGAGGCTTTCAAGAAATGGCTTGCGGATGCATCAATCGAAAAACATTTATTTGATACAAAGGCAGCCAAAGTGCTCGCACATCGTTTCGGTCTTGTGTTAGCAGGTGCCAAATATGATGTGTCCCTTCTTGCGTATTTAGTGGATACAAATGATATCGTGAAAGAAATTAGTGACGTAGCACGTCGTGTCGATGTGACGATTCTTGCTAGTGACGAAGCCGTCTACGGTAAAGGCGTTAAAATCCAAATTCCTGAAGATGAAGAAGTTTGGAATCAGCATTTAGCAGCAAAAGTCTATACGATTGCGGTGGCACCAGAAAAACTATTGAAACGCCTCGAAGAAAATGAACAAACGCATCTTTATTGGGAAATGGAATTACCAGTGAGCGACATTTTAGCACGTATGGAAATTCAGGGATTCGTGTCGATAAAGAACGTTTGGTTGAGATGGGTGTGGAATTTGAAGCACGTCTAAAAGAAATCGAACAAGAAATTTACGAACTAGCTGGGGAAGAGTTTAATATTAATTCGACCAAACAACTAGGGGTCATCTTATTTGAAAAGATGGGTTTACCAGTCATCAAGAAGACGAAGACAGGTTATTCAACAGCGGTAGATGTTTTGGAGAAATTGGCGCACCAAGCTCCAATCGTAGAATTGATTTTAGAATACCGTCAATTAGCGAAATTAAATTCAACGTATATAGAAGGACTGCAAGCGTATATTCAAGAAGATGGCAAGATTCATACGCGTTTCGTCCAAAACTTAACGCAAACAGGTCGTCTAAGCTCGGTAGATCCGAACTTACAAAATATTCCAATTCGTACACAAGAGGGCCGTCGCATCCGTTACGCGTTCTTACCAGAGCATGACGATTGGAAGATTCTCTCTAGTGACTACTCCCAAATTGAGTTGCGTGTATTAGCGCATATTGCAGGCGATAAACATATGATTGAAGCCTTTAAAAATAATGTAGATATTCATACCAATACGGCAATGCGCGTGTTTGGAATTACAAACCCAGACGATGTAACAAGTGAAATGCGTCGCCAAGCCAAAGCCGTAAACTTTGGGATTGTGTATGGAATTAGTGATTACGGATTATCGCAAAACTTGAATATTTCTCGTAAAAGAGCCAAAGAATTTATCGACCGTTACTTGGAAGAGTTCCAAGGGGTAAAAGACTTTATGGAATCTGTGGTGAAAGAAGCGCGTGAGAAAGATTATGTGGAAACATTATTCCATCGTCGTCGCTACTTGCCGGATATTCATTCAAGTAACTTTAATTTACGCTCATTCGCTGAACGTACAGCGATGAACTCACCAATCCAAGGAAGTGCCGCTGATATTTTGAAGATGGCGATGATTGAATTGGACCGTGAAATGAGAGAACGTCAATTTAAAGCAAACCTATTATTACAAGTGCACGATGAGTTGATTTTTGAAGTGCCACAAGACGAATTAGAAAGCCTTCAAAGCCTAGTAGAAGAAGTCATGGAAAATGCTGTGAGTTTGAAAGTTCCACTACGAGCAGATAGCAATATCGGTGACAACTGGTTTGAAGCAAAATAACTAAAAATAGAATGGGCATCTCTTCTTAACAAATGTAAGTTAGAGATGCCCATTGTGTTTTATCTTTTGAGTTTATAGCGTTTTTGTAGTATACTTTTTGAGTTAAGAGAAGAAGTTTAGGTGATGGAAGGGCTCTTTTAGCGTTCAGATTCCATCACTTTCATTTTGTCAATCAATGGAGGAAAACATGAAATTAAGAAATGATATTCGCAATATTGCTATTATCGCCCACGTTGACCACGGTAAAACAACACTTGTGGATGAATTATTAAAACAATCAGATACATTAGATGCACGTACAGAATTATCAGAACGTGCCATGGACTCAAACGATATCGAACGTGAACGCGGTATTACAATTTTAGCGAAAAATACAGCCGTTCAATATAAAGGAACTCGTATCAATATCATGGATACACCAGGACACGCGGACTTCGGTGGAGAAGTAGAACGTATCATGAAAATGGTAGACGGTGTAGTTCTTGTAGTGGATGCGTATGAAGGTACAATGCCTCAAACTCGTTTCGTATTGAAAAAAGCATTAGAACAACATTTAACACCAATCGTTGTAGTAAACAAAATCGACCGTGACGCTGCTCGTCCAGAAGAAGTAGTCGATGAAGTTTT
Organism: uncultured Granulicatella sp.; assembly: GCA_916438765.1. Classification (GTDB taxonomy): domain Bacteria; phylum Bacillota; class Bacilli; order Lactobacillales; family Aerococcaceae; genus Granulicatella. The sequence goes on along the minus strand of CAKAHB010000005.1, from coordinate 107,148 downwards.
AGAATTATTCATCGAATTAGGGGCAGATGATGATCAATTAGAATTCCCAGTAGTTTATGCTTCAGCATTAAACGGAACTTCAAGTTTATCAGACAACCCAGCTGACCAAGAAAAAACAATGGATTACTTATTCGATACAATTATCGAACATATCCCAGCTCCAGTAGATAACTCAGATGAACCATTACAATTCCAAGTATCATTATTAGACTATAATGACTACGTTGGACGTATCGGTATCGGACGTGTCTTCCGTGGAACAATCAAAGTTGGGGATCAAGTAACCCTATTAAAATTAGACGGAACAAAGAAAAACTTCCGTGTTACTAAATTGTTTGGTTTCTTTGGATTAAACCGTTTAGAAATCAACGAAGCAAAAGCAGGGGACTTAATCGCTGTATCTGGTATGGAAGATATCTTCGTTGGAGAAACAGTAACTCCAGTAGATTCACACGAAAGCTTACCAGTATTACACATTGACGAACCAACTTTACAAATGACATTCTTGACAAACAACTCACCATTTGCGGGTCGCGAAGGGAAGTTTGTAACAGCACGTAAGATTGAAGAACGTCTAATGCGTGAATTACACACAGACGTATCTCTTAAAAGTTGAACCAACTGATTCACCAGATGCATGGATCGTATCAGGACGTGGAGAATTACACTTATCAATTCTTATCGAAAACATGCGTCGTGAAGGATACGAATTACAAGTATCTCGTCCAGAAGTAATCATCAAAGAAATCGATGGCGTGAAATGTGAACCATTTGAACGCGTACAAATCGATACTCCTGAAGAATACATGGGTTCAATTATCGAATCATTAAGTAACCGTAAAGGTGAAATGCAAGATATGCAACATAATGATAATGGACAAGTTCGTATTGTCTTCTTAGTTCCAGCTCGTGGATTATTAGGTTATACAACTGAATTCTTATCAATGACACGTGGTTACGGAATCATGAACCACACATTCGATCAATACTTACCATACATTCCAACAAGCATCGGCGGACGTCGTAATGGGGCACTTGTTTCAACAGATACAGGTAAAGCAACAACATACGGAATTATGGGTGTTGAAGAACGTGGTGTGATTTTCACTGAACCAGGTACTGAAATCTACGAAGGAATGATTGTTGGGGAACACTCTCGTGAAAATGACTTAGCGGTTAATATTACGAAAGCAAAACAACAAACAAATATCCGTTCAGCAACGAAAGACCAAACTTCAGTCATCAAGACTCCTAAGAAATTATCTCTTGAAGAGTCATTAGAATTCTTATCAGACGATGAATACTGCGAAATTACTCCAGAAACAATTCGTTTAAGAAAACAAATTCTAAATAAAGGCGAACGTGAAAAAGCAAATAAACGTAAAAAACAAGCTGAATCAGAAAACTAATCTGAATATTAAAAAGGTGGATGCATTGCATCCACCTTTTTGGTTGGTTTTATTGATTTAATTTAACTCGAACAACTTGCTCATGAAAGTTCCGGTTTTAAAAGTTAAGTGATACCGTATACGGTATCACTTGTATTAGGTGTATTGTGTTTTTATGTACAGTTGTAGTATCCTATAGTGGTAAGGTTTATAGAGAGAAGAGATGACAGATGACAAAACAAAGAAAAATCATGTACGGAGTTTTTGGGGTACTTTTCGCATTTATTTTATTGGCCCTGGGATTGATTCAAATGTTTACGTATCGAGCGACTCCTGAGGCACAAAAAACTTGGAATATTGCTGCGTTTGAACAGAAAAACAACTGGACTCATTTTGAGGTGACTGGCGAAAAGAAAGGAACGCTTTTATTTTATACGGGTGCATTAGTTGAACCGCAAGCTTATGCAAAACTTGCAGATGGCCTCGCTAAAGAAGGGATTGAAGTGTACATTATTTCTTCTCAGTTGAATTTACCAGTGTTGGATAATGGTACGATGGCAACTATCGTGAAAGAAGAGCATTTAGACAAAGTGTTTGTCGGAGGACATTCTCTAGGTGGTGTTGTTTCAACGATTGAAGCGAAAAAACTAAATGAAATTGATAAAGTTGCAGGATTAATTTTATTAGCAAGCTACCCAGATCAGAGTACAGATATAAGTGAAACACAAATTCCAGTATTATCCATTACGGCTTCGAATGATAAAATCTTGAAACAAGAAAAATATGAAGATGCGAAATCACGTTTGCCGAAGTCCACACTCTATAAAACGATTGAAGGTGGAAATCATAGTGGTTTTGGACTATATGGACAACAAAACGGCGATGGTACTGCTACAATGAGTGCCGAAGAACAACAAAAACAATTAGTACAACTCATCAAACAATTTATCGTATCGCATTAAGCTAGGCTTCGGTCTAGCTTTTTTTTGTACGCTTAGGTTGTGTTTTGGTTACGTGGCAGGTATCATGGAAGTAACGAATTTTGGAGGTAGAGCATATGCAACAAAAATTAACAAAGAATTGGGTCACTATCGGAACTGGTGTGATTGCCAATGAATTAGCAGTAGCGTTAGAATCTTTGAATGGAAAACTTTATGGAGTTGCCAATCGCACCTATGCGAATGCCGTAAAATTTGCAGAAAAATATGGTATTGAAAAAGTATACGATGAAATTGATGATGTCTTTACAGATCCTGCAGTGGATATTATTTATATTTCAACACCACACAACACTCATATTCACTATTTACGAAAAGCGTTAGCCGCAGGGAAACACGTATTATGTGAAAAGGCGATTACGCTAAACAGTGAAGAGTTGGAAGAAGCGTTGCAACTCGCTAAAGAAAATAATGTAGTTTTAGCTGAAGCGATGACGCTTTACCATATGCCCGTCTATAAACAATTAAGTAAAGCTGCTGAAAACTTGGGTGAGCTTCGCATGATTCAAATGAACTTTGGTAGCTATAAAGATTATGATATGACGAACCGTTTCTTCAATCGCAACCTTGCCGGGGGAGCATTACTGGATATTGGCGTATATGCCTTGTCTTGCATTCGTTATTTCATGAGTGAGGCACCTAGTTCGATGGTTTCTCAGGTGAAACTAGCGCCAACGGGTGTGGATGAGCAAGCCGGTATCGTATTGACGAATGATGCAGGAGAAATGGCAACTGTGACGATGACGCTCCATGCTAAACAACCAAAACGTGGAGTTATTGCATACGACAAAGGGTATATCGAGATTGTCGATTATCCACGCGCGCATAAAGCGACGATTACTTATACAGAAGATGGACATGTTGAAACCTTTGAAGATGAATTGGGATTAGATGCCTTAGCTTATGAAGTACTAGATATGGAGTCAACGATTAATACAGGAGTAGACCACATGCATCTTGAATATACGGTCGATGTGATGAAAATCATGACCGACTTACGCCGTGAATGGGGAATCAAGTATCCAGAGGAAGAGGAAGCATGAAGCAACAAGAACAATTAAAAGCGATGGAACAATATGCAAAAAGAGTGCTCAGTGCGGATACAACAGGCCACGATTGGTCGCATATTGAACGCGTTGTCAATACGACAAAGATGATTGCGAAGGCGGAAGGAGCAGACTTATTTATTTGTGAAGCCGCAGCGCTACTGCATGATGTTATCGATGATAAAAGTGTCAACGATCCCGCAGCCGCGTTGAAGGAATTGAAAGAATTTCTAATTTCTATTGAAGTGACTCCTGAACAAGTTGAAGCCATTGAGTCGATTATTACGAGAATGTCGTTTAAGAATCATAAGGAACAACAAGAACTTTCTCTTGAAGGAAAAGTTGTGCAAGACGCTGACCGATTAGATGCCATTGGTGCTATCGGGATTGCTAGAGTGATGTGTTACTCTGGAAGTACAGGAAGACCAATCCACAATCCAGACATGAAGCCGCGTGAGGATTTGACTCCTGAAGAATATCGAAACGGTGAATCTACAGCAATCATGCACTTCTATGAAAAACTACTGAAGTTAAAAGATTTGATGAATACCAAATATGGTAATGAATTAGTCAAAGGACGTCATGAGTTTTTAGAAACGTATTTAGAGCAATTTTATGCTGAATGGGATGGAAAAAGATAAAAGACGTAAGCGACAAATTTTTGTCGCTTATTTGTTTTGAAAGAAAAATAGGTGTAGAATAGTAACTACATTTATTGTGAGGGGAATGGTTGCGTGGAAGTAGGGCAACAATTAACGAATAAAGAATTAAGAAGAAATATATTTGTCATTGTTTGGCCGGTATTTGTCGAAGTGCTTCTTGGAGCGCTTTTTGGAATGGTCGATATGATGATGGTTGGGAAAGTACCAGGCGACACTGCTGCAGCCGTTTCTGCAGTTGGGATGACGAACCAGCCGATGTTCCTTGGTTTAAGTTTAATTCAAGCGTTAAACGTTGGTGGTACTGCTATTATTGCTCGATATTTTGGAGCGAAAAAGTATAATCGTATGGGAAGTATCTTGAAGCATGTAATGATTCTTGCGATGCTTTTCTGTGTGACACCTGTAGTTATTTTAATGTTAATCTTCGCTCCAGAAATTTTGTCACTGATGGGTGCAGATGAAACGGTTATTAATGTCGGGTTAAACTACTTTAGAATTGTCACTATTGGATTTATCTTCCAATCATTATCGTTTACTGTAACGGCAGCCCTTCGAGGCATTGGCGAAACGAAAATTCCGATGAAAAATAATATTATCGCGAATAGCTGTAATGTTTTAGGGAATGCGATTTTGATTTACGGTATGTTTGGCTTCCCAGCATTAGGCGTTACGGGTGCTGCGATTTCAACAGCTGTATCAAATTTAATTGCGATGGTGTTAAATGTTCGTTATATTTTATCAGGCAAGAGTATTTTAAAACTGGACTTTAAAGAAAAATTTGAATTCAGAGTGGAAGTGATGCGCGATTTAGTGCGTATCGGTATTCCAACAGCATTAGAACAAATGGCACTACGTTTTGGGGTCATCATGTTCTTGAAGATTGTTTCAGGGTTAGGAAACAATGTCTATGCGGCTCACCAAATTGCCCTAAATGTACTTTCGCTATCGTATTCTCCAGCTCAAGCTTTCGGGATTACTGCTTCGTCACTGATGGGGCAATCGCTTGGGGCAAAAGATGAGAAATTAGCAGAGCGCTATACCAAAATGTGCCAGCGCATCGGGTTAATGTTAGCGATTATGATGTCTGCTTCAATCTATTTTGGTGCAACATTTTTAGCAGGGATGTATACGGATAACGTGGAAATTATTCAAAATACCGTTATTGCTTTATCCATCGTTGCGTTCGTTCAACCGTTCCAAAGTCATCAATTGATTACTTCTGGAGCACTGCGTGGGGCAGGAGATACAGTATGGCCACTCATTGCAATTTTTATTGGATCATGCGTCATTCGATTGAGTGTAGGATATGTGTTTGTAAACTTCTTTGGATGGGGACTTGCTGGTGCATGGTATGCAGTCTTTATCGACCAATTTATCAGGGATATGATTATTCTCCTTCGATTTAGAAGTGGACGATGGAAAAATATTCGAATTGCATAAAGGAAAGGCTGGAATTTTCCAGCCTTTTTGTTTTGAGTATAAATCGTGTGGAGTAGTTTACTGAAATTATGGAAAATCAAAAGAAAACAGACGGATAATGATTTTTTATTGAATTTACAATACTTTTGGTTGTTGAGAGAATAGTGTTTGTGATACTATAGTAAAAAGATGTAAAGAGATTGGAGTTTTCAAACGATTATGGCAAGAAAAGGTTTATTAATCGTTTTATCTGGACCTTCAGGTGTCGGCAAAGGAACAGTACGCGCAGCAATTTTTGCAAAAGACAGTCAAGAATTTGTGTACTCAGTATCCGCGACGACACGTAAGCCAAGACCAGGTGAAGTGGATGGAAAAGATTATTTCTTCAAATCAAGAGAAGATTTTGAAGAGATGATTGCAAATAAAAATTATTAGAATACGCGGAGTATGTAGGAAACTACTACGGAACGCCTTTAGATTATGTGCAAGAAACATTAAATAAAGGAAAAGATGTATTCTTAGAAATTGAAGTTCAAGGAGCGCTTCAAGTACGTGAAGCAATGCCAGATGGGGTGTTTATTTTCTTAACACCACCTGATTTGCATGAACTAGAATCTCGCATCGTAAACCGTGGAACAGATTCAGACGAAGTGATTAAAAACCGTATGAAGGTTGCAAGAGAAGAACTTGGTTTGATGAAGTATTATGATTACTCTGTTGTCAATGACAAAGTAGAAAATGCGGTTCAACAAATCGAAGCAATTATTCAAACAGAACATTTACGCATCCAAAGAAACTTGGAGAGCATTGAAGAGTTCGAAGATGAATTAGAAGAAATTTTAGAAGAAGAGTAGAAAGAGGGAAGACCATTATGATGTTATATCCATCAATCGATAAATTATTGAAAAAAATCGATTCAAAATATTCATTAGTTATTTTATCAAGCAAACGTGCGCATGAATTGCACCACCATGAACCACCAATGTTAGAACACTACGAATCACATAAAAATGTAGGTCGTGCTTTGGAAGAAGTTGTTGCTGGTGACTTAACAATTCGTGAAGACAGCAAACCTGAACACGTATAATCAAATTTATAGTCAAGGGAAACTCCCTTGGCTTTTTTGTTTTCGTAGTTTTGAAGTGTAGAGCAAGCGACAACAAATTAAAGTGCATTATGGTATAATGAGTAGTAAAACTATTTTGGAGGTGAGAAGATGTATGCAAAAGTAATCGTTGACGTTCCAGTCATTCAAGTGAATCGACCATTTGATTATCATGTCCCAGAAAATTTACAAGAGAGTATTGAAGTAGGGATGCGTGTTGCAGTTCCGTTTGGTGGACGTAGTATTTCTGGATTCGTACTAGCATTTAGTGACGAAGTAGATTTTGACGGAGAAGTAAAAGATATTTTGCATTTAATGGATTTAGATCCCGTCTTATCACCAGAGATGATAGAGCTTGGAGCGTATTTATCGAAGAAGGTTCATGCCTTCCTTATTCAATGTTATCAAACGATGCTTCCAGCAATGTTAAAATCCAATTATGAAAAACGATTCGTATTAGTGAATCCGAAAGACCATGAAGATGTGTTTCGAGAAATTTTCCATTACGAAAATACATTGCAATACACGGATGACCTGCCTCAGGAACATGTAAAACGACTAATGAAGTTGAAGAAAGAAGGGGCTGTGGTTATCGAGACGGTTGTCAAAGACCGCGCGAAGGTAAAAACAGAAGACTGGATTCGATTGAATTATGTGATGCAAGAGTATGAAGAGTTTATCTCTACAATCTCTGCGCATGCAAAGAAGAAAGTGGCGCTCTTAAAAACGCTCGCTTCGATGGAAATGATGGAAATCGAAAAGAGACGTTTCTTAGAGGATACGGATTTCACAACAGCCGATTTAAAATTCGCGGTAGAACGCAATTGGATTACGATTGTTCAAAAAGAAGTGAACCGCGACCCTTATAAAGGAAGAGTCTTTAAAAAGAGTGCTCCATTCCAGTTGAATCCTGAACAACAAGTCGCATTTGACCGAGTGAAAGAAGAATCTATCGATACTGAAACATCGAAAGTATACTTGCTAGAAGGTGTAACAGGTTCTGGGAAAACAGAAGTGTATTTACAATGGATTGGGGAAGTGATTGAAAAAGGAAAGAGCGCGATGATGCTCGTCCCAGAAATTGCATTGACTCCTCAAATGGTAGACCGATTTAAGTCACGCTTTGGAGACCGTGTAGCGGTGCTTCATAGTGGGCTAAGTGTCGGAGAAAAAAATACGATGAATGGCGTAAGATTAAGAATAAGGAAGCAGATATTGTGGTCGGTGCTCGTTCTTCAGTTTTTGCTCCATTAGACAACATTGGAATTATTATTTTAGATGAAGAACACGAAGCAACATATAAACAAGATGAGTCTCCAAGATATCACGCTCGCGATGTAGCGATTTGGCGTGGGGAATATCATCACTGTCCAGTGGTGTTAGGGAAGTGCGACTCAAGTCTTGAGTCTCGTGCGCGTGCACAAAAGGGCGTCTATACTCTTTTACGATTAACGAAACGTGCACAGGCGCAGCTATTGCCAGAAGTTCATTTGATTGATATGAGAACAGAATTCGTTCATCAAAAAGGATCATTTTCGAAGACATTGCTAGATGCAGTCGAAAAACGATTAGAACGAGGAGAGCAAAGTGTCTTACTCTTAAACCGACGTGGATATTCTTCATTTGTACTTTGTCGTGATTGTGGAACGGTTTTGGAATGCCCAAATTGTGATATTTCATTAACGCTTCATATGGATACAAGAAGTATGAAATGCCACTATTGTGGTCATGAAGAACATATTCCTAATTTCTGCCCAAAATGTCAAAGTAGACAGATTCGTTATTTTGGAACAGGAACGCAAAAGGTGCAAGAAGAATTGCAAGAAGTATTCCCGGATGCTCGCATTGTGCGAATGGACGTGGACACGACAAGACGTAAAGGGCAACACGAAGCGATTCTGAAACAGTTCGAGAATCAAGAAGCCGATATTTTAATTGGAACTCAGATGATTGCAAAAGGTCTTGATTATCCAAACGTGACGCTTGTAGGTGTTATTAATGCAGATACGGCGCTAAATATTCCTGACTTTAGAAGCTCGGAAAAAACATTCCAACTACTGACTCAAGTTTCAGGACGTGCAGGTCGTGGGGATAAACCAGGGGAAGTATTTATCCAGACTTATAACCCAACTCACTACGCGATTCAATTAGCACAAGGGCATCAGTATGAACGATTCTTTGAAACAGAAATGCGGATGCGTCATATGGCAAATTACCCTCCGTACTTCTTTACGACGATGATTACTTTCTCAAGTGAAGAAGAAGGAGTGGCGTTAAAGAAAGCTATCGAAGTGCATAAGGCTTTGAAGGCGAATGTATCGCCAAATGTAGTTGTACTAGGACCGACTGCTAAATCGATTGCACGAATGAATAATCGTTATTATTTCCAAATTATTGTGAAATACAAAAATGAACCGCAACTGCAAGAGTTTCTTGAGCAATTGATGATGGAAACGCAAGAAGTGGGTTCGAAGAAATTACTCATGACGATTGATATGGAACCACAACATTTCTTATAGAGGTGAAAAATGAAGAAAGTTATTTTTATGGGAACGCCTGAGTTTTCAACAGGTGTTTTGAAACGATTAATTGAAGATGACACAGTTGACGTGATTGCTGTTGTGACACAACCAGACCGTGCAGTTGGACGTAAGAAGATCATTACACCAACTCCTGTAAAGGTAGTCGCATTGGAGCATGATATTCCTGTCTATCAACCTGAAAAATTAAGTGGGTCGCAGGAATTGGAAGCGTTGATGCAACTAGATGCAGATTTAATTGTAACGGCAGCTTATGGTCAATTCTTGCAAACGAAGTTTTTAAACTTCCCACGTTTTGGTGCGGTGAACGTTCACGCGTCATTACTACCAAAATATCGTGGTGGGGCGCCAATCCATTATGCAATTATGAATGGAGATAAAGAAACAGGCGTAACAATTATGCGAATGGTTGCGAAGATGGATGCGGGTGCGATTATTTCACAACGCGCCATTCCAATTACTGGTGAAGATGACGTTGCTAGTATGTTTGAAAAATTAAGCGTCGTTGGAGCAGACTTACTGATTGAAACCTTACCAGCGTTATTTGCTGGAACGATAAGTGAAGTAGAACAAGATGAAGCGCTAGTATCTTTCTCACCAAATATTTCAAGAGAGCAAGAACAAATTGACTGGAATAAAACCGCAAGTGAAGTAGATTGCTTCGTTCGTGGATTACGTCCATGGCCAACATCTTTTACGATTTTAAATGGGAATCGTGTGAAGATGTGGGGCGTTGCATTAACGGATAAACAAACTGCTAAAGCACCAGGAAGCTTATTTGTAGAAGGCGGACGTTTATATGTGGCTTGTGGAAGCGGAACTGTTCTTGAGATTACACGCCTTCAACCAGCAGGAAAAGCTCAAATGGATGCGAAGGCATTTATGAATGGATTTTCAGAATGGTTGAAGGATGATGCCGCTTTTGAGGGATTAAACCATGAGTAATGTACGTGATATTTGCGTAGAATTATTAACGAATGTAGAAAAGAATCAAGCATACTCGACTGTTGCGTTTCAAAATGTGTTACAAAAACATCAATTGGATGCAAGAGATAGAGGGTTATTAACGGAATTGTTCTATGGAACTATTCAACGTAAATTGACATTAGACTTCTATTTAAAACCATTTATCGAGAAACAAAAGAAAATGGAACTATGGGTACTCAGTTTACTACGAATGACTGTATACCAAATGGCGTATCTTGACCGTGTTCCAGATCGCGCAGCCATTTATGAAGCGGTACAGATTGCTAAGAAACGTGGCCATCAAGGAATTGCAAATTCGTCAATGGTGTTCTTAGAAATGTGCAACGTGCCGGATTCGATGGGGTTTCTTCTATTAAAGATGAACGGGAACGCTTGAGTGTCGAATATAGTATGCCGCGCTGGATTGTGGATTTATTGTTTGAACAATATGGGGAAGAGGCTAGAGAAATTTTCCCAAGTTTAAATATTGCGCCACATTTAAGTGCGCGTGTTCAAAATCCGAATATGTCGATTGAAGAAGTACAAACTCTTCTAAAAGAAGAAGGCGTAACAGTTCAGCCAAGTAAGTTGTCTCCTCGTGCAGTGATTGTTGAAGAAGGAGATTTACTACAATCGAAAGCTTTCAAAGATGGAATGGTTACCGTTCAAGATGAGTCTTCTTCATTAGTGGCTCAAGTAGGGGGCTTACATCCTGGAGATAAAGTGCTCGATACTTGTGCAGCTCCTGGAGGAAAAACCACTCATTTTGCAAGTTACTTAGTAGCCAAAGAGGGCGGACTTGTAGAAGCGTTGGACTTACATGAGAATAAATTACGCAAGATTCATCAAAACGCAAAACGTTTAGGAGTAGAAGACAGAATTCATACTCATGCACTCGATGCTAGAAAAGTTGGCGAACTATTTAAAGAAGAAAGCTTTGACGCGGTATTTGTAGATGCACCATGCTCTGGGTTGGGCTTGATGCGTCGTAAACCAGATATAAAATACACAAAAAATAGTGAAGATTTAACAAAATTAACAAAAATACAGTTGGAAATTTTGTCTGCAATTGCTACAATGGTAAAGAAAGGTGGAAAACTCATCTATTCAACTTGTACAATTAACAAGGGTGAAAATGAAGAAGTAGTCCATAACTTTTTACGAGAACATCCGGAATTCGAATTACAACCAATCGAAGAGTTTGGTTGTATAAAGGGAAATCCGATGCTTACGATTTTACCGCATGAATATCATACAGATGGATTTTTCATCGCGAGAATGGTAAGAAAATAAATTCGCAACAGGAGGAAAAATATGGAGATAGCCATCAAAAGTGACGTCGGACAAAGACGTACTTTAAATGAAGATGCTGCCGGATATTTTTTGAATACTCAAAACGTGCCGATGATTGTTGTGTGTGACGGAATCGGCGGGCATAATGCTGGGGATGTAGCAAGTGCTATGGCATTATCGCATTTGGGAAAACGTTGGGAAGAAGAAAGTATTACGGATACAGAAGCCGCTTATCAATGGCTCGTTAAAAATATTCAGGCCGAAAATGATCGTATTTTCCAAAAAGCGAATCAATATCGTGAGCTAGATGGAATGGGAACAACAATTGTGGTTGCCGTAGTGATCGGTTCTGAATTGTTAATTGCAAACGTCGGTGATAGCCGTGCTTATTTGTATCGCAATTTTCAAATGAAACAATTGACAGAAGATCATACACTCGTACAAGAGCTGTTAAAATCTGGAGAGATTTCTGAAGAGGAAGCCAAAAGCCACCCTCAACGAAATATTGTAACGCAGTCTTTAGGGATTACACTGAATGTCCAGATTGATTTTGTAAGAGTGAGTCTAAAAAATGGAGACACGATTTTCCTTTGTTCAGATGGATTATCGAATATGGTTGAAGATCAATATATTAAAGAAATTCTAGGGAATTATTCAGATGTAACAACGCAAGCGAATAAAGCGGTCGATGCTGCAAATGAAGCGGGCGGTCGCGATAACATTACAGTTGCGATTGCAAAATATACTGCCAGGGAGGAGGTAGAAGAATGATTGCACCAGGAAAAACAGTTGGTGGTCGCTATAAAATCAAGTCTCATATCGGGACAGGTGGAATGGCCACTGTGTATTTAGCACAAGATTTAATTCTAGAAAGACCCGTGGCAGTAAAAGTGTTGCGCTTAGACTTCCATACAAATGAAGCAGCGATGAGACGTTTCCAACGAGAAGCGCAATCAGCAACACAATTAGTCCATCCAAATATTGTAAGTGTTTATGATGTTGGAGAAGAAGACGGAACGAATTACATTGTAATGGAATACGTCGAAGGAACGGATTTGAAAGAGTACATTCGCGAGAGAGGACCTCTTCCACCACGTGAAGCCGTTCGTATTATGACACAAATCGTTTCTGCTATTGAGCTCGCTCACCAAAATCGAATCATTCACCGCGATATCAAACCTCAAAACATCTTAATTGATAGAGAAGGTAATGTGAAGATTACAGACTTTGGGATTGCGATTGCACTTTCTGAAACGTCATTAACACAAACGAATACATTGCTTGGTTCTGTTCATTATTTATCTCCTGAACAGGCAAGAGGTGGAATGGCAACAATCCGCAGTGACATTTATGCACTCGGCATCGTATTGTATGAGTTATTAGTCGGTGAAGTTCCTTTTGAAGGAGAATCAGCAGTTTCAATCGCGTTGAAACATTTCCAAGAGCCGCTTCCTCGAATTTCACAGATGTTACCAACCGTGCCACAAAGTTTAGAAAATGTGGTGTTGAAGGCGACTGCGAAAGAACCTCTTGATCGTTACAGCAGTTGCTACGAAATGTTGGAAGATTTACAAAGATGCTTAAATCCAGAACGCTTACATGAGCCAATGTTTAAACCGACTGTTTTCAGTCAGGAAACAAAGGTATTGCAACCAATTACGACAGGACCAATCCCTCGTAAGGTACCAGCAACAAGTAAGGAAGTTCCTGAAATTCAATTTGACGAAGAGAAGAAAGTTGTTCAAGAGGAACCTAAAAAGAAGAAGAAAAAGAAATGGCCATGGATCTTATTGCTACTATTTATCATCATTAGTGCTGGAACTATCTATGCATTTATTCAAACTTCTCCAAAAGACGTTAAAGTTCCAGATGTAACGAATCTTACTGAAGCAGATGCAAAAGTAAAATTAGCAGATGCGAACCTCGAAGTGTCAGATGTGCAAAAAGTGAAGTCGGACACTGTCGAAGCAGGAAAAGTTGTAGAGACGAACCCTAAGGCAGGAAGTTCTGTAAAAGAAAAATCTAAAGTCGTATTAAAAGTAAGTGCTGGTAAAGACACCGTTGAAGTTGGAGATTATACCGGCAAGACTTTCGATGAAGCTAAAGCAGCCTTGCAAAAACTAGGAATTGCAGTAGAGAAGAAAGAAAGTTATTCAGATACTGTAGAGTCTGGTAAGGTAATAGAACAAAGTGTTGCTAAAGGTGAAAAAGTAGTCGCCAAAGATACAAAAATGGTTTTAACCGTATCTAAAGGAAAAGAGCCAGTAACGTTAATCAACTTAAAAGGATATTCACGTTCGGGAGTTGAAGACTACGCGAAAGAACATGGCTTGAAGTTACAAATTTCAGAAGAAAATAGTAATGAAACAGCAGATACTGTTATTAAACAATCACCAGCAGAAGGCACAGCTCTTAAAAAAGGTGATACATTAACAGTTGTCATCTCAAAAGGAAAGGAGAACGAGTAGTATCTCGACAATTCACGATTCCTTATGAAGCGAAGAAGACAAATAATAATAACAATAATACGAACTCTGGGGCAAATACCCAAGAAGCAAAACAAAATACAGTTGAAATCTTTATTCAAGATGCAAACAATAATATGAATACTGCGTATCGTACTTTCAAGATTTCTGAAACCACAAGTGTAACTATTGATTTTACGTTTAACAATCAAGTTCCAAGTGGTAAATACGTCATTAAAAGAGATGGTGTAGCAATCGATACAGGAGTCGTACAATAGAGTATATATGAGAGTCTAGGTTCATGTAACCTAGGCTCTTTTTTGAATTTTTATAGAAGAATATAATATATAAAATTTTCTTAGTCATTTCAGTTGAAATTGGTTATCAGTTATGATAAATTAATATCACTGTTGAGCGAACGTTCGCTTATAAAACAGTTTCAAAAAAACTTTGAAAAAGTTATACGAAATCTGTTGACAGTAAAAATGTCCTATGATAGGATATAGAAGTTGTTGCAAAACAACGATTGACCTTTGAAAACTGAACAAAGAAGACAAACCAAATGTGTAGGGACTTCATCTTTTGATGAAGAAACAACAATTTCTTATCTCTTAAAGAGATACAATAAGTCAGTAATTAAAATGAGCTTTTCAAAGCTCATGAAAATTCAAATTTTTCATGAGAGTTTGATCCTGGCTCAGGACGAACGCTGGCGGCGTGCCTAATACATGCAAGTCGAACGAGAGCGACCGGTGCTTGCACTGGTCAATCTAGTGGCGAACGGGTGAGTAACACGTGGGTAACCTGCCCATCAGAGGGGGATAACATTCGGAAACGGATGCTAAAACCGCATAGGTCTTCGAACCGCATGGTTTGAAGAGGAAAAAGAGCGCAAGCTTCTGCTGATGGATGGACCCGCGGTGCATTAGCTAGTTGGTGAGGTAACGGCTCACCAAGGCCGTGATGCATAGCCGACCTGAGAGGGTGATCGGCCACATTGGGACTGAGACACGGCCCAAACTCCTACGGGAGGCAGCAGTAGGGAATCTTCCGCAATGGACGCAAGTCTGACGGAGCAACGCCGCGTGAGTGAAGAAGGTTTTCGGATCGTAAAACTCTGTTGTTAGAGAAGAACAAGTGCTAGAGTAACTGTTAGCGCCTTGACGGTATCTAACCAGAAAGCCACGGCTAACTACGTGCCAGCAGCCGCGGTAATACGTAGGTGGCAAGCGTTGTCCGGATTTATTGGGCGTAAAAGCGAGCGCAGGCGGTTCCTTAAGTCTGATGTGAAAGCCCCCGGCTCAACCGGGGAGGGTCATTGGAAACTGGGGAACTTGAGTGCAGAAGAGGAGAGTGGAATTCCATGTGTAGCGGTGAAATGCGTAGATATATGGAGGAACACCAGTGGCGAAGGCGACTCTCTGGTCTGTAACTGACGCTGAGGCTCGAAAGCGTGGGTAGCAAACAGGATTAGATACCCTGGTAGTCCACGCCGTAAACGATGAGTGCTAAGTGTTGGAGGGTTTCCGCCCTTCAGTGCTGCAGTTAACGCATTAAGCACTCCGCCTGGGGAGTACGACCGCAAGGTTGAAACTCAAAAGGAATTGACGGGGACCCGCACAAGCGGTGGAGCATGTGGTTTAATTCGAAGCAACGCGAAGAACCTTACCAAGTCTTGACATCCTTTGACCACTCTAGAGATAGAGCTTTCCTTCGGGGACAAAGTGACAGGTGGTGCATGGTTGTCGTCAGCTCGTGTCGTGAGATGTTGGGTTAAGTCCCGCAACGAGCGCAACCCTTATTACTAGTTGCCAGCATTGAGTTGGGCACTCTAGTGAGACTGCCGGTGACAAACCGGAGGAAGGTGGGGATGACGTCAAATCATCATGCCCCTTATGACTTGGGCTACACGTGCTACAATGGATGGTACAACGAGCAGCGAACTCGCGAGGGTAAGCGAATCTCTTAAAGCCATTCTCAGTTCGGATTGTAGGCTGCAACTCGCCTACATGAAGCCGGAATCGCTAGTAATCGCGGATCAGCACGCCGCGGTGAATACGTTCCCGGGTCTTGTACACACCGCCCGTCACACCACGAGAGTTTGTAACACCCAAAGTCGGTGAGGTAACCTTTTGGAGCCAGCCGCCTAAGGTGGGATAGATGATTGGGGTGAAGTCGTAACAAGGTAGCCGTATCGGAAGGTGCGGCTGGATCACCTCCTTTCTAAGGATAAACCAGAATGTCTAAGGATGTTCTAGGTAATACGGAACCCTACAGGGTTTAGACTTCTTTGTTTAGTTTTGAGAGGTTAAACTTCTCAAAACAAAAGTTCTAAATGCGAACAAGGGCCTATAGCTCAGCTGGTTAGAGCGCACGCCTGATAAGCGTGAGGTCGATGGTTCGAGTCCATTTAGGCCCATTAGTTTTGAATTTAGGGGGCTTAGCTCAGCTGGGAGAGCGCCTGCTTTTGCACGCAGGAGGTCAGCGGTTCGATCCCGCTAGTCTCCATATCTGTTAGAAATAACAGAGAATTTTGTTCTTTGAAAACTGAATACTATATCACAACAAATAACCAATTAATTTACCGAGAGTTAGAGTAACATCTAACGAAAAGAGTTTTTTAACAAAACGCAACGCTATGCGACATTTAACCAACGGTTAAGTGAATAAGGGCGCACGGTGGATGCCTTGGTACTAGGAGCCGAAGAAGGACGGAACTAACACCGATATGCTTTGGGGGAGCTGTAAGTAAGCTAAGATCCAAAAGATTTTCCGAATGGGGAACCCAACACCTTTCATAGGGTGTTACCAATGAGTGAATACATAGCTCATTAGGAGGTACACGCAGGAACTGAAACATCTCATTACCTGCAGGAAGAGAAAGAAAAAAATCGATTCCCTGAGTAGCGGCGAGCGAAACGGGAGGAGCCCAAACCAACGAGCTTGCTTGTTGGGGTTGTAGGACTAGAACGTGAGAAGAAATCAAGATAGCAGAAGTGGTCTGGAAAGGCCCATCAAAGAAGGTGACAATCCTGTACGCGACATCTTGATGAACTCTACTAGCATCCTGAGTACGGCGGGACACGAGGAATCCCTGTCGGAATCCGCCAGGACCATCTGGCAAGGCTAAATACTACCCTAGTGACCGATAGTGAACCAGTACCGTGAGGGAAAGGTGAAAAAGAACCCCGGGAGGGGAGTGAAAGAGTACCTGAAACCGTGTGCTTACAAGTAGTCAGAGCCCGTTAATGGGTGATGGCGTGCCTTTTGTAGAATGAACCGGCGAGTTACGTTTACATGCGAGGTTAAGATGAAGAGTCGGAGCCGTAGCGAAAGCGAGTCTGAATAGGGCGCATGTAGTATGTGGACGTAGACCCGAAACCAAGTGATCTACCCATGTCCAGGTTGAAGGTGCGGTAAAACGCACTGGAGGACCGAACCAGGGCACGTTGAAAAAGTGCTTGGATGAGGTGTGGGTAGCGGAGAAATTCCAATCGAACTTGGAGATAGCTGGTTCTCTCCGAAATAGCTTTAGGGCTAGCCTCGGAATCAAGAATCATGGAGGTAGAGCACTGTTTGGACTAGGGGCCCATCTCAGGGTTACCGAATTCAGATAAACTCCGAATGCCATGTATTTATATCCGGGAGTCAGACTGCGAGTGATAAGATCCGTAGTCGAAAGGGAAACAGCCCAGACCACCAGCTAAGGTCCCAAAAATATCTGTTAAGTGGAAAAGGATGTGGGGTTGCACAGACAACTAGGATGTTGGCTTAGAAGCAGCCATCATTCAAAAGAGTGCGTAATAGCTCACTAGTCGAGTGACCCTGCGCCGAAAAATGTAACGGGGCTAAACAGATTACCGAAGCTGTGGATTGGACCATTAGGGTCCAGTGGTAGGAGAGCGTTCTAAGGGCGGTGAAGCATGATCGTGAGGACATGTGGAGCGCTTAGAAGTGAGAATGCCGGTATGAGTAGCGAAAGACGGGTGAGAATCCCGTCCACCGAATAACTAAGGTTTCCTGGGGAAGGCTCGTCCTCCCAGGGTTAGTCGGGACCTAAGGCGAGGCCGATAGGCGTAGTCGATGGACAACAGGTTGATATTCCTGTACTTCTATAAATCGTTTGAGCAATGGAGGGACGCAGGAGGCTAAGAAAAAGCGTACGACTGGAAGTGTACGCCCAAGCAGTGAGTCGGCTGATGAGTCAAATGCTTATCACGGATGCGACAAGCTGTGACGGGGAGGAAGTTTAGTACCGAAGTTTCTGATGTCACACTGCCGAGAAAAAGCTTCTAGCAAGATTTATAGGACCCGTACCGCAAACCGACACAGGTAGTTGAGGAGAGAATCCTAAGGTGAGCGAGCGAACTCTCGTTAAGGAACTCGGCAAAATGACCCCGTAACTTCGGGAGAAGGGGTGCTGGTAGCAATACCAGCCGCAGTGAATAGGCCCAGGCGACTGTTTATCAAAAAAACACAGGTCTCTGCAAAAATCGAAAGATGACGTATAGGGGCTGACGCCTGCCCGGTGCTGGAAGGTTAAGAGGAGAGGTTAGCGCAAGCGAAGCTTTTGAATTGAAGCCCCAGTAAACGGCGGCCGTAACTATAACGGTCCTAAGGTAGCGAAATTCCTTGTCGGGTAAGTTCCGACCCGCACGAAAGGCGTAACGATCTGGGCACTGTCTCAACGAGAGACTCGGTGAAATTATAGTACCTGTGAAGATGCAGGTTACCCGCGACAGGACGGAAAGACCCCATGGAGCTTTACTGTAGTTTGATATTGAGTGTTTGTGTCACATGTACAGGATAGGTAGGAGCTGAAGAATCCGGGACGCCAGTTTCGGAGGAGGCAACGGTGGGATACTACCCTTGTGACATGACCACTCTAACCCGCACCCCTTACCGGGGTGGGAGACAGTGTCAGACGGGCAGTTTGACTGGGGCGGTCGCCTCCTAAAGTGTAACGGAGGCGCCCAAAGGTTCCCTCAGAATGGTTGGAAATCATTCGTAGAGTGTAAAAGGCAGAAGGGAGCTTGACTGCGAGACCTACAAGTCGAGCAGGGACGAAAAGTCGGGCTTAGTGATCCGGTGGTTCCGTATGGAAGGGCCATCGCTCAACGGATAAAAAGCTACCCTGGGGATAACAGGCTTATCTCCCCAAGAGTTCACATCGACGGGGAGGTTTGGCACCTCGATGTCGGCTCATCGCATCCTGGGGCTGAAGTCGGTCCCAAGGGTTGGGCTGTTCGCCCATTAAAGCGGTACGCGAGCTGGGTTCAGAACGTCGTGAGACAGTTCGGTCCCTATCCGTCGCGGGCGTTGGAAATTTGAGAGGAGCTGTCCTTAGTACGAGAGGACCGGGATGGACACACCGCTGGTGTACCAGTTGTTCTGCCAAGAGCATCGCTGGGTAGCTATGTGTGGACGGGATAAACGCTGAAAGCATCTAAGCGTGAAGCCCCCCTCGAGATGAGATTTCCCATCATTTTAAATGAGTAAGACCCCTGAGAGACGATCAGGTAGATAGGCTAGAAGTGGAAGTGCCGCGAGGCATGGAGCGGACTAGTACTAATCGGTCGAGGACTTAACCACGAGTTGTATAGCTGGTAGATTGATGGAGTTGGATATAGATTCAGTTTTGAAAGAACGAAAGTTTTTTCAGAAAATAAAGTGTGGTGACGATGGCAAGAAGGATACACCTGTTCCCATCTCGAACACAGAAGTTAAGCTTCTTAGCGCCGATAGTAGTTGGGGGTTTCTCCCTGCGAGGGTAGGACGTTGCCATGCTTTGTTATTTTTCCGCCATAGCTCAGTTGGTAGTAGCGCATGACTGTTAATCATGATGTCGTAGGTTCGAGTCCTACTGGCGGAGTTCATTCGTATAAATGTTTGGAAACTCGGAGAGTTGTCCGAGCTGGCCGAAGGAGCACGATTGGAAATCGTGTAGACGGTTAACCCTGTCTCAAGGGTTCGAATCCCTTACTCTCCATTTATATGATTGATTTAGTTACCATGGCCCGTTGGTCAAGCGGTTAAGACACCGCCCTTTCACGGCGGTAACACGGGTTCGAGTCCCGTACGGGTCATTATTTTTTATGGAGGATTACCCAAGTCCGGCTGAAGGGAACGGTCTTGAAAACCGTCAGGCGTGTAAAAGCGTGCAAGGGTTCGAATCCCTTATCCTCCTTAATATTATCGCGGGGTGGAGCAGTTGGCAGCTCGTCGGGCTCATAACCCGAAGGTCGTAGGTTCGAGTCCTACCTCCGCAATTAGGTTCCGTGGTGTAGGGGTTAACATGCCTGCCTGTCACGCAGGAGATCGCGGGTTCGATTCCCGTCGGGACCGTAAAATTTAATTAGCTAGGCTCGGTAGCTCAGTTGGTAGAGCACTTGATTGAAGCTCAAGGTGTCGGCAGTTCGATTCTGTCCCGAGCCATTTGGAGGGGTAGCGAAGTGGCTAAACGCGGCGGACTGTAAATCCGCTCCTTCGGGTTCGGCAGTTCGAATCTGCCCCCCTCCATTATTTGGAATTGAATTTTCAAAAAACTATATAGGGGTATAGTTTAAAGGTAGAACAGCGGTCTCCAAAACCGTTAGTGTGGGTTCGATTCCTGCTACCCCTGTTTTAAATATTATTATGGCGACCGTGGCGAAGTGGTTAACGCATCGGTTTGTGGCACCGACATTCGGGGGTTCGATTCCCCTCGGTCGCCTATCTTGGGGTATAGCCAAGCGGTAAGGCAACGGACTTTGACTCCGTCATTCGTTGGTTCGAATCCAGCTACCCCAGTTTTTTTTATATTTTGGTGGCGGTATAGCCAAGTGGTAAGGCAGAGGTCTGCAAAACCTTCATCACCGGTTCAAATCCGGTTACCGCCTTCCTGATATGCCGGCGTGGCGGAATTGGCAGACGCGCTGGACTCAAAATCCAGTGCCCGCGAGGGCGTGCCGGTTCGACCCCGGCCGCCGGTATACGCGTGACGACAAGGTTTATAGGACCTTGTCTTTTTTTGTTTAGAACTTTATAAATGCTAAAAATTACTAGAAATTTCTATAATAATCAATTTATAGTACATTCTTATTTAGTAAAATAAGTGAATAAACTTTAAAAATCATACAGGAGAAAATAATGCTCTCGACAATACAAAATACAGTAATATCAATTCTTATTTATTTTTTAGTAGTCCTCTTGTCTTATGGGCTATATCATTTACTGAAAAAATGGATTAAGCCAGAAGAATACTTAAAAATAGCAAGGGATGTCTTTAAGACAACCTTGTTTTTAGCGATTCTTGTAACTTTTCAAATAAGCACTTCTATGTCGTTTGTGCTTGATTTGCCACTTCTTATCGTATATGGAGTTATAGCAATCGTTTTTCTTTTAGTTTTGACTAAAAAAGAAAACAATGAATTTGTTATACATACAAAGGTTTCTGCTATTCTATTGACACCCATTATTGAGGAAGTGATTTGTAGAGAGATTGCTTATAATGCTGAAAATCTCGTCTTTTCATTTATAATTGGAACAGTAGTTTTTATTGTTTTTCATTTTGCTTTTGATGTTAAAAGTATTGTTTATTTCTTCTGTACAGCTTGTCTGCTGTTTGGATTAAGGATGCAATCTGGTTCCGTTTTGAATCCGATTTTACTACATTCGATGATCAATTTCGTTGTAATCTATAGAAAGTAAGGAAGTTCAACTAACTGAGCTTCCTTTTTTATATGCTATTAGTGACACTACAGCGTGTATCGTTTATAATGGAAGGGATAATAGAAATAATTTTGTTTATTTCAAACTTAAGGAGGTAAGTATGCGAATCGGTATATTTACAGATACGTACTTTCCACAAGTGAGTGGAGTTGCGACTTCAATACGTGTATTAAAAAAAGACTTAGAAAGACAAGGGCATAAGGTAATCATCTTTACGACAACAGATCCAAAGGTGACGGAACCGGAAGAAAATATTATTCGATTAGGTAGTATTCCGTTCTTCGCGTTCAAGGATCGTCGTGTGGCGATTCAAGGGCTAGGGAAAGCTTACCGAATTGCAAAGGAAAACAAGTTGGATATCATTCATACTCAGACAGAGTTCAGTCTTGGATTGGCAGGTAAATTAATTGCTGCGATGTTGAAGATTCCAACGATTCATACGTACCATACAATGTATGAGAAATATTTACACTATATTGCAAAAGGGAAAGTGCTACGTCCTAGTCACGTGGCGTATATCTCTAAGGCATTTTGTAATCAAACAAGTGGAGTAGTTGCTCCAAGTCAAATGACAAAAGATAAGCTGATTGAATATGGAGTGCTTCAGGAAGTTCGAGTGATTCCAACGGGAGTCGTTGTACCTCCTCAAGAACCAGAAGTAGCCAATGCTTTAAGAAGTGAGCTTGGCTATTCAGATGATGAAGTGGTGTTATTATCACTTAGCCGTTTATCTCAAGAGAAGAATATTGCTGCAGTGATTGCCGCATTACCAGCTATCGTAGCAAGTAAGCCAAATGTGCGCTTATGTATTGCTGGTGGCGGACCTGAAAGAGAGAAGCTTGAAGCGCAAGTGGCAGAACTTGGCATGAACGATTTTGTTCAATTTGTGGGCGAAATCAAAAATGAAATGGTTTATAAGTATTACCAAATGGCGGACCTTTACGTGAACGCATCTGAATCAGAGAGCCAAGGGTTAACTTACCTAGAGGCACTTGTTAACCGTGTGCCAGTTATCGCTAAGAAGAATGATTACTTAAGTAGTCTGATTACAGCAGACGCTTTAGGAATGTTATTTGAAACTGACGCGGATATTGCGGATTGTGTCTTAGGGTATATTGAAAATCAATTAGGCAATGAAGCGGAAGTATTAGCACTGCAAGATCAATTGTTATCAGAAATTTCTTCTGAAACATTTGGCGAAAGAATTGTGGATTTCTACGATGCTGCGATTAATGGCTATCAATGGAATCAAGAACATTCACATAATATTATGAACCTCATGAAATTTTTACGTTTATCAACAAGTGAGTTAAGGGATGAAGAAAATGAAAATTAATACAGTTGGATTTATCGGAACTGGCGTGATGGGGAAATCGATGATTCGCCATTTACTTAAAAAATATAATGTCGTAGTGTACAACCGTACAAAAGAAAGAGCATTAGACCTTCTTGAAGAAGGGGCGACTTGGGCCGATACGCCTACAGAAGTTGCGAATCTTGCGGATGTGGTGTTAACCATCGTTGGTTATCCAAAAGACGTGGAAGAAGTTTACTTTGGTGAACAAGGAATCTTCAAGTCTACGAAAGAACATCTGGTGGTAGTAGACCTTACAACAAGTACACCAACACTTGCAAAACGTATCGCAGAAGAAGCAGTCGCTCGCTCATGGGAAGCCCTTGATGCTCCTGTATCAGGCGGCGACCTTGGAGCTAAAAACGGAACTCTTTCTACAATGGTTGGTGGAACAGAGGAAACATTAGAAAGTATATCCAGTATTAGATTGCTTCTCTAAGACGATTACACTTCAAGGAACTGCTGGCGCTGGTCAACATACAAAAATGGCCAACCAAATTATGATTGCAGGAACGATGACAGGATTAACAGAGATGCTCGTTTATGCAAAAGCAGCAGGCTTAGACATGGACAAAGTGCTACAAACTGTTGGTGCAGGAAGTGCGGCTAACTGGTCGCTTTCAAATTACGGACCTCGTATTTTAAAAGAAGATTATTCACCAGGTTTCTTTGCAAAACATTTCTTAAAAGACTTAGGAATTGCGCTGGATGAAGCAGAAAGAATGCGTCTATTTTTACCAGCAACACTACAAGCGAAAAAACTATATGAAACGCTTTGTGATGATGGCTTTGCAGACGATGGAACTCAAGCTTTAATCAAATTATATTGGAACCTACCAAATGAATAAAAAACTCTTAAATAGAGTGGTTATTCTTACTATCAGAGATGGGTTTTATGGTAGAATAGTGAAAGAAAGTTTGAAAGGGGTAGTAATGATATGAAACCTTCACAATTGGTGGCAATTGTCCAACGTTTACAAACAATGGCGGCACAAGATTCAGATATCGAGGTGCGTCGCTTCGAAAAAGATGGCGTTGAAAAAGCTATCGTTACTTTTAATCAAGAAACAAGTAGTTTTGAATTAGTAGAGGTAGAAACAAATCAAACATTCCAATTTGATGATATTGATTTAGTGACAATTGAAATTTTTGAAATGTTACAAGATTAAAATAATAACTGTGAGTAAAGCCACGGCGCAGAGTGTCTGTGCTGTGGCTTTTCAATATATTAGATGAGGATTGAAATAAATGAAAATTGCGTTATTAGGATTTGGAACAGTCGGTAGTGGTGTATACAATATTTTAAAGAAAAATGCATCAAAATTAGAACGCGTTCTTCCAGAAGAAATTGAAATTAAGACAGCGTTAGTAAGAGACCCAGAATTGATGGAACAAACAGATGTTGTATTTACAAACAATATTAACGAGATCGTTCACGACCCTGAAATTGAATTAGTGGTTGAAGTGATGGGTGGGATTACAACGGCTTATGAATATGTGAGAGCTTGTTTACTCGCAAAAAAATCTGTTGTTACAGCCAATAAAAATCTGATTGCTGTTCACGGAGTTGAATTAACAACACTAGCTAAATTAGAAGATGTGTACTTGTACTATGAAGCAAGTGTTGGCGGGGGGATTCCAGTTCTTCGTCCGATGGTGCAACACTTTGAAACAAATGAAGTGGAATCGATTGTTGGTATTGTCAATGGAACAACAAACTTCATTTTAAGTTCTATGGAAAAAGAAGGACTCAGCTACGAAGCAGCACTGAAGATTGCTCAAGAAAAAGGATTTGCGGAAGCGGATCCTACAAGCGACGTAGAAGGTCACGATGCAGCTTATAAATTAATGATTTTAACGCGTTTAGCTTATGGCGTAAATGTAACTTTTGAAGAAGTTGCTAAAACAGGAATTTCTGGAGTCACTACTGCTCACATGAAGATGGCTTCTGAGAATGGATATGCGATTAAGCTTCTAGCAAAAGCTCTTAGCGATGGAGAAAAAGTTTCGCTTGAAGTCGCACCGACTTTCGTACCAGCAAATCATTTATTAGCGCAAGTTCATTATGAAAACAATGCGATTTCTGTGACAGGAAATGCAGTGGATGAAGTTCTATTTTACGGAAAAGGAGCAGGCTCACTTCCAACAGCAACAAGTGTCTTAGCAGACGTGGTTGAAGTACTTCGCCGCAAAGTTAATGGTAGTGCGGTGGAAACATTTGGCCGTGTAGACAGCCCATTAGTGGAATTCAGTCCAGAGGCTGCGACAAGTTCTTATTTCGTATATGGAAAAGGAAACTTGGAAGAAGCTCCGTTCAATGGAGAAATTGTATCAAACAACCAAGGTGAATTCGGAGTTCGCTATACAGCTTTAACTGCAAGTGAGTTAGCTAAAGTGAAAGAAGCTTTTGCTCATCTAAATGAAGTCGCTATTTATCCAATCTTGGAGGAAGCATAATGGCATTAACAATTAAAGTTCCAGCAACTTCAGCCAATATCGGACTAGGATTCGATTCGCTTGGGATTGCAGTGAATTTATATTTAACACTTCACGTAGAAGAACCTTCTAGCGAATGGGTAATTACACATCCGTTTGGAGAAGAAATCCCTACAAATGAAGAAAACTTAATTATCGACACGGCTTTAAAAGTTTGCCCAACATTAGCACCGCATAAACTCGTATGTGAAAGTGAGATTCCTTTAACAAGAGGACTTGGAAGTAGTTCGAGCGCGATTGTTGCCGGAATCGAATTAGCCAATGTATTAGGCAACTTACAGTTAACAAACGACGAAAAAGTCAAATGGGCAACCTTTTTCGAGGGACACCCTGACAATGTGGCACCGGCAATCTTAGGAGGCGTCGTAGTCGCTACTTATGATCACCACACGCAAGAAGTGTTGACGGTTCATAAAAATGTGGAAGCTCCGATTGCAATGGTCGCTGTGATTCCAAACGTTCAATTATCAACGAAGAAGAGCCGTGGCGTACTACCAAGTTCGCTAGCATACGGCGAAGCGGTCGAAGCAAGTAGCCGTAGTAATGTCTTAGTGGCAGGATTAATGGTCGAAGATTGGAAAGTCATTTCTTCAATTGTTGAGAAAGATTTATTCCATGAAACATATCGTTCAACGCTTGTTCCTTGGATGGAAGAGGTTCGTACGATTACAAGCAGGAAGGCATTAAGACATGCGGGACTTACTTAAGTGGAGCAGGTCCAACGGTGATGACATTTGTTCATAAAGAAGAAGTAGATCGTTTTGTACAAACATTAGAAAAGTATTTAGAAACAACGCTGAAAGATTGCACGATTCGTGTGCTCGAAATTGATGCACAGGGCGTTTACGTAAAGTAGAAGGAGAACTATGGCACTATTCAAACCAACGTGGTTTAAAAAGACCTTTCAAGAGATTACTGTTCCTTTCTTACAGGAGAATGGAATCGAAATTGTCTTAACCGATTTAGATAATACGCTAATTGGCTGGGACGAAAAAGAAATCGATGAAAACTTACTTGCCTGGGTACGTTCATTAAAAGAAGCAGGCATCAAGATTGTTCTTGTATCGAATAATAATGAACATCGTATCAAAGATGCTGCTGAAAAGTTGGATGTTCCATATGTGTATCCTGGCTTGAAGCCACTGCACAAGGGATTCAAAGCAGCACAACAATTACTGGATTTTGATAAATCGAAGACGGTAATGGTGGGCGACCAATTATTGACAGATATTCTAGGAGCGAATACATTTGGAGTTAGAACCATTATCGTAAAACCTAGAAAAGAGAGCGATGCTTGGAAAACAAAAATCAATCGTTTCTTTGAAAAAGGAATTTTTGTAGTGACACAAGGTGTGTCTTATCATAAGAAATGGGAGGAGGATTAATCATGGAACAGTATGTATGTATTGGATGTGGAGCAACAATCCAAACGGAAGATCCAAAAGGAACAGGGTACACACCGCAAAGTGCGTTAAATAAAATGCTGGAAAGTGAAGGCCCTCTCTATTGCCAACGTTGTTTTAGACTCCGCAATTATAATGAGTTGCAACCGGCATCTCTAACAGATGATGACTTCTTAAAGATGTTAAGTAGTATCGCGGATGAAGATGCGCTAGTTGTGTTTGTAGTAGACTTATTCGATTTATACGGAAGTATGATTTCCGGATTGAAACGTTTTGTGGGCGATAACCCGATTTTATTTGTAGCCAACAAGGTGGACTTATATCCAAATCGGTGAACCGTAATCGTCTGAAAGCATGGATTGAACGTCATGCAAAAGAGTACGGCATTAAACCAGTCGACACACTTCTTGTGAGTGGCCATAAACGTATTCAAATCGACGAATTGCTAGAGAAGATTAACGAATACCGTAAAGGGAAAGATGCATATGTCGTAGGAGTAACGAACGTAGGGAAATCAACCCTGATTAATAAGTTGATTCAAAGTATTGGTGAAACAGGCGAAGTGATTACGACGTCTCAATATCCTGGAACAACTCTTGGACAAATTGATATTCCATTTGATGAACATTCTTCATTAGTGGACACACCAGGGATTATTCATCGTCACCAAATTACACACTACTTAGCGGAAAAAGAAATGAAGAAAGTTTTACCGCAAAAAGAGTTACAACCAAAGACATTCCAATTAAATAGCGAGCAAACAATTTTTATCGGTGGCTTGATTCGTGTTGATTATGAACAAGGAGAACGGAATTCATTTACCTTCTATACACCGCAAACAATCGACTTGCATCGCACGAAGTTGGAAAAGGCGACAGAGTTTTACGAAAAACATGCAGGAACACTATTAACGCCACCAACAGGAGACAATATGAAGTTGTATCCAAAATTAGTGAAGAAGACATTTACGATTAAAGAAAAAACGGACTTAGTGATTGCAGGTCTTGGCTGGGTAACGATTCAAAAACCAGGTACCGTATCTGTATGGAGTCCAAAAGAAGTTGACGTGATTCAACGTCAATCGATTATTTAAAGAAAGGAGAGCTTTCATGAAATTAAAAGGGAAAGAAAGACAGTTCTTCAAAAAAGAAGCACACTCGTTGAAGCCAATCTTCCAAATCGGGAAAGGCGGACTTAGCGAAGAGATGATTCATCAAATTCAAAATGCTGTTGAGAAACGCGAATTGATTAAAGTGACTTTATTACAAAACACATTAGAGGAACCACAAGAAGCTGCCGAGACGATTGCCGAGGCAACTGGAAGTACGATCATTCAAGTGATTGGGCATACAATTGTGTTATATAAAGAAGCACGAAATCCAAAACATAGAGATCTTTCAGTACGATTTGCAGAATTCAAAAAAAGAGGTCGATAGACGATGGTTGCTGAACTCAATATTTTTTCTGAGACATTAAATAAAACTGAAAAATTTGGTAACGAGCTACCGGTAGAACGTGTAGGGCTTATCGGTGGTAGTTTTAACCCTCCACATATTGCGCATTTAATTATGGCAGAACAAGCACGTGTGCAATTAGGATTAGATAAGGTTTACTTTTTACCGAGCCATATTCCGCCGCATGTGGATGAGAAAAAGACTATTGATGCGAGTACTCGTGTGGAGATGACACGTCTTGCGATTCAAGATAATATTTATTTTGATATCGAGACGATTGAACTCGAGCGTAATGAGAAGAGTTATACGTATGATACGATTCAGCTCTTAAAGAGACGAAATCCGAATACGGAATATTACTTTATCATTGGTGGAGACATGGTGGATTATTTACCGACTTGGCACCGTGTGGATGAATTAGTTCATGAGGTGCAATTTGTCGGAGTGGAACGCCCAGGATACGAAAAAGAAACACCGTATCCAGTGCTATGGATTACTGCACCAAAAATGGATATTAGTTCGACACAAATCCGCAAAAATGTTCTATTCCAACAAAGTATTAAATATTTGGTACCAGAATTAGTGGAAGCCTATATCGCAGAAAAGGGGTTGTATTTAGAATGAGCGAAGTACAAAGCTTTGAACCTTATACAACAATGACAAGAGAAGAGTTGTTGTCTCATGTCCAGTCAAATATGAGTGACAAGAGATATCAACACTGCCTGCGTGTCGAACGAAAAATATTAGAATTAGCAAAACTCTACGGCGTCGATGAAAAAGCAGCTGCGTTTGTGGGATTAGCGCATGATTATGCTAAAGAAATCCCAGTGGAAAAACAACAAGCTCTCGCCAAAGAAATCGGACTTCCTGAAATGTATCACCATGAAGGCTCTGAAATTCTACACGGACCGATTGGAGCGTATTTGATTTCAAACCTATGCGGAGTAAAAGACGAAGCGTTGTTAGATGCCATTCGTGAGCATACGATTGGAGGGCTTCAAATGAGTCTACTTTCGAAGTGTCTCTTTGTGGCAGATGCAATCGAAGACGGAAGAGATTATCCAGGGGTGGATACTGCTCGTGAGATTGCAGCGAAGAATATCGATGATGCGGTCTTTTATTTATTGAAGCATACATTGGAATTTTTATTGGAAAAAGAAGTAACTATTTTTCCAAACAATAGAAGTTTATAATCATTATTTGAAACAAAGAAAAGGAGAATAGAATGGAACATACAAGTAAAAAATTATTACAAGTTGTTTTAGATGCTTGTGAAGACAAGTTAGCACAAGAAGTGGTTGCACTAGATGTAGCAAGTCTTACACCAGTTGCTGAATATTTCGTGATTACACACGGTAAAAACGAAAAGCAAGTTCAAGCAATTGTCGATGCTGTAGAAGAAGCGGTTGAAAAAGAAGGCTTCGAAGTAAGAAGTATCGAAGGTAAAGATGGTGGCAAATGGATTTTAATGGACTTAAACGATGTGATTGTCCATGTATTCTATTATGCAGATCGCGAATTCTATAATTTGGAAAAATTATGGAGTGATGCACCAATCGTGAATATTGTGAGTGAAAACTAATGAACTATCAAAAATTTGCTCATGTATATGACCAAGTGATGGATCAACAACTCTACGAGGAATGGACGGACTATGCAGTTCGTTCTTTTTCGCATAGTGCCAAAAGACCGGTTCGTAAAGTAATGGAACTGGCTTGTGGGACAGGTGAAGTATCGATGCGTCTGGACGATAAAGGATACGAAGTGATTGGTGTTGATTTATCCAAGAATATGTTAGAAATTGCCGAAAAGAAAGCTCAAGGTAGATCTATCGAATGGCTTCAAGCGGATATGCGAGTGCTCGATGATGTGCCGACAACAGACGCCGTAACGCTGTTTTCAGATTCGCTCTGTTATTTAACGGACTTTGAAGATGTCGTTTCTGTTTTTGAAGCGGTGTACGACCATTTAGAAGAGGGTGGAATTTTCCTCTTCGATGTTCACTCGCTCTATCAAATGCAAGAAGTCTTTCCAGGATACCAATATCATTTCGTGGAAGACGATTTTGCATTTCTATGGCAAAGCTATGAATTAGACGAGCCAGGCAGTGTAGAACATGTAATTGATATGTATATTAAACAAGAAGACGGCAACCTGTACGAGCATTTCCAAGAAGTACATGAGGAACAAACTTTCCCGATTGAAATGTACGAAGCAGCGCTGGAGATGGTCGGATTCACAAATATCAAAGTGAAGGCTGACTTTGGGCAAAGCGAAGTACAAGAAACGAGTCCGCGTTGGTTCTTCCAAGCGGTGAAATGAGGCTTGTGTATGAAGGTATGTGGAGTAATCGCAGAATTTAATCCATTTCATCAAGGTCATGCTTATTTGTTAGAACAAGCACGCAAAAAAACGGGGGCTGATGTTCTTGTTGTGGTGATAAGCGGAAACTGGGTGCAACGAGGCGAACCTGCCATCGAGCAGAAATGGAGCCGAGCAAAAGTCGCGCTTCAAACGGAGCCGATGTTGTCATCGAGATGCCGACTGCGGTGAGCTGTCAAGCTACAGACCGCTTTGCAAGAGGAGCAGTAGAAATTTTGCAAAAGGTCGGATGCGATTCTTTAGCATTTGGTTGCGAAAGTGGCGACGTAGCATTTTTCGAAGAAGCTGTATCTCAGCGTGAAGCCATTGAAAAAGAAATTAGTTGCTTTGTAGAAGAGAAGCGTTCACTAACTTTTGCAAGCCAATTAACGCAGCTCGCAGTGAAAGAGTTTGGAGAAGAAAGTGTCCTCGTAGAAGCTTTGCAGTCACCAAATCAACAATTGGGATTAGTCTACGCCGTTGAAAATGCGAAGTGTGAACATCCAATGCAGATTATTCCAATTACCCGAGTAGGAAGTGGACATTTGGATGATGCGTTAGACAAGACCGCTTTTGCCAGTGGGACAGCCCTCAGAAAAGCGTTAAAAGGGAATCGCGATGAGAAAGTATTACGAGAACAACTTTCCTATGTACAATTCGATGAAGAAGAGTACAAAAACGATTGGAGCTACTATTGGCCACTCTTGAAGAGTATCGTTTTAAGAAGTACTGATGAAGAGTTACGCACCATTTATCAAATGGAAGAAGGTATCGAGAATCGCTTGAAGGAAGCTGTTCGAACTTCTTCGACGATTGAGGAGTGTTTCCAATATCTCAAAAACAAACGTTGGAGTTGGGCAAGGTTGCAACGACTTCTCGTTTATGTTTTACTTGGTGTAACCAAAGTGGAAATGGAAGACTATTGGAGCAGTCCAATTGAGCAAGGGACAGTTCTTGGATTTACTTCTAAGGGCCAAGAATGGTTGAAGAATATGAGAGAAGTAGAGTCATTCCGTTTAATTACCAATTACGCAGCGCATAAAGATGAACGCCAAGAAAGTTGGGATTTATTGTATGATTTCTGGAATCCATCCAAGCAAATTTCTGCAACGGTCTTTAAGCCTGTTCAAGTGAACAAAGAGGAAGGATTTTAATCTCTGTTTTTTCAAGCTTGTAAAGTAAAAAGCTTTGACAAACTTTCAATAAACTAGTATAATTCAGTATGTTGCTTTAGGGGTGAAAATTGTGAAAATATCAGTTAAACAACTTCAGGATTCTCAAGGGATTCCAAATTACTTTGATACAGAAATTAATGTGGAAGAGGCATTAAAACGACGAGATGATTCTATTCTTGCTGTTTCGCCAGCACACATCAAAGGATTTCTTGTTTATCAAAACGAATCAGTTGTAGCGCAATTTACTTGCGATGTTGATATCACACTTCCTTCATCCAGGTCTTTAGAGCCAGTGGTAGTTCCACTCCACATTGATATTGTGGAAAGATATGTCCCATCCCATTACTCAGTTGATGAGAAAGAGCTAACAGAAATTGTGATGCCTCTTGATGGTGATTGGGTTGACTTAGAACCCGCTGTGGAAGATCATATTTTACTTTCAATTCCTTTACAAGTCTTATCGCAAGAGGAATTGAGTGAAGATAAAATGCCTTCTGGAAACGATTGGGAGGTTGTAACGCAAGAAGCTCTTGAAGAGCGACGCAAACAACAAAAAGAACAATCGGTTGATCCAAGGCTAGCGTCTTTACAGTCTTTCTTCGAAAAGGATGAGACTGAGAAGTAAAAAGCATTATGTAAAGAAGATTGATTAGGAGGTGTACAAAAATGGCAGTACCAAAACGTAAAACATCAAAAGCGAGAAAAGCAAAACGTCGTACTCACTTCAAATTAGAAGTTCCAGGTTTGAGCGCATGCCCATCATGTGGAGCATTAAGAAAGAGCCATCACGTTTGTCCTGAGTGTGGTTCATACGACGGAAAAGAAGTTGTTTCTAAAGAAGCATAATCATAAACGTTACAAAACCTTAGACAGTTGTCTAAGGTTTTTTCTTTTTTAAGATTAAAAAGTACAGATGTATCAAAAATGATACGTATCATTTTTGATACATTTAAAAATATTATGAGTTTTAAGAAATCTATTGTAAACTAATAGTGATGGAGGTGAGTCAATGTTATTTTTTGAAATCTCGCTATGGTTAGTATTTATTTTTAGTTTTGTCGGCTTTACGGTCGTTTTTGGAAATCGAATCTTCTATAATGAGACTCGCTTCATAACTATTCGTGAAATAATGACACCAATGCTATTATTAATCTTGCATACAACAAGTGTGAATGTGTTTGGATATTCATGGTTTAGTTATGCCACACTTGGATTTGCACTTATTGGATTAGCATTGCTATTTTATAAATTAAAAACAGGAAAGCTCATCCTTAGACCTTTCCTCCACCAATTATTCTCGATTGCGTTTTTATACTTCGGTATACTCGTAGTACTTATTCAAGTGGGAAGATTCTTTAGATAATCGCATTATATCAAGGATAGTAAGCTCTTTACGATTGAATCGTAGAGAGCTTTTTTTGTGCTTCAAAGACAAAAAATGGGGGAGAAAAAACTTTTTTTAACTTTTTTTGGTAAAAAAGTGGTGAAAAGTGGTGGGATGTGGTACACTATGGTTACTAAAATTATTGGAATGGAGGAGTCTGCATGTTAATCGGTGAATATCAACATACAATTGATGCAAAAGGACGTATGATCGTGCCTGCTAAGTTTCGTGAAGATTTAGGGTTCACCTTTATCGTGACACGCGGACTTGATGGCTGTTTATACGGTTATCCTCTCGAACAATGGGAGCTCATTCAAAACAAATTAAGAGACTTACCACAGTCGAAAAAAGACGCGCGTGCCTTTACACGTTTTATGAACTCTGCTGCGATTGAAGTAGAATTCGACAAACAAGGTCGTGTGAATATCTCGCAAACATTACGTGAGTATGCGGGATTAGAAAAAAATTGCCGTATCATCGGGAACAATGATCGTATTGAGATTTGGAACGAAGATCGTTGGCAAGAATATATTGCTGAAACTGAAGAGAATTTTGAAGAATTGGCCGAACATATGATTGATTTTGGCTTTTAGAAAGGGAAGGGACCATGTTTAAACATATCACTGTATTGCTACATGAAACAGTAGATGCATTATCCATTAAGCCAGACGGAATCTACGTAGACTGTACGCTTGGTGGTGCTGGACATAGTCAATACCTGCTTAGCCAACTAACAACAGGTCATCTCTATTGCTTTGACCAAGATATGCAAGCTATTAATCACGCGAAGGTTCGCCTTGCTAAAGAAGTCGAAGAAGGAAAAGTGACGTTTATTCACGCGAACTTCCGTCAATTAAAGAAAGAACTTGGAAAACTAGGTGTTTCTAAAGTAGACGGAATTCTTTACGACTTAGGAGTATCTTCACCACAACTCGATCAGATTGAACGTGGTTTTAGTTACCATCAAAATGCAAAACTCGATATGCGTATGGACCAAAGTGCTCCGTTAACGGCAGAAGAGATTGTAAATGAATGGAGCTATGACGAATTAGTTCGTATCTTCTATCGATATGGAGAAGAGAAGTTCTCGAAACAAATCGCTCGAAATATTGAGCGTATCCGTGCGCAACATCGTATTGAAACAACAGGTGAATTAGTGGATATCATTCGAGACAGTATTCCAGCTGCTGCAAGACGAAAAGGGGGACATCCTGCTAAAAGAATTTTCCAAGCGATTCGTATCGCGGTAAATGATGAATTAGCAGCGATTGAGGATTCGCTTGAGCAAGCATTTGAAGTTGTTGGCGTGGGAGGCCGAATCAGTGTGATTTCATTCCATTCTTTGGAAGACCGCATTGTCAAAACAATGTTCAAACAGCAAAGCACAGTAGAAAAGGCACCAAAGAACTTGCCGATTCTACCAACGGAGGAAGAAAAAGCTCCGTTCCAATTGGTGAATAAAAAGCCAATTTTACCAAGCATTGAAGAAATTACAGAAAACTCTCGTTCACAAAGTGCGAAATTGAGAGTCATCGAAAGAGTAAAATAAAAGGATAATTTAGAAAGAAGGGAATTCTAGTGGCATTAGCAGAAAAATATGTAGATACAATGAATGTTGCGGTACCTACGCAAAAGCCTCTAGTTCGTGGAGACCGCGAAGTAACATCAATTCCGCAAGAAAGACAAAAAGCAGATTTACTTCGACTTTTAGCAGTTTCTGGTTTTGTTATTGCAGCTTTAGCGGTTATCACAATTGTAGCGAGCATGATCGTGGCTAACAAAAATAGACAATTACAAGATATCGAATCACAAACAACATTAATTCAACGTGAAAACAATACATTGCTTCAGGCAACACAAGAATTGTCTCAGTACGACCGAGTTAATCGTATCGCTAACGAACAAGGCTTGAAGATGAACGAAGAAAATGTTAGGAATGTTGGACGATGAGAAATACGAAAAACAATAACATTGCGGGAAATAGGCATCAAGCGAGCCGGATTTTAGTAGGACTCGCAGGTGTTTTATTTCTCATTTTTTCTGTACAGTTCTTTCAAATCATGGTTGTAGGGAATATCCATGGTGTGGATTTACGTGCAGAAATCAATGATAAAATCCATCAAAAACGCACGCTTGCTGCAAAACGCGGTACTATTTACGACGCTAGTGGGAGCCCGATTGCAGTAGATGCGACGAATTATTCGTTATATGCCGTCTTAACTTCGGAGTGGAGTAAGGATTCAGATAACCCTGATTATGTAACAGACGTTAATAAGACTGCAGAAGCTCTTTCAAAACATATTTCTTTATCTAAAGAAGAAATTGTAAAATTGTTAAGTCAAAAAGATGTTTCTCAAGTAGAGTTTGGAAGCGCCGGTAAGAATTTGTCGGTTCAAGATAAGGAAGCTATTGAAGCTGAAAAACTTCCGGGAATTAAGTTCTCAGAAAGTCCAGCTCGTTACTACCCTAATGGAATCTTTGCTTCTCATTTAATTGGTTATACAGATACTGTTGAAGAAACAGTCGATAACAAAACAGTTACTACTCTAGTAGGGAAGACTGGGCTTGAAGGTCTTTATAATGAACAATTAACGGGGACTGCGGGCGAAGTCGAATATTCTGTAGATGGAAATGGATATGTGATTACCGATACAGAAAAAGTTACTAAGCAACCAAAAGATGGTATGGATTTAACGTTAACAATCGATAAGAGATTACAAACGTACTTAGAATCTCTTGTCAGTGAAGCAGATAAAAAATACCAACCAGTTCAAATGACTGCGATGCTTGTTGACCCTAAAACAGGAAATATCGTTGCGGCAACACAACGTCCAACGTATAACTCGACTACTAAAGAGGGTATCGATGTTCAATGGAATAACCTGTTAACAGACCAAGCGTACGAGCCAGGTTCAACCATGAAAGTATTGGCACTTGCCGCTGCGATTAACGAGGGCGTATTTGATCCAAATGAAAAATACAAATCAGGTAGTGTGAAGATTTATACGGACCTTGTACGAGACTATAATAAAGTCGGTTGGGGAAATATTACGTATTTAGAAGGGTTAGCGCACTCAAGTAACGTTGCCTTTGTTCACATCATTCAAAAAATTGGTATTGAAAAATGGAAACAATACTTAGAAGCTTTCGGATTCGGAAAATCTACTAACTCTGGTTTTGCTAATGAAATTTCAGGATCAAATCCATTTAATTCATACTTACAACAATTATCAACTGGTTTCGGTCAAGGGATTACAGTGACACCTTACCAAATGATGCAAGCTTTCACTGCGATTGCAAATGGCGGTCAAATGCAAAAATTACGTTTGGTGGACCATTTAACAGATCCAGATACTGGAAAAGAGACGCCTAATCCAACAACATCATTAGGAAAAGTCATCACTCCTGAAACAGCGAAGAAGACTCTTCAATTCTTATATCAAGCAACTCGTATGAAAAACGGGACAGCTTATGATTTCAATATCGATGGAGAAGAAGTCGCAGCAAAAACAGGGACAGCCGAAATCATCAATCCAGAAACAGGTAAATACTACTCAAACGGAAATAACTATATTTTCTCTGTAGTAGGATTTGCGCCGTATGATGATCCAAAATATATCCTATATATCACAGTGAAACAACCGCGTGTAGCTGTAACTGGTAACCAAATTATTAAAGAAATTTTCAATCCATTAATGAAGAGAAGTTTAGAATACTCTAGACTCTCAGAGTAAAAGAAGGAGGAAGAACATGTTTGCGAAAGAACTAGCGGACTTGTTAGTCATTAAAGAAGTGGAAGGCTCTCTTGAGGGCGTCACTGTAGAAAAATTAGCACAAGATTCGCGCAAAGTTGTGCCCAATACTATGTTTTTCTGTATCGAAGGTGTAACGGTAGATGGGCATCAATTTGCAGGAAAAGCAAAAGAGCTAGGAGCGAGTGTGTTCGTGGCTTCGAAATCTATCAAAGAACAAGTGGGAGATTCACCTGTGATTTATGTCAAAGACGTGACACGTGTGATGACACTCTTTGCAAATCATTTTTACGGGTATCCATCTGAATCATTAAATATGATTGGAGTTACAGGAACGAATGGGAAAACGACTGTAACGCATATGGTGGACTATTTATTAGAAGAATTAGGAAAACCAACTGCACTGATTGGAACGATGTATCGTAAAATTGGTGAGGAACGTATCGAAACAAGAAATACAACGCCAGAAATCTTAACGGTGCATGAGACATTGCAAAAGGTAAAAGAAATCGGTGGAGACACATGTATTATGGAAGTTTCTTCTCACGCCCTTCAATTAGGTCGTGTGTGGGGAATCGACTATAATGTGGCAGTATTTACAAACTTGACGCATGAACATTTAGATTTGCATAAAACAATGGAAAACTATGCACATGCTAAAAGTCTATTATTCTCGCAACTTGGAAACCATTCTAAAAATGGAAAACCACGTGTAGCAATTCTAAATATTGATGAAGAGCACTATGAACAATTCGCATACTCAACTCCTTGCGAAGTGATTTCATATGGATTTAGCGAAAAAGCGGATATCTGTGCAACGGACGTTCAAACAAACGGAGCGACAACTTCATTTACAGTAACAATGAATGGACAAGAGCTTCCAGTAACAATTCCGATGATTGGACTCTTTAATGTCTATAATGTTTTGGCTGCTTTGGCAGTAGCGGTCGTGAATGGAATTTCACTTGAACGTGCTGTGAGCCGAATGGAACGATTCCCTGGTGTGGGTGGCCGTATGCAGTTGATTCAACAAGGACAACCATTCCAAGTGATTATCGACTTTGCACATACACCTGATGGATTACAAAATGTGCTTGAAACACTTGAAAAAGTGAAAGTAAATCGAGTGATTACAATCATGGGTCATAGCGGTGGTAACCGTGATTCAAGTATGCGCCCTGAGCTTGGAGAAATTGCGTTTGATAAATCCGATTATGTGATTTTAACAGCGGACAATCCAAGACATGAACCGCTTGAAAAGATTTATGCAGAGATTTTAGCAGGAAGAAAAGATGAACAAACTGCTTATGAATGCATCGATAATCGAGAAAGTGCGGTGAAACGTGCGCTTGAAATCGCACAAGAAGGGGATATCTTACTATTTGCTGGTAAAGGTGTTGAACCATACCAAGTAATCGGTGATGAATACGTTCCTTATAATGAAGTAGAAACAGTTATTGCAAGTTTAGAAGCACTAGGCTTTCAAATCAGGAGTAGAAGAAGGAGAAGATTATGATCGAAGTCATTTTATCAGTCGGCTTAGCATTCCTTGCAACAGTTATTGCCGAACCACATTTCATTCAATATATGAAGATGAAACAATTAGGTCAAACTACATTAGATGAAGGTCCATCATGGCATAAAGCTAAAAGTGGAACTCCAACAATGGGTGGACTTGTGTTCCTTTGTATGATCAGTATTTCTAGTTTAATTGTCGGAGCCGTATTTGGACACTTCAATTTCGTCTTATTAAGTGGCGTTATTGGTTTCGCCTTCTTCGGAACAATTGGGTTCTTAGACGACTTTATTAAAGTGTTTAAAAAACAAAACGAAGGGCTAAAGAGTCACGAAATTTGGATTACAATTGATTGGATCTGCTATTTTTGTGGGATTATATCTGCTTAGTGGCAATGCACCATTAATTTACATTCCATTCTTTGGCGAAGTAAATAGCATTATCATCTTTGCATTATTCACGATTATTTGGATTACTGGATTTTCAAATGCTGTAAACTTAACAGATGGACTAGATGGTTTAGCAGCTTCAACAAATACGATTGCTTACGGAATTTATGGATTTATTGCCTATGAATCAGGTCAACGTTCAATCGCAACGTTCTGTTTCTGTGTAGTCGGTGGGCTCCTTGGTTTCTTAGTATTTAACTGGAAACCAGCCAAAGTCTTCATGGGAGACGTTGGTTCATTAGCACTTGGAGCAGGACTTGCCATCATTTCGATTATGCTTCATAAAGAATGGACATTATTACTTGTAGGAATCATCTTTGTTGGGGAAACACTTAGCGTTATTTTACAAGTGGGTTCATTTAAACTAACAGGCAAACGTATCTTCAAGATGAGTCCAATTCACCATCACTTTGAAATGAGTGGTTGGAAAGAAGTGAAGATTGTTTCTGTGTTTAGTGCAATCGGACTTATTGCAGGTTTAATCGTTGCATTTGTCTTTTAAGAGAATTAACATATTTTATTAGGAGAGCTGGTCATTTTTGCCCAGCCTTTCTCCATATACATATTAAAAAAGAAAAATTGGAGGAATCATTGTGCGGAATACACATGCATTTGAAAATAAAAAAGTACTAGTCATTGGACTTGCAAAGAGTGGAGTGAGTGTAGCAAAACTATTACACCAGTTACACGCGGATGTAACAGTAAATGATAGAACACCACTTGAGGAAAGTGTAGACGCACAAGGGTTAGTTGCTGAAGGGATTAAAGTAGTCTCAGGAGGACATCCACTAGAACTACTCGATGAGCCCGTTGATTTCGTTGTGAAGAACCCAGGGATTCCTTATACAAATCCATTAGTAGCAAAAGCTGTTGAAAAAGGATTGCCTGTTTATACGGAAATCGAAATTGCACAACGTGTCATGGAAGGAACAGTACTAGGAATTACAGGTTCAAACGGGAAAACAACAACGACAACTTTAACAAACTTAATGTTGAAAGAATCATTCCCTGAAAGAAGAACGTTTGCTTGTGGAAATATTGGAGTTCCTTTATCCCTATTAGCAGGAGATTCAAAGGATTCGGATATCTATGTCACTGAATTATCAAGTTTCCAATTAATGGGAATTGAAGCGTTTCGACCTAAAGTAGCGTGTATCGTGAATATCTTTAGCGCTCATTTAGATTATCATGGGTCTCGCGAAGAGTATGTAAAAGCAAAATTACAAATTACTAAAAATCAAACAGAAGAGGATTTCCTAGTATATAATGCGGATTTCCCAGAGTTATATGAGTTTATTAAAGGTCATACAAAAGCAACATTAGTACCATTCAGCCGTAAATCGGTTTTAGAACAAGGTGCGTATGCGGATGAAACTACGATTTACTTTAACGGGGAAGCAGTTATGCCGCTTGAAGCGATTCAAGTACCGGGTGTTCAAAACATTGAGAACGTGTTGGCGGCGGTTGCCATTAGTAAATTACAAGGTGCAACTAACGAAGGAATCGAAAAAGCGGTTCGTTCATTCCATGGAGTAAAACACCGTACACAATATGTGAAGACTATTGAAGGTCGTAAATTCTACAACGATTCAAAAGCAACAAATATCATTGCGACACAAACAGCGTTACGTAGTTTTACAAATCAATCTGTTGTATTAATTGCTGGCGGACTTGATCGTGGGAATGGTTTTGAGGAATTAAAGCCATCACTTGGAAATGTCCGTGAAATGGTCGTTTACGGGGAAACAAAAGAGAAGTTAAGAGCTACTGCTGAAAAACTATCTATTCCAGTAACCGTAGTAGAGACTTTAGAAGAAGCAGTGCCAAAAGCGTATGCAGCGAGTCGTGAGGGTGAAATTGTATTACTTTCACCAGCATGCGCAAGTTGGGATCAATTTGCCAACTTTGAAGTTCGCGGTGATTGTTTCATTGAAGCAGTAGAAAAACTGTAATATATAGGAGAAAAAAGATGAGAGTATTAGTTTCAGGAGGAGGAACGGGTGGTCATATTTATCCAGCTCTTTCCTTAATGAATTATTTGAAAGAACAAGACCCTTCAACAGAGTTTCTTTATGTGGGAACTGAACGTGGATTAGAAAGTACCATCGTTCCAAAAGCGGGATATGATTTTAAAACGATTAAGATTCAAGGAATCGTTCGTTCATTGTCACTAGAAAACTTCAAGACATTATGGTATTTCTGTACAAGTTATTTTAAAGCAAAAGAAATCGTGAAAGAGTTCAAACCAGATATCGTTATCGGTACTGGGGGATATGTATGTGCACCAGTGTTGTACGCGGCAGCAAACATGGGAATTCCAACGATTATTCATGAGCAAAATAGTTTAGCTGGAATTACGAATAAATTCTTAGCGCGCAAAGTTTCTAAAATTGCGATTTGCTTCGATGCGGTTCGTAAAGACTTTGCAAAATACGCAGATAAAGTGGTCATGACAGGAAATCCTCGTGGGCAAGAGTTAGCCAATGCTCAAAAAGATGATTCTTACTTAGCATCTATTGGTATTCAAAAAGAAAAACCAATCGTATTGATTTTCGGTGGAAGCCGTGGATCGCTTCGAATGAACGAATCATTTATCGAAGCACTTGAAGAATTCGAGAAAAAAGATTATCAAGTAGTCATGGTCACTGGACAAGTGCATTATGACAAAATCAACAATCTCATTACAAGTTTGAAAAAACCATTGCAAAATATCACAGTTTTACCATATATTAATAATATGGTGCAAATGTTCCAAAACACAGACCTAGTTGTCTGCAGAAGTGGAGCAACTACATTGATTGAATTAACAGCACTTGGCTTGCCAAGTATTTTAATTCCAAGTCCATACGTAACTGAAAATCACCAAGAAGCAAATGCGATGTCATTAGTAGAAAAAGACGCCGCAACGATGATTTTAGAAAAAGACCTAAACGGTGAAAGTTTAGTCGCAGAAATCGATCGTATTATGAATGATGAAGCCAAACGTAAAGAAATGGCTGAAAATTCAAAGCCTTGGGAATTACAGATGCGTCAAGTCGACTTGAAACAATTATTCATTCTCTAGTGAAATAAGGATTAAGGAGGAGAATATGTTTAATCGAAAGAAACCACAACAAACTCCTCCACGTGAACTAACACCTTGGGAGTTAGCGCAACAAAATTCTCCAAGAGTAGAGCAGCCAGTTCCTGAAGAACCTGTACAAAAGGTGAAAAAGAAAAAGGAACCTAAGCCTAAAAAGACGAAACCAAAGTCACAAGGTATTACGAATGCAACACTCTTAAAAGGGATTTTTATTGTTTGTGCGGGATGGAGTATTTACTTTATTTCACCACTTTCGAAAGTGTCTGATATTGAAGTTGTAGGATTGAATCAAGTTCCAGTGGAATTGGTCCAAGAAAACGACGGTATCACCAAGGGACAAAGCATCTGGACAATTTTAGCGAATCGTTATCGTACAGCTAACTTGTTAAAAAATGCTAGTCCAAAAATTAAGGATGCTTCCGTACAATTAGTGGCATGGAATAAAATGCGTTTGAATATTGAAGAAAATCCAGCGGTTGGTTATTACCAAAGCGATGATAAGCACTATGAGCTTTTAGCAGATGGTCAAATCATTGAAGTTGAGGCCGATGCAACGCCGAAGGATTATCCATTATTGTATATGTTTACAGATGACTCGCAATATCAAGCACTCGCAAAACAACTGGAGAAAGTTCCAGCAAGTGTAATTCGTGAAATCGTAGAGATTCAGTATCCAAACGATACAAAAAATCACCAAAAGATTTATCTAAAGATGAAAGATGGCAATCGTGTCATCGGGAATCTGAAAGATATTGGAGATAAATTAGGGTATTATCCATCAATTACGAAACAATTGAATGGCAAAAAAGGAACTGTGGATATGGAAGTGGGAATCTATTTCACACCAGATACGACAGTTCAATAAAA
This sequence comes from uncultured Granulicatella sp., assembly GCA_916438765.1. Classification (GTDB taxonomy): domain Bacteria; phylum Bacillota; class Bacilli; order Lactobacillales; family Aerococcaceae; genus Granulicatella. The sequence goes on along the minus strand of CAKAHB010000005.1, from coordinate 64,263 downwards.
AAGTCTTAAAACTCGCTCATATGTTTTTTTAAGTGGACAAAATTATGTTAGAATATAGGGAGTATCACTTATCAATAAACTTTAAAAAATGAAATAGAAATGAATCGTATAGGAGGTTTCAATAAACGTGAAAAATCAGGGAATTTATGTGAGTTTAGATATTGGAACCACTTCAATAAAGGTTGTAGTAGCTGAATATGTCAGAGGGCAATTAAATATTATTGGAGTCGGCAATGAAAAATCAGAAGGATTAAGCCGTGGAGTCATCGTTGATATTGACGAAACAGTTGAATCTATTCGCAAAGCAGTTCGTCAAGCAGAACAAAAATCAAACATCCAAATCAAAGATGTTATCGTTGGGATTCCAAGTAATCAAATCTCAATTGAACCTTGCCACGGTATGATTGCCGTATCAAGTGAAAATAGAGAAATTACAGATGTGGATGTGTACAACGTTATTTCCGCAGCGAAAGTTCGTTCAGTTGCACCTGAACGTGAAATCATCTCTGTGATTCCAGAAGAATTTATCGTAGATGGATTTGATGGAATTAAAGACCCACGCGGAATGATTGGTGTTCGTCTTGAATTGTTTGCCAGCATGATTACCGGTCCTAAGACGATCGTACATAACATTAAACGTTGTATTGACAAAGCTGGCTTAAATATCGAAGAATGGTGATTCAACCATTAGCGATTAGCCAAGTAGCATTAACGCCAGGAGAAAGAGAATTTGGTACAGTCCTCATCGATATGGGTGGCGGACAAACAAGTGCTTCAGTAATGCACGATAACCAATTGAAATTCTCATTCGTGGATCAAGAAGGTGGAGATTTCGTAACCAAAGATATCTCAATCATCTTGAATGCAAGCTTTGAAAATGCAGAACGCATTAAACGTGAATACGGATATGCAATTTCATCAGAAACTAGTGCGGATGAATTCTTTCCAGTAGAAACAATTGGTAAGAAGGACCCAGTTAAAGTAGATGAACATTATTTATCAGAAATCATCGAAGCACGTGTGGTTCAAACCTTTGAAACTGTAAAACGTGCATTAGACCAAGTGGAAGCTTTAAAACTTCCAGGAGGAATCGTGTTAACAGGGTGGAGCTTCTTCATTAGCAGGAGTTCAAGAGTTAGCACAAGAAATCTTCGGAGTACAAGTGAAAACTTATATTCCAGAGCAAATGGGAATGAGAAATCCTATTTACGCAACAAGTATGGGGTTAATCAAATACGCTGCAAGCTTAGATGATGTTCACCGTATTGCTCAAAAGGGTAAACCGGTAACGGAACAACGCCCAGTACAAAGCACACCACAAAGTGCTCCTGTACAAGTACAACAAACGGCTCCTGTTCAACAACCACAAGAGTATGAACAAGAACCAACAGGTGAAGAACAAGGGCTTGGAGCGAAAGTGAAGAACTTCTTTAAAATGTTTATTGACGAAAATTAAGATGAGAACCAAGGAGGAAATATAATGGATTTCGAATTCGATACAAATTTAGATGGCGCAGTCATTAAAGTCATTGGTGTTGGTGGTGCTGGTAACAACGCTGTTAACCGTATGATTTCAGAAGGAGTACAAGGTGTAGAGTTCATCGTAGCTAACACAGATACTCAAGCATTAAGAAACTCAGAAGCAGAAACTAAAATTCAATTAGGACCAAAACTTACTAAAGGTTTAGGTGCAGGTTCATTACCTGAAATCGGTCTTAAAGCAGCTGAAGAAAGTGAAGAACAAATTCGCGAAGCTTTAGTTGGAGCAGACTTGATCTTCGTTACTGCTGGTATGGGTGGAGGTACTGGTACAGGTGCTGCACCAGTTGTTGCTCGTATTGCGAAAGAATTAGGCGCATTAACAGTGGGTGTTGTTACACGTCCATTTAGCTTCGAAGGACCAAAACGTGGTCGCTACGCTGCAGAAGGTGTTGCACAATTAAAAGCAAACGTAGATACATTAGTAACAATTTCAAATAACCGTTTATTAGAAATCGTTGATAAAAAGACTCCTATGTTAGAAGCTTTCCGTGAAGCAGATAACGTATTACGTCAAGGGGTTCAAGGAATCTCTGACTTAATCACTGCACCAGGTTACGTTAACTTGGACTTCGCTGATGTGAAGACAGTGATGAAAGATCAAGGTTCAGCATTAATGGGTATTGGTGTTGCAAGTGGTGAAAACCGTACTGCAGAAGCTACGAAGAAAGCTATTTCTTCACCATTATTAGAAGTATCTATCGATGGAGCAGAACAAATCCTATTAAACATCACTGGTGGATCTGACTTAACATTATTCGAAGCGCAAGATGCTTCAGATATCGTTGCAGCAGCTTCAACAAGTGAAGTAAACATTATCTTCGGTACTTCAATCAACGAAAACTTAGGCGATGAAGTAATCGTTACTGTTATCGCTACAGGTATCGACGAGGAGCGTAAGCACGAAAAAAAGTCAGCAACGCGCGCTAGTCGTTCACCATTCGCGAATAGCACAGCAACACGCAAAGATTTAGGAAACAACCCTCAAACTTTCCAAGAAAAACAAGTTCCTTCAAAACCACAACCAGTGGAAGAAAAGAAACCTGAGAAAGATTTATTTGGAGACTGGGATATCCGTCGCGAAACAACTGTACGTGAAACTACTTCTTCAACTGAAGCTGATTCACCATTCGCACAAAGTAACTTTGTAGAAGCTCCAGTTGAGCCAAAACAAACTGAAAATGATGGATTAGATACTCCGCCATTCTTCAGAAAAAGAAACAGAAATTAATGAGTATCATTAAACAGAATGTAAGTCGTATTATGAACTTGGTTGCATCTTCTTGTAACCAAGTTCATAGACTATCTACGGAAGTTTGTCCGATTGTTGTAACGAAATCGTACGGCTCGCGAAGTTCAAGAAATGTACGATTTAGGATTTCGACATTTTGCGGAGAATCGTGTCGAAAAACTATTAGAACGACAAGAACAATTTCTGCAAGAGGACATCATCTGGCATTTAATCGGGCCACTCCAAAAACGAAAAGTGAAGCAAGTCATAAATCGTATCGATTTATTTCATGCGATTGATCGTCTTTCGATTATGGATGAGATTGAGAAACGTCTCGAACACCCATTAGATTGTATGCTAGAAATTAACGTCTCAGGGGAAGAATCGAAGCATGGATTCACACCTGAAGAGGCACTGGATGCTTATAGAGCAAGCAAACAATATGAAAAGATTCGTATTGTCGGTTTGATGACGATGGCACCATTTGACGCAAGCGATGAAGAAATTCGCTTCTTTTTTTCGCGTTTAGCACAAATTGCTAAAACAATCGAGAAGGAAGAAGGGTTAGAAGTTCCGTTATACCTCAGTATGGGGATGAGCGGAGACTTTGAAACGGCGATTGAATGTGGTGCGACACATATTCGAATTGGTACAAGCTGGTTTGAAAGGGAGGAAGACTAATGGGATTCATGAATAGTTTAAAAAACTTCTTAAGTCCAGAAGGGGACTACTACGAAGAAGATGATCAAATGGATTACTATGAAGAGCCTGCAGCGCAGTCAGCTCCAGAAACACGTTCAAGAAATACTTCAAATGTAGTTCCGTTCCAAAGCCCTGGAGTAAAGAAAACATCTAAGATTTATGTGATGGAACCAAGCGTGTATTCTGAAGCGGAACGTATTGCAGATGCACTTTTAAAGGGCGAAGCAGTGCTCATTAACTTTAAACGTATGGAACCAAAAGATGCAAAGCGTGTCATTGATTTTGTGGTCGGTGTGGCGTATGCTATTAATGGAGACGTACAAAAGGTGAGAGATGAAATCTTCATCTGTTCTCCTGCAAATTTCCAAGTACAAGGAAATTTTGATGACGAGATGGTTGAAACCTTCCGTCACACTGAATTTTAGAGGAGTGTAACTTAGTGGGTTTAGAAATTATTAGAGTGATAACAACAGTAGCAGGAGTTTATCAATTTATGCTAATCCTTTATGGATTAAATATTTATTGGCATCTATATCTTCCAATGTTCTTGGCGGACTTATTAGATGCTTGTTGCCGTCCGTATGTGTCATTATTTAAAGATGTACGATTTGGAAAATATAGTTTAGCATTAGTAACGTCTATTTTAACGATTTACGTTTCTGTAGGAGTATTGGCATTTATTGTTTCAAAAATTTTTGGGGTATAAAAAATGGGAAATGGTGTAGAACAACACTTTAGAAAAGAGGAATTGTCTTTTCTTAAACAAGTGGAAGAATGGGTAGAAGAAGTACGTTTGCAGTACGCGCCGGTATTGACGAATTATCTTGATCCACGCCAACAGTTTATTGTGGAGGCGATTGTAGGTCAATATGACGATGTTCGTTATTATTTTGATGGCGGGATATATTGATGCTGAACGGAAACGTTGTATGATTTGTCCGGAATATTATGAGCCAACTTCAGAGGATTTCGAAAATGCTCTATTTCATATTCAATATCCGAAGAAATTTGCGACACTTGGGCATGGAAAGATTCTAGGGTCACTGATGAGCCTTGGCTTTGACCGTAGCTTGATTGGCGATATTATTTCAAACGGAGAAGACTGGCAATTATTCTGCGCTCAAAATATGAAGGAATATATCAGACAACAGTTAGGAAAAATTGGGAAAGTGGCTGTAAGGCTTGAAGAAGTCGACTATACGAAATTGATTGTACCGGTGGATCATTGGACTGCGGTACAAACAGTCGTTAGTTCGCTTCGACTCGATACGGTGATTGCTTCTGTATTTAATGTGTCAAGACAGCGTTCAAAAGAAATGATTGAAAGTGGTAAAGTAAAGGTGAACTGGACTGAAGAGAACAGACCCGACTTTATGCTGGAAATTTTAGATATTGTATCTATTCGTGGATACGGTCGCCTTCAAATTCAAAAGATTGAAGGGCGTACAAAGAAAGATAAGATTAAAGTAGAACTAGGATTACTAGAAAAGAATAAAAAATAAAGGGGATTTTTCAATGGCTATTACACCAAACGATATTCATAACAAAGATTTTTCAACAAAATTCAAAGGCTTCGATCCAGAAGAAGTAAATGACTTCTTGGAAGAAGTGAAGAAAGAATTAGAAACGTTAATTCGTGATAACAAAGATTTAGAAAAACGCGTAAAATTCAACGAAGAAAAAGTAGAATACTTTAATTCGATTCAAGAAACATTGAATAAATCAATCCTTGTTGCTCAAGAAGCTGCAGATCGTCTTCGCGAAAACGCACGTAAAGACGCTGAAATCATCGTGTTTGAAGCTGAAAAAGCAGCACAAGCAATGTTGAGAGAAGCGGCTGAAAGCAACAGAAATTAACCGTGAAACAGATTTAATTAAGAAAGAAACACGTATTTTCCGTCAACGTCTTCAAATCTTAACACAAACACAATTAGACATGATTAAAAACGAAGAATGGGATATCGTATTAAATACACCAACTCACATCGAAGTGACACCACCATCACTTGATGCTATTATCAAAGATCGTGCTAAAAAATCTGAAAACGAAGAATCAAAAGAACAATAATCATGAAGGGGACAATTGTCTCCTTTTTTGATAGGAAGAGGAATGATTATGGACTTTACAGTCACTGAAGCAGCAAAAAATAAGTTAGATGCAATGCTAAAAGAGCGCGGCTTAACAGATGTGTTCTTTGTCATGGATTATGTTGATGGGGATAGTCCTTTTTATGAGGGGATGGTAGGATGCCATTGCCAAGTGTACGATAAATATCATTTAGTGGTATTAAAGAAAGGGCAAAAAGAGATTCTTCCTCCAAAGTATGACCAAATTTTTGAGACGAATATTGGGGAAATGGCTTTTACGAGCCACTATACGATGATGTTTGATCAACATAATGTCATTGATTATAGCGTGGATAAATACGGCTTCTACTTAAAGAGTGAAGCAGGAATTTTATCGATGCAACTGAATATCGATTTTGTTGGCTAGAGAAGAGCTTTTCTTCTCTAGTCTTTTTTTTATGTTCTTAAACATTTCTTTACCACTAAAAACTTGCAGTTGGTGACGGAACAAAGTATACTAATGTTGTTCACAAAAATACGAGAGGTAAATAACATGAACAAAACAAATCTCGATTTACTAAAACTTATTAAACAACAAGATATTCAAAATCAAAGAGAATTAGCAGAGCTTTCAGGCTATTCGCTTGGTCTCGTGAATCGTGAATTAAAAACGACTACGAGAACTTGAACTTGTGGATGCTAAATTTAATCTAACAAGTAAAGCGAAGACGCTCTTTAAGAAAAAAATAAACCAAAGAATGCTGTTATTTTGGCTGCAGGATTTGGAATGCGTATGGTTCCAATCAATACCGAAACACCAAAAAGGGCTTCTTGAAGTGAAGAAAGAGCCGCTGATTGAACGCTTGATTAAGCAACTACAAGCAGTAGGGATTACGGACATTACCGTAGTCGTTGGCTTTATGAAAGAGCAATACGAGTACTTGATGGATAACTATCAAGTGAAACTCGCTGTGAATAGAGACTATGCGACAAAAAATAATTTCTATTCATTACAATGCGTTGCAGGAATTCTAGGCAATACGTATATCGTTCCTTGTGACTTATGGTGTAAGGAATCTCCATTTGATACAGATGAATTGTATTCATGGTATTTACTTGGCCAAGAAGAGGTGGAACAAAGCTTCTTTAGAGTAAATAAGAAACAAGAAATCATTACAAGTGATAAAAGAGGAAAAGGAAATCGTCCATACGGTATCTGTTATTTAACAGAAAAAGACGCTAAGGCAGTGGCCAAACAATTAAACGCTGCGGCTGCAGAAGAAAGACATGAGAAGTCGTTCTGGGAAGTAACACTTGAAGACGAGAATAGAAAATATACGGTCTACCCAAAACTAATGGATGATTCAACCATCTTTGAAATCAACACGTATGAACAACTTCGTGAACTCGATAAATCATCCTCGCACTTAGAAACGGATGCCTTGCAACAAATCTCGAAGGCTCTAGGAGTAACGCGCGACGAAATCGTCAATATCGAAGTGTTGAAAAAAGGAATGACGAATCGTAGCTTCCTATTTACTTGTAAGGGTCAAAAATACATTATGCGTATTCCAGGAGAGGGAACAGACCATCTCATCAATCGTAAGGAAGAAGCAGATGTATACCATGTCCTAGAAGGAAAGCAAATTTGCGATGATGTCGTGTATATGAATCCAGACAATGGATACAAGATTACAGCCTATTTAGACGGAGCGCGTTCATGCGATAGCACGAATAAAGAAGACTTACAGCGCTGTATGGCGAAATTACGCGAGTTCCATCAGTCAAAATTAAAAGTGAAGCATACTTTCGATCCATTTAAGCAAATTGAGTTTTATCAAAGCTTATGGAATGGTCAATCTTCTTATTATAAAGACCATGCTGAAGTGCAGAAGAAAATTCTAGGGCTAAAGAGCTTCGTTGAAAAATATAAAGCAGAGCCCGTATTAAGCCATATCGATTCAGTCTATGACAACTTCTTATTTACAAAAGAGGGAGACATTCGTCTCATTGACTGGGAATACGCTGGAATGCAAGATCCGCATATTGATATTGCAATGTTCTGTATTTATGCAGGATATGACCGCAAGCAAGCTGATGCGCTAATCGACCTTTATTTTGAAGGGAAATGCGAGAAGATGACACGTTTAAAAATTTATGCGTATATGGCGATTAGCGGGATGCTGTGGAGTAACTGGTGCGAATACAAACGTACACTCGGTGTTGACTTTGGTGAGTACTCATTAATGCAATATCGTTATGCCAAAGATTTCTACCGCATTGTGCAAGAAGAATTAGCAAAAGAGGAAAAATAATGACAAATACAGTAAAACGAGCGATTATTATGGCTGCGGGTAAAGGGACAAGAATGCGTCCTATTACAAACACCATTCCCAAACCGCTTGTAAAAGTAAATGGAAAACGAATGATTGACACTGTTATTGGTGCACTTCATGAACAAGGGATCCATGAAATTTATGTCGTAGTAGGCTATTTAAAAGAGAAGTTTGCTGAACTTAAAGCAGACTATCCAGAAATTAACATCGTTGAAAATCCATACTTTGATGTCGCTAATAATATTTCATCACTGTATGTAGTTCGTGACCATTTAGAAGAAGTGATTATCCTAGATGGCGACCAATTAATCTACAACAGTGAAATTCTACATCCAGAGTTTACACGTTCTGGATATGCGTGTATTCCAGTAGAAAATGGCACCGACGAATGGTTGATGCAAGTGGATGACGATGGAGTCGTTACGAGCTGTAGCCGTACTGGAGGACAGAAGGGATGGCAATTATTTAGCATTTCTCGTTGGACGAAAGAAGATGGCCAACAGTTAAAACGTCATCTCGAAATCGAATTTGAAGAAAAGAAAAACCATGATATTTATTGGGATGATGTGGCAATGTTCTGTTACCCTGATGAGTATGAAATGGGCATTTATCCAATGCAAGAAGGGGATATCGTTGAAATCGATAGCCTTGAAGAATTAGTAGCAGTAGATGACTCTTACAAGAGTGTTCTAGAGGAGGCAAATCATGAATAATGAAGTAGAAAAGAAAAATCTTCGCGACGAGATTGACTGGGTCGCAACGCTTGTACCGTTATTTGGAGTAGTATTGTTAGGAATTCTCTTTATGATATTTCCAGATGCCAGTTCAGCGGTTCTAGAAGGTGTTCGTGGCTTTTTAGGCGACCAATTCAGTATTTACTACGCAATGCTTGCGGTAGGTGTTTTCCTTTGTAGTGTGTATGTGGCTTTTTCAAAATACGGCCAAATCGTTCTTGGTGGCGAGGATAGTGAAGTCGAATATTCCAACTTTAAATGGGGTGTGATGATTTACGTCTACGATGGCAGCAGATATCGTGTTCTATGCGATGATCGAATGGGCATTATACGCACAAGAATCTTATCTTGGAGAACTCGGTAGCGTGCAAAAATGGGCGTCCACATTCCCATTATTCCACTGGGGACCAATCGCATGGAGCTTCTACATCATGCTTGCGGTGGCCTTTGGATTTATGTTGCATAATCGTAAAGTAGAGAAACAAAAATTCTCTGAAGCTTGTCGTCCACTTCTTGGAGACAAAGTTGACGGTTGGATGGGGAAAACCATCGACTTGATTGCCATCTTCGCGTTAATCGCGGGTACTGCTACAACATTCTCGCTAGCAACACCGCTTCTTTCAGCGGCGATGAGCCAAGTGTTTGGGATTCAAAATTCGAAGATTATCACAATTGTAGTATTATTATTAATCGCAGCCGTATATACAAGTACTGTAATGCTTGGAATGGACGCCGTTTCTAAACTAGCGGCCATCTGTACGTATTTATTCTTTGCCTTACTAGGATACTTCTTATTCTTTGGTGGAGAAACAGTGTATATCTTAGAAACAGGGTTTAGCGCAATTGGGAACCTTGTCCAAAACTTTATCGGAATGTCTACGTGGCTTGATCCGCTTCGTGAAACAAGCTTCCCACAAAAATGGACAATCTATTATTGGTCTTATTGGATGGTTTGGTGTGTGGCTACACCGTTCTTTATCGGTAGTATTTCAAAAGGACGTACCGTTAAAAACACTGTTCTTGGTGGATACGCATGGGGGATTGCTGGGACATTTACGGCGTTTATCATCCTTGGAAACTATGGCTTAGCGCAACAGTTAAAACATGGCTTGGATATTACTGGTATTCTAAGTAATAACGCAGATTATGCGGCAGCTATTTTGAAAATTTTTGATACCATGCCTTTAGCTAACATTGGATTGTTATTACTAGCAGTTACGATGATTGCGTTCTATGCGACAACATTCGACGCTTTAACACTTGTAGTGTCTGCTTATTCGTACAAAGAATTAGAGCACACACATGGTAGTGATAAACGTGTCCGCATGTTCTGGTCACTCGTATTTATCTTATTCCCAATCGCATTGATTTTCTCAGAAAACTCAATGTATAACTTACAGTCCGTTGCGATTATCGCGGCACTTCCAATTGGGATTATTATTGTCATGATCATTGCAAGCTTCTTTAAGGATGCAAAAGACTATCTTAAAAATTAAGCTTTGAGATATTTTGAAAATAAAAATAACCTATTGTTTAAAGTCAGTGTGGCTTTAAGCAATAGGTTTTTGTTTTAGTGATGGTGATGACAATTACATTGACCTGGTAGGCAGTTACATGCAACAGAGGTTGGAGCAGTGGCTGATTTTTCCTTTAAGGCGTTCATTAAATCTTGAATGTCATCTTGGCTCAAAGTCGCTTTATCAATCAGTGTATGTAACAAATTTCCATTCTGTTTATGGCAAACTTGATCTAAAAGAACATCGGTCTCTTGGTCGAGTTGTGCTTTCTCAGAAATCGTTGCCGAGTAGTGGAATGGTTTCTTTCTGTCATCGATTTGAATATATCCTTTTGGTTAAACGGATAATGAGTGTTTTAATTGTTGAGTCACTCCATGAAAATGAGCGTTGCAATTGTTCGATAATATATCCGCTTGTGCTGTTTGGATTCGCCCATAGAACACGCATAATTTGACGCTCAGAAGGGCTCATTGGTTGAAATTCTGTCATAAATAGAACTCCTTTCTACAGATTTAGTCTACAGTCGTCAACTGTTTCTGTCAATCATTTTACTTGATTTTTCGCGTACACTAAATGTCGGGGGTAGGTAGCAAGAGTCACTATATTTTGTGTTTCGTAAAAAAAACAATACAAAATGTTGTTAAAATGTTGCAAAAAACTTCTAGGCTGGATATAATTAGTTTCGTGAGTTTCAAGTGAGCTAGAAATGCATTTTCGTGTATTTCGAATTCAGAAATGGAGTAACTGTGAAAGTCGTTTATTTATCGCTAACTGGAAAGACAAGACAATTCGTAAAAAAATTGGACTGGGATTTTATCGAGATTTCTAAGAAAAATTCTACAGTACAAATGGAAGAACCTTATATCGTCATTACACCAACCTATGGAGAACAAGTGGCGAATTTTTTTTATGAATTTATTGATTTTGGCGAGAATCGCGCGCTATTAAAAGGGGTTGCCGGTTCAGGGAATCGCAATTTCAATACGAGCTTTTGTTCCAATGCCAGAGCGTTAGCGGCTAAATACCAAATTCCATTGCTGCATTGCTTTGAAAATCAAGGTACAGATAAAGATGTACAAATACTAATAGAAAAGGTGAGAGAGATTGGATAGTCCAAAATTAATTAACAAGACTCAAGAAGTTACATACTTCGCATTAAACAATGAGTTAAACCGTCCAGTTGATGGGAAAATTCCATTGCATAAAGATCGTGAAGCGGTTCGTGCGTTCTTCTTAGAACACGTTAACCCAAATACAGTTTTCTTCTATACATTAGATGAAAAACTCGATTACTTAATCGAACACGATTATTTAGAAGCAGAATTTTTAGGAAAATACAACCGTAAATTCGTTAAGAAATTAATGAAAGAAACGTACAAGAAAAATTCCGTTTCCGTTCATTCATGTCTGCGTTCAAATTCTACAAACAATATGCAATGAAGACAAACGATGGTCAACGTTACTTAGAACGTTTTGAAGATCGTATTGTATTTAACGCTCTTTTCTTAGCTGATGGCGATGAGCAATTAGCACATGATTTAGCAGAAGAAATGATTACACAACGTTACCAACCAGCGACACCAACATTCTTGAATGCTGGAAGAAAACGTCGTGGGGAACTCGTTTCATGCTTCTTAATTCAAACAACAGACGACATGAACAGTATCGGTCGTACAATCAACTCAGCTCTTCAATTATCAAGAATTGGGGGAGGAGTAGGGGGTAAGCTTGTCTAACGTTCGTGCAGCAGGTGACCCAATTAAGAAAATTGAGAATGCATCAAGCGGTGTTGTTCCAATTATGAAATTATTAGAAGATAGTTTCAGCTACTCAAACCAATTAGGTCAACGTAACGGTGCCGGTGCGGTTTACTTAAACGTATTCCACCCAGATATCGTATCGTTCTTATCTACGAAAAAAGAAAACGCGGATGAAAAAGTACGTGTGAAGACATTATCACTTGGGTTAGTTGTTCCAGATAAATTCTACGAATTAATCAAAAACGACGACATTATGTACTTATTCAGCCCATACGATGTGGAACGTATTTACGGCGTACCATTTTCATATGTGGACATCACTAAAGAATATGACAACATGGTGAACAACCCTGAAATCCGTAAATCTAAATTACGTGCGCGTGACTTAGAAACGAAATTAGTAAATTACAACAAGAATCTGGATATCCATATGTGGTGAACATCGATACAGCAAACCGTGTAAACCCAATCGATGGAAAGATCATCATGAGTAATTTATGTTCTGAAATCCTACAAGTCCAAGAGCCTTCAGTAATCAACAATGCTCAAGAATATGAACACTTAGGAACAGATATTAGCTGTAACTTAGGTTCTACAAACATCGTGAACTTAATGAAATCTCCTGACTTCGAACGTTCTGTAGATGTAGCGGTTCGTGCGTTAACTTTCGTAACAGACCACTCAAGTATTGATGCTGTACCGACTGTTAAAAACGGAAACAGCAAAGCACATACAATCGGTCTTGGAGCGATGGGATTACACACATTCTTTGCATTAAATCAAATGGAATACGGCTCACCTGAGTCTATCGAAGCCACTGATTTATACTTCAGAATGTTGAACTTCTACACATTAAAAGCAAGTAACAAGATTGCCAAAGAACGCGGTAAATCATTCGAAGGTTTCGAACGTTCTAAATATGCAACAGGTGAATACTTCGAAAGCTACATTGCGGAAGATGTACAAATTCAATCTGACAAAGTGAAGAAAATCTTTGCAAAACTTCCAATTCCAACTGCAGAAGATTGGAAACAATTAAAAGAAGACGTGATGAGCGGTGGATTATATCACCAAAACCGTTTAGCAATTGCGCCAACTGGTTCAATCAGCTACGTAAACGAAACAAGTGCTTCATTACACCCAATCACTCGTTTAATTGAAGAACGTCAAGAGAAGAAGACTGGTAAGACTTATTATCCAGCTCCATTCTTATCAAACGAAACTTTACCATTCTACAAATCAGCGTACGATATCGATATGCGTAAAGTCATCGACGTATACGCAGCAGCTCAAAAACATATCGACCAAGGAATGAGCTTAACATTATTCATGCGTTCAGAACTTCCTGAAGGATTATACGAATGGAAAGAAGGACGTACAAACAAGATGACAACACGTGACTTAAACATTTTACGTAACTACGCGTGGAATAAAGGCATCAAGTCAATCTACTATGTACGTACATTTACAGAAAACAACGATGAAATCGGAAGTAATGCTTGCGAAAGCTGCAGCATTTAATGGGAATACGAAAGAAAGGACAAAAGCTCATGAGTACAAAACGATATTTTAATGAGATTCTTTCTCAAATTCTACTCAACCAGTAGAGTACTATAAAGCGATTGACTGGAACCAAGTTGAAGACATGATCGATAAATTAACTTGGGAAAAACTAACAGAGCAATTCTGGTTAGATACACGTATTCCAGTATCAAACGACTTGGACGACTGGAGAACATTATCTCCAGAAGAAAAAGATGTAGTAGGGAAAGTATTCGGTGGATTAACATTATTAGATACGCTTCAATCAGAAGAAGGTGCAAGCTTAATGAAAGATTACGTGCGCACTCAACACGAAGAAGCGGTATGGAATAACATTCAATTCATGGAATCTGTTCACGCGAAAAGTTACTCAACAATCTTCAGTACTTTGCATACAAAAGCAGAAATCGAAGATATTTTCGAATGGACAAACAACAATGAATACTTACAATTCAAAGCAAGAAAGATTAACGAAATCTATCAAAGTAGAGATGCGTTGAAGATGAAAGTTGCCTCAACAATGCTTGAAACATTCCTATTCTACAGTGGATTCTTTACACCACTTTATTACTTAGGAAACAACAAGCTAGCGAACGTAGCTGAAATCATCAAGTTAATCATTCGTGACGAGTCAGTTCACGGAACTTATACAGGATACAAGTTCCAACAAGGCTACAACGAATTATCTGAGTCAGAACAAGAAGAAATGAAGATGTGGGTATACAACTTATGCTTGGAACTTTACCAAAACGAAGTGAAGTATACGCAATCTATTTATGACCAAGTTGGTTGGACTGAAAAAGTTAAAGTGTTTATTCGTTATAATGCGAATAAGGCGCTTCAAAACTTAGGGTTCGATCCATTGTTCCCGGATACTGCTGAAGATGTGGATCCGATTGTAATGAACGGGATTTCAACTGGGACAAGTAACCATGACTTCTTCTCGCAGGTCGGAAATGGTTACCTACTCGGTAGTGTTGAAGCGATGGATGATGAAGACTATACAAAATGGTTGTAATTTCAACTCAAACAGGTTCCTAAAAAGGAGCCTGTTTTTTTGTTGGTGCATAGGTAAAACACTTAGAGCCTACGGCTACGTTCAATAATTATAAGAATAACTGTACCGCCTCAAGCCAAGGTCTTGAGGCTACCAAGCTTCAAACACTCTCTAGAAAATAAATTTTCAAGAGAGTGTAATTCACATTGGTTACGCACGTTATTCTTATGATTATTGGTATCCGAGGCTCTTTGTGTTTTACCTTAAAAAAGTAGGGTGCTTAAGGAATCTGTTTGGTGAAATAATCTATTTTGGTAGCTTCCTCATTTATCATTTCAACCCCTCGTAAATGGACCGGTGCAGGGAGAGAGTGTGTGCACCTCACTGGATTAAGTCTAAGATTTTAATCTTACTGAGCTGTTGTTATAATTATGGACTCTGAAAATACTTGTGTTTGTAATTACCAAATATGGTAATGAAAGAATTATTTTAGTGAAATAATCTAATTGGTTAGTTTTCTCATCCACATTTCAACACCCTCGTAAATTGACCGGTGCTGGGATAGAGTGGGTGCGCGTCATGGAGGAGGCTCGACAAATGGTGTGATGATGGGTAGAATAGAGGGAAATGAAATAAGGAGTCGTAGTGGATGTCGTACGAAGATTTAAATGAACAATTAGAACCTTTTAAACTCATGGTATTTGATGAGGGGACAGAGGATGTATGGGCAACGCTGGTGCTCTGGTTAAATGAAGACTATAAACAAAATGTGTTTGATACTAGGCAAGAAGAGGGATTCCTTGGAAATGGCTATGATTGGAATTCACTGGCCACTGTCTTCTTAGAAGAAAAGATGCCAGAATTAGTAGACGCATTGTCGTTTGATTCGGAGGCGGGATTGTTTTCAATCGGGTCAGAAGATGTGGAAGCAGTGAAGAAATTTGCGCTAGGATTTAAGGCAATGTGCGATGATGACAGTGAAATGATGGACTTATTGAGTCGAGCAACATTAGATTAAAAAAATGAAGTGATACCGTATAAGGTATCACTTCATTTTTTTATTTACAGGGACAGGTTGTTAAATGGTCGTTTACCATGCCAACAGATTGCATAAAGGAGTAGACAATCGTTGGTCCGACAAACTTAAAACCTTCTTTGAGAAGAGCGTTGCGGAACTTTTCAGCAAGTGGCGTAAAGGCTGGAACTTCTGCCATTGAAGTGTATTCATTGATAATCGGTTTATGGTCGACAAAGCTCCAACAGAAAGCGTCAAAGCTACCATACTTTTCTTGGATAGCAAGAATTGCGTTGGCATTTGCGATAGCGGCACGAATCTTCAGTTGATTACGAATAATGCCTTCATTTTGAAGAAGAGATTGAACTTTAGCTTCGTCATACTTAGCAACCGTTTGGATATCGAAGTTGTCAAAAGCCTCTCTGAAGTTTTCGCGTTTATTGAGAATCGTAGCCCAGCTAAGTCCTGCTTGCATCGTTTCTAGTGTGAGACGTTCGAAGAGAGCTTGGTCATCGTGGCAAGGGACACCCCATTCGTTATCGTGGTAATCCATCATCTTTTGTGAGTGATAGGCCCAAGAACATTTCTCAGGAGTCTGTGGCCAGCCAAATTCAGAAAGAGGATTGCCCGTTTGATAGTTTTCGAGAGCTACTTTATTAAATTCGGAAATCTTCTTAGGGAGTTTCGCTAAAGGGAACCATTTGAATTCTTCAATTTTTCCAGGCTCGCCGTTATGAATTTCAAAATTCGGAAGAGTTGTCACATCTACATGGAAGTAGAAATAGAAATAATCATGTTCGTCAAAATGCATATGAAGCGTCGTGTAGAAAGAAAGGGCGCTTGAAGGGATTTCGAGGCCGATTTCTTCACGCGTTTCACGCAAGGCAGCTTGTGTAATGGATTCATTGGCTTCGATATGACCGCTGACAGTTGCGTCATAATAGCCGTCCATAAATCCTGTATTCATTCGTTTTTGAAGGAGTACCTTTTTCCCTTTTGTAAAGAAGAGAAAGACAGCACTTCTGGTTAAATGTCTCATATTGTCACCTCTAGTTCTAAGAGTAGTCATTTTTCGAATAAATGTAAAGATTTTTTAATATGGAAAGCATTGAACTTTTGGAAAGGATTTCATATGATGATAGTAAGACATTAGGAGGAAAAATGGTGAAAAAATTATTCAAAATTGCAATGTGTTGTGTGGTGCTCACTGGGATGTTGGCGCCTATTACAACTGTTTTGGCACAAGAATCAAGTATTACAATTACAAAGAATGAGGGAAACTCTGTATCAGAGGCCGATACGCCTAAAGGGGATATTGTCGTAAACCTCTCGAATGAAGAGATTCTATTTCAGGAGAATCCTGATAATGTAGTGGATCCGGCGAGTCTCAGTAAACTCATGACCATCTTTATGGTGTATGACGCGATTAAGAGTGGCAAAATTAAGCTGGAGGATAAAGTCGTTGCGACAAAAAACGACCAAGCGATATCGAACTTAACAAACCTTAGCAATTCGCCCATTGTAGAGGGAGTGGAATATCCAGTGAGCGAGCTGATTAAGATGGCACTTCTTCCTTCTTCAAATGCTGCAGTTTTGATGTTAGCAAATCTAATTAATCCAAACGCTGATGATTATGTGGATTTAATCAATCAAAAGGCGCAAGAACTGGGAATGACCCATACAAAGTTTGTTGGAGCATCTGGTGCCGTTACGAAAGATTTTGAAGGACTCTATACAGTGCAACGATATCCTTCAAATGAGACGAACCAGTCAACGGCTAGAGATTTAGCGAAGATGGTTGTAGCGATGTTAAAGGCGCATCCAGAAATTACGGAAATTACAAAAAATAAAGAATTAACCGTCATGAGTGGAACGCCATATGCCAAAACGATTACGAATACGAACCATTCAGTAGAAGGGGATTTGTTGGCGTATCCTGGAATCGTTGGGTTGAAAACGGGAACGAGTGAAAGAGATGGATTTAATTATATCGGAATTTACAAACAAGACGGTGTAGAGCTGGTTGAAGTGATTCTGGGGGTTGGACAATTCGCGGATCATCACGGCGAATATAATCGTCATAAAATTGGCAATGCATTATTGCAATATGTTTTTAAAAACTTCGAGCATAAGACAGTATTCAACCCAGGTACTCAAACCATCGATGGACAAAAGGTGACGCTGGAGCATGCGGTCGATGTATACGTAGAAAAAGGGAAGAACCTGTGTACGCACTAGAAGGAAATAAATTAAAAGTCCAAACTCCATATGGCACGTTGTATGGTAAAGAGGTTGCAGTAAAAGTGGAGCCAGCAGCCAATGATGCCGTGGAATCAACGTATATCGAAACAACTCAAGTAGAAGAAAAAACGCCTCAGAAAATTATTAAAGGCGTACTTCGTTTCCTAAAGAGAGTTCCATTTATAGTTTGGCTTGGATTGTTAGGAGTTTTATTTTTTGTAGTAATAATCTTAAAAATTAAGAAAAAAATGAGAAGAAGAAAGGAGCGATTAAGAAGAAGACAAAAAGTAGAATCTGTATTAGTTTCAAAAAGAATCTGTACTAATTTTAAGAAAACCACAGTGGATATGTTGAAAAACAAATGAAAACACTAGATGTGGTATTCACGCTTTTTTTCATATTTAAATTGTCAGAATTTTTGAGTAATCAATTCACAAGTAAAATGTAACCTAATTGTAATGGAATTCAAGTAGAAATAGTTGGAAAAATCCAATTGAATATGGTAATATGTTTAGCTGAATAAGGGTGAAAAAAATTTCCTGTTCAGTGAAAAATTCACAAATTATCGAAGTAGAAAATAATAAAAAAAGAAAAGAGGTAGAAGATGTTTAGTTCAAAAAATATTCAAATGAATGAGCGCAAAAACGGTGCTAAAGTAACACGTTACGCAATCAAGAAATTAAGCATGGGAACAGCTTCAGTAGCTGTTGCATTAGGTTTCATGTTTGTACAAGGGCAAACAATTGTACACGCGGACACTGTTGAAGCAACTACTGCAGAAACAACAGCGAAGCCTGCAGAAGAGAAGAAAAATACGGTCGAAGACGACAAAGCAGTTTATGAAGTTGCCGTAGAAAAACCAGAAGCAACAACTGCAGCTGATGGAGTAACTCCAGCAGAAAAAACTGAAGAAACAACTGCGGCCGCTGAAAAGAAAGAAGAAACAACAGCCGCAACAGAGAAAGCAGAAGAAACAACTGCTGCTCCAGAGAAAAAAGAAGAAACGACAGTAGCTGAAGAAAACAAACCACGTACTCGTTCAAGACGTGCAGTTGCCGAAGGTGAAGCAGCTACTGCAAGTGATGATAAAGTTGGTGAAGATGTTGTAGACGCAACTTCTACTCCTAAAGTAGAAAAACCAGGTTTTACACCAAAAATTTTAGCAGAACAATTATTAAAACAAGTTTCATGGTTAGACTTCGGTGATAAAGCAAACTGGACTGGTGCTGAAACAACAGCGGACGGCAAATTAGCCCTTCAAGTGGGTGCTACTTATACGAAAGAAGTAATGCCAGGTTATGTTGTAAAAATTAAAGTTAAATCTTTAAAACCATTCCAAGCGACTGAATTGTATAAAAAACGGTTGGAAGAACGAGGCGCTACAGACGAAGAAAAAGCAACTTACGATCCAAACGCAAAAAATGGATATATCAACTCTATTGGTGATCCAAAAACAAGAGCTGCTTTTAATAATAAAGAAGAAGCAAAAGTAATTGCGGATCCACAAAATAGATGGACTGAAATCCGTAAAGAAGGGATCGACACTGGTAATAAACAAACTACGATTTCTTCAGAATTCAACGGTGGAAATATCGGTGTTCAATTTGATATTTCAGCAACTTATAAAGGAAAAGCAGTAAAACCAGCAATCGTTATGGCCGATGGTGAGTCAGCTAACCC
Source organism: uncultured Granulicatella sp. (assembly GCA_916438765.1). GTDB lineage: Bacteria > Bacillota > Bacilli > Lactobacillales > Aerococcaceae > Granulicatella. The sequence continues at coordinate 44,902 of CAKAHB010000005.1, read as the reverse complement.
AGGTGAGTTAGTACTCTTCACTACAAACGGTTCAGGTTGGCAACATGTTGGGGAATGGTTAAAAAATAATAATAAGAATACGAAAAACTATGTTCCTCAAGATACAAATGACTTATTCGATCCTACAAAAGCTAATAACACTGTAAACGTTGATGGAGTTAACATTAATGGACTTAACTTAAACCTTTTACGTAGAGCAACTGCTGTGGGTGAAGACGGTAAAACTGTAGTATGGAAATACTATGGAAGCGCAGACTTGAAGACAGGTGGGTTAGGAACAGGCGTATTTGGTCCTAACGTTTCTGCAAGCACGGTTGCCGTACCTATGGTAATGACACGTGGTGCTTCTGAAATTGGATTATATATCGCATCTTCAGGTAAACAATCAGCAATGCTTGGTTTCTTACCATTAGATGAAGGCGATGCTCCAGATTCATACGGAATCGCAACTCACGCGATTAACCAAGTCAATGGGGTAACAGGCGCAGCCGTTAACCAACCTTACCTTGGGGATACTCGCCCAGATATGGATGAAAACTTAGAGCGTACAGACTGGAAAGGTGACGATAAGGACGGTACAGGCGATGAAGGTATCGACCAAATTTTACCAACAGACTTAAAGGCAACACAAACGGAATGATCGCATTAGATCGTACACGTCCAGGTAACTATACGTTAACAGTACAAGCAAACACTGGTGGAGCTCCTGAAGCTTATGCTTACGCATGGGTTGACTTTAACCAAAATGGTAAATTTGACGAAAACGAACGCTCTGAAAAAGCAACAATCACTAAAGATGGTAATGTAACATTACAATTTAACAATGGTCCAATCTTAAGCGATCTTCAATTAGATAAATTAGGCGTGCGTGTTCGTGTATCTACTTATGCTCCAGATATTGAAAGCCCAACAGGAATGTCAATGTCAGGGGAAGTAGAAGACTTTGAAACACAAGTAATCTTCCCGCCAAAAGGAAGCAAAAAAGAAACTGTAAACCTACAAGGCGTGAAACAAACTGCAACAGTGGAATTCACAGCTCAAGGTAAACAACGTTACTCAAGAACTGAAGATGCAGTGATTGATGAAACTGTGGCTCCATATATTGTTGACGAGCAAGGAAATAAAGTTGAATTAGACGCTGAAGGATATTATGTAGTACCAGGTGAAGGTAAATACCGTGTAACAGGTGCTGGTAAAGACGTTAAAGTGGAATTTATTCCAGATAACGGCTTTGTTGGAACTGCAACAGGAATTACAATTCGTCGTCTTGACAACAATGCTGTAGATACTGGATGGTATACTAAAGATAATTCTCAACCTACTATTAGTGACCAAACAAACACAATGGATGGTCGTTACATCCCAACAGTAACTCCATTGTCTGAAGAAGTAACTACAGAAGATTTACAAGGGTTAGAACACGACAAAAAACTTACATTTACAAATGGAGCAGGCGAAGTAAAACCTTCTGCTGCAACACCAATGGTTATTGTGGATCCAGAAACGGGTGGTCTCATTGGTAATGAAGCTCCAGCGATGAAGGATGGTAAGGTAGTTGGATTATATGAGATTGATCCAATAAATGGAACGGTGAAATTTACGCCAAATAAAGACTTTATTGGAACTCCAGATCCAATTTTAATCCAAGTTGTGGATGAAGCTTCTGGCCGTTCTTTAGCCGGAATTAAATACACACCAACTGTAAATCCTGTAACTCCAGTAGGTGAAAACAAAGAAACAACTGGTAAACAAGGACAACCACAATCTGACACAGTAACATTTAAACAACAATCTGGTGCAGAAGAAAAAATCCCTATGGTTGTGAACGCTGAAACCCAGCTAAATTCATTGACCCAGCAACTGGTGAACCAACAGATGCGACTGAATTACCAGCAATGAAAGATGGTAAACAAGTAGGTACGTACACAATTGACCCAGCGACTGGTAAAGTGACATTCATACCAAACAAAGACTTCGTGGGAACTCCAGATGGAATTACTGTTCAAGCAAAAGATGCAAACGGAACTCCAGCGACAGCAACTTACACACCAACAGTTACTCCAGTAACTCCAACTGGTGAAGACAAGACTACAACTGGTAAACAAGGACAAGTTCAAAAAGAAACGGTTAAGTTTACAGAAGGTGACTCTGAAGTGCCAATGAAGATTGATGCTGATCAACCAGCGAAATTCATTGACCCAGCTACAGGCGAACCAACAGATGCGACTGAATTACCAGCGATGAAAGATGGAAAACAAGTAGGTACTTACAAACTTGATCCATTAACAGGTGAAGTAACATTCACACCAAACAAAGATTTTGTTGGAACTCCAGATGGAATTTCAGTTCAAGCTAAAGATGCGAACGGAACTCCAGCAACTGCGAAATACACACCAACAGTTACAGCAGTAACGCCAACAGCAGAAGATGTGACATCAACTGGTAAACAAGGACAAACTCAAAAAGAAACTCCTAAGTTTACAGAAGGTGACTCAGAAGTACCAATGAAGATTGATGCTGATCAACCAGCGAAATTCATTGACCCTGCAACAGGCGAACCAACAGATGAAACAACATTACCAGCGATGAAAGATGGAAAACAAGTTGGTACTTACACAATCGACCCAACAACTGGTGAAGTAACATTCACACCAAACAAAGACTTTGTTGGAACTCCAGACGGAATTACTGTTCAAGCAAAAGATGCGAACGGAACTCCAGCGACGGCTAAGTACACACCAACTGTAACAGCTGTAACACCAACAGCAGAAGATGTGACATCAACAGGTAAACAAGGACAAGTTCAAAAAGAAACTCCTAAATTTACTGAAGGTGATTCTGATGTGCCAATGAAGATCGATGCTGATCAACCAGCTAAATTCATTGATCCAACTACAGGTGAGCCAACTGACGAAACAACATTACCAGCAATGAAAGATGGTAAACAAGTTGGTACTTACACAATTAATCCAACAACTGGTGAAGTAACATTCACACCAAACAAAGACTTTGTTGGAACTCCAGATGCAATCACTGTTCAAGCGAAAGACGCCAACGGTACTGCGGTAACAGCAACTTACACACCAACAGTTACTCCAGTAACTCCAACAGGAGAAGATGTTGAATCAACTGGAAAACAAGGACAAGAACAAAAACAAACACCTAAATTCACTGAAGGTGACGAAGTAGCTCCGATTACAATTAACGCTGATCAACCAGCTAAATTCATCGACCCAGCTACAGGCGAACCAACAGATGCAACAACTTTACCAGCGATGAAAGATGGTAAACAAGTGGGTACTTATACAATCGACCCATTAACAGGTGAAGTAACGTTCAAACCTAATAAAGACTTCGTTGGAACTCCAGATGGAATTACTGTTCAAGCAAAAGACGCGAACGGAACTCCAGCAACTGCGAAATACACACCAACTGTTACTCCAGTAACGCCAACTTCAGAAGATGTAGAGTCAACTGGTAAACAAGGACAAAAACAAAAACAAACTCCTAAGTTCACTGAAGGTGACCCAGTAGCACCAATCACAATTAACGCTGATCAACCAGCTAAATTCATCGATCCAGCTACAGGTGAACCAACAGATGCGACTGAATTACCAGCGATGAAAGATGGTAAACAAGTGGGTACTTACACAATCGATCCAACAACTGGTGAAGTAACATTTACACCGAATAAAGACTTTGTTGGAACTCCAGATGGAATTACTGTTCAAGCAAAAGACGCAAACGGAACTCCAGTAACAGCTAAGTACACACCAACAGTTACTCCAGTAACACCAACTGCAGAAGATGCAGAAACTACTGACGTTCAAGGTAAGACACAAACAGCGAAACCTAAATTCACTGAAGGTGACTCTGATGTGCCACTTGATGACACAGTTCCTGCAACATTCGAAGATGGATCAACTACGAAAGTGATTCCTGGTGTCGGAACATTTACAGTAGCTCCAGACGGAACAATCACATTTGTTCCAGAACCAAACTTTACTGGTGTTGCTCCAGCTGTAACAATTCAACGTGTTGACGTGAACGGTACAGTTGTGAAAGCAAACTATGTTGCAACAGTTACACCAGCTCCTGCTAAACCAGTAGAAGTTGAACCAACTACAACAACACCAGAACCAGATAAACCACAACAAGAATTACCAAACACTGGTACAAGCGATGAATTCGGAGTATTTAGTGCAGCAGCATTAAGTATCCTAGCATCAGTAGGTTTAGTAGCTACATCTCGTAAAAAAGATGAAGAGCAAGAAGCTTAATTTAAAACATTAAGAACAGCATGGGACTAGGGCAACCTAGCCCCATGTTTTTTTAGTAAAATAAATTGTAGAAATGCGTTGAATACGATAAAATTAAGAGATTAAGTCACTCAAATTTGAAAGAATAAAAAGGAAGGAGGTAGCTATGTTTAGTTCGAAAAATACTCAGATGAATGAGCGTAAAAATCGTTCGAAAGTAACGCGTTATGCGATTAAGAAGCTTAGTATGGGAACAGCATCTGTAGCGGTCGCATTAGGATTTCTATTTCTGCAAGGACAAAGCGTTGTTTTAGCCGATACCGTAGAAACAACTCAAAGTGCTACTGAAACAAAAGCAGAGGAAACCACGGAAAGCAGAAGCAACTTCTGAAGAAACAACGACTACCTCTGAGGAACAAGCGCCTCGCACACGTACAAGACGTGAGGCTGGGGACGCTCCAGCAGCAACTTCTCCAGTCGGGGCGGATGTTGAAGATGCTACGGCTACTCCTAAAGTTACAAAACCTGGTTTTACTAAGGAATTATCGCAAGAAGAATTGCTTAGCCAGGCAAGTTGGATTGATTTTGGGGACGTGGCGAACTGGAGTGGAACTACGACCACTTCAACAGGGCAATTAGCCTTACAAGAAGGGTCAACGTACACAAAAGAAATTAGTCCGGGATATGTTGTGACGGTTCGCGTGAAGTCGCTGAAACCATTTAACGCAACGGAAATCTATAAGAAGAGACTTGAAGCACAAGGCGCAACTGCTGCTGAAAAAAATACCTATGATCCAAACGCCAAAAATGGATATATGAATAGCGCAGAAAGTGCAGACGGAAAACGTGAATTCAACGTAGGGAAAGAAGCGCTGATTGTCGGTGAACCACAAGACGCGTGGAGTGAAATTTATAATTCAGGAATCGATACTGGCGAAAAGAGAACAACGATTACGACGCAATATGAGGGCGGAAATGTCGGAGTTCAATTTGAAATTACTGGAACGTATAAAGGGAAAACGGTCAAACCAACTGTTCTTATGACAGAGGGAGATTCGTCTAATCTAGGGGAGTTGTCTCTTTATACAACTAACGGAACAGGTTGGCAGCATTTTGCAGAATGGTATAAATACGATAGCCCTTATACGTTGAATTATTTCCCACAAGATACAAAAGACTTATTCGATCCGAATAAAAAAATCATCGGCTTCAGACCACTACCGATTAACGGAGTGAACTACCATAGTGGTGAGTTAGCATCGATTCGTGAGGCTACGCAGGTCGGGCCAGCTAAGAAACCTGTCGCATGGAAATACTACGGAAGTCCTGACCAGAAAACAGGCGGACTTGGGACGGGTGTATTTGGACCGAACCTTTCTGCCGGATTGGTGGCTGTACCGATTGTCATGACGCAAGGAGCTACAGAAGTGAGTCTGTATATGGCTTCGGCAAGTAAGCAGTCTGCCATGATTGGATTCTTACCATTTGACGAAAGTGATGCTCCGGAAAGTTACGGGAAAGCGACACATAGTATTAACCAAGTTCACAATGTGACAGGGGAAGATGTAAAGCAACCGTATCTTGGAGATACACGTCCGGATGTCGATGAAAATGTCGACCGTACGAACTGGAAAGGCGACGATGCAGAAGGTTCTGCTGATGAAGGGATTGACCAAATTCTTCCAGCGGGCCTTAAAGGGAAAACGAACGGTATTTTAGTGTTAGATCGTACCAATACAGGCGATTTAACCTTATCCGTTGAGGCGCATACAGGTGGAGCGGACGAAGCAACACTTTATGGATGGGTAGACTTTAACGGAAATGGAACGTTTGACGAAGATGAACGCTCGGAAAAACTAACGATTACTGCAGACGGAACGGCTACTCTTGTCTTTAAAGATGCGTTCAAGAAAGTAAATATTGCGCTGAGTGAGCTTGGTGCGCGCGTGCGTATCGCAAAAGACGCGACTCAAATTGAGAAGCCAACGGGCATGGCCTTGTCAGGTGAAGTGGAAGATTTCGAAGTACATCTAACCTTCTTACCAAAAGGAAGTAAGACCGAAACGGATGGACTACAAGGAATTCCACAAACGGGAACGGTGGTCTTCACACCAAGCGGGAACAACGCTATTCACTAACAGACGATGCGGTTATCGAAGAAACAATCGAACCGGTAATCATCGATGAGACGGGTGCCAAAGTGACGCTTGACGCTGAAGGGTACTATGTCGTAGCTGGCGAAGGGAAATATAAAGTCACGGGAGCAGGAAAAGATGTGACCGTCGAATTTATTCCAGAAGCTGGATTTGTCGGAACGGGCAAAGGAATCACGATTCGTCGAACGGACGATAACGGAAATGATACTGGATGGACACCAGTGAGCGCGAACGAGAAAATCGTCAGCGACCAAACAAATACAATGGATGGACGCTATATTCCAACGGTTGTTCCAATGTCAAAAGAACTCACGAGTACAAAAGTACAAGGGCTCATCCACGTTGAAACACCGCAATTTGAAGGAAAAGACGGAGCTGTTACACCTTCAAGCGAGAAGCCAATGATCTTAGTAGATCCAAAGACTGGCAAGGCGCTTGGTGCAAGTGCTTCAGCGATGAAAGATGGAAAAGAGGTTGGAACGTACACGGTCGATGAAACGACGGGGAAAGTCACGTTTACACCGAATAAAGACTTCACAGGAACAGCGGAAACAATCGTTCTTCAAGTGATTGAAAAAGCAACAGGAAAAGCAATTGCTGGCTTGAAATACACGCCGACTGTTACACCAGTCACTCCAACAGGAGAAGATGTGTCAACGACTGGTAAACAAGGGAAAGTACAAACTGGAACACCGAAGTTTACTGAGGGAGATGCGGAAGTACCGTTGAAGGTCGATGCAGACCAACCAGCGAAATTTGTCGTAAATGGAACGGCAGTAGAAGAAACAACGATTGACGCTATAAAAGATGGCGCGAAAGTTGGTACTTACGCAATTAACCCACTAACAGGTGAAGTTACGTTCACACCGAATAAAGATTTTGTAGGAACACCAGAAGCGGTGACTGTTCAAGTCAAAGACGAGAATGGCACAACCGCGACAGCGAAGTACACACCAACTGTGACGGCAGTAACGCCAACAGGAGAAGATGCGACTTCGACTGGTAAACAAGGGAAAGTCCAAACAGGAACACCGAAGTTTACTGAGGGAGATGCGGAAGTTCCATTGAAATTAGACGCAGACCAACCAGCAAAATTCGTGATGAATGGAACGGCAGTAGACGATACAACGGTTGACGCGACAAAAGATGGCGCAAAAGTTGGAACTTACGCAATTAATCCATTGACAGGTGAAGTGACATTTACACCAAATAAAGATTTCGTAGGGACGCCAGATGCGGCTACGGTTCAAGTCAAAGACGAGAACGGAACAACCGCGACTGCGAAGTACACACCAACAGTAACGGCAGTAACGCCGACAGGAGAAGATGTGACATCAACAGGTAAACAAGGGAAAGTCCAAACAGGAACACCGAAGTTTACAGAAGGCGACGCGGAAGTTCCGTTGAAAGTAGACGCAGATCAACCAGCGAAATTCGTAGTGAATGGAACTGCAGTAGAAGACACAACGATTGATGCTATGAAAGATGGCGAGAAAGTTGGAACTTACGAAATTAATCCACTGACTGGTGAGGTTACATTCACACCAAATAAAGATTTCGTAGGTACACCGGATGCGGCAACTGTTCAAGTAAAAGACGAGAATGGAACTGCAGCGACTGGGAAGTACACACCAACCGTGACGGCAGTAACGCCAACAGGAGAGGATGCAACCTCAACGGATATTCAAGGGAAGACACAAACTGCTAAGCCAACTTTTACAGAAGGCGACGCGGAAGTACCGCTAGATGATAACGTACCGGCTACTTTTGAAGATGGAACGACTGAGAAAGTCATTGCAGGTGTTGGAACATTTACCGTAGCAGCGAACGGAACGATTACCTTTGTTCCGGAAGCGAGCTTTACAGGCGAAACGCCAACGGTCACAATCAAACGTGTGGATATGAATGGCACAGTTGCAAAAGTAAGCTATACAGCAACAGTGACGCCGGCTCCAGTGGAACCAGAAAAACCTGAGGAACCAACGAAGCCGGAAAATCCAGCGCAACCTGAAGAACCTGCTAAACCAGTTGAACCAGCTGATTCTGCTAAACCAACTGAGCCCAAACAAGACGCTCCACAGCAAACGGTTGTAGCACCAGCTATTGAAAAAACAACTCAAACAGAATTACCAAGTACTGGTACAACGGATGAGTTTGCAATCTTCAATGCGGCAGCTCTTAGCATTTTAGCTTCATTAGGCCTTGTAGCCACTTCTCGTAAAAAAGAAGAAGCTTAATTTATAACTAACACAAAGCGTGAGACTAGTAATCCTAGTGTCACGCTTTTTTGACGTTGCAAAACTTTTCATATCAGAGTAGACTAGAAAGGTACACACTGAAAAGGAGTGATTTGAATGAAGAAAATCGAACAAAAAGATTTATTCGAGTTGAAAAATGTAGGGCAACCTGTTGTGGCAGGAGATGCTTTCTTTTTTACAGAAACAAAAATGAACGAAAAGAAAAATACGTACGAGACATCTATTTATAAGTACACAGGTGACGGCAATGTAGCGTATGGGGATGAAGGAACGGTGAATTCATCGCTGAAAGTCTCTCCAGACGGGAAATGGATTAGCTTCATCAGCAATGCGGGGGAAGAAAAGACGCCTCAACTAAAAATCCAATCGGTTCAAGGCGGGAAAGCGATCGCCTTAACAGAAGAGAAAAAAGGCGTGTCAGGATATGTGTGGGCAAAAGATAGCAAGTCTATCGTTTTCCAAACTACAAAACCAGAGGAAGAAGAGAAGAAAGAAGAATTCCCTCAACCAATCGTCGTTGAAAAAACAACGTATCGTTTTGACGGCGGAACATTCTTACCAAACGACGAAGTGGCACAAATCAAAAAGTGGACGTTGCTACAAAAGAAGTGACAACACTATTCGAATCAAAAGAATCTATTGGACTTCGTGACGTATTACATAACGAAACAACACTTGTAGTGGACCGTGATTTATCAAACGTTCGCTGGACATTAGATAGTGCAGAAGCGTGCTACGTGGACGTTGCAACAGGCGACATTCATCCGATTCTTGAAGCTGGAACAGATGAGTCTTATCGTTATGTCCTAGATGCAAAAGACGGAGCAGTCCTACAATATAGTTCAGGGAAGCATGGATTTGTAACGCAAGCAGACTTAATCGTGAACTTCGATAGCAAACCAGATGAAGAAGGCCATATTTTAAACTTAACAGCAGACCTTGATGTGGAATGGGGCGACTGGCTCGTTGCGGATTTTCAACAAGCCGTGACAGGAGTTGAGCCGCAATGGTTTGACGAAGAAAGCTTCTTAGCGTGCGCAAGCGTAGAAGGCAGAACTGTTCTTTACCGTTTGTATTTAGACGGACGAGTGGAAAAAATTTTCGATGAACTCTTACACCTAACAGGAGCAACAATTATCTCTGAAGACGAGTTATTCATCACGTACTCAACAACAACGGTACCAAGCGTACTAGCGCGCTTAAACTTACAAACAGGCGAAATCACAGACCTTTATAATCCAAATGAAGAGTACTTAGCTGAGCATATCGTTACAACGCCTGAACGCTTCAGTTATAAAGGATACGACAACTGGGATATCCACGGATGGTACATGCCACCAGTAGAAAAAGCAGACAAGCATGCGGCAATTCTCTATGTTCACGGTGGACCACAAGTGGCTTACGGCGAAAGTTTCTTCCATGAAATGCAAGCCCTCGCTGCAAAAGGCTACGGCGTGATTATGATTAACCCTCGCGGAAGTAACACATACGGACAAGACTTCGTGAAGAGTATTCTTGGTGACTACGGTAACCACGATTTCGACGACTTAATGATGGGGGTAGACTACATCTTAGAAACACATCCTGAAGTCGATGCGGACCAATTATACGTGGCTGGAGGAAGCTACGGCGGATTCATGACAAACTGGATCGTAACGCATACTGACCGCTTCCGTGCAGCCGTTACACAACGTTCAATCAGTAACTGGATTAGCTTCTACGGAACAAGCGACATCGGCCCATTCTTCGTGGAAAAACAATTGCTTGATGACATTAACAACCCACAACGCTTATGGGAAATGTCACCAGTAGCTCATGCGAAAAACGCGAAGACGCCATTACTTGTCTTACACGGACAAAGTGACTTACGTTGCCCACAAGAACAAGGGGAGCAAATGTATATGGCGATGCGTAAAAACAATGTGCCAACAAAAATGATTTTATTCCCACAGTCTAGTCACGGACTTTCTCGTCAAGGATTACCAAACCTTCGTCAAGCACGTCTAAAAGCTATTACAGACTGGTTTGAGGAATATTCAAAATAACAGCGTTCTCTCTCAAACAGCAGAGGTTGACTCACATAACTAGCTGATTGCTTTCGAAGAATCAACGGATTTTATAATAGCTGTAATAGGAAAAAGATTAAATGCAAATTAGCGGACGTTAGAATGAAATTCTTACGTCCGCTTTGAGCATTAAAGGGGAGAGACTATAGGCTCGACCCGGTCTCCTATTACAGCTATTATCAAAAAATCCGTAAAGATTTTGAGAAATCTAAAAATATAAACCATTTAAATAGGGTGAGTCGACATCGGCTCACCCGTTTTGCTTAATTAGAATAATAAAGAGTAGAGTTTATTAGCCTAATTGAACAAATTTAAATGTTGTTGCATGGTCTCCGCACTAGACTGCAACTGTTGAAGAGAAGTATTAAAGTCGTTCATCCACTCGGTTGAAACGACTGACAATTTTAACCGTGCTTCTTTTGTCATGCGAAGTAACGTTTCAAGCGACTGCAAAATGTCATCGGATTCCTTGCCGACAAGTTCCGTTCGATAAGTAGCAATCAACTGTTTACGGTCTGCTTGAAATTGTTCATACAGTAACCTGTCGCAAGACGAACCCCAAAAACAAGTACGAGCAGTCAGGTTTTCCGTATTACAAATCATGATAATGTTCTCTGCATTCTGAAATCGTTGTTGATGAGGATCTTTGTGATTTGGATTGTCGCATAACTCCATGGTTTGTGCCTGAACTCGAAACCACTTTAAGCATTTCTCTTCGGGGATACCAAAGCGTTCGAGGGCTCGTTGTTTAAAGTGTTTTGTGAGAGAATACTGTTGAAAATTCGCAAGTCCCATCAGGTACACCTCCTTTCTCAAATTTTCACCTATATTATACTCCTCAAACTAGAGAAAAACACGAAAAGAAGAGTAGATTTGTTGACGAATTTGAGGGAATACTGTATTCTACTAAAAGGAAAAAATGAATAGTGACCTGTAAAGGGATATGTGTTGACAGATTCTCTATTATTTGGTAGACTATTGGAGTTGAGAAAACAAGCAGAAGCATCCCGCTTCTCGCCTAAGTTGACAAGAGTCCTTGGGCTGATAGGAAATGTTCAAGTTTTAAAAAGACATTGGCAGCGGGGGTATTCTATGACTTCCGTTGCTTTTTTGCTTTTTCTCTCAAAAATTTCTTGGAGGTGAATATCATAGCAAAAGATATGATGGTCAATGATGGAATTCGCGCTCGTGAGTTACGTGTTATTGACAATAACGGTGAACAAATTGGTGTTCAAACGAAAAACGATGCTTTACGTTTAGCAGAACAAGCTGGACTTGATCTAGTATTAGTTTCGCCAAACGCAAAACCGCCAGTTGCCAGAATCATGGATTATGGTAAGTATCGCTTTGAACAACAGAAAAAAGAACGAGAAGCTCGCAAAAACCAAAAAGTCATCAATATCAAAGAAGTGCGTCTAAGCCCTACAATTGATGAGAACGACTTTAATACGAAGTTAAAAGCAGCGATCAAGTTCCTTGAAAAAGGCGATAAAGTCAAAGCAAGCATTCGATTCAAAGGTCGTGCCATTACTCATAAAGAGATTGGTCAAAAAGTTCTCGAGCGTCTAGCAGAACAAGTTTCTGAAATCGCGACAGTTGAACAAAAGGCTAAAATGGACGGACGAAGCATGTTCTTGATGTTAGCACCTAAGAATGATAAGTAAAAAAGTAACAGGAGGAAAGTCTCATGCCAAAACAAAAAACACACCGTGGTTCAGCTAAACGTTTCAAACGTACAGGTGGTGGAGGATTAAAACGTTCTCAAGCCTTCACAAGCCACCGTTTCCATGGCAAAACTAAAAAACAACGTCGTCACTTGCGTAAACAAACAATGGTTCACGCTACTGACATCAAACGTATTAAACAACAATTAAGTCAAATGCGTTAATTCAGCACGCAAACTATTACATTTTCGAACAGTCGCAAGAGACTGATAGACCAAGGAGGAATTAATTATGCCACGTGTTAAAGGTGGAACAGTTACTCGTCGTCGTCGTAACCGCGTTTTAAAATTAGCAAAAGGTTACTACGGAGCGAAATCAAAATTATTTAAAACAGCTAAACAAGCAGTCATGAAATCATATATGTATGCTTACCGTGACCGTCGTCAAAAGAAACGTGACTTCCGTAAATTATGGATCGCACGTATCAATGCGGCAGCTCGTTTAAACGGATTAAGCTACAGCAAATTAATGCACGGCTTAAAATTAGCTGGTATCGAAATGAACCGCAAAATGTTAGCTGACTTAGCAGTTAACGATGCAGCTGCTTTCACAGTATTAGCAGACAAAGCTAAAGAAGCATTAGCAAAATAATTTTATTTTCTAGATAATAGATCCACATTTGAGCCCCGTTAAACTCAATGTGAAGAATACCAAGAAAGAAATTGGAGGAAACAATCGTGCGTACAACATACATGGCTAAAGCTAGCACTACAGAACGTAACTGGGTTGTTATCGACGCTACTGATGTGCCATTAGGACGTCTTTCAGCTGTTGCAGCAAGCATTTTACGTGGAAAAAACAAACCAACATTTACACCTAACGTTGATACAGGTGATTTCGTAATCATCATCAACGCTGACAAAGTTGCCTTAACAGGTAAAAAAGCAACTGATAAAGTTTACTATCACCACTCAAACCACCCTGGTGGATTGACAGCTCGTACAGCTGGTGAATTACGTGCTAACAACTCTCGTAAATTAGTTGAATTATCAATCAAAGGCATGTTACCTAAGAACTCATTAGGTCGTCGTCAATTTACTAAATTACATGTTTACGGTGGAGCTGAACATCCACATGCTGCACAACAACCAGCAGTAGTAGACATCCAATCACTAATCTAAGGAGGAAAAAGCATTGGCTCAAGCACAATACCGCGGCACTGGACGCCGTAAAAACTCAACTGCCCGTGTTATCTTAGTACCAGGGACAGGAAACATTACAATTAACAAAAAATCAATCGAAGAATACATCCCATTTGCTTACTTACACGAAGTAATCAAACAACCTTTAAACTTAACTGAAACATTAGGTTCATACGACGTTTTAGTAAACGTTAACGGTGGTGGATTCACAGGTCAATCAGGAGCTATCCGTCACGGAATCGCTCGTGCATTATTAACAGTTGACCCTGACTTCCGTGGAGTGTTAAAAGCTGCTGGCTTATTAACACGTGACCCACGTATGAAAGAACGTAAAAAACCAGGCTTGAAAAAAGCTCGTAAAGCATCACAATTTAGTAAACGTTAAAACTTATTTAAACTTATTGAAAGCATTTCGTATCAAAAATACGGGATGCTTTTTCTGTTCACCCCAAATTTTTGTAACTAGGTGATACTTGAAATTAATACAAATTTGGTTGTTTTTGATAAATCTAAGCAACACTACATGATGAAGTGAAAGGGGATGAATCTTTGATAGTATTCACTTATTGTGAAATATGATATATTTATTAATTAGATGGATGAATACTTCTAGAGTTAAATATAGTATAATAGGGACATACTTTTTTTGGTTTATTTTTTTGTTTGTAGTCGGATTATGAAAGAATATCCAATATTATGCGATAAGATAGAATGTTACAAAAAAAGAAAGGGATGCAATCCGATGAAGAAAGACAGATTAATTGTATTGACAGATGCTGTTCTAGCAATTATTATGACCATCTTGGTTTTTAGAGTTAGAAAAACCAACAACACCAAGTCTTGAAGCTTTTTTTGGGATTTACGGCAAAATTTCTTTGCTTGTTTTCTTTCCTTTTTTCTGGTTGGGATCGTTATGGATGGCACTAAACACATTATGGGAAAAAGGTTGAGAAAAATTTCCTCAGAAATTATTTGGTGGAATTTGTTTCTACTCTTGGAGCGGCAGGAGTTCTCTTTGGAGAATTTCATGCCATCCAAGATACCAGTCTGAATGATGTGGTGGACCGGATCTATATAAATGTCAAGGATTTACCGTTTCAGTCCTTGGGAGCTTTAGCTAATATCCTGTCTGATATTAAGAAGGGACTGATTCAAGACAGTCATATCTGGTCTTTTCTTCCAGTCATTTTTTTCAAACAATATCAGTTGATAATCAGCTTAAATCAGATCTATCAGTTTGTCTATCTTTCTCTGATGGAGATCATGTCCTATCTTCACTTTGATTATTGGAAAAAAACGGCTCGGTCAGGAGCTAGTATGAATAAGGAGAACAAATGAAACGTTTAAAAAAATGTTATGGCATATTATGCAGGTTACGGGTTTTACTCGGTTTGCTCTGAGTTTTGTGACCTTTGTTTTTTTGGGTCAGGAGGCGTGCTTTTTCCTAGTTGAACCTGCTATCACAAATTACGGAGACGGTCTTTGGTATGCTTTTTGTGACTTCGACGACTGTCGGCTACAGGGATCTCCTAGCTGTGACCTTGATTGGAAGGATTACCAGTGTCTTCTTGACGCTTTATGGGCTCATATTTTTTTTGGCTGTTTATCAGCTGTTATTTTTAATTATTATACCAATTTAAATAAGGAAAGAGGAGAGGACAAATGACTGCTAATTATTCAACACGGGAATACCGTGAGAAATTATACGATGACCTTCATGTTCGATTGAGAGATACAGCGATTTTTGATGTGTGCAATTTTTATTGCCTCTATCGGACTAAATATGAATTCAACAGCTGTCATTATAGGAGCCATGTTGATTTCACCTCTCATGACACCGATTGTTGGACTGGGATTCGGTTTAGCTATTTTTGATACGCGTTTAATCAAGCAATCTCTAGAGGTTTTATTGACTCAAGTGTTGGTCAGTTTGCTTGTCTCGACTCTGTATTTCTGGATTTCTCCCTTGTCTTATGCAAGTAGCGAGTTGATTGCACGAACCTCTCCAACCATTTGGGATGTCCTCATTGCTATTGCTGGTGGGATTGCTGGTGTGATCGGTTCAAGGAAAAAAGAAGCAAACAATATCGTGCCAGGAGTAGCCATTGCTACAGCTCTGATGCCACCTATCTGCACTGCAGGCTATGGTTTAGCTAATGGGAATGTACGATTTTTATTTGGGGCCCTTTATCTTTTCTTGATCAACTGTGTCTTTATCATGCTAATCAACATTGTTGGAACAAGAATTATGATGAGAAAGTCTCCCTTAAGTTCATTTAATGAGCTAAGCATTAAAATGAGAATTGGGTTGATATCCTTGATTGTATTATTGGTCCTTCCAGCCAGCTATTCAGCAGTCACTCTGACGATGGATCAAGCGCGAAAAGAAGGAATCAAACAGTTTGTAGGAAATGAGTTTGCCAATCATACGGTCATTAATCAAGTCTACAAGTCAAGTAATAATGAATTGGTCTTGACGGTTGTTGGAGATCCGATTTCAGAAGAAGAATTAGAAACCATTCGCCAAAAACAAGCCTCTTACGGTATTCAATCTGTTCAATTGAAAGTCAAGCAATTCAATAATTCGGCAAAATTAGATAGTGAGACGATCAAGGAATTTTACGAAAACATTGACAAGTATATCGAACAAAAACTCTCAGAAAAGGATTTACAAAACGATCGCGCAAAAGAAAATGAAGCAGACAAGGATTGAGAACGATGAACTGAATAGGTTTTTCTTTTTGTTTGTTTTCTGATAGCGGTCAATAAATGAACAAAGCAAGCCTCAAAACGTTAATACATTATGGGAATTACTTACAAGATCTCAGCACTCTGTATTTACAGGGTGCTTTTTTGTTAGTACGAATTATTTATTCACTGCACGTATTTTGGTATAATGCGGATATTAACTTTATTAGTCGAGGAGTATTTATGTCTTATATCAGCACCATTAAAATCGCACTGATTTTATTTCCTATTTTAGCGTTTGTCATTACCATTCCGTACATGATTGCAAACTATCGAAAATACGGTTCGGTGAATAAATTGCGCACGGTTATTTTTTATTCATTTATCTTATATTTACTGGCGGCATATTCATTAGTGAACTTGCCACTGCCTGACCCATCGACCATTCATACGACGTACACAGACAAGTTAAACCTTGTTCCGTTTTCATTTGTGGCGGATTTCTTCAACGATAGCCCGTTTGTACTGACGGACCCGTCGACATGGATTGATTCGATGAAATATCCATCGTTCTACATTCCAGCATTCAATGTATTGATGCTCGTACCTTTCGGGGTGTACATGCGTTATTATTTCAAATGCAGCTTCAAGAAGACGATTTTATTAACGGCGCTAGTCAGCTTATTCTTTGAGCTTACGCAATTATCTGGATTGTACTTTATTTATCCAGGTCCTTACCGCCTATGCGACATCGATGATATTATTCAAAATACGACGGGTGGCGCACTCGGGTACTTCATTGGCCAACTTGCGGTTAGGGTACTTCCTTCAAGAGATGCCATAGATGAGAAATCCTTTGAGGAGGGTACTCACGTATCGAGCATTCGCGTCATGTTGTCGCTCCTCATTGACGCAGCGATCGTCTACGTACCGTATAGCTTCTTGAATACAACTGTTCCAGTTTCTGTATTGTTTGCATTGTATTTTGCCTTGGTACCACTCTTTAATGGAAAAACACTCGGAAGCGCCTTGCTCAAATTCGGAGTAGAGTTCAAAGACAACAAAGCCTTTCGTACAGTACTCAGAGGTATCCTCATCACAGCGTACTTCAACTGGATTCCGCTAGGATTACTCACACTCATGGATGTCTTTAACTTTGAAGCAGAAACACCAGAATTCCTCGTATTATTTGCAGGAACCTTACTCGTATTCGTATTGTACTTCTTAATCATCCTTATCGTGACGCTCTTCAATCGTCGTTTCTTATTCGACCGATTAACAGGGGCAGAGTACCAAAGCACAATTGATAGAAAAGCATAATCGTTTTTCTAAAATGAAATTAACATTTTTAGCATCCCATTTATTGGGGTGCTTTTTTTGTGTAGAGAATTGAGGTCAGTTGACACAGCCGTTGGAGCAACGCGACTTACGGATGTGGCTGCGACGGGCGAAGCCCTAGCCAGGGGGTGTTGGTGCTTTAGCAACTTACAGCCATGGGTGCGAAGGGCGAAGGCCTAGCAAGGGGATGTTGCTACTTTAGTAGCTTACAGCCCAGGCTTCGCTGGTTGAAGCCCTAGCCTCAAAATGTTAATATCATTTTTTCGATATTATTTTAAATCGAATTAATACTCGTCGCTACTTAATAGTAATGATTAGCTTTTTATGTAGATAAAGATTATACTTAACCTATCCACAAGTGAAAGTGAGGAATTAATATGGAAAATTTAGTAGTATCTATTTTCAAAACAGAAAGTGAAGCTTATCAGGCATTTGCTGAGTTGAAAACATTCAAGCAAACTGAGAAAACAAAAGTCGCTCAAATTGCTGTTATCAAAAATGAAGGCGGTCATATTACTGATAAAGATCGTTTTGATTTTGAAGATTCTGCAAATGATGGTGCTTTAAAAGGCGGCCTAATCGGTGCGTTTGTCGGACTGCTAGCGGGACCATTAGGTGTATTATTTGGTTACGGAATTGGAAGTCTATACGGATTAGCCGGAGGCGATACTGTTGAAGCTGTCCAAGAAGGTTTAATCGACCAAGTTTCTCAAAAATTAGTTAGTGGTGAAACTGCTCTTGTTGCTTTAGTTCAAGAAGATGATGAGCAAGTATTAAATGCTTATTTTAATAAATACGACACACAAATTTTACGTTGGAATGTTGAATCAGTAGTAGAAGAAATTGAAGCTGCTGCAAAAGTTCAAGCTGATCTTTATAATAAGGCTCGCGCTCAAATGAAAGCAGAACGTAAAAGAGGCTCGTAAAGAAAAAAATCGAAGAATTCAAAAAAATAATATTAAAGCTAAATTCGAAAAATTAAAATTATAATTAAATTTGATCTCAGCACTCTGTATTTACAGGGTGCTTTTTTGTTGTAGAAATGGAGAGCACAGAAAAAGGAATTAAGTAGATATTGTACCTAATTCCTTTGTAAATAAATCTATTTAGTTTACTATTAAAATACATTTCTTACTATAAAGAGGTAAGAAAAGTAAGTCCGCCCAAAATGACTCCAGCTGCATTAGGGAAAATAAGTATCCAGTCTTTTTTTGGTTCTTTAGTCCAACCGTAAATAACCCAGATTAGACAAGAAACGGCAGCAAAAAGCGGCTGGAAAGGTTGACCTTTACTTCCTTGTAGGTTTGCGATAATTTGTGGAATATAAGCAATAAATACAAGGAAACCGATAAAAGCTCCAATAGATCCAACAAAAACGGTTAATCTTTTTGTTTTGACATATGTTTCCTCCAAAAAAAGTTAATACGGATAACAGGTGGGTAAACAATATTCTTATGAAAAAAGGAATGGCTAAACTTTCTGAAATCGATCAATTAAAAATTAGAATTACGAAGAAAAGAAGTTGAATTAGAAATATTAAAAAAATACAAGGAATTGGAAAGGAAGTGTCGCCTCAAGCAGTTGTAAAAATTAGTAGAAGAATTGAAAGGTAAATATACAGTTCATTTAATCTGTTTTTTTGCCTTAATGTACCCATATCTACTTACTACCGATGGAAAAAGAAAGACTTTTCTCCAACCGTTATCGAGGAAACTATTGGTAAAATTTGTAAGAAAAAAACAAATTTATTTACGGGTACAGAAAGATTAAGCATTTGATTCAGAAGGAATTAAATCAGATTGTTAACCATAAGGTTGTGCAGCGGATTATGCAGAAAAATGGTTGGAATTGTGCCGTGAAACCGAAAAAAAGCTATCAAAAATAGGTAAACCTTTCTCAATTACTGGCAATACTCTGAATAGAGATTTTTCAGCGGATAAACCTATGCAAAAGTTGATACTAACACATATTCTTTATTTTTATAAACATATATTGATTTTAAGAGTCATTTTTAAAGATTTCTTAATCAGTAAAGAATAGATTAAATTACAGACGGATTGGATAGAAAAGCGAGAATAAAATGTGGATATGGTATAATGAAGTCACAAGTATTTCATTAGAGGAAGTGGCCAGATGAAAATTATTGTCGATCGCAATTCGGTTTGTGCCGGAGATGATGTATACAATCATGAGATGACATTCGAGGTGCCAGAGAGCCTCACCGTAGCAGAATTCTTTGACTTGGTGGAGAGTCATGGATTCTTAGCAGCGATTGTAGGAAACGATGTGGCGTGGGGGCTTCGAAAATCGCACGGGTAAAATCGGAGAGTATTTTACAAAAACAGGAGAAGTCACTCATCCAGAAGTGAGCATTAAAGATAAAATGGACGAAGCGGGCGGAGACCCTCATTTCTATGTGCGCTATTATAGCAATCCCGAATGGGCCAGAGAAAACAGTAATGGAGGACAAGCATGAACCGTGAAGAATTTTTAAATAGAATCAATAAAGAAGGATTTTCATTTGTCATCGATATGACACGCTGGGGATTTTCAGATTACAAGTCACTCGTGCGCAGTCGCAGACTTTCTGAGGAACAGCTCTACCAGATGTTTGTGGAATTTTGTGAGGAGCTTGAGAACTGTCTTAAGGAAGCAGGGGACGAGCGTCGCATGCTGTTTAATAAATATCCAGTGAGCCCAGTTCATGATAAATATAAAACTAAGTTCGATGCGATTTCTCCAAACGGACGTGAATTCCGATTCGATTTTGTATTTCGCAATGACAATCATCTGAAAGTGTACCATCTAATTGAAACGATTAATGGACGTAAGAAAGTTACATGGAAGGATATTCTTTGGGAAATTGTAGATGTATTATAACTAGAAAGTTCAACGAGATGGGGGATTGGATATGGAAATGGAAAACGAAACAACCGCACTCAAATGGGTCTTCTACCGAGAAGTGGATATACCACGCGATATCGAAGAAATTCTTGTGACAGGAGAGGTGGCAGACCGCGCCTTTAAAACTGTACGAGATGTGGCAGTATTCACGAATAAACGCTTGATTGTAAAAGACGTCCAAGGACTCACGGGAACGAAAGTCGAGATGTATTCATTGCCATATAGCGCAGTGAATATGTGGTCTACTGAAAATGCAGGAATCCTCGATTACACGGCAGAAGTGGAATTATGGACCAGAGCAGGCCATATTAAGATTGAATTGAAACGCGGCATCAATATCCGCGAATTTGAACGCTTACTGGCGGAGTATATTTTATAAAGAAAAAAAGAGTCGCTACAATGATATGTAGCGGCTCTTATTCGTTAGGCTCAATTATTTGTTGAAAGTATTTTTAATGCCTTCTACTGCGCCTTCAACGCCTTCTTTAACGTTTTCTAGAACTTCTTTGGCTTTACCTAAACCTTTTTCTACTGCACCTTCTGTTTCAGTGCTTTTATCACCAGTAACTTTACCTAAAACTTCTTTTGCTGCACCTGATGCTTGTTGTAATTTATCTTCTAATGACATTTGAAGACCTCCTTTGTTGTTTATACTATTAAGTCTAACATTTAAAAAATTTATTTACAAAAGTTTCTGCTTGAGAAAGGGTTCATAAGCAGATGTTTTAAAGAGAAGTAAAGTCTCATGTTAAAATAATTCTAAAGAGACTCAAGGAGGAAACCATATGTCAGAATATCAATTACCACGCGTATGGAGCGCAGCCGATAGCAACCAAGGGAAATTCTCAGGAATTAACCGTCCAACAGCAGGGGCTCGTTTTGAACAAACATTGCCAGTCGGCGAAACAGACTTACAAGTGTATTCGCTTGGAACACCGAACGGCATTAAAGTGACGATTATGCTGGAAGAATTACTCGAAGCAGGCGTCGACAAGGCAGCCTATGATTTATTCAAGATTTCAATTATGGATGGGGATCAATTCGGTAGCGACTTTGTAGCGATTAATCCGAACTCGAAGATTCCAGCACTCTTAGACCGCTCAGGGGATGAGCCGATTCGCGTCTTCGAGTCAGCGAATATCTTGCTTTTATTTAGCAGAAAAATTTGGAAAATTCCTTCCAGAAGACACAGCTAAACGTACAGAAGTCTTAAACTGGCTCTTCTGGCAAACAGGAGCAGCACCATTCTTAGGGGGCGGATTTGGGCACTTCTTCAATTACGCACCAGAGAAAATCGAGTACGCGATTAACCGTTTCACAATGGAAGCAAAGCGCCAATTAGACTTGCTCGACAAAGAGTTAGCCAAACGCCCATATATCGCAGGAGACGAATATACGATTGCCGATATCGCCATCTGGTCATGGTACGGTCACCTCGTTCAAGGACACTCTATCAAAATTCTGCAGAATTCCTTGATGCGCAAAGCTACAAGCATTTAAACGAATGGGCAGACAGAATTGCTAAACGTCCCGCTGTACAAAAGGGAGTAGAAGCGGAGTATAAATCTATTAAATAAAGAAGGGTTAGTATGATTGAATATAAAAATGTCGCCTTGCGTTATGATGAAAAGCTCGTTTTAAAAGACGTGAACCTTACGATTAACGACGGCGAATTTATGGTGTTAGTGGGGCCATCCGGTTCAGGGAAAACAACCATGTTAAAGATGATTAACCAGTTGATTGAACCGACTGATGGAAATATTTATTTAAATGAAAAACGAATCAAGGAACATGACCAACGAAAATTACGTTTAGAGACAGGATATGTTCTTCAACAAATCGCGCTGTTCCCGAACTTAACGGTGGCGGAAAATATCGCGCTCATTCCTGAAATGAAAGGGTGGAAGAAGGAGCAAATCGCTGCGAAAACAAAGGAACTACTCGATAAAGTAGGCCTTCCAGCAGAAGATTATGCGAAACGACTTCCAAGCGAACTCTCTGGTGGGGAACAACAACGGGTTGGGATTATCAGAGCCATTATTGCAGAACCGATGACACTATTGATGGACGAACCGTTCTCAGCGCTTGATGCGATTTCTCGTAAGCAACTACAAGAACTCACGAAGGCATTGCATCGTGAGTTTCAAATGACGACGATTTTCGTGACACACGATACGGATGAAGCGTTGAAGTTGGCAGATCGCATTGCTGTATTAAAAGACGGAGCCATCGAGCAGGTCGCACGTCCTGAAGAAATCTTAGAGCATCCTGCAACGGAGTTTGTCCAAGAATTGTTCAAAGGAGGTGCTGTTCATGCATAATTTGATAACGACCTTCCAAGAGCGTTTTAGCGACTGGACAGTGGCACTAGGGCAACATTTACAACTCTCGCTATTAGCGTTATTAATTTCGATTGTGGTGGCTGTACCATTAGCCGTTGTTTTAAGCTCACACAAGCGCTCTGCGGCATTTGTTCTTCAAGTGGCAGGGATTTTCCAAACAATTCCATCTCTTGCGCTATTAGGGCTCTTTATTCCATTTATGGGTATCGGAACAGTCCCAGCACTCACAACACTTGTGATTTACGCTTTATTCCCGATTTTACAAAATACAATTACGGGACTACAGGGCATTGACCCTAGCTTAGAAGAAGCGGGGATTGCCTTTGGGATGACGAAGTGGGAACGATTGAAGAAGTTTGAGATTCCAATCGCGATGCCTGTTATCATGTCAGGGGTGCGCACTTCAGCGGTATTTATTATCGGAACAGCCACTCTTGCGGCGTTAATCGGGGCAGGGGGACTCGGTTCTTTCATCCTTCTTGGAATTGACCGTAACAACGCCAGCTTGATTTTAATTGGGGCGATTTCTTCAGCCGTTCTTGCCATTGCGTTTAGTACGTTGTTGAAATGGATGGAACATGCTAAATTAAAAACGATTTTTGCAACGTTTATCGTCCTGTTTGCCGGACTCGGAGCGTCTTTCGTTTCAGGGATGATGCCTTCGATGGGCCAACAAACTCTGGTCATCGCCGGTAAATTAGGACCCGAACCAGAAATTTTAGCAAATATGTATAAACTCTTAATTGAGGAAAATACGAAGCTGAAAGTCGAAGTGAAACCAAACTTCGGGAAGACAACATTCTTGTATGAAGCCTTGAAGAATGGGGACATCGACATTTACCCAGAATTCACAGGAACGATTACGGAAAGCTTGTTGAAGCCTGCGCCAAAAGTGTCGCATGATCCAGAAGAAGTCTACGAATTGGCGAAAGAAGGCATCTTGAAGCAAGACAATTTGGCCTATTTGAAGCCGATGGAATACCAAAATACGTATGCCGTCGCGGTCCCAAGAGCGATTGCTGAAAAATACGGACTCAAGACCATCTCTGACTTGAAGAAAGTCGAAGGGCAATTAAAAGCCGGATTCACGCTCGAATTCAACGACCGAGAAGATGGAAACCGCGGCCTTCAAAGGTATACGGATTGAACTTAAACGTCGCAACAATGGAACCAAGCCTGCGCTACCAAGCGATTCAATCGGGGGACATTCAAATCACCGACGCGTATTCAACAGACGCAGAAATCACACGCTACGACCTTGTGGTGTTAGAAGACGACAAGCAGTTATTCCCACCTTACCAAGGCGCACCTTTAATGAAGGAAGCGTTGTTGAAACAGCATCCGGAATTGGAAGGCGTACTTAATGTCTTAGCTGGAAAGATTACGGCGGAACAGATGAGTCGCATGAACTATGAAGTGGGAGTAGAGGGTAAGTCTGCTGAAACAGTTGCCCGTGAGTTCCTTCAAAGCCAAGGCTATCTTAAGTAGGAAACAGTGTTTCCATAAAAATACTTTCGGACCTTTGGGTTGTTATAGTAAAGATAACTGCTACACCGGGTTGAGACCTAAGGCTCACCCCGGTACAGTTATTATCGCCACTACGTAGATATCCAAATCAGACTGTAGTATAATTTATATTAATTAAATTAAAAGTAGAATTGAAGTGAAAAAGGAATCAAGCGGCTGCTTGATTCCTTTTTCTTATTCTTGAACTTTTTGGAACTGAAGGACAATTGTTTCTGGAAGATTATAAATTTCGTCATTTCCACTGAGTGTTAACGTTAGAATATCATTTTCGATTGAATATGAATATGTGACAGGTTTGTCGCTGAGAACAGAAGTTGTTGCTCGTATGTCACCTGCAAAGAAAATTGGGGCAGTGAAAGTAATGGTTTTTGCTTGAGTGTCCACTTTCCCGTTTAATCGTTCCATCAAGGGTCTGCTTATCCTCTGAAAGACCACCGACTGCATCAGGGAATTTTTTGAAAAGAAGTTCAACATAGCTCTGATATCGTTTGAGTCCTTCTTCTTTTGAAATATTTTGATTTTTAAACTCAGTATCATAGTATGCTTCAAAGCTAATATTCATATCATAGGCGCCATGATATTCAGCAGTATTACCATTAATCGTAATTTCAGAAGCAATCGTTGTTTTTTCAGCACCGATTAGCATAATTAGCAATCCGTCAAATTGATCTACCGGATTAGTGTATATTAGAATGCTTTCTAGACTGTCACGCAGATTATAAATCTTCCATTTTCCATCTAAAGAAACTTCCTGTTTGGCAGTTTCGGTTGTCGCTTCAGACTGTGCTACAGTAGTTTCTTCTTGTTTTCCGGTACAGCCTGCAAGAAGGAGTAGTGAAAGGAAAGCAACCCACAGTGTTAATTTTTTTGTTATTGATTGATACATGTGAAGGCTCCTTTCTATTCTGTTACTTTCTTGAATGTCATTTTCATGGTTGCTAAAACGCCTCGCTCGTTATTGCCTCTAGCGCTGACTACGAGGGTATCCCCATCTAATTCATATTGATAAGTGATTGGACGAGCTGGGTTGCATGGTGATTCCTAATGAAAATGTCATGAGGAGAGTTGGTGTTTCTTTAAAAGTAATCGTTTTGTTGCTTGTATCCATAGCACCTTCAGGAAGAGAAAATCGAATTGGTTTGTTTCTTTGTCCATCTTGATTTTAGTGACTTTTAAAGCTGGAAGGATTTTTGCATAACCCATCATATAAAACAGACTTGAATTCGGATTTATCTGGGAAAGCATTTTTATAAATATGTTCATATAGATTCTCGAAATATTTTGTGAAGTTATAGCTGTATTTAAATTCAGCTTCA
The DNA here is from genome assembly GCA_916438765.1 of uncultured Granulicatella sp. Taxonomy (GTDB): domain Bacteria; phylum Bacillota; class Bacilli; order Lactobacillales; family Aerococcaceae; genus Granulicatella. The sequence continues at coordinate 19,182 of CAKAHB010000005.1, read as the reverse complement.
TTTCCTGAAATGACGAGTTGCGGTTTCCAGTCAGCTAAATCATCAATCGCATAGGCGTACTGCGTTGGGTCAGCACCTCTTAGGACAAATGATTTTCTTAAAGTGGTCTTCACATCGGTTAATTCCCAAGTACCATCAAGAGTTTCATTCTGCGCAACAGTTGTTTCTTGTGTAGTCGTCTGGCTGGTTGTTGTTGCGGAACTGCATCCTGCCAATAGGAGAGGGCATAAAACCGTTAACAGAGCTAGCCAATATTTTTTAGTCCAGTGTTTCATAAAAGGACCTCCTAAAACTTGTTCTTATTATTATATCGTAACTCTTTGTGACAAAAATCGCAAATCATTCTACGGATTACTTTAAAGTGGAAATGGAGTATAAAAAAAGGAATGTAGTTTAACTACATTCCTTTTTGGTTTTTTAGAGTTGTCTAAGTAAGTCATCCTCGTGAAGAGATTATTCCGCTACTTTTTTGAAATGCATTGTGTAGTAGAGAGTAACTGAATCTCCATTGTCAAGGTCTTGTTTTTGTTCGAGTGACAGTGTTAATATTCCGTCTTCAAGGGTATATTTATAGGTCACTGGATATACGAATTTCCCACTCGAGAATGTTACTAAATCAATGAACATTGGTGCGTTCTTGAATTCAAACGTACCGGCACTTTCGTTAATGGTGATTTCTTTTAAGGTTTGATGGATTTCATATTTTTCATCATTGAACTCAAAGCTGAGGGGGAGATTATGTTTGTTATAAGTTTCCAGGTTTTTTTCAAATCGTCATACTGATTTTTAATATATTGTTCTTTGGTTCCTTTGACACTTGTTAACTTTTGAGCCTTCGCGTAGTCATAGAAGTTGCCGACAGCCACATTGGTCGTTGCTGTAAGATCGTATACGGCAGAATCCCCTGTAATCGTTAGTGTCGGTGTTACGTCCTTGAAGGCATCAGAGTAGATGAGTCGGCGTGGAAGTCGACTACTAAAATCCTCATATCCTAAGCTACGTTCGAGTGTACTTCTGAAGTCGATTTGTTCCCATTTTCCTTCGAGAGGATTGGAAGGAGCAGTTGTTGTAGTTGTTGTAGTAGCAGTTTGATTTCCGCAGCCGGCAAGCATTAAAAGAGAGCAGCCAGCAATGAATAATGGTTTTAAGTATTGTTTAAACATGGTCGCGTCTCCTTTCTATTTCTTTTCTGCACTTGGTACGCGTTTGAAAGTCAATTCAAAATGAACAGGAAGATTGTCCTTCGTCTTTCATATCGGCGTAGATGGTCAAGATGCCGTCTTTTACTTCATAGTTGTAAGTTGCTGGATCGAATCTATGATCTTTACCCGCTGTCGTTAGAGGGAAAAGAGTCAAGAATGATGAGCCCTTCGTCAAATGTGACAGTCTTTGCTTTTTCGTCAATAGTTCCTGTAGCCTCGTAGCTATAAGTTCCAGTCGATGTATCCATTGATGCTTTATATTTCTTGAAGTTTTGCACGAACTCTGTTTGTCCGTTAATATAACGGCTAACAAATGCGTCTTCTGTCATTTTTTTCTTGTCCTTTGAAATCTCGTAGAATGCTTTTGCGAACTTCTTCGAGTCAAATTGATAGCTTAGCTTTAGCGTTTGTGCCATCAACGGAGAATTTCATCTTGAAATCTTTAAAGGCTTCAATAAATTTTCTTAAATGTATAACTGTTTCATATCCTTTTCGGGGAAAAAAAGCTGTTTGCAATGAATCGAGCTCAGACTGATTCCCATTCACCAGCAATATTATTTGGATCTTTTTGTTCTTGTTGCGCTTGCGTTTGTTGCGCGTTATTGGCATTTTGATCTGAAGCTTGGTTCTGTCCACATCCAGCAATCACAAAAATTGCGCCAAGAGAGAGCAGACCAAGAAACAGTTTCTTAGTTTGTCTAATCATTGTTAGACCTCCTTCAAACAGATTGTTGTATTATGCTTATATTATACTTCTAATATTTTTTTATTTTTACAAGGGTTTTTCACAAAAATTACCATTTTCTTCCGTCACCTCACCATTATTCAACAGGAGAAGAAGGAGCCAATCAGCTCTTCATTTATTGGACTAGCTTGGATGGAGATTCGGATAAACACACTTTACGGTTCTGCCTCTATTTAAAAAAATAACTATTAGGACATAAAAAAAGAATGTAGTACCCCTTACGGGACATACTGCGGATAATGTTTTTTTCTTTACATAAATTGTAGTATTCGGCGGAAGTATAAACGCTGCCTTGATCACTATGTAGTAGAACACCCTTAGGTAAGTCAATTTGATTTAAAGTATCCAATACAAACTTAGTATCTTGTTTAGAACCAATTGTATAAGCTAGTATTTCTCCGTTGTATAAATCCATAATCGACGACAAATATAATCGTTTAGGGCCGAAAAGGTAAATATGTGATATCAGTAGTCAACTTTTGCATAGGTTTATCCGCTGAAAAAAATCTCTATTCAGAGTATTGCCAGTAATTGAGAAAAGGTTTACCTATTTTGATAGCTTTTTCGTTTTCACGGCACAATTCCAACCATTTTTTTCTGCATAATCCGCTGCACAACCTTATGGTTAACAATCTGATTTAATTCCTTCTGAATCAAATGCTTAATCTTTCTGTACCCGTAAATTAAATTTGTTTTTTTCTTACAAATTTTACCAATAGTTTCCTCGATAACGGTTGGAGAAAAAGGTAATACTACATTCTTTTTTAGAGCTGTCTGGGAAAATGTTCCTAGCGAAGAGATTATTCCGCTACTTTTTTGAATTTGGCAGACATAACCGTATTTAGATTATTCTTGCCATCGCGTTGCTCAATCGTCAACGTTAAAATATCTCCATCAATCGAGTATTTATACGTAGTTTCTTTATTGGCAGGTCCAATAGATAGGATTGCAAGCTGCACAATATTGATTGCTTCTGGGAAGACAATCGTTTGGTTTGCTGTATCTAATTTACCATTTTTCAATACAGAATGAATCGTGTTATTTTCTTTATCAAATTCATAAGTTGTATTTGGGTAGTCTTTAGCACCAGATTGTAGATTGACTGATAATTTAGTAAATTGATTTTTAATATATTCGTCTTTTGTTTGCGTTACCTTAGATCCGTCTTTTTGTTTTAAGTAATCGTAGAACATTCCAAAACCATCTGCTAGAGATACAGTATAGTCGAATTCAACGGATGTACCTGTAATATTCAACGTTGGTTTCAAATCTTTCAATGCCTCAGGATAGATCAGCTTGATAGCCGAATCATCATTTTTGAAATCTTTATAGGCTAAGCTACGTTGAAGAGCTGGTCTGAAGTCAATGGCTTGCCATTTTCCTTCAATTGGAACTGGATCTTTTTGAGTAGTGCTACCTTTACGTTTGAAGTGTAGTTCATAGTGAACTGGAAGATTATCCTTTTTCGATTTTCCGTCAATCGTTACGTAAAGCATGTCATCTTTTAGTTCGTAATGATATGTGTTTGGCGAAATGCGGTTTTCACCAAATGAGAAGAAGAATGAGTTTGCTACTGAAATTCCTTCATCAAAGGTCATAGTTTTGGCATCTTGATCAATAGAACCCGTTGCTTCGTAGCTAAATACACCTGTTTCTTTATTCATGCTGACTTTGTATTTCTTAAAGTCGGCTGCGAGGTTTTCATGAGAGTCATATTGGAGTTTTTTGAATTCTTCTTCAGGCTTTCCTTTAGCGTCTTTGAGAAAGTGGAGAAAGCTTTAATAAAGTTATCAATGTTATAATCGTATTTAATCGTTGCCGTATTGTTTTCAATCTTCATGTCCATTTTGAAGTCTTTGACAGATTCAAGCAATCGTCCAAAGTTTAATCCATAGAGAGTATAGGCTCCGATGGAATACGAAAAAGCATCGACTACATCGACCAATTCCCAATCACCATCAATTGTTTCCACTTTTGGTGCTTCTGTTTGAGCGGCATTTTGAGAGCTGCTTTGGTCTTGGGAACAAGAAGCCAGTACGAAGACTGAGCATAGAGCAACAAATGCTAAAAATAATTTCTTATAATGTCTAAACATTGTTAGACCTCCTTAATAGAGTGATTCTAATATAATTAAATTATAACGATTACAATTTTTATTTGCAACGGTTTTCACGAAAATTACAACCTTCCTCCGTAACTTCACCATTATTCAACAGGAGAAGAGGGATAGTTTTATTTGTCCGGTTCACTAAACGTTTGAGAATCTCAAGGACTTTTCAGTGTAAAATTGCTTTCAGCTTCTATTAAAATACGAAGGAGCTTCGGGGTATAGTTATGATAACCGCGACAAACAAGTAAGATGAATTAGAGCGGGTTAAAGTTTTCAACTTTTACCCGCTCTTTGAAGCTTGCTAGGGTTGAGATCTAAGGCTCAACCCGGTGTAGCAGTTATCATGACTATACCGAACCGAAGGTTCTAGAGTATTTTAATAGAGCACTTAATAAGTAAATTAATTGCACACAAAAACCCCTTGAGAAATTCTCAAAGGGCAGTGAATTAGTTTTGAACTTTCTTAAACTTCAATTCATAGTAAATATTAAATCTTTGGCCAGTGTCATGTCTTTCATAGGTAAGGGTTAAAATATCGCCGTCTATTGTGTAGTTATAATCTGTATCCAACATTGCTATAGAAAAGTTTGAAAAAATGACAAGATCCGAAATAGCCATTGGATTATCGAAAGTAATTATATTTCTGTCTGTATTAACTATTCCATCTGGGATTACAGTATGGACAGTGTAGTTTGCCTCATCAATATCAATTTTAGAATATTTACTCGCACTTAGATTTGTTTTAATCATATTATTAAAAATAGTACGTACGTATGTACTCTTCTTTTGGCTCAAGTTTTATTTTAGCATTTTTTTTATTATATTCGTAGATGCTATTATAGGCGTCTGTTAGATTAACCGAACCCTCATAAGTAGCTTTATTTCCAGAAATTGTTATCGTTGGTTTTAAATCCTTTAACGTATTCCAGTAAACTTGTAGAAGCAGTTTTCTTTCATATTGAGAATGAAGGCGATAGAAAAGCCCACGTAAGAAGGCGTCACCAGAATTTATAAGTTCCCATTTTCCATCTAAAGAAGCTGTCTGTTTTGTAGTTGTTGCTGCCGTATTATTTTCTGAACCAGTGACACGTTCGAATCTTAATTCGGCATGAACGGGTTGCTGGGTTTTAGAATCAATACCATCCAAAGAAACGAGAAGAAGATTATCTTTCAATTCATATTTATATGTAATTGGGTCATATGTCTCCGTCAATGTCATAGGAAAGCTCATGTTAAAGTTTAACGGCTCTTGGAAGGACATAGTTTTATCTGTATCATTTATGGTTCCAGGAGCATAGAAACTAAAGGCGCCCGTTGTCACATCCAATGTGGCTTTATTTGTCTTGTATTTATCTGCCAATTCTTTACTACGTTTAAATAGGTTTGTTTTGAAAACTTCAGCAGAATCTTTTTTATTAGTTCCTTTATAAAGATTGTTTGAGAAATTATTTAAGTCAGTAGAGTAGCTGACCTCAACCTTGTCACCGTTAACCTTCAAACGCATGTCTAAGTCGTCAAAAATTGTTAAAAAGTATCCGAATTGTACTTCATCTATTTCGAATAAAGAGTATATAGATTGGATTGAATTACGAATGTCCGTTAGTTTCCATTCACCCTCAATATCGTTTACTTTCTTCGGTACTTCTGTTGTAGCAGCTGGTGAACTTTCAGAGTTGTTTGAGCCCTGAGAGCATCCAGAAATGACCAAAAATGAAAAGAGAGTCAGTAGAGCAAGGATGATTTTTTTACTATGTCTAAACATTGTTAGACCTCCTTAAAAAGAGTTTTATATTTGTTAATTAGTTTTTGCATCAGAAACTTTCTTGAATTTCATTTGGTACACCACATGCAAGTTTTGCTCCTTCAGTGTACGCTCTGCTTTTATCGTCAACGTGTCCCCAACAATCTCATATTGATACTTTATCGGTTTTTCTTGGTCGGTGATATACAGTGGGATGACTGCAAAAATATTTGGAACTTCCGGGAAGGTAATCGTTTGTGTTTTGGTATCTAGAACGCCATCTTTTAACACAGATTTAACCGTCGATGTTTGTTCATCCCAGTCAACCGTATGGTATTTGAGGCTACGATACGTCGTCTTTGCCAAACCAACAATATAGTTAATCGCATTTTCTTTGTAGCTAAATTGTTTTTTGCCAATCACATCCCCATACGCATCCAAGAATTTTGACATGTTTGCGGTGTATTCAAATGTAACCTTATTTCCTTGAATCTTGAGGACTGGAACGACGTCTTTAAGGGCCTCTGTTGCCTTTAAGCGACTGGCCGCATCGTCGTATTGAAGTAGAAATACCTTCTCAAGAGTATCTCTAAAGTCGACGGCTTGCCACGTTCCTTCCACATCAACAGAAGCAGGTTTTGGAGCTTCTGTTGTTGGAGTTTGACTTTGTGTTTGTTGTACTTGTTGTTGTTCGTTTCCACACCCTGCAATGAACAGTAAAGAGAAGAGGGAAACCATCCATAAAGTAAATTTTTTCATGTTTGCCACTCCTTTCTTATTGTCCGCCTAATCGATTGAAACGAATACGCATTTCTCGAGGATAGCCTTCTTGAATATCGCCTTCAATAAAGAGCGTCATTTGATTGCCGTCCACTGTGTAGTTATAAGTAATAGGTTTCAATGGGTCAATGCCAATTCCCATGACAAGTGCCTTTAAGAAAGTCGGTGTTTCAGGGAAAGTAATCGTATGTTTTTCCTTGTCAATTTCACCTGTTAAAGAGTAGTCATAGGACAAGTTCGCATCGTCTGTTGTCACCTTTGCGTGCTGATATTTCTTAACAGCTTCTTTGAACCCCTCAAAATTATTTTTTACATAGGTATCTATATCAGGAGTTTTCAGTTGGAGGCCTTTGTATTGATCCTCATAAATTTTTTTTACGCTAAGATGGTACTTCAATTCGACCGTATTCTCATTAATATCGAGCGTCATTTTTACGTCGTTAAAGTCTTCTACCACATATGCGGCAACAAATTTATTGATATTCATAGCCAAGAGAATCTTCTGCATCGTTAAAGGTTGTTCAGTCCATTCCCAGGATTCCTGTGGGGATGTATTTTGTGCTTTAGAATCGGGCGTTTGGCTCTGGCACCCTGCAACGAAGAGCAGAGTAGCGAACGCCAAGAATCCGAAAAGCATCTTCTTTGTCTTACAAAACATAGAGTTACCTCCTAAAAGTTGTTACCTACATTTTATCATTAACTGGAATGATTATAAAGTGAAACTTTGAGCGAGCTCCTTTTAGACGGAGGGAATACTGAAAAGAGCAAAAGTCTTCAGCACAGATGGAGCAGTATTTGAGATTCTTAAGGCCTTTTCTGTGTAAAATAGCTTTCTATTTCTATTAAAATACGAAGGTTCTAGAGTATTTTAATAGTGCACAACCTCTATATTTTTTTGCACACAAAAACCCCTTGAGAAAATCTCAAGGGGGCAGTGAATTATTTTTGCACTTTCTTAAATTTCATCGGATAAACCAAATGGATTCCATTTTCTTTATAGACCTTCTCAGCAGTCATCGTAAGAATATCGCCATTGACCTCATAATGATAAGTAATTGGGACTTCTGTTGAAGAAATATAAAGTGGGAGAATTCCAAATAGATTTGGAACATCCGGGAAGACAATCGTTTTTGCGTTTGTGTCTAACACGCCACCTTCTTGTTTCCCTTTGAAGATATAGGTTTCATCATTATAAGTTCCAGATAAGTCTTGGGACTTTTTAAAATTTTTTTGGGCAACAGCGGCAACGACTTTCGCTGCTTCTGCCTTGTCCTTAGCCACATCTTTATGTGTTTCAGCAAAAAACTCGAAGTATTTATTCATATCTACAGTGTAGTTATAAGTCACCTTTGTTCCCTCGATGGTTAAAGTAGGAGAGACATCTTCAAAAGCCTCTGTTACTCTCAATCGGGTATACGCGTCCTTGTAAGTATATAAAAATGTACGTTCTAATGTATCTCTAAAGTCAATCGCTTGCCATTCACCTTCAAGAGCGACTGGTGCAGGAGCCTCAGTTGTGGTTTCAGCAGTTGTTTGTTGTTGCTGTTGTTCAGCGCATCCTGCAACAAATAGAAGAGTCAGAAGCGACATCGTCCATAGCGAAATTTTTTTCATCGTTTTCATCATTCCTCACTCCTTCTATTTAGACTCTTCCGTGTAGTTAAAGCGAAGACGCATCACCAGCTTCAAGCCTTTATCATTTTTGCCTTCAGCAGAAAGGGTCATTTGTTTTCCGTCCACAGAATACTGATACGTGATGGCCTCTAGTGGATTCGTATTAGGTCCTAAGATAATTTTGCTTAGGAATGTTGGAGTTTCTGGAAAAGTGATGGTGTGATTATCTGGATCAATGGTTCCAGTCAGCGTATAGTCGTAAGCGTAGTTTGCTTCATCTACTGTAATCTTTGTATGTTGAAGAGTCGCTACATAGGCTTTAAAGTCTTCTGTTTTCTGTTGTACGTATGTTTTGAAATCAGGAGTCTTCAGACCTAGGCCTTTATATTGATCTTCATAAATGCGCAGATAATCAAAACGATACTTCAATTCAACCGTTTTGTCTTTAATTGTCATCGTCATTTTTACAATATCTAAGTCATCCAACATATATGCTGCAGCTCGGGGCTCGAGATTCGTTGCAAGGAATACCTTTTTGCAACGTCGATTGTTGTTCTGTCCATAACCACGTTCCTTGTTGGTCTTTAGTTAAATCTTGTGGAGCTTTAGGTCCTTGCTGTGTAGATGCCTGACAGCCTGCGATGAGGAGTAGGCTGGCAATCGCCAACAATCCTAAACATCATCTTCTTAATCTTTATTAAACATAAACGTGCCTCCTAAAGTTGGTTACCTTTATTCTAACATTAAATGGAATCATTATAAAGTGAATTTTTGAGCGTAGAATGAAGAAGAAAATGCGTCATAAAAAAAGGTTGGCACTCGTGCCAACCTTTTACGTTACTGTCTTTATTTAGCTGTCTTATAGAAGTTGCGTAGACCTTTAACAAGCCCTTCAACGAGTTTGTTTTGGTATTTATCATCGCTAATCTTCTTGTATTCAGGGCTATCCATGTACCCAAGTTCTATTAGAACGGCAGGTTTAACTGTTTCACGAAGAACAGCGTAGTTCGAACCGTGAACACCACGGTCGTTTGCCCCAGCAACAGACACAACGGAGTTATGAATGTTGTCGGCTAGACGTTTGCTTTCGCTGAGACGAACAGGGTTGTCATGAGCCACTTTATTAATACGAGGCTTAATGTCGTCGTCTGGTTCGTAGATGTATGTTTCGACACCGCTACGGTTTGCCCCAGGAACGCCTGTTGCGTTGAAGTGGATACTGATAAATACATCCGCATCCGTCTTTGTTCACCATTTCAGAACGTTCAGTAACATAGTCCACATACACATCTGAGTCGCGAGATGTTAAAACAGTGTAGCCAAGTTTTTCGAGCTCGCTTCTAAGTTTACGGTAAATCGACATGTTTAAATCTTTTTCGCGAAGTCCGTTGTATACTGCACCTGGGTCACGTCCGCCATGACCTGGGTCAAGGAAGACCACGTTTTTGTAGTTGCCGTAGTTGACCGGAGCAGGAACTTCTCCAATCCATAAACCATTTTCTTGGAAGGCATGCTTTTTGCCATCGATGGTAACGATGTTTCGAGCATAGACACCGTCAGCTTGAAGATAGAATTTACCACCGTAGTTCGAATCGTAAATCCATTCGTTTTCAGCCATCATTCCGTCAGCCTTCACATAGTAAGAACCAATCCATTTATTTGTATCGAGTTCTCCATACTTACGGAAGTGGTACCATTTGCCTTTGATTTGAAGCCATTGATTCTTCACATAGGTTCCATCTTCTTTTAAATAGTACGTCGCTTTGTAATTTGGATCGTAAATGAATTCGCTCTGGGCCATATAGCCGCCAGCCTTCAAGTAGTAGTCGCCTTTCCACTGACGGCTTGCGTAAGTACCACCTGGCTTAATATAGAACCAGCTATTGTAGTTTCTGTCGAAAACCCATTCGTTATCGGCCATCGCACCGCTATCTTTTAAGAAATAGCTGCCGCTCCATTCGTGAGAGTACATTGCACCATTATCGTGGAATGCGTACCAAACGCCACCGATTTTCTTCCAGTCGCCACGGAATACTTTTCCGCCAGACTCAGCATAGTACCATTTACCACCTTGGTAGTTCCAGCCTGGACTAACGAGCATTCCTTCGATGTCCACTAGATAGCCATCTGGAGTAACAGTTGATTTCAACATCTTTCCGTCAGCGCCAAAGTAGTACCAGCGTCCTCCGTGCCATTTCCATGTATTCGTGATTGGCTTACTGTCCACTTGGTAGTATGTTTCGCCATCAGCTTTGTAAAGACCAGTGTATTTTGGTTCTTCACCTGGCTTATACACACGAATATCGACGTCGTTTTTCAGAATCTTTTGGAAGAGTCCCTTCCGCAGTCGTTGTCGTTTCAGTCGTTGGTTGAACCGTTGTGACTTCAGCAGTCGTCGGTTGAACTGTCGTTTCAGTTTGTGTCGTCTCTGCAGCAACCGCATGTGCCGAAAGGGCGAAAAGGGCAGCTGTTAAGAGCGTGACTTTACCTGTAAGTTTCATAAAAACCTCCTTGAATAAAATTTTCCTTTATAAGTGTACCAAAAATAAGTAGAGTGCGCAATTTCCTACGATAAATTTCACAGTTTCGTCATAAGGGTGAAATGGGACTGCAACAAATGAATCTCTTGAGGGCAAGCTAAATCATGCAGTTCCGTGAAATCTTAATAATTATATTTTCCAGCAACTGAAGGTACAGGAAGAGGGCGGATTGTGCTATAATCGGTGGTATGAAAACGACAGAACAACTAAACCAGCCAAAACAACAACTATTAAAAGGAACCTTGATGACGCTCTTTGCCGGGATTGCCTGGGGGATGAGTGGCGCGTGTGGTCAATACTTGATGGCGCACGGAATGGGCGTACTCGCCTTGACCGACCTACGTCTGATTATCTCTGGGGTCTGTCTACTCGCGATGAGCTATGCGTTTACCCGTGGACAACTGGTCGCCTTCTTTCAAGGAAAAAGAAAAACTACGCCAAAATTACGCTTTTTGCGTTTATCGGGCTCTTCATGAACCAGTTTACGTATCTTGAAGCGATTCACCTCAGTAATGCCGGAACCGCGACCGTCTTGCAGTATCTCTGTCCGGTCATTATTCTCGTGTATATGTGTTTGAAAAATCGCACGACACCGACCGCGTCTGAAGTGACGTCGATTGTCCTCGCAATTCTGGGGACATTCATCATTGCGACACACGGGTCAACTCAATCAACTCAGCGTGACACCACTCGGGCTCTTCTGGGGCATCTTTAGTGGCTTCACGTATGCCATTTACATCATGCTTCCGATTAAACTCATTCAAGAGTACGGAAGTCTCACCGTGATTGGAGTAGGGATGGTCATTGCAGGAGTCATTCTCTTCCCGATGAGCGGCCTTACGACGATGGAACTTGAGTATAGCGTGGATATTCTTGCAGCACTAACAGGAATTATCCTGATTGGAACGATTATTTCGTACACGATGTTTTTAAAAGGAACGAGCTATATCGGGCCGGTGAAGAGTAGTCTGATTGCCGCCGTCGAACCGATTTCTGCGGTGTTCTTTGCCTTCCTCATCATGAACGAGCATTTCTTCGCGATTGACTTTGTCGGCATGGCGATGATTCTGGCAGCCGTGGTCCTTATCTCGGTGAAAGACTTAATCAAAGAACGTCGTAAGAAAGAACAAGGCGTACTTGAATAACAAAACGAACCGCAATTGGAGCGCATCCAGTTGCGGTTTTTATTTGTTTTGAAAGAAATGAAAAAACTTGAAAAACTGAGACCGTTCTCATGAAACTTTCATCTTTTTCAAATAAATGAGTTGTGCTATACTTTAAAGCATCAAACAACAGACGGAGGTCCTTAATTTGTCTTATTCACTCGAAATTTTACCAAGCTTATTACACGGAGCAGTGACGACATTAGAAGTGTTCGCACTCGTTCTTATCTTCTCGATTCCGCTGGGCATTCTCATTGCCTTTGCGATGCAGCTGAAATGGAAACCACTCAACTGGGACTCATCCATATCTACATCTGGGTGATGCGCGGGACGCCTCTGTTATTACAACTAATCTTTATTTATTACGTCTTGCCAAGTGTCGGCATTCGTCTAGACCGACTCCCAGCAGCGCTTATTGCCTTCACGCTCAACTACGCGGCGTACTTTTGCGGAGATTTTCCCGCGGGGGATCGATACGATTCCAAAAGGGCAGTATGAAGCGGCGAAAGTATTGAAATTCACGCCAGGAGCAACGATTCGCTATATCGTTCTTCCACAAGTGACGAAGATTGTCTTGCCAAGTGTCTTCAATGAAATCATGAGCCTTGTCAAAGATACGTCTCTTGTATACGCGCTTGGAATCTCAGACCTTATCTTGGCGAGCCGTACCGCAGCCAACCGCGATGCCAGCCTCGTTCCAATGTTTCTAGCGGGGGCGATTTACCTCATTGTTATCGGGATTGTGACGCTTGTGGCGAAACGCATTGAAAAGAAATTTAGTTATTATAAATAGGAGGACAAGCAGATGTTAGAATTACGCAATATTAGTAAACGATTCGGCGATAAACAAATCTTGTCCGATTTCAACTTAACGATTCACGAAGGAAAAATCTTGGCCATCGTCGGACCTTCAGGAGGCGGGAAAACAACCTTGCTTCGGATGTTAGCAGGGCTTGAAAAATCGACTCTGGGGAAGTGTTCTATAACGGCGAACCTTTAGCGCTTGACGAACTCTCGAAGCGCCAATTGCTTGGATTCGTGTTCCAAGACTTCCAATTATTCCCACATTTATCCGTATTAGAAAACTTAACGATTTCGCCGGTGAAGATGAACGGCATGCCCCAAGTTGAAGCCAACGAGAAGGCACGCGCACTCTTAGAACGCCTCGGCCTAGCTGAACACGAGGACGCGTTCCCATATTCACTCTCAGGCGGGCAAAAACAACGGGTGGCCTTGGCACGTGCGATGATGATTGACCCTGAAATCATCGGCTACGACGAACCAACGTCAGCGCTCGACCCAGCCCTTCGTCTAGAAGTTGAGAAGTTAATCCTCCAAAACAAAGAACTCGGAATGACGCAAATCGTCGTGACCCACGATTTAACCTTTGCTGAGAATATCGCGGACGAATTATTGACGTTCGAACCGAAATAGGAGGCCGCTATGAAGAAACGAAAAGGAATCCTAGGGCTTTTGGCGCTTGTAGGGTTAGCGGTCATGAGCCTTGCAGGCTGCACGCAACTAGCAAGCAATCCAAAAGTCGATAACTGGGATAAATACCAACAACAAAAGAGCATCACGGTTGGTTTCGATAATACCTTTGTACCGATGGGCTTCGAGGAGAAGAATGGGGACTATGCCGGCTTTGATATCGAACTCGCGCAGTACGTGTCGAAGAAACTCGGCATCACGGTTCACTTCCAACCGATTGACTGGGACATGAAGGAGACGGAACTCCAAAACGGCACGATTGACGCCATCTGGAATGGGTATTCGGCCACAGACGAACGTCGCGAGAAAGTCGCCTTCACGATTCCCTATATGCAAAATACGCAAACTTTAGTCGTGAAGAAAACGAGTGGCATTCACTCAGTCGAAGACATGACAGGCAAAGTCCTTGGTGCACAAAACGGGTCGTCTGGGATGTTGGATTTTGAAGAACATCCAGAAGTGTTGAAGAACCGTGTCAAAGGCGGGGACGCCGACCAATACCAAGCGTAAACGAGGCCATTATCGACTTGAAGAATGACCGTATCGACGCCTTACTCATCGACCGTGTATACGCGGATTACTACCTCACAACAGAAGGCATTGCCGACGAGTACGACACCATTCCTTCAGGATTCGAGAGTGAATCCTTTGCGGTAGGGGTGAGACCTGCCGATAAGAAGCTACTCGAAGCGTTGAACCAAGCCTTCAAGGAACTCTATCAAGAGGGCATCTTCCAACAAATCAGCCAGAAATGGTTTGGTGAGGATGTCGCAACGCCTGAAGTCAAAGGGCAAGAATAATTAAATAACAAAAACGATCGCTGGACGGAAGGCACGCCTTCTGAAAGGCGATTTTTTTTTGCAAAAAAAGCCACTCCGAGGAGTGACTTAAAATAAATCTGAATGGGATCCGGTTCGAGAGGCTACTAGGACAAGTTGACCTTTATCAAATGCGTATATTAAGAGCCAGTCTGGTTCGATATGACATTCTCTGAATCCAATGTAATTTCCTGTTAAAGCATGGTCTCTATGTTTAGGATCTAAAGATTGATTATTAATAAGCTGCGTTAGTACTTCTTGTAGCTTTTGGAGATTTAGTCCACGCTTTTTAATACGTTTAAGATCTTTTTTAAATTGGGTGGTTGTTATGAGCTTATACATATTATTCGCCATCCAAGTCTTTAAATAATTCTTCTACAGTACTGTAACTTTTAGATTGAATCTTGCCGGCTATAATATCTCGTGCTTCCTGCATAGCCACTTCAGTTTGGTGATTATAACGAGGTTGTTTAATTTGAAAAGGGAAGCCTCCCTCCATGATAGAAGTGTTCAAGAAGATATTAATTGCATCTGTAACAGTGATACCAAAACTTGAAAATAGCGCTTCAGCTTTTGCTTTAGTGCTAGGTTCAATTCGTAAGTTAATGTTTGCTGTTTTTGCCATAGTGACACCTCCTAATATTTTGTTTACACAATTGTATATCAAAAGTTTTACAATTGCAACACAAAATAACTAAAAGTTTAAATTCAGATAATCAAGATGAAAATGTATAAAAAATCACATAATACGAATATTTCCAGAAGAAAACGTTAAATAACGGAATATCAACTTGATAACTATTGAGCAAAGGAGTACACTTAAAGTGCAAACAGTAACAGGCGCCGTTACCAATTGTACAAAACTATAAAGAAGGGATTTATGTGTCAACCAAAGAAAATAATAATGGATTACAGAAAAGTTTAAAAATCGTATTTGTTTACACCGTCGCAACAGGATCAATTTTCACATTTGTCAGTTATTGGGATTCAGTTTTTTATAATTATTGTGGGCCAGGTACATTTTTAGCTTTTGCACTGATGACACTGGCCATTCTCCCAATCGCGCTTGTTTATAGTGAAATCTCGCCACTGTTCAAAACGGCAGGTGGGGAACTCATCTACAACACGGTCGGCATTAATAAGCACGCTGGATTCTTAGCCTCGTGGTTAATTATGGCCGCCTGGATATCCGTTCCACCGGCTGTTGTAATGGCCATCGCCACCTTTATTAGTCGAACATTTGGGCTCGCCCTCAGCTTCAACAATATCATGATGATTGCCATCGTGATTCTATTGTTTGTATTCGTGTTGAGCTTGCAGGATGTTCAGATGCTCGTTAAAGCGCAGGCGTTCTTCTTGTTCGCCAATATTACAACAACGATTATCACGGGCATCCTCTTACTCACGTCCGGACATTGGAACATTAGTAATTTTTCAAATCTATTCCAATCAAATGTGGATAGTACCTTATTATTCCGGGCTGGATTATCGGGATGGCGCTTCTCATCACACCGTACTTCGGTTTTGAGACCGTCCCGCAAATGGTGGAAGAAGGGGACTTCCCAATCTCGAATACGAAGAAGGCTATCTGTGGTTCCGTTTTGACTTGTGGAATCATTTATACGTTTTTCTTCTTCTGCGTGGCAGGGCTCGATACCTTCGATAACCTTTTAGCCAATGATGCGTCAAACGGCTTTATGTCGATTATTGCCATGGAGAAGATTTTAGGCTGGAAAGTATGGCCACTCATCTACGGTTGCATTTCGATTTTACTTGGAATGCTTGCATCCATCTTAGGATTCTGGATGTCAACAGTACGGATGTTGTACTCAATGGGTAAGAACAACTTCCTTCCACAAGCCTTTATGAAACTCAACCGTCACCAACAACCGATTTTACCGAATATCTTCCTACTCGTGATCAGCTTAATCTTTATCCTGTTGCAAAATGCGACAACCTTCATGAATGACTTCTTCAACTTGATGTCATTTGGCTGTGCCTGCGCGTACGCCTTAACCATGATTTCAGCAGTCCGCATCCGCAACAAACATCCTGAGTGGTATATCAATAATAAAAATACGGTTAAAGGTGGAAATGCCTTACGCATTATGGCCATGGTGATCATGCTTGCCATCGCATTCTTCTGTACGCTTGGACAAGGAATCGGTTCTTGGATTTCATTTGCCGTGTACATGGGAGTCGGTGTGTGCATCTGGTTATGGATGGTCCTCATTCGTTGGAAACATGTCAAAGTAACTATTGAAACCCCTGATGGAGAAAAAGAATATTAAAGGAGAGAAAACCATGAAAAATTAGAAGGAAAAGTAGCACTTATCACTGGAGCAGCCGTTGGACTCGGAAAGGGAATCGCAACGGTTTATGCCAAATACGGCGCTAAGATGTGCCTGGTCGACTTATTACCAGAAGTCGAAGAAACGGCGAAAGAATTAAGAGAAACATACGGAGCAGAAATCGTCACTTATGTCGGAGATGTCTCAAACAAAGAGCATATGAAAGAAGCAGCCAAGAAGGCAAAAGACGCCTTCGGGGAAGTGAATGTGACTTGTTGCAACGCTGGGGTTTGTCGCTTAGCTCCATTTGAAGAAATGAGCGATGAAATGCGCGACTTCCATATCAATGTGAATATCAAGGGTGTATGGAATAGCTGTCAAGCCGTCATCCCATATATGCTCGAACAAGGCGGCGGTAGCATCGTTATCGCGTCATCTGTCACAGGGGATATCGTAGCCGATGCCGGAGAAGCAGCCTACGCTATGACAAAAGCAGCACTCGTTGGCTTAACAAAATGCTTGGCCGTGGAATACGCAGACCGTCATATCCGCGTGAACTGTTCACAACTTGGATATGCGCGTACACCAATGGTTGAAAAGATGGCCATCGAATCCAACCCAGACAACCCAGAAAGTGCCATCCAAGACATCGCAGTGGGCGTGCCAATGAAACGCTTGGCAGACCCACTCGAAGTCGGCGAGCTCTTCGCCTTCCTTGGAAGCGACGAATCTAGCTACCTCACAGGAAGCCAAATCGTCATCGACGGCGGCAGCACCTTGCCAGAAACCATGAGCATGGGGACGAATTAAAGAAAATAAATTTTGAAAAGAAATAACCACCAGTTTTACCTGGTGGTTATTATATTTATTTATGTTGATGTAGTTTTCATGTACAATAAAAACTACAATAAGGGAGATAAGTGTATGGGACAAGAACTATTTAATTATGACAACACAAATTTAGAAGAAGTAATCCAGTATTCTGAAAAAATACTCAATCGAAAGTTCTCAGACATTTTAAAAGAATATGATGAGGCGGATTATAAGACTTACGAGGATTATCAAAATCAAGAAGCTAATGAATATGAGAAAAAAAGAAATTAAACCATCTTCAAAAGGACAGTATGGGAATTATATTGAACGCTATTATTTTGGATACCAACCGAATAGTAACGCTGCTGCTGATTTTGAAGAAATCGGTGTAGAGCTTAAGGTGACACCATTTAAAGTTAATAAGAATGGGACAATTTCTGCTAAAGAACGATTAGTCTTAACAATTATTAATTACTTCGAAGAGAATCTAGATGATTTCTATCAATCTCATTTGTGGAAAAAATGTTCCAAAATGCTCTTACTATTTTATAATGGACTAATTCCTGAACAAACACTTTATGATTATATGATTGAAAAAGTGTTCCTGTTTGAATGGTTTGAGGAAGATATGAATGTCATTTTAGATGATTACGCTCGAATCACTCAGAAAATTAAAGAGGGACGAGCACACGAACTATCTGAATCCGATGGCAACTATTTATCAACTTGTACCAAAGGAGCTGGTAAAGGCAAAGATTGGAAAAAACAACCTTTTAGTGATGTTCTAGCAAAACAACGAGCTTGGGAATTAAAGTCTAGTTACATGACGTATTTGATTAATCATAAAATCTTTGCTAGTCATGAACAAGAGAGCGTGTTAGCTACTGCTAAAGGAACGAAGAAACCTTTTACTCAACTCATTGAAGAGAAGATTTTGAAGTATAAGGGATGGAAAGCAGAAGACTTATATGATGCGTTTGAGGTTCCTGTTCGTTCAAAATCAAAAAATAGTTTGTTAATCAGAAAAATGATAGGCATTACTGGTGATTTAGAAAATACTCAAGAGTTTCAGAAAGCGAATATGAATCTTAGAGTCATTCGAGTGAATAAGGACGACCTCCCTAAAGAAGATTCTCCATTTAAGGTTTATGATTTTATCGAGTTAGCGCAAAATGATAATTGGGAAGAGTCTCATGTTTTCCAAGAAATTTGTGATAAACGTTATATGTTTGTCGTATTTAAGGAAGAAGCTCCAGGTGAGTACGTATTAAATCAAGTGAAGTTCTGGGGATTCCCTGAGCGTTTAATAGATGAAGCACAACGCGTATGGAATGAAACACGTGCCATTATTAATGACGGGGTACAGTTAACACAGTCAGATAAGGGAGTATCGACGAATTTCCCTCAGAGCCAAGTGAATCAATTCTTATTTACAAAAATTCATGCTTCAAACTCTTATTACGAGATTAAAAAAGATGTCTTTGTCGGAAAAGGAAAACTCTCAGATACAAATCCACTTCCTGATGGGCGAAGAATTACGAAGCATTCGTTCTGGATGCCTAAGAAGTTCTTACAAGAAATTTTGCAGGGTAAGTGGGATTAGCAAATCAGTTGATCAAATATTGAATTCATGATATAGTAAGATAGAAATTTTGAATGAAAATGAAAGAGGTAATCATGTCAAAACTTAAAGTATTCTCAATGTTTGATGGCGTTGGGGGATTTATCGTTGGCCTTGATGAGGCGAACAAAAAATTGAATAAAAAGTTTTTCCAAGTGACTGATACGAACCAATTTGAACCTAGTCGAAAAAGCGCAAGATGCGTTTGAGGTTGGAGTATATAATTACCCAAAAAAATCAATCATAGTAATGA
>CAKAHB010000004.1:0-136625 GCA_916438765.1 uncultured Granulicatella sp. | reverse complement strand
GTTTCAGGAGGGATTCGAACCCCCGACCGTTCGCTTAGAAGGCGAATGCTCTATCCTACTGAGCTACTGAAACAGTACTAAATCAGTATACCTAAAGACGAACATTCTGTCAATTGATTTTACAGCTTTATTACGACTCTTCTGTTTCTTTTTCTTTGTTCTCTGTATTCTTCTTTTTAGATAAAAACATGCTGATATAGATAACGAACATCACTACTGCCATGATTAGCACTCTTGCTGCTAAGGCAAAATTATATAATGCTGCAATCGCACTTAACGCAAAGAAAATAATGGTCATATTTCTAACCGTTTCAAGAATTGGGCGTTTCCTTCCCATTGGATTTGGTCTATTATCCATTCGTTACTCCTTCATCTCTTTCGTTTTATACATTAATAGTGCTGAAGCAATAGCTACGTTTAACGATTCTGCTTTTCCAAACATCGGAATCGTCACTACGACATCCGCTAAATCAATCACGTCATCAGAGACACCTTGGCCTTCATTACCAACAACGATAGCTACATCTGTTGCTTCTTGTAAGATAGTGTAATCTTTTGAATCACGGTGAAGAGCCGTTACAGCCACTTGTACACCTTTATCTTTAAGCATCGGCAAGTAACCTTTCAAATCCGCTTGAAAAACTTGGATATGGAAATGGCTTCCTTGCATGGAGCGAAGAACTTTATCGTTATATAAATCAACCGTTCCTGTTCCTAATACAACCGCATCAAATCCGGCAGCGTCTGCTGTTCTAACAATCGTTCCTAAATTCCCTGGATCTTGAACTGCATCTAACACAATGAAGCGACCGCTATGAGGCAATGAATCCTGTTTAACAATCTTCACAACTGCTAAAATCCCTTGAGTGGTTTCCGTCATTGATAACTTATGGAAGACATCTTGAGAGACAACTAGCACTTGTACATCAGTTTGAGCCAACAGATTTTGGTAGTCTTCAAGACGATTACTAGTAACCACAATCAATTCAATCGGAGCTTTCTCTTTAATCGCTTCTTCTACAAGATGCTCTCCTTCGAGAAGATACATCCCTGCTTTCTTACGACCTTTTGCAGTCTGAAGCTTGACTAGATCTTTAATTTTTTCATTTTTAGGTGAACTAATGATATCCATACAACTACCCTTTTAATCCTTCTATTGTATTCATGAGTTTCTTGCCTTCTACTTTTTGATTTTGATGAAATCCACATTTCATTGGAACTACATAAGTCTCCTCTTTATCAAGATATTGCAATGTTAATTTGGGATTTCCTAAAAGTTTCTTCTCCACAGAAACTTTTTGAATGCGCTCTGAAGGGATAACGATTGGTCTATTCGCTCTCCATACACCTTCTTTTGAAGTTTCAAATAGAACGAAACCATCTTTAGCCCAATAGAGTACAAAGGTTTGCTCCCCTTTTTCCAAAGCCACTAAGCTATCAGCATCCGTCATTTCGAATCCAAAAAAACTAATTTGACTTTTTAAATCCTCGATGATTTCCATTCTTATTCCCCTTCTTTCGTTTCTGAGTTGGTTTCTTAGAACTTACTTCTTTCTTTTTCGGTTGTGTGACTGGTTTTAATTGTCCTGCATATAGTTCAAACTGAACTAGTTTATGTTTCCCAGCAACCTTCTTCAAGTCTCTTAGTTCGCGGTCATTGACGAGACTAAGTACTAATCCTTCTTTCCCCATACGTCCTGTACGTCCAGAACGGTGAGTATATTGCTCCGTAGAATCTGCAATATCATAATGAATGACAAGTGGTAAATCTTCAATATCAAGGCCACGCTGTGCGACATCGGTACTCAGTAAGAATGGAATCTGTCCCTTCTTAAATAAGTCGATAGCTTTCTTACGTTCCGTTTGATGAGCATCACTAGAAAGAAGTGCAACTGGAACTTGATGATACGCTAACTTTTCACCAAGTAATGCAGCATTTGCAATCGAATTAACAAAAACCAACGCTTGATTTGCATTTTCGGAGAAAGCAAGCTTTCTTAACACTTCATCACGTTTTCTAGTTGGACATTCAATATATCCATGAGTTACGTTCGAATGCACAGAGTTTCCCTCTGAAACTTCAACAAAAGTCGGAAGCATATTAATCCATTTATTAACTTCTTCTAAATTCTTATTCTTTGTCGCCGAGAAACAAAGCACTTGTCTTTCTGAAGGAAGTTTCTTAACAAGCTCTCTTGTATTACTCAATTGCTCTGGATCGAGTAAATAATCGGCTTCATCTAATACAAGCATCTCTACTTGGTGTAGCTTTAATTTACGAAGCTTAGAAAGTTCTAGTAATCGTCCAGGTGTTCCTACAACGATTTCTGGCTTTTCCTTTAACTTCTCTACTTGTCGTTTTACGTTTGCTCCACCCGCTAAAACTTGCACACGAATTTCAGGTGTTTTCCATTCTCTAATCACTGCACCAATTTGTTGAGCTAATTCTTGAGAAGGCGCCACAATTAAAGCTTGCAGCGTTTTATCTGCTTTTACTCTTTCCAAAATAGGAACAACATACGCTAATGTTTTTCCAGTCCCTGTTGGCGAAATAGCTACAACGTCTGTTCCCTCTTTAATCAGTTCTTGTGTCTTTTCTTGTATCGGTGTTAATGTGTGGGAAGCCATGTTGCTCCCAAATTGTTTTTGCATTCATAAGTGTCCTTTCCGATAACCATTTGTTCTTTTGAGTCCTATTCATTTTAACGAAGAAATGCCTATACTTCAAATAGTTTCAACGATTATATAAAAAAGAGAACTGCTTTTACACAGTTCTCTGTTCTATTTCAATTAAAGTGCCATTTTCTTTTCTAAATATCGTTGTCCTTGTTCAAAAAGCAAACAGATAATCCAGTAAATAATCGCCACTAAAATATAAACCGTCATATAGTTTTGTTCACGTCCACCCACAATTTTCGCATTTTGGAAAATGTCAGGTAGTGAAATCATCGCAACAAGAGACGATCCTTTAATCATATCCAGTAACACATTACTTAATGGCGGAATGGCGATTCGGAATGCTTGTGGAACGATGACCTTTTGCAACGTTTGTCGGTAACTCATTCCAAGAGACATCGCTGCTTCCCATTGACCATTATCCACTGCGTCCATGGCCGAACGCAACACTTCAGAAATATACGCACTACTTGCGATACTAAAGCAAAGGAGCGCACAGACTAAAGCCGGTAACGTTATTTTTAAAAATGGTAACCCAAAATATAGTAAGAATAAAAATACTAAAGTTGGTGTTCCGCGCATAAAGGAAACATGAAATGTCGCAATCCATCTTAATAAACGGAATCTTGAACGTCTCATTAAAACAAGAACGAATCCTAAAATCGTTCCGAAAACAAAAACTCGTTAATGCAACTCCTAATGTATATCCCAATCCACTAAGAATAAACCAAAAAGTTATTGATTGCAATATTGATATCGAAAAATTTTTATTTAACATATTAGTCTACATCTGAAATATCGATTTTTTCTGTTTTGAAATCTTTAGGTTCTGTTACGTCTTGACCAGCGAAGAATTGTTCAGAGATTTTTTTCAAAGTTCCGTCTTTCTTCATCGCATCCATAGCTTCATTAAATTTGTCACGTAACACAGTGTTGTTTAGTGAAATTGAGAAACTTGCGCTATATGGGTTTGCATAAACGCCTTCGTTAATCTTAATGTCATATTTATCTTTAGCAAAAGCAACGGCGATTGATTGTAAGTAGTAATCGTTGATAATTACATCAGTACGACCGTTTACTAAATCAGACATATATACGTCATTTGTTACGTTGTCATATACGACTAATTCAGCACCAAGTTTTTTAGCAATCTTCATGTAGTTTGTACTTGCAGCACCTGCAGCTTTTTTACCTTTTACATCTTCCCAAGAATGAATTCCTGAATTGTCGCTTCCACGAACAACCATTGATGTAAATGAGTATTTATGAGGTGTAGTGTGTAAGTATGCGTCGAAGTTTTTCGCACCTTCTTCAATTGAGTAGTTTGCGATATCTGTCATACCACTGTCTAAAGCTGTTAACATTCCGTCAACACCCATTTCAGTAAATTCAACTTTAAGGTTTAAGCGTTTCGCAACTTCCTTCATAATTTCCACATCGTAACCCGTTAATTCGTTCTTATCATTATGGAATGATTGTGGATATAAAGTACCTGCAGTTGATACTTTAATGACACCTGATTCAACAATTTTGTCCCAGTTCGCTTGCGCTTCTGAAACTGATACAGTTGTTTCTTGTGTTTTAGTTGTGTTTGCTCCGCATGCTGCTAATAATGTAGCCACAGCAACGAAACCAGCTTTCATCCATTTTTTCATTGGTTTAACCACCTTATGTTTATTTTTTCAACATAGAGAACGATACCATACTCCCCATTAAAACACAATGAATAAAGCTTGAAAAACAAAATAAAAATGAAACAGATTTTACAACCTGTTTCATTCTGAATTTTTATATAGTTATTTACCTAGTTCTTCAAGAATATTTCGGGCTACTCTCTCGGAAATTCCGATAGTTTGTAACTCCTCAAGACTAGCTTGTTTCATTGCTGTTATCGTTTTAAAATGACGCAATAGTTTCTTTCTTGTTTGCGGACCGACACCATCAATCATTTCCAATTTCGAAGCAAATGTATTTTTACTTCGCACTTGTCTATGGAACGTAATCGCAAATCTGTGAACTTCCTCTTGCACACGTTGTATTAGTTGGAATGCTTGTCCTTTCTATCTAAACCGATTTCCTTATAGTCTTCACCATAGAGTAATGTAGCGGTTTTGTGTTTTTCATTTTTCACCATTCCACAAACAGGAATCTCTAGACCTAATTCATCTTCTAAAACTTCAATAGCAGCTCTCATTTGGATTTTACCGCCATCCATTAAGATCAAATCTGGAAGTCTAGCTCCTTCTCTTAGTAATCTTGAATAGCGTCTACGAATGACTTCTTGTGTCGTCGCAAATTCGTGACTACCTACAACAGTCTTCACTTTAAACTTACGGTAATTCTTTCGGTCTGGTTTTCCATCCTTAAAGACCACCATCGCAGATACTGGATTGGTTCCTTGAATATTCGAATGGTCAAATGATTCAATCACTGATACTTTTTCTAACCCTAACGCTTCTGAAAGTTCTTCTAGGGCACCTTTTGTCTTCAACTGACTTTGCTCTTCTCTTCTGAACTTCTCATTTAATGAAATCTCACTATTTTGAGTAGCAAGGTCTAACATTCGTTTCTTAGAGCCACGTTTTGGTGTCATCACCTTCACACCGAGCGTTTCTGATAATAGTTCTTGGTCAATCGCTTCTGGAACCAAGATTTCTTTTGGAAGAATATGGTTTTGGTCTTCATAAAACTGAATGATAAATGATAGGACTTCATCTTCTATCTGATCATAAATCGGAAACATCGCTGCTTCACGTTTAATAATCGTCGACTGTCTGAGTAAGAAGACTTGAATAGAAATCCATCCACGATCCACAACATAAGAGAACACATCACGATTCGTAAAGTCCGCATTCATAATATTTTGTTTTTCGACAGTTGCTTCGATGTACTTAATTTGATCACGATAATCCATTGCTTTTTCAAAATCGAGTCTTTCTGAAGCTTCATTCATCTTCGAAGTCAAATCATCTTTAATCGTCTTCACATCTCCATTTAAGAATCGTTGGATTTTCTTGATTTGCGCATCATACTCTTCTTTTGAAACTTCATGATCACAACAACCAATACATTGCCCTAAATGATAATAAAAGCATGCTCTGGTTTCATTCTTCCCACATTTTCTAAGTGGATAGATTTTCTGGATGAGTTGCTGCGTTCCTGTTGCTGCAGTGACATTTGGATAAGGACCAAAATAAATCCCCCCATCCTTTTCTACCTTATGAGAAATCACTAGTTGTGGATCTTTCTCAGATGTAATTTTTAAGTAAGGATACATCGTTCCTTGTTTTAACTTAATATTGTAGTGCGGTTGATATTTCTTAATCAGGTTAATTTCAAGTAAGAGAGACTCTTTATTTGTCTTTGTCACAATATACTCAAAATGGTGAATCTCGCTCACTAATTTTTCCGTCTTGGTATCATGGGCGCCCCTAAAATAAGAGCGAACACGATTTTTTAGATTTTTGGCTTTCCCGATATAAATAATATCGTCATTAGCATTTCGCATTATGTAACAACCTGGTAAATCAGGAAGATTCTTTAGTTTACTTTCAATTAATTCACTTGCCATTCAATCTTCCTTTCTAAACATTATCGTTGCCATACAATTTTTTCGAATTCATCCTTTAATTCACGGTCCATTTCATCCTTATATACAGGATATAAGAATAATCGCACCTCTTTTTTACTCAATAGTTTTAGCGTTTTTAATAATTCTATCACTTTCAAGCGCACCAGATGGTCTGGAAAATGAAGCACTTGCCAAATATAGTCGTAATCGATGAGTTGAAACTCAATCATCTTATTTAAAATGACTTCATGCCATTTAGATAGCGCGAAAAATTGAGGAGGTAAAACCAAAGTCGAATGTTGCTTCATATAGTCATAAACTTCGGGTCTTACAACTCCTTTTATGTAATCAATCGTACCTTCGATAAAGACTTTCGAAGTTGATTTCTCAATGTACTCTAATGCCGTTAGCGATAATGGATCTTTTTCTAACAGTTTATTGAACTGTGAAAATCGTAGTTTACTATTCGTTTTGCTTAGTACAAATAAAATAATGGCATCATCACGATTGGCTGATTTCAACGAAGCCTCTATTATAGATTCAACTTTTGACCGCGACGACCAAATGACTTTGTCCACTAGGCCTTTTAAGTAATGTTTTTGATGGAACTCCTCAGATTCCACATCTGTACAAGTGGATAGTTCTAATTCTAAACATTCTTTCATTCGGCATAATAATGCTACAGATTCTATAGTGAAACTGCGATTCTTTTTCGTTAAAAACGACAATGGATAAATGGATTCAACCAACCACTGGATAAACTGTTCATCACTCGTTCCATGCAATACACATAGTTGATAATTGCGTTCAACCTCTGGAGTCATTTCATGGGCCATAATGACACGAAGTAGTTTTGGATGATACATACAACTTTTGGCAGCAATAGGTCGCATGCTGACTTGTTTCATCATCACATTCAGCAAATAAAAAGCATCTATCTTCGTTCTGATTGGATAGAAAAATAAGTAATATAAGCGTCCATATCCGCTAAGAGAAGGTTCCAATTTTTCTAAATAGTCTTTCCACTGACTTTCGTGAATAGAGTAGGATTTTGCAAATACAATATAGAAAGTATACGAACTATGTTTCTCGAAGTATTGAATCTTCCGCTGAGTGATTTCATTATCAAAGAATACTAGTAGCATTAACACTAATCTAAATTCTTCTTTACTGTAGTGACTTCAAGTAATACCGTTAATCGGTCGCATAGGAAGTCCTTCATTTCGGAGGATAACTGATCGACAAACTGCTTCCAATGAATAAGTAGAGGTTCTATCCAGTAAATCACAGGAATATCAAACTTTAGAATTCCTTCGTATACTTCCACATTTGGATTCAGTAGTTTTGTCATCGCATGATAGAATTGCGGTAATCGGTCTTGACTCTTCACTCGCTTTCCGAGTGCAAAAGCAAAGAACTCTCCCTTCCCGTCCACGGCATCTTTCATGAATGAATACGGAATTTTTGGATACATCTTTCTATTTCGAAGAAACTCTTCGTAGATGGACTGCTTACCCATTTCTATCCCCTCCTACGGCTAGAAACACAAAACACCTATCCTATAACGCTTCTTTATACACTTCCATTGCAACTTCTGGCGTCAAATCACCATGCTCAGATAATTTCACTTTCTTGTGACGTGTTAAACCGTCCACTAAAGCTTGTAATACCTCTTCACCTAAATTCACATCGCTAAAGCGAATAGGAGCTCCTAATGATTTAAAGAATTCTTCTGTTTTAGCAATCGCCTCATCAACAATCTCTTCATCGCTTCCTGATAAATTCCATACACGTTTTCCATATTGTACTAATTTATCAAATTTTTGTTGTTTTCTCACTTTCATCATTGCTGGTAAGACAATCGATAATGTACGACCATGGTCAATTCCGTGGTTCAATGTAATTTCATGTCCTAATGCATGTGAAGACCAGTCCGTTGGTACACCTAGGTTAATCGTTCCATTTAATGCATTTGTTGCACACCACATAAATGTTCCGCGGTCATTGTAATCAATATGGTCTGTGTCAATGACACGAGGTGCAATTTCAATTAACGTTTGCAAAATACTTTCTGCATAACGGTCTTGAAGTAGTGCTCCTACTGGATAAGTTAAATAGTTTTCCATCACGTGGATGAAAGTATCTAGCAGGCCATTCACTAATTGACGAACAGGTAATGTATAGGTCAATTCAGGCTCCAATACTGAAAATACAGGGAATGTCTTTGGTCCACGGAAACTTACTTTTGCCTTTTTCTCAACAAGAGTAATCACCGCTCCAGCATTCATTTCAGAACCCGTTGCAGGAAGTGTAAGAATCGTCCCAAAAGGAACTACTTCTTGGACAGGTAATCCTTTACCTACACCCCATCCAAATAAATCAACTGGATCTTCTGTAAAGAGACTTGCTGCAGAAACAAATTTAGTCCCGTCAATAACAGATCCTCCACCAATGGCTAATAAATAAGTGAAGTTTTCTGCACGGACTTTCTCAACAGCTTTCATTAATGTTTCAAATGTTGGGTTGGCTTCAATTCCTGAAAACTCATCCCATTCACGATTTCCTAAAGCTTTAACAGCACGATCAAATGCTCCGTTTCTTAACAGAGCCGCCCCCGTAAAGGACTAATACTTTAGCGTCTTTAGGAATTTCATTATCAATATCTTCAATACGATTTCTTCCAAATAAAATCTTTGTTGGATTTTGGAATGTAAAATTTTGAATTTCATGTGTCATTTCAAATCACCTCGTTACTTCTTACTTTAATTGTACCAAAACTAATAGACCCTTTCTAAAATATCGGCTTTAAAAACAAAATAAACTGGACAATTGCCCAGTTTATGATTCTTAATTTATTATTTTTGATTCGATGTATTTTTTCAGGCGGTCTGCTGAGATTTCCTTTTCTAATTTAGAAACTTCAACAGGGCTTAATGTGACTTCACACGTTAAAACTCCGTCTGCATCATAAGAAACGACAACTTCTCCAACATCTTCTCTAGATTCTCTTGTCACTTTTGGAAATAACGCTGCTAATTCCTTTTCAACTTCAAGTGCACAGTGCTCTCTTAGTAAGCGAAACTGTTCTGCAATCACCGTTGGAATATAATAGCAGTCCACTAATGTCATTTCTTCCTCTTTAGATTTTCGGTTTGACTTTTTCGCTTTTTTCATAAATGACCTCGTTTCTTTCTTCTTGTCTAGTATACAAAAATTCACCCGAGAAGGCAAAAACATTAAATTTATCCAAAGATTAGGAACCTATTTTCCAAATGAGCGATTTCATGGTAAAATAGCTATGAATTACACTTATAAGGAGATACTATGCTTACTATTAATATGCTAACTCGTGCAGACAGCGTTAAAGGCCAAGGAGTTATGTCTGCGACAGAGGAACAAATAAACCTTGTAACTGAAGGATTAAATGGTTATAACGTTGTTGTAAATCAGCTTAAAATTGCTGATATTAACCACATCCACACTATTAATCCAGATTTTCTTTTCAAATCATTTTTAAACAATAAAAAGCAACCGACAATCGCGTCCGTTCATTTTTTACCAGAAACATTAGAAAAAAGTATTTCTCTTCCAAAACCAATTAAAGAGTTATTCTATAAATATGTTTTATCATTTTATAAACAAGCAGACTATTTAGTAACTGTAAACCCTCGTTTTATTGATGATTTAGAAAAGTATGGGGTCGATCGTTCTAAAGTAACGTACATTCCAAACTTCGTATCTCGTGAAACGTTCTATAAAATTACAGACCAATCCAAAGCAGACTTACGTAAGAGTTCGGATTAGATCCAGACAAATTTACCGTTGTCTCTGCTGGTCAGCTTCAAATGCGTAAAGGCGTTCTTGAGTTTATCGACCTAGCGACTAAAATGCCAGATATCCAATTTGTTTGGGCTGGTAACTTCGCTTTTAAAGGTATCTCTGAAGGTCGTAAAGAAATTATGGAACACATGGATGATCTTCCAGATAACGTTCACTTCCTTGGACTTGTGGAGCGTGATCGTATGAATGAGTTCTTTAATATGGGGGATGTCATGCTTCAATTGTCATTCGAGGAGTTATTCCCGATGACGATTTTAGAATCGATGAACGCAAACATCCCACTACTCTTACGTGATTTACCAGAGTACAAACCAATTTTATTTGACTACTACTTAAAAGCAAACAGTCAACAAACGTTTAAAGACGAATTAACAAAACTAAAAGAAGACGCCAATTATTACGCTAAAGCCTGCGAAGGTTCAAAACGCGGCGAACAATTCTATTCAAAAGAAAGTATTCTAGAACAGTGGCAACAATTTTATGATAAAGTTGCAACAGAAAGAAACTTGTTATCATAAAAGGAGAAATAATGACTACAGAAGAAATTAAACAAGGAAAACCACTTTCCCCTACTGCCCAAAAGGTAATGAATATCGCCTCCATTCTTGGAGCGATTGCGACTGTCGTGTTTATTGTATGGGCATGGCAAAAAGGCCTCTTCACGTCACAAGAGACGTTATCAGCCTATATGCTTCAAGCGGGAATTTGGGGTCCACCAATCTTTATCTTTTTACAAATTCTACAAACCGTTGTTCCAATCATTCCTGGAGCGCTCACTAGTATTGCTGGTGTTTATATTTACGGAAACTGGGTTGGTAACATTTATAACTACATCGGTATTGTGATTGGATCAATCATTGCCTTCTATCTTGCAAGACAATACGGTCAGCAATTCGTAAAATCAATGGTTAGCGAACATACGTATAATCGCTATATCAATTGGTTGGATAAAGGACAATGGTTCGACTACTTCTTTGCATTCATGATGTTCTTCCCTGTTTCACCGGATGACTTCTTATGTATGCTTGCTGGTTTAACAAAGATGACTTATAAGAAATTCATTATTATCATCTTAGTCTTTAAACCATTTACACTGGCTGCCTACACAATCGGGTTACGATTTATTATCGACTGGGTCTGGGCATTCTTCCAATAAGCAAAAACAAACCCTTGAGAAATTTTCTCAAGGGTTATTTTTTATGTTAATCTTTCTTTTTAAAGACTTGCACAGTTGCAAGAACAATTCCACTAATAAATACGCTGAGTGTTAAAATAATACCCGCTAATAATAGAGGATTTTTGCTTAGGCTTCTTAACCAGTTCGCAAATGTTCCTAGATCACTATCTTCATCAAATGATAAGATTCCACCATTCGTTGAACCTTCTGTTGATGAAACTTCTTCTGTCGTTGTTTCTTCAACCACTTTTGTCACTTTAAACACATTTGACTTAATCTCTTTTGTTAAAGTTGGGAAAGTATGTTCCACAATGATTTCATCTCCAACAAGTTTATATGTTGGTTTTTCATCGCCTCTTGTTAAAACTTTGATATCTTTCTCTACTTTAATCTTTTGACCATCAATTTCATGAACCCCAGCTTTTAACACTGTTTCTTCATGATATTCAGTAAAGCCTTTTTCTAAAAGAGCGTTCCCGAATTGTGCACGGTAAAATACACTTGTGTTATAGTCGCTCCAGCTACCAACACCCATTAATACTTCAATCAGACGACGGCCTTTTCCTTTTGCAGTAATCACATGGTTTAAAGCTGCATTTGGTGATGAACCTGTCTTAAATCCATCTACATCAAATATCCTTGAGGCATCCCACTTGCTAGTTGATTCAATGTATAGAACGTTTCTTCTACAGGAGTTCCTTCCATTGTTGTAACAGCTGGTTCTCTTGTAATTTCTAAGAATTCTGGATAGTTCTTTAAGAAGTAATATGCTAATGTTGCTAAATCGCGAGCTGTTGTTTGGTTGTACTTATCTGGTACACCTTCAACAACATATAATCCACGAAAAGCTGACACAACAGCTCCACTTGGATTATAGAATTTGGAATTTGTCATTCCTAATTCTTTCGCTTTATCATTCATCATCTTAATGTATTCTTCGTTTGACTTACTAATCGCGTGTGATAACATCACTGTCGCAACGTTTGAGGAAGGATACATCATCAGATAAAGTAAATCGCGCACTGGATATTCAATCCCTGCTCTGATTTGGTTATTACTAATATCATCGATAGTAGAAATAGCTCTATCTTCTTCTGTTGCCGTAATTTTGGTATCTAATGTGAGCTTGCCTGCTTTAATCGCATCATACACAAGATACGCTGTCATTAATTTAGTTGTACTCGCTGGATCCCATGGTTTATCAATATTATCACCATAAAGAATTTGACCAGTCTCAGCATCGACTAAAATAGCCCCTTCAGGTTTGTAGTATTCACTAACATCATACCCATAACGAGCTGTAATCTCGAAAATATCTTCTTCAATCGGAAGGTCTTTCGACGTTGTTGTTGTCGTTGTTTGCTCTGTTGTCTCAGTAGCTTTTGTTGTTTCTGGAGCCTCTGTTTGTTCAACAACAGTAGTTCCTTCTCCCGGTTCTTGTGTGGTTTCTTCAGCAGCAATTGGCGCTAAAGCAGAAAGTGCGAATGCACATGTCATAATTCCCAAAAGAAACTTAAATTTACGTTTTTCCATTCCTATCCTCCTTGTAATTCAATTTATTTTACAAAGAAATTCTTAAGATTTCAAATAGAAAGAAGCAAATTCGTAACATTTTTGTAATCTTTACGAAATTTGCTTCCAACTTTTTTCAACATTATTCATTAAATTGTTGAGACGTTCTACTCTTCTTTCTAATATCGAAAAAATTAAAACATTCTCATCATCCAACTCAATCGTACCTAACGCGATTCCCGCTTCTTGTAATTTTGAAGAAACACACTCTAAATACTCTGATACAGAACACTCTACAGAGCAAGTCTGCAATTCTTGCTGTGCGATTCCTTTTAACAACTTTAATTTGGGAAGCTTACTGGCTAAAGTACTCGCATTATCTCTCCAATAAATTTGAGTTGCATAGGATTCTTTTTCAAGTGTTAATAGCATTAGTAACCAATAGTCGTCTTGCGCTTGTTCCAATAGGTCAGCGAACTCATCATTCCAGTCCACATCATCTTCTCGTAGTTCCTCAATCAATAAATCAGGATTATCAAAATAACTCTCTAAAAGTTGTCTGATACGTTCACTATGACCAGTAATGATATCGGCAATTTGATGATAAGCTTCCTCATCAGAATCACTATCCACTTCCACAGATTCACTATAAAACGTTTCTTCCATTTCAAAGTCATCTTTACGTTTATTTTTTCGATTAAATAACCACATAGGTCGCGCCTCACTTTGACTGAGTTCTTTTCCATAGTATATCAAACATATTCCGAAGAATAAATACGAAAAACAAAAAAGCAGAAAGATTTCTCCTTCTGCTCGTTAATAATTCTAAATTGAATCTCCGTTAAAAATTGAGTTTTTAACGATGACATAATCTACTTTGCGGATGGCTTCAATATCTTTACCACCTGCATAAGAGATTGATGATTGTAAGTCTTGTTGCATTTCAATAAGCGTATCTTGCAACGATCCTTTATAAGGAACAACAATTTTCTTACCTTCAACGTTTTTACGTTCACCTTTTTGGAATTCTGACGCACTACCGAAATACTCTTTATAAAGCATTCCATTTACTTCAACAGTTTTACCTGGAGATTCTTCGTGACCAGCAAATAATGATCCAATCATGACCATAGTTGCACCAAAACGAATGGATTTAGCGATGTCCCCGTGAGTACGGATTCCCCCATCAGCAATCAAT
Source organism: uncultured Granulicatella sp. (assembly GCA_916438765.1). Taxonomy (GTDB): domain Bacteria; phylum Bacillota; class Bacilli; order Lactobacillales; family Aerococcaceae; genus Granulicatella. The sequence goes on along the minus strand of CAKAHB010000004.1, from coordinate 122,651 downwards.
GGTTTACGTGCAGCTTTTGAGCACCAACGTAGTGCAGCAAGTTGCCATCCACCAGTACCAAAACCTGTCTTAATTTTAGTAATACATACTTTACCAGGTCCAATCCCTACTTTAGTAGCATCAGCACCAGCGTTTTCTAATTCACGAACGGCTTCTGGAGTACCTACGTTACCTGCGATCACAAAGGCCTCTGGTAAATGTTTTTTAATATGCTTAATCATGTCAATCACTGAATTTGAATGACCATGCGCAATATCAATTGTAATGTAATCAGGAACAAGTCCATTTTCTTTTAATTCTACAATAAAATCATATTCTTGAGGTTTTACACCCACACTAATTGATGAGATTAATCCACGTTCTTTCATTCGTTTTACAAATGGTAAACGACTAGCTTCATCAAAGCGGTGCATAATATAAAAATATCCGTTTTCTGCTAAAAATTCAGCAACAGATTCATCAATAACGGTTTGCATGTTAGCAGGAACCACTGGTAGTTTAAAGGTGTGTTTTCCTAATTTAACCGTAGTATCACACTCCGAACGACTATTTACAATACATTTATTTGGGATTAATTGAATATCCTCATAATCGAATGCATTTAATTCAAACATTTAACATCCTCCTAATTCGTTAATGCGTACTCATGTAGTATACATGAATTCACGTGAAAATGCATTAAATTCTTTTCAGAATCTTTCAAAAACTTCTTGAATGAAGGCAAACAAAAAAGCCTAGGCGAACCTAGGCTATAAAAGTATTGATTAGTCTTTTCTGCTTCCGAATAGACGTAAGATATCTAAGAAGATATTGATGAAGTCTAGGTATAATTCTAACGCACCTAGAATCGCAATTCCTTCTAATGCGGATTGTCCTTCGTAGTAGTTGTACATATTTTTTTAGTTTTTTTGAGTATCGTACATTGTTAACACGGTGAAAATGACCAATGAGATACCAGACATGATTAATTCAACTAATGAACTATGGAAGAAGACCAAGTTAATCACGCTAGCAATGATTAACCCTAATAAAAGCTCCCTATTGCTTGACGACCAAAACTTGTTAAGTCTTTCTTCGTTGTAAACCCAACGATTGATAAACCTACGAATAACGCACAAGTAGAAATAAACGCTTGTACGATACTTCCTAACTCATAAACTTGTGTTACTATGAAGAATGTAAATCCTGTTAATGCTGCATATAAACAATATGAAACAATATAACGAATTGGTCTACCAAGTTCTTCATAATTTGGACGCATTACAAATACAAGTATTAATTGCGCAATAAAGATAACCCACATTCCGTATCCACGAGTCGTGACCATGAAATTGAAGAATGCACTATAAAGCGCTGGAACTGTACTGAATAGGTAAGCAACTAAAGCAGAAATTGCTAGTCCTCCAAACATCCAAGCATATACTTTCATGAAAAATTGATTGCGTCCAGCAATACTGGATTCAACACCATAATGATTATTTTCCATTATTTCGCCTCATTTCAAATTTTATTATAGATGTATTATAGCATATCTTTTACTAAACCGTAAATAAATTGTTCTGGTTCAAACGGTTGTAAATCGTCCATTTGCTCCCCTAATCCGATAAACTTCACTGGAATGTTTAATTCATGACGAATTGATAGGATTACCCCACCTTTTGCAGTTCCGTCTAATTTCGTTAAAATCAAACCAGTAATGTTAATCGTCTCACCGAATTGTTTCGCCTGAACAAGAGCATTTTGACCAGTTGTTGCATCTAATACTAATAATGTTTCATCTGCACCTGTTTCAATTTCACGAGAGATAATACGATTCATCTTCTCTAACTCTTTCATCAAGTTCACTTTGTTTTGAAGACGGCCAGCTGTATCGATTAATAAGTAATCGAAGTTTTCTTCTTTAGCCTTCTTAATCGCATCAAACACAACAGATGATGGGTCTCCACCTTCACGTCCTGAAACAACAGGAACGCCTACACGTTCACCCCATACTTCTAATTGTTGGATAGCACCAGCACGGAACGTATCTCCTGCAGCGAGTAATACTTTATTGCCTTCTTGTTTTAATCTCCAAGCGATTTTACCGATTGTAGTGGTTTTACCAACCCCATTCACGCCGACAAACATTAATACGGTTGGACGACCTTCTGCTTTCTTCAATGCAGATAAGTTGTCTTCCCCTTTTTCGTAAATATCGACCATCTTCTCAATGATGACTTCTTTTACTTGGCCTGAAGTCGTTGCATTTTGCAGACGAACTTCATCACGTAAGGCGTCTGTAATGGCTAATGTCATTTCAAAACCAACGTCTGATGAAATAAATGTTTCTTCTAAATCTTCAAAGAAGTCTTCATCGATTTCTCTAAAGTCTGCTAGGAATTCGTTTAAACGATCTGAGAAACTACGACGCGTTTTCTCCATCCCTTTGTCATATTTCTCAATGACAATCGACTCTTTCGTCTCCTCATGTTTAATGACTTCATCTTCACCGGTAAAGGCACGTTTAATTCGATCAAATAATCCCATGTTTTCCCCTCACTTTACGATTGTTTATTCATTTCAATAATATGATAAATGGCCTGCGCAACACCTGAATCCTCATTAGTTGCTGTAACATATTTTGCCACATCTTTGACTTCTTTTGAGCCATTACCCATCGCTACTGGATATCCTACTGTTGTCAGCATTGGTAAATCATTTTCTTCGTCACCACATGCAGCCATTTCATCCAACGAAATTCCTAGGATTTCTCCTAACATCTTCAAACCGTCTCCTTTTGAAACATGTTTAGGAACAACTTCTAATAAGAATGTTCTTGATTTCATACAGTTGAAGCGTTCGAAGAATTCTTTCGGTAATTTTGCAATTCCTTCATCCAAGATATCTTGAGCGATACAAAGAACGGCTTTATTAAAGATATGTCCTTCTTCAAAATCTTCCGGATTCTTTTGTTCAAATGTAATAGGATGTGGTAATGTGTTATAAATTGACGGACGTCCTTCTGGAGGCGTTGGCTCGTAAGCTCTCACCGTATCAATCATCACTAATGGAAGACCAACTTTTGTAACTTCTTCATGGCAATACTTCATATCTTCAACAGTATGTCCTGTTTCATAGACGATTTCTCCATGTTTTGTTTTTTGAATTAAACCACCATTGAAGTTAATCGCGTAATCATCTTCCCCCATTAGGTCTAATTCTTCCAGTAAGTGAACAATACTTACAATTGGTCGACCAGTACAAATAACCACTTTAATTCCATTTTCTTTGGCCAATTTAATGGCTTTTTTATTTTCTTCTGTTATTTTCTTTTCACCAGTTAATAATGTTCCATCTAAATCTAGTGCAATTAATTTAATCAACTATAAAACTCCTTTAAGCATTTCTGCTTTCATTATACACTCATTGAACGTATCTCTTATAGTATACCACAAAACAAGCCATTCGTATTAAAAAAATAAGAGGTAGCACACGTTTGCCACCTCTTATTTCCTATTTTGCTTCTTCTAATTCATCGAAGTCTTCAAACTTAACTGAAGCAAGTTTTGAGACCCCAGATTCTTGCATCGTAACACCATACAATACATCGGCTTCTTCCATCGTACCACGACGGTGCGTAATTACGATGAATTGCGTACGGTTTGTAAATTCTTTTAGGTAACGACCATAACGCGCTACGTTCGCCTCATCCAGTGCTGCTTCAACCTCATCGAGTAAGCAGAACGGAACTGGCTTCACTTCTAAGATTGCAAAGAGTAATGCAATCGCGGTAAAGGCACGTTCCCCACCAGAAAGTAGACTGAGAGATTGAAGCTTCTTACCAGGCGGTTGAGCAATAATCTCAATCCCTGTCTCAAGTAAGTTATCTGGATCCGTTAACTCAAGCGTTGCACGTCCACCACCAAATAAGCGTGGGAATGTGCGCTCAAATTGAGTACTTACTGCATCAAACGTTGTCTTAAATCGTGTAGTTACTTCCTCGTCCATTTCCGTAATCGTTTCTTCCAGCGTTTGTTTTGCTTCTAGTAAATCTTGTTGTTGCGCAGTTAAGAATGTGAAACGTTCTTGTACCGCTTCAAACTCTTCAATCGCTAGCAAGTTTACAGCACCCATTTGCTCGATTTGTTGTTTTAAGCTACGAACGAGTTTCGAAGCTTCTTCAATCGACATATCGAGTGTTGTTTTAGCAATCGCTGCTTCAAACGTTAATTCGTATTCTTCGCTCAAGTACGTTAATTTTTGGTCAATCGAGATTTCAAAACGATTTGCTTTCGTTTCTAATCGTGTTTGATTTTTCAACTGGTCTTGTAATTGATGTTGCGCCTGAGTTCTAGCAGCTTCTGACTGTTTTACATGAATTTCAAGGGCAGCACGCTCATCACGTAATTCCTTAATCAGTGCATCTAATTCATCCACTTGACCTTTTAACGCATCAAACTCTTCTTGAATCTTCGCATAGATCGCTTCGTCTTCCTCTTGATTACGAGACTGTTCCGATTTCTTAGAATGTAATAATTCAATTTGATCTTCTAAGCGAGTTTTTTGAAGTTTCGTTTGATGAATTTCACGTTTTTCTTGGTTAAATTGCTCTTGTACACGAGCACGATTGGTTCCAAGTTCTTGCAATTCTTTTTGCTTTTCTTGAATTTGTTGAGTCTTATCTTCATTCGATAATTGAAGGTAATCCAATTCTTTTTTCAAGGACGCATTTGCCTTTTGAAGAGCCACCAATTTCTCATGGTTTTCAACATATTGCTCCTCTAATTGCTCATATGCTTCAATAAGTTCATCCATTTCAAATTGGTTTGCTTGTTGAATACGTTCATGCTTTTTAACTTCTTCAAGAGCAAATCTTGATTGGAATTCTAATTGGTTTAGGGTTTGTTCCAATTGAGTATGACTTGCATTTAATTCGCGATACTCTTCTTCTAGCTTGTTCTTTTCAGCTGTCACTTTTTGGAACTGTGTTGATAATTTTTCGTATTCAGCCTTTGCTTCTTCAAATTGCTTCGTCACTGTTTCTAGTTGACTGTTACGTCGAACGAGTGATTGTTGGCCAGAGTTTTTAGAAGCTCCCCGGTCATCGAACCGCCCGCGTTTACGACATCCCCTTCAAGTGACACAATACGATAACGATAACCGAGTTGTTTCGCTAATAGTTGTGCTACTTGTAAGTTTGTTGTCACAAGTGTAGTTCCAAGTAAGTTTTTTTAATAATCGAAGCATATTTATTATCTGTTGAAACTAGTTCACTTGCGATACCAATAAATCCGTCTACTTTTTTCGCTTGGTTTAATACTGTATCCGGTACTTGTTTTTCTTTAATTATTGATAAAGGTAAGAACGTTGCACGGCCTAAACGATTCGTCTTCAAGTACGTAATCGCTTTGGCAGCAGCCTTCTCATCTGTTACTACAATATGCTGGCTCGTCGCGCCTAGCGCAATATCAATCGCCGTTGTTAATTTCTCATCTACACGAATTAGTTCTGCTACAGAATTCACCACACCTGGCAACTCGGATTTGTGTTTCAGAACTTCACGAACCCCTTGATAATAACCAGCGTAGTCTTCAGAAACTTGTTTTAAGCTTCGAACCGTCGCTTGTAATTGTTGAAGATGGCGTTCCTTTTCCATGCCTTCACTTGAAAGAGTTGCATGTTTCTCATTCACTTTTGCTAATTTTTCTCTTAGCTGGGAAAGTCGTTTTTCAGAAACGGCTTCTTCTTTAGTGAGTTCTTCAATTTTTTCAACAAAATGATTTGCTTTTTCTTCTAAAGCACAATGTTCTTCATCAAAGGAATCAAAACGCTCCGTCATTTTTTCTTGAGTATTTTGGTTTACTTCCATCAACTTCTCAAGGTTCTTCTCTTGGTTCATTAAACGTGAGATTTCTTGTAATTGCTCAATATAACGATTTTGAAGCTCTTTAACGCTTTCCTCATTACTTTGACTTAATTGGTCTAATTCTTCGACTAATTGGCTCCAAGCCTCTTCTACGTTCTTTAATTCAACCTTACGTTCTACTTGATTCTTTTCAAGAAGAGCTAATTTTGCTTCCACTTCTTCTAACTCACGAAGAGCTGCAGCTAATGCTTCTTGATTTTCCTCATCGCTACGTTCCGCAAATTGACGACGTTGCTCAAAGACTTTACGTTGACCATCGAGTTGTTCTACTTTTTGGATTAATTCGACGTATTCTTCTTGCTTGGCATCGAGTTCTTCGTTACGAGCTTCAAGTTTTACTTGGTTTTCCTCGATATCAACTTGAAGGCTTTCTAATAGCGCTTCTGTTTGCGCTAATTGCTCTTGCAGTTGCTCTACTTCTTGAAGGGCTACTTTCCACTGAGCGTTTAATGTTTCGATTTCAACCGCCAAGAGGGCTGTTTCGACATCTTCTAACTGTTCTTTCTTAGAAACGTACGCAATCGCCTTTTCGCGTTGCTCTTCCAGCGGTGCTAATTGGCCTTCAATCTCATGAAGAATATCTTCCACACGATTCAAGTGATCTTGTGTTTGATTCAATTTACGTTGCGCTTGATTTTTACGGTCTTTGTATTTTAAAACTCCAGCTGCTTCTTCAATAATCATTCGACGTTCTTCAGGTTTTTCGTTAAAGATTTGCTCTACTTTCCCTTGCGAAATCAAAGCAAACGAGTCTTTCCCTAACCCTGAGTCCATCATTAAGTCTGTAATGTCTTTCAAACGAACTGGTTTCTTGTTAATTAAGAAATCACTTGCCCCATTACGATTCAAACGACGCGTTAACACGACTTGTGTTTGATCCGTTGCCAACACTTTGTCTTCGTTATTGATATACAGATTCACTTCGGCGATATTCACTGGCTTTCTTGTTTGAGAACCTGCGAAATAACGTCATCCATCCGTTTCCCACGTAAACTCTTAGCCGATTGTTCCCCAAGAACCCACTTAATCGCTTCAGAAAGATTCGACTTTCCACTACCATTAGGTCCCACAACCGCAGTCACGCCTTTATCGAATTCAATTGTTGTCTTATCGGCAAATGATTTAAATCCCGACATTTCAATTTTCTCTAATTGCATGCTTTAATCCTTTCTTTCTATGAAAGCGAACCCTGTGTTAGTTCTTCCATAGTCAATTTTGCGGCCATTTGCTCGGCTGCCTTTTTCGTTTTGCCACTCGCAGTTTTGTATTTCTTCCCATCCACAGTTACTTGAACGGTAAATACTTTATCGTGCGAAGGTCCTTCTTCTTTAATCAATTCATAACGAATATGAACCGTACCATTTTGTTGCAAATACTCTTGTAACTCTGTTTTGAAATCAGTAATCAGTTCATAACGTCCATTTTTAATTTTAGGAACAATCACTTGGTCTAAGAAGCGTTGCACTTCTTCCATCCCTTTATCAAGATAAAGAGCACCGATAAACGCCTCGAACACGTCACATAAAACAGCTGGCTTTTCATGCCCACCGCTAAGTGTTTCTCCCTTACCTAGTAATAAATACTCATTCAGAGAACATTCCTTTGCAAGCATCGATAAGCTATCTTCGCAAACGATTTGTGCTCTTAGTTTCGTTAATTGTCCTTCTTTAAAATGAGGAAATTGTCTAAAAAGCCAATCCGAAATATTGAGTTCTAAAACGGCATCTCCAAGAAACTCGATGCGCTCGTTATAGATTCCCTTCATTTCTTTATGCTCATTGGCATACGAAGAGTGAGTCATCGCTTCGACGAGCAATGCCTCGTTTTTAAACGAAATATCGAACTTCTCTTTTAAAATTGCTGAGAGTGCTTTTATCTCTTTCATGATGGCCTCCTGAAAAATTCCTTATCTTCAATATTATACGCGTTTTGGGGTTAGATTACAAATTTACACCACAAAAAACGGCTTGAATTCAGAGTTTCAAGCCGTTGATTATTTTTATTTACGATACCCTTTTACGCAATATTGATTTTTCTCTTCGTCATAGTTTAATGACTCGACTAGAGTACGCTGTTGAAGCTGATTTAACTCTTTCGTCTGAGTCACGTCTAACCACTCTTCATAGTATGTCATTTGCGCTTTTACTTGTTCTTTTAGGAAAGCTTTTAATCGCTCCACATCTGCTTCGTTCACTGCAGAAATTTGAATCGATGGATAAAGGTTAGGCTGGAATTCGCCTTCGATTAAGTCTGTCTTATTATAAACTGTGACCATTGGAATTTTTTGCATTTCCAATTCATTTACTAAATCGATGACTGTCTTTCATGTAGGGAGAACTGCGTATTTGACGCATCCACCACATGAACTAATAAATCAACATCTGCACTTTCTTCAAGCGTAGATTCAAACGCATGAATCAGTGTCGTTGGTAACTCTTGGATAAATCCTACAGTATCTGTTAAAGTCACTTCGAAATTCGGGAACAAGTCCACTTGTCTAGTTAATGGATCCAGTGTCGCAAACAATTGGTCCATTTGGTAAGTACCCGCCTGCGTTAATTGATTTAAAATCGTAGACTTTCCAGCATTCGTATATCCGATTAATCCAAGTTGGAATCCATTAGAACTCTTTCTCTTCTCACGTGAACGTTCACGGTGTTTCTTAATTTGTTCTAGCTGTTCTTCGATATCTTGGATTTGCTTACGAATATAACGTCTATCAGTTTCTAAACGTGTTTCCCCTGGACCACGAGTACCAATTCCCCCACCTTGACGAGACAAGCCTTCACGTTGACCCGAAAGACGAGGTAGTAAGTAGTTTAATTGCGCGAGCTGTACTTGCAGCTTCCCTTCTTTAGAACGAGCACGCATTGCAAAAATATCTAAAATCAATTGCACACGGTCAATAATACGACAGTTAATCGATTCATTGAGATTTTTCACCATCGACCCAGTGAGCGATTGATAGAATACGACAAGGTCCACTTCTAGTTCATCGACAAGATGGCTGATTTCTTCCACTTTTCCTTTTCCAACAAGGGTACGTCCACTAATCGACTCACGTTTTTGAGTAACGGTAGCAACTACTTCACCCATCGCTGTATCGACTAATTGCGCCAACTCTTGGTTAGCATATGCGAAATCCTCATCCGTTTGCGTCGTTTGTACGCTTACGATTAATACGCGTTCTCTTTGTTCCATTCTATCCCTCCTCTACAAAAGTTGATAGTTCTTCTAATAGTTCTTCTTTATCATTTGGTTTCTCTAATAAATTCACCCAACGAATTTGCGGTAGTCGATTTCTAAACCACGTTAATTGTCGTTTGGCGTATCGTCTCGAATTTTGCTGGATGGTCGCAATAATCGCCTCACGCGACTGTTCCCCTTCAAAATACGGAATCCATTCCTTATATCCAATTCCACTAATCGATTGGATATCTAGGCCTTTTGATTTTTCATATAAATCTCTTGCTTCTTCTTCAAGACCAGCCTGTGACATCAGTTCTACACGCAAATTGATGCGCTCATATAGAAGTGCTCTATCTGTATTTAAACCAATAATAAACGCATCATAGTGTGGTGTCTTTTGAATTTCTAGGCTTGAAAACTTCTTGCCAGTCGCATGAATCACTTCTAGCGCACGAATCACGCGTCTAGGATTATTCACCGAAATCTTGGCAGCGGCTTCTGGATCTACAGCATTTAATTCATTCCAAGTACTTCTGAACCTTTTTCTTCTAGCTCTTGTTCTTTTAATAAACGATAGTCCGGATCATTCGAACCCTCGCCACTATAATGAAATCCATATAATAGACCTTCGATATAGAGTCCTGTACCACCGACGATAATCGGTAATTTTCCACGACTCGTAATATCTGCAATAGCTGCTTCTGCCTTCTCTTTAAAGTCGCTTGCAGTAAAAGGTTCATCCCACTCACAAATATCGAGCAGGTGGTGAGGAACGCCTTCTTTTTCTTCCTCAGTAACTTTTGCAGTCCCAATATCAAGACCTTTATACACTTGAAGCGAGTCTCCATTAATGATTTCGCCATTGAAGTGTTTTGCTAGTTCAATACTGAGAGCTGTTTTTCCTACCGCGGTTGGTCCCACGATAATCATAATTTTTGGTAGCTTATCGCTCATAGTTCTCCTTTAATTGTAACGCCTTTTGCGGATAATCCGTAAAAATGGCTTCAATCTGTAGTTCAAAGCAATGGTTGATATCTGTATCTTCATTCACTGTCCATACACGTAAAGGCAACTGATTCGTATTCCAATCCAGCGTCCAATCAAGCAACTTCAAATCAGGATGGTATGCTTCTTTTTCAAGCATCGCGTCACCTTTATTTGCCCACTCGACTGACTCAAAGAGAAGTCCAATTTCTTGAGTTGGATTTAATTTTTTTAGCTCAACTAATGTATATGGATTAAAGCTAGAATAGACAATTGCAAATGGCCAAGTCTCAGTACTTTGAAGGGCAAGACATTTCTCAACGAGTCCCTCATATTGAATAATATCTGTTTTTAACTCGATATTTAATTGACCGTTAAAACCTAACTCATTTAATAAGTGAAGCACTTCTTCTAGCGTTGGAATTTTCTCGCCTGCAAATCTCTCATTAAACCAACTTCCTGCATCCATTGCTTTAATTTCTTCTAGTGTTAAGGTTCTGATTTCTCCAGTACCATTGGTTGTACGGTCAACCGTTTCGTCATGAATGACGACTAAATGCCCATCCTTTGTTAAATGGACATCGAGTTCAATCCCGTCACTCCCCACACGCACTGCTTCCTTAAATGAAGCAAGTGTGTTTTCTGGATGTGTCCCTTTACTTCCTCTATGTGCAAAGATTTTTGTCATTTGCGTTCACCTTCTGCTCGTGTATCATTTTCTTGTTTAATTGCGTTTGAAATTTGTAATAATTCTTTTGCATTTTCAAGTGTTAATGCAGTAATCGTCGTACCTGAAAGCATACGCGCGATTTCTTCTGTACGTTCCGCTTCGTCCATTACTTTCAGAATCGTATGCGTACGTTCGCCTTCTTCCACTTTTCAATATGAATATGCGTATCTGCCATACTTGCTACTTGTGGTAAATGCGTAATACTCAACACTTGAGCGTATTCTGAAATATAGTGCATCTTCGAAGCAATCGCCTGAGCCACACGTCCGCTAACACCCGTATCCACCTCGTCAAAAATAATCGTTCCAACGAGTTGTTCTTTCGTGAAGATGGATTTCATCGCTAATGTAATACGAGATAACTCCCCACCGGAAACAATCTTGCTAAGAGGCTTCAACGGTTCTCCTTTATTCGTTGAAATGTAAAACTCAACGATGTCAATCCCTGTTTCCAGTAAGGCTTCAGTTGTCTCAAATTGGATTGCAAATTGCGCATTCTCCATGTAGAGACCGTGCAATTCACTCACAATATCAGCTTCTAAACGTTTCGCCACTTCTCGACGAATACTTGAAATCTTCTCAGCAATCGCAAAGGCTTCAAGAGTAGCTTGTTTCAACACTATTTCTGTTTCAGCAATCAATGCTTCTTTATTTTCAATCTTATTCAAAGCGTCTCTTGCTTTATCTTGGAAGGCTAGAATTTCTTCTGCATCATCCCCATATTTACGTTTTAATTGATAGTAAACATCAAGACGTTCTTCGATAAAGGCAAGGCGTTCTTCGTCAAACTCAGCATTTTCAATTTCATGACGAATCGCACTTGCGGCATCTTGTAATTGATAGTAAGCCTCGCTCATTTGCGTAGAAAGTGTCTTGAAGCTTGTTGAAATTGACTCTAAACTTTCCACTTCACGAGTGGCTTCACCAATAGCATCCACACTTGAATACTCTTCCCCTTCAAGAGCAGCAAGAGCTGTTTGAAGTGCCGTTTGGATTTTTTGGAAGTGAGTGAAGTATTCTTTTTCTTCACTTAATTGTTCTTCCTCACCCACATAAATATTGGCTTCTTCGATTTCTTGAAGCTGGAATTTCAACATATCTACGCGTTGTGCGTCTTCTTTTTCTGCCGTTTGCAAGGCTCTAAGCTCTTGTTTGGCAGCAACCACTTTAGCGTATGCTTCATCGTACTCGGCCATTAATGAACCCATTTGATGGTGTGCAAACTCATCTAATAGCCCTAAGTGTTTCTCTTCGTTTAATAAGAGGAAATGCTCATTTTGCCCATGAATATCGATTAAATAAGGTCCGATTTGTTTAAGGAGCGCAACAGTCGCTAACTGTCCATTAATACGGCAGTTTGATTCCCATTTTGCAATAATTCACGTTGAATCATTAATTCATCTTCAACAACTTCAACCCCGAATTCTTGCAGTTTTTCAACAACAGCTGGATCCTCAATTCGGAATACCCCTTGAATCAAGGACTTTTCTTCACCATAACGAATCATTTCGAGCGATGCACGTTCTCCAATTAATAGGCCCACCGCATCAATAATAATCGATTTACCAGCACCCGTTTCTCCGGTTAAAACCGTCATTCCTTTTTCAAACGTACACTGAACTTCTTCGATAATGGCAAAATTCTTAATATAAATCTCTTGAATCAAGTTCGTCACCCTTTACTTTTTTAATCGTTGCGCTTCTTTAACCGTCTCACGTGCGAGTTCTTCAAATGAATGAACCTCACTTGGTGCCGTATTTTTTAAATGCGCTAAAAATTCAATATTCCCACTTCCACCAGTGATTGGTGAATACGTTACTTTTTCGACAGTGAATCCAATTTGTTCACTGAAGCTTAAAATATCTTCTAATACATCTTCATGAACTTTTGGATCGCTGACAATTCCTTTTTTCCCGATGCGTTCACGACCTGCTTCGAATTGCGGTTTAATCAACACGAGCACGTCTCCGCCTTCTTTTAGAATTGGTTTTAATGACGGTAAAATAAGTTTCAACGAGATAAACGATACGTCAATCGAAGCCACATCCGGTTGACCTTTTGTGAAATCATCCGGAGTTGCGAAACGGAAATTCATACGCTCCATAACAACGACACGTTCATCTTGGCGAAGTTTATAATCTAATTGGTTATACCCTACATCGAGTGCATAACTTTGTTTGGCTCCATTTTGTAAAGCCGCATCTGTAAAGCCACCAGTCGAAGCACCGATATCAAGTAAAATCTTTCCATCGACACTGACATCGAATTCTTTTAAGGCTTTTTCTAATTTCAACCCACCACGAGAGACATATTTCAACGGTTCTCCTTTAATCATTAATGAACTCGACACAGGAATTTTCTCCCCTGGTTTATCGTATCGGTTATGATTCACCGCATCCACAATCTGTCCAGCCATGACAAGACGTTTTGCTTTTTCTCTGGAATCTGTCAATCCTTGTTGGACGACTAGAATATCCACACGTTCTTTTTCCATTTGTTACTCCTATATTTCTAAATACGTTAAAAATTCAACGAATAGCGCCTTTGTTTGTTGGTTTTCTGGTGTAAAATCCACTTCTTCCAATGCACGTTTACAAGAAGAAATTTCGCTTGCTAAGGCTTCTTTTGCGCCTTCTACTCCTAAGAGACTCGGATACGTATTTTTACTTAGTTCTGAATCCTTACCTGTTTCTTTCCCAGTTTGCTCACTTGTCCAGCACACATCTTGCAAGTCATTTTGAATTTGGAATGCTAGACCAAAGTGAGTCGCATAAGAAACAAAAGCTTCTTTCATTTTCGAATCATCTACAAACAGATTTCCAAGACGTACAGCAGCTAATAACAACTCGCCTGTTTTCTCACGATGGATTTCCTTCATTTGTTCCAAAGTAATCGTCACTTTTTCACTAGCAATATCTTTCATTTGGCCTGAAATCATGCCGCTCATACCTGAAGCTGTCGACAAAATCTTCACGGCTTCCACTAATTGATGAGCTTGTAAGTTGGCATTTGCTGCCACTTCGAAGGCTAAAGTGAGTAATGCATCCCCAGCCAAAATCGCAGTGGCTTCATCAAAAGCCTTATGCACAGTTGGTCGACCACGACGAAGGTCATCATCATCCATTCCTGGTAAGTCATCATGAATGAGTGAATACGTATGAATCATCTCTAAGGCACATGCTAAATCTAGCGCTGCTTCATTTGACGAAGTCCCAGCAGAACCAACTGCAAGCGTTAAGAGTGGTCTAATGCGTTTCCCACCGGATTGAACGGCGTATAGCATTGCTTCTTTCAATCTTGCGTCAGAAGCTCTTTTTTCAATCAGCTGCGTTAAGTGAAGTGCTACGTCTTGTTGAAGTTGTTGAATAACATCCTTCACCATACGACTATGCCTCTTTTCCTTCTGCATTCACTGTAATCATTGAACGAACGGTTTCTTCGGCTTTTGTCAATGTTTCATTACAAAATTGGCTTAATTCCATTCCTTCTTTGAATTTATCAAGCGCTTCGTCTAAAGGAACATTTCCGCTTTCTAATTGGCGCACGATTTGCTCTAAGGCACCCATTGCTTCTTCAAATTTCATTTCTTTTTTAGCCATTATAAACTCTCCTTATTTTTTGCTGTGACAGTAGCATTCACTAAACCATCACTAAGTCTGATTTCAATTGGTTGTTCTTCTTCAATTTGGTCCACTGATTTCACGATATCACCGTCTTTAAACACGATACCGTAACCACGCGTCATAATCTTCAACGGACTAAGTAAATCTAATTTCTCCACTAATTGTTGGAATCTGATTTGCTTATCTTGCATGTAATTTTGATTGCTATCGACTAATTGCTTATGCAACCATTCGAGTTTTTGCTTTTGTTGAATTAATAATTGTTCTGGCGACACTAATTGCAGACGGTGCGTAAATTGCATCGACTGTTGTTTGGCCAAGTGAAGTCTTTGTTGCATGCCTTGCATTAGTTTTAATCGCAGTTGATCGACTTGCTGTGCATAGACTTCATACATCCGCTCTGGTTTTACGAAATACCAGATTTTTCTAGTTTACTTAATAACTCTTTACGAGTGTTCAACTGATTGAGCATCGTCGTTTGCAAGCGACCTGTTAAATTCCCAAGTTTTAAATGAATCTCATTTAAAACTGGAGTTGCAAGTTCTGCAGCGGCAGTTGGTGTCGCTGCACGTTGATCAGCTGCAAAGTCTGTTAAAGTCGTATCTGTCTCATGCCCCACACTTGAAATGATTGGGAGGGAGAATGAAGCGACACGTCTTACAACAGGTTCTTCGTTAAAGGCCCATAAGTCTTCGATGGAACCTCCACCACGACCAATAATCACCACATCGGCATCCGACTGTTCTACTAAGTCCAAGTTTTTAAGAATGCTTGGAACGGCGTGAACTCCTTGTACCACGGTTGGATATAACACGAGTTGTGCGATTGGAAAACGTCGAGCAACTGTTGTTTGAATATCACGGATAACTGCACCTGTATCACTCGTTAAAATCGCAATTTTCTTTGGAAATACAGGAATTGGTTTCTTCGGCCCAGCAAATACCCCTTCTTCAGTTAATTTTTTCTTCAACTGCTCGTAGGCTTGATAAAGAGCTCCAACACCATCTGGTTCCATATGCTCGATAATCATTTGGTATTTCCCAGATTTCTCATAAACCGTAACGCGCCCAATCACAAGAACCTTCATTCCTTCTTCTGGTTGGAATTGAATTTTCTTATAGGCACCTTGGAACATTGTTGCAGCGATAATCGCATTTTCATCCTTTAAGTTGAAATACTTATGGACACTATTTTTATTAAAGTTCGAAATTTCTCCCGTCAAATAAACGCGGTCTAAGTGCGGATCACGGTCAAATTTAGTTTTAATATACTTCGTCAACGCGGTGACGGTTAAGTATTCTTGTTCCATGTCCTACTCCTTCTTACTTTTTGCATTTTTTACGGTTTGCGCTAGTAACATTGCTATCGTCATTGGGCCCACCCCACCTGGAACGGGTGTGATTGCACTTGTGAGTGGTGCCACTTCATCGAAAACAATGTCTCCGCAGAGTTTTCCTGCTTCATTACGGTTAATACCGACATCGATCACAACGGCTCCTTCTTTCACGAAGTCTTTTGTAATGAGTCCAGCTTTCCGACTGCACTAATTAGAATATCAGCGCGTTTAGCCACTTTTGCTAAATCTTTAGTACGGCTATGGCAAACTGTAACTGTCGCACCGTGGTTTAATCCTAATAGTGCCATTGGACGACCGACAATCGTACTTTGGCCAATAATGACCATCTCTTTTCCAACAAGGTCGATATCGTATTCTTTAAAAAACTCCATGATTCCTTGTGGTGTACATGGAACAATCGATTCATCCTTTTGGAGTAATTTTCCTAAGTTCACTGGATGGAACCCGTCCACATCTTTTTCAGGAACAATCGCTTCTAAGACTGCATCTGTATCGATGTGTTTTGGCAGAGGTAATTGCACCAAAACCCCATGAACGCTAGCGTCATGATTGAGCTTATTCACGAATTCTAATAACTCTTCTTGTGTCGTTTCTTCGCTGAGGCGAATCACGTTTGAATGAATGCCTACTTCTGTTGCTGCACGTTCTTTGTTACGCACGTACACTTGGCTAGCTGGGTCTTCTCCAACAAGAATTACTGTTAGTGAAGGTGTGACTCCACTTTTAGAAAGTTGTTCTACTTCCTGTTTTAGTCCTTCTCTTATTTTTCCAGCTAATGCTTTCCCATCTAGAATTTGCGTCATAGAAGTCTCCTTTTTCTTAAAATAATGTTGTTAAATTGATAAAAATAAAATATGTATAGTGAAATTAACAAATGTGTGAATTATCATATATGATAATTTTTTAGTGCATTCAATGGGGTGTGACATGACTTAGGCGCGGTGGTTTATTACTGCAAATAATTTATATTGTATTGTCTTATAGATTAACCATTCAATATCATTTGCAATGCCCACGACCCAAATCCTTCGCACTGTGAGAATATTCTTAGCTTCTGTCTTTCTGCTTCACATCCTGCTTTTAGTTGAGCTCGAAATCGCGAAGACTCACATCCTGTAGTTGAGTTCGAAAAGGCATAGGCTCAAGCCTTTCGAGGTTAGTCCGCACGACTGTAGACAGTCCTTTGCGGCTAACCTGTGCGAACCGTCATCGCCTATGACCGCCTTTTCTCGCATCCTATTTTTAGTTGAGCTCGAAATCGCAGAAATGGCGTGCGTTTCCCGAAACATCCGCAGAACGTTTCACGTTCCTTCCGGTGTTCCGGTCCAACGTTCCATTTCTGAGCGCGATTGCTCACATCCTGCTTTAAAAAAGAGTCTGAAACTGTTGCTTCAGACTCTTCGTGTAGTAGAATCTTACCCGTTTACTAAGTTTGATAAGATACCATTAATAAATTTCGCTGATTTTTCGTCACTGTAAGTTTTTGCGATTTCAATTGCTTCGTTTAACGCTACAGTTTGTGGAACTTCTAATTCTGGAGAAGTCATTTCGAAAATAGCCACTCGCATGATGATTAAGTCTAAACGCACTATACGGTTTAGCTTCCATCCTTTTAAGTACTTTTCGATTAACGCGTCGATTTTCTCGACATTGTTTTGAACTCCTCGCACTAATGCTATGCTGTATGCAATCTCTGGAACTTCGTTAAGTAACTCTTCTTCCGTAATTGCTTCGATAGAATAAGGTGAATCTTCTGAGCATTCCAACGCAAGACTAAGCGCATCTACAATGTGCATTTCAGGCGACACATCTAGTTGGTATAAAGCTTGAATGGCCAATACTCGTAGTGCTCGTCTTTTTAATGGTTTACGACTCACTATTCATCCCCCAATTCAAATAATTCTGCATCCGCATGGTGCACTGGTAAAATTTCTTGAACGTGAACATTCACTTGTGAAATGACTAATTCACAGCTGAATAATAATTGTTCTTTAATTTTATTTTGCAACACTAGAGCTGTTTTTGGAATTGAAACACCGTAATCTACATTTCCGTAAATATCAATTACAAATGATCCGTTTTCTTCTGTTAAATAAGCCCCTTTAGATAATTGTTTTCCACCGAAAAATAGTGTTTAAGAATCCAGGAACTGGATAGAAGCCTTCCACTTGTGCAGCTACAATCCCTGCAATACTTTCGATAACTTCAGGAGCAATTTCGATTGCACCTAGTTCTTGATCTTTAGAATATTTTTTGATTTGTTCCATTTTGTAACCTCCCTGTTTGATAGAAAATTACTCATAAAAAGATTTTCCAATTCTCATTTAGTTTACCATGAAACAGCTATTCTCACAACTACCGTCTATTTTAGAGAATAATGAGTTCACGAGGAACTTTTTGAATCACTTCGCCGCCAGTTTCATTGATAATAATGTCGTCTTCGATACGTACTCCACCAACTCCTGGAAGGTAAATTCCTGGTTCATTTGTAATAACGTTTCCTGGTACAAATGCTTGTGTCGCAATACGAGAAACGTTTGGTGCTTCATGGATTTCAAGACCGATACCATGTCCTGTTGAGTGAGTGAAGTATTCACCATAACCACGGCTTGCGATGTAGTCACGAGCAATCTTGTCTAATTCTACCCCTGTTTTACCGGGTCCTGCTGCTTCGCTCACTTTTAATTGAGCTTGCAAGACAACATCGTGAATCTCTTTCAATTGGTCAATTGGTTCAGCAACAGCGATTGTTCTAGTCATATCAGATACATAACCATTGTAGTAGCAACCAAAGTCAAGTGTTACTAGATCTCCTGTTTCAATCACTTTTGCACTCGCAACACCGTGAGGCATTGAAGAACGAACACCACTTGCGATAATCGTATCAAATGAAACTCCAGTTGCACCAAGGCCGCGCATATAGAAGTCTAATTCATTTGCCACTTGGATTTCAGTTACACCTGGTTTGATGAAATCTAAAATGTGTAGAAATGCAGCATCTGAAATACGGCAAGCTTCACGGATTGTTTGGATCTCACCTTCATCTTTGACTTCACGAATTTTCTCTACAATGTTTGTGTTGGAATTAATGCTGTATCAAATGCATCTTCGAAGATTTCTAATTGTGAAACTGAAACATGGTCTGCTTCAAATCCAACAAAGTTTAAGTTGTTTTCGCGAATGATTTTCTCAAAAGCTGGAACCCAACCTGTCTTATGTTCAATCACATGGAACCCTTTTGCTTGTTGTTGTGCTTGTTGTGTGTAACGAGCATCTGTTACAAAATAAGCATCTGTCAATGTAATTAATGCAAACCCTGTTGTTCCTGTAAAGTTTGCTAAATAACGTAAATTGTATGGACTATATACAATCAATCCATCAATTTCTTGTTCTTTCATGGAATTTCTTACTTTTTCTAAACGTGTCATAAATTGTTCCCTCCAATGAAAATGGTAACTTTAGTATAACAAAAAAAAGCCTAACAAAAAAGTCAGGCTCCTTGGAATTTTCATCAAATTCTAATATTGATTAAATCGCTCTAAACGTTGGCTTACAATTTCTTCTTTCGATTTCAATGACCACTCATTTAATTGAACTTCTAATTGTTCTCTCATATCCAAAGCAATCTCTTCGTTTGTCTTTTTCTTTTCTGGAATAATGCGATCAACAATCTTTTGCGCCAACAAATCATTACTTGTGAATTTCATCAATTCGGCGGCTTGACTGGCTTTTGAACCATCCTTCCACAAAATCGATGCAAATCCTTCTGGAGAAAGAATTGAATACATCGCATATTCCATCATCCAAACTTCATTGGCAACGGCAAGCGCTAATGCTCCACCACTTCCGCCTTCCCCGCATAGGATAGCTATGATTGGCACTTTCAAGTGGCTCATAATACGAAGATTATCCGCAATGGCTTCACCAATTCCACGTTCTTCCGCAGTTGCCCCGCAGAAAGCACCAGCCGTATTAATAAATGTTACAACTGGACGGTTAAACTTCTCCGCTTGTTTCATCAAACGTGCACTCTTACGGTATCCTTCTGGATGGACTTGACCAAAGTTTGTCTTCAAGTTTTCTTGAAGCGTATGCCCCTTCTCCATCCCAATCACCGTAACAGGTTTACCGTTTAATGTCGCAATCCCGCCTACAAGAGCTTTATCATCGGCGTAGTAACGGTCCCCATGCAATTCAATAAAGTCGTCAAATACGGCGTTAATCCATTCTTTTGTCGTTGGACGTTTCACATCACGTGCCAACGAAACAATTTTCATTGGTTTCATGCATTCGACTCCTTTCTATGAAGGACAAGTAGACGATGAATCATCTTCTTCATTTCCTTACGGTGAACCACCGCATCGATAAACCCTTGTTCCAGAACGGTTTCTGCTTGTTGGAAATCATCTGGAAGTTTTTGGTTCATGGTTTGTTCCACAACACGTTTTCCAGCAAATCCAACGATAGCTTTTGGTTCTGCTAAAATAATGTCGCCTTGCATTGCAAAGCTTGCAGTGACGCCTCCTGTTGTTGGATCCGTCAATACTGTTAAATAGAATAATCCAGCTTGATGGTGTTCTTCCACAGCTCCTGAAATTTTCGCCATCTGCATGAGAGAGAAAATTCCTTCTTGCATTCTGGCACCACCTGAAGCGGTAAAAATCACGACTGGTAATTGGCGTTTGATTCCTTCTTGGAAAGCCTTCGTGATTTTCTCACCAACGACTTGTCCCATTGACCCCATCATAAAGAATGAGTTCATGACGCAACAAATAAAGGATTCTTCCCCGATTGTCGCCACACCGACTGTTACAGCTTCATTTTCTTTGGCTACTTTAGAGGCTTTCTCCAATTTCGCTTCGTATCCTGGAAAGGCTACATCCACTTTTGGTTTTTCATCCTCAAAGAGTTCTTGGAAAGTATCTACCGTAATGGCTAATCGTTCAGCCGCATTAATTCTAAAATGAGCATCACAGTGCGGACAAACTTTTAAGGATCCTAAGTCTTCTTTGTAGATAATCTTGTCACAAGAAGGACATTTCACCCATTTCCCATCCGGAACTGTAGGTAACTCAGACTGTTCAGATAAGTCTACTTTGGTACGATTGATGGTGATATACGACCGTTTTCTAAACAGACCCATCTAATCACTCCTTTACTAAATCATTCTATTTCTCTTTTGGTTGATTCCAGTGTTTCAAAAATTCAGTTTCAACATACGCAGTAGTATAATCTCCACGTCTGAATGCAGAAGAATCTAATAAATCTTCAACGAATTCTTGGTTCGTATCCACACCTTCTACTACAAGTTCAAAGAGCATCCGTTTCATACGAAGAATGGCTTCCTCACGAGTCTTACCATGCGCAATCAACTTCGTTAACATTGAATCGTAGAATGGTGGAATTTGATATCCTGTATACAGTGCTGATTCAATACGTACACCCATACCTCCAACAGGTTGGTGTAAGAACGTTACTTTACCTGGAGAAGGACGGAAGCCTTCAAATGGATTTTCAGCGTTTAAACGACATTCAATCGCATGTCCTTGGAAAGTAATATCCTCTTGAGTAAATGGTAACTCTTCTCCTGCAGCAATTTTAATTTGTTGTTGCACAAGATCCACATTCGTAATCATTTCTGTAATTGGATGTTCAACTTGAATACGCGTATTCATTTCCATGAAATAGAAATGTTTTTCTTCATCCACAAGAAACTCAATCGTTCCTGCGTTTTGATAACCGACTGCTTTAGCAGCACGAACAGCTGCTTCCCCCATTTCTCTTCTGAGTTGAGAAGAAAGAGATGGACTTGGCGCTTCTTCGATAATCTTTTGATTTTTACGTTGAAGTGAACAGTCACGCTCTCCTAGGTGAACCACATTTCCATGTTGGTCGGCTAAAATTTGAATTTCAATATGTTTGGCTGGATAGATAATACGTTCCATGTACACATCAGCATTTCCGAAGGCTTGTAAGGCTTCTTGGCGAGCTGTCACAAATTGATGTTCAAATTCTTCAACTGTTTCAACACGACGAATCCCTTTACCACCACCACCAGCAACCGCCTTAATTAAGAGCGGGAAGCCGATACGCTTTGCAAGTTCAATTCCTTCTTCAACGGTTGCAACGACATCATCACTACCAGGAATTACCGGTACGTTTGCCGCAATCATTTGCTTACGAGCTTCTGCTTTATCCCCCATTTGAGAAATCACTTCGCTTGAAGGCCCAATGAAAGTGATATTGCATTCCGCACACATTTTGGCAAATTTGGCATTCTCCGATAAGAATCCAAATCCAGGGTGAATCGCTTGTGCGCCTGTTATAACAGCTGCACTCAAAATATTTTCAACTTTTAAGTAAGAATCTTTTGAAGCAGCAGTCCGATACAAACGGCATGGTCGGCTAATTGTACATGAAGAGCATCTTTATCCGCTTGGGAATAGACAGCTACCGATTCAATTCCTAACTCGCGACAAGCACGAATAATGCGGCAAGCAATCTCTCCACGGTTTGCGATTAGTACTCTATTAAACATAGGCTTAACGTCCAATAATAAAGGTTAATTCAGCTTCTGCGACTTTCTTACCATCGACATAAGCAACGCCTTTACCGATTCCTGCATATTCTTTTAATTTCACGATATCCACTTGAAGTGTTAACACATCACCTGGAGTTACTTTTTGACGGAATTTAACATTGTTTAATCCACCTAAGTAAGCTGTTTTTCCTTTGAAAGAATCTAATTTCAATAATGGAATTGAACCCGCTTGTGCTAATGCTTCAACGATTAACACACCAGGCATTACAGGTTCACCAGGGAAATGTCCTTGGAAGAAGCTTTCGTTAAATGTCACGTTTTTACGTGCCACAACGTGCTCACCTGGTACTAATTCATCTACACGGTCAATAAATAAAATTGGGTAACGGTTAGGGATTAACTCAGCTACGTCAGTTACAGTCATAATGTTCATCTTAATTTCCTCCTAAAATTGGGTTTAGCGAATCGCAAATAGTTTTTGTCCGAAATCAACCATTTGGCCGTTTTCTACAAGGACTTCCACAACTTCACCATTGAAGTCGCTCTTAATTTCGTTCATGATTTTCATTGCTTCGATAATACATACAGTGTCGTTTGAAGTGATTTGTTTACCCACTTGTACAAATGGATCTGCGTCTGGTGAAGATTGTAAGTAAACCACCCCAACGATTGGGCTTGTAATGTATTTTGCATCTGTTGCTACTTGTGGAGCTTCTTGAGCTTCGGCAGAAGGAGTGGCACTCACCGGTGCAGCTTCTACTGGGCTTGCCACGTTTGCGACTGGTGCAACGGCATTAGAAACGACTTGAGGATATTCCTCACGTTTACTAAATTGCACTTCGAACTCTTCGTTTGATAAATGAAACTCAGTCATGTTTGAATCATTGAACAAAGTCATTAGTTCTTTAATTTCTTCTACATTCATGTATTAATCCTTCCATTTCTTCACGCAGATTACGGCATTATGTCCGCCGAAACCTAACGAATTACTAATTGCTACGTCTACTTTGTAGAAACTCCAACGTTTGGAGTTACGTTTAAGTCACACGCTTCGTCTTGCTCTGTTACATTAATCGTTGGTGGTACGAAGTCTTCCTCAACTGCTTTCACGCAGGCGATCGCTTCGATAGCACCAGCAGCCCCTAATAAGTGTCCTGTCATTGATTTTGTACTTGAAACATGAACCTTATCGGCAGCTTCTTTTAACGCATAACGAATTGAAGTTGTTTCAGCTGAATCGTTTGCTGGAGTACCCGTACCGTGAGCATTCACGTAATCTACTTCACTTGGAGCCACTCCTGCTTCTTCGATAGCTTGTAAGATAGCTTTACCAGCACCGCTTCCATCAGGATTTGGAGCTGTCATATGGTAAGCATCTCCAGTAGCGCCATATCCAACGACTTCTGCATAAATTTTAGCGCCACGTTTTTGTGCGTGTTCTAGGCTTTCAAGAACAAGAACCCCTGCTCCTTCACCCATTACGAATCCGCCACGTTTTTTATCAAATGGTAATGAAGCTGCATTTGGATTGTCACTGCTTGATAATGCTGTTAAGGCAGCGAATCCTGCAATTCCGATTTCACAAATTGAACCTTCAGCACCACCGGCTAAAATCACATCAGAGTAACCGTGTTTAATGTTACGGAACGCTTCACCTATGGCATGTGTTCCTGTTGCACAGGCAGTTACTAATGACGTACATACGCCGCGTGCACCAATTTTCATTGAAATGTTTCCTGCAACCATGTTTCCGATGGCCATTGGAACGAATAATGGAGCTACACGTGTTGGGCCTTTATCATGCATTTTGATGATTTGGCTTTCCATTACTGTTAACCCACCGATACCAGAACCAACCATGACACCAAAACGGTCGTAGTCTGTATTTTCTGGAGTAATGCCGCTGTCTTCAACGGCTTGGATTGCTGCAGCAAGTCCGTATTGACAGAATAAGTCCATACGTTTTGCTTCTTTACGATCCATGTATTTTGTAGCATCGAAGTCTTTTACTTCAGCCGCCACATGAACATCTAAGTCTTTTTATCAAATTTTGTAATTGGAGCAATTCCATTCTTACCTTCTTTAAGGCCTTCCCAGAAGCTACCTACATCATTTCCTAAAGGAGTGATTGCTCCCATTCCTGTAATTACTACTCGATTCATTGTTTTCCTCCTTTAAGAGATTACATGTATAATCCGCCGTTAACGTTTAACACTTGTCCTGTAACGTATTTTGCTTCCGCTAAGAACACACATGCTTCGGCAATATCTTCTACTGTACCGAAACGACGTACTGGGATTTGTTTTTCCCATTCATTACGAATCTTTTCAGGTAATGCTTGTGTCATATCTGTATCGATGTATCCAGGAGCAACAGCATTCACTGTAATCCCACGAGAACCGATTTCTTTAGCAACAGATTTTGTTAAACCAATGATTCCGGCTTTACTTGCGGCATAGTTTGCTTGACCTGCATTCCCTGTAACCCCAACGATACTTGTAATGTTAATAATGCTTCCTGATTTTTGTTTTACGAAAACTGGAGTCGCAAAACGAATCATATTGAAGTATCCTTTTAAGTTAATATTCATTACATCGTCAAAATCAGATTCACTCATACGCATTAATAAACCATCACGCGTAATTCCAGCGTTATTGACTAACACGTCGATGCATCCAAAACGCTCTTTTACTTCGTTAATAAAGTTTTCAGCTACGTCGAATTTCGAAACGTCTCCAACAAACGTCATTACTTCACCAGGATAAGCATCAAATTGTGCAAGTGTTTCTGCATCAATTTCACGAGTACCGTTTAAAACAACATTAGCGCCAAGTTTAGCGAATTCTAATGCGATTCCAAGACCGATACCACGACGGCTACCTGTTACAACAACTGTTTTATCTTTAAATTTCATTTCGTTATCCTTTCAGTTCCTTTACTTTTTCAATGGTTTCATTCATTGCTTTAAGGCTATCTGTTTGGAATAATTGAACAGAGGCACCTTTTGCTTTGGCAATTTGTTTCACCATTTGCGTCAATGTTTTTCCAGGACCTACTTCAATAAAGACATCTACGCCATCTTGAAGCATCCACTCTACATTTTGTTTCCATTTCACGGCATTTGTAATTTGATCGCAGAGAACGTCTTTTGAAGGAATCCCTTCATGCGGTGTACCAAGCGTATTGCTTAATACAGGGCATTTGCTTTCATGTAACTGAGCTACTTCCATCACAGGAGCAAAACGAACTTTTGCTTCTTCCATTAATGGTGTATGGAAAGGTCCAGATACCACAAGGGGTACGGCTCTTTTTGCGCCAGCTTCTAAGCATTTTTCACTTGCGATATCTACTGCAGAAGCGTGGCCACCAATTACTAATTGTCCTGGTGTGTTGTAGTTTGAAGGAACTACAAGAGCTTCTTGAGTAGACACTTCACGGCAAATGGTTTCGATAACATTGTCTTCTAGACTAGAACGGCTACCATTTTTCCTTCGCCTTCTACAACTGCTTCTTGCATATATTGACCACGTTTTGCAACTAGGTTTAATGCTTCCTTAAATTCAAGGACTCCTGCTTCTACTAAAGCTGAGTATTCACCAAGAGATAATCCTGCAGTCACATCCGGTGTGATTCCTTCTTGTTCTAACACGCTTGCAATTGCATGTGAAACCGTTAATAACAACGGTTGCGTATATTCTGTTTGATTGATTCGTGCGGCAGGTTCTTCCAAAAGAATGTCAGTCACACGATAGGACAGAACGCTACTCGCTTCTTCAAAGACAGCTTTTGCCACTTCGAAGTTGTCAGCTATTTCTAAGCCCATTTGTGCTTTTTGACTCCCTTGACCTGGAAATAAAAATGCGATTTTCATGAGTTTCCTCCTATTGCGCTGTAAAAAAAATGGTGGAAGTATGCTAAATAAGCATATTTCACCATTCCTTTTTCATTTAATTAAAAACGTGCAAGTTGTTTTTGGATGACTTCATGGGATTCTGCCATCAATTCTTGGATAATTTCAGAACAGCTTTGTTCTTTTGAAATTAAACCAGCAATTTGACCAGCCATCATTGATCCCATTTGAGTATCCCCTTCAACTACGATTCTACGTAGAGCTCCACGTCCAATATCTTCTAAGCGTTCAAAGTCTGGATTTTCTTTACTAGTTTCCTCTTTTTCAGCTTGGAGATAAATTTTTGTTAATTTATTACGTAACACACGTACAGGGTGTCCTGTAATTTGTCCTGTAATAACAGTATCGATATCTTTAGCTTTTAATACAGAAGCTTTGAAGTTATCGTGCGCAGTACATTCAGTCGCAACAAGGAAACGAGTTCCAAGTTGAACTGCATCAGCACCAAGCATTAAGCCGCTGCCATTCCGCGTCCGTCACCAATTCCTCCAGCACCGATTACTGGAATATTTACCGCATCGACTACTTGTGGTAAAAGAGCCATGGTCGTAGACTTACCGATATGTCCGCCTGCTTCCATTCCTTCTACAACAACAGCGTCTGCGCCTTCTTTTTCCATTCTTTTTGCTAGAGCAACTGAAGCCACAACTGGAATTACTGTAATTCCTGCTTCTTTAAATTTCGCCATGTATTTGCCAGGGTTACCAGCACCGGTACAAACCACTTTCACGCCAGCCTGACAAACGACATCCACAACTTCATCAACAAATGGACTTAATAGCATAATATTTACACCATATGGTTTGTCTGTTAAACGTTCCATCTCTTCGATGAATCCTTTAACGACATCGCCAGGAGCGTGTCCACATGCAACGATTCCTAAACCGCCGGCATTGGACACTGCACTTGCAAGCGCAGGATTTGCAACCCATGCCATCCCTCCTTGGATAATCGGATATTCAATTCCAATCATGTCGCAGATTCTTGATTTCATGTGTTACCATCCCTTTTTAAAATTATTTGTCAGCTAATTGAGCATCAACGTAGTTTACTAAGTCTTGAACTGTTTCTAGTCCTTCTTCAGTATCGATTTTCACATCGAATTCATCTTCGATATCGTTGATGATTTGGAATAAATCTAAGCTGTCTGCATCTAATTCGTCTTTAAGACGAGTTGTTAATTGTACTTCTTCTTCCTCTTTACCTAATTGATCTACGATAATTGCTTGAATTTTTTCAAATGTCATTGTGTTTTCCTCCAATAGTTTAAAATTATAATGTTATTGTGATACTTCCCCAGGCAAGGCCTCCGCCAAAACCTGATAAAAGTAATTTGTATTTTCTCCAATTTTCAATGTTCCGTTTTCTACGAGTTCATTGAGTAAAATCGGAATACTTCCAGCCGAAGTGTTTCCAACGTGATCGATATTCATTGGGAATTTTTCGATCGGTTGTTTTAATTTCTTAGCCACTTGTTCGACTAAACGACGATTTGCTTGATGTAACAAGTACAAATCAATATCGTCGGCAGTATATCCAGCCTTTTGTAAAGTCTCTTGGATATTGACTGGAACAGTTTTGCTGACTAATTCATAAACGCCTCGACCATCCATTGTCATGGTTGAAAGTGTTTGATTTGTCATTCTTTTTCCAGCGACTAATGCCTCAGATTTCTGTCCATCATTTTGTAATGTTTCCGCCAATAAAAATGGCTCTTCATCTTTTTGTAAAAAGAACAGCTCCAGCGCCATCTCCAAAGAGAATAGCCGTTGAGCGGTCTTCCCAATCGAGTGAACTGAGCATTGTTTCTGCTCCGATGACGATTCCGTATTTTCTTTGACCATGTTCCAACATTTTTAAACCTGTTGATAAGGCAAAGACAAATCCGCTACAAGCAGCACTGATATCAAATGCGAATGCATTCGTTGCTCCGATTGCTCCTTGTACCAGTGACGCGCAAGAAGGACTTGCTGCATCTGGTGTCATCGTTGCTACAATGATAAATTCAATGGATTCAGGAGAGATATTGCTCTTTTCAACTAAGCGTTTAGCGGCAATTGTCGCCAAATCACTAGTTGTCTGTTCTTTTGCCCAATAACGGGTTTTGATTCCTGTTCTCTTAACGATCCATTCATCAGAAGTATCTACTCGTTTCGCCCAGTCATCGTTTGTGATCACGGACGTTGGGAGATAGGAACTTGTCGCTATCACTTGAACCCCCACAATGTCTACTTCCCTTCTTGATTTGCTAGTACAGCCTCGTGTAAGAAATCATATAAATTATGAAGTCCTTTAACAAGAACTGCCATTTCTTCAGCATTCATTCCCTCGATAGTTTTTAAAACTAATTTCTCGTGGAATTTACGATGAAGACGATAAAGTAAGCGACCTTTCTTGGTCAGACCTAAAATTACAATTCTTCGATCGGTTTCACTCTTCAAACGAACAACATAGCCTTTTTTCACTAAAGCATTCACTGCAACTGTTAGCGTCCCAACAGTAACATTTAATTTATTAGCGACTTCTGTTGTCGTATGTTCGTTATACATTCCAATCGCTTCAATGGCATGCATCTCTTTAATGGATAAATCATTAAATTGGCTTTGCGCCAGCGAAGATTCTTCAATGTCGAGCATTTGATTAAAGACGTCCACCAAATACCCGTTTATGGTCTCTAGAGTTGGTTCCATAAAGATTTCTCCTTTTTGTTTGAATATCAAATCATTTGATAATCAAAGTATATACGAGAGATAGTTTGAATGTCAAACCTTTTTTTAAACATTTATTTTGAATTTCAAACTATTTTCAAAATTTAAAAAGCTTACATTCCTTTTAAATTAGGAATTATTGTTTGTAATTTTCATAAAAAGAACAATTTTTAAAAAGATTAAAACACATAAAAAAAGCTAGATAGACTGCTCTATCTAGCTTTCTCATTATTGTTTATAGACACATTTACCATTGACGTATGTCGCTTCTACGTTCGTGTTTAACAATTCCACTGCGTCACTTTCAAGAATATTCTTATCTAGAATTACGAAATCTGCTAACGAACCGACTTCTAGTGTGCCAATATCTAAACGACTGAGTGCTTTTGCTGCCCCACTCGTGTGTGCCTTTAATGCTTCACCAATCGAAATACGTTGTTCTGGCATTAAGCATGGCACTGGTAGCTGCTCTTTTGTTTGGCGGGCTACTGCGTTAAACATCGATTCAAACGGCGTCACATCTAGTACAACTGGCGTGTCTGTTCCAAATCCAAGCGTTGCACCCTCTTCTAAGAAAGATTTGAACGGGAACATATGACGCGAACGTTCTGCACCCACCTCTTCATCTAAAGTCTCGTATCCTACTAATAAATGACTTGGTTGCACTGAAACAATTAATGAAGGCTGAGCCGTTAA
This sequence comes from uncultured Granulicatella sp., assembly GCA_916438765.1. Classification (GTDB taxonomy): domain Bacteria; phylum Bacillota; class Bacilli; order Lactobacillales; family Aerococcaceae; genus Granulicatella. Next base: position 93,009 of record CAKAHB010000004.1, on the reverse strand, counting down.
TGGAAGGTCTGTTGGATCCATCACTTCCAAATGTTCAATCGTATTGAATTTATTCGGAGCGTCAAACGGAGTCTCTTCTTGCGCCTTTTTGAAGTTTTGAAGCGTTAACGCAATCGCCTTATCCCCAACCGTATGAATACGCATTGGCCATCCTTCTTTATTGGCAAGAAGTGTTAAGCGTTCCATCTTCTCTTCCGTTAAAAGCGGTCCACCGACGTCTCCTTCGAAGAACGGCATCGGATACGGCTCTTTTAAATACGCCGTATGCGAACTGGTCACTCCATCGTAAAATTGCTTCACGCCCCCCATTTGGAGCATGTCAGAGCGGTATGTCTTGTAAAGCTCGCGGTTACGTTCCACTTCTTCACGCATCGCTGGGAAGAAGCTCACACGAACTGTGGCATCCTTTTCTACTTTCGAGTACAGTTCTGGATACACGATGTCATCTGGGCTTTCACCTGTTAAGGCAACATCCCCTACAGCCGTCACACCCATTTTATTCAAATAAGACATATAATCTTTTAACGCTTGTTCTTCATCTTCTTTATATACAGACAAGACTTTTGATAAATAATAGATGGCTTTTGCTTCAAGGAACACCCCTGTAAGTTCACCGTCTGCCACCACTGCTTCTCCGCCGATGTTTTGCGGAATCGCATCTGGCGTTAATTCAAGCACTTCTAGCGCTTTTGAATTGAGCCAAATCGTATGAGCATCCCCTGCGATTAAGCAGATAGGTACGTCTGTTGATGCTCTATCTAAATCTTCTTTTTGTCGGTAAGACTTGTTGTCCGAAATCACTCGCATACCAACCAATTCCGATTTTCCAACCATTATATTCAGGAATCGAACTTGCTTGAAGAACTACCTCATCAATTGTTGGTCCACCAACTGCCTTCATTTTTCCTAAATGAATTAAGGCAGATAAGTATAAATGCACATGTGCATCAATAAAAACCAGGAACGACTAGTTTGTCTCCTGCATCTAAGATTTCTCCTTCAACAGGCGTATTGTAATCGAAGTGGCCAACAATTCGACCATCTTTAATTTCTAAAATTCCAGAAACTGCCTTCGTTGTATCTCCAATAAAGAGATGTTTACTTTTTAAATAGTAATGCATATTATAACTCCATCTTGAAGTCTAAGAAGGCTTCGTTATATTTTTGAATCCAGTCATTTCCTAGATATTCATAATGCTCTAATGAATTGATAATTTCTTCTGAAGGATAGTATGTTTCATCAGAAGTCACTTCAGGATCCATTAACTCTTTTGCTTTTTCGTTTGGTGTTGAGTAACCCACGTATTCGGCATTTCTAGCTGCATTTTCTGGTCGAAGCATAAAGTTAATAAAGGCATACGCACCATCGATATTTACAGCTGTGTGAGCAATCGCAAAGTTATCTGTCCAAACTGCACTGCCGTCTTTTGGTAAGATATATTGGACGTTTGGATTTTCTTCTGCAACTGCCGCCGCGTCTCCAGAATACCCCATTCCGATTGGAGCTTCTTCAAGTTTCATCATTGTTTTGATTTCTTCATTAAGAACCGCACGAACATTTGGTTTTAACTCTTTAAGTTTTTGCTCGGCAGCTTTTAATTCATCTTCATTTTTTGAATTTAATGAATAGCCTAATGATTGAAGCGCCATCCCTAGTGCTTCACGGTTTCCATCTAAAACAAGCACTTTATTTTTGAAATCTTCTTTCCATAAATCATTCCATGTTTGAATGCTTTCTGGATCGATATATTTCGTATTGACCATAATTCCTACTGTTCCCCAGAAATACGGAATCGTATATTGATTTCCTTTATCCACTGGACTATTTAATAAGAACGGAGAAATATTTTCTAGTCCTTTAATCTTTGAATGGTCTAGCTTTTGAAGTAAATTTTGATTCACTAATTTGGTAATACTTGATTCACTTGGAAAGACGATATCATAACGCGTTCCGCCTTGTTTTAGCTTGGCTTCCATCGCATCATTTGAATCAAATGTTTCATAGACAACTTGAATGCCTGTTTCTGCTTCAAATTCCTAATTAATTCTGGATCGATATAGTTCCCCCAGTTAAATAGGAACAATTGCTGTTGTTCTGATGAAGTTTCTACTTCCTCTGTAGATTCTTTTGCTTGAAGCATGTTCTTTACTCCAAATAAAATAGCAACCATTGCGAGAATTGCAACAATTAAAGAAACTAATTTTTTCATTTATAACCCCTTCTCATTAAAAAAACTGCTTTTAATACAGTATGGCACCTAGATTAAAAGCAGTTCTCATTCTTATTTAGATTTTACGTAGTTCTTACCGTTAGCGGCTGGTCCTTCCGATTTTCCAATGAATCCTACCAATACAATGATAGTAATCAAATATGGCGCAATCGTCAAGCCAACTGATGGAATATCTTTAATTACTGGGATGTAGTTTCCGATAACCCCTAAACTTTGAGCAAGTCCAAAGAGTAATGCTGATAGCATAACGCTCACTGAATTCCACTTACCAAAGATCATCGCAGCCATCGCAATGAACCCTTGACCAGCGATGGTTGTCGCTGAGAAGTTCAGTGTAATCGATTGAGCAACAATGGCTCCTCCGATACCAGCCAAGAACCCTGAGATTAATACTCCTGCAAAACGCATATGGTAAACGTTAATTCCTAATGTATCTGCTGCTTGAGGATGTTCCCCTACAGAACGTAATCGTAATCCAAATTTTGTCTTATTCAGGATAACTGAGCAAACAAATGCAAGTCCAACTGCTAAGAACGCTGGTACGAATGTATCTGTAAAGAAGATTTCCCAATAATTGGAATCGAACTTAACACTGGAATCGTTGTTTTACCAAAGTAGTTCGTAATGATTTCCGTTTGTCCGATTTCGTTATACATTAAGCGGCACAGGAACACCGTTAAGGCTGGTGCTAGTAAGTTTAACACCGTCCCAGAAATAATATGGTCGGCACGCAGGTATACTGTTGCGAATGCGTGAATGGATGAATACAACATTCCAGCAATCGCCGCTACAATTAGAGCAACCCATGGCGTCCATGAACCAAATTGTGAAGCAAACGCTAAGTTGAAGACGGCTGAGGCAAAGGCACCGATAACCATTGTTCCTTCAAGCCCGATATTTACAATCCCGCTTCGTTCTGAGAAGATACCCCCCTAAAGCTGTTAAAATCAGCGGTGTTGAGTAGATGAGCATGTTCCCGACAACTACTTGTAAAAGTGTTACTAAATCCATTTCTCATTACCCCTTTCTCTTCCCAAATTGAGGGAATTTATCAACAATAACTTCCATTAAGTAGTTCGCACCCACAAAGAAGATGATAAATGCGACTACAATCGATACGACTTCTGTTGGAATCTTCGCAAGGAGCGGCATTGAAATACCACCAATACGAAGAATGGCAAATACTAATGCAGAGAATAGAATACCGATTGGATTATTCAATCCAAGAAGCGATACTGCCATTCCGTCCCATCCGATACTTGGAAGACTTTCTGAAGCAAATGCATTTGGAAAGTTCCTAACCCTTCCATCACTCCGCCAAGACCTGCTAAGGCACCAGAGATGACCATTGCGAGAATAATCGTCTTCTTAGCGCTCATACCGACATATTCAGCAGCGTGTTTGTTTAACCCTACTGTTTTCAATTCGAAACCAGTTGTTGTTTTATTCATAATTAACCATACAATGAAGACTGCCAAAATCGCAATGAAGATACCGCCATGCAACGTCGATTTTCCTGTTAATTGATACAAGAATTGCATTCTTAAGCTAGCTGCTTCTGGAATAGAAGCTGTGATTTCTGATTTCTCTGTTAAGATTTCACGAATCACGTAGTTTACGATATGAAGCGCTGTGTAGTTCAACATAATCGTTACGATGACTTCACTGGCATTAAAGTACGCTTTTAAGTAACCTGCAATCCCTGCCCAGATAGCACCGGCAAGCATCCCCATAAAAATACATAATGGTAAGAGAATAATTTTTGGTAAATCTGGAAGAACTAGTCCTGTCGCAACGGAAGCAAACCAACCGACTAACGCTTGTCCAGCAACCCCAATATTGAAGAAACCAGCGTAACTTGCAAACGCAAATCCAAGCGCTACAAGAATTAATGGTGTGGCTTGACGTAATGTTTCACCAATATAGAACGGTTTTCCAAGCGAACCTTTGAGTAATGCGGAATATCCTTTTACAACGTCAAAAGCCGAATATCCACATAATAAGAGCACCGACTAATAATCCTAAGACCACTGATAGGACCGGAATAAGAATCTTTTTGTATTTTGAATTTTTCATCTTATAACGCCTCCTGTTCCTTGGCTCTTACTTGTTCGCGAGTCGAACCAGCCATTAATAATCCTAATTCTGTTTCATTTGTCTCTTTTGTATCTAGCACGTCTACGATACGACCTTCATACATAACAGCAATTCGGTCTGCAACGTTTAAAATTTCATCTAATTCAAAGCTCATTAGTAATACGGCTTTGCCTTTATTACGTTGATCAATTAAACGCTTATGAATATATTCAATCGCACCTACGTCAAGTCCACGCGTTGGTTGAGCCGCAATAAGTAAACTTGGGTTACGGTCGATTTCACGAGCGATAATTGCTTTTTGTTGGTTCCCACCAGACAAAGCTCCAGCAGCTACTGTTGGACTTGGTGTACGCACGTCGAATTCTTCAATGAGTCGTTCTGCTAAGTCCACAAAAGCTTTTTTATTTAAGAATCCATTCTTCGATAATGGTTCTTTATAGTACGTTTGAAGTCCGATATTTTCATCGAGTCCCATTTGAAGAACAAGACCATGTTTATGACGGTCTTCTGGAATATGACCAAGGCCACCTTCAGTACGTTGTCTTGTTGGCACCTTCGTAATATCTTTTCCATCTAATTGGATTGAGCCACTTTCGATGGCACGCAAGCCAGACAACGCTTGAATCAGTTCTGACTGTCCGTTTCCGTCCACCCCAGCAATTCCGACAACTTCACCATGTCTTACCGTTAAATCTAAACCTTTCACTGCTTCAATACCACGGCTATCTTTCACAACAAGGTCTTTAATCACTAAAGCCTCTGTTGTTGGTTTAGCAGGTTCTTTTTGCGTCTTAAAGGATACCGAACGTCCCACCATCATGTCGGCTAGCTCTTGGTCTGAAACATTTCCCATTTCAACCGTTCCAATGACATTTCCGCGACGAATAACCGTACAACGATCCGCAACCGCTTGGATTTCTTTAATCTTATGGGTAATTAAGAAGATGGATTTTCCTTCCTTCGTTAATTGCTTCATGATCACAATCAGTTCATCGATTTCTTGAGGAGTTAATACCGCTGTTGGTTCATCAAAGATTAAAATATCCGCACCACGATATAAAGTTTTCAAGATTTCAACACGTTGTTCCATCCCCACTGTAATATCTTCTACTTTCGCATCAGGGTCTACCGCAAGATGATATTTCTTAGAAAGCTCCATAATTTCTAGTTTTACCGCATTTTTATCGATAAAACCGAACTTTGTTTGCTCTTTACCCAGAATAATGTTCTCCACTACGCTGAATTTCTTAACTAGCATAAAGTGTTGGTGAACCATCCCAATTTTTAAGCGATTCGCTGTATTTGGCGAATCAATTTTTGTTGGAACACCATTTACTTTAATTTCTCCTTCCGTTGGTTCCAGTAACCCTGAAAGGATATTCATTAACGTCGATTTCCCTGCTCCGTTTTCTCCAAGAAGCGCATGGATTTCGCCTTTTTTCAATGTTAAATCAATCTGATTATTGGCTACAAAATTACCAAACTTTTTTGTGATGCCTTTCATCTCAATCACAAATGTTTCTTCTACCAATCGTCTCACCCCGCACAATGTTCTATGTATAAAAAAGTAGGAGCGAAGAAATTCGTATTCTCTTCAACTCCTACTCCTCTCAATTTAAGTTCGTTTGTTAAAATTAAGGTTTCGCAGGAACTTCTTGTTTTCCTTCGATGATTGCTTTTTTGAATACAGCAATTTTTTCCTTAACTGAGTCTGATAATTGACCATCTGCTAAACCAACACCGTTATCAGATAATCCGTAAAGAACTTGTTCACCACCGTGATAGTTTCCTTTAGAAGCATCTTCACTAAATTTGATAAGTGCTTGTTTTACACCTTTAAGTGTTGATGTCAATGTTACGTTACGAGAGTCGTTTACTTTACCTTCTGCTTGTTGGTCTTGGTCAACCCCGATTACCCAAATTTTACGATCTGGATTTGCTTCAACGATTGATTTAGCCGCTGCGAATACTCCAAGTCCTGCACCACCTGCTGCTGCATAAATGATGTCAACATCTGAAGCGTACATTGCTTCTGCGAGAGATTTTGCTTTAGCACCATCTGAGAATGATTCAGCATATTGAATTTCAACAGTTGCTTTAGGGTTTACTGCTTGAACCCCAGCTTTGAAACCAGCTTCAAATTTGTCTAATGCTGGACCGTGCATACCACCGATGAAAGCTACTTTATTTGTTTTAGTTGTTAAACCAGCTGCAACCCCTGCAAGGAATGCTGCTTCTTGGTCTTTATAGTTGATTGAAGCAACGTTTGGTTGTTCAACCACACTATCGATAATCGCAAAGTGTGCGTCTGGATTTTGTTTTGCTGCTTCTTCAACAGCTTTTTGTAATTTAAATCCGATTGCGAAAAATAATATTGTACTCATTTAAAAACTGCAGTGTTAAGGTTTGTAGTATAGTCAGATTCTGCTTTTGAAAGAATGTAATCAATACCATTTCCTTTTAGTTTTACCACCGTTATTTTTATACCCCCATTCTTGAAGGCCTTCCCAAGCGCCTTGGTTGAATGATTTATCGTCAATACCACCAGTATCAGATACCATTACCGCTTTGAAGTTGTCTGAAGAGCCAGCGTTGTTTTGAGAAGATGCTTGTGAGCTGTCAGATTTTGATCCGCCACACGCTGCTAGTACAGCAGTCGCACCAAGTGTCAATGCAAATAAAGCTAAATTCTTTTTTTAGTTTTTCACGATAAAAAAACCTCCAATAAATGATTTACTACAGTCATTCTATCATAAATAGAATGAAAAATCAAGCTAAATCTTTTCATTGGAGGTAATTTTTATGAAAAAAACGTTCGGTTTTTACATTTCTATGCGTTGGTTTCCCCGGTTCGGAAGCGTCGTTTTCATTGAAAACATGAACATTCACTTTTCTTCCTTTGCTTCCATCTGCAGGTCCAACATAGCCACGCGCTTCTAATTCATCAATCATTCGCGCTGCACGGTTAAATCCGATACGGAATCGTCTTTGTAAATAAGACGTACTAATCGTTTCTTGTTCTTTTAATAGTTCGATAACTTCGTAGAATAGTTCGTCTTCTGGTTCACTTCCACCAGCAGATGTTGTATTTTCCGAAGGCATCATCGCTTCGTCATACTCTACTTCTTGCTGATTCTTCACGAAATCAACGATACGTTCGACTTCTTCGTCCGTTAAGAATGCGCCTTGTACACGAATTGGTTTATTTTCACCCATTGGCATATATAGCATATCCCCGCGTCCAAGAAGTTTCTCAGCACCATTGGCATCGATAATGGTACGAGAGTCTGTACCACTAGATACCGCAAAGGCGATACGAGAAGGAACGTTGGCTTTAATAATCCCTGTAATAACGTCAACCGATGGACGTTGTGTTGCTAGAATCATATGAATACCCGCAGCACGAGCCATTTGCGCAAGACGAATAATCGCATCTTCTACTTCATTACTTGCTACCATCATTAAGTCCGCAAGCTCGTCTACGATTACGACGATATAAGGAAGTGTTGGGTTATTCTCGCCAGTTTCACGGTTATATTGTTCGACATGAGCGTTATATCCATCGATATTACGCATTCCCATTGAAGCGAACAATTCGTAACGTTTTTCCATCTCAGCCACAACCTTTTGTAAGGCTTGAGCGGCTTTACGAGGGTTCGTTACAACCGGAGTTAATAGATGCGGAATGCCATTATACACATTCAACTCTACCATCTTCGGATCGATCATCATTAATTTCACTTCATGTGGTTTTGTCTTCATTAAAATACTTGTGATAATGCCGTTAATACATACCGATTTACCAGAACCGGTTGAACCGGCAATTAACATATGCGGCATTTTTGTAATATCGCAAAGACGAACATTACCAGAGATATCTCTTCCTAATGGTACGTCTAAAGGTTTTGGAGATTGAAGAGCCGATTGAATCACATCGCTAAACGATACAAAACTTGTTTGGCTATTTGGAACTTCAATCCCTACATAAGGTTTTCCTGGAATTGGAGCTTCGATACGAATATCTTTGGCAGCAAGTGCTAGAGCAATATCATCACTCAAGTTCACAATCTTACTTACCTTCACACCAATCGCTGGTTGAATTTCGTATTTTGTAACAGCTGGCCCCATCATTGGGTTTGGCATTACTTTAGCATCCACCCCAAAACTTGCAAACGTACGCTCTAAAATATGCATATTCCGTTCTACAATCGTACGTTCATTCGATTGGTCTGAATGTTGTACGGGATTTAATAAGGTTACTGGAGGCAATTGATAATCTTCATCATCTTGTTCCCCACTCATTGAAAGTTCCCCGATGTCTTCGCCATCATCTTCAAACTCAGGCTCTTCTGTTTTTTGAACTGAAACAGGTGCTACTGGTTGCGTCGGCATCACTGGTGCCACTGGAGCAGGAGCTACTGGTTCCACTGGCGGAATCGGTTCAATAGGTTCTACCATTGGAGACGTTGCATATTCGTCCTCTGTTAATGTTTCATCTTCATATTCATCAAAGAACACATCTTTCATTCGGTCTAATAACGAATGCGGTTTTCTTGGTTCTTTTGGCTTTTCAGGTGTTTCTGTTTGTACTGGAGCAGGAGCCGGTGCTACAGGTGTTGCCACAACTTTCTCCTCAGCGTCTTGTTCTTCTTCCAAACGGCGTGCTTCGCGTTCGGCTTTACGCTCAGCTAACTTTTCAGAAGCATTCGCTGTTTGAGTACGTACAAAATCCATCACGTCACTTAAATGCACGTTGAAGATTAAGAGTCCGCTACATACTAATAATAAGAAGACGATTAAATACGTTCCCCATTGTGAAACAAGGAAATACGTACATGAATAAAGAAGAGTTCCTAATACTCACCACCGAGTCGTTGAGAAACGGTATTAGACGTAAAGTCCACCATGAAACGATTCATCATTTCTTGGAAAACAGGAGAACCTGAACTTGTAAAGCTACTATAAGTCATCACTGACACGAATAAGAGAAGTGCCACGCTTGATGAAATAGCTGCAGCAGTCCATCTCCACATAATCTTAGGCATGCGTCCACGAAATAACATACCGAATCCTGCAAGAACTCCGCACACCCCACCGAAGGCATATAAATCCCCGATAAAGAAACGAATCAGGTTTGCAAAGAATTTTCCTAAGAATCCTAATTGAAAAGTTGCTAATAAACTATAGACAATAATAAATACGGCTACAGCTTCAATCGATAAAAACGGATTGGTATTCTTTGTATTTTTTCTTTGTGTTTTTTTCTTCGTTTGTTTAGCCACGTTCTTCTCCTTTCTCTTCTACTAATTGATTATTTTCATCGACTAAAATCAGTCCATGGAAAATTTGAACATCACATTCACACGCCACACAATAATCTTGTTCTTTCTCATTCCAAAAGGCAATGGCGCTTGTTCCTTTTGATCGTTTTTCTGGATAGTTAGAAGCAAGTCTTGCTTCATGCTGTTGGAAACTATTTTTCGCTTCTTCTAAAAAAGAAAATTCTTCAGTCGAAACAATCATTTTTTCCCAGTCATCGAAAAACCACCACGGTTCATCTTGACCTGCTGTCTCAATTACTTTAAACATGTTTTCACCTCGTTTATTAGTATACCAAATTTTGCGAAATCATGGTAATCTTGTTTCATAGAGATGACAAATATTTTATGATTTTAGGAGGTCTTTCCATGATTACAAGACAAATTCGCGTCTGGGGTCGTGTTCAAGGTGTCGGATTCCGCTTTTTCACGCAGCAACTCGCAATTCAATTAGATATTTTTGGCACGGTTCAAAATAAAATGGATGGCTCTGTATTTGTGATTGCACAAGGCGAAGAAAAAGACGTCACTCGTTTTATCGAAAGAGTTAAAGCTTCCGTTTCCCCTTACGGACGCGTTGATTGCTATGAAGAAGGCGAAGTTAATGACGCACCTCTATACACAAAGTTTCAAATTATATAAAGAACGTTGCTATTTCAACGAAACACGTGTACAATAAATCATGTTATTAAATGAAAAGGAAAGTGATTATGAAACTAACTAAAAAAGCTCAACTGCTATTAGTTGCAACAGTTCTTCCCCTACTACTTGCGGGATGTACCGTTCAATATAATGAAAACCATGAACCAATTGGGTGGCTCTATAATTATTTAGTAGTCCCAACACAATGGTTATTAAACCAAATTGCTTCCGTATTTAACGGAAACTACGCGATTGCGATTGTGATCGTATCAATACTTGTTCGTGTCCTATTGATGCCAACACAATTCCATCAAATGAAAGCAATGCTTGTCCAACAAGAAAAAATGGCAGTATTAAAACCTTATATTGCTGAGATTACTGCTCGTGCAGAACAAGCAACCACTCCTGAAGAGAAACTTGCGATTCAACAAGAACAAATGGAGTTATACAAATTAAACAATGTCTCATTAATGGGTGGTATCGGATCAGGATGTTTACCAATCTTGATTACACTTCCAATCTGGAGCGGATTGTATAACGCGATTCTATTATCAAACGAAATTTCAAGTAGTGATTTCATGGGAATCAACCTTGGAGCACAATTCTTACCAATTGCCCTTGCGACAATGGTAGCTTACTATGTTCAATCACTAGTCAGCCAAATGGGAATGGACGAAGAAACGAAAAAACAAAGTCGTTCAATGAACTACATTCTTCCAGTAATGATGTTCATGATGACTTTCCAATCACCAGCCGGGGTTGGTATTTACTTCTTCATCTCTGCCCTTATCCAAATTTTACAATCATGGATTCAAAATACTTATATTCGTCCAAAAATTAAAGCTCAAATCGACGAAGAATTAAACCATGAAAACATTGTGTTACCACAACGTACAACACCACGTAAAACAGCTCAAAAAGCAACACAACAAGAAACGTTCGCACAACGTCAAAACAAAACTGGTGGTCGTAACGCTGGTAAACAAAACCGTAGATAATAACGCAAAATACCTTTGAGAATTTCTCAAAGGTATTTTTTTGATGCAATGTGTATCATGCATGATACGTATCACAGATGATACATCATCAATTAAAAAATTCCTTTTGTATCAATTTTGATACAAATCAATTTTGATACATTCAATTTTTTTGCAATGTAGGGTGTAACAATTATGAACCGTAACAAAAATGTTACACTCATAAAAAAAGACATAGCGAATCTCTTCGCTATGTCTTTTCATATTTGTTTTATTCTTGCATCATCCCTGCTTGGAGTTGATACATCTTATAATAGAGCCCTTCTTTTTCAAGAAGTTCTGTATGCGTTCCGCTCTCAACAATTTCTCCTTTATCGAGCACAAAGATTTGGTTAGCATCTTGAATCGTCGATAATCGGTGTGCAATCGCTAAAGTGGTACGGCCGTTTCTCATTTTCTTAAGAGACGTTTGAATGACTTCTTCAGTTTGCGAATCGATATTAGCAGTCGCCTCATCCAGAATCAGGATTTTTGGATTCGCCGCAATCGTTCGTGCAAAGGCGATTAATTGACGCTCGCCACTTGAGAACGTTGAGCCCTTTCAGAAACTTTATTGTCATATCCTTGTGGCAGTTGCTCGATAAAATGATGCGCATCCACGAATTCGCTCGCCTGCTTCACTTCTTCATCTGTGATGTCTTGGTACATGCGAATATTGGAAGCTACTGTTCCATGGAATAAGAATGGATCTTGCAAGACGAGTCCGATTTTATCGCGTAGGACTTCCTGTGAATAGTGTTGAATTGGGAGTTCATCAATCAGGATTTCTCCTTCTTTGAAATCATAGAATCGTAAGAAGAGATTCATGATAGAAGATTTCCCTGAACCAGTCGAACCGACAAATGCAACCGTCTCTCCTGGATTCACTACAAAGTTAATATTCTTTAATACATTCCGTTTTCCATCATAAGAGAAAGTAACATTTCTAAACTCAATCTTCCCGTCTTTAATCTCCGTAACCTTCCCAAGTTGTTCAGGTTCATAATCCGTATTATCGATGACTTCAAAGACACGAGTCGCCGCAATCATCGACGCTTGAATAATCGCAAAGTTTTGCGTCACATCGATTAATGGATTAAATAACTGATTGGAAAATTGAATAAAGGCGTACATCACCCCTGCTGTCACTCCAGCTACTTCCCAAGTAAGGCCAAAGTATAAAATAATGACCGCATAGGCAACAAGTTTCAACAGCGACATCGCTGGGCGAAGGAACAGACTATTCACATTAATCGAACGATTCGAGAATTGCACATGCTCTTCGTTAATTTGTTCGAATTCTTTTCTTAACCGTTCTTCTTGGTTAAATGCCTGAATCATCTTCATCCCGTCAATACTCTCTGCTAGCTTCACGTTAATCTCGCTGAGCTTCTCACGCGTCTTACGAATCACGCTATGAGAGAGACGGTTATAGATTTTAACGGATGCAAACATCACTGGAATAAAGAGAACCATTAATATCGTAAGTCCAACATTCATGCTAAACATCGCAGCTAATGTCGCCACGACGATAAATAAGGTACTTAAAAACGTCGAGAAAATCGAACTAAACATATCGCTCACAGCCTGTGTGTCGTTGGTTAACCGAGATACGATGGCTCCAGCTGGTGTTGTATCGAAGTACGTCATATTGAGTTTTTGCATGTTGGAAAAGGCTTCTTGACGCAAATCGCGAACAACACTATTGGATACATAACTAAAGGCATAGGTCCCAATATACGTTAATAAAACGCGCAATAAGAATAGTGAGTAGTACACAATAAGGAGCCAGTATCCTTCATTCCATGCGCCCTTTTCAATATACGTATCGATATAATAACGAGCCATCAACGGAATCACTGTTGCAGTCACACTGGATAAGAGGATAAATAAAATCGCAATTGTACTCGACTTCTTATATCGCCATAAGTAGGCGATGAGTCGATTAAAGGTCTTCATGTTCAACTGCACTTCCCCCTTCCTCAAGTGTCGCTTCGAGCTGTTGACGGTCGTAGGTTTTGGCATACCAACCACAAAGCGCCATTAATTCTTCATGCGTTCCTTTTTCCACAATACGTCCATCCTGGAGCACAATGATGAGGTCCGCATGCACAATCGCTGATAGTCGGTGTGCTGTAATCATCGTTGTTTTGTCGCTGCGTTCACGTTTCAAGTTTTCTAAAATTAAATGCTCTGTCTTTGCATCAACAGCTGATAATGAATCATCGAGCATTAAGATTTCAGGGTTCACAATCAGCGCACGTGCCATCGATAGACGTTGTTTGACCGCCTGATAACAGCACACCCTTCTCCCCGATTAACGTATCGAACCCTTCTGGCATCGCCATGATATCGTCATACAATCCGCAGATTTTAGTGGCTTCTACGACAAATTCGTCAGGAAGAGATGGATTTCCAAAACGGATATTCTCTTTAATCGACATCGCAAATAAAATCTGTTCTTGCGGCACGTACCCCATAAGCGCACGCAAGTCTTTAATACGATAGTCTTGAATAGAACGTCCATTGATCAAAATCTCTTCTTTTCCTGCATCATATTGACGAAGGAATAATTTTAAGAGCGTTGATTTCCCAGAACCTGTTGGACCCACAATCCCCAGCGTTTGCCCTTGGTGAAGGCTAAATGTTACGTCTTCTAATGTTGGCACATCTTCGTATTGGAAGTTATGAATTGCAACATCCATCTCACGAGCTTCTGTAATTGGAAGGGCCTGTGGAGTTTCTTCGACTTCGCTTGTTTCTTCCATTAATTTTTCAATACGACGATACGAAATACTAGCACGTTGACCGATATTCAGGAGCCAACCAATGGCTTGAAGCGGCCACACTAGCATATCTAAATACGTCATAAAGGTAATCATTTCCCCAACCGTGAATACTCCGCGTTGGATTAAATATCCACCATATCCCAAACTGATTAAGTAGCTGAGACCTACGAAAATAAGAACAATTGGATCGAATAGATTATTATATTTTGCAGCGTGGTTATTCTTCTTCCATGCATCTTGGTTCGTTTTCCAAAACGACGCTGTTTCTTTTTCACCATAGCCAAAAGATTTCGTCACTTTTATTCCAGAAACACTCTCGTTCACATGATTATTCAATAACGAGAAAGCTTCTTGTGATTCCTTATAGCTCTGATGCTCTGCACGAACGACGATATTCGTCGCAATCGCAAGTAGTGGCAATGGAATAATCGCAACGAGTGTCATTCGCCAATCCAGCATAAAGAACATCGTCGCTAGCGTCACTAACGCTGTAATCGAGGCATCGACTGCAGACATTACACCTCCGCCAGCAGTCATGACAATAGCACTCACGTCATTGGTCGCATGCGCCATTAAGTCTCCAGATCGATACTTTTGATAGAAGCTTGGAGACATGCTTGTAAAGTATTCGTATAATTGATTTCTCAGTCTCTGACTAACGAGTTCGCAGTCCCAAAGATAAAGAGCCGCCATACAAAACGAAGCCCGTACATGGCTACTGCTGAAAGGAGCAATAACAGTAAGTTCCATAATAAAGACGATGTTGTGAGCGTCTTGAGGTCGATGGAATCGACAACTTCCCCAATCACTCTTGGTGGAATAAGATTGAATACACTGACGAGCGACAATGCAATAATTCCAATTGTGTATCGTTTCCACTCTAATTTAAAAAACCACGATAATTTCTTTAATAAATACATATTTTTCTCCTTTCACGCGTCTATTTATTGTACTATAGTCATCTTTCTATTTCATATGATATGTTCTAAAAAAAGACAACCCTTCTCCAGGTGGAAAAGGATTGCCTAAGGACTTTAATTTTTCTTTTGTGTTTGCGGATAAATCCATAAGAAGACAACAAGTGCCAAAACTCCTAAAGTCGTTACAAAGATGATACTTGTTTGTCCTGCTGTTACTAAATTGGAATCAAACGAGCTGAAAATACGAGCGATAATTGTCGTTGAAATTGCACCAGTGAACTGTTGTAAAGTATTCACGATACTATTTCCATCCGCTTGAATTTCTGGTTTCAACTGAGCTAACGAATACGTGACATTACTTCCCATTACAAATCCAATCCCTGTCATAAAGATGACGTTGAGGGCTAATAAAGGATAAATCGTCAATCCTGGGAAGAAGAAGCTGATAGAAACTCCCCCAATCACTGCAAAGATTAACCCTGTTAAGATTGGTTTTAGTGGACCTGATTTATCATACCAGCGACCAGATAAGGCTGAAAGAATGGCTACCATTGCTGCCCCTGGGAACATAAAGAGCCCTGCCACTGTAGCTGTTTCGCCCCACGCTAATTGAATGTAGTTGGGATAAATAAAGGATAATCCAAGTACAATTCCTTGGAAAGCCAAGACGATATATAATGTTGCGTTGAACGTCGCAAACTGGAAAGGTTTGAACGACAAGAGAGCATTCTCTCGGTTAAAGTAGAAGAACGCTGCAAATGCCACGACCACTACTCCAAGATAGAGGACTGATAAATGTTCAATCGCCATCAATAAGCTTGCAAGGCCAATCCCTAATGTCACAAACGCCATAAAGTTGAATGGTTGTTTCTTCGGAGATTCTTCAGTTGGAATCGCCCAAAGTCCCATCACTAACGAGAATACTAAAAATGGAATCAATGCGAAGAAAATCGCACGCCATCCAAATGCGTTTGAGACAACCCCGCCAAATGTTGGTCCAATTGGTGGAGCTAGTGCTGTTGTCATTGCACCAATCCCAATGACAGTTCCATGTTGATGCAGCGGCACTTTAGATAATACGATATGGAACATTAACGGAAGTGCAATCCCGGTTCCAATCCCCTGCATAAAACGTCCGAGTAATAAAATCACTAAGCTTGGTGAAATACAGTCAATTAAGACCCCACCGATAAATAAAAGGTTCGCTGCCAAGAAGAGTTGGCGAATCGTGTAATTTCGTGTTAAATAAGCCGTAATTGGCACGACAATCGCAATGGCTAGTAAGTATCCAGTTGTTACCCATTGAATCCCTGAAGAATCCGTATTGAATTCTGTCATCAGTGTTGGAAAAGTAACGTTCATTGCGGTTTCAATCAACACGCCACAAAAGCTCATAATCGCCGTTGCGACTACTGCTGGAATGACATGCCATGTTTTTGTTTTGTTTCCCATTGAGTTCTCCTTTCTTTGCGTTATGATCGCCATAAAAAAACCGCAACCTTACGAGTTTAGTAAGATGTTGCGGTTTAAATTATTTTATAACGCTGTTTCCTAACGTTTTTTCTTTAATTTTTTCAATTTATTTTGTTTTTGACGGCGTGCGTATTGTTGCATACCGATTTGAGCGAGTTTGTTTCCACGTCCGCCCATGCCCATTTGGTTCATCATGCCTTCTAGACCTTTCATATTCCCGTTGGACATTTGGTTCATCATCTTCTTAGATTCGTTGAACTGTTTAATTAAACGGTTCACTTCCGCTAAAGGACGAGCCGAACCTGCCGCAATACGTTTACGACGAGCTTGTGATAAGATATCTGGATTTTCACGCTCTTGTGGAGTCATTGATAAGACGATAGCTTTCATACGAGCTGTATCTTTTGGATCCACTTTTAAGTCGTTTAGACCAGCCATTTTATTTAACCCTGGAATCATCTTCAAGATATCTTCTAGTGGTCCCATCTTATTCACTTGGTCTAATTGGTCGATAAAGTCATTAAAGTCAAAAGTGTTGGCTTTAATTTTATCCGCCATCTCTTGCGCTTTTTGCTTCATCGAAGTCTTGTTGCGCCTTCTCGATAAGGGTCATCATATCCCCCATACCAAGAATACGAGAAGCCATACGTTCTGGGTAGAAGATTTCGAAGTCTTCTAATTTTTTTCCCCACGACCTGTAAATTTAATTGGTTTTCCTGTAACAGAACGGATAGATAGAGCCGCACCACCACGAGTGTCCCCATCAAGTTTTGTAAGAATAACCCCTGTGATGTCCAGACGTTCATTGAACGTTTGAGCTACGTTTACGGCATCTTGCCCTGTCATTGAGTCGACAACGAGTAAGATTTCGCTTGGATCTGCGACCGCCTTGATGTTTTGTAATTCTTCCATCAAGTTTTTCGTCAATATGCAAACGACCGGCCGTATCGATAATCACTAAGTCGCGACCATCGATTTTCGCTTTTTCAATCGCTTGTTTGGCGATTTCCACTGGGCTTACTTGATTTCCAAGTGAGAATACTGGGAAGTTTAATTGTTTCCCTAATGTTTGTAATTGGTCAATCGCGGCTGGACGGTACACGTCGGCAGCAACTAGTAATGGACGTTTCTTTTCATGTTTCGCCATGAAAGAAGCGAGTTTCCCAGCAGTTGTTGTTTTACCGGCCCCTTGAAGACCGACCATCATCACTACCGTTGGCGGTTTAGCTTCGAAACGGAACGGCGCTTGTTCGCCACCCATTAATTCTGTTAATTCTTCGTTAACGATTTTAACGACTTGTTGTGCTGGTGATAATGCTTCAAGCACATTGGCACCTAATGCACGTTCGTTCACTTTACGAACGAAGTCTTTTACAACTTTGAAGTTAACGTCGGCTTCTAAAAGCGCAAGACGCACTTCACGCATCATTTGTTTTAAGTCAGCTTCCGTAATTTTTCCTTTTCGTGAAACGGAAGTCATCGCATTTTGCAGGCGATCTGATAATCCTTCGAATGCCATAATTTCACTCCTTGAGTTTATTTATTCATCTCTTGTAATTTTGAAACGATTGAAGCAAGCTGTGTTGCCTCAGGATAGTTCTTTTGAATTTCTTTTTCTAATTCATCATAGTGCTCTTGGCGTTTATAGAAATCAGCGACCAGATGTAATTTCTCTTCGTAGTTTTCTAATAACTTTGCCGAGCGGCGGATATTATCATATACTGCTTGACGGCTCACGTCAAATTCTTCGGCGATTTCACCCAGCGAATAATCATCCCCATAATAGAGCTCCATATATTCGAGTTGTTTATCGGTTAAAAGGCTGCCATAGAACTCCACAAGCAAGTTCATTTGCGTTGTTTTTTCTAATTCCATTCGTTGACCTCCCTTAAACTCATATCCTTTATTATAGCAAAATTAGGGTTATTACGCTAACAAAAAAACGGAGTAGAACTTCCCCCAGAACTTGTATCATTCCGGCTTGTTTTCCACTCCAAAAATAGAACTACATTTGATTTATTACGTTGTCACCCTTTTTACACAGAACATTCTGCCTAACTGCATCAACAGTTGAAGAATACTCCACCCCATCATCAAAAGAACTAGTTGACTACAAATCCCAAAAGTTCCTTTTAAGAAAAGTGGAATGGTGCTCTCAACAAATCCATCCACAATCATAATATTACTGGCATTGATTTGATAACATAGTAATAGAAGAATTAAAGCTTCCCCTACTCCAATTAGCCAATCGTGTTGCCTGTTACTTCGTTGCACTATTCCAATCACCAACAGTCCAGTCAAGGATTGAAACAGTATTAGTACTCCTTCCTCAAAAAATACACCACTTTGATTATAGAAATAGATTGAAAAAAGAAATTGAATCAATAAACAGATAAAAGACATATACTGGTAGACCTTACTTAACGACTTCATCATTAGCTCATTCCCCTTTCTATTTTCCGTTGGATAACAACATTACTTCTAACGAATTTATTTACTAAGTATATTATACATAATACAAAATTAGTTCTTAAGTAAATAAACTCGTAACTTTAACCTTATAAAAGTCCAACGATTGCTTCAATTTCCGACAAACTTTTTGCAAAATGAATTTGACTTCTGTCTTCTTCACTTAGCAAGTTCGTTTCCACCATTTTATCGAAAAAGGCTTCTAAATGATCATAATAGCCTTCCATATTATAGAAGATACAAATGCCATTGGTTTGGCCTACACGCACCCAAGAAACAACCTCTGCGATTTCTTCAAGGGTACCAGGACCACCAGGCAGCGCAATGTACACTTCACTGAGTGCGATCATCTGATTTTTACGCTCGGACATCGTATCGACAATATGAAGCTTCGTGATATCTTGTTTTGCAATTTCGCGGTCTACAAAAAACTGCGGCATCACGCCAATGACTTTGCCGCCTGCGTTCATCACGGCAGTCGCTACTACACCCATGAGCCCCGTATTCCCACCACCATAAACGAGCGTGTGGTTGTGTTTTGCCATCCACTTCCCTAGTTCTTCTGTTTTTGTATCAAATGCAGGACAATTACTTTGGCTTGCCGCACAATAAACTGCAATATTCATACGTTCTCCTTTAAAAGAAAGAGGCGTAATCTCTTACGCCCCTCCACTCATTTTTATTTAAATGCTGCGATAATTTCGTCAGCGATATCTTTAGAACAGATAACGCCTGTTGTCTTCTTATTAGGAACTAAGAAGTCCACTTCTTTTCCATCCACTGTACTGTAGTGTAATCCTAATTCTTTAGCAATAACCATTCCTGGTGCGATATCCCAAGGAGCAAGTAATGTAGAAACATACGCTACAGATTTTCCTAAGATTACTTGGATGTGCTCGATTGAAGAAGCTCCGTAAGTACGTGTTACCATTGCTTACGAATCATTTCTGCTTCTTTTTCAGTCGCTTCTAATAACATGAATCCATTCACGTTGATTGAGCTGTCGCCAATGCTGTGAATTTCAGGAGTTGAAAGACGACGACCGTTGCAGTATGCACCGTAATCTTTAATACCGTATACGAAGCGATCGCGCATGACATCGTAAATGTAACCTAATAGACCTACGCCATCTTTATATAACGCAATCATAATACCGAAGTCTTCTTGACGTTTCACGAAGTTCAATGTGCCATCGATTGGGTCGATTAACCAAACGTAACCGTCCATTGAAGTTAATTCGTCACCGAAACCTTCTTCTCCCATGATTTTATGTGTTGGAAATTGTTCGCGAATTTTTGCGATAAAGAATTGTTCGATTTCTTTATCCACGTTTGTTACTAAGTCGTTACGGCTTGTTTTTGTATCTACTTTTAATGGTTCACCAAAGCTGTGACGAATTTTTTGTCCAGCCTCCATAATCCAGTCATTTACTAATAAGTGTGTTGCTAATAAATCCATTATTTTTTCAATCCTTCCATACGAATAATTTTTGTTGCGTTTTTACTTGCTTGGACTACACGATAAAGGCTATATCCAGATGCCTCCTCGAATTCGCGACCGAGTCTCTTCTCTTCACCGATACTACGGACTACCGTTTTAAATTCTTGGTAGGCTTTTTTAAATGCCTCGACTTGGATTCCTTTTTCGTAAGCCTCTTCGACCGCATTCCAAAGTTTGATGACTTTATTCATCTCTTCATGCGACCATTCCAAATCAATTGGATAACTATAATTGGCCATCTCGCCACCTCACAATCATACCCATTTAGTATACACTTTTTCTGCAAGAGTTTCCATTTATGCATAACAAAAATTTCTTAAAAAAGAAGATAATTCCTGCGGATTTTTTCATTATCATTGTAATGAGGGACCGGATCAAGCCGTTTGTCTTTCGCCTTTAAAGCCTCAAAGCAGGAGTAAGAAAAACATTTCTAACTCCTGCTAATTCGCATATAATACACTTTCCCATTACTATGACAATGAATCCGCCAGATTCTCCGTCATCATCTTCTTGGTGCTTTATATGAATGAACACAACTCTTCCAGAGTTTACTATATAGGTTGATTCCTCGAAAATTAGAGACGAGAGCTCAAATTTAATTACTGCTTTTCATTTTAATTTGTTTAAAGCACTCTTCTAAACTAAGTCGCTGCACTCTCTAACTCGAGAAGCACCAGTCCCTTTCCCTTGGGCACAAATCCCAAAAGAAAATCATTCAATTATGGATTACGTCGTATCCACGGATTCTATATTAGCATTAACGGGAATAGCATTAAAACGAGGGAGAAAGACAAAAATGCCATAGATACATTGTATCTATGGCATTTCGTTTTCTTTCCCCCACAAAGTTGAATAGGAATGAGATAGCTGTTTACAGCGAAACTCATTCCATTCAACCACTGTGCTAAGAGGGCGTAGGATTTTTAATCCATACGCCCTCTTTGAGGCTTTAAAGGTGAGAGACCTTGGGCTCGAACCGATGCCCCGTTATCGCTAATATGAAGATATCCGTAAGGATACAGAGTAATCCATAAGAGTACTTTTAAGTACTGAATTATTTTCCTTCTTGGTATTCTTTTGCGATTTGCGCACCAAGTTTCGCGTTATTGTAAACAAGCTGGATATTCGTCTTCAAGCTTTCCCCGCCTGTTAACTCAACGATTTTCGCTAATAAGAATGGTGTGCTATCTTTACCGTGAACCTCTTTTTCGTCCGCTTCACGAACTGCTTGATCGATAATGGCATCGATTTTTTCGTGTGGAATTTCATATTCTGCAGGAATTGGGTTTGTAACTAAGATACCGCCTTTAAGGTTCAATAATTCAGAGTAACGAATCATTTCCGCTACTTCTTTTGCTGAGTCTACACGGCTGTTTAATTTATACTCGGAAGTACGAGTGTAGAATGCTGGTAGGTAGTCTGTTTGATAGCCAACTACTGGCACTCCTTTTGTTTCTAAATATTCAAGAGTACGTGGTAAATCAAGAATCGCTTTGCACCAGCGCAGACAACTGTTACTGGAGTTTGTCCTAATTCATCTAAGTCTGCTGAGATATCCATTGTTTCTTCAACACCACGGTGAACCCCACCGATACCGCCAGTTACGAATACTTTAATTCCAGCTAAGTGCGCACCAATCATTGTTGTCGCTACAGTAGTTGCTCCTAAAACACCTTTAGCAAACACTTCTGCTAAGTCTCGGCGAGATACTTTTGCAACTGGTTTTTCTTTGGCAAGACGTTCTAAGTCAGCTTCTTCTAAACCAATTTTGTATTTTCCATCCATGATAGCGATAGTTGCTGGAACAGCACCATTGTCGCGGATAATTTGTTCTACCGTTTTAGCCATTTCAACGTTTTGTGGATATGGCATTCCGTGTGAAATGATTGTTGATTCCAACGCCACGACTGGTAGGTTGTTGTCTAATGCGTGTTGTACTTCCTTGCTGATTGATAATAATGGATTCATGATAAACCTCTTTCCTTTAATTGTTGATATTCTTTTTCAAATGACTTAGCGTTTAAGTCTTTTCGAACGGTTTCAATAGCTTGGACTGTATAGTACGAATTCGTTAATCCGTATCCAATTGACTCTTCCAAGCTTGCTTTTTTAAGAGCTCCATAGAGTACTCCAGAAGAAAATGAATCTCCTGCTCCTGTCACATCACAGACTTGCTCTGCTTTTATGGGGGTAAAAGTTTTTACGACTCCTGTAGCATCTGCAAAGACACCACATTTAGTCCCTTTAGTAATCACAATGTTTTCTACGCCATCTTTTTGCCATAAAGCAGCTAATTCAGCTAGCGTGTGTTCTCCGTACCTCGTTTGGGACTCATCCGCATTGACGACAATCCAGGTCACTCCTTGTAAATCGTCTGGGATTCGTTTCATCTTTGGTCCACTCACTGGGATAATGGCCAGTGGAATCTTTTCAAGACCAGTTAGCTGTATGAGCGCTTGTAATGTTTCTTGCGGAAGATTTAGATCTGCAATCACTAGAGATGCTTGTTTCACCGCTTCATCGTGCGAAATAAGCCAGTCAGGCGTCATTTCCTCACAAATGGACATATCGGCTAAAGCCAGACACATATCTCCTTGAAGATCCAAAATCGCTGTATAGTTCGACGTTGTTTTTCCTTTTAATCGGTCTACAAGTGAAAAATCGATAATGCCTTCAGTCTCCTTTTCAAGCCAAGTAAAACTTTCGTCATTGCCTGCTACCGATAACATCTTAACGGGCAGCCCCAGACGACCAAGATTTTCGGCAATGTTTCTGGAAACACCACCGGCACTCAGCGACGAGACCACTGGATTACTCGTCTCAAGCACGAGATTTTCGAGCAATTGGACTTTCTTATCCACGTTCATTCCGCCGATACAGAGTACGTAGGAATCTTTAAAATTCTTCTCTTCTGACATGAAACATCCCCCTTCGTATACAAAAAGGTTCGATGAATGGAGGTTGATGAAGCTTTCCCTTCATTCGGTCTTATACGCTTCATTATACGCGATAACCCCTACTCCAATCAAGCTATCCAGGAGAAAACCACAAATATTTCAAAGTTCATTCAGATAATTGTTCGGATTTAAAACATAAACTACTTCATCTTTTTTTATAGCAACAAAAAAGGACTCGAAATTCGAGTCCTCTGTCAACTTCAATAGAATTATACGTGAATTGGCATACCTAATGCTAATTCAGCAGTATCCATAACTACTTCTGATAATGATGGATGTGAGTGGATTGTTAATGCGATATCTTCCGCATTCATTCCAGCTTCAACTGCTAAACCTAATTCAGCAATAATATCTGAAGCGTTCACGCCGGCAACTTGTGCACCAACGATTACGTTATCTTCTTTAGTAGTGATTAAACGAACGAAACCTTCAGTAGCGTTCAATGATAATGCACGACCATTTCCTGATAATGGGAATTTAGAAGCTTTTACTTGTAAACCAGCATCTTTAGCTTGTTGTTGAGTGTAACCAACTGAAGCTAATTCTGGATCGAGTGAAGGCAACAGATGGCATTGCACGGTAGTCAACAGCCACTGGTTTACCTGAGATTGCTTCTGCAGCGATTTTTCCTTCGTAGCTTGCTTTGTGAGCTAAAAGCTGGTCCAGGAACGATATCACCGATTGCGAAGATTGATTTAACGTTTGTACGTCCTTGGTTATCAACTTTAACTAAACCACGGTCAGTCATTTCAACACCAGCAACGTCTAAACCAATTTCGTCTGTGTTAGGACGGCGACCTACAGCAACCATTACGTAGTCAGCTTCAACAGCTTCTTCTTTGCCGTCTACTGTGTACTTAACAGTTACGCTGTCACCATTGTCAACAGCTTCTTTAGCCATTGCGTTAGTTACGATAGTAACACCTTTTTTAGCCATGTTATCTTCAACAAGTTTAACCATGTCTTTATCAAACATTGAAAGGATGCTTGGAGCACCTTCAAGGATTGTCACTTCTGAACCTAAGTTAGCGTATGCTGAACCTAGTTCTGAACCGATAACCCCACCACCGATAACAACTAATTTTTTAGGAACTTCTTTAAGACCTAAACCACCAGTTGAATCGATAACGCGTCCGCCAAATTTGAAACCTTTGATTTCGATTGGACGGCTACCTGTAGCTACGATAGCATGGTTGAAAGAATAAGTTTGAGCGCTGTCTTCAGTAACAACACGTAAAGTGTGCTCATCCACTAAGAACGCTTCCCCTTTAATAATTTCAACTTTGTTTTTCTTTAATAAGTACTCAACACCAGCAGTTAATTTCTTAACAACTTGGTTATCTTTCCATTCTTGAGTTTTAGCGAAGTCTAAAACAACTTCTTTAGCAGTCACACCAAATACTTCTGAGTGTTGTGCTTCTTGGTAATGATGTCCAGCTGAAATTAACGCTTTAGATGGAATACATCCAACGTTTAAGCAGACACCACCAAAATATTCTTTCTCGATAATCGCAACTTTTTGACCTTCTTGTGCTGCACGAATAGCTGCAACATATCCACCAGGGCCGGCACCGATTACGACTGTATCTAGTTCAATAGCGAAATCGCCTACTACCATTTTTTTTCACCTCTTAAAAGTTTTCAAATAAGGAACCGACGTAAACCCATGTCTACGCCGTTCCTAACAATTTAATGAATTAAGCTTCCATTAATAATAATTCTGGATCATTCAATAGACGTTTCAATTCGTTCATAGCTTTTTGAGCAGTTGCTCCATCCACGATACGGTGGTCAAAGCTTAATGATAATTTCATGTTACGTCCGATTACGATTTCATCGTTTTCGTTGATAACTGGTTCGCGAACGATTGTACCAACACCTAAAATCGCAACTTCAGGGTAGTTGATAACTGGAGTGAACCAGCCGCCACCTACTGAACCGATGTTAGAAATTGTAATTGTTCCTTGTCCCATATCTCCTGCAGTTAATTTACCTTCATGAGCTTTTGCAGCTAATGCGTTAATTTCATCTGCGATAGCGAACATGCTCTTAGCATTCGCATCTTTGATATTTGGAACGAATAAACCTAAATCAGTATCAGTTGCAATACCGATGTTGATGTAGTTTTTGTAAACAATTTCTTGAGATGCATCGTCGATAGAAGCATTCAATACTGGGAATTTCTTCATTGCTACTGCTAAAGCTTTAACAACGTAAGGTAAGAATGTTAATTTAGTACCTTGTGCAGCTGCAACATCTTTGAATTTCTTACGGTGATCCCAAAGTTTAGAAACTTCAACTTGGTCATGTAAAGTAACGTGTGGTGCAGTGTGTTTGCTGTTAACCATTGCTTTAGAGATTGCTTTACGCATTGGAGTTAATTTAACGCGTTCTTCACGTTCAGCTGATCCAACGAATGGTTTAGCTGGAGCTGGAGCCGCTGCTGGTGCAGATGCTTGAGCTGGAGCTGCTGCTGGTGCAGATGCTTCTGGAGCTTCTACTGCTGCTGGAGCAGCTGGTGCAGCTACTGGTGCGCCACCGAAGTTATCGATGTCTTCACGAGTGATGCGTCCGCCTTTACCAGTTGGAACTACTGCTGTGATGTCAACGCCTTTTTCACGTGCATATTGACGAACTGAAGGCATTGCTAATACTAATTTACCAGGGTTGCTTGCTGCAGGAACTCCTGTTGGAGCTGCAGGTGCCGCTGGAGCTGCTGCTGGTGCTGGTGCTGGAGCTGCAGGTGCTGCTGGAGCCGCTGCTGCAGGTGCGTGAGAACCGCCTTCTGTTGCGATTTCAACGATTACATCACCAACGTGAGCTACTGTTCCTTCAGATACTAAAACTGCTGTAACAGTTCCAGCTACTGGAGAAGGAATAGATTCTACTGATTTGTCGTTTTGTACTTCGAATAAATGTCATCTTCAGCAATCTTGTCGCCTACTTTGATGTCGATTTTAACGATTTCACCTTCTGCAATTCCTTCACCGATGTCAGGTAATTTGAATTGGAAAGTGCTTGATGCTGCTGGTGCAGCTGGTGCAGGGGAAGCCGCTGGAGCCGCTGCTGGTGCAGAAGCTTCTGCTGGGCCAGAACCATCGTCGATAACTACGATGATGTCGCCTACGCGAGCTACTGTACCTTCTTGAACTTTAACTTCTAATACTTTACCACTTACTGGAGAAGGAATTTCTTCTACAGATTTGTCGTTTTGTACTTCGAATAAAATATCATCTTCTTGAATTGTATCTCCGACTTTAATGTCGATTTTTACGATTTCGCCTTCTGCGATACCTTCACCGATATCAGGCATTTTAAATTGGAAAGCCATGCTTGTACATCCCTTCTTATTTTTATAAAACTCTAAAGAGCACACTCATGCGAGGGGCTCTTTAGAATGAAAATTGTTGAATTAGAAGTTCACTGTTTCGCGAACTTTAGCTTCAATATCGCTAGCATTTGGTAACCAGTCGTTTTCTGCTTGACCAAATGGGAAGATTGTATCTGGAGCTGCAACACGTCCGATTGGAGCTTCTAAACTTAAGATCGCACGTTCAGAAATTTCAGACATTACCATTGCACCAACACCAGCTTGACGTTGTGCTTCTTGAACAACAACTACACGACCAGTTTTTCAACTGATGCTAAGATTGTGTCTAAGTCTAATGGAGAAACAGTACGTAAGTCGATAACTTCTACTGAGATTCCTTCTTTTTCTAAGTTTTCAGCAGCTTTAACAGCTTCACGAACCATTGCACCGTAAGTAATTACAGATACGTCTTTACCTTCACGAGTTACTGCAGCTACTCCTAGAGGAACTGTGTATTCTCCTTCTGGAACTTCTTCACGGAATGAACGGTATAATTTCATGTGTTCTAAGTAAACAACTGGGTCGTTGTCACGAATAGCTGAGATTAATAACCCTTTTGCATCGTATGGGTTTGAAGGGATAACCACTTTCAAACCTGGAGATTGAGCTACTAAACCTTCTAAGTTATCTGAGTGTAATTCAGGCGTGTGTACCCCACCACCAAATGGTGAACGGAATACGATTGGCATGTTACGAGTTCCACCCATACGGTAACGTGTACGAGCTGCTTGAGCTACCACGCTATCCATTACTTCGAATACGAATCCGAAGAATTGGATTTCAGGAACTGGACGGTAACCTTCTAAAGCTAAACCGATTGCTAAACCACCGATACCAGATTCTGCTAAAGGAGTGTTGAACACGCGGTCTTCACCGAATTCATCTTGAAGCCCTTGAGTTGCACGGAAAACCCCACCGTTTTTACCAACGTCTTCCCCGAAAATTAGGACATTTTCATCACGTTTTAATTCAACAGCCAATGCATCAGTGATGGCTTGAATCATTGTCATTTGTGCCATAATTATTTATTCTCCTTTGCTTTAAAGTATTCGATTTGTTCTTTAATAACGTTTGTTGGTTCTTCAAACATTGTTTCTAAGAAGAATGAAACTTTTTGTTTAGGTTGTTTGTCAGCCTCTTTAATCGCTTCTTTGATTTCTTCTTTAGTTGCTTCAATTACTTCGTTTTCTTTTTCTTCTGACCATAAACCTTTAGCTGTTAGGTAGTTACGGAAACGAATTAATGGATCTTTTTTAGCCCATTCATCTTGAATTCCTTCTGGTTGGTAACGAGTTGGGTCGTCACCTGATAATGTATGAGGACCATAACGGAAGCAGATTGTTTCGATTAACACAGGACCGTTTCCAGCAACTGCGTATTCACGAGCTTTTTAGTTACAGCGTAAACTGCTAATGGGTCCATACCATCAACTTGGATACCAGGGATACCAGCAGCAACTGCTTTTTGAGCTAATGTTGGAGCAGCTGTTTGTAACTCACGAGGAGTTGAAATTGCCCAACCGTTGTTTTGAATGAAGAAGATTGCAGGTGATTTGTAAGCACCAGCGTAGTTAATACCTTCATAGAAGTCCCCTTGTGAAGATCCTCCATCACCAGTATAAGTCACAGCAACGTTTTTCTTACCACGTTTTTGTAAACCTAATGCAACACCTGCTGCTTGAACATATTGTGCACCGATAATGATTTGTGGTGGTAAAGCTTTTAATGTTTCTGGGTACATGTTACCTGCAACATGTCCACGAGACCATAAGAATGCTTGTGATAATGGTAAACCGTGTTTTACTAATTGTGGTACATCACGGTAACCTGGTAAAAGAACGTCGTCTTTCTCAATAGCTTTGATTGAAGCTAATTGTGAAGCTTCTTGTCCAGCTGTTGGAGCGTAGAAACCTAAACGTCCTTGACGATTTAATGCAGTTGAACGTTCGTGTAAGATACGTGACCATACCATGTCAGTCATTAATTGAACTAATTCGTCATCAGACAAATCTGGTACTAAGTCAGGATTTACAACATTTCCTTCTGCGTCTAACACTTGAACCATTTCGAAGTTCGTGTTATTTGGTGTGAAAAGTGCATCGAGATTGAATTTTTTCTTCGTTGCCATACTTCTTTTTTCCCCTTTTCTATAAGAAATTGTGCTTAACAGACAAAACAGGTAGTTAGAACTGTACTATTCCCTCTGCTATCGTATAATAATTTAACAAACTTTTGTGAAATATGCAAGCAAAGAAGACTTTATAGAGCGTTTTTTTGTAAACTTTGTGAAAAAAACTACCACTATCTTACGCTAAATAAAGTCTTCTTTTTATTCTTATTTGTTCAATCAATTGTCTGTTTTCACATTTTTTTCAGTAAATGAATTCTTAATTTTCACAATGAAACTGTACTAGTCAGTTAATGAAAACTGTACTATTTTTTTTAAAAACAGTTTTAATTGTTTATAGAGTCTATTTGTATTTTCTAGATGCGAAATGGTCAGTCCTATCAGTCTTATCGGGCGTTCTTCCATCATTTCCTCAAACAATTGCAGTGCAATCGAATAGATTTCTTCTTGCTTATTCAAATAATCACGCATTGTAACACTCTTTGTCATTGTATTAAATTCCGAATCTCTCAACTTCAACGTGACGGTTCTACAAGCCAGACTTCTCTTCTGCAACATTCGTTCTAATTCTTCTGCAAACTCCTCCAAGTATCCAGTTAAAATACCATGGTCGGTTGTATCTTTTATTAATGTCCGTTCGGTTCCAATTGATTTTCGTTCCCGGTGAAGTGTCAGCTGGTCGTTAGACTCCCCTCGCACTTGTAAGTATAATCGTGGTCCAAGGTTGCCAAACTTCTTCTCCAGTTCTTCCTTAGATAATGGGAAGAGATCTTCTCCTGTTAAAATGCCCGCTTGTTTCAATTTCTCTGCGCTCACTTTTCCTACGCCATAGAAATCTTCAATAGGAATTGTGCGAATAAACTCTTTAGCATTTTCTGGTGTAATGACGGTCACTCCTGAAGGCTTATGATAGCCTGATGCCATTTTCGCGAGAAACTTATTAAAGGACACGCCTACGGAACAAGTTAATCCGACCTTCTCATAGACATCCTTTTGAATCGCGTGTGCAATCATTGTTGCAGACGTCATCCCTTTTTTATTATCCGTAACATCTAAATAGGCTTCATCAATCGAGAGTGGTTCGATAAGGTCCGTATAATTACGAAACACTTCATGCACCTGAGCAGAAACTTCTTTATACAAATCATATCGTCCAGGCGTGAGGATGGCTTGCGGGCAGAGTTTCATCGCTTTTGCAGTCGGCATCGCAGAACGCACGCCAAAAGCCCTCGCCTCGTATGAACAAGTCGACACCACCCCACGATGGTTTGGTTTCCCTCCGACAATCACAGGCTTCCCTCTCCACTCAGGGTGCTCCCTTTGTTCCACTGATGCGAAAAACGCATCCATATCGACATGTAAAATCTTTCGCATCAAACCCCCACTTTCTACTTTTCTCTTTTCTATCTTATCGATTTTTCCAAAAAAATAAAAACGGAATGCACATTGGCACTCCGCTAGAGTCTATTCATTGTTGGCTATGGCTTTTTTTCTTACAAAATAGCGAATGATTTGGCAACCACGATTCCATTGGTGATAGCAAATATTCCAACCTGTACGATTCCTGCTCGTTGGATAACTTGTTGCATCCACTCATCTAAAGCAAGATCTGCAGCATGTTTTAAAACAGTGACACCAAACGCTCGAACGACTAAAGTGAGCCAAGCGATACAAAGTAGCCCCGCATTTTCAATAATAAATTCAAAAAAATCATCCGGGAATTTCTTCTTCGCAAATTCCATTCCAAATACAATGACCAAAATCAGTACACTGAGAATGACAACGTGCCATCCTTGAGTTGTAATAAAAGCATTCCCTAAGTTCATTAAGGTTGCTGTCAGTACTAAATAGAGAATGGTTAAAACAGCGACAATATTATAGTAGATTAACATCAGTTTCTTCATCATTATCCCTCCATTTCAACTCTTCTATCTACTTCTATTGTACTCCTCCTAAAAGCGGACTTCAATCATTCATTTTCATATTTATTAAGGAAATAAAAAAGACTGACAGGCTCTCTGTCAGTCTTACTGATTTATATTAATTTTTGCTTTCTTCGTCAGAATCTTTTTTCTTAGCGAATACTAACACTCCAACTGCCGCAACCACTAGTAATCCACCAATCACCATATAGATTGTTTGGTTTCCAGTACCTGTGTTTGGAAGTTCTTCTGTTACAGTTGTTGAAGTTTCCTCAACTGTTGTAACTGTAGTTTCTTCTGTAGTTTCTTCTGTAGTTGTTGTCGTTGTAGTAGTTGTTTCTTCCTCTTTAGGAGTATCTTTCACGTGTAAGATGCTTCCTTCTTGTCCAAGTGTCACTGTGTATTCTGTTTCGTCTAATTCGTAACCTTCTGGAGCAGTCTTCTCTTTAATCTTGAATTCTTTACCAGCATATTTCTCATCGAATTGTGATGAAACAGCATGACCTTCTGCATCAGTTGTCACTTCAACTGTATTTCCATCTGGATCTGTAATCACATAGACAGCCCCTGCTACAGGGTTCAATGTTTTCTCATCGACTTTACTTACTTTAACTGTATAAGCACTAGTTGCTTCGATTGTTCCTGAGAAAAGTGAAGTGGCACTAGCTGTGAATGTTGTTTCAGTCGTGTTTGTACGACGAGTTACTGGTGTTCCGTCTGCTTTTGCAACAGAAACCATGTTTTGAACTTTACTTCCATCATTTGGAGTTGTTGTGTCATAAGTGACATAGTATTTTTTAGTTCCATCTTTAAATGTGATTGTAAAGTTAGTATAGTTTTCGTTCCAGTTTACTGTGTAGTCAGTTCCTTCTACTAATTGTACAAAATCGCCTTCTTTACCAGAAGTTGATTCAGTCATTGAAGGAGCGTTGTATACCACTAATGATTCTGGAATATATTGAATTGAAGCAGTAGATGGGTCACTTGGCAATGTATCAGTTAATACTAAGTTTTCTCCTAAGTTGTCTCCGCTCGTGTTCACACGTACTTTCCACTCTGAAACATATTGGCCAGAACCTTTTGACCCAGCAGCTTCTAATTTTGCTGATGTCCAAGCTTTATTAGCTGCTTGTCCACCAATTTTCGCGAAGTTTTCTTTGCCAATCGGATCTGTTTCATCTGAAAGTGTTTGAACATTATACGTTTGTGTAATCGTTGTTTGCATTGAAGGTGAATCAAATGTTACTGGTTGATTCGAAACATTCTTCTTATATAAGAAGTTTAAAGCCAAAGTTCCTTTGACCTCTTTTACTGTATCCGCACCCTTTGCTGCTAAATATTGGTCAAGGTTCTTCAATGTTACAGTAATTGTTCCACCTTGGTTATCCCCGTGACCTTCAAAATGCGCATCCGCAATTGGAACGTTCGTTGCTAAGTCTACTAATTCAACATCGTGGTTATCATAAAATGTAATCTCAGCAGGAACTTCTAATTTGAAGAAATCACCATTTTGAATATCTCCATTGTAATGCTCTAGGTCGAATAGCGCTCTTAATTTATAAGCTCTATTTGTAAGGATTTGATAGACTCCATTTGCATCTGGACTTAATTTTGTATCCGATTGATCAAGAAGTTCTAACCCTGAAATTACATTTTGAAGTTCTTTTCCTTCAGCTGCTTTTGCTGAAGTGTTTCCTAAAAACACCAATGATAAAATCACCAATAAAGTTGCGAATAAACCAAACCATTTACTCTTTTTCTTCATAAAAACCCTTCTTTCTTTTAACCGTTTTCACTATCGTACCACAAACTTCATACTAAAGGCAAAAAAATAGAGCAAGTAGGAAGAATTCCACTTACTCTACTCGCCAATCAATTGGCGTTTGACCTGTTTTCTTTAAAAATTCATTAATTTGACTGAACGGTTTGCTTCCAAAGAATCCGCGGTATGACGACAGCGGGCTTGGATGTGGCGCCTTTAAAATCAAATGATTGGGATTAGTAATCAGCTTTTCTTTTGATTGTGCTGGTTTCCCCCACAATACAAAGACAATTGAATGAACACTTTGATTAAGAGAAGTAATGACTGCATCGGTAAAAGTTTCCCAACCTTGACCACGATGACTATTCGCCTCATGTGCACGAACTGTCAATACTGTGTTCAAAAGCAACACGCCTTGCTTTGCCCAAGCGGTTAAATCCCCACTCTTTGCAACAGGAATGCCAAGGTCGCTTTCAAGTTCCTTATAAATATTTAGTAATGAAGGAGGCAACGCGATTCCTTTTTGTACCGAGAAACTAAGGCCATGTGCTTGGCCGTCACCATGATAAGGATCTTGACCAAGAATGACTACTTTCACGTTATCAAACGGTGTGAGTTCGAGTGCTTTGAAGACATTTTCTGCAGCCGGAAAGACTTTATGATGGTTTCGCTCGCTTTGTTCAAAGGAACGTACTGCATGGAAATATTCTTTTTCCTTCTCCTCGCCAATGACATCATGCCATGTTGTCATAGAGTTTCCTCTTTTCTCTCGTAGATTTCAAACGTATGTGGATAGACGTTTTTCTCGTCCACTTCTCCTTCGTGTGATTTTACCTTAATAAAATCGTCCCACGGAAAAATCGGTTGGAAAATACGTATCCCCTTCAAATGTATGATGGATTCGTGTGCAATATAAAAGCTCCACATGGTCTTTTAGAAGACGGTAGACTTCTGCACCACCACACACATAAATATCCTCGTGTTTGGAATCTTCGATAATCGCATCAATATCAGTAACGACTTCAGCACCTGGTACTTCATAATCGTTGCTTCTTGTTAAAAGAATAGTTTGACGTCCTGGAAGCAAGCGACTCCCCATCCCTTCGAACGTTTTACGTCCCATAAGGATGGTTTGTCCCATCGTTACTTCTTTAAAGAATTTCAAATCATTCGGCAATCGCCAAGGAAGCGTGTTGTCTTTTCCAACAAGTCCTTGTTCATCTTGAGCCCAAATATAAATTAACATCTGTCTCCTCCAGTATTACACGGCAATCGGTGCTTTAATCGTTGGATGCGGATTATATCCTTCTACAATTACATCATCAACATCGATATCAAACATTGATTTTTCAGGATGTTTTAATACGAGTGTTGGCAATTCTCTTTCTTCACGCGCTAATTGCGTTTCTACTTGTTCCATATGGTTTAAGTAAATATGCGCATCGCCTAATGTATGAACGAATTCACCAACTTCTAAGCCTACTTCATTTGCGATTAAATGTGTTAATAAGGCGTAACTTGCAATATTGAAAGGCACTCCTAGGAACACATCCGCACTACGTTGGTATAATTGGCAGCTTAATTTACCATCAGCCACGTAGAATTGGAACATTGTGTGACATGGAGGAAGCGCCATGCTAGGCACATCTTCTGGATTCCATGCTGAAACAATCATACGACGTGAATCTGGAGAATTCTTCAATAAGTTGAGTAAGTCTGCGATTTGGTCAATCGTCTCACCCTTTGTTGTTTTCCAGTGACGCCATTGTGAACCGTAAATATTTCCAAGTTCACCGAATTCAGCCGCAAACGCATCATCCGTTAAGATTTTCTCACAGAAGTCTTTCTTCACTTCTTGGTATACTTCGTTAAATGCTTCGTCTTGCAAGCAGCGACGCCCAAAGTCTGTCATATCTGGACCAGTGTATTAGGAGAAGAAACATAACGCTCAAACGCCCATTCGTCCCAAATGTGGTTGTTATGTTCTAATAAGTATTTGATATTAGTATCTCCGTGTAAGAACCATAGTAACTCGCTCTTAATTAAACCAAACGCTACACGTTTTGTTGTTAACAGTGGAAATCCTTTTTGCAAGTCAAAACGCATTTGGTATCCGAACACACTCTTTGTGCCTGTACCAGTACGGTCTGTTTTAATCGTTCCTTCTTCTAAAATCTTTCTTAGTAAGTCTTTATATTGTTTCGTCATATCTGTTCCTTTCTTTAATTCCCTGCTAGTTCTGCTAAATATTCCCAACGTTCGTAAGCCGCACTTGCTGCTTCTTCCGTCTTGTCTAATTCCTCTTGTAATTCTTGTAGTTTGGCAAAATCTTGTGCATGAACACTCATTTCCTCTTGCAAGAATTCTAGTTTCTCTTCGAGTTCTTGAATAGTAGCTTCTATCGTCTCCCATTCTTTCTTCTCTTGATACGTCATCTTCTTAGCCGGAGCTGCTTTTGGTGCCTCCACTTTTGGCGCTTCTTCCTTAGGAGTTTCTACCGCAACTTTTGCTAGTGATTTTTCTTGTTCTAAATACTCACTCATCGATCCATAGAACAGTTCTGTTTGCCCTTCGCCTCGGATGACAAATAATTGATCCACCGTCTTATCTAAGAAGTAACGATCATGGGATACGATAAGGACCGCTCCATTAAACGACTCTAGGAAGTCTTCGAGTACGGTTAATGTATCGATATCCAAGTCGTTCGTTGGTTCGTCTAATAATAACACATTTGGTTTTGTCATTAATAAGCGAAGTAAGTAGAGTCGTCTTCTCTCTCCCCCAGACAATGTATGGATGTACGCTCCATGTAAATGTCTTGGGAATAAGAACGTCTCGAGTAGTTCTGAGATGGAAGCAACTTCTCCGTTTTCACGTTTAATTTCTTCCGCTTCTTCTCGTAAATATTGGATGAGCTGTTTATCCATTGGGATATCTTCATCTTGTTGCTTATAGTACGCGATTCGAACGGTCTCACCGACTACAAACTGACCACTATCAAATGGAATCTGTCCAGCAATGGCGTTTAGGAAAGTAGATTTTCCAACACCATTCACCCCAGCAATCCCGACACGGGCTTGACTTTGAATAATCCAGTCCAGATTCTTCACGATTTGTTGCCCATTAATGGAAAGAGGCATCTTCTAATTGAAAAACGCGTTTTCCCAATACGAGCTTGGTCGAATTCCATTACTAGCTTGTCGTTTGAAGTCGTCTGCTTCACATCTTTTTCTAATGCTTCAAAACGATGAATACGCGCTTGTTGTTTCGTTGTACGAGCTTTTGCGCCTTGACGCATCCACTCTAACTCACTTTGATACAATCGTTTTTGCTTTTGCGACATGCGTGCTGCGATTTGTTCTCGCTGGCTTCGTTGCTCTAAGTACGACTCGTAGTTTCCTTCGTAGGCTTCGATTCGTCCGTTCACCAGTTCAAACATATGCGTTACCGCACGTTCTAAGAAGTAACGGTCGTGAGTCACGAGCATCATCGCACCTTTGTAATTGGCTAAATACCCTTCTAACCATTCGATGGCTTCTAAGTCTAAGTGGTTCGTTGGTTCATCGAGCAATAGTAAATCCGGTTCTTCCATCAATACTTTTGCAAGTCCAACACGCTTCTTCTGTCCACCAGAGAGCGTACCCACTTTTTTCTGAATGTCCGTTAATCCCATCTTTTGAAGAATGGTCTTGATTTGAACTTCCACTTGCCATCCATCGATTTCATTCATCTTTTGTTCTAAGACGCTGTATCGTTTTGTGAGGCTTTCTGAAGTTGGATTTTCGCGTAATTGTTCAACCACTTCTTCATAGTCATGAACGACTTTTAATGTTGGATGGTCCCCCTTATATAAGGCTTCGAAAATCGTATCTTCATCATCTAATTCTGGTTGTTGCGATAAGTATCCAATTCTATAATCGTTAGACGTTGTGATGTCTCCTGATTCAGCAAAATCAACTCCTGCAAGAATAGATAATAATGTACTCTTACCGGTCCCATTTTGACCGATTAAACCTACGTGTTCACCTTCATTAATAATAAAGGACACGTCTTCTAATAATGATTTCGCACCATAAGATTTTTTCAAATGATCGACTCTAAAATCTTTCATGCAAACTCCTTTCAAGTCTCTTAATATAACCCTTGAATTTTCCCATTGTCATCAACACTAATCCCAAGTGCTGCTGGAATTTTAGGAAGTCCCGGCATTGTTAAAACTGTTCCCGTTAACGCTACAATAAATCCAGCACCAAGCTTAGGGACGAAAGAACGAATCGTAATATCGAAATCGGTTGGTCGTCCTTTTAATTTCGCATTATCCGAGAATGAGTATGGTGTTTTGGCAATACACACATTCAGATGGTTCCATCCCAATTTTTCGAATTCCTTCAATTGTGTAAGGGCTTCGTCTGAATAATGAACGTTTGTAGCACCATAAACGTTCTTCGCAATCGTCTCTACTTTTTCTTGGATTGTCGCACTCATATCGTAAGTTGGTTGGAAAGTAGTATTGTTCTCACATAATTCGACGACTTTCTCTGCTAGTGCGATACCGCCCCGACTTCCATGTTCCCACACACTCGTAAGAACACAAGTCACACCCATCTCACGGCATAATTCCATAAAGAGGTCTTGTTCCTCCTTCGTATCTGTTAAAAATTCATTTAAGGCTACAACAACTGGTAAACCATAAGCTTGTACGTTTTCGATATGTTTTCGTACATTTTTTAAACCTTCACGAACCGCCTCGAGATTCTCACCAAGTGCGAGTTCATCAAGCGCAACGCCACCATGCATTTTCGTCGAACGAATGGTCGCTACAAGCACAACTGCATCTGGATGTTTTCCAAGAACAGGAACTTTAATATCGAGGAACTTCTGTGCACCAAGGTCAGCCCCGAATCCTGCTTCGGTCACGACATAATCTGCAAGCGTCAATGCCATTCTCGTTGCCACGACACTATTACAGCCATGTGCGATATTAGCAAATGGCCCCCCATGAACAATGGCTGGTGTTTCTTCCAATGTCTGCACAAGGTTAGGCTTCATCGCCTCTTTGAGTAATGCGGTAATTGCACCTTCCGCACCTAAATCAAACACGGTAACAGGTTCTCCTGATTTTGTATACGCCACGAGAATATTTGAAACGCGTCGTTGCAAGTCGCTTAAATCACTCGCCAGGCAAAGAATCGCCATCATTTCAGTTGCGACCGTAATATCAAAACCGTCTTTACGCGGTGTTCCATTCACTGGACCTCCCAGTCCGATTTCAATCTCTCGCAACGCTCGGTCATTTAAGTCCAAGGCCCGCTTCCAAATAATGCGATTAGGATCGATTTCTAATTCATTTCCTTGATGAATATGATTATCAATGATAGCAGATAACAGATTTGTTGCTGTCGTTAGGGCATGCATGTCCCCTGTGAAATGCAAATTGATTTCTTCCATCGGAACAACTTGCGCATAACCTCCACCTGTAGCTCCTCCTTTGAGTCCAAGAGTTGGTCCTAGAGAGGGTTCACGAAGTGCAATGGCGGTATTTTTCCAATAGCCGTTAATGCATCCCCAAGCCCAACTGTTACTGTAGACTTTCCTTCTCCAGCAGGAGTCGGATTCATCGATGTCACTAAAATAAGTTTCCCAAAAATCTCTGGGTTATGAATATCAGTCTTATCAATCTTGGCTTTGTATTTTCCATAGGGTTCCACTTCATCAGGTGTTAAATAAAGCTTTTCGGCAATCACCGTGATGGGTTGCATTTGGTTTTCTTGTGCAATTTTAATATCTGTTTTCATGAGGCCACCTCGCTTGATGCATATTCGTTTTATTATACCATAATTTGAAGCAAAAAAAGAATGAGGATGCAATACATCCTCATTCATCTCTTATGATTTTAGTCTTCTTTTTTCTTGAATCCTAATACTCCAAAACCACTGAGTAGGAACGCCGTTGCTACACTTAGTAGTGAGTCTGCTGTCCCAGTATTTGGAAGTTGTGGTGCTGGAGTTGTAGGGATTTCTGGAGTTGTAGGGATTTCCGGTGTCACAGGCACTTCTGGAGTCTTTGGAACTTCTGGAGTCGTTGGAACTTCTGGAGTAGCAGGTTCCACAGGAAGTGCTGAAATAATCGCATATTGATTCACTGTCACACTTGGAGCTTCTGGTTCTGTTGGCTCACTTGGTTTCACTGGTTCTACTCCTGGAGGTTGAGGAAAAGCAATATTGGTATTAATCGCAAACCAATAGACAGTATTTAAACCAACTGAATTCCCTTGGACCGAGAATGTATAGTGGTTATCGTACAAACGAAGTGCTCCACTTCCCCAATAGAAGTTTGGGGCTGTTTCATCATCCCAACCTTTTACATTTCCCATATCATTCCCATTGAATTTTGAACCATGTTCTAAGTATTGGTTGTCATTCACAGAATAGATTTCACCATTTTGCTCGCTTACAGAAGAACCTGGAATTGGGATAAATTTGTTGCTTCCAACACTCATTTTTTCAATATGCTTTGTATCATCCCAAGCCCATTTTGTTTCACCGTTTTCTGTATAACGAATGCCGTTGTAGTGGTTCAAACTGTTTACAGCAATAATTGAATTTCCATTGTAGACCGCTTGGACTTCATTTCCTGCTGCGTCATAGTAATGATCCACAACTTTGATTGTTAATGGATTAGCAGAATCCGTGCTATCTCCTACAACAATCGTTTTAGCTGGGTCACGATAAACATTCGCAATGATTTCCTGAATTACCAGGCGCACTAGTAACTGTGAATTCACGGACGATTTTAGCAATCGGTGTATCTTTAAAGCGCGAATTAGAAAGATTCGTACTTGTAACAGTCATTGTTTTACCAACTTCAAGAGCGACCCAAGCATCGTCTGTATCTGAATATGGATTCGTTGTTGTAAGATATTCCGCTTTTATTTTGTCTCCATCAAATCGAGCTAAGTAGTCCGATTGGTTTAAGGCATCTACACCAGCTTGTGTAAGGTAGTTCACATCCCCACTGACAACCGTATGTGCATCTGGCTCCGTCTTCAAAGTCAATTCTTGTAATGTATTAATAATCCCTGCATCTTTACCGTCAGCAATTTGCTTTTGGTATTCTTCGTAAGCTGCTTTCTTTTCGTCATATTGAGCTTTTTGGATATTGTATTCTTTTACATCTTCATCGTATTTCTTTTTCTCTTCAGTATATTTTGCTTTATCTTCTTTATACTTATTAGTGACTTGTTCAATCTCAGCCGCCTTCTCCTCTTGAGCCGCTTTGACTTGTTCTTCATTTAAATTCGTAATCGTTTCTGAACTTTCATTAACAGTTACACCTTCTGTCTTTGCATTGTCGATGGCTGTCTTTAAAGTATCTGAATTTTCGATAGCTTTTGTTGTTGTCGCAAGAGTTTCCTCTGCAGCTACAACTTCATCTGCTAAAACCGTATCTGCTGCGAAAACACTGCTTACAAATAGAAACACACTTGCTGTTGCTACAAAACCACATAACCCAAATGCTTTTGATTTTTTATACCCAACTGTTGTCGATTGATGATTAAACATAATTTTCCCCTTTGATGAAATAATTTCCTTAATCTTACACCTTATACAGTTGTTTTTCAACTATTTTTCTTTAATTTTCCTCACTTTTCACATAATTTTCAAAAACGTCTAAACCCTCTCTGTTTCAATAAAAAAGCCGTGTGGCAACGCCACACGACTTTAACGTTTTAAATTATTTTTTCTTTTTTGAAACAGCTAAACCAAGACCAGCAAATAATGTTGCTAAACCTGTTGTTACTGCAGTTGTAGCAACCCCAGTATTTGGTAATTCTTCTTGTTTTGGTTCTTCTGGCGTACTAGTTGTTGTTTCTGCTGTTGTTTCTACTGTTGTTTCTTCAGTAGTTACTTCAGTTGTTGGTTGTGCAACTTTTTTGTACCAGTGGATACGATTTCCTTCACGGTCTTTTTCTGTTTTAACAAATTCATATCCATCGATAGTTGCTGGATCTTTCCAACCTCTATCAGTTGCTTTAATTGATTCTTGTGTATCGATATCCTTATAATCTGTCACAAGTGAATCCAATACTAATTGTGCACTAGTAGAGTCACTAATAATACGATAGATATAGATTCCTTTAGAATCTTTACCATCAATAGTCGCTGTAGCAACAGTTGAAACGTCATATTGCATTTTTTCGATATCAATTTTAGATTTGTCGATGATATTAATTCGGTTTTTCCCTACACCAAAGAATACACCTAGTTCTTTAGGAACATCTCCTTCAATCATCTCAAGTGTAATTTTCTTTGCACTAACAGAAGTCACTTTGAATTTTGGAGCTACACCCGTTGGGAACACATAAGCACCGTATTGGTTTACGCTGTAATTACTATATACAGGTAAGATGAAGTATGCATTATGTGTATCGCCAACTTTAATTGCGTCAGCTCCACTTGTTTTCCACTCAATTCCTGAAGCATCGTTGAATTCTAGTTCAACAGTTGAACCAACCTTCATCCCTTCTCTTCCACGAACTTGGAATTGTGTAGACGTTTCATATGAGCCATCTGCATTGAACTTAATTGTATTTCCCGAAGGTGTGAAGTGAATAGAGTTTGTTTCAGTTGCAAATTTCTCTACTTTTGGAATATCTACTGTACTTGTTACAGAAGAATCTCCCACTTTAATCACTTGATTTAAAGTGTAGTCTTTATTCGCAATAACAGCTCCGTTATAAGCGTTATCTGATTTAATTGTGAACTGTGCTTGTTTCAACACATCAGGTTTTACCGCTTCAACTGCTTTTGTAAATGTGATTTTTAATGTAGCACGTGTTGATTCCAATTCAGCTTGTTCCATTTGAGCTTTGTCGTTCGAACCTTGACGAGCTTTATTTACATTTTCAAATGATACAACCGAAATTGTACCAATTTTCTTTCCTTCGTAAATAACATCTTTACCATTTAACGAAGTTAATACCGCAACGTTTTCTAATGTAATTGTTACATAGTCGCCTTCTTTCACGTCATCATCTGTTAATGAGACAGCGATATCTACGTCTGTGTAGTATTCATAGTTCTTAATATCATGGTTTTTAATCGTACCAGTTACTTTGCATTTGCTTCTTTAGCAGCACGTGTTGGCGCCGCAGTTGTTGCTTCTGTTGTAGCTTCTGTCGTTGCAGTCGTTGCTTCTGTTGTAGCCTCTGTTGTTGCTGCAGCAGCTGTAGTCGCTTCTGTAGTCGTTGCATCTTCAGCAAATACAGACTTATTTGCTTGGAATGCTGTTAACAAAACACCGCACGACGAGATTGCTAACATCAGTTTTTCCAATTTTACGAATTGATTGTTCTTTTTTTCATCCAATCTTTCCTCCATAAACACTTTAGTTAGAATCATTTTTACTATAACTTTGTACATTTTTCAACTAAATAATTCACAATTAATTCGAAAACTATTTTCATAATTTTCATTCATTTCCAAAAAAAAGAACAGTAGCTTAATACTACTGCTCTACTCCATGTTGAACTTTATTTTTAAAGATATAATACGCAATCATGAGAGGCACCATTGAACCAAACCACGCCATTGGATTGGCAACAGTTGCTCCGACAAAGCCGTACATATTTGAAAGAACCACTGCAGCAACAGAACGCATAATGAGTTCCATAATTCCAGCCAAGGTTGGCGTAAATGTTTTTCCCACCCCTTGTAAGGTATAACGGTAAATAAATAATAGTGAGAGGAAACTATAAGTTGTTCCGTTTGTAAGGAAGAATAGTCGTCCTAACTCTACAACATCCTCATGTCCCTCTCCTACGAAGGCACGAATAAGAATCGGACTAAA
This sequence comes from uncultured Granulicatella sp., assembly GCA_916438765.1. GTDB lineage: Bacteria > Bacillota > Bacilli > Lactobacillales > Aerococcaceae > Granulicatella. The sequence continues at coordinate 50,567 of CAKAHB010000004.1, read as the reverse complement.
TAGATTTAGAATAATCCCTACCACAATGGCAAATGTCAATGATAATTTGATACATTCACGCACACCAAGCCAGATACGATCATATTTCTTTGCACCATAGTTTTGCGCAGAATACGTCGCCATCGTTACCCCGAATGACATCATTGGAAGAATCGCTAACTGGTCAATCTTTTGCGCTGCCGTATGCGCCGCAACCGAAGTCGGTCCTAATTGATTCAATGCGATTTGAACCATAATCGTTCCAATGGCAATAATCGATGCTTGGAACGCCATCGGGAATGAAATACGACAATGTTCTCTAATATTTTGCTTTGTCGCTACAAGGTCAGCTTTTGTTAATCTTAGTACTGGAATTTTCTTCCAAATATAAACCACGCAGGCTACCGCTGAGAAGATTTGAGAAAGAACCGTTGCATATCCTGCTCCTTCAACTCCCATTCCAAAGACTGCAATGAAGAGAATATCCAGAACGATATTCATCACACAAGCCATTACAAGGAAATACAATGGTGTTTTTGCATCCCCGATAGAACGGAAAATATTGGATAGTAGATTATAGGCCATCGACGAGAAAATCCCACCGAAAATAACGATTAAATAATCATAGGCCCCATCAATAATCTCGGATGGTGTCTGCATGATTTCCAGAATTTGACGACAGAAAATCATACTCAGGGCGGTTAACACAATAGCCGTAGCAATTGAAATTAAAATAGAAACGTAAAAACTATGTTTCACGCCCTTGTAATCCTTGGCGCCAAACCGTTGCGCTAATGGAATCGCAAGACCAGCTGTTAACCCTGTCGCAAACCCGATAATTAAAAAGACAATACTTCCTGTAGAACCCAACCGCGGCTAGCGCATGGACACCAATCGTCCGACCTACAATAAAAGGTATCGGCCATATTATATAATTGTTGGAAACAAGTTACCGATTAATAGTGGGAATAGTAAAATTCCAAATCAGTTTTAATGGTTTTGCCACTTGTCATATCTTTTGCCATACGACACCCTCCTCTTCTAAAAATTAGCAATGAATAGTATAAAACATTCCAATGAAAATGAACAGTAGTTTTGAAAAATTTCTTTTAAGAAAACGTCTTCTATGCTAAAATAGGACTGAAAAGAGGCGAATCTTATGGCAGATTTTGATAAAAATAGAATTGCAAAAATGCAACAATACTTAACAGATGTAACAGACCCTGAATTTAAAGGGAGCGCCACCGACAAAACTGTCGCTATGGCCGAATTATTTAATTACTATCATTCAGATTGGAAAGCTGATGCGAGTCACTTCGTCGATCAAAACTTAGAACTCTTCGACGATGAAAAAATGCAAATGCTCTTTCGAAACTCAAATGCGGGCCGCAAATCCCCACATACCATCATCCGACAAGAATCAAAAAGCAAGTACAAGAGACCTATGAGACCGGGGGAAGATTGAGGATGTGAGCAAAAGCGTCCAGAGGCGATGACGGTTCGCAGTTTAGCCGTAAGCGGTCAGAAAGACCGTGCGGACTAAACTCGAAAGGCTTGAGCCTCTGCTTTTGCGAACTCAACTACACAGAGTTCAACTTCAAGGATGTTCTTTGAATGCACCATGAAAATTATCATATATGATAATTTCACCATACGTATTTATCTGACAGAATTTATTTTATTGCACAAAAATCCCCACATCTGTGGGGATTTTGTCTTATCGAATACCTAACGCAATTCTTGCATAGCGTGACATTCTGTCTGGGCTCCATGCTGGATACCAAACCAATTTTACATCGATTGTCTTCACTTCTTCAATCTCTGCTAACGCGCGATGAATTTCATCAGTAATAATATCTGCTAGGGGACATCCCATTGTTGTCAAAGTCATATCCACTTGGCAATGCCCTTCTTCATTTAAATCCACTCGGTAAATCAGTCCAAGATTGACGATATCAATTCCAAGCTCTGGGTCAATCACTGTCTCTAACGCTTCTAAAAATCTTCTCTTGCATTACTTCTGCAGCATTTTTATTTTCTTCTGTCATCTTCTACTCTCCTATTGAAATACTCTTTGGAAAAAGTCAGCAACATCTTCAAACACTTGATGTGGCACAATATGCCCTTGACCTGGTGTTTCATGCCACTCTACATTTTTCGCATATGGTTCGTCTTTAATGGTTTCATAAAATTCTTTATTCAATTCATATGGTACTTTATCATCTGTAGTTCCATGCCATAAGAATAACGGACGTCCATTAATTCGTTCCGGATGTTTCGCTAGCGCCATCGCATCTAAGAAGGCTTTTGTTCTTTTCAATTTCAGCTTCTAGCGCATCACATTGCTCCTGTGTAGCTCCTGTCATCCAAACCGATGAAATCGTCCATTTAGCAAAAACGAGCAGGATCCGCATTTCCCCATTAAACTCGCTGCTGCTGTAATATCTGGATATTGATTGAACAACGCGTATGTTGAAATTCCACCCATACTTAAATCCAGACACTCCCAAACTTTCGCTTTCATCTAAGAGCCCGCGTTGTCTCATTTCTTCTTTTTATAATAGGAAGTTCTTTAATGTTATTAGCTACAATTTCCCAGATTTCTCCGCCAATCAGACGTACACCACGGTCTCCGTGTAAGAGTTGGTCTGGTAAAATCGCGCATTCCACGCTTCGCTAATTCAACTCCGATTGTGACAACACGGTCTTTGCTACCTGTCCAGCCATGATAAAAACACAACAATTAGGGATTGCTTGATCTTTTAATGATGCATCCACTACTTCAGCATATGGAACACCACTTACTTCACGATAATCAATTTGAATCATAACTTCCTCTTTCTTATTTAATCTAAAAATATGGTAAACTTATACAGATATTGTACTTGATGGAAACTTTGAAAACAAGTTTCTGCTTTTAGAAAACCACTTTGAAAGGAGAAAGAATGGAAAAGAAACTCATTGCCATCGACCTCGATGGAACTACATTAAACAACAATTCAGAACTGACACAAGAAACAATAGATACCCTTCATGCCGTGAAAAACTTAGGTCATGAGGTAGCCATTGTCACTGGTCGCCCTTACCGTAATTCAAAACAATATTACGACCAACTAAACCTAGGCGGCCCAATCGCAAACTTCAACGGTGCTCTCTGCCATATTCCAGGAATGCCTGAGTGGGATGGAAAATACCACATCACACTGGATTCAGAGTTCGTACTCGATTTAGTAGCCTTTAACAAAACGCTACCTGTCGATTACTTAATGGTCGAAGGAACAGAGCTTGTGTATTCAGATATGGAAGAACTACCCCAGAATGTCCATATTATCCAAAAGACCAAAAGCCAATCGTGATTGATAAGAATACGAAACTAAAAGAACAACCAACAGCCGTTGCTCTCTTCTCAGATGTTGAGAAACAAACCAGAGATTAAATCAAAAATCTTGGACCGCTATGATAACGACATTGAAATCCGTACTTGAGGGTGGAAGCTTTCCCATGTCTTGAGGTGATTTCACCTGGAATTCATAAAGGCTAAAGCTCTTGAGCATTTATCTCGTTACTTTCGGTATTAAACAAGAAAATATTCTTGCCTTTGGTGACGAAAGACAACGATATGGAAATGATTGAATACGCTGGACATGGCGTTGCGATGAAAAATGGAATTGATGAATTGAAAAATATCGCAAATGCGATTACTCCATTCACCGACGAAAATGGATTGCGAAAAATTTGAAAGATTTTTGATATCAGGATGTGAAAATCGCGAAAATGACCGTTGACTCGAACGCCGAGGAACGTGAAACGTTCTGGGGACGTTTGAAAACGCAGCACTGCGTTTCGAACTCAACTCAGGAAAGGCTAGAAAAAAACGATAAGGATACAGACAAAAATGTCTATACACCTTATCGTTTTTTATTTTGCTAAATAGACTGAAATAAATTGACTCACAATCGTGAAGTAAACCAAAACTGATGTTAAGTCATTCACGGTTGTAATAAATGGTCCACTGGCAATGGATGGATCAAAGTTGAATTTATCCAACGCAAATGGAATACATGTCCCTGTTAATGCCGCTACGAAAATCGACGCGAACATCGCAAATCCGATAATGCCACCAAGTACAATATTCCCTAGCCATAGACTCACAATTCCAAACACAACTACCCCAGAAATCAATCCGATACCAAGACCGGTTGTCCCCTCTTGCACGAGTACTTTCCAGAAAGATTGTTCTTCATCATGAAGACCAATCTTACGAATCGCAACCGCAAGTGATTGTGTCCCTGTATTTCCGGCAGTACCAGTAATTAATGTAATAAAGATTGCAAAAATACTTGCCTGTTGAATTAACGGTTCATATTGTCTGAAAAGGAACGCCGTCACAGTTCCCATAATGAGAAGTGTCATAATTCCTGGCAAACGGTTAACAATCCCTGCCCACACGCCTTGGTGCGCTTCATCAACGTTTACCCCGGCAAGACCTGAATAGTCACTGGTCGCTTCTTCTTCGATAACATCCAACGCATCATCGACGGTGATAATCCCAACTAATGTATTCGTATCATCGACTACTGGAATGGCAAGGAAGTCATAGTCTTTAATCGTTTGAGCTACTTCTTCTTGCGCATCATTCACGTGCACTGTTACGACACGGTCAATCATGATATCCTTGACGAGTTTTTCGTCTGGTTTCACGATTAAGTCTTTCAACGTGAGAATCCCTGTTAAATGATTTTCATCGTCAGTGACATATACATAGTAGATTGTTTCAGCGTCTTCGGCAAAACGTTTTACCGTTGCCATCGCTGTTTTTAAGGTATCCGATTCACGCACGGCGATAAATTCAGTCGTCATCATCGCCCCTGCTGTTTCGTCTTCATAGTTTAATAATTGACGGAGTTCACTTGCCGTTTTATGTGGCATCAAGCGTAAATAAGTGCGGACATTTTCTTCCCCTACTTGCTTTAGCACGTCTACTGCATTATCGGAATACATTTCCGCAAGCATTCGTGAGGCATAGGCTTCGTCCATTTCGCTTAAATACTCTTCAACGTCTTCTACGTCTTCTTCTAGTAGTTCGAACACCATTGCCATTTCTTCAGGATTCAGAAATTGGTAGGCTAATTTACGTTCTTCCAGCGTTAAACTTAAATAAATTTGCGCTTGGTCGTACGTATGATTCTCAAAGAAAATCTCACGGAATTGTTGCTTATCTTCCGTAGCCAAGGTGTGCTGAATTTGTTCTAAAATATCTTCAAATTCATATACGATTTCGCTCAATGGTGATTCTCCTCTCTTTATTGCTTGTGGGCTTTAATCCACTCATCCATATCTTCAGGGAGTGGCGCCACAACTGTTATTTCTTTTTTCGTCATTGGATGAATAAACGTGAGTGAGTGACAGTGCAAGGCTTGACGGTCTAAAATCTCGTCTTTTACCCCACCATATAAATCATCTCCCACAAGCGGTGCGCCTAGCCATGAGAAATGAACACGAATCTGGTGCGTGCGCCCAGTATGTAATAAAATCTCGACAAGGTCCGCTCCAACAAGCGTTTCTTTTTTCCAATATTCAGTTAGCGATGGTTTCCCATCTTCTGATACACAACGATTAATAATCGACCCTTCATGTCGACCAATCGGTGCATCAATCATGCCATGCTCTTCTAGCGCGACTGTATCATGCACAATCGCTAAATACTTCTTCTGAATGGTCTTATCTCGTAAGGCTTGGTCCATCCATGCATGTACAACGCGGTGCTTGGCAAACATCATCACTCCAGTTGTATCACGGTCAAGTCGCGTTACCACATGGGTAATTTGGTCTGCATAGCCTCGACGCTTATAATACCCTTTGACACGATTCGCCATGGAATGGTCTGGATGCAACTTCGACGGAATCGAAGCCGTCCCTACAGGCTTATTGATAATGAGTAAATAATCATCCTCATACAAAATATCAATCGGTACTTCACTTGGAATCACGGTCTCATGTTCTCCAGACGGTGGAATCACCATCGTTAGCACATCGCCAGGCTGAAGTGTCTTTAAGACAATCTCATGACGCCCATTAACAAGAAGGTCTCCATGCGTTTTTACATGGGCAAGAAAGGTTCTGGAAATCCCGACTTCTTGCAAGAAAGACCGCATCATCATCGGATACTCGTATGGGTAATTCCACGTTAAAATCAACGGACTTCCTCATTTCCACGACAGTTCACTTCACGCGAACCGATAAACGCATCTTCCCACACGATCCCAGAATGGTGTATGACGGTACGCCGCAAATGAAATGCGCTCCCCACTAATTTGTAATTGAATTTCTTCAATCTCATTGGCATCATAGGTTAAATGGTCAATCGCCATCACCATGCCCTCTTTACTTTCAGGACGTAGTGTTAAGACATTATCTTTAGCAAAAATCATTGGCGAACTAAGTGTACGATACACACGATTATTAATCGACGCCATTTCAGTCATCTGCATCACTTCTGCACGCGGATGAACAACGGCTCCCCCTAGAGATTTGCTTAGACCAGTTGACCCAGTTGGTGTCGCCACACAAAGCCCATCTCCACGGAAGTTTTCGAACAACTCGCCATTAATATACACTTCGCATAAAAGCGTGCCATTTACTTTACGCAATGTCGCCTCATTCAAGGCTGCATAGCGAACAACATCTCCGCTCTTAAATTTCACATTCACATCGAGTAATGGATAGCTCACACGCTCGCCCTTGTCTTGTTTCAATGACTCGATTAATTGATCCACTTCGAAGTTACGCCAATCTGTATAGAACCCTAAGTGACCCGTATGGATGGCCACAAAACGAATGCTATCTAGTTGATTGCGGTAACGGTGAAAGGCGCCTAAAAGCGTTCCATCTCCACCAACTGTAATCACCACATCAGGATGCTCATCATCACGCACAAAACAGCCTTCTTGGCATAAGCGGTCGAAGGTATTCATGACTTCTTTTGTTTTTTCTGTTTGATTTCCGAATAAACCGACTTTCATCATGATTCCCTCCGTTTCTTTCGTTTACGTTGATTTTCTTTATTAATCGCAAAAATATATTGCGCTTCTTGAATCTCTTCTCGTATTTGAGACATCTCTTCATCAAGCAAGAACGCCGCTTCTGCTGCACGTTCCAAACGCTCATGAATCGTATCAGGGAATTCCCCTTTATATTTATAGTTCAATGAGTGTTCAATCGTTGCCCAGAAATTCATCGCAAGTGTACGAATTTGAATTTCCACAAGAATCTTTGTTTCTCCTTCGATTCGTTGCACTGGATATTCCAATACGATATGGTACGAACGATAGCCACTCGCTTTTTTATTTTGAATATAGTCACGTTCGATTACGATATCAAAGTCATTACGCTGACGAATCAGGCGAACCACTTCATAAATATCATCGACGAACTGACACATAATGCGAAGCCCTGCAATATCTTGTACGCCTTCAAGGAAGTCTTCTCTAGGAATATTACGAACTTGCATCTTTTCTAGAATACTCTCTGGAGTCTTTACACGGCCCGTGATAAATTCAATCGGTGCATGCTTTCCTTCCTGACGATACTGACGTCTAATTCCCTTTAATTTAATTTTTAATTCCTCTATTGCTTGATAATACGGAGCTAGAAAGGCTTCCCAGTCTTCTACTAAGGGTGTTTCCCATGTTTCCATATTTTCACCTACTTTTTTTCATTTCCGTTCTCTATCATACCATATTTTATCAGGAATCATGACAAATTAAGGCGATTTTTTTCAAATCTGTAATAAAATGAGCTACAATAGAACACTAAAGGAGAAATGAATATGCCAGAAATCGAAAAAGAGTTTAAAAACTTACTGACAAAAGAACAATACGACGCACTCGTAAACGACTATAAAGAAGTCTTTACAAAAGACGTTACGCAGACCAATAGCTACTACGACTATGAAGGTCTCCTCCAAGAACATAAAATGGCGCTTCGCATTCGCATCGTCGAAGGAAAAGAAACCGGTGAAATCACACTAAAGATTCCTCAAAGTAGCTTAGAGGTGCTTGAGTATACCGAAGTTCTTCCGGTAGATATTCTGAATGCATATAATCATAACAAACAATTCACGCTTCCCACTTCGCTTCAGGAGGCATTGGAAGATAATGGAATTACAATTCAAACCGTGAATCAAACAGCCCTTCTTACCACGCATCGCTTAGAAGGTGCCCTCTCTGAGAATGAATGGCTTGTTCTAGACGAGAGTCACTATAACGGCAAAGTCGACTTTGAGATGGAAATGGAAGTCCGTAGTCTCGAACTCGGTGAACCCGTATTCTTAGGTATTTTAGCCAAATATAATATCTTAAGACGCCAAGCAGAAAGTAAAATTAAACGTGCATTGTCCACGAGATGAGTACAAACGTCACGCGTTGTGCAAATTATTCTGACATTTCAACGAACTATGTTACAATGATGTTACAAAGTTAGTTAGGGAACAGGGGTGTAGGATTTTGAGTACTTCAAAAACAAAGAATCTATCAGAACGCACTTCACACGAAAAGATTTTCGAATTATATTTATTCGTGAATCCATTGGGATCATATTGTTATCGCTGTGAAAATGAACTATTAAAATTTGTTCGTAATTCTGAGTTTAAGGTACATTACCAATTCGTAACGTTTCATAATTTACAAACGGTTGATCAATATATGAAAAAAACCAAAAAGTTAGATGAAACGGATTTAGATTTAGAAAACGAAATCTATACTAGAATTTATGATGCGGCTCTTTCTTATAAAGCTGCCCTCTTACAAGGAAAACGTCCAGGTCGTCAATTCTTATTTGAATTGCAACACCAAATTCATCATCACAATCGTAACTATAGCAAAGAGTTATTAGATGAAATTTTAGATAATATTGAAATTGATAAGAAAATGTTTTACGAAGATAAAGCAAGTGCTGCTGTGAAAACAGCATACGACCGCGACTTACAAATCGCCCAAGAGATGAATGTAACGCACACTCCTTCTCTTGTCATCTTCGATAATTCAAATCATTCTTATGGAATCTTACTGGCCAACAGTATTACGGCGGATACCATTAGTGAAATTTGTAATGGTGAGCCTCTTCCTGAATGCCCAGAAGTTAAACGACTTGTAGAAGTTCGCTCACGCCATAACTTAGCAAAAGTCGTGAATATGACTCGTTAAACGAAACAAACTCCTCCAGTTGGAGGAGTTTTCTTTATTTACCCTATATAACAAAACAACTCCGAGAGTAAGAACTCTCGGAGTTTGTTTAGTTATTCACTCATTAAAGCCTCAAGTTGTGCTAAGCGTTTTTCGAATACGTCGAATGCGTCGTATAAGTAGTCTTTCTTCGTCATGTCTACGCCAGCTTTTTTCATTACTTCGATTGGAGCGTCGCTGCGTCCTGCACGTAAGTAGTTTAAGTAAGCTTCTAAATCTTCTGGAGTACCATGTAAGATTTTATCTGATAAAGCAGTTGCTGCAGCCATACCAGTTGCGTATTGGAATACGTAATAGTTCATGTAGAAGTGAGGGATACGTGCCCATTCGTATGCGATTTGTTCATCTTGGATGACATTTGCATAGTATTTCGCGTTAATTTCACCATACACTTTTGCGATTGATTCTTGTGTTAATGGTTGGCCTTCTTGGTCCATTACGTGAATCTTATGTTCGAATTCCGCAAATTGTGTTTGACGGAAGATTGTTGATTTGAAGCGGTGTAAATAGTTGTTTAAGATGTATTTTTGCGCTTCTTTATCTGTATGTTTCTTCAACAAGTAATCTGTTAAGATGTTTTCGTTTGTTGTAGAAGCAATTTCTGCTAAGAAGATTGAGTAATCTCCGTATTGTTTTGGTTGAGTATTACGAGTGAAGTAGCTGTGTGCACTATGTCCTAACTCGTGAACTAATGTGAAGAAGTTTGATAATTCATCATGCCAGTTCAATAGGATGTATGGTGCTGTTGAGTATGCTCCACTTGAATATCCACCGCTGCGTTTACCGATGTTTTCAGCAACGTCGATCCAACGTTCGTCGTAAGCTTTCTTCAAGATTTCGTGGTACTCTTCGCCAAGAGGTTTCAAGGCTTCCACACTTGCTAGTGATGCTTCTTGGTAGTTGTATTTAATTGGAGCGTCTCCTGTGATTGGTACGTATAAATCATACATATGCAATTCATCTAAGCCTAATGCTTTTTGTTGTAATGCAGTGTAACGGTGTAATAATGGTAATTTTTCGTTCACCACTTCCACTAAAGCATCGTACACTTCTTCAGGAACTTGGTTTGAAGCAAGTGCTGCTTGGCGAGCTGAGTCATAGTTATGAACTAAAGCGCTGAAGTTGTGTCCTTTCACTTCTGTACCAAGTGTGCTTGCGAATGTATTTTTCAAGTTGATGTAAGGTTTGTACAATGTTTCGAATGCTTCCTTACGAACATCTTGGTTTTTAGATTCGATATATACTGAGTAGTTTCCGTTTGTCAATTCAACTTTTTCGCCATCTTCAGTTGTGATTTCGTCAAACTTGATGTCAGCGTTGTTCAATAAGTTGAACGTTTTGCTTGCGCCTTGGAACACTTCACTAGCTTTTGATAATAAAGCTTCTTCTTTATCTGAAAGCACGTGTCCTTTTTTAATACGCGCTGTTTCTAATAAGACACGGAAGTCTTCTAGTCCTGGTTCTTGTTTGAAATACTCTTCAAACTCTTCATCAGATAATGCTAAAATTGCTGGGGCAAACCATGCTGAAGCACCTGAGAATTCGATGTATGTTGAGAACGCACGTTGGTTTAAGACTTGGTTTTCGTTATTTGAAGTATCTTGGTCAGCTTTTAAATGTGAGTAAACATAAGCTGTTTCAATCTTATCATCTACTACGTTTAAAAGATTTAAGAATGCTAATAATGATTCCCCGTCTTTAAGTGCTGTATCTTTTGCAGCGGCAACTGCTGGAATTTGTGATTTTACAAATTCTAAATCCTTTTCAAATCCTTCGTTAGATTCGTAAATTGCGGAAAGATCCCAAGTTAATTCTACTGGAACTTCTTCACGTCTTAATGGTTTTTTATTGGCCATTATAATCCCTACTTTCTAAAAAGTTGATAGTCCTAGTGTACTATGAAATGGATGCTTTTGAAAGGGTTTAAACCCATTTTTACACAAAAAAGAGACCAAATGAACCCTTTTTGATTCATCTGGTCTCTTCTATTAATCTTCTAAGAATGTGGCTTTATCTAAGCTATCAGTGCCGATAATCGCTACAAGAACAACATCTTCACGAATAAGGAAATCCGCAAACACTTTTGTATTTAAAGATTCATCCTTTCCTTCACGATATCCGATTAAGTTTAAATCATAATCTTTACGTAAGTCTAAATCACTAAGTTGTTTTCCAACCCATGATTTTGGAGGATAAAATTCCACAAGTGAAATATTGCCATCGAGTGCAATCACTTCAGCCAATTTATGGTGAAGGATATTCTTCACGAGACGAATTCCAGTTTCTTTTTCTGGGTTCACGACACGTTGCGCACCCATCTTCGTTAAGATTTCAGTCGTCGTACGGCTTTTTGCTTTAGCGATAATTTCTGGAACCCCAAGACGCGTACAATGCATCACGGCTAGAATACTCGCTTCTAAACTAGAACCTGTAGCTACCACTACTGTATCGCAATCGCCAATTCCGATTTCTTTTAAGACATCTTCGTCTGTAACATCGCCAATCACGGCCTTTGTTACAAGCGGTTCGATACGATTCACGTTCACTTCATCACGGTCAACGGCAATAATGTCGCAATCATATTCACTAAGCTGTTTGGCAATCGTCATCCCAAACACACCTAGTCCTAAAATACCAACTGTTTTTCTCATCACAATTCCTACTTTCTATCCAATTAATAATGGTGCTTTCGCATACTTCATGTCGAGCGCTTTGTTCTTTCTGTTTGAGAAACTTAATAGAACGGTTAATGGTCCGATACGGCCAATAAACATCAACAACATAATAATAATCTTTCCTAGGAAGGATAAGGTTGGTGTTAAATTCGCCGTTACCCCTACTGTACATACCGCTGAGATCGTTTCAAATAAGGTATATAAAAGTGGCGCATCTGGGTCCGTTAAACTGAGTAAGAACACACTACCTAAAATAAGTGTTGTAAACACGATAAAAATCGTTAACGCTTTTCTGGCCATCTCTTGCGAAATACTATGGTGTCTAAAATGAATCATTCCCTCATCGTACACTTCTGAGCGAATGAATAAGAGAACCACTAAGAAGGTTGTCGTCTTCACCCCACCGGCCGTCCCGCCAGGAGATCCTCCAATCAGCATTTGAATACAATAAAGAAGAATACTCGTTGGATGTGCATTCGTATAATCAATTGTCGCAAATCCAGCGGTTCTCATCGTTACAGTTTGAAAGAAGCTCACGAGTACCTTATCGAAGAAAGATAGATTTCCAATCGTATTTGGGTTATTCCATTCGGTGAGCATCGTTAACACCGTTCCACCAAGTAAAATAATCCCCGTCAACCAAAGGACAATCTTCGTATGATACTGCAAACGTCTGTAAAATGATTTGCGCTTTTTACTCTTGGTCGATTTTCTCATTTCAAGGTAGCTTCGTTTGAAATCAAACCAAACGGAAAACCCGATTCCCCCAAGAATAATGAGAGCTGCAACCACTAATGTCAAAAATGGATCAGTTGCATAGTTAATCAGACTATTAGAGCCTAAATTATCAAAACCTGCATTACAAAATGCAGAAATTGCAAAGAAGAATGCAGTGAAAATTCCCTTTGCTGTTCCTAGTTCTGGAACAAAGCGGAAGGATAAAATAACCGCTGCAATAAATTCAATAAAGAATGTATATTTAAAAATCGTTTTTAAATACTTTTTGAAATCTTGGCCATCCTCACGGTTCAAACTATCTTGCAAGGCTAATTTATCGACTAATGACATCTTCTTCCCAGCATCATAGAGGAAAAAGGCAATAATACTCATTAATCCTAATCCACCGATTTGCATTAAAATCATACAAATCACTTGTCCAAAAGTATTGTACGTCTCGGCTACTGGTTGCGTCGAAAGTCCTGTAACACATACCATCGATACAGTTGTAAACAAGTGGTCAAAATACGAAGCCTTTGATGTCGCAATTTGCGAAATCGGTAAGTTTAACAGGAATGACCCCACCAAAATCACAATCGCAAAACTGGATGCAATTCTTTTCGGAATCGAGTCCTTAAATAAGAAACGAATCATCTTCGTCCCTCCTGTCCTAATCAAAAATAATGTGCCCAAAATAAAAAGAGCAGAATATATTGGATATTCTACTCTTCCTATCGGCTAATTACAACCGTTACTATTTTCGTTTAAACTGTTGGAAAATTATTCCACCACTTTATATTCTTTCGTTTCACCAAAAAACTCATCATATAACGCACGGATGGCTTTCTTTTCGTATTGGTCTAAAATACCAAACATCATTGAAACCTCAGATACCCCTTGGTTATATAATTCGATATTGATTTGAGTACGAGCAAGCGTTGAAGCCACACGAGCCGTTGTACCGACCATGTTGACCATCCCTTCCCCTACTAACATAATCAGGCAGAGACCACGCATATAATGCGCATCATCCACATCTAATTCCGCATAGAAACGTTCTACGATACCGTCGAGTTGCTCGTCAGTTGCATCTTCCCCACGGATAATAATTGTCGCATCATCAATCCCTGTTGGAATATGTTCGATGGAAATGCCTTCTTCTTCAAAAATTGTCAATAATTTACGAAGGAACCCAATCTCATGGTTCATCAAATATTTCTTCACGTAAATACTTACGAACCCTGGCGAACTTGCAATCCCGGAAATAACATTTGGAGAAGTCACCTTCCCTTTCATAATGTAAGTTCCGCTTGCTTCAGGGTTATTCGTATTGCATACGTGCACTGGAATACCTTTTTTGATTGAAGGAAGAAGCGCTTCTGTGTGGAATACTGAGAATCCTGCATAAGATAACTCACGCATTTCTGTATAAGATAACACATCGATGGCCAGTGGTTTATGCACGATTTTTGGACTCGCTACATAAATGGCATCTACGTCTGTGAAGTTCTCGTACTCTTCTGCGTTGACGGCATTGGCTAAAATCGAACCTGTAATATCTGATCCACCACGTGAGAATGTCACGACATTCCCTTCTTTTGTCACCCCGTAGAATCCTGGGAATACAATCACTTCATTGGTTAATTGTAAGTACTCTAATTCGTGGTAGCTTTCTTCTAGACACGTGCTTCCCCTGGAGTGTCGCTCACCCATAGTTTGGCTTCGCGTGGTCCCACGTATTTAGCCGCAAGACCTTCTTGGTTAAAGTATGACGCAATTAAGCGTGCGTTTAAGTCTTCACCGCTTGCTTTATACGCATCCATTAAATAGTCCGAAGCTAAGTCGTTTCTTTCTTTTAAGTTTGCAAAATGGATACGAACGAGTTCGAATACTTCTCGTTTTAATTCCAATTCGTCACAAATTTCTTTATAACGCACTAAGATTTTCTTTAAAACTTCTTCATCATAATTCCCTTCAATATGAGAAGTTGCTAATTGGATGAGAAGGTCTGTTACTTTTTCATCGTCTGATGTGCGCTTCCCTGGGGCTGAAACCACCACGATTTTACGTTTTTCATCAGCTTTGACGATATTAAAGACCTTTCTTAATTGTGTGGCATTGGCTAAAGAGCTTCCACCAAATTTAATTACTTTCATATGACACTTCCTTATTTTTTCAATGGTACTAGACTACCAAATTAATGAAAAGAACGCAACATATTTCCACTAATCGAATACATTTGTCCGCAAAAAGAAAACAGTCTTGAAAACTTGTATTTATTTGTAGAGTTTGTTAGGCTTAAGGAAAATAAATTAAGGAGGTCACATCATGTCAAAAAAATGTTGCATACTTGTGTCCGTGTTCAAAATCTAGAAGAAAGCATTCGTTTCTACGAAGAAGCATTTGGTTTTAAAGAAACTCACAGAAAAGATTTCCCAGAACACAAATTCACGATCGCTTACTTAGCATTCGAAGGTGACGATTATGAATTAGAATTAACATATAACTACGGCCACGGCCCTTACGAAATCGGCGACGGATATGGTCATATCGCAATTAGCGCAAAAGACTTAGAAGGACTTCACGCTGAACACGTTGCTAAAGGCTACGACGTTACAGAATTAAAAGGTTTACCAGGACATCCTGCAAACTACTATTTCGTAAAAGACTTAGATGGCTACAAAATCGAAGTAATCCGCGAAAAATAGTTCATACATGACATTCCACACACCCTCTGCTATAATATGTTCTATGCGATGAGGCGACACGCAGTACATAAGAGACTGCGAGTTATGTGGAACAGGCGTGCTTAGGCACACTACCGGATGTAGCTGTTTGTAGTTCGTGATGTGAACACGACCTACTCATCTGAAAAGATGCCACGCTAAGACTAGGAGTTCCTAGTCTTTTTTTATAGTAAAATTATGATACAATAGCAATGAAAATTATTAGACATAGAAAGAGGAAGATTCATGAAACAATGTCCATTCTGTCATGAGATGATTGACGAACAAGAAACACTCTGCCCTTACTGTGGAACAGTTCAAGATGAACTATCACAACCGGTGTCAATTGAACCAAACGAAGGCGTTCAAACAGACCTTTTAGACGAAAATAACGAACCTACTCCATCGTTTACAACGAAAGTAGAAACAAGTATTCCAGAAGAAGATAATAACCGCAGCTCTCAAGAAAACCGTGTGAAGAATAATCGCCTAGCTTATGCTGGTGCGTGGAAGAAATTCAAACGCTTCTTCACTTTCTTTGGAGAACGTTTAGTCCAACCGACAAATCATTACTCACGTAAGCGTCAATATAGCCGTACTTACGGATATGCATTGATTATCCTTGCGACAGTGATGTCCGCATTCGTAACGACTCACTTGATTCATTCACTCATTGGTCAATACCAATTATTTGCCGACATTTCAATCTTACCAAGTTTAACAAGCACACCTAATTACATTTGGATGTTCATTCGCTTCATCCTCTTCTACGCGGTGTTCTACCTTGGATTTCCAAGCGTATCGTATGGATTGAAACATGTCTTCCAAAAACGTCAACACGTATTTAACTACTGGTTGACACAATACGAAGGAATGAACGTTTTAGCGATTGTGTTACTAGCCGTTGCGACAGTGATGACATTTATCAGTCCAGTATGGTTATTCGTTGGAATCTTGATCGTATTCTTCGCGCACATCCTACTTTACATCGTGACATTTACGTCATCAATGTTTAAGAGCGCCACTGAATCAACGATCGATCCAATTTACTTATCACTCATTGGTTTAGTCGTACAACTGATTATCACAATCAGCTTACTCTTAATCTTATTCTAAAATACAAAAAGAAAACCCTGACCATCGCTGGTCAGGGTTATTTGTTCTAAAAATTTTATTTGAAAGAATTATTCTGAGAATTCTACAGTTACCTTTGCTTCAGAATCCATTGATGAAAATAATGTTTTATAATAATTAATTGCAGATTCTTTAATTTCACTCTTAAACTTATCTAAATACTCTGCTTGTTTATCACTAGAAAGTTGGTTAGTGACCAATTTACCAGTATCAACATCTTCTGTAGTTCCACTTAACAACTCTCCATGATTATCATACAAATTGTAAGGATTATCTTTTGAAAGTTCAACACCAATTACTTCAAATTTTTGGAACGATAACCTTATATTCTTTTTCACCTATTTGTTCAACCTTTACACTACTTTTAATTCCAAATTTAGCTGTATAATTTAAGATTACTAATGCTGTTTTTTTCTAGAGAAACGGCACATCAAACCCAAAAAACTTGGGTTGTTTTTTTGTTTCAGTAATAATTTCATTAACTCCCGCATTCAAAAATACAACTTCATTCACTTTTTCAATACTTTCGATATTAATTGACGATTTGACTTCTGATTTTTGTTCCTTAGGTAAGAAAAATGCCACTCCAACAAAAATAATAGCTATTAATACCACATTCAATAGAACACTAAACTTATTAAATTTCTTCTTTATATTTGTACTTCTCAATTTGCATACCTCCACTATTTTTGCTTTTTCTGAAAGAAACTTCTCTTTTAATAGCATATGTAAATTTTACACACTCTAAAAAAATAACAGTCAACAGAATAGTTCATATTATCGTCTAAGAATGTTCTATCCAAAAAATGTAAAATAAATTTGTTGTATCTAATCGTATTCTAAAATACAAACAGAAAAACCTGACCAGCGACGGTCAGGGTTATTTTTTAACTATTTTTTGAATAGCAATCCAATGAGTTGTCCTATGAGACTGACAACTGCATACATCAGAATATAAATGGCCGCAGAGTCATTTAGTAAAAAGAGATTCGGAATCCATAAGAGACCTATCACAATCGGGAAATACCAATAATATCCAAACTTTACCGAAAACAGCATCGAAGCAACAAAGACGATGAACGGAATTCCAATCAATAGTAAGAACATTGCACTTCCTGTATCTTGAATCAGAAAAACAGGGATTAAATAATAGAGTCCAGCAACAACAACGTACACCAGTAACTGTCTATACTTGGATGCCATCATGACCCCTCCTCTATATATTCTATTTTCTTACCTCCATTATACCATATCTCCTTTTACATCGAGTGCCATTTCGAGCACTAAAAAAGCATGAAACAAATTTGTTCCATGCTTACGATTCACTCTTTAGTTTTGTGAGAAGAGATTTTTGATGGCATCAAAAAAATCGATTGGAAGAATGAGCGATCTTATCGAGCCATCCTTCGTTTTTGGCTTGTTCGACTAAGCTGTTAATCTTTTCGCTGACTGATTTTGACAAGCTATTTAATTGCTCTAATACTTGTTTGGAATCAATCGCACTTGTGTTTTGGTAGTTTTGCGCAAAAGCGACTAGTGCATTAATTTGGTCTTGAGAAATCACATTTTGTAACGAGTTGTTCTTCAAGGCCTCGTTAATAATGCGTTCGATATCTTCTTTTGTCGCTAATTGTCCTTGCTTTTGTTTGAGTTCTGCAAGTTCTTTCTTGATTTCAATCATCGCTTTATCGAGTTTTGAAGAATCGAAACCTTTAGCGTTCGCATTTTCTTGCGCGATTTTATTCGTTACTTCTAACTCTTGTTGCGCCACTTCGGTACGTTTGGCATCCAGTTGTACTCCGTTGGCTTCGAAGGCTTTATACACCCCTGTTAAGGCTGATTCACCTGTTACTTTTGATATGGCTGCCACTTCAATTTCCGCATCCGTTACACCAGCCGTAATCGCCGCATTGGCGTATTGCTCAGGTGTTACCAGCGTAATGTTTTCAGGTGTCTTGATTTTCACCTTCACTCCTGTGCCCTTGTCTGTCTTTTGCACCATCACAGACGAAATCATGACAGACGTATTCCCGTCACCACTTCCAAGATATTTAATTAAATCTTGTCCGGTTGCTGTTTCCGTTAATACGGTATTTGGATCTTTAATGCCTAATAATTGAGAAGTTTGCTGAATTTGCGCCTCGCTGAGTCCACCACCATAAACCACGGTTGGTTTTCCCCATTTTTCATTAACGGTCGTTGTATCAATAGCATATGCATTCTTCATGGATAAACCCATCAATGCAAGGACGACTGCGGTTGCCTTCACCCATTTTTTCATGAATGAACCTCCTTTGTTTTCAATCGTAACTCATTCGTTACAAGTCTAGTATACAAAAAGAACTTTAAGAAAAAAGTGTTCTTTCCTTAAAGTTCTTTATCTATTTGTTTAAGAATTGGTTAACGTCTACGCGCAAATGCCTTCATGGTTGTTGGTGAGAAAAGCATGATGATTGGATAAATTTCCAAACGTCCGGCAATCATCCCAATCGCAAGCATAAATGTATTGAAATCTGAATACATTGAGAAGTTGCTTGTAGGCCCTACTTGACCAAGCCCTGGCCCAATGTTGTTAAAGGTTGCGGCCACACTGGAGAAGGCTGTTGTAAAATCGCCCGCTTCAAAGGAAACGCAGAGTAATAAGCATAGAAAGACCAACACATACACGATTAAGTAGTTGGCGATACTCTTCTCCATCTTATTATCGATTGGTTTTCCATTCATCGTTGGTACAAACACACGACGAGGTTGGCCCATACGTTTTAATTCGGCAATGGCACTCTTGAAGTACACGATAACACGAGAGACTTTAATCCCCCCGGCTGTTGACCCTGCACATCCTCCGATAAACATTAGTAGTAACAGGAGCACATGTGGGAACAAGCCCCAGAGTCCAAAGTCGACGGTTGAGTATCCGGTTGTTGTAATAATCGACGATACCGTGAAGAACACGCTACGAATTGGAACGCCTAAAGCAGATTGTGTAATCGACAATACGATGAAAATAATCATTGTAAAGCTGAGGACGATTCCGACATACGTACGCATTTCTTCGTCTTTAATCACGTCTTTCACAGCACCTAGAAGAACGAAATAATACAAGTTAAAGTTGATTCCAAAGAGCATCATCCCTACCCCGATAATCCATTCAACGGCAGCTGGATTAGCGTAAATACTAAATCCGGCATTGTTAATCCCAAATCCACCTGTCCCTGCTGTACCAAAAAGCTAGTAGCATGGAATCAAGAGCGGTGCTTGAAGACGACTAAAATGATGATTAATACGGCTGTCATCGCTAAGTAAATCATATATAAGATCTGCGCCGTATGCGCTAATTTCGATACGAGTTTTCCAAACACAGGGCCTGGAACTTCCGCACGCATCAGCTGCACGGATTCAGACCCATGACTCGGAAGAATCGCAAGTGCAAATACTAGTACCCCCATCCCACCCACTAAGTGGTGAAGCTTCTCCAAAAATAATGAAGAATGTGCGAGTACTGAAAGGTCTGGAATAATACTTGAACCAGTGGTCGTTAATCCACTCGCCGTTTCAAAGAAGGCATCCACTACATTTGGAATTTCTCCTGTGAAAACAAATGGCAACCCACCAAAGAACGAGAGTAAAATCCAGCTTAAGGCTACGGTTACGACCCCGTCACGCGCCATGATTTTTAGTGGCTCTGGCTTTTTAAAGCTTAAGAGAAGCCCAATTACCATTAGTAACAGAATTGTTCCGGCATAAGCCAGTTTTTGAGTCAATGACTCTTGATAGATAAAGCTAATAATCAGTGGTAAGACTAAGAGCGCCGCTTCAACTTGAAGCATTTTTCCCACGAAATAGCGAACTGTTTTGATATTCATTCAGACACCTCTATTCCAAAATGTCGTTAATGTCATCAAAGTCTTTTTCCGTTGTAACGACGATTACCTTATCAAATGGTTCAATCGTATCACTACCGGCTGGATAAATGAGTTTTTCTCCACGAACGATAAACGCAATCAAGAGGTTTGATTTTGTCTTTAGTTCTGATAAAGGAATGCCACAAATCGCACTATTCTTTTGAACACGGAATTGCAACGCTTCAACTTGATTATCCGCTAAACGGTATAACGCTTCGACATTTGATCCTTGAGTATTCGAACGTGAACGCACGAATTGGATAATTTCGTTGGCAACAATACGTTTTGGTGTCACGATGGATTGATTATCGAAGCCTTTAAACACTTTAAGAAGTGCTGGACGGCTCATCTTCGTAATAATCTTTGGTACGCCTTGTTGTTTCGCATACGCTGAAAGAATTAAGTTTTCTTCGTCAATCCCTGTCATCGATACAAACACATCATATTCTGTAATACGTTGTTCTTCTAATACATCGTGGTCTGTTCCATCGGCATGAATGATGGTTGAATGTGGGAACGCATAGCTTAAAGTTTCACAGCGTTCTTCATTGACTTCGATGACTTTGGTGTTGATTTTTGTTTGTTTCAACATATTGAGTAAGTAATAAGTAATACGTCCACCACCGACAATCGTAGCAGAAGACACACTCTTCGTTTCTTGACCTGTTAATTTTAAGAAATTGCGAAGGTCTGGATACGCCCCTGTAATAAATACATGGTCTCCTTCTTCAAGTGTTGAATCCCCATCTGGAATGAAGCTTTGATCATTACGGTGAATCACACAGATTAAGATAGATTCAAATCGATTACGCACTTCTTTTAGAGTCAATCCTGCAAGAGCGGAACCTTCGTTGATTTCTAATTCGAGTAAACTTACACGATTCCCAACGAAATTTTCTACACTTAATGCAGAAGGATAATTAAAGTTATTGGCGATATCACGAGCCGTAGAAAGCTCTGGGTTAATCAGCAATGAAATCCCTAGACTTTCACGAACGAGTTGTAGTTGTTGTGAATACTCAGGATTACGAACACGCGCAACCGTGTATTCCGCACCAATTTTCTTCGCTAAAATAGACGCAATAATATTAATTTCGTCCATTTCTGTTACAGAAATAAAAGATGTCACAGTTTTTCTACCCTGCTTCTACAAGAATATCGTAGCTAGCACCATTTCCGCAAATCCCCATAATATCGAATTTATTTAATAGTCGATCGATTAAATCTTGGTTTTTATCAATCAATACAATGTCATTTTCTTCCGTTGAGAGCTCCTGGCAAATCACTTCGCCGACTTTCCCCCCACCGACAACAACAATTTTCATTTTGTTTCCTCCAGATTGAAAAATCTTATACCTTCCTATTTTACCTTTCTGGTGCGAAAAGGTCAAAGTTTATCTTGTTTTCTAAAGGGGCAAAGCGTGTTACACTAAGGTCGGAGGTCATTATGAACGAACACGAATTACAACAATTAACCGAGGAGATTTCGCGCACATCTTTTCACCGCGAATTCACGCATCAAATTAGTTATAACAAACGCCTGCGTTCCAGCGGTGGTCGCTATCTATTGAAGACAGGGAATATCGAGATTAATCCCTTGTAGAACAGAATCTGGGGCTAGAAGCTTTTGATTGGCGTCATTAAACATGAACTCTGCCATTACCACTTGCATCAAACAGGTGGCGGCTATCGTCACCGTGACCAGGACTTCAAACGCCTGCTTCATCAGGTAGGTGGAAGTCGATTTGTCGAACGAATGAAGGATCCAAATTTCATTTACGAATGTACAGCGTGTCATCACCGCTACCCTAGAATGCGCAAGATGAACACTACTCGCTATGTATGTGGAAAATGTCGTGGAAAATTAATCCTTTTAGATTGAAATTCCACTAAACATTTGTTAAACTGAAATAGTTCTGCGGTCGTGGCGGAATGGCAGACGCGCTGTCTTGAGGGGGCAGTGGGTGTATACCTGTGCGGGTTCAAGTCCCGCCGGCCGCATAAATAAAACGAAATACCCTAGATGATGGTCATCTAGGGTATTTTTGTGCTTCTGTTTTTATGCCAGCCAAGCTGTTAGCGCATCGTCACAAATTCCTCTGATCCTGTTGGGTGAATCGCTACTGTTGCATCGAAGTCGGCTTTGGTTGCGCCCATTTTAATCGCTACGGCAAAGCCTTGAATCATTTCATCAACGCCATATCCAATCCCGTGGAGTCCGACTACTTTTTCGTCAGCTCCTGCTGTGATCAGTTTGAAGCGTGCTTGTTGGCGATGGCTTGTCACGGCTGAATACATTCCAGCAAACGTTGATAAGTATGCCTTCACATTTTCCTCGCCATACTCTTTCACGGCTTGTTCTTCTGTAAGCCCCACAGTTCCAATGGCTGGGTGTGAGAACACGACGGTTGGAATCGTTGTGTAGTCCATCTTCGCGTTTGTTTGTCCGTTAAATAAACGTTCTGCTAGTGTGCGTCCTGCTTTAATCGCTACTGGCGTCAATTCTTTTTCACCAGAAACGTCACCTAAAGCGTATACCCCTTCAGCTGTCGTTTCTTGGAATTCGTTGACTTTGATAAATCCGCGTTCTGTTAATTCCACTCCTGCTGCTTCAAGGTTTAATCCTTCTGTATGAGGCACGCGTCCTGTTGCCCAAATCACTTTTTCAGCAGCAAAACTTGTTCCATCTTCGAAATGAATTTCTACACTTCCATTTTCAAGTTGAACCAATTTTTGTGGCACTTTATTTGTATGCAATGTTGGTCCTGATTTTTCCATTTCCGCAACAAGAACTTCAATAATCGAATGGTCGAAGTTACGAAGTGGACGATCGCGGCGAACGAATAGGTCTGTCTTCACGCCTAATGCATGTAAAACACCCGCAAGTTCTACGGCAATATATCCAGCACCTAAGATGGCTACTGATTGTGGCAACTCATCCCATGCAAACACATCGTCAGAAGTGCCTCCAAGTTCTTTCCTTCCACTTTTGGAATCGCTGGTTTAGCCCCTGTCGCAATCACAATATGGTTCGCGCGGTACTGTTCC
Source organism: uncultured Granulicatella sp. (assembly GCA_916438765.1). Classification (GTDB taxonomy): domain Bacteria; phylum Bacillota; class Bacilli; order Lactobacillales; family Aerococcaceae; genus Granulicatella. The sequence continues at coordinate 27,144 of CAKAHB010000004.1, read as the reverse complement.
CCATTCACTTCAATCGTGTGGGCATCGACAAAGCGCGCGTATCCTTTAATCACGGTTACGTTGTTTCGTTCAAATGTTCCATTATAAGAGTTACGTGAACGGTCGATATAAGCTTCACGGTTTTTCTTGAGTGTCGCAAAATCAAACGTTACATTTTCTGCAGTAAATCCATAGTCTGGACCATAGGCGTGAATCGCTTCTGCAATTTGCGCTCAAACCACATAATTTTTCTTAGGGAACACAGCCGATATTTACACAGGTTCCTCCAAGTAAGTTTCCTTCTACTACGGCTACGCGGGCACCATGCATGGCTGCACGGTTTGCTGTGGCAATACCGCCACTACCGCCACCGATTGAAATCATATCAAATTCCTTCATACGCTCATCCTCCGTTATTTCGTCACACTCATTCTATCAGAGCACTTTTGCTTTTGTCTTAAACCCTGCTCATGGAATAAATTTAGGCACAGAAAAAATGATTACTGCAAAGAATTAACACTGTACTCTTTGGTCGAATTTTTAATAAAGAAAAGTTTATATGAAGTAGACGCAGTAGCTGATTGGATTAAGCTTCATCATTTATGATTTGCTTAATCCTAATCAGCCTTGCGGGGGTAAGACTACGAAGCAAAAAGGACTCACACTGTGAGTCCTTTTTTATCTTCTGTCATACTCCCAGGCTTCTTCGTAATCATTTTGTGCTACTTATTTTTTGAGACAGAGTTTAAAAATGCTCTGATAGAAATATGTGCCAATAACGGCCTCTTCGCTCCTTGTGCTCCTGCTAAAACATTAATTCTGCTTTTCAGGATAAGAGCTGGGTGTGAGCTGGGTGTGATCTAGGTTGTATGCTTAGTGCTCAAAGACTAGAGCTTTTCAAGCCAGAGGGCGCAGAGTGTTTGGACGGCTGGGATAATCGTTGTGATTGAACCGTGGTTATCGTATGCCTTGTACCAGAGTTTGCCAGTTGAGTCATAAGCGTATTGATACACGACAAGCCAGTGATTTTTATACGGGCTACCAAGAGCTGTTGTGGTTCCTACGACAACTGGAACGCCGTCTTCAAGAAGACCTGGGACGACCTTTTCACTAAATAAATTAAAATGTGACTTATAACCATATTTCTTCCACTCGTTATTGAGTCCGCGTTGGACGTCCCAATAGAAAGTTCCGCGATATGGCAATGCGTATTCAATCGATGCTTCCATCCCTTTTAGAAGCTCGTCCATCGATTGTGTCACGACGCCTTCGCGTTTCGCCATAAGGACTGTTAACGAAGCTGCCGCGTAGGTTCCGCAGACTCCTGGTGTCTTTTCATTCACGTAAGCTTTGAACGGTTGCATATCCCCTTCAGGAAGCCCTCGCCATTCAACGTTCTCTTCTAAAGTGTGTTTCTTCTCCCACTTCATTCGCATTCTCCTTATTGTTCAAAATAATCGTCTTTATTTTTCAAAATGATATTCTTTCACTTGTAAGTTTTCATCGAGGTCAAATACAAGCGGTGTTCCTGTTGGAATTTCGAATTTCAAGATTTCATCTTCGCTAAGGTTGAGTAAGTATTTCACCAAACTGCGAAGTGAATTGCCGTGCGCTACAACTAACACATTCTTGCCGTCTAGTAAATCCACCGCAATCTTATCTTGCCAAATTGGAAGTACACGGTCCAAGGTTGTTTTCAATGTTTCGCCTTGAGGAAGGTCCTTCACTTGTAGATGTTTGTAGCGTGGGTCTTGCGCTTGTTTAGCCGCTTCTTCCTCGCTAAGAAGTGGAGGCATTACGTCGTATGAACGTCTCCAAAGCAACACTTGTTCGTCGCCATATTTTTCGCGTGTTTCTTGTTTGTTGAGTCCTTGCAAGGCTCCATAGTGGCGTTCGTTTAATCGCCAGCTCTTTGTTTCTGGTAAATAGTCTTGATTTAATTCAGACAAGACGATATGACCTGTGTGGATGGCTCTTTTAAGAACTGATAAATACACATGATCAAATTGAATGTTTAATGAGCGGAGTACTTTCCCTGCATGATGGGCTTCTTCTACCCCTTTATCCGTCAATTCCACATCGCTCCAACCAGTAAATAAATTGAGGGCATTCCATTCACTTTGCCCATGTCGAACAAATACTAATTTCATGTTCATTCCTTCTTTCTGAATTTCTACTTTCATTGTACGCCTGTTCTCAGAAACTTTCAAAGAACGACGCCCAATATCGTGCTATTTGCCCTCTATCGTGATTTAGTGGTAAAATAAGCTGATATCTATTTCATTAGATGATTGGTAGAAAAACTACCTGAAAGGAAAATTATGAAACTACTTACGATTATCGAAAAGATAAAACGATTCTCGAATCAGGACTTGGCGCTGTACTTACTCATTATCAGCAGCTTCCTTCCGTTCTATTTATTCCTAACATTGTTCGTCTTATATATCATCCTTCTCGCCTTTACGGGAAAATTAAAACAAGTATTCAAAGACTTAACACAGCACCCGTTCTTACTGGCGTTTATCGGATTCAGCTTTATCGTATCGATGGTAGCCGGTAACTATATCGGCGCTGTCATCTCAGTTGGATTCGTGATGTATGCGATATTCTTTAAATACTATCAAAGACGATTGACACCGGACTTTTTCCATATCGTTCTACAGACGGTCTTACTCCTCAGCATTTTCGCCGCGGGATTTGCGTTCTTAGAACACTATGAAATCGTTCATAAATTTAACTACACCTTCCTATCTCCAAAGATGCAAGTATGGCACCAAAACCGTGCGGAAGTGACGTTCTTTAATCCGAACTACTACGGCATTATTTGTTGCTTCTGTATTATGATTGGCTTCTACTTACTCAGCATCACAAAGAGTTGGTTCTGGAAGTTCATCGGCGCTGTCGCGATTGGTATTAACCTGTTCGGCCTCAGCTTCACGCAAAACCGAACAGCTTTCCCAGCGATTATCTGTGGAGCGATTATTTACCTCTTCACGACCATTCGTAACTCGAAAGCATTCTGGCTCAGCATCGCCGCATTTGCAGTGGGACTCATGTTCCTCTTCTCAAATGACATTGGCGTTCGTATGGGAACCCTCGACTCTTCGATGGAAGAACGCGTTTCGATTTGGAATGCCGGCATGGTTCTCTTTAAACAAAATCCATGGTTCGGTGAAGGGCCTCTGACCTACTTGCATAGTTTCGCAAGAATTGGCGCTCGTTACCACGAACATGCACACAGTTTATATATCGATACCATTTCAAGCTACGGGATTATCGGAACATTGCTTCTAGCGATTTCTACCCTCAAACCTGTCCGCATGCTTTTAGAAATGAGTCGCGATCCTAAGAAACGTCCAATCGTTGGACTTTACGTTTCGTTCATCGTTGTACTCTTCGTTCACGGTATCTTCGACGTGGCCATCCTTTGGGTACAAAGTGCATTCCTATTCTTATTAGTGATGACAAGTATTCCAATGTGGATGAAACAAGAAGAAAACGTTATGCCACATAAATAAACTACAAAAAATAAATCCCAAGATTCACGGCTGTGAACCTTGGGATTTTTTGGTTGCTCTTATTTTGTTAAGTTACGGATGTTTTTGAAGATGTCTTTATGGTTTTCAATCTTTGTATCATTTCCGATAACGACAAACGCGTTTTGATCCATGATAGCTTTCATCGTTGGAGCGTATGCGCGTACCTTTTCAGGCGTTACCGCTAAGATTTCATCACGGAACTGTTGCACTTTTTCTTGCGTCAAATGAGTGAAGTAACGCGTAAACGCTACTGCCCCTTTTTGAGCCGCAGAAAGTGGACGGTCAATCGTACTGAATGTACCAATCAAGTTCTTTTCAAACTCAGCTTCAGAAAGGTTGAAGTTTTCTAAGTACTCTACTTGTCCATCATAACGTTCGAGCGTTTCAACGATATTTGGGTCGCGGTAAGAAAGACCTGCGACGTCCCCTTTATCGGTGATCACACTCATACCGCCGTATGCCCCACCTTGAACACGAACCGTATTCCATAAGTAATCAAGTCCTAGAACGGATTTTAAGAATAAGTTCATTCCGTTCACTGGAACACCAAGAAGCGTTTGGTTATAACCTTTTGCGACATAGTTGATTTCTTGCGCTGTCTTGAACCCTTCGTTTAACACTTCCACTGGGTTTGTGAAGGCTTGTTTTTCAACTTTGTGGTTTCCAAGATGCTTGAAGAAGTCCTCTGACACTTGTTTGAAGTGGTCGAAGTCAACTTTGCTTCCGACAAAAGTTGCCACTAATTGGTCTGTTGTTAAAATGCTTTCTAACACAGCTTTCAAGCGATCGATAAAGGCTTGAGGGTTTTCGTCAAAACCAGCCACCACATCGCAAATAAAGTCGTAGTAGTCGATTCCTTCAAGCGATTGTAAGTATTTCGCGCCTTCGTAGTAGTAAGATTCTAAACGACGAAGTGCCGCCACGTGTGACCCATAGTTGAAGTTCATCTCTAAGTCTGCTTTCACATTGAGTAAGAGCTCTTTGATTTTTTCAACATCGTCTAAGTTTGAACGATGAACGATTTCTTCAATCAAGCTTAAGAGTTGTGGTTGGTATTCAGACAAGGCCTTACCGCTGACTGTGAATTTAGGATAGTAGATGTTGTCCGCTACTGATTCCGTGATGACCGTCGCGTTTGTACCGATGCCTCCAGTGTAGAAGTCGATTTCTGTGCTGAGGGCTTCGTCTGTGAAGTTTTCGGTTCCAACTTCCCCCTAGTACTTCTGTTAAGAAGGCCACGACTGGAATATCTTCTGTCTTCACGCCTGATAAATCGAAGTAATACTTCACGTAAGAAATGCCGGCTGTGAAGTCTTCATAGTGTAAGAAGGTTGGTTTGCCTTCTGATGCTTCCACGGTTAATGGCAGAGGCTTCACTTCACGGTCGATATCTTCGATCGAGAGTTTTGGTAATTTCGCCAAATCCTCTTCCTTATCTGGAGTCGTTTGACGCTCTAGGAGTTGTTGCGTTTGTTCCACAAGAGCTGCCACTTCTTCGTCAGATAGAGACGCTTTATAGGCTGCTAACTCTTCTTTCAACGCTTCATCTTTGCGGTCGCCTAGTCCAGGTTCTGGCGCTAACGTGATAACTGCTGCATGCGTATTGTCGAGTAATGTTGTTTGAATTAATCGTTCGAAATAGCCGTTTGTCATTTCTTTTTGCATCTTATCTAACACACGTTGGTATTCGAACGTTGCGAATACATCTCCGCCGTATAACCAGCTTGTAAGTGAGTTTAATGAATACAAGATTCCTTTTGGAGTTGCCCCTTCAAGCGCAGTTAATTCTTTATAACGGAACGCTGCTTTATTGAGGGCTGCTTGAATCGCTTTTTGCGGAATGCCTTCAGCCACTAAACGTTTCAACTCGTTTTCGATAATCGATACGAATTGGTCTTTGGCTTCTGGATTTGTATCTTTTAAGACGATTTCAAAAATTGGTGAGTATGTCGCTGCACCAAATCCACCAGACACATCAGAACCTAGGCCTGATTTCAAGAGAGCTTTCTTAATTGGAGCCGTGTTAGAACCAAGAAGGAGTTCATCTAATACGCCAAGCGCGATGAGTTCTTCAGAGTTTGTGCCTTTACCAGCTGCCCAAATGTACGCTAAGAGCGATTTGTTTTCAGTAGGCTCGTCTTTAGAAATTGAGAATTTCGCTTCTAATTCATGACGCTCGCTGAATGGCGTTTGTTCAACAGACTCGAATTCGTACTCTTTTGCTTCAAACGCATCGAAGTACTCTGTTAATTGCGCAAACGCAGTGTCTAAGTCTAAGTTTCCGTAAAGCGTCACACGCGCATTGCTTGGGTGATAGTACTTGTCATGGAACGCCACGAACTCTTCTTGCGTTAGGCTAGGAATCGCCGCTGGCATCCCACCAGAAATATGTTTGTAGACCGTATCTGGGAATAACGTTGGTTCAAACAGACGGTATAATTCAGAGTCCGCTTGTGAGAATGCCCCACGCATTTCGTTATACACCACGCCTTTATAAATCAACTCATCATCGGCGTTTTCTAAATGATAGTGCCATCCTTCTTGCATTAAGATTTGAGGATCATGCTTGAAGTTTGGATAGAATACCGCATCTAAATACACAGACATCAAGTTGTTGAAGTCTTTGGTTACGAGACGATACCGGATAAACCGTCTTATCAGAGTAAGTCATCGCATTTAAGAATGTATTCAGTGAACCTTTTAATAACTCTACGAATGGTTCTTTCGATGGATATTTCTTCGAACCATTTAACACAGAGTGCTCGATAATATGCGCAATCCCGTTATCATTATACGGTGGCGTACGGAACGCAATATTGAACGCCTTATTATCGTCTTCGTTTTCAAGGTATAAGACCTCTGCGCCAGTCTTATCATGTTTGTACAAATAACCGACAGAACGAATATCTGGCAAGTCTCTTTTTTCAACTAAAGAGTACCCTTTAAAATTCTTTGTCATAAAATTCCTCCTTCAAGGCTTTTCACCCATTCTACCACTTTTAGCGCAAAAAAAGAAGATAAGGGCGTTGATTTAGCTGGTAATTAGCTTATGAATAAAATGAAAAAGGAATTAAGCAATTGAATCATGCTTAATTCCTTTTTTTATAGTAATTCATTCTAACATCTCATTCACTCTCGCCTGAACCGCATCGTAATCAAATCCTGCTTTTTCTAGGCGTTCTCTTCTTTCTTCTCCGTTACCCCAGTCTCCTTGGATGACTTCGGCCGCAATGGAATCGATATTCTGGTTAATAGCGCGCAAACCAGTCTCGGTGTAGTTACTATTTCTACTACTTTCTTTTTGTTTTTGTTCATTGTTATCGTCCTCCGAATTAATATTTTCCCAGTCTTCACCCACTAAAAATCGATTAACTGCTGTTTGCACTTTTACAGGATTATATCCAGCATTTAATAAGCGGTTAGCTCGTTCCTCACCGTTTCCCCAGTCTCCACGAATTATCTCCTCAATTAATGTTTTATCGAACATTTTAACAGGGAGCTTCCTATCCCAAATTATTTTATTTTCACGAACACATAACGGTTTTCGTTCACCCAGTTCATACAATATGTTCGGAAGTGCGTCACCTAACGATGCGAAATATTGCATTCTTTCGATAAAATATTCTTTTACACTTTCTGTTGTACCACCATGTAACTCCATACTTCTATGAGGACAACTTGTTGGAACAAATTCGTGGTGAAGCCTTACCGTTTCTTCATTAATAGGTAATCCAGCCTCTAGTAGGTCGACTGTGGCTTGCATCAAAGCAGTATCTTCATTTTGAACAAATTCCTGATCATTTGCACTAAGACTTTCGCAAACTTCGTAGCCGATTGACCGGCAATTACTCCACCAATCTCCTGTATGATAGCCAATATTTGTCTTAGGAACGACCTGAACAATTTCCTTTCGATTACAGTAATAATGTGCAATTCCTAATGTTTTATCTCTCCAACGTAAAAAATCAATATACTTTTGTGGTCTCATCCTTCCTGCATCATTATGAATCACTACAAATTGAAAATCTACTAACTCTCCACTATCTTCCATCACAAAATCCTTAAATATTTGAATCATGATTATTTTCTCCCTTCGATTCAAGCTGTTTCAACACTTCTTTAAGCTTCACTGGGATTGGCACCCCTAAGTTTGATGCATTTTCTAAGATAGAAATACCTTCATTTGAAATATAAAAAGAAAATTACGGTACTGCGTAAAACACCTGCATGTCCTAAAAATATATTGATCTATCCCATTAGCTAGACCAATTAGAAAAAAGATGAATACTTTCTTAGCAATACCATGATACCCCACAGAGCTCGATAATCTTCGTTTATCAATAGCATTCAGTATTCCACTTGCGTAATCCAACATAACGAATAACAAGAGTGTGTATAGTAAAGCCATCTGTTCCACCCAAAAAACTACCTAAAAATACCGCCTAATGCAAAGACTCGCACTGTAAATAATATAATGGACTTTTCATTTTAATCCCCCTTTTCTTCACTTATTCTATTTATGTAAAAGAATCCAGAGAGTGAATTAAAGATTTATAGAATTCACTCTCCTTCTTCCTATTTCCTGACCTCTACTTCGAATTTATAAATGATCTTTTATTCAGAGATTATTTATCTTTCTTTTTGTCGTTCCAGATTTCTTCTCTTTTACGAGTCATATAGTTAACACTTTGGCCTTTGTCATACACATTGACACCTTGGTTTTCAAACAGGTGAGCATCTGTAATCTTTTTAACGGCTGCACGTGTAGTTGCTTCATCTAAGTTTTCTTCGGGATGAGCAATAACTAAACGTTTAGTTTTCCCATCACTTCCCTCAAAAGGTAAGTTGTAATTCTTTTTCTGTTGTAGTTTTATATTCTGGCATTGTTTTTCTCTCCTTTCTCTAATTAGTTTTTATCATGTCGTGTACGAACAACTGTGTCTGCATAAGTCATCGCTTCCTTAGCAAGGGTATCAATTGCGTCTGAAACTGACATAACTCCTTCGTGAGTTGCACCATTTTTTTCAAGTGTGGAATACTTTTGAATTTCTTCACTTTTCCTTTCTCCGCGTCTTGATAAAATAGTTCGAGTGTTGCTTTGTTAAATGTTTCTGCCATGATGGCTTCCTCCTTATTTGTTTATTTTGTTTTTGTAGCGTCATGACTTCTACACCTATAAGAACCGATTTAGGGCATTAAATGCTATGCTCTTCGAGAAATTTTTTTAACTTTTTTCGAATGGTTGAAATTTCTTGCTCAATTGCTCGTCTACTACGTCTCACTCGAATAGCGTATAATTTCACTGTCTCATTACTTCCAATCATCCATTCCAACGTTTTCAGTTGATTAGGTGTTAGCGTAGAAAAGAAATCGTGATAAGCATCTTCAACTTCAAACCAGTACTCATCCTCTATCGTTCCTGGCATCCATTCTGGTGTCAGTGCGACTGTTTCTAAATTCTTCTTCGTAATAGTATGCAAGTAACTCCAATACAGTTTACGTTTAAAGTACGAACCAAACTGGTTTCGCTCACTAATATTGCCCAGAGGATTACCAGTCGTTTCTTGATAACACTCCATTAAAAGGATTCTTCCTTCTTGTACAAAATCATCAAAAGCAGGATTCTTCTTTGTGACATTGATACGTTGCAACACGTTGTAAATCACTCCTTCGTAATACTCAAAGAGTAATGCTGTATTTTCTTCTGTTTCTGTCCATTCTTTCATTGTTTTCTCCTCCAAAAATAGATTCGAAATTGGCCAACTTCACTGGCTAGAATAACGCAAAAAAGACCTTCTCCGAAAATCAGAGAAAGTCTATGAAAAGGTAATAATTCCTACTTGAATATAAAAACGGAAATTAAACGAATATTTTATGATAAAAAAATATACGAAAACGATAAAAATAGTATAGAAAACAGTAAAAAACGGGTGTAAAATAAAAGAAAAAGCATTAGGAGGAAAACAAAATGAAAACGATTACTATTGGTTGTTGGGAGAACGACCAATCACCACTAACGTCCAGTTCGGATTATCCGCTGATGACGAAAAAAATGTTCTGTTACTGTATGACCTGACGTCATTCAAAACAGACATGAAAAAGTGCTGTCTTTACAAAGACGGGCGCTGCGTTCTGACATCACGAACCACACGTGCCCTTTTTAGTGACTTGGAGATGCAGTTTGGCATGTCCTATGCTCAGTCTAAAGCAATTACCCAACTCTTAACACGCATTTCCACAAAAGTACCGTATGCAATTAATGAAATCCTCTATTTTGAAATTAAAGATAAGGCAAGTTCTCATTCCCATTGGTGTGCTTTTCATCATCTCACACAAACCATTCAAGAAAATCGACAGACCTCTTTAATTCTGTCCAATTGCCTTCAAATCATTCTTCCCTATTGTCAAAAAACAGTTGAACATCAACTTGCAACCTATCGCATCATTCAGCATGCACATGAAACTGTTGCTTGTTCTATCATTGACAACCTCACTCACGCTACTGTTGAAACACAAAGAAGCAGAGAAATCACTTGCGTTCCATTCCATAAACCCACAGAATTTTTAAGAACACCCATGTCATTAAATGACACGATGCATTTAATGAGAAACGTATTTTGCGATTATATTGAACATCATAAGAGTATTTATATGGAACCTAGGGATTTGGAGAAGTTGAGGAGGATGAAAAGATAATCTAGAAAAAATACTAAAAATGAATGGGTATCCAGAGACCAGGACAAATTATTAAGTTAGGATGAATACATGGATGTTTCCCTGTATAGAACAAGGAAACATCCATATTTTTATTGTAATAGTCTTTATATTCTTCAACAGCCGTTTATAATTCCTCAAGGATAATAACATATTCATTTTCAAAACTTAGAGAAATCTGTTCTTCATTCCGGTGAAAAAAACGTCACTTGAATGCAATTATCATAAAATTTTTCTTTTCGAGATATTGAATGAATAATCTCTCATATTATTAATTTTTCTTTGATAAAAAAACATGGTGACATTTTTCTACTTTAATCTTAATTGAGAATAAATTCATTAACACCATCGAGGTTATTTTTAAAAGAACAATTTAGAATCTTATAAAAACTGTTCTAGTCGGATCTTAAAGAAAGAACATAGGAGACTATTACATTAGTGGATATATCTAAGTTTGGAGATAAAGAATATTTTCCTCCATTATAAGCATAAGACGTTGAACTCTTTTATGATTAACAACGTAGCCTCTACGACAAAGTTCTTGGTAAATTCTTCTAACGCCATATCTACCTTTATTTTCATGAAAGATGGTTTGGATTTCGATAATAACTCACCATTTTTCTCAGCCACAGCATCTACTTTATTCAATTCAAAATAGTAAGTTGATTTTTGCCAATTTCATCGCTTTAAGAAGATATTTTTAGTTGGTAAACTACTTCTCGCAATTCCTTGATGATCGCTGCTTTCTCGCCCTAGAGAAGCGCAGCTTCCTTTACTCAAGGCTCTCAGTTTATTTATAACAGCAATTTCAGCTTCTAAATATGCAGTTCGCTCACGTAATCGAACTATTTCTTCTCGTTCGGCTTATGTAAGGTTATTAGTCACGGCTTTTTATTCATAATAGGCTCCTTAGATAATGGCCGTCCTCTTTTCTTATTCTTTAGACCATTATATCCATAAGTTAGATACTGGTGACCCCTAGAACTTAATACCCCATCACTAATTCCTTCTGAAACAGAAACTTCTTTAAGAGTTTTTTTCCATTTAAAAATTTGTAGCACAAATGTCATTTTTTCGTCTGCCGTCCATTCTTTTTGCCTTTTAACGCGCTCTAATCCTTTTAGGACCATAAATCTTTTCAATTTTATCCCAACTAAATATTTTTCTTCTAAAACTCTTTTGCATAAGATTCTCACGAGTTTCTGCCCATGTTCCTTGTCGATACGTTTCTACACATTTCATTTTGAATTAAAATGAGGAATGCATAATAAATACCCCCTTTACTGTTTGTCCAGTAAAGGGGTGTTTATCGAACTGTTCAAGAAGAATTATTATGCTTAAAAATGAACTTATTTTCAATAAAAAGTTAATTTTTACTAGTTTCTTCAAGAAGGATGACTGTACTACAAATTGGAACGAAATAGTACATCAGAATAATAGAGAATAAATTGACATTTTCAAATAACTCTTTTTCTATATACGTTAATAATAAACAATATAGCACTAAAAAAATTACGAGATAAAAATATGATTTGAAAAATAATTTACCTTATGATACTTAATTATTTTACCCCATTCAAAAATCCTTATACATCCTTTTCTTAGCATCATTTACTTCTCCCAGAAAACTAGAATTAATAAAATTGAGGAATAATAAATAAGTGAAGAAAGCAATAGTCCACATAATAACACCAAAAAAATATTTGATTTTCTTTAATTAATCCTATTCCAAATACAGCCGTGAATAGAGAGACAAATTCAAACACAAATGTAAAAAAATAAATCCTATTACTACTTTTTAAAAAATACCTCAACAAATTTAAAAAAATAGCACTAAAAAATAGGTTCAAATTTATTATTTATATATTCAAAATTAGTGTATATGCTTTCGCCAATACTATCTTTGATTAGGCTATCTACTGCTGTTTTCTCCCTTTCATAATTTTCATATATTTTTTTGCTGCATAATTTTTTTCTTCTTTATCTTCTCTCTTTACTACCTTATATTCCCAAATATTTTGTAGTTCTTTTAACAAACTAATCCTTAAATTATTTAAATTTACACTTTCCATTTTTTTAATGTTGCGTAAATGGTATAAACCAAAAAGTAAAATTAGAAATATCAAGAATATCAAAGAAAAATGCTTGGGTAAAAAAATTTAGAATTTTTCTCCAAAAATTAATAATCCTATTAATTAGATTGGTATTTTCTTCTTTTCGGAGATTACTTGAGTAGAATAACTTTTGACTATTTCTTTTTATATTAAAGAACCCTACTACCGAAATAATTGTATTAATCACCCATGATGAGTTGTTCTTTTTATTTTCTAAATAATAAACATAATCTTCTATATGCTTCTTATTAATTCCTTTTTTTCTTCTAATTTTATTTTTCAATTCATACAATAATTTATTTAATTCATAGACTGTAATCTTATTATATTTAATTGATTCACTATTTCTTTTTGTACCATTTTTATACTCCTCTCTACTAATCTATTCAGAACAGAGTTCCTTCTTTTTTTAAATTTATTTTTCTCCCAAAAAAATAATAACCCAAAAATCACTACAATAGAAGCGAAGTTGATTAGTTGAGGTAATAATATATCAAATATCATCTAAACTTTTCCTTTCATACTATTTTTTTAAGACAAATTAAATTGATACGACATTATTTCAGATTAAATTTACTACTATTGAGTAATAAAGATACATTCTCTCAAGTTCGTTTATCTCTTTAGAGTAGAATTTCTTTTATAGTCTTCACTCATATTTGTATTGCATTATTCTGAATTCGCATATACCCGCTGATTTATATAGTTAAAATTTCTTTTTTTCTCAAAGTAATCTCAACTTCATACCCATTCTGCCTACCAATGTCTACTAAACTTAAAAATAGTTGGATTATGATGACCACTCTCTATTCTATTTAGCAAAGTTCTAATAATCCCGTTTTTCTCTGAGCACTGATTTTGATTCATGCCTTGTTCGAGACGCATCTTAATAATACTAAGTGCTACTTTTTGAAGGGTTACTTCGTTTAATAAGTCCTTCTCGAAGTCAGGATACTTTGAAGATAACATCGTGAATACTTTGTTCAAAGAAGAAGTCACTGCCATCCACCCCCTCTTTAACGTCTGATAATGGAATTCTCAAGTACCACTCCCCGTCTCTCTGGAATCCCCATTGTTCTAATACTTCTGGTGTTACACCATCGTCTTGCAAGATTTTTAACACCGCAGCAAGTCGAATCATTTCGTTGTATTCATAATTTTCTAACTGTCGTGCCATGTCCATCGTAATCTTAAATTTCTTTCCCAATTTGAACACCTCCATTTTTTTAATTGTAACATATATGTTACTGTAACATATATGTTACTTTTTGCTTTTTATAGTACTTTTTTTTGCTCAAAAAAAGTTTATATAAACATTCAATATTTAAGTTCGGGATATAGGACATTATTGTATATAATTGTCTCAATAAAAAGTTTCTTCATCAGTACGTTTTACTCTTAATAACAGTATTTATAGCATTTTTACTAAATTCTATAGAATTAGTAATTTTATTAAAACAATTACCTTAAAAAAATATCGTCACCTTTTCTGTGTATTTATTATATGTACTTTTTATTCTTTTTTTGGTAGGAATATACAGTAAAAGTTCACTTTTTAGGAATTATTCCCATAAAACTAGGCGATTATATTTTTTTCAATTTTTTTGTCCTCTAAAAACAAAAAAATGGAATTAAGTACAAATCACTATACTTAATTCCAAATTGGCTCTATTATCGCATTTTCTAAACATTAACTATAAATTGAATAGATCATGTAGATAATTATTTTTTTAACATATTTAGATTAAAAAAACATTAACAATATGTCCAAATGCTTCAGATAAAGGTAAATGCGCTGTTTTCCACCCTTGACCATCAGTCACCCAGACAAATTCAACATCATCTTTCGATTGAACAACAAATTGGCTTAACTCTGTAAATTCCCCTGCTACAGCTTTTAATTTACTGCCTCCACCACCATAATAATTTGTTTCTATCAACCAAAAGTTTATTATTTTTTTCTGAATATACAGCAACATCAAAAACGTCTTTCAGATTTATCAACTGGAACTTCGATATTCCATTTCTCTTTAATATATGCTGCAGTAGCTTGAGCTTTCCATTCGAGATCTAGTTCACTAGCTAACTTAGAAACATGACGTTCGAGTATACCTTCCATTGTAGTACCACTACGATTCTTTCTAGCATTACTATCTAACCCCGCCTCTACTCCATACACATAATCGACCAATGATCGATTTGCTTTATTTTGAATAAAAATCTAACAGACCCGAATTCTCAGCAAAAAAATAACGTAATCTTCGATACGTTCCATATCAATCTTAGAAAAAGTCTAAACGTTCGAATGACATATCATCATTGTCATCGATTGATAAAATATCTAGCACTTTATCTCGGCTAGCGATTAGACTAGGGATAACCTTAATTAAATTAGGTTGTTGCTTAAATAATTTTAAGGTTTCATCAAATATATTCTCTTTTCCAATCAAATAATTTAAAGTATTTAATTCTAGTTCAATTTCTTTGTTTCTCGTTCTACTTTTTTTCCCAATTAACATAATATTCTGGTGTTCGATTTGTAATGGACAAACTAGATAAAAAAATTCATTTAGACGTTCATTAGCACTCAAGCTTCTATACTCTTTTTAGTCGCATCATACATTCTCCATTCAATTTTTTTAATATTTATTGTTGTACTTAAAAGTCTCTTACTATTTATCCATTCATAGTCGATTCCATAAATATCCATTACTTTTTTTAATTTTATATTCTTAAGAGCCGACAAATCGAAATCAGGTGCATGTTCTATAAGTACCTTATTTATTGTCTTATCAAATTTACTGAATTCAGCTGCTTCTTTTTGGTGAATAATATTCATTCAGAACTTGAAAGACCCTATTGTCTTTTGGAGTATGTTTTAAGATCGATGGTCTTTCATTATATGTATGGTACCACTCAGATATCATCACTGCCCATAATGTCATATAAAGCTTGAATGCATCTTTTTGTAAGTATGCAGGATATTTATTTACTATATCAAAGATAAAAAATTTAACTCCATTAATGTGTGCTTTAGTATGGATAGGACTACCTTTATGATATATACCATTTATCTTAACTATATCCGACAAAAAAATAAATAATCATTCCAGACCACTTCATATCCTAATATTTTTTTAATTCTAATAAATCAGCAAAATAATCTTCATCTTTTTGGTGAGTAACCATAATTCATGTTGTCAATATTCGGCACATAAGTCACTCTATAATTATCAAAGCTTCCTCTATTAAATTCAATCGATGACCTATCTTTAAATTTATTAATTGGTATTCTATTTTTAGCGTTCTTAATATAATGACTTTTTTTCTGAGAAAGTCTTCATCCGCATTCTTCCTTCAAAAACAAATTAAAAAAATAAGAGTTCTATATTATTCCTATCCTTTTTTTAGTCTAATCTCTCGATTTTTCATAAAAAAACAGATGCTCATCACATTATATATTAGTTCTTGAAGATGATCTACATTTGATCATAATTTTTACTTTGAAAATTTACGAAACTTAAACTAATATTAAGTCAAACAAAAAAAGAATCAGGTAAAATCTACCTAATTCCTTCTCTATACATCAATTACAGCACTTCTAACCTTTTTCTTTTGCTATTTCTAAATACTCTTCTTCTGCGTCAATACCTATGAATTTTCTTCCCAGTCGTTTAGCAACAACTCCAGTAGTCCCACTACCAACAAAAGGATCAAGTATCATATCCCCTTCTTGTGTAGAAGCAAGTATGATTCTTTCTAGAAGATATTCTGGTTTTTGCGTTGGATGCTTACCTGCCCATTTCTCTGACTTAGGAGTTAAACTCCCCGTCCAAACATCTTTCATTTGCTTTCCATTATTCAACTCTTTCATGAGTGAATAATTATAATAATGTCGACCTTTTTTATCATTCTTTCGTGCCCATAAAATGGTTTCCGTAGAATGCGTAAAAATAACGGCAAGAAAGGTTTGGTGCAGGATTTGTCTTTTGCCAAGTGATATTGTTCAATATCTTGAAACCTTCTTGCTCTAGCGCCATACCTACAGAATAAATATTATGAAAGCTTCCTGAAATCCAGATAGTTCCATTAGGCTTTAACACTCTCTTCATCATTTTAATCCATCTTCTATTAAAGGTGTGTTTTTCTTTGAAAGTTTCTTTTTTTATCCCATTTACCTTTATTAACTGAAACCATTTTTCCACCACTATTTGAAAAAGCCATCATTGCTTAAAAAAATAAGGTGGATCTGCAAAAATCATATCAACTGATTCCTTAGGTATAGTTCGCATTAATTTAAAAGGTATCCCCTGAGCAATAGCGTTGAATTGTTATCATCGCTATAGTAAATTTGTTTCTTCATCGATTAACTTTTCCTTATTGATAGTTTCGAATAATTAATTCATTGATTTTTCCTCGTTTAGATGCATCTGAATTAATCATTCTAGTCGCGTTTACAACGGTAATATTGACACCTTCAATATTTTCATATAACTCTCTAATGGCACCCACATCTGAATTTGAAAGCATAACTTTAACACCTTTTTGTGTAAGGTCAACAAATACATCTCTCAATCTAATTTGTTCTTCTGTTCCAAAGCCTTCATGCGTATATGAAGTAAATGCGCTAGTTGCAGAAACTGGTGCATATGGCGGATCAAAATAAACAAAATCTCCTGCTTTAGCACTTTCAACACATTTCTCGAAATCCCCATTTAAAATGGTTATCTTATTTTTCGTTTAAATATTTACTAATATCAGTAATTAACTCTACATCCAAAATTCTAGGATTTTTATATCTTCCATAAGGAACATTGAACTGATTTTTAGAGTTAACACGGTAAAGCCCGTTAAAAATTAACACGAAGCATATACATTAATCGTGCTGCTCTCTACCTCAGACATTTGATGAATCTTATCTGTGCGATCAAATTCTCTAATTTTTAAATAATATTCTTTACCACTTTTCTCGTTATTGAGTTGATGTGATTGTAGTAACTCAATTAACTCATCTGGATTATTTTTAATTGCCTTATATGCATAAACTAATTCCGTATTGAAGTCATTGATGACGGCTTTAGTCGGTTGAACTTCAAAGAAAAGAGCTCCCCCACCAACAAATGGTTCAAAATACGTTCCATATTCTTCTGGCATTAATCTTGTCAACTCTGGTAATAGCTGACGTTTTCCACCTGTCCATTTTGTAAAAGGCTTTAACCTTGCTAATTTCTCAGGCATAATTCACACTTCCTTATTATTAATTTTTTATTACCTAATTATACCAGTAGCATTGTTCATAAGCGAATAGTTTAAAAGTGAACTTGGAAACAATTCTGAAAGTTCTCTAGATAATATCAGGAAGACTCTCTTGAACTTTAATGTTTATTTTAGAAACCACATTATTTCTTACAATCTTTATTTCTTATAAATTTAGTCATTAAATTTAATGTTATCGAAAAAGCAAATCATAATAACATAAATTTATATTATTAGCTGTCTAAAGAAAAATCATTCATATTGAATTTTTATTCTTTTTTTATAAATGAACTTTATTTATGTTAAAAATAAAAAGTTAAAGGAAGAAAATAATGAGAATCAAAAATGTTAATTTCAAATTTAAGAATAGAACTATAGATATAAATTTTAACAAACCCTCAGAAAGTGATTCAAATACATACAGCTTACTTCTTGGCAATAATGGTGCTGGAAAAAGTTCTATATTTGAGACTATATTGACCTATTATTCAAAAGAAAAAAGGATGATTCTAAAGAAAAAGCTAGTATTATTGATGAAGGTATCCCTAAAAAGATTATTTTATCTACTTATTCTCCTTATGATCGAATTAGAATTTAAAAATCAAAAAGAAATCATAGAATTACTATTCGTAAAGACGAGGATTATGACACAGAAATAATCAATCCAAAACATACTTTTGACAATATAGTTGGATTGACTTTGCAGTGCCTATTATAAGTGCAAAATAAAAATAACGACTACTTTTTCACGAGTAGAATCTCAGATTTCAAATCTTTTTACAAATAAAAGAAGAGTCTATTTTTTTCTTTTTAATAGAAAAACACAATCAAACACGCATAAACAAACTTTTTAGCCTATCACAAATTCCTCAATCTAAAAGTGCTCTCTGATTTACTTAATAAACGAATAGAATTTTTTTGATGATTCTTTAAAAAGCACAAATAGAGTTACTTACTTCACTACTAACTAAAGAGATAATTTCTTTAAAAATTTGACGAAAGATTTCACCAAAAATTTTTAAAGAAAAAAATTGAAATTGAAAGTGATTATCGTAATGCTTTTTAATTCTGAAAAATTACATTCACGAATTGAATATAGAAAATGAAAAATTACTAGAACCTTTTTCAGACGAAACAGTAAATAGAGATGAGCTTAAAATAATAATTTCTGAGTTAGTAAATGTAAGAAGAGAAATTTCTGATGCAATTGAAAAATCTTCCTATTGAATCAATAGTAAAAGATAACATAGACAAAGAATTATTTTTAAATTTTTTTAATGCTGAACACTTTAAATTATTTATGGTATTAGTATACTTAAAAATTTATATCAAAAAAATCAAAAAGTATCTATTGCGAAGAATATGAATATTATGGAAATAATAAACAATTCTTGAAGATTAGTTCTATAAAGGAGTTTTTATGTTCGTAATGAAAATACTGCCGGAATAAATATAACAGGTGATTCCGAGACGATTAAAGACTTAATGAATATTGATTTTGACATTCTAGAACAAACTAACAATTTTCTAATAGATGACTTATTAATATATAAAGAAAAAGAATATATACCTATTTCTAGCTTTTAGTTCAGGGAACTTTCTATATTCTTAAGAATTATGGAAATTAGCTTATATATTGAAGATAACTCACTAATCCTAATAGATGAACCAGAAATACATTTTAAATCCAGAGTGGATCATTAAATACTATTATATTTTTAAAACAATGTTTTAATAACAAGAATTCCCATTTTATTATAGCTAGTCAATCACCACTTATTGTTAACCTATTCCATAGGTCACAAGTATTTTATATTACTTCAAGTAACGATCAATCAACGATTAAACACCTTGATGAAGAGACTTTTTGTAAATTCAATTGATAATATTTTAAAATTTGTATTCGGTATTGATTATAGTAACAACCCTATCTTTTACTGAAGAATCTCAAAGGATTAAAGTAAAAGCTTCTGAAAACTTGTTATCTGCTTTTAGACAGTATCGATGAAATTGCTGATGGTAGATTTAGAAATACAATTTCATCTGAAATACTCTCAAAAGAAAATATCGAAAAATATATTGATTTAATTGGTGAAGACGCATCATATCATAAAGAATTAATTAGTGAGGAATTACAAAAAGATGACGAATAGTTTGGAAAAATTTTTTTAAGTGATATTTTTAAATTTAAAAAAACAATTAATGAAAATGATGATACTGATATTAATTCTATACTTACTCAAAAATTTTATAGAACTTAATGATGTACTGAATAAATGCCCGTCAATTATAGAATATGTAAATTATATATCTAACAGTAATTTAATTGATGAAATCCTTTCTCAAGAAAAATTTCTTCTCACAAAATTATTTTACATATTTAGATAGCAGTGTTTCTGAAATTCAGACTCTATACAAGATATTGAAACATTTTATAAAAGATAATAAAAGATGATTCGTATTTTAAATTTAAAAGAAATATACAACTACTTCTCTAGTAACGACGTTCCAACTGCGATAAAAAAATAATTATAATTACAATTTTAGTTTTTAAAGAAGATTATTCAAAGGGTATATACTATAACACATGCTCAGTATGTCAACAACAAATAGCCACAGGCAACAGAGATTTAGATCATTTTCTGAACAAAAAAATACTTTCCACTTCTTTGTTTAAAAAAAGATAATTTAGTCCCAATGTGTAGGATTTGTAATATATGTTATAAGAAAAACGAGGTTACCAAAAATCCCAGTCATACATCCAAGTAAAGTGGATTTTCAATATCAAATATTAAATTTAAACTAATTAACCTTGCTAGCTTAGTTATCGATAAGGATAATTTATCTGAGGATTATATAAATTATATAGAATTAATGGACTTAGAACGTCGAATATCCCATGAAGATATTTTATCTACAATTGAAGGTTTAATTAAAATTATAACGAAACAAACAAAAGAAAAAAAGTGACTCCGGGAATGCGTCTCAAGCAGATATTATCAGTACTAAAGAGTATAATAATTAATCATATTGAATACACTCGCTCCAATACTGATATTATTCCGCAATATCATATTCGAATACAAATATTAGAAAATTTATTAGATAATATACTTTCTCAATATAGAATAGCAATAATGATTTATCATTCAAAAGTCTAGGAATCATTATTAGAACAATAATTTGCATTTTGAAAGTAAATTATTGTTCGCTATTGATTAGGTATCAGAAAGAAAATATTTAATTTAAATACCACACTTATTGCATATAAAAACACCTCTATGTTTATTGGATATTAATTACCATATTTAACATAGAGGTGTCTTATTAATTTCTACTATTCTATTCAAGAGCAATTAATTATTGTCAACTAAATAAACCTTCCTCATTAATCTGCGGATATAGAGTTGCCCTCTTAAACTCTATTGTATCTTTAAAAATAAGCTTCACAACTCCTATTCCTAATTCTGATGAAAAATTCTTCATTAAGAGTTATATCTATACCCTCAGAAGATTGATTAAATGCCAATGGAGTTGAAGTAAATAAGTCAACGACCTCTTTAACGGCAGAAAATTCGCCACCTAATCTAAGTAATCCATTAAGTGGTCGAATAAAGTTAACAATATAAGCTATATTCTCCCGCTCAATCGAAATGCATAAATCATTTGCTCTATAAATTTTCGTTGGAGTATTTCTACCGTAGACTACTTCGCCAAATACATCTAACCATTGTCCTACACTTTTTAGAATTGAAAGTGTACTATTTGGAATCTTACCATTGGCATCGGGATTAACGTTCAACAATAAGTTTCCCTTTTTAGAGATTATCTCGATTAATGTTCGTATAACTTGTTGTGGAGTCATTAAATAAGGTTGAATTTGTTCCTCATTAATGTATCCCCAACTTAAACGATTTAATGTCATACATGATTCCCAGTACACATCATGACTGCCACCAATTTTTTCTTCTGGAGTGATAAAGTCTTCTGCTAACCTAGACCGGTTGTTAATGATGATTTGAGGTTGTAATTGTCGAACCATTTCATTCATAGCTATGGAATCCCACCCTTTAGCATCTATCATGGGCCGAGGAATATCATACCAAAGTACATCAATCTTACCGTAATTTGTCATAAGCTCTCGTAGCATTCCTTTAATATAATCTGTAAACCTCTTGTTTGCATCTTCATCTATCATGCAAGAATAAGCATCATCGTGATTCCAATCCATTAAAGAAAAATACAAACCAATACGCAGTCCATATTTACGACAATATTTTACGAAATACTTTACAACATCAATTCTACTTCCATAATTAGTTGAATTAAATTCATTTACACCCGATTTCCATAAAGAAAAACCCTCATGATGTCTTGTAGTGAGTACAACATATTTCATTCCTGTTTTATAGGCTAATTTCACCCATGATTCAATGGCCTCCTCAGAAATATTAAACCCATTTGCAAGTTGATTATACTCTTCTCGTTTAATATTTTGATTCCCTTTACTCCATTCATGATCAGCTTTAACACTATACAATCCAACATGAATAAACATTCCAAATCTTGCGTCTAACCACCAATCAATCCTTTCTGGAAGAGTCTTTAATCTATTGTTTTCATACTCCTCAAAGTTCATGACCTGTCCTACCTTAACTTATAACCTTATGTTCTAAAAGAGCTGCTTCTATTTCTTCAGCTTTTAAAACATTTTTTACACCGATTATAATTACTTCGTCTGCAAATTTTTCTAACTTACTAGCAAATACTAACGGGCAAAGAATAACATCATAATTTCGTCCAATTGATTCTGCATCCCCTAAACTTGCATGGTCAATCGTAGCATTCGAATTATGTTTCTTTAAAACTTCAGTAGTCTTCAACTTCATTATCAGACTACTTCCAACACCGTTTCCACAACATACTAATATTTTCATAAAATACACTCCTAAATATTATCGTAATAGCCCTCTTTGTGTTTCGTATAGTGTCGAATATGGATAAAAATGAGAAGCACTGTAAATAATGCTAATACTACATATGGGTTAAATAGATATGTTAAGTATAATAACGGTGCAATCATTAAGTTATTATCACCCATTGCAGGCCAAGCCACTAATTCATATCCAGAAACACCGTGAATCCAAAGTAGCATAACAAGTGAAACCATTACTTGAATAAATCCACTGATGAAAGGAATTAGCATTGCTGCCTTTCTACCACCTTTGTTATTCGCAAATACAGCAAGTGTTGCGTTATCAAAGAATAAAGGAATAAATCCTGGTACCAAGAACAATGGAGAGTTAAAGACTAACAATAGAGCCATTGCTACAATTTGTCCAAGGAATCCAAATACAAATCCAAACATCGTCACATTTGGATGAGCATAGTTAAATGTAACCGCACAGTCTACTGCTGGAATAGAGTTTTTGAGGAATTTTTGTTTAATTCCTTCAAATGCAGCCGTTAATTCAGACACGAATAGCGCAACACCTTGTCGAAGAATAAACATATATACTGAGAACATCAAGCAGCTTTTTAATACATATGCCCATAATGCCATACCACTATTCTTAAAGCCTGCGTCCACTTTTGCCAATGTTTCTGGTCCAACCATAAACATAATAGGTCCAATAAATAAAGTAAGTAATACTGCTATTGATACAATGTTATCACTAAAGATTGACAATGCTCCTGGCAATTTAATCTTTGCAATATCCTCATCTTTACTACCGATTTTTCCAGCAAACTTATCTGTAATTAAAAATACCAAACATTTGTTGGTGAGCTACCGCAAAGCCGGCATTATCTGTAAGATCCTTTGTAGCTTCAACCGTTAAGTTAGATGCAATTGACGTAAAAAATACCAATAAATAAACCGACTAAGAATGTGTACGTGAAGTTTCTTGTTTCTGGTGCAACAAGATAAATCATGAACGTCCACATTGTTGAATAACCTTGCAGTACATGCCCTGTAGTATATACCGTTCTACATTTTGTATACTTATTAAAGTAAACTAAAAATCATGTTAACAAAGAACGAAACAATAAATGCAGTCATAGTCCACATAACTGCCCTGGAATTGAATAAACTCCTGTATCACCATAAAGTTGACCAAGCATAAAATAAGTGTCTACTACACCAATTTTTTTCTATCAAATTTTTAAACCAATACTTTCAATAATTGGACGGAATGTTTGAACTAAACCTCCCGAACCAGCAGTTAAAATTAAGAAACCAATGGCAGTTTTGATAAAACTTGATAATGCTTCATACCATCTTTTTCTTTAAAAGAATTGCACCGACAAAAGACAGCATACCGATAAAATAAGCGGGTTGAGTTAAAAAGTTCTTTGATATCGATTGAAATACCTGCATTAAAAATTTCCATGTCAATTCTCCTTTATGTTTTTAAGAAAGATGTGAGTTAAAACAAATATAATTCACCTCCATTAAATAATTTCACATCTTTTTAGTAGTAATATAATGCCTGAGACTAAATTAAAAAAACTTAAATACAACAATTTTAAATAATACGTATAAAACATAAAGAAAAACCCTTACATAAATAATGCTGTAAATAGTTTTTAAAAATCAATAATAAAACCGTGAATAATTGGTGAATATAAAATCTTTAATTTCTCTGCTTCTGTCTTAAAGAACAATAATTATCTACTAGGATCTTAATTTTTTTAGTAGTTACTATCAGATAAAATTCCCATTTTTCTTTTATATCTTCATTTATTAATTTTGATGTTATTTATATCATAATCTCTGTTCTCCACAATTTTTGAAAAGTTATTGGAAAAAAACATTTTTAAACTATTAACAACTTAGCTAGTAATTTAATATTTTTAATATATAATCTTTATTAGCGTTAAATTTAATGTTATGATTTTTAGTGAATACAGAGTAAAAAGGGTGAATTTATGAAAAAAATAATGAAATAATTGAACGTTTATTTATTTTTGGAAACGGATTCGATCTATCGTGTGGACTAAAATCTAGTTATAGTGATTTTTAAAGATATATTTATTCTTAACCCGACAACATATGAAGAAGATAGTAAAGATAATTACTGGCTTAAATTATTTAAGAAATTGTCAACCGATAGTGACTCAACTTTATACAATTGGACCGACATTGAAACACAAATTCTTTTTACAACTAAAAAAATATTGAATTTTTATTCGATAGCTTTTTAATTTTCAATCTTGGCAATTCAGAAGATAGTAGTAGTTTAAAGATTAAAATCGCTAATGAAATAGATAGACCAACTACTAAAAATGAAATCAATTTTAAATGTTGATTCTATATTAATCACTTATCAACTATTAAAAAAAGAATATAATTCTTTTTAAAATCGAACAATTTAATAAAAATCCAACAAAAAAATTAAAGGCGGATTTAATTAGATTGGAGAAATATTTTCAAGTTTACCTAACTAAACATCTTAGTTCGAAGCTTAAAGTAGAAGTTTCTACAGATGATATTGCCACCCTACTCTTCGATTACAGATATAGAACATCTTCGTTAATAAACCATCTAACAAGACAATATTCTGGGGATAACTCCATAGATTATTATTTATCGTTTAATTATACTAGTCCTTATAAAAAAATAATTTGACCAGAAACATACATGGTACATTGGAAAAAGGAAATATCATCTTTGGAATTGATTATGATAAGGCAAAAATAATTTTTAATAAACCACCTATCAATTTACGAAATCTTATCGTATACTTGAAAAACAGAGCGATTTCAACGATTAGTATCTCTAAGGATTTCGATTATATTTGTTTTTATGGTCACGGACTTGGTGAGGCCGATTATAGTTATTTTCAATCAATTTTTCGATTCAGTAGATTTATATCATGGCAAAACTAAGTTAGTATTCTATTGGACTCAATTTGATGATAGTAACCAATACAAAAATTCAAGTTGAACGAGTTACTAATCTTATTGAAAAAAATATGGTCAAACATTTACAAATAAAAGATCATGGAAGAAATTTATTTACTAAATTACTTCTAGAAAAACAGAATAATTTTTAATTATGTTAATTTAAATGAAGTTTGGAAAGAATATTGTTTCAAATAAAGAAGAACCCTTGCAGTTTTCTGCAAGGGTTCCTCTTTCTATTCACTTTTTCTAAGGCACTCTCCCTATTTCGTCCCAATGCTCATGGTTTCTGGTAAGGTGCTGCCGCCGTCGATGACGATTTGGCTTCCTGTGAGGTAGCTGGCTTCATCGCTTCCAAGGAAGGCGAAGAGTTCACCGACTTCGAGTGGGTCTGCCAATCGTTTCATTGGTACGCCTACTGCGATGTCTTGGATGGCACTTTCTGGGTTATCAGGGTTGGATTCGATGGCCATCTTTTCAACCATTGGTGTACGCGCATATCCCAGTTGTGAGCAGTTCACGCGGATATGACGGTCTGCGTATTCGACGGCCAAGCATTTCGTTAAACCAACGAGCGCTGCTTTTGTCATGGCGTAGGCTGCTTCTCCGGCATCGGCTACAATATCCCCTGTGACAGATGAGGCAATGACGATGCTACCACCGCCTTGTTCGAGCATATATGGAATGACCGCTTGACAGCTATTCCATACACCCTTGATATTCACATCGATATGGAAGTCGCGCATTTCATCGCTCATTTCTTCAAATGGAGCCAAGCGACATACCCCAGCGTTGCAGCAAGCCACGTTCACTTCCCCGAAGGCGTCTTTTGCCTTCTTGGCTGCTTCTTTCATATGGTCTTTGTTGGAGACATCTCCGACATAAGTGACGATTTGGGCGCCGTATGTATCTCTTAATTCTTTCGCCGTTTCTTCAACTTCTGGTAATAAGTCGACTAGGCACATCTTAGCGCCGTATTTGGCATAGACCGTTGCGATTCCCTTTCCGAGTCCAACGGCTGCTCCAGTGATAAGTGCTACTTTTCCTTCTAATTTTTTCATGGTTTTCTCTCCTTTACTTGAACTATTCTACACCTCCAGTGTACCTTTTTGAAAACGGTTTATCAATCTAATTTTCTATGTTATTAAGTTTTTATCCTAATCTTATTTGTTTTCTATAAATGACTCTCTTTATATTTTGCATTTCACTTCCATTTTCAATACGATAGTGTCAAAGAAATCTAGGAGGTGAACAGATGGCACAGTCTGAAATCCTAACGCTACAAATTGACTCCAATCTAAAAGAACAAGCAGAAGCCCTATTTTCAAGTTTAGGGTTGACTCTAGAAGAAAGCCATCACTCTTTTTTTGAAGCATCCGTCCTGCAGGGTGGCATTCCTTTTTTTCATTTGAACAGCCTCGTTATAATCAACAAACGGAACTAGCTCTTCAAGAATCTCGAGACATTCTTTCTGGAAAGATTCACCACTCTACTACTCCTGTTGACGACCTATTAAAGGACTAACTCTCATCATCCAGTCACTTCTGAGTGGCTTTTTGCACAAAAATCGCCTTTCAGAAGGCGTGCCTTCCGTCCAGCGATCGTTTTTGTTATTTAATTATTCTTGCCCTTTGACT
>CAKAHB010000003.1:0-100868 GCA_916438765.1 uncultured Granulicatella sp. | reverse complement strand
AAGTCAATTCATTTAAAGAATTTTTTTTCAAAAAAATCAAAAAGGCTTTTCAACAGCGAAATAAAAACATCGACTAGTCTTATGACTAATCGATGTTTTCAAAATTATATGATTAATTTTCTTTCTTGCTTGTATAAACAAATCCTAAAGCAATCATTACAAGAACAGTTGCAATCAACATTGTATTTACAAGTGATGAAGTACCCGTATTTGGTAAATCTTTTTGTGGTTTTGATGGTTCAGGAGTTGGAATAGCTGGTGCCGTATACTTGTTTTTAAACGTTGTATCTGCATCATATGTTACAGTAGCAACATATTCTGTGCCCTCTTGTTTCACCTCAACAGAAACGTTTTTGGCGCTCTTATCGTAAGTGATTTGTGCATCATCTCCACTAACTTCTACAACTGTGAATTTGTAAGTTCCGGCTTTTTCAAATGTTACATCTTTAAATGTAATCGTACCATCAGCAGCATTCTGAGCCGTTTGGACAACTTTTCCATTTTCATCTAATAGATTAAATGTGAATTCTCCCTCTTGCAATTCACGACCTTCTAATTCTTTTTT
The DNA here is from genome assembly GCA_916438765.1 of uncultured Granulicatella sp. Taxonomy (GTDB): domain Bacteria; phylum Bacillota; class Bacilli; order Lactobacillales; family Aerococcaceae; genus Granulicatella. Next base: position 100,303 of record CAKAHB010000003.1, on the reverse strand, counting down.
GAATGTAAGGTCTTGTTTAATCGCTGAAAGAATGCGGTTCGTAATTACTGAGTTTGTGCCCTCTGTTACAACTTCATGTGTATATCCTTCTGGGACATCTAGTTCTTCAACAGTGTACTCATAAGCTGCTCCATTATTAGACTCTGGCAATTCTTTGAAAGTATGTTTCCAATTATTCGCTTCTGACAACTCGATTGCTTCACCATAGTTTACACCATTTTGCTTCAATTGAACCTTAATGGCTTTACGTAAACCTAGTTTATTTTCTTTATCTTCCCATACTTTTTTAACGGTATGAGTAGTTGTCTTACGTGTGTTTGTGATTGTAAAGCCTTCTTTTTGAGTTGCATCACCAGTAATCACTGTGTCATAGTCTTTACCGTAATTTTCGTCGATGACTTCTTTTACTTGGTAGTCAATCACAGTTGGATCTAATGTCTTACCATCAATTGTCAGTTTAAAGATACCTTTCCAGTTATTCGCAACATTTAGAATCATTGTTGCAAGAACAACATCTGGATTGCTCTTACTGCTTAATTCCACTTTAATACTTGAAATAGAAGCGTCTTTTTCCCCACTCCAAATCTTAGCAACTGGAATGTATTGTGGTAATTGGTTCGAAACAGCATTTGTTTCACCGAATACTTTTGGATTTTCAGCATCACGGTTAGTATAGAATACGTTCGTTGCTGTTAATGTATCTGTTGCGCCATCAGTATATTCCGGAGTTTTCATATCCACTTGGAAGTTCACTACTTCTCCTGGGACAATCTTTTCACCATTATTCAATACAATCTTGATGGCTGTTACTTTTGTAAAATCAGCAACTTGATCAGCTGTTACCCAGCCACTCGCCTGCGTTGCATCATATGGAGTTGCAGGTAATGTCGTTGAAGTATGATAATAAACAGTATATTTACTTTCAACGTCCAACGCTTTAGTTAGAACAGGTGTGAAGCCTGAACCATTTTTATCCCCTACATAAGGCAGGCGATCATACAACGTAAATGTTTCGATATCGTACGTACTATAGTTCTTTGTTTGTAGTTGATATTTATACTCTTGACCATAGTTGTGTTGAACTAATTCTTGAGTCCAACTTCCATCACTTTTCGAAATAAATTTTTCAGAACGAATTTCTGTTGGTAAGTTTACAACCGTAGAAGATTTTGCTGCTACAATTTTATCTGGAACTTTTCCATCTGGTGTCTTAATCTTAAACACATTGTCTAACATTGTTTGAGACGTTACATTACTTGCTAAAGGAGAAAACTCTTTTGCAACTAGAAATACATGGTTATCTGTATTTTTCTTATAATCATCAGCTTTCTGAATGGCTGTTGGCATTGCCTCTTTCGTAATTGTTGCTGAAACAATTGCTGTAAAGTCACGACCAATCGTTTTGTCATTGTAGAAATCGAGATCCTTCAACTCAAAAATTACTGCTTGGCGACCGCTTCCATTGTAATTTTCAACGACTCTTGGTTCACCCTTCACCATGTTTCTATGCTCTTTTTTTATCAATATAGTACCCTTCATAAGTGATTCCTCAGGTAAGACATCAATCACTTGAGCTCCATTTACACGACGGTTGACTGATAAGTTACTAAAATCAGCAGTAACACTATATTCAACAACTTCTCCTAAATCACCTGTAGGATTTGAACGAGTAATCTTAGAAATACGAATTTCTTCTTCTTTCACTCTTTACATCTTCGTATGATTCACTCTTGTTTGTAGAGAATTTTCCGTCTTCCTCATAGCCATCCACTAAACCTTCTGCATGCATACTATTATTGTATCTAACAGGTTCTTTACGTTCAGTCTCGTCAAATGGATTTAATAATTTCGTTTGGATAAATGTAGATGTAATTTCTCCTGCTTGAAGAACTTTCCCATCTTGAAGCTTTATTTTTATACTGTCATAAGTACGATTTACTTTTTGATAGGCATCTTTCTTTAAAGTTCCTGCATAAATTTGTTTTGCTTGATTTGTGACTTTATTATAGGCATCTTCGTCTACAATCACAATTTGTTTACTACCTTTAGCAATACTTCCTAATTTCACTTCGGTACCATCTGCTTTTACCCCATATACATCCATATCAAATGGTGCATTGGAAACAGGAGAACCGACTGAGTAGAAATACATTCTTTCATCTAAGTCTTCATCAACTAATGTTAATTTAGAAATTGTACTTGGAGAAGTATTCGTAAACCCAAGAATCCATGTCGCTACAGATGTATCTGGAGCACCAGCATCAACGTTTAAAGTTTGTTTATCGTTATTAGATTTACGGAAAGAAGAATCACTAATCAATTGTCCAATGAGTTTAAATTGAATATCATCGCTAACTGTTAATTTTGGTTCTGATTCTCCGTGTTGAATAAACGTCAATTCTGTTTTTGCGTTATTAACAATGTTCGTTTTTGTTTTAGCATTTGGAAAACTTAAAACAAGTCTCTCCTCGCGTAAAGCAAGTTCCGCTTCACTATTTGTGTCATTTAGAGTGTCGCTACCAGTAATGGTTTTACTAACAGTACCATCTGCATTTAATGTCCATCCTGGATTTTTTGCAGGATCAAAGACAGCTGTTCCTGTAGTCCCGTCAGCTTTTTCATATGTTGGTAATGTGTCGGTAATTGTAATTGTTTTTGCAGCACGTGTCTGTGCTTTTCCATTTCCCCAGTTTTGAGTTTGTCCACCACCTAAAGTATTCGTTGATAAACTAAATTGGAAAGTAACATCTGAGGCTTTTGTAATTGCTTCCCCCGTTGCCTTACCACCATAAATATCACGGTTATCAATAGTATACGCTTGTGTAGTATTTGTCCCGTTATATTTAAACAATGACTGTTTATCGACTTTTACTTTATAGATTAATGAGTCTGTTACTTCTTTTAACGTGTTTCCAGTACTATCTTTTAACACGATTTTCGGAGAGAATGTATATCCCTCTGGCGTTAGACGGTCTTTAAATTCAAATGTAAAAGGAAAACTTGCTGTGGTTGTTTGCGTAATGTCTGACAAGTATACTTTTAATAGACCTGGTGTCGAATTATCTACGCTCTTCACTGGTCCACCAGTCGCAACTGTAAAACTCTCGATATACTCTGTTGGATAAGTAAACTCGATGTATCCTCCAATGATAGGATTAGCTACTTTTGAACCATCTAATTGAACATCTCCTTGACGATTCTTTGTCGTATATTGCGCGTCACTACCTGTTGAGTTTGTAGCAGTTACTTTTACTTGACCGATTTGTTCATTCAACCCTAAAGCACCTGTAGCTGTGGCTTCGCTTGCTTCAGAAGTAGTATTTTCTGTACTCACCGTAGTTTCAACTGCTGGTGTTTCATTAGTTTCTGTAGGACTTGTCTCTACTGTTGTAGGTTCACTAACTTCCTGCGCATAAGCAAAAGTTGGCGCTACTTGATTTGTTAATAATGTGAATATTAATAATGTAGTTGATAATTTATGAATAAATCTCTTCATTCCGCTCTCCTTCTTTTTATAAAAATATTTTTCAATAAAAATTCATATATATTATACTGTATTAATGTGAGTTAACCAAGAAAGAACCAAGACCAATTTTCTTCCTTTAAAAAGAATTTTTTTCACATTTGAAAACCCAATTTAAGAAAAAAGAGCCGGATAAACCGACTCTTTCCCTATTATTTACTTAAATATTCTTTTGAAGATGCATTCAATTCTTCTACGATTTCGTTTACTTCTTCAAGAGTTTGAACAATCGCACCTGATGCTAATGGATGTCCTCCACCACCATGGTTTTGAGCAATTACATTCACGATTGGGCCTTTAGAACGAAGATTTACTCGGTAGCTTCCATCTGGTTGCTCAACAAATAACGCCCAGCAGTGAATGCCTTCAACCGTACTTGGAAGTGAAATAACACCATGTGTTTGATCTTCTTCAATTCCAAAGTGCTCTAAATCCTTTTGCGTTAAAATTGTAGCTGCAACGCCATTCTCAGAAATTTCCATGTTTTGGTAAATATAACCTGCTAAACGGCTAACTGAAACGGGGTTTGTAATCATATGATAAGCAATGCCTGAAATATCTACATCGAATTCTAATAATTTAGATACCATTGCAAATGTTACAGCTGTCGTTGCTGGATATAGGAAGCGACCTGTATCTCCTACAATACCTGCATATAATGCATTTGCTGCTTCTTTAGAGACTTTCCAAGTACTTTCTTCACCAAACGCAAAACGACATAGAATTTCGCTTGTACTACTTGAATTTGTATCCACAAATGAAATCGCACCATACACATCTCTATCTGGATGGTGGTCAATTTTAATTACTTTAGATGGATCAACTTCAAATGGGCAGTCAATACGCGGTGTATTCGCACAGTCCAATACAATAATCAGTGCAGCATCAAATTGTTCTTGAGTGATTTCGTCCATTTCACCAATATATGTTAATGAGCTAGGCATTTCACCAAGTAAATACACTGTTTTTTCAGGATAAGTAGCGCGGATAATTTCTCTTAACCCTACTTGTGATCCAATTGCATCTGGGTCTGGTGATTCATGACGTAAGATTACAATCGAATCTGCTTTTTTAATCTCAGCATCAATCTTTTTAAAAAACTCTTTATAATTCATTATTTTATAATTCCTTTCATCCAATTACTGGACTAATTTTATTGTAAACACAACATTTTATAATACTCTTATTTGAGTATTATTTCAATTTTTCTTAAAGTTTCTTACTGACTCTTTCAACTTAGCATCCACTTCTATAATTTGGCTCTTCGTAACAGAAGGAATACCGCATGCGAGCGTATGTCCTCCGCCGCCGAACTCTTGCGCAATATCATTTACTGTTGGACCCTTTGAACGCAAATGTACTCTAAAGGTCTCATCTTCCTGTTCCACATACATACTCCAAGCCAAAATCCCTTCGACTGTTCCAGGCACTGAAACTACAAGAGAGGCTAACTGGTCAGTGGCTTGGAAACGTTCAAGCACTTCTTTTGTTAAAACGACACTCGCCATGCCTTCAGGAGATACTTCTAGATGTTCGTATATATACCCCGTCATTCGATTCACATTCAGTGGTTTCGTAATCATCTTATCGGCGATTCCAGCTAAATCTACATCGTGTTGTATCAATTTTGATACAAGCGCAAAAGTTTTCGAAGTGGTTGACGGGTATAAGAATCTGCCTGTATCCCCGATAATCCCCGCATAGATGACATTAGCAGCATCCCTGTTCATTTGAAATGGTGTAGTTTCATCAAAAGCAAACTCTGCCATGATTTCACTAGCGCTTGCGGCTGTAGTATCCACATAACAAATCTTTCCATAAGGCGTCACATTTGGATGGTGATCGATTTTAATCACCTCTTCGACATTCACTTCAAACGGACAATTAATAAGTCGCGGTGTAGAACAATCCACAACGATCACAAGCGAGTTATCGAATACCTCTTGAGTGATTTCATCCATATCACCGATATACTTCAAGTTTTCGGGCATATTTCCAATAACATATACAGCCTTTTTAGGATAAGCCCTTTTAATCAGCTTACTAAGTCCTATTTGCGACCCCAAAGCATCTGGGTCTGGTTTTCTATGTCTTAAAATCACGATTGAATCGGCTTTTTCAATCTCTGTGATAATTCCTTTTAATAATTTTTTGTAATTCATTCTTAGTTTCTTTCCATTAATTGATTTGACATAATTGCTTTAGCAACAATTGAGTTTTCTAATAATACTGAAATATCTAATTTCGATACTTTACGACCATTATCGAGCATTTGAATTTGAATCACAATATGACTTTCGATTGGAATCATCTTCAAGTAATGCATTTCTAATTGTTCAATCACGGTGTTACGACGTTGACTTCTATGAATAAATTCTTTTGAAGCAACCGAAACCACTTCACATAATACACCAAAAGAAAGCATCCCAAGGTTGTTCGTCATTTGTGGTGTTACTGTAAAGCTAAAGTTAGCGCCTGTTGGATTCACTTCAACGATTTCTAAGTTTTCACTCACATCATCTTCAAATGTATTCCCGACTTGCGGTTGACGTTGTGTCAGTTGCATCGCCTTCATAACATCTCGTCTTGAAATGATTCCTATTAATTCCATATTGTCTTGAACAACAGGTAACATTTCCAACCCATTCCAAATCATTGAATGCGCCACGCTCGCTACCGAAGCGTGTAATTTTGACACAGATGGATTCTTCGTCATTACACGTTCCATTGTTAGAGTATCTGCTTTTCCCAAAATATCTTTAGCAGAAACAACCCCTACTAATCTGTTCGAATGGTTTACAACTGGGAAACGCGAATTTCCAGTCTTTTCACTCAACTCGCGATACTCTCTAACGGTTTGATCCATTTTTAAATAATGCGTGTTATCGATATCATTATAAATATCGGCAACAATCATAATTTTCTTTTTAATCAATTGATCGGTCATCGCACGGTTGATGAGGCTGGCGACCGTAAATGTATCGTAAGTTGTTCCCATGAGCGGAATTTTAAGCTCATCCGCTTTTTGAATTAATTGAGGTGTTGCTTGGAAGCCCCCAGTAATTAAAACAGCAGCCCCTTGGTTTAAGGCAAGTAATTGAGCATCTTCACGGTTCCCGATAATCACAAGTGATTCAGGCTGAATATAGCGCGTCATCGCATCTAGTGTCATCGCACCGATAACGAATCGGTTTAAGATTTTATCTAACCCTTCGTGCCCACCGAATACTTCCCCTTCAATAATCTTAATAATTTCTCCAAAAGATAGTTTTTCTAGATTATCTTTTGTCTTACGTTCAATACGAATCGTTCCAACACGTTCAATGGTTGAAACAATCCCAATATTCTCAGCTTCCTTGATTGCACGATAGGCTGTACCTTCGCTCATTTCCATATTCTTTGCAATCGAACGAACTGAGATCTTTTCTCCAACTGGGAGTGATTCAATATAGCGAATGATTTGTTGATGCTTTGATGTCATAATATCCCCTCTGTATTAAAAAAATGAAACACCTTGCTTAAACTGTACTATTATTGTACTAAAATTTTGCGATAAATACTAGAGGCAAAATAAAAAAACTGGTCAAAAAAGACCAGTTCTATCGCTATTTTATTCTGAAAATGGTGGTATTTCTTCTCCATGAGGACAATGCGTTGGATTTCCTAAGAATTCCGCTAATCGCTCTGTCATTTCAACGGTTGAGGCATGTTCAAGAATCTCCGCTTGATCATGAACAGAGTCTCCACTAAATCCTAGAGAATTTACTAGAAAGACTTCCCATATTTTATGTGAACGAATCAAGCGTTCTGCAACTTTAATTCCCTTTCCTGTTAATTTTGCACCTTTATAACGGATGTATTCGACCGTACCATCATGGACAAGCTTGTTCAACATCTCTGTTGTGGAAGCTGCTGAAAGGTCCAGCATTTGATTGATGGCTTTATTCGTTACGAATTCATCTTTACCGCCTAATTTATAGATTGTTTTAATGTAATCTTCCTTATTTGGTGTCATAAGCCATCTCCTTTCTTTCCCTAACAGTATAGCATATTTCCTAGACGAAAAACAGAGCAAAGAAAGAGCCTTAGGAAACTCCTAAGGCTCTTAAGTTTTTTAATCAATTATTTGATACGACCCGGGCGTTCTTTATATCCAAAGTATGCGTCAGCAAGAATTTCTTCCATATCAGCTACCATTGGTAAACGAGGGTTAGCAGGTGAACATTGATCTTCATAAGCAAGCATTGCAATCTCATGGATTGTAGCTAACCATTCTTTGTGGTTAACTCCTTGTGCTTTGAAGTTCATTTCGATACCTACAGCTTCCCCTAATTCGTAAACAGCTTTAGCTAAAGCGTCTACTGCTTCCTCAGGAGTTGAAGATGGTAATCCTAACATACGAGCGATGTCTTGGAATTTTTCATCCGCACGGTAGTAGTTATATTTTGGCCATGTAGCTGCTTTTGAAGGACGAGTACCATTGTAACGGATTACGTATGGTAATAGGATTGCATTTGTACGTCCGTGAACTGTGTGGAAGAATCCGCCAATCTTATGTGCCATTGAGTGGCTCATACCAAGGAACGCATTCGCAAATGCCATACCAGCCATTGTAGAAGCGTTATGCATTTTTTCGCGTGAAACGAAATCAGCATTTTTCACACTGCTTACTAAGTTTTCAAATACTAATTTGATTGCTTGCAATGCTAAACCATCTGTATAGTCGTTTGCAAGTGTTGAAGTGTACGCTTCGATTGCGTGAGTTAATACGTCCATACCAGTATCAGCAGTTACAAAGTCTGGAACTGTCATAACTAATGCAGGGTCAACAATCGCAATTGTTGGTGTTAGTGAGTAGTCAGCTAACGGATATTTACGGTTATTAGCTTTATCTGAAATTACCGCGAATGGTGTTACTTCAGAACCTGTACCAGAAGTTGTTGGGATACCAACGTATTTAGCACGTTCCCCTAATTCTGGGAATTTGAATGCACGTTTACGGATATCCATGAATTTTTGAACTAAGTCACGGAAGTCCACTTGTGGTTGTTCGTAGAACATCCACATAACTTTCGCAGCATCCATTACAGATCCACCACCAAGTGCAACGATTGTATCTGGCTCGAAGCTCTTCATGATTTCAGCACCACGGTTTACTGTTGTGATGTCTGGATCTGGTTCTACGTCTGAGAATACTTCATAAATTACTTTATTTGGACGTAATTCTAATTGTTCAATAACACGTTGTAAGAATCCTAATTTAACCATTGCTTGGTCAGTTACGATCATTACACGGCTTACATTTTTCATTTTTTGTAAGTATTGAATTGAATCGCGTTCGAAATAGATTTTTGATGGAACTTTAAACCATTGCATGTTATTTCTACGTCTCCCTACTTTTTTGATATTTAATAGATTTACAACACTTACGTTATCCCCAACTGAGTTACGTCCGTAAGAACCGCAACCTAATGTTAATGATGGGATAAATGCGTTATAAACGTCCCCGATACCACCGAAAGTAGAAGGAGCATTCCAGATAACACGAATTGCACGAACAACGCGTCCGAATTCTTTCGCTAATTCAGCATCTTCTGTATGAATCGCTGCTGAGTGTCCTAAACCGTGGAATTCAACCATTTGACGAGCTTTTTCAATACCGTCTTCACGAGATTCTGATTTAAGTACTGCAATTACTGGAGAAAGTTTTTCGCGAGTTAAAGGTTCTTTTTCGCCAACTTCTTTACATTCTGCAGCAAGAATGTTTGTTCCTTCTGGAACTGAGAATCCAGCTTGTTCAGCAATCCATGCGGCTGATTTACCAACGATGTTTGCATTTAATTTAGCACCTGCACAGTTTTTGCTGTTTGCTTTTACGCCGAAGCAGAATTCTTCTAATAATGCTTTTTCTTTTTTATTTACAAAGTAAGTATGGTAGCTCTTTAATTCATTAACGAATTCATCGTAAATTTCTTTATCAATAATCGCTGCTTGTTCAGAAGCACACACCATACCATTATCAAATGATTTACTCATTACGATATCGTGAGCTGCTTGACGAATGTTAGCAGTTTTTTCAACATAAGCTGGTACGTTACCTGCACCAACCCCAAGAGCTGGTTTACCACAAGAGTATGCAGCTTTAACCATCGCGTTACCACCTGTTGCTAAGATAGTAGCAATTCCGTCGTGGTTCATTAAAGCATTTGTTGCTTCAATAGATGGGTGTTCAATCCATTGAATACAGTTTTCAGGAGCTCCTGCTGCAATTGCTGCGTCACGAACGATTTGAGCTGCATGTGCAGAACTTTGTTGAGCTGATGGATGGAATGCGAACACGATTGGGTTACGTGTTTTTAATGCGATTAAAGATTTGAAAATTGCAGTTGAAGTTGGGTTTGTTGTAGGTGTGATACCACAGATAACCCCTACTGGTTCTGCGATTAATGTTAATCCAGTTACTTCATCGTCTGAAATAACGCCAACTGTTTTAGTGTGACGCATGTTGTGCACCACGTGTTCGCAGGCAAATAAGTTTTTCGTAGCTTTGTCTTCGAAAACCCCACGTCCTGTTTCTTCGATTGCATGTTGTGCTAATACACCGTGTTGGTCTAACGCAGCAACTGATGCTTTTGCCACAATGTAGTCAACTTGTTCTTGATTTAACAAGCGGAATTCATCTAAGGCTTTCAACCCATTCTCCACGAGACGGTTGATTTCTTGTTGTACTTGGTTGTTGTTTTTTTCTTCACTCACTTGTGATTTCCCCCAGTGTTTGTTATTTTTATCACATTCTTATCTTACACTATTTTTGTAAAAATGTAAACTATTTTCAACGAAAAAATTTCCTTTGAAAACAGATTCATTTGTTTTCATTTCCCTTTTCATAATTTATTCCTAACCTATATCTCCATTCTAACCATTATTCCCAAAATATCAATACTTTTTCGCGATATTTTTTTGTAATCCTTTACATTCTTTTTTTAAAATAAAAAAAGAAGCTAGACAATTGCTAGCTTCTTAACTTTAAAAATAATTCACTTAAATTAATATCTTCAAGTGTGATTTCTTTTATTGGTTTGCGCTTCTAAAGATTCAAAATCAAAGTACTCATTAATATTTAATTGATTGATCTGAAAGATTTGTTCAAACAGATTTTCAGGAAGGTTCTTCTTCCAACGGTAATCCGCAAAATAATGTGCGAGATCTTCCGTTTCAATTGTTGTATAGCCTAAGTCATTAAACTCGCTGACTTTATAATACAACCAAGTTTTAAATTGATTTTTTAAACTCTCTTTATCCATCGACTACTCTTCTTCAGTTGCTACTTCATCAGTATAAACTTCATTATTTGTTGCAGCAGATTCAGTAACAATGTGATGAATCGCAGCGCGTTCAAATGTAAGGATAACTCCTTCGCAATCAAGGTCAACTGTATGATTTACAGTATCAATATTGTAGATTTCACCGTGTAATCCGCCGATAGTCACTACTTTATCTCCAATTTTCATCGCATCTCTTTGCGCTTGAATTTCTTTAGCACGTTGACGTTGTTTACGTCCGAAGAACCAGAACGCTCCCCCTGCTACAACAACGTATGCAATTAATAATGTCATTTGATCCATAATCTTACCTCATTTCCAATTTCTATGTACTTACTTTATCAAAAAAGTCGCTTTATTTCTACATTCTTTAGAAATTTCTAGCATTTTCTTTGTTGAAGCCATATTCTTCAAAGAACGCTTCTCTAAACTCTAATAAGTTATCATCCATAATCGCTTGGCGTACTTGTTTCATTAAGTTTAATAAGAAGTACAAGTTATGATAACTTGTTAAGCGCAATCCGAACGTTTCGTCTGTCTTAAATAAATGACGAATATAAGCACGTGTATAGTTACGGCATGTATAGCAATTACATTTCTCATCTAAAGGTCGGAAATCACGTTCGTATTTCGCATTCTTCACTACAAGACGTCCGCTACTTGTCATACATGTACCATTACGTGCAATACGTGTTGGTAATACGCAGTCAAACATGTCAACTCCACGAATAACGCCATCAATTAATGAGTCAGGTGAACCCACTCCCATTAAATAACGAGGTTTATTTGAAGGAATGAGTGGTGTTAAGTAATCCAACACTTCATTCATCTCTTGCTTTGTTTCACCTACGGATAATCCGCCAATAGAATATCCAGGGAAATCTAGAGAAATCATGTCTTTTGCATGTGCGATACGTAAGTCTTTATAACCAGCACCTTGCAAGATACCAAATAACGCTTGTGTATCTGGTGATTTATGGGCTTTTAATCCACGCTCAGCCCAACGAGTCGTACGAGCAATTGAATCTTTCACATAATCATGCGTATGGTGGAAGTCCGGACACTCATCAAAACTCATGATGATATCCGCACCTAATTTATTTTGTACATCGATTGAGATTTCAGGAGATAGGAATAATTTAGATCCATTTAAATGGTTTCTAAAATGAACTCCTTCCTCTTCAATACGACGCATATCACTTAGTGAGAATACTTGGAATCCACCAGAATCGGTTAGAATCCCTTTCTTCCAGTTCATGAAGTTATGGAGTTTACCAGCTTCATCAACAATATCCGCACCAGGACGTAACCATAAATGATAGGTGTTACTTAAAATGATATTTGCGCCCATTTCATCTAATTCTTCCGGAGACATTGATTTTACCGTAGCAAGTGTCCCAACCGGCATAAACATTGGTGTTGGGAATGTACCATGTGGTGTAATAATTTCTCCAAGACGAGCGCCTGTATGTTTTTCAGTTTTAATCAGTCTATATTTTACTGCAGGTTCTGTCATTTTATAAATCCTTTCTTCGTTTCATAACTACCTAACTGTACTCTACTAAGGCAAAAATGTCCAATAAAAACGGGAGTAAGTAAATGCCTCACTCCCTGTTTCTTCTATATAATATTAGTCTACAATTTTTGTATAACTGTAACTTGGTTCTTTTAATTTTTCATCAAAGCCTACTTCCAAATTATGACCATGGAAGAACCATTCGTCACCAGTTTCCACAAAATAAGTAATCCCATTTTCAACAACGCTCACATAAGGATTGCTTGGAGCATCTACTTCAACTGCTAGTGAGAATCCTTCATGAATCGGACTGCATCCGTATACCTTTCCTAGGAAACGAACACCACGTTCTTTAGATACACCCATTTCTTCTTCAAACCATGCTTGCGCTCTTTTATCGATTGTTAATTGCATTGTATCCACTCTTTCCTCTAATTTACTCTCTCATTCTATCATAGAATCGTAAAAAGTCGGTAAAGTTTGCTCACCGCTTTCCAGTATATATGAATGAAACGCAATTTAGAGAAGTTAAATTTGTGAATCCATTAGACTCATAAAAAGAAACTGTTTTCGTTGAATCATCTGTTGCTAGTTGAATTTGATATACATTCTTGTGCTTTTCTAAGGTCTGTTGTAACAGTTTTGTACCGATTCCCTGATGTTGGTATTCAGGGTACACTAAAATATCTTGAATAAACAGAATAGAAGCTCCGTCTCCAACACCGCGAAGGACACCAATCAGTTTTTCGTCGTCATTAAATGCTCCTATTATATGAAGTGAATTTTTATAGGCGACTTCAAGCATTTCTGGTTTAGTTGTGTAATTGGTCCATCCTACCGCTTCATATAAAGGAAGGACATCTTCTAAAGTGACGATTGGATTTTCAACAGTACGGATCATATTCTTCCACCTCTTTATCCCTAATCATTTAATATGCTTTCACAAAAATTATAAATAAAAAAACCGGAATCCACAATAGTGAATTCCAGTTCTGAAATTGTCTAATAAGATTAGCCAAGTTTGTTATAGTATTCAACGACTAGTGATTCGTCAACTTCAGAAGTTAACTCGTCACGTAATGGTAGACGGTTTAATGAACCTTCTAATTTTTCTTCGTCGAAAGTAACGAACTCTGGACGACCATATAAAGCTTCTAAAGCTTCTTTAATGATTGTTAAGTTACGTGATTTTTCACGAACACCCACAACATCGCCAACTTGTACTTGGAATGAAGGGATATCTACGCGTTTACCGTTCACAGTGATGTGACCGTGGTTAACTAATTGACGTGCTTGACGACGAGTAGTTGCTAAACCTAAACGGTATACTACGTTATCTAAACGTTGTTCAAGAAGAACCATGAAGTTTTCACCATGTTTACCTTCTTTAATTTTGCCAGCTTTTTTGAATAAAGTAGCAAATTGACGTTCGTTCATACCATACATATGACGTAGTTTTTGTTTTTCTTGTAATTGTTGACCATACTCAGATAATTTTTACGGCTGTTTGGTCCGTGTTGACCTGGTGCGTATGGACGACGAGCGATTTCTTTTCCTGTTCCTGAAAGTGAAATGCCTAAACGACGAGATAACTTCCAGCTTGGTCCAGTGTAACGTGACATTGAACATTCCTCCAATAATTGTTTATTTTTTTATGGAGTAAAATAATCGCGAAATCTTCGATTCGTGCAGTCACTACAAGGGTTCACCTTTGCAGCCGCGGTTACTACCTTACCCTAAAGGCTAGGACTGTTGACGAGCTTCTATATTTCTGCTGCATATTTTACACAAAAAATATTGTACCCTATTTCCTATGAAAATACAAGGATTTTATTTAATTTCCCACTCAAGAGATAAGTGGCAACATTTTTGATCATCTGATTCCAGTTGGTGTAATGTTTGAACTCCATTTTCAGTTTCACGAATTTCATAAAAACTCTTAACGGTAGCTTCTGGAAGAATTTCCTTATCATATTTTACAAGAACTGATTTTAAAGAATGAGTCTTAATAAAGTCCATTCCAAGGCTATCCATTACCCAATCAAAATACTTCGCGTTATTCACATGGTGATTATAATCGATATCATTTAAACGAACGCGATACGTTTGAACACTTGCATTCTCTAAATCGATTTTAGGAACTCTTGGATTACGACGAGTATCTTTTTTATTCTCAATTGGATATTCACTTAATACTTCTTCGTCTAGTGAAATGAGTTTTCTCTCTTCAATATTAATCATTGAGAAAGTCGTTAATGCGTCTACTAATACTTCTTCGTCTAGAGACAAAATCGTATAACGGCGGAACGTAAAGAACTTGTTATATCCAACTGGTTCTGTCTCGATAATAATCTCTTCTTCTAATTTAGGAAGACGATTGACCGTTAATTGGTTTTGAATCACAATCCATGAAAGACCTTTTTGATAAATCAAATCAGGATGCGCTAGACTGCGTTCTTGTTTACGCGAAGCAAGCATCATAATCCCAACGACATGGCTAAGAGATAATTCCCCTTTCCAGTTACATTCATACGCCTTCACAACATGATTCATACGACAAATTGATTCTACCATAGTACATCCTTCGTATTTGACTAGTTCCACACATCTACACTATCAGTATTCAACACCGAAACAATCTCATGTCCTTTAAATAAGATAATATAGTCTGTTGGTAAATGCATCACTTCATATAATTCTGGATAATCTGGAAAGATTTCATACGCTTGATTTCCTTCTAGCGGTTGCGGATCAATCGTTTGATCGATTGGAGCAATATACCAAGTTTCATCATCAAAACGATGCGCATACCACTCTTCCACTTCAAACGTATGGTTCGCAATCACTAACGGTCCGTCAAAGCGGAATGGAATGAGACGTCCTAATGTTTTCGTACGTTTTCCAGTTTGAATCGTTTTACGAATAATATCTAAGAAATAAGAGAAATCTTCAACCCATTCATCTAGTAGTTTATGTTCGTGATTTTGAACAACCACTTGGAAATCTTCCCCTTTTGGAATGACTTTTACTTGTCCATAATGGATTGGAATTAAAGTGTCGACCTCGTCCCAATTCTCCTCAAAATATTCTTCTAAGAAAGTAAGCATATCTTCTGCTTCTTTTTGATACTCTTCATCAGCCACTAAAATCAGACGGTGACCATTCACTTCACGAATAAATTCCATAAAATCTCTCCTTTCACGTTTACTAGTGTACCTCATTTTTGAAAAATTTACCTGTATCATACCCGCAAACTGTAAAAATTTGTTATACTGAATGAAAGCAAGAAAGGAGCACATCGATGCAAAATAACCCTTTTTACAAGTTTTATCAAAAGTCTCTTGAAGAAAGACAAGAAACTTTATTAAATCATCCATCATTATCTAATGAAACGAAAGAACGACTCAATAATGGTCTTGCCCTACCAGAATCAGTAGCAGGTCAAATGGTTGAAAATCAAATTGAAATCTACGGTCTTCCTTATGGTATTGTTCCAGAATTAATCGTAAATGGTAAAAGTTATATCGTTCCTATGGTAACGGAAGAACCTTCTGTTATTGCTGCGGCGAGCTATGCTTCAAAATTAATCAACATGGCTGGTGGTACGACAACTGTTCAAGAAAAACGTGAAATGATTGGAGAAATTGCCATTGTAGAATCTCCTCTAACACTCGAAGAAGTAAAAACTAAACTTGACGAACAGAAAGAATCATTATTTACAATTGCTAATAATGCTCACCCTTCTATCGTGAAACGTGGCGGAGGAATTCGAGAAATATGGGTCGAAGAAAAATCTACTGACAAAGAAAGATTTTACATTTTCTACGTATCTGTGGATACAAAGGAAGCCATGGGAGCAAATATGCTGAACACCATCCTCGAAGCACTTGTGTCTCCAATCGAAGAGTTGACGCGTGGTGAAAGTATTATGGCGATCCTCTCAAATCTTGCTACAAACTCAGTTGTGACAGCTAGATGTGTCCTCTCACCAAGAATCTTAGATACTAGAACGACTAAAGGTGAAGATGTAATAGATCGAATCGTTTTAGCAAGTGAATTTTCAAAAGCAGATCCATACCGTGCAACTACACATAATAAAGGAATTATGAACGGTATTGATTCTGTCGTTATCGCTACAGGAAATGACTGGCGTGCAATTGAAGCTGGAATTCATGCCTATGCAAGTTTAAGCGGGAAATATCAACCACTGACAAGCTGGACAAAGGATGAAGCTGGAAACTTAGTGGGTACTATCACTCTTCCACTTCCTGTTGGAACGGTTGGAGGTTCTATTTCCATTCATCCAGGCGCACAATTTGCACACGAGTTACTCGGTCATCCAAGCGCTGTTGAATTAGCAGGAATTATTGCCTCAATTGGTCTAGCTCAAAACCTTGCTGCTGTACGAGCACTTGTGACTGACGGCATTCAAAAAGGACATATGCGACTCCAAGCCAAATCATTGGGACTTGCTGTTGGCGCAACAGAAGAAGAACTTCCGTTACTAATGAACTTACTCGCTAAAGCTCCACATTTAAATCAAGAAACTGCCAAATCTTTATTAGAAGAATTAAGAAAATAAAAAATAGACTTCCCTAGCCCTATGCTAAGGAAGTCTTCTTTATTTAGATTATCTTTCGTCTTCAGTGTATTCCATTAAAGTGAAGATGTCATATTCGCTAATTTTTTCGCGACCTTTTAAGTCTGTTAACTCTACTAAGAACGCTAAACCAACTACTTCACCGCCAAGTTTTTCAACTAATTTTGCAGCGGCAGCCATTGTTCCACCTGTTGCTAATAAGTCGTCACAGATAAGAACTTTTTGGCCAGGTTTTACAGCATCTTTGTGTAAGTGTAACTCTGCTGAACCATATTCTAAATCATATTCAACAGCGACTGTTTCACGAGGTAATTTCCCTTTTTTACGAGCTGGTGCAAAGCCGATTCCTAATTCATAAGCTACAGGACATCCAACGATAAATCCACGCGCTTCAGGTCCAACAATCATTTCAGCACCGATTTTACGTGCATAGTCAACGATTTGTTGTGTTGCGTATTGGTATGCTTTTCCGTTTGCCATTAATGGTGAGATATCACGGAAAATAATACCCTCTTTAGGATAGTTTGGAACACTAGCAATATATTCTTTCAAGTTCATTGAGAACTCCTCCTTTTATTTACCTTGTTGTGAGTCCATCCAACTCTTTAGTTCTTGGAACTGGCTATAGTTGAATTTCTTTTCAAGCAACATTTGTTCATTTAACTTTTTCAATAATGTTGACTCTTCTAAGTCATTTGTTTTTGGACTTTCGTTAATCATCAAATGTCCTTCTACTATTTTAACAAATTCCAACTCAAAAAACACTTTTAATATCACTCGGAATTGTTCAACTGGAATTTTGAGGAACCCAGCAACCGAAACTAGTTTTTCATTGTAAGGAATTTGTCCATGTGATTGGATATATTTATACACAGTACCAAATTTAGGCTTATCTGGAATCCCAGTTGTCACAACCGAGTTCTTCGTATACGCGATAACATAAAGCGGTAGAGGCCATTCCATTTTAAAGAAGGCTTCCACTTCTTCCACTTTCTCAGGTAAATCGAATAACACAATTGCTTTTTCCGTTGAATTTTGTCTGCAGTTACAAAAGATGAAAACTCCATCACACTTGAAGTGCTTGGAATTCTTGTTTCTAGTTCCTTCAAGTACACTTCGTTTGTTGCTAGATAAAGTGCATTTTCAACAGCTAGATGATCTTTTGTAATCTTAGAAGTACGCCAGTCGATAACGACTCTACCTTTAACAGCAATATCTTTTACTAATAATTGAGGAAGACGATTATTTTGCCATTCATTAATCTCTAACGTACCAGCAATACTAATCTTGGTATCTGGTTGAAGAGATGCTGACCATTCCCCTTTACTAAAGGCCATCGCCTGAAGTGTGTTTGAAGAATTGCCTTCTTTTAAATTCAACTTCAAGTGCTGTTTATCCGCTCCGAGTAATTGAGTCGAAGCTACTTGAATACCTTCTAGAGAAACAACTGGTTCGGGATTATCTGTTCCAAATGGTTTCAAGCTGGCTAGTGATTCAATCCAATCAACCGTGATCTCTTTTAATGGAAGAACTTCATCAATCATTAACGTAGCCTTTGCATCTAATAATTCTTGATGGTCTTTCGCATATTGTTCTAGTCCTTCGATAATCGTTGGAAGCAGTATCGTTTCGACTGTCAATCCAGCAGCCATATGATGTCCACCGAATTTTAGGAGACGATTTTTCACACTAGTTAACGCATCATAGAGATTAAATTCTCCAAATGAACGACCGCTACCTTTTGCTGTTAAGCCGTCTTCACTTATTCCTAAAACGATGGTTGGTTTTCCCGTCTGTTCAACGATTCGACTCGCTACAATTCCAAGAACCCCTTCATGCCAACCTGGTTGCGCTAATACAAGAACAGGTTGATTCAGCTGCTCTTGAATAAGCGGAGTAGCTTCTTCTACGATTTGATTTACGATTGATTGACGTCTTTCGTTTTCTGATTGCATGAAATCAACAATACTTTGTGCTTCCTCATCGTCAAATGTTGTCAACAACTGAACGCCTGGTGTGGCATCTCCAAGGCGACCTAGCGCATTTAAACGCGGTCCAATTTGGAATCCTATCGTCTTCTCATCTAATTTATCAACTTTAACGGATAACTTCTCAATGAGTGTCACAAGGCCAATACGCTGCGTTTGTTTCATTTGAGTGATTCCTAGTTTAGCAATCGTTCTATTTTCGTCTGTAAGGCTCACTAAGTCCGCAATCGTTCCAATAGCAGCTAATTCTACCATTTCCTCTGGAAACTCTCCTAGAAGCGCATGAGCAAGCTTAAATGCTACTCCAGCACCAGATAAGTCTCCACATGGGTAGTTTGCCTCTGGATGACGTGGATGAACCACTGCATAAGCTTCTGGAATTTCACTTGGGATTTCATGATGGTCCGTTAAAATAACATCACAGCCGTTTTCCATCGCATAGCGAATTGGTTCATGAGCAGCAATCCCACAGTCTACCGTAATAATAAGCGTATGGCCTTCTTCTATCACACGTTGGAATGCTGGAATATTAGGACCATAGCCATCAGTAAAGCGATTCGGTAAATAGTACGATACTTGAGCTCCTAGCATTTCAAGCGTTTCGTAGAGAATCGTTGTACTCGTAATCCCATCTGCATCATAGTCACCGTATATATGAATTAATTCACCATTTTCAATGGCTTCTTGAATACGCCCTACCGCTTTATCCATATCATGTAATAGGAATGGGTCGTGGATTAGATGTGGTGTTGGCGAAAGAAATTCTTGCAACTCTTCTGCTGTTTGAATCCCACGTTCCACACATAAGCGAACGAGATTTTCGGATACACCACTTTCACTTGAAAGAGATGTTACGAGTTCTTCATCCACATTCTCTTTTAACTTCCATGCATAATTTGCAAAACTCATCGTACACCTCCTCTACTTTTTATTGAAAATACTCCCTAATAGTCTATCTCCTAATTTCGGGAATAAAACATTTAATTTACTCGCAAAGTTCATTGATTTTGGTAAATTCACTTCACGTTTTTCTCTTTCAATTCCTTAACAACTTCTCCTGCAACCTTTACTGGATCTAATACTACAGCGCCTAATTGCTCTAAGTATTTTCCAGTTGACTCGGCTTTATCAAAGAAGTCTGTCGCAATCGGACCAGGATTTACAGTCATCACATGGATACCATATGGTTTTAATTCCAAACGTAGTGCATTCGAATACCCTAATACTCCAAACTTCGTTGCTGAATACACGGATGATTTTACCGTAGCCGATTTTCCAGCTTGAGAAGCGATATTCACAATTACTCCGCCCTTATCTTCAATAAACCTAGGTACAAAATGCTGACTGATTTTAATCAATGTATTCAAGTTTAACTGAAGCATTTGACTAATCTCAGATTCACTCAAGTCTTTAGCTAATTTAAGGTAGCCAAGGCCAGCATTGTTGATGACCATCGTAATTTTGTATGATTCATCAAGAGTTGCTAATAATTCTTGAACAGACGCATCATCGGTTAAATCACACGAATAAATATCGACAGGTTTAGACGTGTTCAATTTGCACTCCGCAGCTACTTGTTCTAGTTTAGCAGTGTTTCGAGCCACAAGAATGAGTTGCACATCTCTTTTAGCTAATTCCAATGCGATTTGCGCGCCAAGCCCACCGCTAGCTCCGGTCACAAGGGCCACTTGATTTGTAAACCATTTAGCGTCCTTCATGATGTTTTATCCTTTCAACGGTCACAATGTCGAAGTCTTTGACAACTTGAACATTTTCAAAAATCTTTTTAGCCTCGTCTTCTAACTCTTGAGATTGTTTGCCAAGATAGCGAGCACTGATATGCGTTAATAAAAGTCGCTTCACTTCGGCATTTTTAGCCACTTCAGCCGCTTGAAGACTTGTTGAATGGAAATGACGATAGGCTTGTTGCCCTTTATCTCCTTCGTATGTCGCCTCGTGAACGAGAACGTCCGAACGATAGGCTAAGAGTTCACTAGCTTCACATTTACGAGTATCCCCGCAAATGGTCACCACGCGTCCTTTAATATCTGGAGAAATATAATCTTGTCCATTCACGACCGTTCCATCTTCTAGAGTAATGGTTTCCCCTTTTTTCAACTTACCAAAGAGTGGCCCAAAAGGAATTCCTAACTCTTTTAGACGGTCCGCTTGCAGTTCGCCTGGTTGATCCTTTTCTGTCACACGGAATCCATACGAAGGAATCCCATGTTCGAGTCGCTTCATTTCTACTTTAAAATGTTTATCTTCGAAAAGAAGACCTTCCTTTTCAAATTCAACTACTTTTAAAGGATATCCTAATTTAGAACAAGAAGCTTGAATCGTCGTGTCGATAAAGTTCTTAATCCCTTTAGGACCATAGAGGGTTAAATCATCTTCTCCTCCTTGGAAAGAGCGACTAGTGAGTAGTCCAGGTAACCCAAAGATATGATCTCCGTGCATATGTGTAATGAAAATCTTCTTGATTTTTCCTGGACGAATATTTGTATTTAAAATTTGTTGCTGTGTAGCTTCTCCGCAATCGAATAACCACACCTCATTAATCTCATCGAGAAGCTTTAATGCAATTGAAGTGACGTTTCTCATTTTAGAAGGCACGCCAGCGCCTGTTCCTAGAAATTGCAATTCCATTTTAATTTCCTCTCAATGTTTCATAAATTTTTTTCGCAAAGAAGAGCGCTTCTTCATGAGCCCCTACTTCTGTTACATAAGATTTATGTGAATAGAACCAATCTTGGTCTTTTGAATATTCATTCCAATCAAGAACGTGGACATTCGAATACTTCTCGCTGACTGCTTCGTATACATTATTCACATCATCTCTCCATGTTTTAGACGTCGTTGTTGTCACAAGGAAGATTTGTTTTTCCATACCGATTCGTTTCAATTCACGTTCCAATTGTCCTTTAGTAAAAGCACTATTGGCACCAAACATTAATACAACAATGTCATTTAATTGATTCTTCGATTTCAATTCATTAATCGTCGAAGATAAATCCGTTACTTGTGCAATCGGTGTTGCATGCATCACGGCGTTTGGATAAATCGTTGTTAGTTCATTCGCAATTGCAAGTAGCGATTGATCCCCGATAAAGGTAATCGAACTATTACTGCTAAAGACAGTTTCTTCACGCGTTAATCCAACCACATTATTAATCGTCTTCAATAGCTTCTTATCTGTTTGTTGGGTATTATCCACAATTGTTTGGTTCGTATGGATTAATTCTGTAAGAGTAGCCTCTTGTTCAGACAATTTACTTGTAGACTGTACAAGTCCTACCGCTAAAATAATGAGCGGCACTGCACAGATTCCAAATAAAATTTGTTTTCCATAAGCTGTCTTTTCATTCAACAGCCCCATCAATTTACGGACAATTTGTAGATAACGTCTCTTCTCAAACACTTGATACCATAATTCTCCAAAGAAGAGAATGAGTACCAATTGAATGATGCCGTGAATTAAATTACTTGAACCAGCAATCCCCATTTTTGCTTGGTATAACACAATAATCGGTAAGAACCATAAATAATAAGATAAACTTCTACGACCAATGACGGTTAATGGTTTGAAACGGAATAAAATTCCAGTCCCTACTTTAGGATGCAAGCTCATCAAAATAATAGCAGCTACGGTTAAGTCAAAAAGCAACATTCCCCCACGATACGTAATATCTTCGTTACGTCCAAGTGTAAATAACAAGATGAACATTAACACGATCGGGATTAATCTTAAATTTTGCTCATATGGCACTCTAGATTTATGTTCCTTCTGGAAACGATCTAAAGGATATAGCAATGCCGTACATGAACCAATCAGCATTGAGAACAATCGAGTCCCAGTGCTCATTGTGACGTACGTTAATGAGTCTGCCCCTTTATAACTAAAGAGCATTAATCCAAATGAAGCTGTCGCTAATACGACAATCGCCACAAATAATGAATTATGCTTCTTAAGGAATAAACTTAAGAAGGCAAACACAATCGGCCACAATAAGTAAAACTGAAAGGCCAATGAAATATACCATAAGTGTTCAAATGGATTTTCCGTTAATAAGTTTGGAATAAACGTTTGTGCTTGGAAAATCTGCCACCAGTTATTTAAAAATACAAGACTGGAAGTAAATGACCCTCTTAAGTTCACCAACATCTCATTTTGAAACAGTGTAATATAAATGAACACTAGAACGAGCATTGCAATTAAAGGAAGCGCAATACGTGCTAGTCGTTTTAATAAAAACTGCTTCAAAGGAATCTTTCCATCGTTCATCAAACTTGTCATTAAGCGGTTTGTCATAAAGTAACCCGCTAAAATGAGGAAGATGTCCAATCCAAGAAATCCACCCGGCAAGCGATAAGAATACAAGTGATAAATAATGATACTAAGGATTCCTATCGCTCTTAGGCCGTCAAATGAAGATACGTAAAAACGTTTTTCCATCTCACTTCTATCAATCATATTCAAAACTCCTTAATCTACGAACTCAAATGAGAAATTTAGAATACGTACTAAATCGCCATTTTCAGCGCCTTTTTCACGTAAAGTGCTATCTACACCCATTCCACGTAATTGACGTGAGAATCGCATAACAGACTCATCATGTTCCATATTTGTCATCTTGAATAGTTTTTCAATCTTGTCACCATACAGTACCCAAGTTCCATCTGGATCTCTTGTCACTTTGAATGGTGCTTCCTCTTCTTCTAATCCATAAACGATATGTGTTTCCACTACTTCTTCGTTTAATGGGAAGAATTCGGTTTCTTCTAAAACTTCAGCAGTTCTAGCCAGCAATGCTTGAAGACCTTCGCGACGATAGGCAGAAATCGGGAAATCTCTGGCATTTCTTCTCCTTCAGCTAAGCTATCTGCTAAATCTTTCTTAAACTTCTCTAAGTTTTCTTCTGCTTGAGGTTGGTCCATTTTGTTTGCCACAATCAGCATTGGGCGTTCCAATAAGCGTAAGTGATAACTTCCGAGTTCTTCTTGAATAATCTTGTAATCTTCAAAAGGATCGCGGCCTTCCATTGCGGCCATATCAATTACATGAAGTAATACTTTTGTACGTTCGATATGTTTTAAGAAATGAATACCCAGCCCTACACCTGTATGGGCTCCTTCAATTAATCCTGGTAAGTCTGCAACAACGAATTGCTCGCCATTTGGAGACTGCGCCATTCCTAATTGAGGATTTAACGTTGTAAAGTGATAGTCTGCAATTTTTGGTTTTGCACTTGAAATCACAGATAGTAAAGTCGATTTTCCTACTGACGGGAATCCAACTAAACCAACGTCAGCTAAAACTTTTAATTCTAAATCGAGTTCAAACTCTTCCCCCTGGTTCACCATTCTCAGCAATGTCTGGTGCAGGGTTTTTATGCGTTGCAAAACGGATATTTCCTCGACCACCACGGCCTCCTTTAGCAACTACTACTTCTTGCCCATCTTCTACTAAGTCAGCAATTAAGGCTTTCGTTTCAGCATTTCTTACGATTGTTCCTGGTGGAACTTTAACGATTAAGTCTTCTGCTCCACGGCCATACATACTCTTACTCATGCCGTTTTCACCAGGTTTTGCTTTGAAATGACGTTTATGACGGAAATCTAATAAAGTTCTAAGTCCTGAATCGACTTTAAAAATGACACTTCCGCCTTTACCGCCGTCTCCACCAGCCGGGCCTCCGTCTGGTACGTATTTTTCACGACGAAACGCAACCATTCCGTCTCCACCTTTTCCGGCTTTGACTTGAATCGTGGCACGATCATAAAATACTGCCATTTCATTCACTCTCCTTTCTGTGTGAGGGGTCTTATTTAACGATTAATGATGTGAAATTTGCTAAATCTAAAATGATTTCAGATAGTAATCCTAAGAATCTTAGACGGTTACGACGAGTCGCTTCATCATCCACCATTACCATGTTTTCATTGAAGAAATCATTAATTTTTGGTGCCATTGCTTCTAAATGACTGTACAATTCTTCAGGAGTTAATGAACCAACTTTTGCATTCAACTCTTGAATAGCTTTCACTAAGTTACGTTCACTTTCTGTTTCAAGACGATCTTCTAAGATTTCACCACTCGCATCATCTTTAGCTTTTGCACTAATATTGATAACACGGTTTAAGGCCTCTGTAATTCCTTTAAATTCTTCAGATTCAGAAACAGCTGAAAGAACTTTCGCTGCTTTTAATTGTTCAGGAACTGATGAAGTATTGCTGTTCACAACCGCGTCGATAATATCATGACGTTTCGTAATTGTTGCAATACGTTGTGCCACACGTTCACGAATAAGCTTAAGATAAACTCTTCAATTTCATCTTCTTTACCTGTTAGGAACTCAGCGTAATCAAGACCTAACAATAGTTTTGTAAAGTCTTCAATTTCAATATTCCAATCAAAGGCCGCAAGAATTTGTACAAGCCCCATTACTTGACGACGAAGTGCATAAGGGTCGTTTGAACCAGTTGGAAGCATTCCAGCAGCTGTGAAGCTTAAGAAAGTATCTAATTTATCTGCAACCGCAAGTAAAGCACCTGGTACAGAAGAAGGTAATTCACCATCTGCACTTGTTGGCATATAGTGTTCACGGATTGCTTGAGCTACTTCAGGAGTTTCACCTTGTTTCAAGGCATAGATTTCACCCATGATTCCTTGTAATTCAGGGAACTCTCCAACCATGTTCGTTACTAAGTCGAATTTGTAAATAGAAGCCGCACGTTGCGCTGTGACAACGACATCACTTGGTAAGTTCAATTCTTTTGCAATACGTCCCACAAGTAAT
Source organism: uncultured Granulicatella sp. (assembly GCA_916438765.1). Lineage (GTDB taxonomy): Bacteria > Bacillota > Bacilli > Lactobacillales > Aerococcaceae > Granulicatella. Next base: position 74,554 of record CAKAHB010000003.1, on the reverse strand, counting down.
TGCACGCGGTCCATCTTCTCTGTCATAGAACCAATCTTGGCATGGAAGTTTAATGTTTCTAATTTCTTCAAGAAAGTTGTCATAGGAATCTTTAAGTCTTCTTCATAGAAGAATAAAGCATCTTCTAGTCGAGCTGTTAATACTTTTTGATTTCCTTTAGCAACGTTTTCAATCATGTAGTCGTTACCGTTACGAACAGAAACGAAGAATGGTAATAATTGTTTTTCTTGGTTATACACAACGAAATAGCGTTGGTGTTCTTTCATTGATGTAACTAATACTGGTTCTGGAACGACTAAGTATTTTTCATCGAAAGTACCCGCAAATGCTGTTGGGTATTCAAGGATTGAGCTTACTTCTTCTAATAAATCTTCATCAATTGGAATAATCCAGTTGTTTTTAGCAGCTAGTTCTTCAATTTGCTTGCGAACTAAAGCTTTACGTTCATCTTGGTTCACGATGACAAATTGTTCAGCCAAAGCTTTTTCATAGCTTTCTGGTCTTTCAATGGTTGCTTCTTTTCCTAAGAAACGATGACCTCTTGAAGTACGTCCGGCTTTACATCTAATACGCCAATTTCTTCGATGACTTCATTGCCGTATAACGCAACAATCCAGTGAATTGGACGTAAGTATTCAAATGTATGAGCTGCCCAACGCATTGTCACTGGGAATTTCATATCTGTAATCACAGAAGATAGTTTTTTAACGACTTCTTTCGTTGATTTACCAGCAATATGTTGTTTTACATGAATGTATTCAACACCGTTCACTTCTTCAACGTAAATATCATCTGTTGTTAACCCTTTTCCACGAACAAATCCTTCAGCCGCTTTTGTCCAAGCACCGTCTTTTTTCGCAATTGCTAAAGATGGTCCTTTAAAGATTTCTTCGCGGTCAGCTTGTTCTTCGACTAAGCCATTTACACGAACCGCCAATCTTCTTGGAGTTGCAAATGCTTCTACAGACTCAAATTCTAAGTTTTCATCTTTGAAGAAGTCTTCTACACGTTTTGCTAATTGCTCTGAACTTGAACGAACATATTGAGCAGGTAATTCTTCTAAACCGATTTCTAATAATAATGATTGTGTCATTCTTTCTCCTCCAAACTCTCTTATTTCTCTTTCAATAATGGGAATCCTAATGCTTCACGTTCAGCCACGAAGGTTTTCGCGATTGTACGAGCCATTTTACGAATACGGCCAAGGAATCCAGCACGGTCTGTTGCAGAAATAATTCCGCGAGCATCCATTAAGTTAAATGCATGAGAGCATTTCAATACATAGTCATAAGCTGGGTGCACTAAGCCTTTTTCCATTAAGACAGTTGCTTCTTTTTCAAAGTCTGTAAATAATTGCATTAATAATTCTGCATTGCTTTCTTCAAAAGCGTATTTAGAATGTTCATATTCAGGTTGTGTGAAGATATCCCCATATTTAACATCTCCAGTCCAAACTAAATCATAAACACTCTCTACTTCTTGAATATATGAAGCAAGACGTTCTAAACCATAAGTAATCTCACTTGTTACAGGGTGACATTCTAGTCCACCTACTTGTTGGAAATACGTAAATTGAGTTACTTCCATTCCGTCAAGCCATACTTCCCATCCTAAACCAGCACAGCCAAGAGATGGGTTTTCCCAGTTATCTTCCACGAAACGAATATCGTGTTCTAATGGGTTGATTCCAAGAGCTTCTAGGCTTCCTAAATATAATTCTTGAATATTTTCAGGAGATGGTTTCATCACCACTTGGAATTGGTGGTGTTGGAATAAACGGTTTGGGTTTTCCCCGTAACGTCCATCTGCAGGACGACGTGAAGGTTCCACGTATGCTGCATTCCATGGTTCAGGCCCAATGGCACGAAGGAATGTATAAGGGCTCATTGTCCCTGCCCCTTTTTCAGTATCGTATGCTTGAAGAAGCAAGCATCCTTGGTTAGACCAATAATTTTGTAATGTTAAAATAATTTCTTGAACACTTAATTTTTTTGCCATAATTGTTCCCCTTTCTATTGTGCATTCACAACTGGATAGAATTCATAAATCACACCAGGAATCACTTCACATTTAACTTCTTTAATCGCTTCATTTTTCGTTTTAAAACCGTACATTGAATGGTTTACACTTGTTTGGAATTGCTCCAACACTTCGTCATCATGACCAATCACACTGACTTTAATCGGCGCTAATGACACCACCTTCAATTGAAAATCTTTGAATTCTGAAGCTGGGATGACCATTGTAAAATCCATACTATTTCCTCCTTTATCTAAATAAAAAAGTCCCTATGTACACAAAAAGCATACATAGGGACGACTAATCGCGGTTCCACCCTAATTTCTTGGTTTAAAACCAAGCTTCATTGTTGATAGACTCAAGTGCGCCACTTTTAATGACCATGATATGGATTCCACCAGCCCATACTCTCTTTGACATTTTATCATTAAAAATCTCACCGTCAACGTCCTATTAATCTTTCACTATAGTACCGATAATTGCTTAAAAAGTCAAGTAAAGACAGCGTTTTGCGCTACTCTTAATCTTGTCCTCTATTCTGCATTAACGTTTCCCATTCGACCATCTGATCTAAGAATTTTTTGCTCTTCAAACGAATGCCCACATACTCTTCCATAATGGTGTCAAACAGGCGTCTTAACTCACTTGTAGTCTCATTCGATAACTGAATAGACCCTATTTGTTTTGGAGAAGAAACAAGAGCTAATTGCCTTGCGACATACAATGCCTTTCTAGACAATTGCATGCGGTACTCGTCTTCATCTAAGTGATTCTTGCACAGACATCCATGCTTCTGAATTGAAAAATCGACCAAGTCTGTATCTCGATTACAAATGACGCAATGTTGCCATTCCACCTCGACTCCATAGTAACGTAGAATCTTGATTTCAAAGAAACGCAAAATCACTTCCGCATCGACTCCATTATTAATGGCTTCAATAGAGTCCCAAAGCAGTTGGAACACCGTCTTATTCACAATATGGTCATCCATCACCGCATCTGTTAATTGCGTTAAATACGCTAAAACTGCTTGTGCCTTTACATCTTGCAAGACAATCGTCGCAGGCTTTATATCGTGACTATCCTTTAGGAAACTAAACCCATTTTGATGAATATGCCCAAGAAAAGTCGCTCTTGTAAACACCTGTGTTGCAGCTGTTAATGGATGATTGCTTTGCTGTGCATTTCGTAAAAAGAACATTAACTTTCCGTGGTCTCTCGTCAAAATTTTAACAAGCATATCTTTCTCGCGATACGCCTGTCTCATTAAGACAATTCCATCAAAATAGTGATAATAATCCATTTGATTCCATCCTAATCTCTATAGTCTGTATCTCGATATCCGTATTCTTGTAAGTTACTCTTACGTTTACGCCAATCTTTCTCAACTTTTACCCACAGTTCAAGGTAAACCTTATTTCCAAGTAATTGTTGAATATCGCGTCTCGCTCTCGTCCCAATCTCTTTTAAGAGACGTCCACCTTTACCAATAATAATGCCTTTTTGCGATTTCGCTCCACGATGATATTCGCATACACATGTACTTTATCGAATTCATCTTTTTGCATTTTATCCACTGTTACAGCCACTGAGTGAGGAATTTCTTCCTGTGTTAATTGTAAAATTTTCTCACGAATCAATTCTGATACAACAAAGTACTCAGGGTGATCGGTGATTTGGTCTGCTGGATAATATTGTGGTCCTTCAGGAAGTGCGTTAATGAGGCCTTCCATTAGTTCGTTCACATTATTCCCTTGTAGTACTGAAATTGGGAATACACCAGCAAAATCAAGTGCATCTTTATAACTTTCTACACGTTCTAATAACACTTCTGGAGTTACAAGGTCAATCTTATTTAATACTAAGAAAATCGGTGTCTTAATTCCTTTTAGTTTTTCAATAATGAAGTCGTCTCCTGATCCACGTTTTTCACTAACGTTCACCATAAATAACACTGCATCTACTTCTTTTAGCGCAGAATAAGCACTCTTCACCATGAATTCCCCGAGTTCATGTTTTGGTTTATGAATCCCTGGAGTATCTAAGAAAACGATTTGAGCATCGTCTTTCGTATAAACTCCTTGAATTTTATTTCTTGTTGTTTGTGCCTTGTCAGACATGATGGCAATCTTTTGACCAAGCACATAGTTCATAAATGTTGATTTGCCGACATTAGGACGACCTACAATCGCCACAAATCCTGATTTGAATGGTTTTGTCATACTCTCTCCTTAAAAATGAATCCATTTTGGCAAAATAATGATGATTGCAATGACTACTGTAAAACTAGCGCTGAGTAACACTCCACCAGCTGCAATATCTTTTGCCTTCTTTGCTTCAATATGATATTCCTTTTTCACTAGTAAATCGACTAAATTTTCAACGACGGTGTTTAAGATTTCCATGAGAAACACAATGAAAATACACAGTAAAATAAAACACCATTCGACTGCTGATAAACCAGAGAAAAAACTAATTATAATCGTTAGCCCTGCAATGCAGAGATGCGCCTTCATGTTTCTTTCTTCTCGAATCACTGTTTTAATACCATCTATGGCATGCTTTAGTGACGTCAAAAAGTTAGAATTCTTTTCTGTTTGTTTATGCGTCATCACGTTTCAACCCATATGCTTCTAGGATTTCTTTTTGCAATCCTGTCATTTCAGCTTCCTCTTCTTCTGTTTGGTGATCATAACCGTTTAAGTGCAAGAAGCCATGCAGTGCTAAAAATCCAAGTTCACGTTCAAGCGAATGTCCATAGTCTTCTGCTTGTTCTTTTGCACGGTCTAAAGAAATAACGATATCTCCAATCGAAGTTACAAAGCTATCGTCCTCTTCCATAATGGACTTCATACTTTCAAAGTCATCATCTGAATCATCTAACGCAAAACTAATCACATCTGTAACCTTATCAATATTTCTAAACTCACGGTTAATTTCACGAATACGTTCGCTAGAAATAAATGAGATACTACATTCTTTATTTTCAGGGATTTTTAAGTAATCCGCAGCAAAACTAACTACACTATGCACAAGTTCTTGATGGCTTTCTGGTACTACTTCTGTTTCATCGATAATTTCAATAATCATATTAAAAACTCCTTTTTTAGCGTCACTAATATTGTAACAAACTCCCTACATTATTGGAACTTTGACGGTCTTCAAAGTCTATCTTTTACAAAAAAGAACTCCCCTCAACTATACCTTGTTGAAGGGAGAAATTTCTTAAGCTTGTTTTTTAGGAAGTTTTGGATATTCGATTCTTGAATGGAATGTTCCGTTTAATGAAGCCACAATATTCTTTTCGATAATCGCTAACTCTTTCAACGTAATATCACATTCAACAAATTGTTCATCCTCCAAGCGATTCATAATAATCGAATGTACTAAGTTTTGAACTTTCTCAAGCGTTGGTTCTTTCATCGCACGAGTCGCAGCCTCAGCACTATCCACGATATTGATGACTGCAGATTCTTTTGTTTGTGGTTTAGGGCCTGGATATCTGAAATCTGCCTCATCCGCATCTGGATTGTCTTTTAAGGCTTCAGCATAGAAATACTTCATCAATGTCGTTCCATGGTGTTCCGCACAAATATCAATCACTGATTGTGGCAATTGATGTTGTTTAAGAATTTCTACCCCTTTACGAACGTGATCAAAAATAATCTCTTTCGATTCATATGGTCCAATCATCTTATGAGGGCTTTCCATATGCGCTGGTAAGTTCTCGATAAAGAAGAACGGATGCTCTGTCTTACCAATATCGTGATAATAACAAGCTACCCTCGCCAATTGTGAATCTCCACCAATGGCTTCCACACAGTTGGCTGAAATGTTTGCCACCATCAAACTATGATGATAAGTTCCTGGAGCTTTTGTAATCAAATCTTTTAACAATGGTTGATTTGGATTTGATAATTCTGCCCATAATAGTACGGAACTATCCTCGAATAAATACGTAAAGTACGGCATCAAAATGACAGGAATAAGGAATGATAAGAACCCACTCACTGCCGCAAAAGCGAATAACCACGCTGATTGCGTTGATACCAAATCATAGTTACTAAAGAATACAAACGGAACCATTAATGCTAAAGGAATAATGATTTGTAATAGTAATTGTTTAAACCACGATAAATCTTTCCAGTATACCTCTTGAATCACTCCAAGCCATGCTGCAAGTGAGAAGTAAACCGTCGTCAACGCGATTTCGGTGTTAATACTGTCGCTACCAAACATATACCATACTAAAATTGGATAAACTAACATCGCAATAATTGTAAAGTAAAACTTCGAAGTTAATTTATAAATGATGTAGATAAATCCGGCAATCGGGAAAGCTACACCAATATAATCGATTCCACGATTTTGCAGGAATGATAGAATTTTTAGTAAGATTGCTCCAATTGTGAACACTACTGAGAACACAGTCAGTTCATTAACACGTGTATCCCACTCTTTGCTGGATGCTCCCATTTTGAAACGGAATGAGAATGCTAGTAGCGATACAAATAAAATCGTCAAGAAAATTAAGTAACTATACAATTGATGATAATTACTTGAGTTTCCATCAATACCTAATAATTTTAGAAGACGCAAATCTTCTTGAGTAATGATGTGCCCTTCTTGAATCAACACTTGTCCTTGTAAAATACGGACCGGTGAAACACTTTGTTTGGCATTTTCTTTTGCACTATTCGTTGCGTCTTTGTCCACAACATTATTGACAACGATACTATTCGTTAACAGTTGTCCAAGCATTTCACGTTCATTATCTGTAAATCCTCCGTTAAAGAGCGATTTTTTAGCTGCTTCTTGTGCTTGTAGCAAATTAGATTCCGTAATAGATTTATCCATTTGCTCTTTAATTGCATTCTCAATAGCTGATTCGTAGTCATCCAATTTATCTGAGCTAACAGAAAGTAATTGAATGATGACACTATCTGGAATATACAAAGCAAAATCACGAATGGCTTTATTTTCCGATTCTAAACTCTTCTTGAAATAAGTGAGTCGATCTTGAAGCGTTGCGACTTTTGTTGATACTTCACCAGAAGTCGTGGTTGTAGAATCTATCGCAAAGATTTCACTTGAAGCTTTTGCTGCGACTGTCTTAATCGCTTGGAAAAACTGTTTCACTTTATCAATTTGTTGTTGCTCGCGATTTTGGTCGAATACATAAATATCGCCAACACCGTCCATCGCCATCTGTTGATTCTTCTCAGTCTGTTCTTTATCCTCTACTGATTTCGGTGCACGAACAGTTTCTTTTGCAACTTGATTTAATTCAAATGAATAAGAAGTTGGCTGAACATTACTCCATCCTAATATTAATAAGAATAGGAATGTGACACCTAATAGTGCAGGTAGATAGAAAATTCCTAATGATTCTTGAAACTTACGGAGCTTTTGTCTCACTTTCTTCACCTCGTTCCTTCTCAGTGCTATTAGAAGCTGAGTAGGCATTAATAATTTCGGATACGATTGGATGACGTACAACGTCTCCTGCATCAAATTCTACAAAGGCAATGCCATTGATTCCTTTAAGTTTACGTTCTGCATCCAAAAGACCACTCGCTTGATGCCCTTTTGGTAAGTCAATTTGTGATTTGTCTCCATTGACAATCATTTTCGAGCCAAAACCTAGACGTGTTAAAAACATCTTCATTTGTGCTCTTGTTGTATTTGCGCTTCATCTAAAATAATAAATGAATCTTCTAATGTACGACCACGCATATACGCTAGTGGGGCCACTTCAATCACACCTCGTTCTAAGAGACGATTTGTGTGCTCCATACCGTATACGGTATATAAAGCATCGTATAACGGACGTAAATATGGATCCACTTTTTCTTTTAAGTCCCCTGGTAAGAACCCTAAGTTTTCACCGGCTTCAACGGCAGGACGTGTCAAGATGATTTTCTTCACTTCGCCTTTCTTCAACGCTTGAACAGCCATCACTACGGCTACGAACGTTTTACCAGTTCCAGCAGGCCCAATACCAAATACCACATCCGTTTTCTTAATCGCATGAATGTATTGTTGTTGACCATATGTTTTGGCACGAATTGCTTTTCCTGCGAATGTACGTCCAATTTCTTCGTTATATAAATTAACAAAGTAATCCAAAGTACCACGTTTGGCCATCTTTACAGCCGTAATGATATCAGTTTTTGAAATACTGATTCCACGTGCAATTAAGTCTTGAAGCTGATTAAGCAGTTCTTTTACTTGCGAAACAGCCTCTTCTTCTCCAGTAATAAAGAGTTGCTCACCACGATGGGTAATTTGTACTTGAAATGAATCTTCAATAAAACGAATATTCTGATCTTGAGAACCAAATAATTGAATTAATTGAGGATTATCGCTTAATTCAACACTTGCTTTAAAGGTTTCTTTTTCCAATCAGTTATCCTCCAATCCACACTTATTTGTTTAAGTGTGCTTTTACTTGTTCTTTAATGACATTACCGTCTGCTTGTCCTTTAAGAGCTTGCATTACGGCACCCATTAATTTACCGAATTCTTTTTGTGTTGTTGCTCCTACTTGTTCAGCGATTTCGGCAATTTTTGCTTGCACTTCTTCTAATGAAAGTTGCGCTGGTAAGTACTTCTCAACAATCGCTAATTCGCCTTGAGTTTTTTCAACTAATTCTTGGCGTTCTGCTTTTTCGAATTCAACAATAGAATCACGACGTTGTTTTGCTTCGCGTGATAAAATTGTTAATTCTTCTTCAGGTGTTAAATCTGATTTTTTGTCAATTTCAGCAGCTTGAATCGCTGTTTTAATCATACGTAATACAGCTAATGTTTCTTTGTCTTTAGCTTTCATCGCTGTTTTGATATCGTTATTAATTGTTTCTTTTAATGACATTATAATCGCTCCATTCTTTTGATTTCGTTTGATTGATAAAAAAAGACTGGGACTAATAGCCCCAGCCTGACATAGTCTATGATACACAGAGTTGACTAGAACTTGCGTTTACGAGCTGCCTCTGATTTTTTCTTACGTCTTACACTTGGTTTTTCATAAAACTCACGTTTGCGAGCCTCTTGTAAAGTTCCGGTTTTAGAAACAGTACGTTTGAAGCGACGAAGAGCATCATCAAGTGATTCGTTTTTACGAACAACTGTTTTTGACATATCCTATTCCCTCCCTCCGAGCAATAAAAAGTAACTGTTTTCTTTTGAATAGAATAACCAAACAAACGAAATGTCCTTTTTTTCATTATAGGAAAGGTTCCATAAAATGTCAATCAACTTTACTAAGGTTCTTTCAACTTTTTTAGGAAAGCCTTAAACTACGCTTTTGCCGCGCACTTTTCGCAAAGACCAAAAATTTCAAAACGATGTGAATGAATTTCGCATCCTTCTAATTGATCTTTAAAGAAATCCATTGGACACATATCAATCTCTCTTGTGCTACCACATTTTTCGCAAATGAAATGGTGGTGATGTCCATGAGCTTGGCAACGGAATCTAAATAATTTTTCGCCGTTCAATTCTGTTTCTTCTAAAATATTCAATTGTACAAAAGTATATAAATTACGATAAATCGTATCATAACTTAATTGTGGGAATTCAGGCGCAATCAATTCTTGCACTTGCTTTGCTGACAAGTAACGGTTGGCATCATTTAAAATCTCAACAAGTCGTTGGCGTTTATTCGTATGTTTATAACCCGCTTCTTTTAAGATTTCTAACGCTTCTTCTACATGATTATGTGAATGGTCATGATGATGATGTTCTTTATGACCTGAGTGGTCGTGACCACAGCAATGATCGTGTGAATGCATATTACTTCCCTCTTTCTTGTTTTAATAACTCTTCAATCCAGTTTGAATCAAATTTTCCAGAACGAATCATTTCAATTTCTTTTTTTGTATGGCGCAATTTGAACTTTTTCTTCCACTTTAATCCAAGGTGTTTCGAGAATCTTTGGAAGCTGTTTAAATTCAGGAACATTAATAACGTTCATGAGCGCTTCAAATCCGATTTCTCCAAAACCAAAGTTCTCATGTCTATCTTTATGAGCCCCCACAGGATTTTTCGAATCATTTACATGAAGGACTTTAATACGGTCAAGGCCAACTGTTTTATCAAAATGAGTTAATACTCCTGATAAATCATTTTTAATATCATACCCTGCATCGTGAACGTGGCATGTATCAAACGTTACGGATAAATGTTCATTGTGCGTCACTCCGTCGATAATACGTGCTAATTCTTCGAATGTACGAGCTAGCTCTGTTCCTTTACCCGCCATTGTTTCTAATGCGATTTGAACTTTTTGATCTTTCGTTAGAACTTGGTTTAATCCGTAGATGATTTGGTTTATTCCAACATCCACACCAGCCCCTACGTGAGAACCAGGATGTAGAACAACTTGTGTAGCACCAACCGCCTCTGCACGTTTCAATTCTTCTCTTAAAAATTCGATTGCAAATCAATATAGCCTTCTTTTGTAGTGTTAGCTAAGTTAATAATATAAGGCGCATGGACAACAACTTCTTCAATGCCATGTTCTTTCATGTACTGTTTCCCAGCTTCAACATTTAACTCTTCAATTGGTTTTCTTCTTGTGTTTTGCGGAGCACCTGTATAAACCATCATGACATTTGCGTTATAACTTGCTGCTTCCTTTGCTGAATTCAAGAGCATTTCTTTTCCGCTCATCGAAACGTGAGACCCAATTAACATAATCATCCTCCAAATATTTCATTATTCTCTATTATTTTACTAAAATAATTCTTCTGCAATCAAGCTGTAAGCAATTTTTTATACACAAATAGCGCTTTTATTGGTATAATAAGGAAGAAATATACAAATAAAAAGGAGCCCTTATGGATTCATTACTGAAATTCTTTAAGAAGAAAAATATACAGCAACTGCTGGGCTTTCTTGTTTCTCTTCTACTTCTGTGGATTATCGCCTATCCATTAGTAAGTGAAAGTTCAACAATAAAACCGCAAGCAAATACGCACCAGGCAAATACGGATACGAATAGTGGCAATACGGCTACTCAAACATCTACAGTGGTTAAAAATAAAATTGTAGAATTCGCAGTCAATACAAGCGATAAGGCGTTAAAGGTATACCATACGATGGATGCTAAAGGCATTCCAGTTGGTGAAATTACGAAGAACCAATACTTGTTGGCCCTTGCATAAACTCGACAACGGTTGGATTCAAGTTCAATATGACGATCAAGTAGCCTATATCGAGGATAAAGATATCCTTCTTACTACGATGATGAAAGGATATGCTTCTGGCGGATTGAAATTACGCGAAACACAGGATGAAAATTCGAAAGTTCTCTTAACGATTCCTAAATGGCGAACTCTTCTACCTCATTGAAGAATTGAACGATAAAGTCTTAAAAGTTCGTTACTTTGATAAAGAAGGTTATGTGGATAGCGACTCTACAAACTACGCGATTGAATTGATTCAAGAAATTCTCAACAAACAAGCTAGTCTTCCAACAACCATTGACTCTAACAAAGATGTTTGTTACAAAACTAAAAGAAACACCTATTTACTCAGCTTCCAACGTCACTTCCGAATTAATCGGTACAGTAGATAAAGGAACACAATTTGTGTATGAAGACCGCGAAGGCGATTTCTATAAAGTATCTGTTGGTAATGGAAAATACGGTTATATTCCTTACTGGCTAGTGACTACAAACTTTGCCGGAATCGAAACGGATGAAACGATTCCTCAAGGGATTAAGAATGCAACAATTGTCATCGATCCAGGGCACGGTGGTGAAGATCCAGGTGCTGTTGTGAAACTTCAGTGAAAAACACGAAGCAGACCATACATTAACAACTGCTCTACTTGTGAAGAAAGAACTCGAAGCAATGGGAGCAAAAGTTATCTTAACTAGAACAAGCGACACTTCTGTTTCACTTGCTGAACGTGCTGAAATTAGTAATAAAAATAATGCAAATGCATTTATTAGTATTCACTTTGACTCGTCTGAAGATGATAGTGCAAGCGGAACAACAGCCTACTACTACAGTGATAAGAGCGAAAGTCTCAGTCAGACAGTGAATAAATACTTATCTCGAAATCTACCATTGAAAAACCAAGGAAGCAGATTCCAAAACTTCATGGTTCTTCGTGATAATGCTCGTCCATCGATTCTTTTAGAACTTGGATATTTAAATAACCAAGGCGATAACAAGGTGATTTCTTCTGAAGAATATCAACAAAACATCGCAAAAAGTATTGCAAACGCGCTTAAAGAATACTTCCAATAAAACAACAAAAAGCGATGCTACTCCAAACGGAATAGCATCGCTTCTTTTTATCTTAAAATAAATCGTCAATCTCTTGACTTGCTGTTTCTACTGGAGTTGTATAGTTTGCAGTAATTTCTTCAATCACTGTCCCCTCTACAGCCTCTTTAATTAACCCTTCCACATCAAGACGTGCTTCATATTGACGAGCCTTCTCCAGTTTCGGTTTTGTCTTAGGACTTGGCGGTGCAAACACCGTACAACAATCCTCGAACGGTTGAATCGATAACTCGAATGTATCAATTTCTTCAGCAACTTTAATAATATCGAGTTTATCCATTGTAGCTACTGGACGAATAATTGGTGTATTTGTGACATCATTAATCGCCACCATGCTATCTAATGTTTGAGAAGCCACTTGCCCCACTGATTCCCCATTGGCGATCGCAAGAGCTCGTGCATTTTCTCTAAGTTGATCCGTAATACGAAGCATGAAACGACGCATAATTGTCATTAAATACGCTTCCGGTACACTCTTCTTGATTTCCTCTTGAATTCTTGAAAAAGGTACCGTTAAGAATTGAATACTTCCTCCAAAACGAGCAATTTTAGCTGCTAAGAGTTTTGTTTTCTCTAACGCTTGTGGGCTCGTATACGGTGGGCTTGCAAAGTGCACGCATTGAATTTCCATTCCACGTTTCATCGCAAGATATCCTGCTACCGGCGAATCAATCCCGCCAGATAGCATCAGCATCACACGACCACTTGTTCCAACAGGAAGTCCTCCTGCTCCTTGGATTGTCTTCAGACTCACCATTAAGTGTTCACGTCGCACATCAATACGTACCGTAATATCTGGTTGTTTTAATTGAACCTTGATGTCTGGAAATGCTTCAAGAACAGCATCCCCTAAAAACAAGTTGATTTGATTCGTATCCATCTCGAATGTGTGATCCGATCGTCTTGTCATAATCTTAAATGTTTTTCCTTCAAGATCTTCTTGGCTTAATAAGTCGAGAACAACTTTTTTAGCCACTTCCATTTCTTTTTCAACAATATATACTGGCGAAATAGATTGAATCCCAAAAATTGGTTTTACCTTTTCGATGACTGCTTCTTCAGGTGCTTCATGTAAATCTAAATACATAAAGTCATAATCAGGAATCACCTTTACCTGAGGAAAGTCTACTAAGGCTTTTTTAATATTTGACGCTAATTTTTGAGTGAACATTTTTTTGTTTCTACCCTTTGTAGAAAGTTCACCATAGCGAATCAAAATTCTAGTTTTCAACGATTTCCTCCTTTTATTTTAAAAACGAAAATTGTTTCATTAACTGATGTAATACATCAATAAACTGTTCGACTTCTTCTTTTGTATTGTCGTTTGAGAAGCTTACACGAACAGCTCCTGTCGCCCATTCAGTTGGCACATCCATCGCGTATAGCGTACTAGATGAATCTGCTTTTTTACTTGAACAAGCAGAAGTCGTAGAAATATAAATGCCGTGATTTTCAAAAGCATGAACAACCACTTCTCCACGAACGCCTTTAATGGCAAAGCATAATACATGAGACGCCCCATCTTCAGGCGAGAAGATACGGATTTCAGGTTTTGTAGCAAGTTCTTTCCATAATTGACTACGAAGTTCTCCTGTAACTGACTTTTCTTCTAAAGCCATTCTCAGAGCTTTTGTTGTAGCTACAATTCCTGGAAGATTCTCCGTTGTACTACGTTCTCTTTTTCTTGTCCGCCACCAGTTAAGAGCGCTTGAATCTTACGTCCAAATTTCTTATACATAATCCCAACGCCTCTTGGTCCATGGAATTTATGCGCAGAAAGGCTCAATAAGTCAATACGTCCAATGGAAAGGAGCTGACTTGCGCGTTCCACTGCTTGAACAGCGTCCACATGAAAGTGAATCGATGGGTATTCCTCAAGTACTTTAGCAATTTCAGCAATCGGTTGAACTGCTCCGACTTCATTATTGACAGCCATCACACTTACTAGAATCGTATCTTTACGAAGGCTCTCTTTTAATTGGTCTACATTTACAATCCCATTTAGAATCGACATCTAAGTACGTTACTTCAAACCCAAATCGTTCTAATTGCTTACACGTTTGAATGACTGAAGGATGTTCAATCTTTGTTGTAATGATATGCTTCCCAAATACAGATTTTTCTAGAGCTGTTCCTTTAATCGCCCAGTTATTCGATTCAGTTCCGCCTGAGGTGAAGAAAATCTCCTCAGGTTGAACTGATAATAAACTAGCTACTTGTGCTCTAGCTTTGGTCAACACTTGAAAGGCATCGACTCCTAATTGGTGTAAGCTCGATGGATTTCCGAAGAACTTTTGGCTAACTTGAACATAGCTCGTTAATGCATCATCATAAATTTTCGTTGTTGCTGCATTATCAAAATAAATCATTCTACTATCCTTTCAAATTCCATTAGTTCGCAACGATGTTTACTAAACGTCCTGGAACAGCGATCACTTTGCGGATTGTTTTTCCTTCGATTGCAGATTTCACTGAATCATGCTCTTTGGCAAGCGCTTCAAGAGTTGCAGCGTCAGCGTTTGTTGGAACCATTACGCGTGCTTTAATTTTTCCATTGACTTGGAAAATCACTTCTACTTCGTCTTCTACTAATTTAGATTCATCGTAAGTTGGCCATGGTTCGTAGCTAATTGATTCTGTGAATCCGAATTTACTCCAGATTTCTTCAGCCATATGTGGGGCTAATGGTGCAATCAACTGTACAAGACCTTTCATATATTCGAATGGTAAGCATCTGCTTTGTAAGCTTCGTTGACGAAAATCATCATTTGAGAAATTGCAGTGTTGAAATGCAACTCTTCGTAGTCTTCTGTCACTTTCTTCACTGTTTGATGGTACACTTTATCCAATTTACCATCATTTAGTTTTGTGATACGGTCACGCATCTTACCATTGTCGTCAATCATCAATCTCCAGAAGCGGTCTAAGAACTTACGGCTACCCTCAAGTCCTTTTTCACTCCAAGCAATCGATGCGTCAAGTGGTCCCATGAACATTTCATAAACACGTAATGTATCCGCACCATATTCGCGAACAACATCGTCAGGGTTTACAACATTCCCTTTTGATTTAGACATTTTCTCGTTACCTTCACCAAGAATCATTCCTTGATTAAATAATTTTTGGAATGGTTCTTTGTTTGGAACAACGCCTAAATCGTATAACACTTTATACCAGAAACGAGCATATAGTAAGTGAAGAACGGCATGCTCTGCACCACCAATATATAAATCAACTGGTAACCATTGTTTTACTTTTTCAGGATCTGCAAGTCTTTCTTTGTTATGTGGATCAACATAACGTACAAAGTACCATGAGCTTCCTGCCCATTGTGGCATTGTATTTGTTTCACGACGACCCTTCTTACCTGTTACAGGGTCTGTGACATACAACCAGTCTTCAATTGCAGCCAATGGTGATTCCCCAGTACCACTAGGACGAATTTTATCTGTTTTTGGTAATACTAATGGCAATTCTGATTCTGGAACAGTTGTCATAGTACCGTCTTCCCAATGGATCACTGGAATTGGTTCTCCCCAATAACGTTGGCGAGAGAACAACCAGTCACGTAGACGATAACTTACTTTAGCTGCTCCTACACCATGTTCTTCTAGCCATTCATTCATTTTTGCAATCGCATCAGCTTTATTCAATCCATCTAGGAAATCTGAATGAATATGCACACCGTCACCAGTGTATGCTTCTTCTTCGACGTTTCCGCCTTCGATGACTGGAATGATATCTAATCCAAAGACTTTAGCGAATTCGTAGTCGCGTTCATCGTGAGCTGGAACAGCCATAATTGCACCTGTTCCGTATGTGCTTAATACATAGTCTGCAATCCAGATTGGAATTTCTTTTCCGTTCACTGGGTTAATCGCATACGCACCAGTGAATACTCCAGTTTTTTCTTTAGAAAGTTCTGTACGTTCTAAGTCAGATTTTGTAGAAACAGCTGCAATATAAGCATCTACTGCTTCTTTTTGTTCAGGAGAAACAATCTTTTGAACCAATTCATGTTCTGGAGCTAATACATTGTAAGTCGCTCCAAATAATGTATCCGGACGTGTTGTAAAGACTTCGAAGCTTTCATCTGTTCCTTTTACATTGAAACGAACTTGAGCTCCTTCTGAACGACCAATCCAGTTACGTTGCATATCTTTAATGCTTTCTGGCCAATCCAACTCATCCAAATCTTCTAATAGACGATCCGCATAAGCTGTGATTTTCAACATCCATTGTTTCATTGGTTTACGGTAAACAGGATGTCCTCCACGTTCACTCTTACCATCGATTACTTCTTCGTTGGCAAGTACTGTTCCAAGAGCTGGACACCAGTTCACTGGAATTTCAGCTTCATATGCAAGTCCCATTTCCACTAGTTTAGTGAAAATCCATTGAGTCCATTTATAGTATTCTGGATCCGTTGTATTAATTTCGCGGTCCCAGTCATAGCTGAATCCTAATTCATTAATTTGACGTTTGAAGTTCGCAACGTTAACTTTCGTGAATTCTGCAGGGTCATTTCCTGTGTCAAGAGCGTATTGCTCTGCAGGAAGACCAAATGCATCCCATCCCATTGGGTGAAGTACATTATATCCTTGTGCACGTTTCATACGAGAAATGGCATCTGTTGCTGTATAACCTTCTGGGTGTCCCACGTGAAGTCCTTGTCCTGAAGGATAAGGGAACATATCTAACGCATAGAAGTTTTTCTTAGAAGGATCTTCTGTTGTCTTGAACGTATGATGTTCTTTCCAATATTTTTGCCATTTAGGCTCGATTTCTAGATGATTAAATGTCATCTGATTCACTCCTTTCAAAATAAAAACGCCCCACCTGTCATTGACAGATAGGACGCAATACGTGTTACCACCTAATAATTTTACTCATCTTACCTGTAACGCGGGCGAGGCGGATACTCTTACTATCAGTTCAGAGTTCGGCTAAAAGGCGAGTTCAGTTTATTGAAATGATGCATTTTCACCAACCATGCACTCTCTACGTCTATCAAAGAAACTTACTATTCCTCTATCTGCTTTTGTGAGTATTATTCTAGCAGATTATTTAGAAACTTTCAACACTTGACCAACTCGGATAGTATTTGAAGTTAAGCCGTTTAAAGCTCTTAATTCAGATAATGTTAATCCGTTATTCTTAGCGATACGGAATAAAGTATCACCTGCTTGAACTGTGTGAGTTGATGCACCAGTTGAATAGCTTACTGTAGTCGCTTTAGTAGTTGAAGTTGTTGCTTTTGCTGAACCAGATACTACTAAATGTTGACCAGGACGAATTGTGCTTGTTTCTGATAAGCCGTTGATTGATAACAATGTTGTTAATGAAATACCGTGGTTGTAAGCAATACGGTATAAAGTATCTCCTGCTTTAACAGTATAAGTACCGTTACCAGATGTTGACCCAGCTGATTGGTAGCTTACTTGTGTAGCAGTTGCTTGGCTAGCATTTCCTGAAACAGATAATGTTTGGCCTGGACGGATTACTGAAGATTGAGATAATCCATTGATGCTTAATAATGTATTTAAGCTCACTCCTGCACGACGAGCGATACTGTATAAGGTATCACCTGCTTGAACTGTATATGTTCCAGAAGTTGATGTTGAAGTCGCTGTTGTTTTAGATGGTGTGTATCCAGCAGATACTGTACGTCCATCTGATTGACCAACTGTTAAGCTTTGTCCAGGGAAAATAATTGAAGATTGTGATAATCCGTTGATGCTTAATAATGTGTTTAAGCTCATGCCTGAACGACGTGCAATACTGTATAAAGTATCTCCAGGTTGTACAATGTAGTTACCTCCGCTTGTACGAGTTGAAGCAGTATTTGTTTTAACAACTGTTGATGCAGATTCGCCACCTACAACACGTAAAGTTTGACCTGGTTGGATTACGCTTGAAGTAGAAATTCCATTTGCTGAAACTAATTGAGATAAACTCATACCAAATTTACGGCTAATTCCATATAATGTATCTCCTGCTTTAACTGTGTAGTATCCATTTGCAGTTGCTTTAGCAGTATTTGAAACTGATTTTGTGCTTACTGTTGTAGCTACTGTAGAGTTTGTTTGTTTTGATGGTGTGCCTAAAGATAATGATTGACCAGGACGAATCACTGATGAAGTTGATAAACCATTCACAGTTAATAATTGGTCCACACTTACACCAGCTTTACGGCTGATACCGTATAAGGTATCACCTGCTTGAACTGTATATTGTCCGCCAGCAGAAGAAGTTCTTTCTTCAATACCAGCAGCAATCGCAGTTGCAGTACCATTATCATATTTTGTTAATCCGTATTGTTCGATAATACGGTTTAATTTTGCGTAATATGCAGTATCTGTTGCATAACGTCCTGTTAAGTAACGTGTAGCATCTTGATAGCTGTTTGTGCGGCTCTTCCATGCACCTGAATAGAACAATGGAGCACCTTTAATACCGTTGATGATTTTATCTACATAGTCATCCATAGATTCTTTATAAGAAGGATATTTTCTGAAGTTGTCGTAAATACCATAGTATTTTTGAGCTCCAGCATCTTCTAATGTATACATGTTTACAGATTGACCGTTGTAGTTCCCTTTCACACCGAAATAAGTTGTGGTTTGGTTCAGCAGATAGCGCACTAGTTCCCCATGCAGATTCTAACGCTGCCTGTGCGATCATTACTGAAGTATATACATCTTTTCCTTCTGTAGCTTGTTGAGCTGCAGGAATAATTTTATTTCAAGAATTGTTGAGCTGGTGATTGTACTTGATTTGAAGTTACTGTATATGCATGTGATTTTGGCGCAAGTACTAATCCTGCTACTGTCGTCGCTCCAACAACTGCAACTGTCTTTTGTAAGTTTTTATTTGCAGCCTTTAAAGCTTTCATTTGTTTTTCCTTTTTCAAACGTAAATATCTTTCGTGTTTTGTTTCTGTCATCCTTTTTTCCTCCATCTAAAAACTAATTCGTTATTCATTATAGTAGGATAAATTCTTTTGTGTAGGGGAACGTTGCACGAACACGCAAATCGTCGTATACTCTTAATATCCGTAAAAATTATGTAACAAAATGTAAAATTTTAGTTAAGAGGTGCTTATTTTGAAGAATGCACAGCAATTTAGTCACGAAATGATTCTCTCTGTAAATTTAGAAGATGGGATCTTTATCGATGCAACCGCAGGAAATGGACACGATACACTTTTCATGGCACAACATATAGAAAAAGGATCAAAAATTTTGGCTTTCGATATTCAAGAGAAAGCTATTTTACAAACAAGACAATTATTACAAAACCATGACTTTGAGCATAAAGTGACCTTTATTTTGGACTCTCACGCTCAAATTTCGAACTATTTAGACGATCAAGATTTGGTTCGATTAGCGATTTTTAATCTTGGTTATTTACCAGGAAGTGATAAAAAAATCATCACAACTCCCTCTTCTACTCTAGAAGCCATCCAAATTTTACTAGATCGATTAGAGAAAAAAGGGGGAAAATAATCATCGTTTCCTACTATGGGCATGATGGTGGAATCGAAGAAAAGAATTCTGTAGAAGAACTCCTCACGACTCTCCCGCAGAAGGAATGGTCTGTATTAAAATATCAATTCATCAATCAAATCAACTGCCCACCGATTTGTTATGTCATAGAAAAAGTAGAAAATTATCATATATGATAATTTTCTACTTAAAACAAAATCCAACCTCTTTTTAGAGGTTGGATTTCTTCATTATATTAAGCAAAATTAAAGCTTTTAACTCTTCTACTTTATTCAATTGTTCCCATGGAAGTTCAATATCTGTTCTACCGAAATGACCGTAAGCGGCTGTTTGTTGGTAGATTGGTCTACGTAAGTTTAATGTTTCGATAATTCCTTTTGGAGTTAAGCGGAACTCTTTACGGATGACTTCGATAATTTTATCTTCTGGAACATGGTTCGTACCGAATGTATCTACAGCGATAGAAACTGGTTGTGCTACCCCAATCGCATAGGCTAATTGGATTTCGCATTTATCAGCAAGACCAGCTGCTACGACGTTTTTAGCAATGTAACGAGCTGCATAACTTGCAGAACGGTCTACTTTTGTAGAGTCTTTACCAGAGAAAGCTCCACCACCATGACGCGCATAACCACCGTAAGTATCAACGATGATTTTACGTCCTGTTAAACCAGAGTCTCCTACAGGTCCACCGATAACGAATTTACCAGTTGGATTAATAAAGTAACGAGTTTCGTCGTCTAATAACTCAGCCGGTACGACTGGTTTTACAACATACTCTAATACATCTTTTCTGATTTGCTCTTGAGAAATTTCTTCATCGTGTTGTGTACTTACAACGATAGTGTCGATACGTTTTACTTGGTGTTCAGGTGTGTATTCAATTGTCACTTGAACTTTACCATCTGGTCCTAAGTAATCTAATTGTTTTTCTTTACGAACTTTTGCAAGTTGGTAAGCTAACTTATGACTTAAATCGATTGGTAGTGGCATATAGGATTCAGTTTCGTTTGTTGCGTAACCAAACATTAATCCTTGGTCTCCTGCCCCAAACTCTTCTGATTGTCCACGAGTTTCTAATGCATCGTCAACCCCCATTGCGATATCTGGTGATTGTTTATCAAGTGAAACTAATACAGCAACTGAATCTGCATCATATCCATATTTACGGTCTGTATAACCGATCTTACGAATTGTATCACGAGCTACTTGTTGATAATCGACAACAGCACTTGTTGTGATTTCTCCTACTAATACGACTAAACCAGTGTTTACTACTGTCTCACAGGCTACACGAGCTGTTGGATCTTGAGCAAGAATGGCATCTAAAATACCATCACTAATTTGGTCTGCGATTTTATCGGGATGTCCTTCTGTTACGGATTCCGATGTAAATAAAATTTTTTCCATTTCTTTTTCCCCCATTCAATTCCGGTTACAAGGCATCTACACAGTGTGTATCCTTTCGGGAATATCATTTTTAACTTTCTCATTATAGCATTTATTGTAAAAAAAGATAGCAAAAACTACTATTATATGAACATTTTTTTCAAACATAAGAAAAAAGCCTAAGTTCAAGGACTTAGACTTTCTTCAAGAGGATTTTATTCTATTATTTTACTTCTTTACGAACAATTGCGTATGCGCCAACTAATAACACACTTGCGATTACAACTAGAAGATTGTAGTTTGTTGTACCTGTATTTGGTAATTCAGGTTTTTCTTCTGTAGTTGTTGTATTTTCAGTTGTCACTACTGTACTTGGTCCTTCTGTTGTTGTAGTAACAGTTGTAGGTGCCTCAGTCGTAGTTGTCACTGTTGTAGGAGCTTCCGTTGTTGTTGTTACTGTTGTTGGAGCTTCCGTTGTTGTTGTAACAGTTGTAGGAGCTTCTGTCGTTGTTGTAGCTGTCGTAGGAGCTTCCGTTGTTGTTGTTGACGTTGTAGTAGTCGTTGTTGTTGTAGTTGTAGTAGTTGTAGTTTCTTCTTTTGGATTCACAATTGTTTTTGTTACAGCTTGATCAGTTCCAAAGTCTTCAACATTAACAACAGTGTCAGCATCTTTAATAACGAATCCTGCAGGAGCTTCTGTTTCTGTCAAGATATATTTATCTTTTAACAACGCGTTAACAGTAATATTACCATTTTCATCAGTTTCGTATTCACCAATTACTTGATTGTTTGCTTCACGTACTACTTTAAATTTAGCGCCTTTAATCGGTTGGTTAGCATCATCTACTTTATGAATGTTGATTGTAAATACATAACCGATACCAGCACCACCTGCAATTTGTACTGCAGCAGCATTCGTAATTTCTTTAATAACAACACCTTTACCTTTTAATGTAGCGTCATTATTTAATAATTCACCATCTACTGGTTGATAATTTAAATGAACGTCATACGCAATACGGTATTGATCCGCTTCTGTAATATCACCTAATTCAATCACGAAAGATTGTCCATCATCAGCGATTGTAATTTTATGTTGGTCCGTAACGTCGACACGATCAGAGAATTGCCACTCTCCATCTACAAATGCAAACTTACCTTTGATAATTCTAATAGAATCTTTTACATAGCTAGCATTTGTAAATTTCAAATGATCTTCTAATGTTACTTCTTTAATATTTTGACGGTTACGGTTAATTGAAATTGTATAAGAAACTGTCTTATAGTCCGTATTGTTTACCCAGCTTGTTTTTGTTAAAGTTCTTGGGTCCCCATCACCAATTCCTTTAAAGGTTACTTTACCAGCAACTTTTGTTACACCATTGACTGTCACAACAACAGGAATTTCACCTTGTTGTGGATGTTTCTTAAAGTCAATACGTGCATAGAAGAAGAACGAACCATTAGTATCAGAATGTTTTTCCACATAGTCTGTATAAGTTA
This sequence comes from uncultured Granulicatella sp., assembly GCA_916438765.1. Lineage (GTDB taxonomy): Bacteria > Bacillota > Bacilli > Lactobacillales > Aerococcaceae > Granulicatella. Next base: position 51,833 of record CAKAHB010000003.1, on the reverse strand, counting down.
ATGTTAATTTTTTGTTTTCAGCATCTACAGTAGCATGAGCGATAATTTCATTTGTGTTAATATCGCGAATCTCAAAACTACTAGATGTAATAACTAATGCGTCTGGCACAGTAATCGTTGTTTGGTCACCAGCTTTAACATTTTTACCTGCTAAATCATATGTTGCATTAATACGGAAGGTAGCCCATTGTGCTAAATCCCAATTTAAATCTCCACCTTCGTTATTTGTTACATTAACAATCGTAATGGTATCTGCAAATTTACCAGTTACCGAAACTGCAGGTTTAGTTTCTTCAGCAGATGCATTCTGAGAAGCTAATGTAAAAAGTGCTGTTAATAAAAATAGTAAGAACGAAAAAATCCCCAATTTTTTCCCGTTTTTGTTCATCGTGCTTTCCTCATTTCTTATTAAATTGATGGTAAAAATTACCTCTCCCGTTCATTTTATCACATTTAATTCCTAATTAATACCTTAAAGGTGAAATTCACCGCGTTTTTTTCATCTTTTTTTCAAAGAATCTTTTCCCAAAATGCTCAGAAGTCTTGAAAAATAAAGCGTTTTAGTGGTTTGTTTCCTTTAAACTAATTAAAAAATACACAATCATTTCCATCCTAAAAGCCCTTAAACAACGCCCAACCTTGACAAGAACTCCATTATTACCTATCATTAAGCTATACTTAAGAATGAGGTATTATTATGAATAATGAATCGCAGACGATATCAATCGAAAGCATTCTTCACCAAGCAACTACCCCGTGGTTGAGCTTTGTTTTAGCACCGCTTGGTTATTGCTTTATCGGTTTGATTCTTGCATTAAGACAACAGCAATTTCAATTTTTGCATTTTGTCGTTTTATTTTTATTTTTTGTAGCTATTTACTTACAAGAAAATTCATATCGCAAACTAGCACTTCATCCAGAGAAAAAGAAATGGCCAGTCATTGCATTAACGAATGTTATTCTCTTTGCCATTCTCTTCTATTTCTACCAAACGGTAGCTATTAGAGTGGTTCTACTACTCTTTGCCATTGTGTTATTCAATCATACGAATCTGTTTGAAGTGAAGGTAAATGAAGTTTCATATATTTATCACCTGCTACTAAATGGGATTGCTAAATACTATATCGCAAATTTCGTTACAGTATATGTACTCAGCGGTAATGTAACTTCTGCTATTAGCGCTCAACTCTTCCAATATGTTTTATTTGGACTGTATGTGTCTCATATCAAAACAAAACTCACAGAGCGAAAAGAAGGCAAAAGACATTTCGGCCCAGCAGTTGCTATCTTTAATGTATTTGTCAGTCTGTCATGGCTAGTAGGAACAGTCGTTTACTACTTATGGTATTTGAATCATTTCAATATTTTGGGAATCATTTTATTCTCATTATCTTTATTAATTCCGATTCTTTACCAAATCCACTTTAGAAAACAGTACACAGTGAATCGTTTAATTACATACCTGCATTGGTATTTAGTTGTAATGTCTGTTTTATATGGATTCTTTATCGCAATTTAAATCAAAAAAATGGTTGGACAATTGTCCAACCATTTTTTGTTTATACTTCTTTTTGACCATACGCGCAAATATCGAGTAATGGGCAACTTGCACATTTCGGTTTTCTAGCAGTACAGTGATATCTTCCAAAGAAAATCATCCAATGATGGGCTTTCCCCCATAATTCTTTTGGTAACTTTTTACAAAGTGTCTCTTCTACTTCTAGAACTGATGCTGATTGCTTAACCATTTGGAGTCGTTTAGAAATACGTTCTACGTGAGTATCTACTGCAAATGCAGGCAATCCAAACGCGACGCTTAACACGACATTCGCTGTCTTTCGTCCAACTCCTGCTAGTTGCACCAACTCTTCTCTTGTTCGTGGGACCTCTCCGTTAAATCGTTCAACCAATTGCTGTGCGCACAGACGAATATTCTTTGCCTTATTTCTGTAAAGACCTAAGGATTGAATACACTCAATCACCACTTCTTCTTCACTATTCGCTAAGGCATGCGCATTTGGATAAATCGCAAACAATTTTGGAGTAACTTTATTCACACCTTTATCGGTTGCTTGCGCGCTTAAAATAGTTGCAATCAGCAATTGAAACGGCGTCTGGTGGTCCAGTTCGCAATGCGCATCTGGAAATAGTTTTTGCATTTCGAGTACTGCTTGTAATGTTTTTGCTTTTGATAACATCTTATCTCTTCACCCAATTCACTAATGGAACTGATTGACTAGCAGTTTCATTTGGTTTTACGTCTACTTGTGCATTCTTCGTGCGAGTTTCAGACGCTGCTAATTGTTGCGCAGATTGAATCCCTTTGTTCTTCCACGCCAGTAAAATACGGTCAATATATTTCACATTATGCGCTTGATTTAAGACGGCTTCTTTTAAAGCTGCTACGATTAATTCCTGTGGATACTTGTCGTTATGAATCCATCCAGAAATCATCTCAATTTCAAATCCACTTAATTGGCGATTAAACTCTTGCTCAATTAATGTCAACACATTGACATCTTTTTGCGACATCTTTCAACACTAAAAGAGTTTTGCTTAAATAACACTTCTAGTTGACGAAGAAGCGGTTTAAAGCTGTAGTAATCCACTTTTTTTCCGTCTTGTGCTTCGCGCTGTTTAATCTCTAACACTTGTCGATCCATTAAATGTTGAATAATGCTAAACAATTGTCTTTCGTCGACTCCAAATTGTTGACAGGTTTCTCGAATATTTAACACAAATGATTCTTCTGGATGTCGTTGCATTAACCATGCAATTAATAAGCATTCATCTGCAGTCAATTGCAATTTTCGGTAATTTTGAAGTAATGCATTTGGAACAGACGTGCTGCCACTATAAATCCAATGTTCTTGGAATGTTAATGCCATTTTTTGACCTCCCTCTTTTAAAAAAGAGCCAACGACATAGGTCAGCGGCTCTTTCATATTCTTTTTATTATGGGTAAATACGGTTTAATAAACGTGGGAATGGAATTGCTTCACGAATATGTTTCGTACCGGCTACAAATGTTACCATACGTTCTAAACCAAGACCGAATCCTGAGTGAGGAACTGAACCATATTTACGTAAATCTAGGTAGAATGCATAGTCATCTGGATTTAATCCATTTGATTTAATTCTGTCTAATAATTTATCGTAGTCAGTTTCACGCTCACTACCCCCGATAACTTCTCCGTATCCTTCTGGAGCAAGTAAGTCCGCACATAGTACACGACTTTCATTTCCAGGAACTGGTTTCATGTAGAAAGCTTTAATTTCAGTTGGATAGTTGATTACGAATGTTGGCACTCCAAAGTGATTTGAAATCCAAGTTTCGTGTGGTGAACCGAAGTCATCACCATGTTCTAAGTGTTCGTAGTCAGTATCTTCATCGTTTTCGTGCGCTTGTAATAAGTCAATCGCTTCATCGTATGTGATACGTTGGAACGGTTCGCTAATATAATTCTTCAATAATTCAGTATCACGTTCAAGAGTTTCTAACGCATGAGGTGCACGGTCTAGTACTCCTTGGATTAACGCTTTAACGTATGCTTCTTGTAAGTCTAATGACTCGTCATGTGTTAAGTATAAATACTCAGCATCCATCATCCAGAACTCAGTTAAGTGACGACGAGTTTTAGATTTTTCTGCACGGAATACAGGGCCGAAAGTCGAATACACGACCAAATGCCATTGCTCCAGCTTCTAAGTATAATTGACCAGATTGTGTTAAGTACGCTGGATCTCCGAAGTAATCTGTTTCGAATAATTCAGTTGAATCTTCTGCCGCATTTCCTGAAAGAATTGGGCTATCGAATTTAATGAATCCATTTTTATCAAAGAACTCGTATGATGCGTAAATAATCGCATTACGAATTTCCATAATGGCATGTTGTTTTGTTGAACGTAACCATAAATGACGGTGGTCCATTAAGAAGTCAGTACCATGCTCTTTTGGAGTGATTGGGATATTCATGACTTTCACCGATTAATTCGATGTCTTTTACTAATAACTCATAGCCTAATTTAGAACGAGTATCTTCTTGAACAACACCTGTTACAAAATACAGAACTTTCTTGAGTTAATCCTTTTGCTAATTCAAAAGTTTCTTCACTTACGTCCGCTTTTACTACAATTCCTTGGAAATAAGCTTTTCCATCACGTAATTGTAAGAACGCGATTTTACCGCTTGAACGTTTGTTAGTTACCCAAGCGCCAATGGTAACGGTTTGTCCAACGTAATCTTTTGCTTGATTCATTGTTATAGTTTTCAAAATATCACTCTTCCTTTACTTATATGATTCAATAAATTCCTTAATTCGATTAGCGGCTTCTCTTAATTCCTCTTCGCTATTAGCACAGCTGAGTCTTAGGAAACCGTTGCATCCAAAGTTCTCTCCGGATACTGTTGCAACCCCTGCTTCTTCGAGTAGTTTTAGAGCAAACTCTTCTGAAGAAGCAACGCCTACGATATGCATGGCTACTTTCACATTCGCGAATAAGTAGAATGCTCCTTTAGGCTTCTCACACTTAATTCCTTGAATATCGTTTAATAATCCATGAAATACGTCGATTCTTCTTTGGAACTCGTCACGCATTTCTTTTTTTCTAGCTTCAACATCTTCGTCAAAAGCGCGAATGGCTGCATATTGTACAACTGCAGCAGGGTTACTTGTTGTGTGACTTGTTAAGTCATTTAAAGCTCTAATGATTCGTTTTGGACCAAATACATATCCAAGTCTCCATCCAGTCATCGCAACTGATTTTGATAATCCATTAATCACTAATGTATTATTAAAAATCTCTTCGGATAAACTTGCCATACTAATCGATGGCGCATCATAGACTAATTCATAATAAATTTCATCGGATACGACAAACACATTATGTTCTAATGCCCAATTTCCAATTGCTAGTAACTCTTCCCTTGAATACATGAGTCCAGTTGGATTCGATGGTGCATTCAGTAATAAGATTTTAGTTTTATCAGTTACGTATTCATTTAGCAAATCAACTGTTAGCTTAAACGAATTTCTTTCCTTCGTTTCAATAAACACCGGTACACCGTCTGCTAATTGAATTTGTTCAGCATAGCTTACCCAGTAAGGAATCGGAATTAATACTTCATCCCCAGGATTCACTAATGTCATAAATACTGAATACAGTGCAAATTTTAGCACCCGCAAAATGTCGCTACTTGCTCCTTTTTGCAAATCAATTCCATCTTTGACGTTTATGAAAATCACAAATCGCCTGTCTTAAGCTATCTATTCCCAAAGCTGGTGTATAATGATCGGTTTCGTGTTTTCTTAAAGCATCAATGGCTGCCTCTGTAATCACTTCAGGTGTATTAAAATCAGGTTCACCAATCGATAAACTAATGATCTTTCTTCCCTGAGCTTTTAGTTCTCTAGCTTTTTGTGTCATCGCTAGAGTTCCTGAAGGCAAAATTTTCGATACTCTATCTGAAATTTTTACCATAAATCACCAATTTCTATATATTCTCAATATCTTTAATCCATTTACCATTTTTCGCTGAAATATAGTAATAACCAATACGTTGATTACTCATACGATAATTGACTTCCCATACAGGTTCCCCGTTTAAAAGGCCAAGTCTTGCTTCGAGCACTTCAACATCTGGTTTATCTTGTAATGTAATTGAACGAGCTTCTTGCTCATTGACAACTGCTGATTGCTGAAGAATTGTGACATCTCCACCTTCTTCAGGAATGATTGCATAAATGGCATTCCCGTCTTTATCTTCACCCATAACGGTGTAATAAGACGCATCCGTATTGTACAAGTAAAACTTCGTTACTTTTGAAAATTCTACGGTTGGTGCCATCATCGTAAGTGCTTCGTTACGTTTTTTAATCTTTGGATCCACACTTACTAAAAAGATACTTGCAGCAGCTAAAAATAATAGAAATAAAGTGAGTAAAAGAATAAACATTGTTCTGCGTTTCATCAATTTCTCTCCTCTACTCTAATTTTCATAGATAATGGTATTATACGCTATTTAAAGCAAAAATACCACCATACATATAAGACGATGCCCTACATATTTTTATTCTTCCCAACGTTTAAACACTTCTTAAATGGTTTCTCTATAACCGAAGCGTTTTCCGGGAAAACACTTTTTACTTTCATCGCATATTTACTAATCGTTGCCCGAACATCTAACAACCAAATTTCGGCACTCTTTTGATGCGGTCTACTAAAACGTCCTAGCCCTTGATACAGTAGAAGAAGCATCATCTTCATCGCGTAATGGGCAAAATAAGAACGCTCTTGCTCTTTCATCTCTAGTTGAATAATTTGTTGAGCCGTTGACACTGGATTTGGGAATGGCAATTTGGTGATTACGAGTGAATCGATGGATTGGCCGCCACTATCAAATCCTTCCCAGAAGCTATAGACACCCAGTAAAATCGCATCATTTCTTTCTTGGAAACGACGTTGGATTCTTCGACCCATTTGAGGTCCTTTTTGAGCCAAAAGTTCAATTTGATGAGCACGGCAAAAGTCTTCTAACAGACTCTCTACTGCTAAGAGCGCTTCAACAGAATGCATCAAGACAAGCATTCTTCCGCCCTTTCGCTCATAAATTTTTTCGATACAGTCTGCAATTTGTGCATGATACTGTTGACTCGAGGAAGAATTTACGGCCACCAAATCATTAGGGATAAATATTTGATGGTCGGCAGTTGCTGCTTTTGTCTCGATCACCGTCAACTTCTCTTTTGCCTCTAACACATGGAATAACGGTGTAAACGTTGGAATCGTTGCTGAAATTCCAATTATTTGTCTCATCTTCTCACTAAACTGATTGAAGACTTGAATGACTGGTTTCACTCTTAATAATTCGAGAGTATTTTGTCCATACTGTTCTTTTTCTTCGATGACAAAATAATCACTACCATCTGTTTGAAATTGAGAGATTGACTCCATTAATTCTTTTAATAAATAACTACTTTCTTCAAACAAAGTGGTCTTATCCGCATTGGCTTGCAGTAAATTCATTACGCCAGACAGTGCCTTTTGCATGGCATTCACCATTTCACAGTGGATTGACTCCTTCCACTCACTGGATGTAAATACAAAAGAAGATGACTGTTGTTGTCCACTCTTCAACTCTTCAAACCAAGTTTCATATAAATCACAAATTTCTAATAACTTACGATTCATCGTACGAGAGAGATGTTCCTCTTCTTTTGAAAAATGAAACATCACATTTAAGTGATGATCAGACCATAATTGTTGCAACTCAAATAAATGAGAAAAGTTAACGGTAGTCGTGCCATATTGCTCTAAGGCATGCTCAAACTGCTGCACTTCATCAATCAGTACAACAGGTTTTACACGATGAGCAATCAATGAAGCGTACTGAATAAGGAATGCATGATTAGTAACCACAATTGGACTTTGTTGAACTGAAGCTACTGCCTTGTCCCAATACAGACTTCCTTCCTCATTTGCATCTTTTACCGATATTTCTTTCCATAACGTTGCCTGATGAAGCACTTGATTACATTCAGATAAATCACCTGTTTGCGTCTTTGTAATCCACACGAGTAACCCCATAATAGAAAGGCTGTTTCTTGCACTTCTCTCCTCTTGATACTTGTGAATTGCACGCTTAAAGGCTGTTAAATCAATATAGTGTCTTTGCCCTTTTATAGAAATTACAGGTGTCTTAATCTTTAACTCTGTAATAATTGGAGCGACACTATCCTCCATCAGTTGTTGTTGCAATAGTAAGTTCGAAGTGACTATCCAGATTGGTTTTCTCTTACTCGCTTTTTCAAATGCTGCCAGTAAATAAGCGTATGTTTTCCCTGAACCAGGGCTGGCTTCAATAAAATGCAAAGGTTCGTCAGTTTCAATCAACGATTCTATGGTGGTTATCATCTCACGCTGACTTGCCTTATCTTCTAAGAATCCAGAATCTACTAATTTCTGATAAGCTTCAAGTGCATTCGTTTTTCGTTTAGAAGACTTTAGTTCTACCTCTTTTACGGTTAGAGGTGAAATGACGAAACCTTGTTCTAAAGGAAAAGCTTCTCTTTCTTCTTTTCCTTTTTCTTCTAAAATTTCCTCAAAAATCGTACCCGTATCCCCTAGTAATTCTCCAGAGAATTCGGTTAGCTGTTTCAACGTAATCGTCGACAACTCTCGAAACTTAGTCTTCATTTTTAAGAATAGTTCAGCTGTTGCTCGAGCATCACTGCCTGCCGTATGTACTTGAGTATGACGAATCTCTAGCGTCTCTGTTAAATCACTAAGACGATAACTGAGCGCTGTTGGATGACAAATTTGAGCCAGTTGCACCGTATCAATGAGTGGCACTTCCAATTCTATCCCCAGTGCATCTGTTAAAGCAGAAATAATAAAAGGTCCGTCAAACCCAACATTATGCGCGACGAGCGTTCGGTCTTCTAACAGATTAAAAATCGTCATTGCAACTTCATCAAAATAAGGAGCCGTTGCCACATCCGCATTTGTGACTCCTGTTAATAATTGGATTTCGAATGGAATACTTTTTCAGGATTTATATTCAGTGAGACATACTCAATCACTTCATCGCCATCGATTAATGTACAACCAAATTGGAAAATTCGGTCCCCCGATTCGTATTTTGGTCCTGTCGTTTCCAAATCAATGACCGCATATTTTCTCATTATCCGAACGCTCCTTTCTAAAGAATTCCTACTTAATTAGTTTACTAACTTATTCCTCTTGTTGCAAACAGTAGAAAAGTTTTAAGGCAAAAAAAGAAGCTTGAGCAATGCCCAAGCTGTTTTTTATCATTTTTAAAGTTGATTAAACGGTTTTACCTTTATCAATCACGACTTGTACTTCTTCCGTACCTGTTAAAACAGTATGTTGTTTTACCGTAACATCTTTATCAGCAATCACATACTCTATATGAGCACCTGATTTAATCACGGTATTTGAAAGAATAATACTGTTACGAACAACCGCACCTTCTTCTACGACAACATCACGGAAGATAATACTATTTTCAACCGTACCACGAATCTTCGAACCGTCTCCGAGAATCGAATTCTTCACTACAGCTTTCTTACCATAGCCTGTAGGGACCGTATCTTTAACACGCGTAATCACTTGAGTACCAGAAAGGAATACATCATGAAGATTTTCAAAATCAAGCATATCCATATTTAAGTCATAGTAATCTTTAATCGTATTAACGACCTTCAAGTATCCTTTAATTTGGTATGCAAATACACGTAATGTTTCAAGGTTCTTAGCGATATAGTCACGTAAGATATCTTCCCAACCAAGTGTTAACCCTTTTTTAACAATGCCATTGAATAATTCTTTTGTTAAAATGTAGATTTTCACTTGTGTTGCACATTCATGATCAGATCCGTCGAAGTGATAAAGCGACTCATACACTTTATGATTTTCATCAAAGATAATTTGTGATTCCCCTACTGTTGGTTTGCGGTACGTATACGCAACAGTGATATCAGAACCAGTATCTAAGTGATATTGGAACATTTCTTTGAAATCAATTTTCCCGATAATGTTTGTATCAGCTAAAATTACAAACTCTTCATCTAAATCTTGCGTATACACCATTGTATTGGCTAACGCTTCGATTTTATTTTGCGGGATACGTGTTGATAAGTAGTTTGACATCGGAGTAATAATCTTCAAACCACGGTGTTTACGGTTTAAATCCCAATCTTTCCCTGAAGCGACATGATCCAGTAAAGACTTGTAATTATGATTCGTTAATAATGCAATATTATCGATATCTGCATGTACAAGAGAAGATAGCATAAAGTCCACCATACGATAACGAGAAATTACTGGTAAAGCGGCTGCCGTACGATTTCTGACTAACCCTTGAAGGTCGTCATTTCTATAATTATCTGCAAACAATACACAAAACGCTTTGATCATATTAATTTCCTCCAACTTTCGTATCTTCTTCTACCACTTCGAAATTGCCGATAACGGTAATCATATCTTTACCAAGTTCAATTTCTTCATGGCCTACAGTCACACCGCTTTTTACAACCGTGCCTTCTGCAATAATTGAGTTCACAACTGTTGCGCCCTCTTCAATGACCGCATTCTGCATGATGATACTTCCAAGGACTTTAGAATTTTGAGCAATCGATACTCCAGACGATACAATTGATTCATGGACTTTTCCTAGTACAATTGTTCCATCTGAAATCATTGATTCAGTCACTTCGGCGCTCTCTCCGATATATTGAGGAAGTCTGCCTTCGTGGCGATAGTAAATCTTCCAAGTTTTATCAGAAATATTAAGTCTTCTTTTCGTTTGATTAAGTCCATGTTTGCTTCCCATAGACTTTCGATAGTACCTACGTCTTTCCAATATCCTGCAAATGGGAAAGCGTAAATACGACGGTCTTCTTCAAGTAACATTGGAATAATGTTTTTACCGAAGTCTTTTTCACTTTCTGGATTTTCTTCATCACGAATTAAATACTCTTTAAGTACTTTCCAGTTAAAGATGTAAATCCCCATCGACGCTTTTGTTGAAACCGGATGTTCAGGTTTTTCCAAGAATTCTACGATGCGTAAATCATCATCCGTATTTAAAATACCGAAACGACTTGCTTCTTCTAGTGGGACATTAATATGAGCAACCGTCAAGTCTGCTTTTTTCTCTTTATGGAATTCAAGCATCTTGTTGTAGTTCATTTTATAAATGTGGTCCCCAGATAAGATTAATACGTACTCTGGATCATACTGCTCGATATACTTAATATTTTGATAAATAGCATTGGCAGTCCCTTTATACCATTCCCCTGTTTTCCCAGCTGTATATGGAGGAAGAATTGTTAACCCTCCGTCTACACGGTCTAAGTCCCAAGGGTTCCCATTCCCCATGTAAGAGTTCAACTCAAGAGGCATAAACTGAGTTAACACCCCAACAGTAGAAATCCCTGAATTTGCGCAGTTTGAGAGAGGAAAATCGATGATACGATACTTCCCGCCAAAAGGAACAGCTGGTTTCGCCATATCCTTTGTTAGTACTTGCAAGCGAGTTCCTTGTCCGCCTGCGAGTAGCATTGCTACGATTTCTTGCTTTCTTGCCATACGTCCAACCTCCGATTATTGATTGTTAATGATATACAGTGTAGAAAACGGTGGTACATTCACCGCGAGTGTATAATCAAACCCTTTATGTGGTTTCGTAACTGTATGAAGTCCACGATTCACCACTCCAGATCCGTTATACTTTTTAGCGTCAGAGTTGAGAGCAACTTTATAGCTTCCCCATTTTGAAACGCCAATTTCGTAATTCTTAATGTGGTTCCCTGAGAAGTTTGAGATAACAATGACTGAATCTCCTTTAGAATTCATTCTTGAGAAGACGAAGCAGTTATTCCAAACATCTTCCACCTCATGCCATCTAAATCCTGTCCAGCCTCCGTCAAGTTGCCACAGTTCTGAATGCTTCTTGTAGAAGGCGTTTAAATCTTTCACATAGCGATGAGTCGCATCATGAATAGGATATTTGAGTAAGAACCAATCCAATTCACGCTCTTCATTCCACTCAATCATTTGTGGAATTTCATTTCCCATGTAGTTTAATTTCTTACCAGGGTGAGCCATCATATAACCCATGAAAGCTCGATAATTAGAAAACTTATCTTCATAAGAAACAGACGCTTTATCTAGTAACGATTTCTTTCCGTGAACGACTTCATCATGAGAAATCGGTAAAATATAGTTTTCCGAGAAGGCGTACATCATCGAGAACGTAAATTGATTATGGATGCCACCTCTAAATAGAGGATCTTTCTCTAAGTAATCTAGAGAGTCATTCATCCAACCCATATTCCATTTGAAGTGGAATCCAAGTCCTCCTTCTTCTACTGGTTTGGTAACCCCAGCGAAAGCAGTAGACTCTTCAGCAATCATCATGACACCTGGATATTCATTACGTACATAATCATTCAGAGATTGAATAAATCGAATCGCTTCTAGGTTTTCAAATCCTCCGTAAATATTACGAGCTGATTCTTCTTCACTTCTGCAGTAGTTATAGAACAACATTGAACTTACTGCATCCACGCGAAGTCCGTCGATGTGGAATTTTTCAAGCCAGAATACCGCACTTGAGTACAAGAATGAAACAACTTCAGTCTTGCCGTAATCAAATGCTCTCGTTCCCCATCCTTTATGTTCTTGGATACGAGGGTCACCGTATTCATAGCAAGGTGTTCCATCAAATTCATATAACCCAAAAAGCGTCTTTTTGTAAAATGACCAGGTACCCAGTCTAAGATAATTCCGATACCTGCCCTGTGACATTCATCCACAAAATACATAAAGTCTTCTGGAGTTCCAAATCTTGAAGTCGCTGCAAAGAATCCTGTCACTTGATATCCCCATGACTTATCATATGGGATATTCCGTAATTGGCAATAATTCAATATGCGTGTAGTTCATCTCTTTCACATAAGGAATTAATATATCCACTAATTCACGATAAGAATAGGGATCGCCATTCTCCTTCTTCTTGAAGGAACCAAGTTCAACTTCATAAATGTTTAACGGTAGTTGAAAAGGGACGGTTCTTTGTTTCATCCACTTTTCGTCAGACCATTGGAATTCAGGAAAATCGTATACTTTAGATGCTGTTTTTGGGTCTTGTTTCCGCATGGCGTGCATATGGATCTGCTTTCCATAACCAATCTCCATGATGCGGAACAATCACATATTTATAAGCATCGTACTCTTTTACATTTGGAATTGTGATTTCATAAATCCCATTTTGATTAATACGCTCCATCTTATAATCGGTTGGTCTCCATTCACAGAAATCCCCCGTTACATAGACTTCTTTTGCGTTTGGAGCCCATACGCGGAATGTACATTCGTTGTCACCTAAGAAGCTACCAAGGAAATCATAACTATGGAAATTCCTTCCTTCATGAAATAAATATTCTGCTAGTTGTTGCACTAAGCCATCACTCCTTTACGCATTCGCTCACAAAAAAAAAATAAGCGTTTTCATAGTTGGGATAAAAAATTAGAGAAGGTTGATATTGATACATTTCTCTTGTTTAAATTATAACATATTTCTTAAATTTTCACAGTGGGTTTTCATGAATTTTCTTAAAAATTTTTGTTTAATTCTCTGTACTTTTCATGAAACCCGTTTTGGTATCACTTTTTCACTACTTTGTATTACAATGAACATAGATTGACAAAAAAAGGGGCCTATTATGATTTTCTATCACTCACTAAAAAATAAGTATCCTTCAGGAGCAGTGACGGATAACCAAACTATTTTTATACAAGTTAAAGTTACGAAAGAGACTCACCTCTCTTCTATCCAATTAGTACTTAAAGAAGATTTAACGCAAACAACAAGCATCTATCATCCAAGTCGTTCTACGATTGAAGCAGATGCGACTTTATACTCATTTGAAATTTCACCATTGCATTCAGGACTATATTTCTACTATTTTGAAGTTCGTTCTGAAATCGGTACTTACTTCCTTAGCAACCATGAATTCCATGCAGTTCCTGTTCTAAACTATCATGAGATTAACAGCTGGCAATTAACGGTTTATGAAGAACAATTCACGACTCCGGAATGGTTTAAGGGTGGAATTATGTATCAAATCTTCCCAGACCGTTTTAAGAGAAGCGAGAAATATAAAGCGAAAAAAACAGCCAATGAAGAGATTCGTTACCGTCATGATGAGTGGGACGAATTGCCTCAATCAAGTATCACACATGAAAATTACAAAGCCCAGGATTTCTATCTTGGGAATTTAAAGGGAATCGAAGAAGAACTCGAACACTTCAAAGCCTTAAATGTAAACTGTATTTACTTAAATCCAATTATGGAGAGCCCAGATAACCACCGCTACTCCACTGCGGATTATTTCAATGTGGATCCTTACTTAGGAACGAATGAAGACTTTAAAAAACTATGTGCAAAATTCAGAAAAAATGGAATCGAAATTATTCTAGACGGTGTATTTAGTCACACTGGTGATGACAGTATTTATTTCAACAAACAAGGTCATTATGATAGCGTTGGTGCCTATAACTCAACTGAGTCTCCATACTATCCTTGGTTTAGCTTTATGGAATTTCCAGATACGTATCACTCTTGGTGGGGCTTTACAAACCTTCCAACGGTGAATAAATTGGAACCTTCCTATATGAAATTTATCAACGATCCAAAAACCGGTGTCTTACCCTTCTGGCAACATCTTGGGATTGGTGGCTGGCGTTTAGACGTTGCGGATGAATTTCCTGACGAGTTCTTAGACGCATTACGAGTAACTGTTAAACAAACAGACCCAAATGCCCTCATTATTGGTGAAGTTTGGGAAGATGCGACTACGAAATTTGCATATGACCATCGCCGCCGTTATTTCTTAGGAAAACAACTGGACAGCGTGATGAACTATCCTTGGAAAGATGCGATTATCAATTTTGTTCAAACAAAGAACTCACACGCTTTACGCTATGCCATTGAAGAAATTGATTGATCATTATCCAAAAACCTGCTCTAGACGTTCTAATGAACTTACTAGATAGTCACGATACGGAACGTATTATTACAAAAAAATTGGGCTTTCGGTGATACGGAAGCTGTTCCACTTCATGAGCGCCCAACACTTGAATTAACTGGCGCTGAACTTGAAGATGCGATTCAAAAACTAAAAAAATCGCAAGTTTCATTCAATTTACTCTACCAGGTGTTCCTTCGATTTATTACGGAGATGAAATTGGGAATGCAAGGATTCCGCGATCCGTATAACCGTAAGACATTCAGCAAGAAAAAAATCAACGAAGAAATCTTTCGAGCATTATAAAGCATTAACAGCTTTTTAGAACAGAAAACAAAGAAGACTTCAAGGGAGATTTCCATGTCATTTACGAAAACAATGGATGCCTTGTGTACCAACGTGGCTCTCTCCTATGTGCCGTGAATATGAATGAACATACGGAATACATTGAAGGTCTTCATGGAAAACAAATTTTTGCAAGTCACCAAATAAGAAACCATCCAAATGGACTTCTTGTTCCTGCATTTGGCTTTGCAGCATATGAAATTTAATCCACAAAAAAAGATTCTCACTGTGAGGCGTGCCCTCACTTGTGAGAATCTCTTTTTTTATTGGTTTAACCTTGAACAGGTTTGATGTGCCAAATGTCTTTTGCATATTCTTTAACTGAACGGTCAGCTGAGAAGATACCTGCATTTGCAATATTTGCAAGGCTCATCTTCATCCATTTAGATGAATCATTAAAGTCTTTTTCAATGCGTTCTTGCGCTTCAACATAGCTATCAAAGTCAGCAAGACACATATAGTGATCTTGAGTTAATAAGTAATCCACGATGAAGTTGAAGTTCATACCACCAACTGTCATTGTACGGATGAAATCAAGAACGGTCTTAATCTTAGGTGAATTATTGTAGTATTCCCAAGGTTTGTAGCCCTTAGCATATAACGCTTCTACTTCTTCTGTTTCTAAACCGAAGATAACAATATTGTCTTCTCCAACAGCTTCGTAGATTTCAACGTTTGCTCCGTCCATTGTACCCAAGCGTCACTGCACCATTTAACATCAGTTTCATGTTACCAGTACCACTCGCCTCTTTACCCGCTTGAGAGATTTGTTCACTCACATCAGCAGCTGGCAAGATGATTTCAGCTAGATGTCACTTTAGTAGTCCGGAATGAATACTACTTTAATGTACTCACGTACTAATTCGTCACTTTCAATCATTTGAGAAATTGAGTGAATGAATTTAATAATGTTTTTCGCCATTTGGTATCCTGAAGAAGCCTTCGCAGCGAAAATGAATGTACGTGGAGTTGGACGTAATCCATTGTATTTAATCTCATGGTAAAGATATACGATGTGTAACGCATTTAATAATTGGCGTTTGTATTCATGTAATCTCTTCACTTGTACGTCAAAGATTGAATGAGGATTTACTGAAATCGCAAGCGTTTCTTTAATGTAAGTCGCTAATTGCTCTTTCTTCGTTAATTTAATGGCTTGTAAATCTTTCAGTACTTTCTCATCATCTTTATAAGCATTCAATTTTGAAATGCCAGAGAGGTCTTTAATGAAGTCATCTCCGATTAAATTTTCTAAGTAAGTAGCAAGTTCTGGATTTGCTTGACCTAACCAACGGCGGTGCGCAATCCCGTTTGTTACGTTACCGAATTTTCCTGGATATAAGTCGTTGAATGCTTTGAAAGTATCACGAACAAGAATATCACTATGCAGTTTTGATACACCATTTACATAATGACTACCCACGATAGAAAGATTTGCCATTTTAATCATGTCGTCATAAATAATCGCTGTATCACGTAATGTATATTGTTTGCCTTGTTCCATGACCCATAAGCAGAATCGTCTATTAATTTCTTCAATAATTGAGTAAATACGTGGAAGAATTGGTTGGAATAAGGATACTGGCCATTTTTCCAATGCTTCTGCCATGATAGTGTGGTTTGTATACGCAAATGTCTTCGTCGTGATTTCCCACGCTTTGTCCCATCCATAGCCATACTCATCCACTAATAAGCGCATTAATTCAGCAACGCCCATTGCAGGGTGAGTATCATTAATGTGAAGCGCTACATGTTCTGAGAAGTTCTCTAATGTACCAAATTCATGATAATGGTTCTTCACTAATTGTTGTAATGAAGCACTAATGAAGAAGTATTGTTGTTTAATACGTAACTCTTTACCTTCGTTCGTTACATCGGCTGGATATAATAACTTCGAAATAGAAGACGCAATTGCTTCTGCTTCTGATGATTTAGAATATTCACCGCGTTCAAATAGTTTCATATTGAAACCTGTTTTGGCTTTGGCTTCCCATAAACGAAGTGTGTTTACAGCTGAAGCATCATAACCAGAGATTAATAAATCATATGGTTCTGCTTGGATTGAAGTATAGTTTTTGTGGTTCACTTTTAAGCCAGTTTCTGTCATCACTTGCTCTAATTCCCCACCAAAACGCACTTCAACTTCTTCGTCATTACGGTACACTAAGCCATATTTTCCAAGGTCTAACCATTGATCTGGGAATTCTTGTTGCCAACCGTTTGTAATCACTTGTTTGAAAATCCCATATTCGTAAAGAATTGAGAATCCTGTGACTGGATATTCATTACTTGTTAAAGCATCTAAATAACAAGCCGCAAGACGTCCTAGACCACCATTTCCTAGACCTGGATCTGGTTCCATATTGTAAATTTCATCGAGTGAAAAATTGTTTTCGCTCAAGAACTCTTTTGCTTCTTTTTCAATGCCTAAATTGAATAAGTTATTGCGAAGTGTACGTCCTACTAGGAATTCCATTGACATATAGTACGCACGTTTTTGACGAGTTTGTTTTAATGTTTGTTCATAGCTGAATTTCTTTTCCATTAAAATATCACGAACAGATCTCATCATCGCTTCGTACACTTGTCTCTTACTTGCATTTGAGATGGTTACACCAAATTGATTCTTTAATGAAGTTTCTACACGACTTGTTAAACTTTTTTCGACCATTTAAGAGCCTCCTTCTTATTTTTTATACCACTTCATGGTATAAAGTCTAAATATTTCTTAGCGGACTGTTCCCAGCTTACGTCTTTTTGTAAATTGTTCTTGATAATTTGTTTCCATTCATCAGGTGATTGGTAGAAACATGTCACAGCGCGGTAAATCGCATCCATCATATCGCCAGCTTGGAAGCTTTCGAAATGTAAATCCATTTCCTTCTACGCCTGTAAATGGAATAACTGTATCACGTAATCCACCAACACGGTGAACAACAGGAACTGTTCCGTAGCGCATTGAGATCAGTTGTGATAATCCGCATGGCTCTGTCTTAGAAGGCATTAAGAATAAATCACTTGCTGCATAGATCTTTTGCAGACATTTCATTAGAGAATAATAAAATGCTGCGTACACGATCATGTCTGTAGTGTTCTAATGAACGTAAAGCACTCTCGTAATGAGCATCCCCTGTTCCCTAGAATGACTAATTGTGCACCTGTTTTAAGAATTTCTTCGCTTGCTTGTAAAATTAAGTCAATTCCTTTTTGGTGAGTAAGTCGTGTTACCATTCCAATTAAAGGAATATCGGCATTCACTTCTAAGTCCATCTCTTTTTGGAAATGCTAATTTATTTTGAACCTTATCTTCAAATGTCTTTTAAGTCGTAATTTACAGGAATCATTGGATCTGTTTTTGGATTGAATTTATCCACATCAATTCCGTTTAAGATTCCTCTTAATTTTCCTTGTTCAACAGTTAAAATCTTGTCGAGTCCATATGAGAAATAAGGGTCCAAGATTTCACGAGCATATGTTTCACTTACTGTATTCACGCGGTCCGCCAATTGAATCGCACCTTTTAGTAAGTTCACGTCACCATTGTAAATGAGTGCGTCAAAATATTTATTTTCTAATCCAAATAGATTTCCCATTTCATATGGGTTGAATCGACCTTGGAATTCAATATTATGAATCGAAAGAACACTCTTCATATCTTTATAGAATTCTGCTTCACGACTCTTCAACACATCTAAGTAAATGACAGAAAGTGCTGTATGCCAGTCGTTTACATTCACAACATCTGGTTTAAAATCAAGTGCTGGTAAAGATTTCAAGTGCTGCTTTTGAGAAGAAAGCAAAACGTTCACCCATCATCATGCTTGTCCATAAATACTGTCACGATTAAAATATTGTTCATTATCTACAAAATAACAAGGAACTCCGTCCACTTCAGTCTCGAAAATTCCACAATACGAATGTCTCCAACCTAAATCAACAAATTGGTATGCTTTGTATTTTAAACCAAAACGTTCGCGGTCAATACTAGAATACAAAGGTAAAATAACACGTGCATCTACGCCTAATTCACGAAGGGCTTTGGGAAGAGAACCAATAACGTCTCCTAACCCTCCTACTTTAACAAAGGGAGCTGCTTCAGCTGCAATAAAACAAACTTTCATACACTTTCTCCTTTAACTTGTGATAGGTTTATTATACCTTGAAATCATGAAAAGAACTAGACTTCTTATATAATAAAATAAATAAATTAAACTAAATAAAAAACCTAGGACAAATGTCCTAGGTTCAATTGACAATTAAATTTCTGGGTAGATATCTTCCACAGATTTTTCTGGGTCAATCACGATGAATAAGTTACCGTGTGAACCAATTGCTGAACTTTGGTATTTGTTGTCATTTCCATCTTCATCTACTGGGCTGTATGGGAAATAAACACGATCTTTGTCAACAATTACATCTGATTTTGGATGATTTCCATCAACATATAAAATATCCATTAATTCGATATCGCTATATTTTTTAACGCGTTCGAACATTCCTAATTCTAAACCACCTAAGTTGATGTCTTCTGACATAACGTGGTCTGCTTCAGGGAAGATTTCGATACGTAATGATTCACATGGGTGAATTTCTTGGAATTCGCCACCGTTAATACGTCCAAATGATGTTGTAACTTTTTTAATCCATAAGTCACCAATCAAACGGCGATTAATCGTCCATGTTTCTCCATTTCTAAATACAAAATCGTAAACCTGACATAACCTTTTTCATATAGGGTCACTCCTTAAAATAAATTATTGCTTACAAAATGATAATACCATTGAAACGCCTTTCATTCAAGAATTATATTAAATTAAATGGCTTTCAATAAATTGTTTTTCATTTCAATGAAACTTTATTTACTTTCATTGAAATTATTTCTAATCCATGAAACTATCTCAGTATTTTCATTGGCTAATCTGCCAGATAAAATCTCTGTTTGAAGAGCTTGTAAGACTTCGCCAATAATAGGTCCCATCTTCTCTAAGCCAAGTGCTTCTTTTACTCCAAACCCATCAATTTGAATGTCTTTCATCGAATGAATTGGTAATTGTCGATACACTTCTTCTAACTCTACTAATTGTTCGCTGTGGCCAATTCCTGGTAACAACTGCTCTACTTCAATCGCTAAATCTTCTGGACATTCATAGGCAAGGAATGCATCCCACTCTTTTTCAAGACGAGCGAGCAATGTTTGATAGCCAGTTAAAATCGTAGAAATTTGGTCATTTGAAGATTTCCAGTCTTTCAAGACTTTTCTAAGCTGAGGAACGGTTAACTGTTCGTAGTACGCAAATAAAATCCACGCTTGCGTAATCTTCATTTTTTCTAACGGGAATTCTCCTAATTTTAAGAGTGTCTCTTTGGCCTCTTTAAAATCAGGACAAGAATGGTATAACTCACTCTCTACAAATGCTTTAAAGGCAAGAGCTCGATGTGGACTCAGTATCATCTTCTCAAATTCTACTTTCATACGTTCTACCGCTACTCGCTCGAGATTGGCTTTTAACGTACGAATCGCATTAAAAGTATCCGACTCAATCGTAAAGCCTAATTGTCCCGCAAAACGAACTGCACGCATCATCCGTAAGGCATCTTCATTAAAACGCTCCATAGGATTTCCAACACAGCGAATGATTTCTCTCTCTAAGTCTTCAATCCCACCAAAATAATCGACAATTTCTTCTTTGTCGTTTACAGCAAGTGCATTAATCGTAAATCACGACGCATCAAGTCCTCTTCCAGACTTCTGACAAAGGTTACGGAATCCGGATGTCTAAAGTCCTGGTACGTCCCTTCCGTACGAAATGTCGTTACCTCATAGCTATCATGATGATGGAGTACAAGAACGGTACCGTGCTCAATCCCCACATCTACCGTATGCGAAAAGAGACTCTTCACTTCTTCAGGGGTTGCACTGGTCGCAATATCCACATCCGAAATTTCTTTTCCAAGAACCAAATCACGGACTGACCCACCCACAAAAACGGCTTCGTGTCCGGCTTCTTTTAACGTTTGAAGAACAGGGAGTGCACTAACGAAGAGCGGTACCGATTGTATATCAACTTTTCGTTTAAAATCACTCATCTTCTAACTCCTTTAATCGATTTGTTAGTTTCATAAAACGCTGAGAGTCCATAGATTCCAGAGCCTCATTGATTTCTGCTTTTAATTGAGAAATCAGCACTTCTTTTTGAATACTATCTAATTCATCCTCCACTACTTCCATTTCTTCTACTTCTGAGATGTAATAAGGATTTTTCTCTAATACGGCAAAACTCACCATACTCTTATAGGCGTTTGGAAAATCTAATTCCACATAGCAATCTTCTTTCCAATGAAGACGCATATCATGAAAGGCTACTTCTGGATTATCGAATTTTGTTCCTTCTTTATAAAAGAGGAAAGATTCTTGAGCAGGTTTAATCGTTGAAAATAGCATTCCTTTTGGAGTAGCTTCCACATGCTCCACGAAATGAATTTGTTTCAACAATAACTCATGGTTTAACAAGTAGTTCAGAATCCACAATGACTCTCTTCTTTTCAAAGAATGATTTGAGATGAACCACGAAATAAATTTCTTCTTCGTTTCTAAACTTGGGTTAAACAAAGTATCCCTCCTACTCTTCAAAAATAAATGTATAACGGATAAATTCAGGATTAAATGGATCTACCTTCAACGCTTCTTGTAAGGCTGGTGCTGCTAAATCTTTTCTACCCTCTTCTATCATAAAGCGGATATAATCTTCTAAGAATTCGACAGAACTTTCCCCGGCTTCATAGGCTTTTTGATAGTTCGTAAATGCCTCGTTGTACTCTTCCATTGCTTCATAAGTTTTTGCAAACAAGTAAAGAATCACTGCATCTTCTTTGGTTTCTAGGCTTTCAAGAAATGCAATACTTTCCTCATATTCTTCTTCATCGTTTAAAGCTTCAACATAACTTGTCACATTAAGAATTGAATCATTGTTGAGAGTTACCGCTTCTTTTAATTCTTGTAATCCAACTTCTGGATTTCCTGTTGCGATTTCGATTTGGCCAAGAATACGATGTGCTTCATCGTTCAATTCATCAAAAGCAATCCATTTTTTCGCATAGTCTTTTGCTTCTTCGTCTCGTTTCAAGATTAAAAGACATTGAATCACATTTAGTGTCACTTCACTATTTTCATTTTCACGTTCTAAAAGTTCCATGTAGTACTCGAGAGCTTTCTCAAAGTTGCCCTCAATAGACTCATATGAGGCCATCTGGAACAATAAATCACTTGAGAGGCCATCGATGCTTTCTTCGCCAATAAATTGCTCTAATGGCTCTTTATCGCCCATTCTTAAAGTGGCTTCAACGTACAATTCTTGTGCACGTTCTTCTTCCCCAGTTTCCCCTGGACTTTGTTTTAAGAAACGCTCCAAGAAAAATGCACTACGTTCAAAACTTCCTGCTTCAAATAATAATGTTCCAAGGTAAAAATCAATAATCGCTTCATCTGGATCTAAGTCTTTCGCCTTTAATAGTTTTTTCTCTGCTAAGTCGAAATCTCCCTCTTCTCGGTAAGCTTCTGATTGTACGACCAACACACTTGGATAATCAGGATCTGTTTCTGGAATATCGTAAAGAATTGATAATGCTTGGTCTGTTTCTCCTTCAGCCACTAAAATCTCGGCTAATAAATCGTCCAAATCGCTTCTTCTGGTTCAACTTCGGTGAGTCGTAACAAGGCACGTTTAGCTTCTTCGTAGAATCCAATCGATACAGAATAAGTGGCTAAATCTGCCATCTCTTGAAGGTCTGTTTCTGGGTTGAAATTGTCAAAAAATTGGTGATAGTGTTCATAGACTTTATCAATATCTTGTTCTTGTAAGGCTTGTTCAATCGCTTCGATTACTTGTGTCATAATGTCTCCTTTAGCAGATAAACTGCATTTAAATATGTATACTATTGAAGTTTTTACACCAAAAAAAGAAGGTGTTATATAGAGTTAACTCTAATATAACACCAATTAAAACTTCATGCTATGAAAAATAATTCATTGGAATTATTTTTTAACTGCATCTTTAAGAGCTTTACCAGCTTTGAATGCTGGAACTTTAGAAGCTTTGATTTTGATTTCTTTACCTGTTTGAGGGTTACGTCCTTTACGAGCAGCGCGTTCGCGAACTTCGAAGTTACCAAATCCGATAACTTGAACTTTTTCACCTGCTTTTAAAGCTTCTTGAATTGTTTCGAATAACGCTTCAACTGTTGCTGAAACATCTTTCTTTGTTAATTGCGTTTTTTTAGCAACGCGATCTACTAATTCTGCTTTGTTAGCCATTTTAGTTTCACCTCCGTCAAATAAGAATTTCTATCAGAGTTCGTTGAGTGGTCCAACTTATCTGGAAATCGAAAATTAGTTTTGATTTCCTCTAGATTATACCATTCAACCTCAATAGTTTCAACGTTTTATATCCTGTTTTATAAGCTTGCTATGATTTTTTTTACTTTCTTTGACGAGTAATCATATGAATTGGTGTTCCCTCGAAGCCAAATGCTGAGCGAATTCGGTTTTCTAAGAAACGTTCATATGAGAAATGCATCAATTCAACGTCATTTACAAATGTGACAAATGTTGGTGGTTGAATCGCTACTTGCGTCATATAGTAAATCTTCAAGCGATTCCCTTTATCCGTTGGAGTTGGGTTCATCGCAATGGCATCCATTAATACATCATTCAATACAGAAGATGAAATACGACGTGAACGAACTTCATGAATCTCTTTTAAGATTGGTGGGATTTTTGTAAGACGTTGTTTTGTCTTTGCAGATACAAAAATAATTGGAGCATAAGATAAGTATAAGAATTCTTGACGAATCTTATCTTCAAATTCTTTATAAGTCGAATTATCTTTTTCAAGCGTATCCCATTTATTCACTAAAATAACGACACCCTTACCTGCTTCGTGAGCATATCCTGCAATCTTCTTATCTTGTTCTTGAATTCCCTCTTCGGCATTCAAGACCACACAAACAATGTCGCTTCGCTCAATCGCTCTTAAGGCACGTAAGACACTATATTTTTCAGTTGATTCAAAGACACGGCCTTTCTTACGAATACCGGCAGTATCAATCATCTTGAAGACAGTACCATCTTCGTCTTCAAACGTCGTATCGATGGCATCACGAGTCGTTCCAGCAACATTCGATACAATGACACGCTCTTCTCCAAGCATTGCATTCACTAAGCTTGATTTTCCTACGTTTGGACGACCGATGAAGCTAAACTTAATGATGTCTTTATCCTCTTCGTCATCATTCTCTTCAGGGAAGGCTTTTACTGCTGCATCTAATAAATCTCCAAGCCCTAATCCATGACTTCCAGAAATTGGGAATGGCTCACCGAATCCTAATGAATAGAAATCAAAAATTTCAGAACGTAATTCAGGATTATCTACTTTATTAACAGCAAGTAAAACTGGCTTATTTGTACGATAGAGTAATTTTGCAATGTGTTCATCAGTCGTTGTTACGCCCTCTTTTACACTTGTTAGAAAGATAATCACATCGGCTTCTTCCATCGCAATTTCTGCTTGCATACGGATGTTTGACATAAACGGTTCATCCGTAATATCAATTCCACCTGTATCAATAATATTAAAGGAGTGACCTAACCACTCACCTTCAGAATAGATACGGTCACGAGTGACTCCGGCGATATCTTCTACGATAGAGATACGTTCTCCGACAATACGGTTAAAAATTGTAGATTTTCCGACATTTGGTCTTCCTACAACGGCAATAACTGGTGTTGACATACTATTCCTCCTTTTCTCTAATTCTATCATAAAAATAGTCTGGAACCAGTCCAGACTATTTCCACTTAACTTTTATTTGAATGTTATTCTTCAACTTTAAGTTCAGAAAGTTGATCACCTAAACGATCCGCTAAAGAGAATGAAACATCTTCTTCAGGTAATTCGTAAGTTTCTTCAACCACTTCTTCAACTTCTTCTTTTTCAGGTTTTGGAGCTTCTTGTAAAGCTTTAATACTTAAAGAAATACGTTGTTGTTCTGGATGAACTTCAAGAACTTTCACTTGAACTTCTTGACCTTCTTTAAGAACTTCGTGAGGTGTTGCAATATGTTGGTGAGCAATTTGTGAGATGTGAACTAATCCTTCTACTCCAGGGAATAATTCAACAAATGCTCCAAATGTAGTTAGACGTTTTACTAAACCATCTAATACAGAACCAACTGCTGCACGTTCTTCAATGTTATCCCATGGTCCTGCTAATGTATCTTTGATTGATAATGATACACGTCCGTTTTCTGGATCTACTGAAATAACTTTTGCTTGAACTTCTTCGCCAACTTTTAATTTGTCGCTTGCTTTTGCAACGTGCTCATGAGAAATTTGTGAAATGTGAACTAATCCATCCACACCACCTAAGTCGATGAACGCACCGAAGTTTGTTAATCGAGCAACTTTACCAGTCACTACAGAACCTTCTTGAATTGCTTCAAATACAGCTGCACGCTTAGCTGCTTTTTCAGCTGCAACTAAGTTTTTACGTGATAAGATTAAACGATTTTCGCTTGGTTCGATTTCAACGATTTCAAAAGCTAATGTTTGGCCTTTGAATTGAGCTAAGTTATCAACATAGTGGTCTGATACCATTGAAGCTGGCACGAAAGCTCGAACTCCTGCATCCACTACTAAACCACCTTTAACAGCATCCACAACTGGAGCTTCGATGATTTCTTTGTTATCGAATTTAGCTTGAATTTCTTCCCAAACTTTACGTGCATCTACACGTTTTTTAGAAAGTAAGAAACTTCCATTTTCTTTATCTTTGATTTGTTTGATGACTACTAAATCAACAACATCTCCTACAGCTAAAACGTCTTCTACACGTTCAACTGGTGATGTAGATAATTCATTGAAAGGAATAACCCCTTCAACTCCTCCACCGATAATTCCGACGATGGCTTGTTTATCTTGTAGAGTTAATACTTCACCTTGTACTAAATCTCCGATTTGAATATCTTTGACGATATCGAGCGCATCTTGCATTGTTTGTAATTCTGACATGTGACTTCCTCCTAAGCGCGACAATTCATGCGAACATCAAGTTTGATTTTTGTGCAAAATAAAACTTTTTATCCACTTACAATCATACCACTAAATGAAAACGAATTCTAGTGTTTTTGTGTAAAATCTGGTTAATTCGTTAACTTTTCTTGGATAAGATTCGTAATTTTAGAAACGACTTCTTGAATTGATAGGCTTGTCGTATCGATTTCAATTGCATCATCCGCTTTTTTCAAAGGAGACTCTTTACGAGTACTATCTAAGAAGTCACGGTGAGCAATCTCTTCTTCCAATTTTTCAAGAGATAATTCAATGCCCTTTTCTTGGTTTTCTCTGAATCGACGAAGCGCACGTTCTTTTACAGATGCTACTAAGAAATCTTCAACTCAGCATTTGGAAGCACTACTGTACCAATATCGCGACCATCCATAATGATGGAATGGTTCTCTGCAATCTCACGTTGCATTTGTACAAGTTTTACACGAACTGCTTTAATCGCTGAAACTTCCGATACATTTCGTGTCACTTCAAGATCACGAATCTCACGAGTCACATCTTCCCCGTTTAAGAAAACGAGTTGGCCATCTTCAGTATTTTTAAAACTGATGACTAAGTTTTCGAGCAATTCATCGATTGCTGACGCATCATCTACTGAAATATTATTTCTTAAAAATGCCAATGTTGTAGCACGATACATCGCACCAGTATCTAGATAAAGAAAACCAGTTTCTTTCGCAATCAATTTTGAAATTGTACTTTTCCCAGACGAAGCTGGTCCATCAATAGCAACTTGCATATTCTCTCTCCTTCTCAAAAAGAAAGCCTGAAACGTCTTGCGTCTCAGACTTCCGCTAATATAGTTCTGTATTATTGTGCAACTTTTAATGTTGTTCCTGGAGCAATGTTATCTCCCTGTAAGACCATTAATTTGTTTTAATGTCGCAACGTCCATACCATGGTTTACTGCGATACGGTATAAAGTATCTCCAGCTTTAACTGTATATGTTCCATAGTTACCATTTTGTTGCGCTTGAGTTGTTGGTGTTTGTTGAGTTGTTTGAGCTTGACGAGGAGCTGTTGTTGTAGCTTCGTTAGCTGTAGTAGCTTCTTGTTTTGTTGTAGCTGCTGTTGTTTCTGGAGTTGCTGTTGTAGTTTCAACAGTCTTCGTTAACATTACATCATCAGCTGTTCTTGGTTTTACTTGATTACTGTTATTGCTAATTGAGAACCACATCATAAATAATAATGGTGCAACAATTACAATAAGGAACACAAATAATAACACATTTGATAATGGTGCTACTGCTTTTCCACCTGAGTTTCTAGCACTACGAGAGAATTGACGATTCTTTAAATTCTCATCTTCTCCAAATTTTCTTTCCCATGGTTGTTCTTCTGTTTGATTTAAATCTTCATTATTATTAAAGTTATCGCTCATTCAAAAATCCTCCTAATTTGACCCAATGCTATCCTCAGTCAATTCACTACACAATATAGCATATTCTTACACTCAGGGCAAACTTTTACTTTAGTACTATTGTAGCATAAATTCTCAAAAAATCACTCTATTTAATCATAGATTAAATAATTTCTTAAAGCTTTCTTCGAAGGTGTTTTTTTGCCATTTTCTTCTTCATTCCAATTTTCTGTTACATCCAGTAAAAATAAATCAAGATGCCTGCAACTGCTACACTTTCCACACGGTTCTTTTCGATTTTCTCCGAAGAACTGTGCTAAGTACTGTTCTTTACACTGATTCGTGGTCGCAAACTCTTCAATCTGCCCCACTTGCTTTAATTTACGCGTTCGCTGCAACTTGATAAACTCATTCTTTTGTTCATTATTCCAACGAAATGCATTCGCAATCTCTTTGATATTTTGATGAAGTTCCGTTTCTTCCTCGTCACCTGCTTCATACGACCGTTCAATTTTACGTCCCATTTCGGAAAAATCGTCTGGATGAACAAAGGAGATACAACGACTAAACTGCAGGTCTCTACCCGCACGACCGATTTGTTGCACATAATCTTCAAGCGTTTGAGGAAGTTGGTAATGAATAATCGTGCGAATATTCGACTGATTAATTCCCATTCCAAAAGCACTTGTCGCTAATAAGATATTGAGTTCGCCTCTAAAGAATTTCTGCTGGATGGTTTGTCGATCGCTACTATGTCTCTTAGAGTGAAAGGTATCGATTTTTGTAAATCCTTCCTCTTGGAGTGATTCTTTTAACCCTTCAATCTCTTTAATCGTTGAGGCATACACGATACAAGGATATTCCACACGCTTCAATAATTCACTAAGCATCTTACTACGAAGTCCTTCAACCGAAATGATATCAATTTCACGATTCTTCAAGAAGGCATGTCCTTGGAAATACGTCGTTTTGTTCTTATCTAATCCTAAGAAGGTATAAATATCATGAACCACTTGAGTCGTAGCCGTTGCAGTTAATGCCAACGTTCTAGGATTTTTCAAACTCTTTCTCATCTTACCGATAAATAGATAATCACTTCTAAAGTCATACCCCCACTGCGAAATACAATGCGCCTCATCGACGACGAGTAATCCTATTTTCAGTTTTGATAATTCCTTAAAGAATCTTGGCGCTTGTAGCATCTCCGGAGATACAAAAATAAACTGATACTCATTTAAGGTGCTTAAAATATAATTTTTTTCGGCTTCAGTCATAAGAGAAGTAATCGCCACAGCTCTATGTATTCCGAGCTGCTTTAAACTGGCGACTTGGTCGACCATTAAAGCAATCAGCGGAGATACAATAACCACTCTACACTTTTCTTTAACGCCGATATATTGATAAATAAACGATTTTCCATTCCCTGTTGGTAAAATTGCAATCGCATCATGACCTTCTTCAAGAGACGTGATGACTTCTTTTTGACCTTCTCGGAACTCCTTATATCCAAATCGATTCAATATTGGATCCATGTCATTCACGCTCCTTTAAGGCTTTAATTTGATAGTATCTGAATAAGAAGAAATCCATTTTCTTCCCTTCTGCTTCAAAATGGTCCTTAGCCTCTTTATATTTTGGGTACTGCTCGTTTTCGAAAAGTTCTTTGTATGCTACGGCAGCCTTCGTTTCTTCTACACGTTTATAAGATGCATCTTTAGTAAGTAACACATGCTTTAAGAGATGATCGTTAATCGTGCTCTCTTTGAGTTTACGAAAACGCGCAATCTCCGTTCGTTTTAATCCTTTTTCAAATAATCGAACGGTTTCTCGAACGGAACTCGTTTCATGAGAAATCCATTCAACCATTTTAGAAAACCATATATAAGTGATTGGAGAATTTTCAGGTTCCTCAAAAACATCGCTCACCCATTTCATTAAAACTAATCTTGAAAGAGGTTCACAGTCTTCAACCGTGGTAAATTCCCATAACGAAACGAGCTCAGCTTCTAGAGCTGCTGTCGACTTAGCTCCATTGAAAAGGCCAACCCAATGTCCTTTCACAGATTCATCTTGTTTATTAGCCCATACCTGGAATTCATTCACAACACTAGTAAACCAAGCTGGTGTAATCGTCTCTTTTTCTTCTTTATACCATCGTTTAAATAATTGCTGTAACCATACATTTTGAATCAAAGGACGATAGCTTGTTTCTTCATAGCGGTGATAACTAATCCATTCGACCCAGAGTCTTGTGACATCTCGTAATTGCACAAACGAATATGGATGCATCAAGTAATTGCCAGGATGGTTTCCGTTTGTCACCAGAGAAAATTCAGGAATCTCTTTAAGTAATACCACTCCTGATTCATTTTCTCCAAGTACTCCTTCACGCAAGAATTCGTCCAATAATTGATGATAATACTCCTCTTTTAAATGAGGTAAACTTGCAAAAAATACTTCAGTTTTATCTTCTGTCACGCCAATTAAAGTCGACATGGTACGATTTCCTGTTAAAATACGATATAATCGATTTATCGGAACCACACCATACGACTTGATCGCATGTAATATCCAAATTTGATAAAAGGAGTACTGACTCATGGATAATAAATCCTCTCTTTCAAAAATTTATACAAAAGTTGATTGCGAGTCTTGCATCGCATGTGGCATCTGTCAACTACGTGCTCCTGAGATTTTCGAGTACGATGCTGAAGGGATTGCCTTTGTAAAACAAGACAACAATACCGGAACAGTTCCACTACCAGAAGATACGCTAGAAAAGTTCAAAGATGCTTATACCGCCTGTCCTACTGGTGCCATTAAACGAAAAAATAGCCCCTTTAATGAAGAATAAATAAACAAAACGGACTCATCCTGTGAGTCCGTTTTTCTCTTTGTATTACTCCCTTATAGGCCTTTATTTTTCATCGTCTAACGCGAGTTTTATCAGCTTTTGTACTTCAAAAGGTCGCAATTCACGATAATCTCCAGGGCGTAAATTTTCCAATGTTAAAAATCCAAACTCTTCACGTTTTAATTTCATAACAGGTAACTCTACAGCCTCAAACATACGCTTCACTTGATGGTTCCAGCCTTCATGAATCGTTAAAGCTACAATCCCTGTTCCTTTATCTGTATCTACCGATAAGATTTGAGCTCTTGCATTTGACGTTTTCTTGCCATCTAAGACGATTCCACGTTCCAATTGACGCATTTGTCTAGGCGTTGGAATTCCTTTAACTTTGGCGATATATTTCTTTTCTACGTGATGCTTTGGATGTGTCATCAAGTTTGAAAACTCTCCGTCATTCGTTAATAAAAGAAGGCCTGTAGTATCATAGTCCAAACGACCTACTGGATACACGCGTTGCTCTACTTCTTTGAAATAATCAGTTACAACAGTTCTTCCTTTATCATCACTGGCACTTGAAAGAACGCCTTTTGGCTTATAAAACATGAAGTACACAGGTTCTTCTTTATAAATTGGAATTCCGTCTACCTCAATTTTATCATTCGCACCTACTTTAAAACCGAGTTCTTTTACAACTTCACCGTTGACTTTCACACGGCCTTCTTGAATAAATGCCTCACATTTTCTGCGGGATGCCACACCGGCGTGTGCCATTACTTTTTGTAATCTTTCCACAAAAAAACCTACTCTTTCTCTTCTTCTACTTCATGATGTTCTTTTGAGCGCATTTCCAACTCTTCAAACAAATCATGATTATCTCTAAACAATTGGTTTGCTTCTTCAGAATCTAAATCGAATAAATCAGAAGCATCTGGTAGGGCATCAAGAGATTCTAATCCAAAGTAATCCATGAAGTATGCTGTTGTCTTATACAGTTTTGGACGACCTGGTGTCTCTAATCTTCCAGCCTCTTCAATTAAATCTCTTAGTAATAGTTTTTGAATCGAACCACTACTTTGAACCCCACGAATCGATTCAATATCCACACGTGTAACAGGTTGCTTATAAGCAATAATCGCTAACGTTTCTAGGGATGCCTGAGACAATTGAGAAGAATATGGAGAAACTGCATATTTTTCGATATAAGGTTTTAAACTGGCTTTTGTCACGAGTTTATAATGAGAAGCCGTCAAAAGAAGCTCTAATCCACTATTTTCATCTTCTAAGCGTTTCTTTAATTCATCTAGTAACTGACGAACTGCACTTCTTTCGAGTTCTAAAATATAGCTTGCTTCTTCTAATGTAATCCCATCATCTCCAGCAACAAATAGTAATCCTTCTAATACTGAAATGTAATTAGTCACTCTCTTTCTCCTTTTCTTGTCTTTTCTCAATCAAAATATCCTCATATGGAGAACTTTGAATAAAACGGACACGATGTTCCCGAACTAACTGTAACATCGCTAAAAACGTCGTTGTAATCGCATGCCTGTTGAACGCTGGGAAACATTCCTCGAACGGAACTTGTTTCTTATCTGTATGCTCAATTTTTGAAATAATCGAGTCCATTAATTCTTCAACCGTATGCGTTTCATGTTGAATATTAGCCTTCAGCGGCATTTTCGCAATATTCTTACGCGCTAATTTCTTTAACGCATTCCATAAATCTTGAGTCGTCACTTCTCCTTCTTTTAAAGGAATAATTTCCTGCATCGAAGACAAGTCACTCGCTTCTTTCCCAAAGTGTAATCCCCTTAGAAAAGATAGCTCCTCAAGCTTTTTGGCATTTTCTTTAATTTGTTGATATTCCAATAATTGTTGCACTAACTGATCACGAGGATCTTCCACGATTGGCTCCCCGTCTTCATCCAACTCTTCCAATTTTGGTTTTGGAAGAAGCATTCTTGCTTTGATTTCTAATAATGTTGATGCCATTACTAAATACTCGGCTGCCACTTCCAACTCCAAAGTTTTCATGGAATGAATGAAGTTCAAATATTGCTTCGTTAATTCATTCATCGGAATATCGTAAATATCGATTTTCATCTCACGAATCAGATGCAAGAGGACGTCCATCGGTCCTTCGTATTCAGCTACTTTAATTGTTAAATCTTCCATGGTTCCTCACTTACACGATGTTTATTCCATTTTGCGAGAATCACACTCGTCTCAATTGTTCCACTCAATACTTTATCTTCCATCTTTGCTAAATCTTCTAACATTTGGAATGTAATATTTTCCCCACGAAACGAAGGTGACACCGATAAGTATTTAATGACAATCGTGTCTGTTGTGCTTTCTCCACCAATCAATCCGATAAAATTCTCGCTGTCACTTTCTTTAAAAAGCCAGCATTTGATGGATGGATTTGTCGCGATTTCTTCAATTTCCTCTTGCAATCGTTTAAAGTCCTTGAATTCTGGGATGTAAGAAAGTAATCCCATCACAATTTTTTTATTCGTTGCTGAATAAGGTACTAACAAATTCATTCCTCCTCGAGGTTCGTCTCTTAATATAAAACTAACACTTTACGAACCAATGATTTGAACACTTCTTTAACGCGTTGTGTTGTTTCTACCACTTCTTCGTGGTTTAAGTTTGCTTGCATTCCTGCAGCTAAGTTTGTGATACATGAAATACCAATCACTTTAATACCAGCGTGGTTAGCTACGATAACTTCAGGAACTGTTGACATTCCTACAGCATCCCCACCTACTGCTTGTGTGAAGCGGATTTCTGCTGGTGTTTCATAAGTTGGTCCAGAGTATCCCATGTATACTCCTTCTTTAATATTGATGTTTAATTCTTTCGCAGCTTTACGAACGACTTCTTGTCCGTATTCATGGTATGCATGGCTCATATCAGGGAAACGAGGCCCAAAGCGGTCATCGTTAGGTCCGATTAATGGGTTTGTACCAGTGTAGTTAATTTGGTCTGTAATAATCATTAAGTCCCCTGGTTCAAATGTTGGGTTTGCACCACCAGCTGAGTTTGTCACAATAATCGTTTCAACATCTAATAATTTCATTAAACGAATTGGGAACGTTACTGTTTCCATATCGTAACCTTCATAGTAGTGGAAACGTCCGTCCATGATTAGAACTTGTTTCCCTTCTAATTCACCATATACAAGACGGCCAGCATGACCGACAACTGTAGAAACTGGGAAGTTTGGAATATCTTTGTAGTCAAAGATTAATGGGTTCTTCACTTCTCCAGCAAGTTCACCAAGACCTGATCCTAAAATCATTCCGAAATCAATGTGACCAATACCTTTTTCTTGTAAAAAGGCTTTTGTTTCAACTAATTGCTCGTATTTGCTCATGTTGTTCCCTCTTTCTGTATTAGTTTAATTCTTTTAAGAAGCTTGTTCCGTTACCAGTTGATGCTACACCAAAGTTTTCGCTAATTGTTTCAGCGATATCGCTGAAGTGTCCTTCTGGTAAGTGTGTTGGGTGTTTCAATGATTTGCTGATGGCTAACACTGGAATGTACTCACGAGTGTGGTCTGTTCCTTTGAATGTTGGGTCGTTTCCGTGGTCAGCTGTGATAATTAATAAATCATCTTCTTGCATGTTTTCAACGATTTCTGGAATACGAGCATCGAATGCTTCAAGCGCTTCTCCGTATCCTTTGTATTACGACGGTGTCCATAAACTGCATCGAAGTCTACTAAGTTTAAGAAACTCATACCAGTGAAATCTTTCTTCAACACTTCAACAAGTTTATCCACGCCATCCATATTGTCTTTTGTGCGAACGAATTCAGTAATTCCTTGTCCGTTGAAGATGTCGTTAATCTTACCGATTGCAATCACATCAAATCCATCTTTCTTCAAGAAGTCTAATGTTGTTTCGCCAAATGGACTTAACGCATAGTCATGACGGTTTGAAGTTCTTTGGAAGTTGCCAGGTTCACCCACATATGGACGAGCAATGATACGTCCAATCATATATGGATCGTCTTTTGTAATTTCACGAGCGTATTCGCAAATACGGTATAACTCTTCTAGCGGAATAATCTCTTCGTGAGCAGCAATTTGCATTACAGGGTCTGCAGAAGTATAAACGATTAAATCGCCTGTTTCCATTTGGTGTTTACCGTAGTCATCTATTACAGCTGTACCACTGTATGGTAAGTTACATACGATTCCTCTTCCTGAGAATTCAGAAATACGGTCTAATAATTCTTGTGGAAAACCATCAGGGAATACTCGGAATGGAGTTTTAATATTTAATCCCATTAATTCCCAGTGACCTGTCATTGTATCTTTACCAACAGAAACTTCTTCCAGTTTAGTATAGCTTCCTTCTGGATGTTCTACTGTTGGAACTGTTTTTAAAGGAGCGATATTTCCTAAACCATAACGTTGCATATTTGGCACGTTTAAGCCCACAGTTTCTGAAATATGACCTAGAGTATGTGAACCTGCATCATCAAATTTTGCAGCATCTGGTGCTTCTCCAATCCCTACAGAGTCCATTACAATGACATGTATTCTTTTAAATTTCATCAATTCCATCTCCATTTTCTTTATTACGAACGCGGATGTGCTTGTTTGTAAATTTCCTTCATTCGTTCGTTTGTAATATGTGTATAAATTTGTGTCGTACTAATATCTGAATGCCCAAGTAATTCCTGCACGATTCGAAGGTCGGCACCCGCTTCTAAAATATGGGTTGCAAAGGAATGGCGCAATGTATGGGGGCTCACTTCCTTTGTAATCATGGCCGTCTGAACGATTTTCTTCAAATTCTTCCAGAAACCTTGACGCGTAAACGGTCCGCCTCTGTGATTCAAGAACAAGACATTCGTTAACTTCTTTTCGTCTTCTAGAGCAGGCCGTGCATACTCTAAATAGTTTTGAATCCAGTTAGTTGCTTCTTGACCGATTGGGATAATGCGTTGTTTATTCCCTTTCCCAATGGTTTGTAGGAATCCTAATTCCAAGTGCAAATCACTGAGTTCAATACTGATTAATTCACTCACCCGCATCCCTGTTGCATATAAGAGTTCCAGCATTGCTTTATCTCTTAAACCTAAAACCGTCGAGGTGTCTGGTACCTCCAGCAACCTGTTCACCTCATCAATACTGAGCGCTTTTGGCAACTGCTTCTTCGGTTTTGGTGGATGAATTTGTTGCGTTGGGTCTCGTTCTATCATTCGCTCTTGTACGAGAAACTGGAAGAATTTCTTCAAGCAGCTAATCATGCGGCTTGTTGAACTTACTGCATATTCATCTTTTTTCAATTTCTGAAGAAACAGTACCATCGTTGTATGATCCACATCTTGAAGACGTGTCACCTTTTGTTCTTCTAAAAACTGAGAAAACTTCTCCAAGTCCCGTTTATAACTTTGAACGGTATTATCGGATAGACCTTGAACGGCAATACTATCCAGGAAGTAGTGTATTTCTTTCATCTTCTACCCTTCCTTTTGATGGCAATTTTTGCAAATTCCATGGAACGTTAGACGATGATCGAGCACTTGAAACTGGAATTGCTCTAATACTTTTTGTTCAACATCAACGAGTAAATCCTCTTCGACTTCTTGAATCTGTCCGCATTTCACACATAAAAGATGGTGCGCAAAATGACGATTCACCGTCTGTTTTAGATGATAACGACCAATGCCATCATCAAACAGATTTCTTGAAATGATTCCTAAGTCCGTTAAAATCTCCAATGTTCGATATACCGTAGCTAGTCCAATATCTGGATACTTCTGCTTCACGTACATGTAAATCTCTTCAGCCGTTAGGAGTTCATTCAGATGTTCTAGAAGGATTTCAACCGTTGCCTGTCGTTGCAGGGTCAGTTTAAAACCTTCTTCTTGTAATTTCTTTGAATCCCTTCAATAGAAACAGATGACAAGCGACTCGCCTCCACTCATTATTCTTCAATCAGATGGATAAATCCTTCTTCTTGTGTAATTCGTTTTGCTTTTAATAAGTTACCAATGGCACGTTTAAATTGCCCTTTACTAATTCCAAAAATCTCTTTAATCGTTTTTGGATCTGTTTTATCCCAATAAGGAAGTGTATGCGTTGGACGATTTTTCAGCATCGCCACAATCATCTCTGCATCGTCTCCAATGGCCTCGTGCGCACGTGGACGCATCGAAACATTCAGTACACCATCTGGACGTAGCCCGATAACACGTACTGTAATTTCTTCCCCAAGCGTTGGTTCATACAGTCGCTCTGAAGGATGCAAGAATAATTTATACCCTTCTGGTGTGAAAATCGTTGTTCCCACAAGTTTTACTTGTGTCACTGTTCCTGTTAAATCTTTATTCAACAATCCTTTATGACCACGAACGACTTTTTCATCAGTGCGTGGCCGTCTCCCATCGTTGCCCATGTGCGGTCCTTTTTATCTTTAATTAACGTCACATATAAACGATTATTTTTCTTTGGCCATAACTCTTTCATACTTGGAAGTTCATCCAATGAAACTACCATATCTTTATCTTCTAAACCAATATCCACGAATACGCCTAAGTCTTTTCTGACTTGTGTCACGCTTGCCCATCCATAACTTTCATTTGTTACTTCAGGAATGCGGAGCGTAAAGACTTTTTTACGGGAAGAATTCTCATATAAGAATCCCGTTACTACATCACCAATCTTTAGTGATTCGGTAGCATCGTCTTTTTTGAGACGGAATGTTTCTCCACTCTTTTGAGCGAAAAAGTACTTTTCATTTTCATCCGTGATAATGGCTTGAACAACGGTCGATAATTCACTTGTCATAACAAACCTCCTTCTTCTACATTTGTCCTTTTATTTTACCACAAAATAGAGCTTACAGTCATTTATATCCTAGTATTTCTAACGATTTCTCGTTATTTTGTCAAATACCTTCACATCACAAAAAAAGCTTGAACAACTTTTTACGGTTTGTTCAAGCTTTTTATTATGATTTATATGAATTATACGCGAGCAACTTTCATCATGTTTGTTGTTCCTTTAATTCCTAAAGGTACACCAGCAGTGATGATTACTAAATCGCCTTCTTTAGCATTGTGGTGTTCGCGAACGGCTTGCATACAGATTTCGAACATTTCATCTGTAGAATGTGCACGTTCAACGATTACTGGTTTAACACCCCAGATTAATGCCAATGCACGTTGTTGACGTTCAGAAGAAGTCACACCTAAGATTGTTGCGTCAGGACGGAATTTAGAAATCATTTTTGGAGTATGTCCTGATTCAGTTGCAGCAACGATTGTTTTCACTTTTAAGTTTTTAGCTGTATGAGCTACTGAACGGCCGATAGCTTCTGCCACATCAGTTTCATCGAATGCTTTTAATTTGAATTTGTCACGTACACGAATTTCTTGTTCTGTACGAACACAGATGTTAGCCATTGTACGAACTGCTTCAACT
The DNA here is from genome assembly GCA_916438765.1 of uncultured Granulicatella sp. GTDB lineage: Bacteria > Bacillota > Bacilli > Lactobacillales > Aerococcaceae > Granulicatella. The sequence continues at coordinate 14,149 of CAKAHB010000003.1, read as the reverse complement.
GGGTAATCCCCTGCTGCAGATTCACCAGATAACATAACTGCATCTGTACCATCGAAGATAGCGTTCGCTACGTCACCAACTTCCGCACGTGTTGGACGTGGGTTACGTTGCATTGAATCTAACATTTGAGTAGCAGTGATAACTGGTTTACCTAAAGTGTTACATTTCTTGATTAACATTTTTTGAACGATTGGAACTTCTTCCGCAGCGATTTCAACACCCATGTCACCACGAGCAACCATTAAACCATCAGATAACGCTAAGATTTCGTCAATGTTGTCGATACCTTCTTGGTTTTCGATTTTTGGAATGATTTGGATGTGAGTTGCGTTATGTTCTTTTAATAAATCGCGAATTTCTTGAACGTCTGAAGCACGACGAACGAAACTTGCAGCGATAAAGTCGATATCATTTTCAATACCGAAGATAATATCTGCACGGTCTTTTTCAGTGATACCAGGTAATTTTGTTTTAACGCCAGGAACGTTAATTCCTTTTTGTTTTTAACAACACCACTGTTGTTTACTACGCAGACGATTTCTCCATTTGCGTGGTCCACTTCAGTAACAGCTAACCCTACTAAACCATCATCTACTAAGATAATTGATCCAGGTTTAACATCGTTAATTAATTCTGGGTAAGTGATAGAGAATTTTTCTTTAGTTCCTAACACTTCAGTCATTGAAATACGAACAACGTCTCCAGTGTGGAATTCAATCGCACCATTTTCCATATCATGAGTACGGATTTCTGGTCCTTTAGTATCTAAAAGAATCGCGATAACGCGGCCTGTTTCTTTACGGATTTTTTTGATTGTGTTGATACGTGCTAAATGTTCTTCATGGTCACCATGAGAGAAGTTTAAACGCGCAACGTTCATTCCTGCTTCTGCTAAAGCTGCTAATTTTTCTGGCGCTTCACTAGCAGGTCCAATAGTACATACGATTTTAGTTCTTTTCATTTTTTCTTGACTCCTTTAGTTTGTTTTAGAATGAAATTTCTTTATTTAGTTGATACAACTCTAAGTTAGGTAAATGTTTGCCGTTTGCTAATGTTTCAACGATATCGCTATAGATAATTTGTTCTGCTTTCACGCCGACACACACGCCACCGATATCTTCTTTTAATAAATCGATTGCTTTGGCACCCATACGACTTGCAAGTACACGGTCACGAGCACTTGGAGCTCCACCACGTTGAACGTGTCCTAATACTGTAACACGTGTATGGAAGTCACTATCGTATTCACGGAGTTTCTTAGCAAGTTCGTCACCAGACATCACACCTTCTGCAAGAATGATTAATGTATGCTTCTTACCGTTCAAGCGACCTTGTTTGATTTCTTTAGCGACAGTTTCTAAATCAAAATCTTGTTCTGGAATCAAAATTTGTTCTGCACCACTGGCAACCCCTGTCCAAAGTGCGATATCTCCAGCACGACGACCCATAACTTCAACGATAAACGTACGAACGTGTGATGTCGCAGTATCACGAAGACGGTCTAGCGCTTCTAATACAGTATTGATGGCAGTATCAAAACCGATTGTATATTCCGTACCTGGAATATCATTGTCGATTGTTCCTGGAACCCCAACAGTTGGGAAACCAAGTTTTGTTAAGGCAACGGCCCCTTGATAGCTTCCGTCACCACCGATAACAACAAGACCTTCAATACCGAATTTCTTTAATTGTTCGATTCCTTTTTCTTGTCCTTCGCGATTTGCGAATTCTGGATAACGTGCAGAATACAAGAATGTACCCCCGCGACCAATCAAGTCACTCACGTCTGACGGATTTAATTTACGGATATCACCAGCTACTAACCCGGCAAAACCATAGTTAATTCCGTATACTTCAAAACCTTCATAAATACCCTTACGTACAATCGCACGTACAGCGGCATTCATCCCTGGAGCATCTCCTCCACTTGTTAAAACAGCAATGCGTTTCACAAAGATTCACCTCTTAGATTTATTTTTACTGGAACAAGCCCATTTGTTCTCATTTTATCACTTTTTTAAACAAATGTCTTTCATTTTCATAAACTTTTTCAATTTACAATTTTTATACATTCTTTATCTAAAATGTCAATAAGACTAGGGATTAGCTTCGACTCAAGGTTTACACCGTTTGCAAAAGAATTCTTTACAAGCGTTTTACTATTCACGAGGAATAATTCAACAGGTGTCACCCCTTTATATTTAGTGACGAGTTGCTTGATTTCTGCATAAACTTCTGGAGTATGTTTCTCTGGGCGAATCGCAATTTTCAATATCTTGGCAGAATCTTCAAGAAGCTTATCTGCAGAAGTCATCGGATACATGCGGTTTAATTGCAATTGCCATTGTCCCTTTTGCCCTTTTTTCACACGACCTTCTGCTAGAACCATCTTGTTTTGTTGAAGGTGTTGATAGACTTCGGCCAGCGTAGACGGAAAGACGACTACATCCATCATTCCAGACGCATCTTGAAGTGTGACATACGCCATCTGCTCTCCTTTACGAGTCGAGATTTTGCGAATGTCCACAATCATCCCTACAAATCGCATATACCCTTCTTCAAAAACGGTTTGAATCGGAGTAATCCATCCACTCTTAACAAGTGGGTCGTATTTGAGGAAGGATGAGGAGAAACTGAAAATCCAAGGACTTCAATTTCTTCTTCAATTCGTTGCAGGAGTGGTTCTTCTTCCACATGAGTGAACGCCACTTCTAAGTCATCTTCTAGCGATAAATTCAAACCGTGGAACTTCACACTCTTCGCTACAGCATCCACATTTGCCTTCAGCGTTGCCCTTGTTTCACCAAACTCATCAAAAGCCCCTGCATTAATTAACGCGAGTAATAGCGGTTCTTTCGTATATTGAGCGCCCATTCGGTAAGCAAAGTCTTGGAAACCTTTGAACGGTCCATACTCATAACGGTTCTTCACGATACTTTCCACAAAATCTCGACGAATCCCCTTAATGTTATTGAGTCCGACAATAACGCCACTATCGTCTGCCACAAAGTCTGCATAACTACGATTAATACTTGGTGGCAAAATCTTAATTCCTAACTGGCGTGCTTCAACAAGATAGTCTTGCAACTTCGCTGACTTCGCGCTCGCGTTTTGGAATAATGCGGTAAAGAATGCTGTTGGATAATTTGCTTTTAAGTAAGCTAATTGATAAGACAACATCGCGTAAGCCACCGCGTGAGATTTGTTAAATCCATAGTTGGCAAACTTCTCGATATAGTCATATACCGTCTCAGCATCTTCTTGTTTATACCCTTTTGAAAGTGCGCCGTGTACAAACTTCTCTTTTTGCGCAGCAATCGCATCACTATTCTTCTTCCCGATGGCACGACGTAAAATGTCTGCTTCTCCTAGAGTAAAGCCTGCCATTTCACTAGCCGCCTGCATAACTTGTTCTTGGTAAACCAAAATACCGTATGTCGGTTCAAGAATCTTTTGAAGGGATGCGTGAGGATACTGAACAATTTCCGTTCCTTTTTTACGATTAATAAAGTGTGGAATTTGTTCCATTGGACCTGGACGATAAGCGCAAGAACTGCTACTAAATCTTCAAACTCTGTTGGTTTCATGTCCTTCAAGACACGTCGAATCCCGTCTGACTCGAATTGGAAGATTCCATTCGTTTGTGCCTTTTGGAAAAGTTCAAACGTACGCGCATCGTCTAAAGGAATCTTTGTAATATCTAATGCTTTTTTCGTAATCTTTTGCGTTTGTTGAATCGCCTTATGAAGCAATGTCAGGTTACTCAACCCTAGCAAGTCCATTTTTAGAAGTCCGACTTTTTCAACAGCTTGCATCGCATACTGCGTGAGCATCCAATCGGATTCTTGTAGAGACGCCGAATATCCTTTATCTCGTTTCATTAAAGGAACTGTCTTCGTCAACACGTCTTGTGATAACACGACACCGGCTGCATGGACAGACGAATGACGTGGAAGTCCTTCAAGAGATTTCGCCACTTGATAGAGCTTACGATTACGTTCACTACTTTCTACATGTTCTCTAAACGCCTTATTTTCTTTATAAGTCTGCTCTAGCGTCACTTTTCCTTGAGCGATATTGTTTGAAAACTTCTGAACCGTAATGATGTTTTCTCCAAAGACTTTACATACATCTCGAATCACTTGTTTCGCCCCAAGCGTACCGAATGTCACAATCTGCGCTACATTTTGATTGCCATATTTCGACACGATATAGGCTAAAATATCTTCACGCTTATCATCTGGGAAGTCCAAGTCGATATCGGGCATCGTATACCGCTCACGGTTTAAGAAACGCTCAAATAACAAGTGATAACGAATCGGATCCACTCCTGTAATATGCAAGAGATACGCAACAAGTGAACCCGCGGCAGAACCACGACCAGCTCCCGTTTGGATACCTTTCTCGCGAGCATGACGCATAATATCCCAAACGATAAGGAAGTAATCATCAAATCCCATCTCATGAATAACGGCTAACTCTTCTTTGAGTCGATCCACATAAATAGGTGTCGTCACTCCCATCTCCAGCATCGCCGCTTCACATAATTCATAAAGGAACTGTGCACTCGTCTTCCCACCTGGTACTGGGAATTGTGGCAGCATGGTATCTCTTAGAGGAATTTCTACCACTAAATCTTTTGTAAATTGTTCTAAGTTAGAAAGAAGGACTCCACCTTCTGCCGCTTGGAACACCTTTGTCATCGAAGTTGCTTCTGGTAACGATTCGCTTCCTGTTGCATCTTCTTGTGTAAATGAGAGCGTTTCTCCTAGTCGAATCGCTTGCAACACTTTCCACGGGAAATAATCAGTTGTGTTTAAATAACGAGCGACACTAAAGGCAACTGGCACTACTCCAGACGCTTCGATCCCTTCACGCATCGTGTCGAACTCACCGCGTTCAACCATTTCACGAGTTATCCCTACGGCAATCTCAACGCCAGGAAATTCTTCCTTCACAGCACGAAGAACTGATTCGAGTTTCCCCTTAGAATGCGCAGCAACCCACTCGCTGTCCATTGGTGGAAGAACGATTTTCACATCCTCGCTATGAGTTGATATCCACTCAGTCATTTCCGTTGTCCAAGTAATCCCTTGTTGATACAGAGTTGAAAGTTTCAGGAGGGATTCGTACCCCTTAGCACCTTTGGCATAGACGACAAGCATTTCTTTTCTAGAAGCATCACTCTTCCAAGAAATCTCGAATGTACACCCTAGAATCGGTTGAATTCCATTTTGAATACAGCGCTCGTAAAACTCCACTGCGCCGTGCAATACACCATCATCCGTTAAGGCCAATTGTTTATAACCTAATAATTTCCCAGTTTCTACATACTCATTCAAACGAATCGTACTCTTGAGTAATGAATAGCTACTGAATACTTGTAAAGTTGTAAATGGCATAGGGCTCCTCCTCTCGTATTAGTCGTCTTATTATAGCATATCTTCCACTTTCACGCTCCCATTTGGAAAGATTTTTGGCCCATCTATTGTCAAAAGAATCTTGCTTGTACTATAATGGGAAATGAAAGAAGGGTTGTCTGTGAAATATATTGTTACCATCATATGGGGATTGATACTTAGCCAAGTGACTTATTATTTAGGAAGTGCACTTTCTCAAACACCTTACAACGTGCAGAGCGCTGTAATCGTAGGAGTGCTCGTAACTGCAGCTATCTTTATCATCCAACACGTATTTATGAAATCAAAAGAAAACAGAAGTTAAGCTTTAAAACTTAACTTCTGTTTTTTTATTTAATAAGCACATACTAAAAACATCCCTCTTCTTTTGATAACGTTTCGTAAAAATGCACAAAAGACCGTGGGCAAAGTTCGCACGCTCCAATTTCATCGCCTGTAAATTCACACTAGTATGCACTCACGAAGAGTATTACTCTTCCTTTTGCAACGTTTTGTGTAAAGCACAAAAAGACCGAGGGCAAACGAAGAACCATAGGGATTCTATGGTAGAAGTAATAGCGACCAGTAACCGATGTGAATTACTGACTCTGGAATTTCATTTCTAAGAGTCAGTTTGAAGCTCGGTAGGATTGAGACAAAAGGCTCAATCCGATACAGCTATTATCTCTACCATGAAGATATCCCTATGGTTCGTAGTTAGACCGAAGGTCTCTTATTTTATTATTTATGCACAAACATTGCATCGCCAAAACTAAAGAAGCGGTAACGTTCTTCGATGGCGTGCTGATACGCTTCTAGTGTGAATTCACGTCCAAGATACGCGCTGACAAGCATAACAAGCGTTGATTTTGGCAAGTGGAAATTCGTTACAAACGCATCCACCACACGGAATTCATACCCAGGAGAAATGAAATATCCGTCCAACCGCTCGCAGGCACCACATGTCCGTTATTGTCTCTCGCAACTGTCTCTAATGTACGAATCGAAGTCGTACCAACTGCAATCACACGTTTGCCAGCTTTCTTTGTCGCTTCAATCATATCCGCAGTTTCTTTGGATACATTGTAATACTCAGAATGCATCTTATGGTCTTCAAGCGAATCTACTGAAACGGGTCTAAACGTTCCAAGTCCAACGTGCAATGTGACTGGCACAATATTTACACCCTTTTCACGGATTTGTTGCATTAACTCTTCTGTGAAATGCAATCCAGCTGTTGGTGCTGCTGCAGATCCGTTCTCTTTAGCATACACTGTTTGATAACGCTCTTTATCTTCTAAACGTTCTTTGATATAAGGTGGCAATGGCATTTCACCAAGAGATTCCAACACTTCTAGGAATACTCCTCGTATGAAAACTCAATGATACGTCCACCTTGTTCTAATTCTTCGACAACTGTCGCCTTGAGTCTACCATCTCCAAAAGAAACAACACTACCCACTTTCATCCGTTTGGCAGGTTTCACGAGCGTTTCCCACTTGTCGCCTTTCGTATTCGTTAATAGGAGGACCTCAATATGAGCCCCTGTTTCTTCTTTCGTTCCATAAAGACGTGCTGGCAATACACGCGTGTTATTGACAACAAGTGTATCTCCTTCTTCCAATTCTTCTAAAAGATCAGAAAAATGTTTATCTTCAATGGTATGTGTTGTTTTATTCACCACTAATAAACGTGAAGACGTACGGTCTTTCAATGGAGTTTGCGCGATTAATTCTTCGGGTAAATCGAAGTCAAAATCTTTTGTTGTATAGTTCATTTCTAGTTCCTTTCTTACGATAAAGGATAAAAGCGCCCTAAGTGAGCATATCCTTCAGGCGTCACCACACGTCCGCGTGATGTCCGTTTTAAAAATCCAATTTGCAATAAATACGGTTCATACATATCTTCAATTGTCTCCGCATCTTCTGAAATGTTCGCCGCAATGGCTCCAAGTCCCACTGGACCGCCATCATATAAATCAATCATCGCCGTCAATAATTTACGGTCGATATGGTCTAAGCCTTTAGCATCTACTCGCAAGACTTTTAGGGCTTGCTGCGTAATTTCTTTTGAAATCATGCCTTCTTCGTATACTTGAGAAAAGTCACGTACACGCTTCAAGAGACGGTTCGCAATACGCGGTGTCCCACGAGAACGAAGCGCAATCTCAAGAGCGGCTTCCTCTTTAATTTCACTATCAAAAACATTCGCACTACGTTTAACAATCTCAGCTAGAGATGCTTCATCGTAATACTCCATATGTTCCACAATTCCGAAACGGTCACGAAGCGGTGCAGAAAGTGCCCCTGCACGAGTCGTCGCACCAATCAAAGTAAACGGCGGCAATGGGAAATGCACCGGATGCGCTGTTGGCCCTTGTCCGACCACGATATCCACGAAGAAATCTTCCATCGCTGAATACAACATCTCTTCCACCACACGTGGCAATCGGTGAATCTCGTCGATAAATAAGACATCCCCTGCTTGCAAGTCATTTAAAAGCGCCACTAAGTCTCCTGGACGTTCGATTGCTGGTCCACTCGTCGTCTTAATTCCGACTTCTAATTCGTTAGCAATGACCATCGCAAGTGTCGTTTTCCCGAGTCCTGGAGGCCCGTATAGTAACACGTGATCCAAGGCTTCAGAACGACTGCGAGCCGCTTGAATATAGACGGCAAGCTCTTCTTTTACTTTTTGTTGACCGATATATTGTTGCAACGTCTGTGGGCGCAGTGATAACTCGGCTTGTACTTCCCCCTCGTCCAGCGGGTTTCCGTCAATAAAACGTTCTTCCTCCACGATAATCCTCCATTATTTCATTAATAGTTTAAAGGCTACTTTTAATGCCTCTTGCGTCGTACTTGGAGTAGCTGCTTCCAGCGACTTCCAAATCTTTGTAATTTCTTTTGCAGAATAACCAAGGCCCAGTAAGGCTTCTTTTGCTTCTTCCAGTGTTGTTTGGTTTGTTGAAACAACTGCTTTCGTCGTTTCTTCAGGGACAGCTTCAAACTTCCCTTTCAAGTCCAAAATAATTTGTTGTGCTGTTTTCTTCCCAACACCTGGGAATTTTGTTAAATAAGTGACATTGCCACTTTCTACAGCGTTCACGAATCCTTCTGTGTCGTCATTCGCTAAAATACTCATCGCACTCTTTGGCCCGATACCAGAAACGCTAATTAAACGTTGGAATAATTCGCGTTCTTCGCTTGAAATAAATCCGTATAAGGTAATAGAATCCTCACGAACGACTTGTTGTACTAAAACTTTAATTTGCTTCTTCAGAGAATCTTGTAGGCGGTATGGGTTTGCAAAGACCACTTGATACCCTACGCCATGCACATCGACAACAATTGCTGTTGGTAAGATATGCGCTAACTCTCCGTTTAAATATTCATACATGAATGATGCTCCTTTTTTGTCTATATCAGAACAATTTTAGCATAACAGGAAGGTCTAGGGCAAATGTCTGTTCGCATATTGTTCAAAAAAAGCAGCCCCCATCTATGGAGACTGCTTTTAAAAGTTAAGTTTTTAGTTTGAATTATGAATTTAATAATGCTTCTGCTTGTTTTTCAAGTCCTGCTACTACTTCTTCGTCTAGAGTCACAACACCTGTTCCCCAAGCTTCTGGGTTAATTTTAGCACCAGTGAATTCACCCACTACTTGCATACGGATGAATGGTAATAATGCATTATATGCTGCAAATAATGGTTCATGTCCTGCGTTTGCCATTGCTGATACCGTTACAACTTTATCTTGTAGAATTGAAGGCCCATGTGTATCTGATAAGTCTAATGCACGGCTCATCCAGTCTAATAAGTTTTTCACTGTTCCAGGAATTGCAAAGTTATACGCTGGTGAGAAGATCCATACTGCATCTGCTTTACCGAATGCATCACGAGCTGCTTGTACTTCAGGTAATACTGGAGTTTCTAAGTCTTGGTTCATTAATGGAAGGTTTGAGTAATCTAAGTAAGTGACAGTTGCTTTTCCGTCTAAAATACGTTCTGCTTTTTCTGCCATTTGGTGGTTAAAGCTACCTTTACGTAAGCTACCTACTACAAATAAAATGTTTTTCATGTTCTTTTCCTCTTTTCGTGAATGGTTTGAGCAAGAAAGTTGTGTCTTCTCTCTTGGGATTGAAATAAGATTATCATCACTTAAACGTTAAAGCAATTTATCTGCTCAAAAAAATTTCTATCACTTACATAAATGAAACACTGTCTTGGTAAAAGTATAAAAGTGTTTTTAATGGAATAATGTAACTATCGATTATAAATACATATGTTCATAAAAATTTTTTTCATTTAAATAATTTACTTTACATATTAAAAAGCATCGTGTAAATGATGAATTTATCATGAAGTTATAATGATCTACTTTTAAATGAAGAATAATCTAGTATCTATTTTGATGAATTGCTTAATTTGTACTATTTTTGTATATGTAACATATGTCTACAGTCGATATATAGACATCGATCAATGAGTGTTCTTATGTCAGAAAAACGTTTAACTACGTAAAGTGTAACGAAAAGAAAATTGCTGGAGTATGTGCAGGTGTAGCTGATTACTTTGGACTAGACGTAGCAATGGTTCGTCTTGGATGGGACTCTTTCATTCTTATTAGCTAGTGCTGGTAGTTTTCTATGTATTATCGTTCTAGAAATTTAAAACATCGATCATATGAGGATTTCTTTTTAGATGAACTAAATCTTTCAAATTAATCGTCACTGGTCAGACATGGCTGTTTTTTCTTCGCTTTACTTGAAATGGTCCCATTGCAGCTCATCTCACTGATTTTGTCCACATGACTATTCTCACATCAGTAGCTTATTGATGTTCTTTTCATCACTCGTGATCAAGAACATCTAATAAGCTATAAAAGAAAAACGACTCGCAATGCGAGTCGTTTTTTGTATTTGAGTTCGCCATCGAGAAATCGCAGTATCGCATCGCAAAGTAGCTTGACGTTCTTCATCACTCGTGATTCAGAACGTCTAATCAGCTCTGTGGGGGAAAGACGACGAAGCAAAAATGACTCGCACTGCGAGTCAATTTTTGTCTTCTGTCTTTCTCCCTAGTTTTCCATTAAAGCCTGATTAGCTGTAATGATCGCTAATTTGTAGACGTCTTCTTCGTTACATCCACGTGATAAGTCAGAGATTGGTTTGTTTAATCCTTGTAGGATTGGTCCGATTGCTTCGAAGTTACCGAAACGTTGTGCAATTTTGTATCCGATGTTTCCTGATTGGATTTCTGGGAATACGAATACTGTTGCTTGTCCAGCTACTGGTGAGTCTGGAGCTTTTTGTTTACCAACGCTTGGTACGAACGCAGCGTCGAATTGTAATTCTCCGTCGATGTTGTAGTTTGGAGCTAATTCTTGAGCGATTTTAGTTGCTTCAGCTACTTTTAATGCTTCTTCAGATTTAGCAGAACCTTTTGTTGAGAAACTTAACATTGCAACGTTTGGTTCGATACCGAATAATTCAGCTGTTTTAGCAGATTCAACTGCGATTTCAGCTAATTCTTGTGCGTTAGGGTTGATGTTGATTGCGCAGTCTGAGAATAAGTATTTCTTAGATTTGTCGCTGTTGATCATGATGAACGCACCACTTGTACGAGAGACACCTGGTTTTGTTTTGATGATTTGTAATGCTGGACGTACAGTGTCCCCTGTTGAGTGAACCGCACCTGATACTAAACCGTCAGCTAAGCCCATGTAAACCATCATTGTACCGAAGTAAGTTACATCACGTAATAATTTTTGAGCATCTTCTTCAGATACTTTACCTTTACGACGTGCTACAAAGCTTGCTACCATTTCTGCATATTTATCGTCTGCATAAGTTTCAGGATCGATAATTTCTAAATGAGAAATGTTAAATCCACGAGCGTTTGCTACTTCGTTAATTGCGTCGACATTTCCAAGTAAAATTGGTTTGCAAAGTCCATCTGCTAATAAACGAACAGCTGCACCAATAATTCTTGGTTCATCTCCTTCTGGAAATACGATTTTAACGTCTTTCCCTTTCACTTTAAGTGATAATTCTTCAAATAATTCCACGGATATCCCTCCAAAAATTTGTTATCTTAATAATACACTAAATACTTTTTAAAAAAACAGTACAATGTTAAAACAATCATCAAAAAAACAGCTGTACTAATTTGTAAGCAATATGAAAAATAGTACAGTTTTCATTTTCATAAAAAAATTTCTACTTAGCAAAACACCGCTAGTATGCTATACTTAGAGAGTATTTTTAGTAAGGAGGAAGGCTTTGTGCGATCATATGCAAAAAATTAATGGATACCGCTATTCTGGCTGGTCAAATCATGCTCGAATGCAATGCGGAATCGTATCGCGTGGAAGAAACGATGAACTATATTCTCTCCACATCTAACTTTGAAACTTGCGAAGCCTTCGCAATGGCGACTGGAATCTTTGCAACGCTCGATGATGACTGCATCGATTCTATTACAGAAATTCGTCGTGTTCCAAATCGCGACACGAACTTGAACCGAATTTATAAAGGTCAACGCAATCTCTCGTCAATTAGTGACAAAAGAAATTGACCTTGATACAGCCTATCAACGATTACAAGACTTAAAAGAATCCGAATATCCACAGTGGTTAAAAGACTTAGGCCTTATTCTGATGTGTGGGTTCTACGCTGCTCTATTTGGAGCAACGCCAATTGAACTCGTCATTGCATCAGTAGCAGCGATTATCATGCCATTTGTTTATAAGTTAGATCCGAAATTAAAATTAGGAACATTCGTGTTGAACCTCATCTCGATTATTCCAGCGATTGTCATTATCATTTTGATTCAGAAACATTTTCGTTCGGACGCTCGAATCGGCATCTCCATTGTAGGATTAATCATGCCGGCCGTTCCTGGAACCGCCATTACAAATGCCATTCGCGATACATTACGCGGAGACTACAACTCAGGAGCAGCTCGGGCAATTGAAGCGTTTGTGACGGCTCTTTCCGTCGCTATTGCTGTTGCTTTGGGACTCGTCTTAGCAGGAGGTGCAAACCCCTTATGATTTATCAAGTGATTAGTGCTCTCATCGCTGTCTACTTCAGTTGTATTGTCTTTGAAGCACCAAAACGACTCCTCATTCATATTTCGATTATTGGAGGCATTGGTTGGTTTGTATATCTCTTCTTCTTGGACAGTTCTGGATTACAACTAGCTACTTACTATAGCGGCCTTACAATTGCATTTTTATCGCACTTAGCAGCACGCTATTTTAAAGCTCCCGTAACGGTATTTCTTTTATCCCTGGATTTTTCCCACTTGTTCCTGGTGCAGGCATGTACCGTACCGTATACGCCTTCTTTGTGGGCGATGTTGAAAAAGGAAAATTCTTCTTTGGGTCAAACAATGATTACTGCCGGGATGATTGCACTTGCAATCTTTACGGTCGATTCGATTTTCCGTCTGTATTCGCATTGGCAATCTTCACGCCGTCAGTCAGCAAACTAAATTAAATGAATTGAAAACTGCCAAAGATTTTTCTTTGGTGGTTTTTTTATACTAAATCGAAGGTTTTAGAGAATGAAAATTGTCTCCAAGAAAATCTTTGGATTCCGTCCCTTTGGGATATCTTCATGGTAGGGATAAGAGCTGTACCGGTTCGAGCCAAAGTCTCTCACCTACTGAGCCTCAATGAGTCTCTACGGAATAAATTCCTAGAGTCTCATATTCGCATCAGTTACCTCTCGCTCTTACTCCTACCATAGAATCCCAAGGGACTCCATCTTCTTTAATAGAATCAGTTTTCTCTAAACCTTCTATGTTTAAAAAAGAAAAATGATGTCGTTCTATATTTAGATTGCTGCGAGGATGAAGATTGTCAATTCTCGTTTTAGTAAAGAATAAGTGATTGCGTATGGACAGATAGCGGGTTCTGTGGTTCAATAAATGTATCAGGGTGTCATAGCTCAGTTGGATAGAGCAAGCGTTTCCTAAACGCTAGGTCGGGGGTTCGAGACCCTTTGGCACCGCTAGAAAAAATCCACTGGTTCAACCAGTGGATTTTTTGTTGATTATTTACAATTCTCTTCTACCCATTCAACTGCACGCTCAGGCACGTCCTGAGATATCATTTCCATGATTTCCCTCTTCCAACGTAAACTTGAAATCACCTGCTTGAAATTTCGGCTCATAAAAAAATCTTTTTAATGCTATCGTATTTAGAAGTTTGGTCTGCTGTTAAATTCGTCGCAGTCGTTCCTTCTTGATCACCCACACTCATGTACAATTTAGGATGAGCGGCTTTAAAGGGATGTTCTTTTAAATAGTCCAGAAAATCCGGATACCACAGCGACGAAGAACAACTGAGGACAGTTCCGAATAAATCAGTGTTCACCGCTGCGTACAGGCTGAATAATCCGCCTAGCGAATACCCACCGATAACTCTCTTTTCTGCGTTTGAAGCAAAACCATATTCACTCTCACAAAATGGAATCACATGTGATGCGAAAAACGAAAGATGTTCTGCAGCTTTCCCACCGAAATCCATCGGCATGGTTTCAGATGCCTGGAGAGGCCAAGGTGTATAATCATCTGTTCGATTATTTGCATTTATGAGTACAAAATTAAGTGCAGGTTGATATTTGTAAATCCAATGATTAAAAGGCTCTTCGAATTGATCTCCATCTAAATAATAAATGGTCGTAGCATCTTTGACATTGGAACGATAAACATATAGCTTCACTCCCTCAATTTCTTGT
>CAKAHB010000002.1:0-68523 GCA_916438765.1 uncultured Granulicatella sp. | reverse complement strand
GCACCGATTCCGGTGCCTTTTTTTGTTGCCCAATTTTTTTAGAACAATCCGTCGCAGACACCGTACCATGTTGTTCCGGTCTCACCGACTGAAACCGTTTGTAATTTTTTTGCTGACTGTATTTTTGATAGAGCAGTTCAATCGAAGAGACATCTTTTTCTTTCTTAGCACACCAATCATCCAAAACCGGCCAAAAAGTAAGAAAAAAATTACGAAATGTTTCACATAGATATTAAAAAAATTGACTAACATTAGGGAGTAGTTATTGGGTATAATAGAAGCAAATAAACTGTTATTTTTTTAGATTAATGTATTCCATGCTTCTATAAAAATTATTGAAGAAGTTTGTTTATGATGTTGAGTTTTTTTGAAGAATACCATAGAAAAATCATAAATTACAATAGAAGGAGAATTTTCAATGAATAGAATTTGTCTATTTTGTAGTACAGGTATGTCAGCAAGTTTTGTGGCGAGTAGAATGCAGGAAGTGGCAAGTAAACATAATGTGCCATTAGAGATTAAAGCGTTTACAGATTGTAATATCGATATGATTTATGACCAATATCGTCCGGATGTAATTTTATTAGCACCACAGGTAAACTTCAAATTCAGCATAATTTATGCAAAATATAACCCTTTGGGTGTTCCTGTTGAAGTAATCAACTTTGAAGATTATCAAAGAATTGATGCTGAACGTATCTTGAAGCGCGCCATTCAATTGTTGAGAACAAAAAATAGATAACCACATTTATAAATAGCTGAATGAACAAAGTTTTATCGGATTTTATTGCACTCTATTAGAAGGAAATATATATAATATTCCAAATATCATTGCGTATGGCCCAAGTTTCCCAGGGCAAAGAGATATTGCGCATTTGCCAAACGAATGGATTGGGATTAAAGACTTAGAAACAGATACGATTATTTACGGATTAGCGCTACTTGCATTGTCGCGCATGAAAGAAGGGACGGTATGACAGTAGAAGTATGTGCTGGAAGCATCGCAGACTGCCAGATTGCAGAGCGTGCGGGTGCTGACCGCATTGAATTGAATAGCGCGCTTTTCTTAGGAGGATTAACGCCAAGCATCGGAACCTTGCAAAAAGTGCTCGATTCTGGAGTGAGCCTTCCAATTGTCTGTATGGTTCGTCCTCGCGGTGCAGGATTTGTTACACGAAGGAAGAGTTTGAGAGCATGCTGATCGGTGCAAAACTCTTATTAGAAGCTGGTGCGAAAGGGTTGGCGTTTGGATTTCTATTAGAAGACCGGACGATTGACTGGAATCGTACGAAGCAGATGATTGAGTTATGTCAGAAATATCATGCCGAGAGTGTGTTCCATAAGGCGTTTGACCTTGTGCCGGATGTGAATAGTGCCATCGAGGGATTAATAAAGCTAGGATGCACGCGCATTTTAACAGGGGGACAACAGGCGCAAATTGAGAAAGGAATCCCGCTCTTAAAAGACTTGCAAGCTCGCTACGGAAGTCAGATTGAACTGCTTTGTGGCGGCGGTGTCACTAAAGAAAATGTCCAGCACTTAATGCAGGAGACGGGGATTTCGCAAATCCATGGAACGTTTAAGACGTGGAAAACGGACCCGACGACTGCAGGCGAGGGGCTTAGCTATGCCTATCATGAAAATGGAGATTACGAACAGACGGATGAAGCGTTGTTGAAAGAGGTAGTGGCGCTGGTTCGTGGACAGGAGGAAACGAAATGAGTAAACGATTGTTAAATTGTGTGGCCAGTGATTTCAGAAAAATGACCGGAAAGGAACTGAAAAAGGCGATTGAAGCAGCAGAAGGTAGAACAGTGTGCTGTGAAACGGTATGCGTGAGACCAACTTTCTTAAATGAATTATCCAACGCAGAAATCGCAAAGGCATTCGGTGGAGATATGGTGCTCTTAAATGGATTTGACTGCTTCGATCCGCTCATCTATGGGGCTGAAGAAAGTGAAAATCCAGTACAACGCGCCAAAGAACTGAGTGGTTTGCCAATTGGAGCGAACTTGGAACCAGTGGATATGAATGCGGAGATGCTAGAAATACGCATCGAAATCTCACCAGGTCGCACTTGTACGGTTGAAACGGTGAAACGTGCGGAAGAACTTGGTCTTGATTTTATCTGCTTAACCGGAAATCCAGGAACAGGGGTAACGAATGAGACGATTGAAGCGTCACTTGCCATGGTGAAACAACACTATTCAGGGCTTGTGATTGCTGGGAAGATGCACGGAGCAGGCTCGAAGGAACCTGTGATGAACGTGGATATCGCGAAACGCTTTATTAAAGCGGAGCCGATGTGATTCTTGTTCCAGCGGTTGGAACGGTGCCAGGATTCACTGACGAAGAGCTTGTGGAAATTGTGAAGGTGGCGCATGCCAACGATGCACTTGTGCTTTCTGCGATTGGAACAAGCCAAGAAGGTTCTTCAAGAGAAGTGATTGAACAAATTGCCATCCGTAATAAAGTGGCCGGTGTGGATATTCAACATATCGGGGACGCAGGATACGGCGGTTTAGCGACAGTGGAAAATATTTACGCATTGTCGGTTGCGATTCGAGGGGTTCGTCATACAGTAGCTCGTATGGCACGTTCGGTGGTTCGTTAATTAAAAGAAAAAAAGAACAGCACACTAGCTTAAGGCTGGTGTGCTGGTTTTTTGTGTAGATGTAATTAGTGAAGTTGAGTTCGGGCTCACATTCTAGTAGTTGAACTCGAAAAGGCAGAAACGACGTCCACTTCCCGAAATGTACGCAGAACGTTGCACGTTCCTTCCGTCATTTCGGTCCAGTGATTCGTTTCTAAACGCCTTTTCTTGTATCCTATAGTTGAACTCGACCTCGCAGAAATGGCGTGCGTTTCCCGAAACGTCCGCAGAACGTTTCACGTTCCTTCCGGCGTTCCGGTCCAACGTTCCATTTCTGAGCGCTCGGTCTCGTATCCTATGTGTTTTGCAAATCTTCCACTTCCGCAACAGAATAGTTTTTCTTTTCTAGGTTGTCGATGATTTGTTTTAGGGTGTCTTTTGTCACGCCTGCTGGCAATGTGATCAAGATACGGCGTAAGCTTTTATCTTTCTCAGTATCGATGGTCATTACGTTAGCGATAGAAGCATACTTGTTAATCACTTTAGAGATGTTCGCAAGTGCGCCTTTTTCACCGCCAGAGATAATTGTTAATACGTAAGAACCGTTTTTCACGTTCCATGATTCTTGAAGCATGCTAAGTAAGCTGCTGTGTGTCAAGATTCCGTAGAAACGTTGTTGTTTATCTAACACGGCAATGTAAGGTAATTCTTTAATCGTGAAGAACACTTTGAAGAAAGAGCTATCCACGCTGATGAATTTAGTCGAGTTTTTAATTAAATGAGTTACTGGAAGACTCATATCTCCACCGTTTGCTTTGTGGCGATAGATATGCATTTTATAAATGTTCCCTCTAAAGAACGTTTCCGTTTCATCTAATACAGGAACACAGCGGTATCCTGATTCTTCTAAAATCTTAATCGCTTCTTCTAACGTGCATGATTCTTTAACGACCGTTAGACTCTTTTTTGGAACTACAAGAGATTTTAATAACATACTCATTCCTCCTTGAGATTGGTTTCACTACAATAGTACCACTTTTTGGCGAAATTGTAACTAGAAAAGTTAGGAAATGATGAGAAAACGAAAAGAATCTTTCTGAAAAATGCATTAGAAAGGGCTTTAAACATTAAAGAACCATTACAAAACAGGGGAAAATCTTGATTTTTCGAAAAAAACTGATATGATATCTCTATACCATTCATAGAATAGGTAAAATCTATAGTTAAAAGGGGTTAACAAAATTATGACAGCTGATTCAGATGGGAGTTCGCTGGGAGTCCAGATCTTAATCATTGTATTATTAACTGCATTAAATGCATTTTTCTCTGCAGCAGAAATTGCGTTTGTGTCTATCAACCAAGGGAAAATGGCACAGAAAGCGCAAGAAGGAGATAAGAGAGCCATTAAGGTAATGCGCTTATTAGAGAATTCGGATGAGTTTCTCGCAACAATTCAAGTAGCCATTACATTTGCAGGATTCTTCTCGAGTGCGTCTGCCGCAACAAGTTTCTCTTCACGAATTCAACCATTATTAGGAAACATTCCTGGAGCCGAAACATTATCACTTGTGATTGTGACAGTCGTTCTAGCATACCTTACTTTAGTATTTGGGGAATTATATCCAAAACAAGTAGCGTTGCAAGTGGCAGAACCGATTGCATTATATACTGCAGGACCAATTTTGTTTGTCAAAAAGATTGCAAAACCATTCGTATGGATTTTGACGTTCTCAACAGGGTTATTAAAACGAATTACACCAATCGAATTTTCGAGGGTAGAAGAAAAATTAACACGAAGTGAGATGAAGTCTTTACTTGCCAACAGCCGTAACGACGGAGCGATTGATATTTCCGAGTTTGCGATGATGCAAGGGGTACTTTCTCTAGATACCAAACTAGCACGTGAAGTGATGGTTCCACGTACAGATACATTAATGCTCGACGTGGATGACGATTTAGCAGAGAACTTAGAGACCATCTTGAACTGTTCTTATTCTCGTCTTCCTCTTTACGAAGAAGATAAGGATAAAGTAATTGGAGTGATTCACGTAAAAGATGTTTTCCGTGCTGCAAAAGAGCAAGGATTCGACAATATTGACTTACGTGCCCTAGCGCATGAGCCAGTATTCGTACCATCAACGATTTTCGTGGATGATTTATTAGTAGAATTTAGAAAAACTCGTCAACACTTAGCGGTATTGAAAGATGAATACGGCGGGGTTGAAGGGATTGTTACATTAGAAGACTTGATTGAAGAAATCGTCGGAGATATCGAAGACGAGTACGACGTAGAAGAACAAGAAGTCGTAGAAATTGACGAAAACAATTCGGTGATTGATGCCGGAATGTCACTCGACCGATTCAATCAAATCTATCAAACGTCATTAGAGTCTGATGAAGTGGACACAATGGCGGGTGCGATTATCGAGAAACTTGGCTACTTCCCAGATGATGATGAGGTAGTGAAGGTGAGATTCGAAGGGTATCTGTTACAACCGACGGAGATCGAGAATGATCGTATTCGTAAAATCCATGTCACAAAACTTTCTGAAGAAGAACTCGAGCAGATTCGTGCTGAAGAAGGCGAAACAGACGAAACCGTTGAAGATAATGATTAATCAAAGGAGGGGGCAACCCCTCCTTTTTTTGTGCTGTAAGTGCTAAAAACAATAAAACTAGACTTACGTCTATCTTACAGATTCCTCGGATGTCTTCATAATAGTCATAATGGGGCACCGGATTGAGCCAAGGTCTCAATCCTACCAAGCTTCAAACTGACTCTACGGGTTATACCCTAGAGTCAGTAATTCACATTGGTTGCACTTCCCAATTACGACTATTATAGAATCCGGGAATCTTCCAGATAGACCATTTTTATAAGCGTACAAAAAAGAGGGGTGCACCTTTATGGTTCTTCATGGTTTGTCTTGTAAGTGCTAAAAATTGAATAGACTTGCGTCTATCTTTCAGATTTCTCGGATGTCTTCATAATAGTCATAATGGGGCACCGGATTGAGCCAAGGTCTCAATCCTACCAAGCTTCAAACTGACTCTACGGGTTACACCCTAGAGTCAGTAATTCACATTGGTTGCACTTCCCCAATATGACTATTATAGAATCCGGGCATCTTCCAGATAGACCATTTTTATGAGCATACAAAAAAGAGGGGTTCCTCTTTTTTGTGTTTATAAAAATGGGTATTCTTTTCGTAATGAAAAAGGTGCTTGAATTGTGAAAAATTTAGCAGTTTGTTAAAAAAGAAACAAAAAAATTAAACTTTTTAAAACCTTGTTGTGACGCTATTGTTAGGATTTAATTCATTTTATACATTATATGTAGTATTTTCTAACAAAAAAATTTGTGATATAATGAATTTGGGAATTTTTAATGGATTTTTTTGAGGTATTTTATGTTGTTTTTTTATGAATAACATAAGCTAGTTTTAAAAAAATCTAAATGAACAAAAAAATAAATTCAAAGGAGAGATATTCATATGAAAAAGAAAGACTAAGGGTATGTTAGCCGTCGCAGGGCGCTAATGTGTATATTCGTAGCTTCAGGATGCGGGAAATCAGGCGGTGGCTCTGATGCCGCAAATCCAGCTTCTTCAGGCTCTGGAGAAACTGCGGCGCAAAAATTCAAATTCTGGGGCAGAAACCATCGAAGAGTATATCGTTATGGATGGGAGTAGAATAAATGTTCTTACTAATAAAGGAAACGTCTATTATATCGGTGGAGGTCTAAACTTTAGTAAGGATGATGTTGCTGTTGAAACTCCGACGAAGTTTTTAGAAAACATTAGCTTTATTCCTGGTAATGGAAGTACTTGGATTGATAAAAACGGTGATTTATACATTAATGGGATCGACCCTATTAAAGGCGGAGCAGTTGATGCGCCTAAAAAATTAGGTGGTAATATTGTTGTCTCAACTCCATACCTTATGGGGATAGTTGCGGTAGACAAGGATGGAAATCTATATTCCTATGGTCAAGCCAAATACAATGGGTTTGACAAGGACTATGCAGAGTTGACTAAGATTGATAGCATCAAGGATGTTGTAAAAAGTAACATCAGACCACAAAAATCGATTCTTTTTGGCTCTAACCAAAGATGGTACAGCTTATAGCAAAGCAAACTGATGAAGACTTTAAAAAAAGTGATGGATAATGTTAAAGATATTCAAGGAAATTATATTATTACAAAAGATGATGTTATGTATTATTCAGGTGAACAACCAGAAAAAATTGGACAAGGGCTTAAACTTAGTAAGTATGTAGACCCAAGATCGGCAGTATTTGTTGAAAATCAAACAATTGCACGGTTGGATTGGAACGGAAAAACCACTTAAGGCCGATAAAGAAATAGATACACTATACGGTTACTATCCTAAGGATATAAAAGAGGTACTTTTACCACGATATTTCGAGTGATCCCAAAAAAAGATAGTATTAAAAATTCTTAAAATGGTTTACGAAAATACAAATGGTGAAATTGTATTATACGGAGTCAACGATTGTTATAAAGATACAGGAAAAAGTAGAAACTAATACAAAAAGTCACTAAGAGTGTAGAAGATATATCTAAAATCTGGGAATTTATTAAAGCATCTAAAAAAATAATTAGTGTAAATCAATGAAAGAGCAATCGAGAGGGTTTGCTCTTTTTATTTTAGTCATTATTTAAACAGATAGAAAGAAATGATATACTTTCAGTGAGGAGGTGGGGTTGTTGAAAATCATTTTAAAAGAGGACATCGAGCTGTATCGTTATTTGATTGCTAAGGCGACATTTTTTTACAAACGCATAAAGAGTACCGCTTGGTGGAATCCTTCTTAGATAGTAATTTTTTTAGTAGCCAACCGCAAAACAAAAGAGAAAGTGTTTGTGTCGCTGTTTAAACAACCGACGAAAGAACCGGCTGACCTAGAGTGTAAAAAGATTGTGTATATTCAAAATGCGAATACGAAGATTCCGCAAGGGTTTGACGTAGAAAAGGCGGATAAAGAGTTCAATGACCAGCTCGCGAAGAATATCAGACTTGGATTTTTAGCACCAGATCAGTTAGTCGAACAGTTTCAAGGGGTATTTAAAGAAGACGTTGAGACGTATTTTAAAAAGGCAGAAGCAGCGATTCGAGAAGAGCGACAAGTTTTTGTGAAGTACTATGCCAAGGAAACGATTGAGAAGAATCCGTATCAAGTGGTGGAAGGGAATGTGTCGTTTAGTCATCCGAAGCATTTCAACGACCCGTTTGACTGTAATTGCTACTACGCGAATGGCCATTCAATGATGGATTTCTTCCGTGTGTTTTGCTTTACGCACGCCGCAGATAATATTTTAATGTGGTCTTATTACGCCAATAGCCACGCAGGGTATGCGCTTGAGTATTCGTATGCGAGCCTGTTAGACAAAATTCATTCCTTAAAGGTAGATGGACTCTGTGTATACGGCCCGGTGGAATATATTGATAAACGTCCTAATACGAGAAGCAATAGCAATCAATTCTCGTATTCGAATCTGAATTTCTATATTAAAGCGACCTTTGCAAAATTTAAAGAGTGGCAACACGAGAGAGAATACCGCTTCGTGTGCATTTTGGATGAAAAAACAGAAGTCGCGCATGAAGTTCTTGGAGATTGGGTGGTCATTCCACAAGTGGATGTCGTGCAAGGATACGCTGGATGCAACAATCAAAAAATAAAGGTGAAGGCGCAGTACCCCGTCCGAAAATTGGAGAAAGATATATTAAATTACTTGCTGAAATAAGATTAGATATTTTTATTTAACTGAATGATGACGTAAGGCTCAATCCGATGCCCCATTATCGCTACTATGAAGATATCCGTAAAGATTTGAAAGAATCATTTATAAAGAAAAAGAAACAGACTTAAAACCATTCTTTTACAAGAGTGATTTTAAGTCTGTTATTATTTTTGTAGCATTTTGAAGGGATTTAACTTCTCGAAGAGTGGGATCAATAAGATCCAGAAGACGACATTTCCGATGGCGTGGTACGTATCGAAAAGGACGCCGTTTAAGTAGTAAATCCAGAAATTCAGACCAGGCATGCTGAATACCCAGAAAATCGAGATGATAAAGCCGTATAAATAGCCCATCAGTCCTGCAAAGATTGGAAAAACAATCCAAGCTAGGCGCGGGAATTGTTTTCTTTTTCGCCACAGTGGACGAAGGAGTAATGCACACACGCAGACGAGGGCAAAACTTACCATTTGATAGATTGTCCATGGCCCCATGCTAACTAGAAGGTTGGAAATCAAAATGGAGATGCTACCGATAGCAACGCCGTACAAAAGTCCAAGTTCTAGCGTAATCCAAATGACCACAACGGTAATCGGTTGAACATTTGGAAGTGTGAGGAGGCCGAGTCTTCCAATCACGCAAAAAGCGGATAGTAGGGCGATAAGGGTGATTTTTCGAGTTGAATTTGCCATAGGACTATTGAAGTTTATTGAGTTTCCAGTCGATGACGTCGCCTGCTTTTAGGATGACTTCTTTTGCACCGACAGGGCTCATCGTACCGTTCACATCGAATAACCAGTATTTGTTTTCGGCTGGGACTTGTTCCACACCGTTGATAGAAGAAATAAAGCCGTCTTTTTCAACGATTTTCAGTTGTGCCTTCATCACGTCTAGAAGATTGTCGCCTTCTTTGAAAGTGAGGGTGAATGGGCTCCCTTCGATGGCTTGTCCATCTTTTGTGATATTGAGTGTGACTGTTGTCGATTGCGCTACAGTTGTCGCAGTTGTTGTTTCCTGTGTAGTAGTTGTTGTTGGCGCTTGTCCGCACGCTGTTAAGAAGAGGGCAGCCGCCAAAATTCCAATAATTTTTTTCATAAGAGTCTCCTTTGAAGTTGTCTTTTAAACCACTGCTCATTCTAGCAAGCATCCCTACTGTTGTAAAGTAAATTTTTACGAAAAAAACTCTATGAAATCTTGAGAAAAGTGGTATACTAAAGTGTAATTAATTTTAGGAGGCATTTTATGGAACACACAAGTGAATTCGATACAAAAGTCAAAAAAGCTTGTCAGAAAAAAGAAGCTTTATTTACAGAAAGTAAAGGACGTTACGCGATTCGTTCAATGTTTGCAGGAGCATTCTTAACGATGAGTACAGCGGCAGGGGCATATGCAGCACAAAATATTGCAAGCATTAACCCAGCGCTTAGCAAGTTCATCTTCGCATTTATTTTTACATGGGGTTTGGTATACATTCTATTTTTAAACGCGGAACTTGCAACATCAAACATGATGTATTTAACAGCAGGAGCTTACCGCAAACATATTACATGGTCTAAGCATTAACGATTCTATTCTACTGTGGTGTATTCAACCTCATCGGTGCAATGATTGCGGGTGCGGTGTTCGCCCACACTTCAGCGTTCAGCGGATTAGAAGCAGGTCAATTCATCGCGAAAGTGGTTGAAGGTAAACTAGCTCGCGGTAATGAGTCAGTATTACTTGAAGCCATTGTAGCGAACGTCTTCGTAAACGTAGCTATCTTATCATTCTTACTCATTAAGAGTGATGTTGCAAAAATGTGGATTGTTATCTCAGCAATTTTCATGTTCGTATACTTAGGAAACGAGCACGTGGTTGCAAACTTCGCTTCATTCTCAATCGTGAAATTCACATCAGTAGGAAGTTCATTAGACTTCATGAACTGGTTCAATATGATTCGTCACTGGTTAGTAGCTTTTGCTGGTAACTGGATTGGTGGAGGTATCATTATTGGGTTAGCTTACGCATACCTAAACCGTTCAAAAACTGTATATGTTGATTAATCAAAAATGAATACTGTAAAGAAATAGAACCGCCATTTATGGCGGTTCTATTTTGGTTTATTTATCTTTTTAGGTTGGATGTCTCACATCCTGTGTAGTTGAGTTCGCCATTGCAGAAATGGCGTGCGTTTCCTGAAACATCTGCAGAACGTTACACGTTCCTTCCGGTGTTCCAGTCCAACGTTCCATTTCTGAGCGCTCGGTCTCGTATCCTAAAAAGGTCTTTTACTTTTATTTTCGTATCCTAATAGGATGTCTGGGAATTCTTGGCTTACTGCGTAGAAGAATGGTTGTAGTAAGTCATCTGTTTCGTCCCCAACGTTTTTAATGAGTAGAGAAGTTTTCTTTCTACGGTATGATTTGTCGTTAGTTAGAACGATTAATTGAGAAGTACGGCTAACAGTCATTCCGTATGATTTTTGAGTGTAAACGTAGTGGTAAATTCGTTCAGCTTTTGTTAAGTCGTATACTTGGAAATTCTTGTATGTCGCAAGTAGGTGGTGTTTGTATAAAACGATTCCTAATTGATTATCGACATAAGTTGCATTATCTAATACTGTATCCATTGAATAGTTTAATTCTGGATAAGCACTGTATAATTCGTTATACGCTTTGTCTTCCCCTTTACGTGTTGCGAAAGCACTGTAGAAGAATACAAGAGCAATAACACCTGCTACACCAGCGATGATATTTGCAACTAATTCATTTTTTTGAAATTCGTATACAGATGCATAGTACTCAGTTTCAGCTAGTTTTGAAATAGTTTCGTTTTCGCTAATAGTATCTTTAAATTCAGAAGTGTAGTTACGGACGGCGCCACTTGCACCAGATCTACGAATTGTTGCAGCAACGATAACAGGGTTTTCTAAAAGGTCGTCGACAGATGCTAATTTTTGGATTAATGGATCACCTTTTTTAACTTCGATACTTGCATAACCATAGTCATCTTTATCGGTTTTAGAAAACTCGATTAAATACAATTCAGTTCCACCATCGATTTGTGCAATGGGATTTTTTGAATAACCAGTGATTTTAACAGCAGTATTCGCTGCATCTTCCATTCTAACTTCGCCAAAAACATTTCCCTTTTTGTACATGTTATCAGCTGTTTCATAGAAGCGGAAGAAGCATAACGCTCCAAGAGATACGATAAGTGAAAGAGCTCCAGCAATAATGAGGCCGACAAAGGCTTTAGTATTACGTTTTTCAGTCATGATTATTCTCCTTTAATATAGGTTGTATGATAGATATAATATATCACAAATATCTTTGAACTGCAAAGTTAATTTTTTTTAATTTAGTAGACAGAATTGATTTGGATTGCGCAAAAAAACTGACCCCAAAAAGTGAGAATTTAATAAAAAACATCCCTAGGGCTACCGTCTCCAGTATTCAACCGGAGACAGGTAGTCCAATTTTTGTTGGATTCTATTTTTCATTATAATATTTGATGTAATTTTCTACAATTTGAATTACAATAGAAGATGAAGTTATTACTTCATCTTTTATGTAGAAAGCTTCGCACTTTAGCGAAGAATGGAAGCTTTCGATTGGCGCATTATCTGCGGGAGTCCCCTTACGGGACATACTGCGGATAATGCCTTTTTCTTTACATAGATTGTAGTATTCAGCGGAAGTATAAACGCGGCCTTGATCACTATGTAGTAGAACATCCTTAGGTAAGTCAATTTGATTTAAAGTATCCAATACAAACTTAGTATCTTGTTTTGAACCAATTGTATACGCAAGGATTTCTCCATTATGTAAATCCATAATGGAAGATAAATATAATCGTTTAGGACCGAAAGGTAAATATGTGATATCAGTAGTCAACTTTTGCATAGGTTTGTCCGCTGTAAAATCCCTATTCAGAGCATTGCCAGTGATTGAGAAAGGTTTACCTATTTTGATAGCTTTTTTCGGTTTCACGGCACAATTCCAACCATTTTTCTGCATAATCCGCTGCACAACCTTATGGTTAATAATCTGATTTAATTCCTTCTGAATCAAATACTTAATCTTTCTGTACCCATAAATAAATTTGTTTTTTTCTTACAAATTTTACCAATAGTTTTCTCGATAACGGTTGGAGAAAAAGTCTTTCTTTTTCCATCGGTAGTAAGTAGATATGGGTACATTAAGGCAAAAAAACAGATTAAATGAACTGTATATTTACATTTCAATTCTTCCACTAACTTTTACAACTGCTTGAGGCGACACTTCCTTTCCAATTCCTTGTATTTTTTTAATATTTCTAATTCAACTTCTTTTCTTTGTAATTCTAATTTTAATTGATCGATTTCTGAAAGTTCAGCTATTCCTTTATTATAGGAATATTGTTTCCCCACCTGTTGGTGGAAACGATGAGTTTCTCCATTTTTATACCATCTAAACCATGTTTTTACTTGAGTTTCATTTTTAATGTTTAACTCCTGCATCACTTGTTTTGTAGTATATCCCTGTAATTTCATTTCTACGGCTTTATTCTTTGTATCGACAGAATAAGCCACACGTTTTTTTGCCATAAAAATACACCTCCATGAGCATTTGATAATATTGTATCAAATCCAACTTGGAGGTGTTTTTATTTAATTCTCATTTACGGGGGTCAGTGCCATTTGATGGGTTGGTTTTTGTGTAGTTGAGCTCGGGCTCATATCCTGTAGTTGAGTTCGAAAAAGCAGAGGCTCAAGCCTTTCGAGTTTAGTCCGCACGGTCTTTCAGACCGTTTACGGCTAAACTGCGAACCGTCATCGCCTCTTACCGCTTTCTCTCACATCCTGTTTTTAAAATGGTCGATTATTTTCATACCCTACGGCCACGTTAGGGAATTCTTCGGCTACAGTGTGGAAGAATGGTTGTAAGAAGTTATCGGTTTCTTCCCCAATATTATGGATAGCAATCTTCGTTTTCTTACCACGGTATGATTTGTCATCTGATAAGAAGATGAGGAATGAGTCAATATTTGTTGTCACTCCATATTTCTTGTGTGTTACTTGATAGTGGTAAACGCGATTTGCTTTTGTAATGTCGTATACTTCTAATCCGCTCCAAGTAGTGAAGAAGTGGTTCTTGTAGATGTATACAAACATTTCATCGTCGACATAAGTTGCATTTGTCTTTAATAAATCCAAGTTGCCACGTAATTCTGGGTAAGCAGCGTAAATTTCATCGTAAGCCGCACCAACTTTTTTACGTTTCCAGAACGCTAAACCGATAAATACAAGACCTGCAAGCGTAAGACCTGCCGCAACCATTAATCCACCTTTTTTCGCAGAACTATTTTCTGTTAGAGAAAAGTAGTAGTATGTTTCAGCCTCTGCAGAAAGCAGGTTGTTATCTTTAAACACTTTTGTAATTTTGTCGCTATATTCTCTGATGGCTGACTTGTTTGTATCAGAAAGAATAGTCCCGTAAATATACTCTGGATTGTCATTCAATGAGTCAGCTTTTGCAATTAATTTATCAGCTTCTTCTTTTGTCATTTCGACACCAACAATACCGTATTTAGGATTCGCTGGGTTATCATCTTTTTGAAATTCAACAAGATAGACGTATGATTTCCCTCCATCTAGGACGATGACAGGATTAGTTGAAATATCTGTTACTTTTTAAGGCCGTTTCTTTTACCATCTGCACTACTTGTAAATTGCAGTCTAGCGCCTTCTTCATATTGTTTTTTTCGCATCTGGTTTTTGGAAGTTGAGAAATGCAACAACACACGCCGCGATAATCAAAATAATCCCGAAATAAAAACGGATATTAAAAACCGTGGTTACGATTTTCTGTCATAAAATAAAAAAACTCCTTTGTAATAATATTGTTTCAATTAACAGTACTCTAGATAACGATTTTTTTGCAAGTTGATTTTTCACTAGAAATGCAATAAAAAAATAGGACTCGCACTGCGAGTCCTTTATAGTTTCCACATCAGCGCAGGGGTTTATTGTCTTCTGTCTTTCTGCCTAGTTGAGCTCGGGCTCACAGGACTGCAAAACTTCGCACTGTGAAGTTTTGCTTCCCGTAGTATCCGCACGACTTGTTCCAAGTCCCTTGCGTTACTCCGGTCCAGTGTTTCAGTCCTGAGCGTTCGCCCTCACATCCTTAACTAGAACGGTCTATTTTTTTCATATCCTACTGCTGTGTCAGGGAATTCTTGGGCAACTGCACGGAAGAATGGTTGTAAGAAGTCATCTGTTTCTTCACCGATGTTCTTAATTTCAATTTTCTTCTTCTTACCTTTGTATGATCTGTCGTCTGATAAGAAGATTAGGAATGATTCGATGTTCGTTGTGATTCCATATCTCTTGTGTGATAACTGATAGTGGTAAACGCGTTTTGCTTTTGTTAAGTCGTATACTTCTAACCCGCTCCAAGTAGTGAAAAAGTGGTTCTTGTAGATGTATACAAACGTTTCATCATCCGCATAAGTAGCGTTTGTACGTAGTAAATCTAAGTTGCCACGTAATTCTGGGTAAGCAGCGTACATTTCGTCGTAAGCCGCACCAACTTTTTTACGTTTCAAGAATGCTAAACCAATAAATACAAGACCAATCACTGTAAGTCCTGCCGCAACGATTAATCCGCCACGTTTTGCAGAGCTAGCTTCTGTTTGAGAGAAGTAGAAGGTTGTTTCAGGGTTAGATTGTAGAAGGTTATAGTTATGGAATGCTTGAGTAATTAAGTCACTGTACTTTTGAATCGCATGTTTATTACGGTAAGGATAAATGATTGTTCCGTAAACATATTCTGGATTGTCTTGCATTGTATCAGCTTTTGCGACTAATTTCGCAGCTTCTTCTTTTGTTAATTCAAGACCAATATAACCAGGTTCTTTGCCTTTTGAAGTCCCTTCTTTTTCGAATTCAACAATGTAGATATAGGATTTTCCGTCATCTACGGTGATAACAGGCTCTCTTGAGATATCAGTAATTTTTAGAGCTGATTCTTTATCGTCATTGCTTGTTGAGAAGCTAAGGGCTTTTCCTTCTTCATAGATTTTCTTAGCGTCTGGTTTTTGGAAATTGAAAAATCCGATGACGCAAGCGGCAATAATTAAAATAAGTCCGAAGTAAAAACGAATTCTAAAGCCGTGATTACGATTTTCTGTCATATGATATAAACCTCTTTTCGATAATATATATATAATACAGCTATAATACTCTAGAAAATAGCATTTTGCAAGTGACTTTATTCGAATACTGAAATTATCATATATGGTAATTATCATATATGATAATGTCGTGTTGAAAAAAATAAGGAATCCTAATGGACTCCTTATCTCTTACTTTCTTTTTTAGCCTCAATCTCAATCGTTGGGAAATCTTGACGCAATTTGTCAAAGAATGGCTGTAGATGTGCATCGGTTTCTTCGCCGATGTTTTTAATTTGAATCTTCGTACTGCGAACCGCAGCATCTGGATCACTGGTTGAAAATACAAGGTACGACTTCATGAAGCTGCCACCTTCTTCAGGGTAAAATGTTTTTTCAAAGTGGTGTACACTCTTTGTTTTGTTTAAGTCATAAATCTCTAATCCTTTTACAGTAGAACAGAAGAAGTTTTTATAGATGTACACTCCTAAGGTATCATCGATATAATCGGATTTATTTAATAATGTGGATAAACGTTTGCCTTTCAACTCTGGATGACTTTCCACTAACGCTTCTGTGTTCTTATATCCAGCAAATAGACTATTGTAGTACGTCGCAAATTTATGATATTTTTCCGCTAAATACACGAGTACTAGTCCTGGAATGAAGAGGAGGAGAGAGATGATTAGGAAGAGTTTTTGTGTTTCCTTTCCTGGTTTAATCGATACATAGTTTTGATAGCGTCTTGACTTTGGAAATTTGATGTATTTTTTCATCGCATCTTGTGTACGAAGGCCATAGTCCATCACTTTCTTATCATTAATATCTGGCTCAACAAAGGTACCCGCAATTTTTTCAGGATGATCTCTTAAGGTATTTTTCTTATCGATTAATTGTTTGGCGGTCTCTTCATCTAATTCTAACCCGATGTATTGTGTCGTTTCGTTTCCATTAGAATCTTTTTCTAAATAAGAGACGATATAAAGCGACCATTTTCCAAAGTCCGAGTTTTGGACGGAGTGCTTGTCGATACCGTTCACCTTTAAGATGGAATCTTCATTTTTTACGATATCATTGAGGTTAAAATATTTATTTTGCAGTTGTAATAATGGAACGTTTAGTCTTGTTAATGCAAAAACAAGGCAAAGCATAGCCGCCACGATTAAGGCCACCCCGGGATAAAAACGTTTATTATAACCACGAACACGATTCTTGTGCATATGAAAAACTCCTTTTTCTTGTTAGTTCTATGGTAATGGAGATGGGCGGGAAAGGCAAGGGGAGATATTCCAGGGGAATGTGCAAATATTTAGACGCAGTGGTTTATTGACTTTCTGCCTCACATCCTAGTAGTTGAACTCGGGCTCACAGGACTGACGTCCACTTCCCGTAGTATCCGCACGACTTGTTCCAAGTCCCTTGCGTTACTCCGGTCCAGTGGTTCAGTCCTGAGCGTTCTTCGCAGTGGTTTATTGACTTTCTTTTCATCACTCGTGATTTAAGAAAGTCTAATAAACTTTGCGGACGAAAGACTACGAAGCAGAATGACTTCACACTGTGAACTCATTCTTAGCTTCTGTCTTTCTGCCTCGTATCCTGGTAGTTGAGTTCGAAAAGGCATAGGCTCAAGCCTTTCGAGGTTAGTCCGCACGACTGCAAGCAGTCCCTTGCGTCTAACCTGCGAACCGTCATCGCCTATGAACGCCTTTTCTCACATCCTGGTGTAGGCATTAAATTTTGGTGGTTTGGGTATCCATGCTATGATGGACCTATCGCAAAGGCGATGGATTAACCAATAAAGGAGAATTGTTATGAAAAAATCAACCAAATTATTAATGACGACACTACTTATTTCGTTAGGTTTGGCTGCATGTGGTGGCAATTCAACATCGACATCAAGTAATCAACAAAGTTTAACGATTACAACATTTGGAGAATTAGCAACATTAGATAGCGCGGACTACGATGATGTTCCGAGCTCAGATATGTTAGGACAAATTTTCGAAGGATTATACCGTGTCGCTAAAGACAATAAAGTTGAATTAGGAATGGCAGCAGAGGAGCCAACTGTGAGCGCGGACGGCCTTGTATATACGTTCAAATTACGTGATGCAAAATGGTCTGACGGAACTCCTGTAACAGCGGGCGACTTCGTTTTTACTTACCGTAAATTAGTAGACCCTAAAGAAGGACACGTAGCACAATCAGCTGATGTGTTCAAAAACGCGAAGAAAATTCGTTCAGGGGAATTATCTACAGAAGAATTAGGGGTTAAAGCGATTGATGATAAAACATTAGAAATCACGCTTGAAAATCCTGCACCATATTTACCAAAATTATTAACAGGGTCACGTTTCTTACCACAATCTGAAAAAGTGGCAAAAGAAAAAGGCGATGGATACGGCTCTTCAGCAGATTCAATCGTGACAAACGGACCTTTCAAATTAGAAGGTTGGACAGGTTCTGAGCTATCTTGGAAACTTGTGAAGAACGAAGGCTACTGGGATGCAGCAAACGTTCAATTACAAAATGTAACAGTGAATGTATCAAAAGAAGTAGCGACTTCTGTTCAATTATTTGACGGAAAACAAGTCCAATACACAACAATCAGCGAACAATTCGTGGATCAATACAAAGGGCAACCTACTTACCACTCAATTCCAAAAGCAACAATGGGATACATGAGTTTCAACGTTGAACGTAAAATCACAGGAAACAAACACTTCCGTCGTGCAATCGCGATGGCTTACGATAAAGCAGCTCTTGTTAACAACGTATTAAAAGATGGCTCAATCGTTTCAAATGGTCTTGTTCCAAAAGGATTTGCTGAAAATCCAGAAACTGGTAAAGATTACGTGGAAGACCGCGGTGACTTACTCAGCTACAATGTAGAAGAGGCTCAAAAAGAATTAGCTCTTGCGAAACAAGAGTTAGGCATGGACACAATTGAAGTGACATTATTAACGTCAGATGCAGGTAGTGCGAAAGTGGTCGGCGAATATTTACAAGCGCAAATCCAAAAGAACTTACCAGGCGTTACATTGAACATTAAATCAGTTCCATTGAAAAACCGTCTTGAATTACAACGTGCAGATGATTTCGATTTCTTCTTCGGAACATGGGCACCTGACTATCAAGACCCAGTGAACTTCTTAGAACAATACGTAACAGGTGGCGGAATCAACTTCGCAAACTACTCAAGCGAAGCCTACGATAAAGCCGTTACTGAAGTGAAAACAACATACGCTACGAAGCCAGAAGAACGTTATAAACAAATGATTGCGGCAGAAAAAATCGTGATGGATGATGCGGTTGTCGCTCCAATCTACCAAGCAAGCCAAAGCTACTTACTTGCTGAAAACGTAGACGGATTCGAAGTACTTCCATTCGGACGTACGATTAACCTTCGTCAAGCCTATGTAAAAATAATTATAGAAGCAAAAATAAGAGACTCGAAATTTCGAGTCTCTTTTCGTTTTAAAAAGCAAAATGTAACATATAAGTTACATTTTATAAAAACTCTCTTTGAACGAGTTTAGTCCGAAGAGGGATTTTTTATAAGGCTTTTGTCATATGGTAGTACGGATGACCGCTCAGTACACGTTCACTTTCAGGCGTGTAGCCTAGTTTTTCGTATAATTTGTAGGCCTTCGTATTGTCCTTTTCGCAGTTGAGAGCGATTTTTGTGGCCCCTTGTTGGCACGCTAAGTTTTCTACTTCGACCAATAATTTACGACCGATTCCATGACGACGATATTCGGGATAGACCGCTAAAATATCGATGTACCATTCGCCTGGCATCGTCTCCTTGTCCTCGTAGAGCGGGATTTGATGCTCGATATTGTAATCTTCGTACAATCGGTGGAACGGGTCGTCAATCGCGTCTTCTAAGTGTCCGTGGTAGCCAAAGATGGCCCCAGCAACTTTGCCTTCATGAATATAGACGAGCGTGTTCTTTAGCCCGTAGCGAAACTGGTCGTCGAGCATGGCTTCTTCTAGCATCGCGTAGAGCATTTCCGGGCTCGTATGTTCCAGAATCGGCAGTTCCATATCTTGCATAATCAGTTCTATTAGCGGGATGATTTGTCGTCTCTCATCGCGCTTTGGTTGTCTAATCATGGTTTAACTCCTTGGAATTGTTCTCTATAATCCGTTGGCGAAATTCCCGTGCTCTTACGGAATTGTTTTGAGAAATACGTTGGAGTGGTGAATCCAACAATATCCGCCACCTGCGAAATCGAGTAATTGGTTGTTCGTAGTAAGATTTTACTCTCTTTAATACGAATGTCAATGAGATATTCCATCGGAGACATGCCAATTTCTTTCTTAAAGCTGTGAGAAATATAGAATCGGCTTAAGTGCGTCATGGAAGCGAGGTCTTCTAGTTGGATGCTTTCGTGATAGTACGTTTCTAAGTAGTGTTTGATAAATGAAATATCCTTTGTCGCCTTGCTTTGCTTGCCGACTTCAAGATCGAAGTGTTGGTGACGCAAGATTTTGATTAATAAGATTTCTAATAAATTGTGGCACACTAATTCATAGCTCATCTGTTGAGAAGTGGCTTCTTGCACCATCGCATTCAAATAACGCAAGATGTCTTTTTGCTCATCTCGCAAGTTGAAGAATGAAAATGGATGTCCACCTTCTGAGACTGGCGTTAAGTTCGAGAAGGAGAGCCCTCGAATTCCCAACACGATATATTCCAGCGGTTCATCCGGAGAAGATAATTCGGTATGTTCTACTTGCGGATTGATAATGACAAAGTCGTTTGCTTTTACAGGAAAACGTTGCCCTTGAATATTAAATTCGCCTTTTCCATCGACAACGTAAAATAATTCTGTAAAGGGATGCGTATGGAGCGTGCTATGCCAGTCGCTGTCATATTTAGATTTTGTGATGGATTCCAATTGAAACGATAAGTTCTTAATATCGGATTCCATCATTAAATAACGTTCATTGCTCATTGTCTAACCTTTCTATTTCTAAAGAGAGTTAATAATATTATACACATTTGCGAAAAACGGTATCAATCTTAAACATTATATAAAAATTTAAGTGAAATATTTAATAACAGTTATGAAAAATTATTGGAAGCAAGTTTTCATTCAGGTTTGGCCCCTTCAAAAAGCATAAAAAAATATAGTTTGCTTGACGTCCCAAGAAAGGACAGGTATTCTAACCAAGAGTAAGAAAGGAGATTCATGGAAAGTAGGAACTAAATTTTCTAGAACCTAAAAATCAGAGTAGACTTTATTGCGTTAAGTGCCCGGAGGATGGAATGTTGCCACTGGGACGAAAATGGAAACATTGCGGTAATTTAGTCGCATTCGCTGCATTTACACAACACTAGAAATAGAAGTAGTTAAATGGAGCAACTCTTTACAATTAAAGGAGATGCTAATATGGAAAATACAAAGAAATACAATCGAAAAAGAACACTGGATATTACAGTGATGGCGATGGTCTTAGCCATTCGTCTTGTCATGGAAATGTTGCCGGCGATTAAATTCGGCCTCTACGTACAAATCGGCTTCGGGTTTATCGGGGCAGCCATTGCAGGGGGAGATGCTTGGGCCGTGGCGTGCGGCACTTGTGGGAATCCTAGTCGATATCCTCGGGAACTTCTTCCGTGGGGAGAGTGGACAATTCTTCCTTGGGTACACACTCACAGCCCTTGTCGGAGGACTCATCTACGGATACTTCTTATATAAGAGACCACTCAGATGGGAACAAATCGGACTCGCAGTATTACTCGTCACCCTCTTTTGTAACCTCGGTTTGAATTCAATCTGGGTGTATATGATGACAGGGAAAGCCTTCGCAGCCTTCATGCCACTGCGAATCCTGAAAAATATGATCTCGCTCCCATTGAATACCGTCATCCTAACCGTGCTCTTTTCAAACAAAACCATGAAAACCTTAATAGAAAAATACAGGGTGTGAGGCTTCGCGCTCAGAAATGGAACGTTGGACCCGAACGACGCAAAGGAGTCGGTACGAGTCGTGCGTACGTTTGGGGAAACGCACGCCATTTCTGCGAAGCCGAACCCGACTAAAACAGGATGTGAGGCAGAAAGACAGAAGCCAAGAATGATTTCACAGTGTGAAGTCATTCTGCTTTTATTGAATTCCAAATCTTTCACACTGTGAATGATTTCTCGCAAAGTTTATTAGACATTCTTGAATCATGAGTGATGAAAAGAATGTCAATAAACCACTGCGTCGAAGCGGTTGCGTATAAATATGGCGATGCACCCGAGCGCAAGTGACTTATGCGGCTATTCTAGGAAGCAAAACTTCACAGTGCGAAGTTTTGCAGTCCTGTGAGCCCGAGTTCAACTCCACAGGGTGTGAGTCCTTTTCAGCACCCCACCTAGCATTCCTACCCATTTAGGAGTAAAATAAAACCAAAGAACAACTATATAAACTAGTTAGAATCGAAGGGAGGCACAACCATGCCATTTATTCATGTTGAAATGATCGAAGGAAGAAGCCGTGAACAAAAAGAAGCCCTTGTCAAAGAAGTGACAGAAGTGGTTTCTAAACACACTGGTGCGCCAACAGAACACATTCACATCATTATTCAAGAAATTAAAGCAGAAAACCTTGGCCAAAACGGCAAATTAAGAGGTTAATTAACTTGTTTTTTTACATCAATGTTGTTAATCCCTAATTGAATGGAGGAGTACAATGATTAATAATAGTGATTTTGGTGGTTTTATTGTTTCGAATAATATTCTTGAGGGCAAGCCAATTCGATATACTTTTCGTGATCAATCTATAACCCCACCATTGAATGGATGGAATCTTTTATCCATTGAAGATGATGAAGAATATCTTTCAGATGCAGCCAATTTCAAAGTTCTAGGAGCTGATTCCATTTATGAGATTGCTCCAGTGATGCTAGAGATTTTCGAAGCGCCATATGGGACAGATTTATGTTGGCTATATGAAGAGGGTGTTCATGTGGGCTTTTACGATTTAGTCCAAGAGAGAGAAACTACGATAGAAGAAATTTTATCTTCAGCAAAATAAGCATCAATTAAAAGGTTCTTTATCAAATAGTGTTGATGAAGAGTTTTAGACAGGGATTAAGCAACTAATTGTTGCTTAATCTGATATGCTCCCTCTAAAGTAGATACTAAAAGGTAAACTACTTTAGAGGGGCATTTTTAAGT
Organism: uncultured Granulicatella sp.; assembly: GCA_916438765.1. GTDB lineage: Bacteria > Bacillota > Bacilli > Lactobacillales > Aerococcaceae > Granulicatella. Next base: position 45,856 of record CAKAHB010000002.1, on the reverse strand, counting down.
TGGCCAAAAAACCTACCACAATATAATTGTTTTTATATAGTGTGTCTTTTTCGTGAGTTGCGTAGTGAATATGTTTAAGAACGGCACCAGCAAGATTTAATATGTATTTTTTGAATTATAAAACACATGGGCCTTCTGCATTTGAAGACCGAGATGGATTTAACGCTTATACAAATGAATTTAAAGAAAAGGTAGTTTAAGAGTTTTTAGAATCTAAAACGTATTTAATAGCCATCGCAAGAAAATACAAAATTCCTTGTGCAAAAAAACTGTATGAAATTGGATTATTAAGTGTACTAATGGGGAGGTCGCGAAGTGCTACTATCCTAATCCAGAGATATACACTATGAAATCTAGAAAAACTTTTGTTGAAAAGAATCATGATGTGTTTTTTGAACGCCTGGGGTACAATAGTAAAAGAAATGGTAGTGGAAAGGGAGCTTTTTGATGAGATTTCATGAAATTGGAGATAATCATAATCCTCATATCATATTGATTCATGGTGGAGGGAATTCGTGGTGGAATTATTTGAGACAAGCGCGTCTTCTGTCAGATAAATACCATGTGATTTTACCAGTTTTAGATGGACACGGAGAAGAGTTCCAAAAGGAGTATGTATCCACGGAGCAATCTGCACAGGAGATTTTGGAGTATATAAAAGACCAATGTGATGGACATGTATTTGCTCTAGGTGGAGTCTCTCTTGGCGGACAAATTGTTATGGAGTTACTTTCGTTAGATGCTCATATAGCTGACAAAGCCATTATTGATGGAAGCCTCTGCATTCCACAACCTAAACTAGCGAAAAATGAGTATCTTGTTTGTAAAAGGTTTTGGGAAGTTGATGTTCGGTAAGGCTGCATGTAAAATGCAATTAAAACTCATGAGAAAAGATGTATCCTAAGATGGCTTATCCAGAAGAATTAGAAAAGCTACTATTTGGAGGATATGCCAAGATTGCCGATGAAAACATTAGTAACGATTTATAACACCTATATGGCCAGTTATCAATTGAAACCAGCGATTTCAGATAGTTCAGCAGAGGTTCTCTATATTTATGGAGAAAAAGGAAATGAAGTGCGTGAAGGAATCGGCAAAACTATTTCAACAAATGCATCCTAATTGTACGTTTGTATGAAGCAAAGGGATATAATCACGGATATTTATCCACTTATCTTCCCGTGGAGTGGATGGAATTAGTAACACCATTTTTAGAAAGAAATGAGTAGCTTTAACAGGAAAGGAGGTTTAGCAATGTCACTTACGAGTCATATTGTCCGTACGTTATTTACGATTGGGGACTTAAAACGAGACTTGGGTTGGGTTCCGCCGACGAATGTGGAGGCTATTGAAAATGTATCTTACGGATCCTGCGACAAGTGGCATCTGCTGGATCTCTATCGTCCAAAAGATGCGGAAGGCAAATTGCCAGTGTTGCTTAATATTCACGGCGGTGCTTGGGTTTACGGGGATAAGAAGGTATACGCTCCGTATTGTATGTATTTAGCTACTCAAGGATTTGCGGTAGTGAATGCTAGCTACCGACTTGCGCCAAAGCACACTTTTCCAGCTCCTTTAGAAGATGTCGGGGCTATGGTAGAGTGGGTTGTAGACCACGCAGAAGAATACGGCTTGGATATCTCGAATCTGTTCTTTGTGGGGGATTCTGCAGGAGCGCATTTAGCGACGGCGTATACGGCTGTTCAGTTGAACGAAGCTTATGCGAACAGTTTTCCTGGGATTAAAGTAGATGAAAGATTTATTCCAAAAGGCTTGCTGTTAAACTGTGGCGTATTTGATATGGAAGTGGAATGGAAGAAACAAGGACGCGCGTTGACGCCGTTTCTTACGGATTTACTAGGAGAGAAACCAACCGTTGAAGCAGTGAAACAAATGAGCCCGGCGCAGTATATTACTTCAGGGTTTCCGCCAGTCCATCTAACAACGAGTAATGGAGACTTCCTACGAAAGCATTCGTACCGCTTGAAGGAAGTGTTGGAGAAGAAGAGTGTGGAAGTCGTCTTTAAGGAATATGGAGAGAAAAAGAAACCTCAAGGACATGTATTCCATTTGAATCTGAAAAATAAAGTGGGTCAACAATGTAATGAAGACCAAATTCAATATATTAGAAATCTTATTAAATAGAGCCTTAAAGCAAGTAAGTTTTGTTTTTAGGGCTTTTATTTTTTTAAGAAGTGAAATAAAAAGTTTGTTTTTTTAAAAAATAAACGTGTTAAACTTGTTCTTGTATCAGATACAAGACGAAATGGAGGTTCAAATAATTGGATACTAAATTCTCAGTAGCTTTACATATTTCTGGCTATGATTAGTGAAAGTCGCGATATTCTCAGTTCACAAGCGCTAGCCGAGAGTGTTGGAACGAACCCAAGTTATATTCGTAAAGTTATCGCTCTATTGAAAAAAGCTGAGATTATTCGCTCGCAACAAGGGAAATCAGGGTATGAGCTTACGAAATCGCCAAAAGAAATGAATCTATTAGAAATCTATTTTGCCACTCAAGAGGTAGAGGGAATAACATTATTCCCAATTCATCAAAATACGAATCTAAATTGTCCAGTTGGAAATCATATTGGAGCAGCAATTTCTCCAATTTTTTCAAGCGTGGAGGCTCATTTAGAACAAGAGTTACAATCAAAAACATTACAAGATGTGATCGATAATCTTTATGATGTCGCTAGCAAAAAGTAAACTGACTTGGCAACAAGTCAGTAAAATTTTAACCAACATGTATCAATAGGTGATACAACAAAGAAAGGAAAATCAACATGAAAGCAGCACAACACACAATCTATAACAAAAAATAATCTTATTTTAAATATTACAGACTATTGAGAAAACCAACGATTTCTAAAAAAATCAAGTATTAGTAAAAAGTCAAAAACAGCAGGGGTCAAATCCGTTAGATAATATGATTTCTCGAGGAGAGGTTAAATTAATTGTTCCGTATTCATTACCTCAAACAGCTGGAAATGAAGTTGTCGGAATCGTCGAAGAAGTAGGAAGCGAAGTAACAGCGTTCAAGAATGGTGACCGCGTATTCGGTAGACTTCCATTGGATGCCATTGGAGCGTTTGCTGAATATGTAGCGGTTGATAGCGACGCGTTGGCATTTGTTCCAGAATATTTATCAGATGAAGAGGCTGCCGCTGTACCGTTAACGGCTTTAACGATTATGCAAGCATTAGAATTAATGGGGGCAGAAGCTGGCAAAACAATCTTTATCTCTGGTGGCACTGGTGGAGTCGGAGGAATGGCAATTCCAATCGCAAAAGCAAAAGGGCTCACTGTTATTACAAATGGGGATGTATCGAATAAAGAACGCGTTCTATCCATTGGAGCAGATCGATTCATCGATTACAAGACAGAAGATTATACACAAACCGTTAGTGATGTCGATTACGTCTTAGATACTCTTGGCGGCGTAGAAACCGAAAAACAAATGTCGATTATGAAAAAAGGTGGGCATTTAGTATCTTTAAGAGCGATGCCAAATGGTGACTTTGCTAAAGAAATGAATCTACCAAAATGGAAACAATTCTTATTCGGATTGGCAGGTCGAAAATTTGATAAGATGGCTCAAAAATACGGTGTTCATTATCATTTCATTTTCGTTCGTAGTAATGGAGCGCAATTGCAAGAAGTCGCAGATATCTTTACAAAACTAGAAATTAAACCATCGATTGATACCGTATTTACATTCGACGAAGTAAATGCAGCACTAGATAAAGTAGCAAATGGTCGTTCACGCGGTAAAACAGTATTAAAATTTTAAAAGAGGAAAATAAAATGTCTTATATTACAACAGCAAATCAGTATATTACGGTAGGGGGTAATCAAATTGCGTACCGTGAATTGAGTAAAGGAAAGTCAGAAATGCCATTAGTGATGCTTGTTCACTTAGCTGCCGTGTTAGATAATTGGGACCCAAAATTATTAGATCTTATTGCACAAGAGCACCATGTGATTGTCATGGATTTACCAGGAGTGGGAGCGAGTCAAGGGCAAAAGTAGCGGATACGATTCCGGGGATGGCAGCTCAAACGGTTGAAATTATCAAAGCATTAGGGTACGACAAAAGTTAATCTATTAGGATTATCTATGGGTGGAATGATTGCACAAGAGATTGTTCGTTTAGAGGGAAATCTTGTAAATCGACTCATTCTTGCAGGAACAGGGCCTCGTGGTGGCGTAGAAATGGATAAAGTGACTGGGAAAACATTTAGATTTATGTTCAAAGGCGCGTTACATCGTGTGGATCCAAAACGTTATATTTTCTATAACCATGACGAACAAGGCGGTGTAGAAGCTGCGAAGGTTCTTAGCCGTATGGGAATGCGTAAAAAAGAAGATTCTGATAAGGAAATGAATATGCCAGGGTTCCTTACACAATTAAAAGCGATTAAACGTTGGGGGAAAGATGCGCAAGATGCTCTTGAATTTATTACGCAACCTACATTAATTGTGAATGGGGATAATGACTTACAAGTACCAACTGCAAATTCTTATGAAATGCACGAGAAAATTGCAGGAAGCAAATTGATTATTTATCCAAATGCAGGTCACGGATCAATTTTTCCAATATGCTGAAGAATTCTCCAAAGAGTTATTAGCATTTTTTTAGCGGAGTAAACTATAGAACACAAAAAAACTCGAAGCGGATTTCGTTTCGAGTTTTTGTGTTTTATATTTTTTTATTTTTCTCAACTGATGCGTCAATTTGTAGCTGCTTTCTAGAATATCGTTTTCACGGCTTTCGTCTTTTTGAAGAAGACCTAAGTAGAGTAAATCGACTAAGAAGAGTGAGTCATTACGACTGGTAATGGCTGCAGAACGAATCGATTTTTCATGGCGAGGAACTTTGAGGCAATACGTGCTGAGGGCGTCAAGATTGCCGTTGCCTTGCGCGGTAATGGATACTGTTGGAATCCCGCGTTTCTTAGCGATATCAAAGGCGGCAATCACTTCTCTTGTGTTCGCAGAGTAGCTAACACCAATCACTAAGTCATTTTCTGTAGCGTTGCTAAGGCTTGCCAGTTGAATATGTGAGTCAGTGTGATACACGATATTTTTACCGATACGGCTGAGTTTAAAGTAAATATCGCTGCAGACTAGTCCTGAAGCGCCAACCCCAAAAGTATAGATTTTATTTGCGTTTTTGAGTAAGTCAATCACATGATCTAGCGTGTCGTCATCGATGAGTTCAACGGTCATTTCATAGGAACGAGTAACCGTCTTAATTAATTTTGATTGAATTGTTTTAATTGAGTCATCCTTGTCGATTTGTTCGTCGATGGATTGTGAATTTTGTTGCGCCAAATTCACCTTGAAGCGAGAATAAGAACGGAACCCGATTTTTTTAATATATTTACTAATAGAAGAAGACGAAACCCCAATTTCATCTGCTAATACATGAATGCTCGAAGAAAGCACGACATCAGAGTGTTTGGCGATAAATTCTTCAATTTTTTTATCTGTGGCTGTTAAAAACTTTTTCATGGAATCCCTACCTTTTTGAGAAATATTGTTTCCGATTTCATTATACAGTATTGAAATAAAATTTACAACGCTGTATAATAAGTTTAAGAAAAACGATTTCATTATGAATTTTAGTGGAATTTTTAAGAGGAGGTGGAGAAAATGGATGACATTTCAAAATTGATGACAGAGCAAGTCAATGACAGAAGTAAGGATATTGAAACACAGTCGATTGGTGAGATTTTACGTTATATGAATGACGAAAACAGAAAAATTACCGATGCGATTGAACAGTGCATTCCAGAAATTGAAAGTTACAGCAGGTGTTGTACAAGCATTCGAGAAAGGAGGCCGATTGATTTATCTGGGCGCGGGGACTTCTGGTCGACTTGGTGTTCTGGACGCAAGTGAATGCCCACCAACATTCGGTGTATCACCGGAGATGGTAGTGGGAATTATTGCAGGTGGAGATTATGCTCTTCGTAACGCTATAGAAGGCGCCGAAGACGATGAAACCTTAGCCGAAGCACAGTTGAGAGACTTGAATCTTGTCAAAGAGGATGTAGTCATCGGAATTAGCGCGAGTGGACGGACGCCTTATGTCGCAGCAGGCCTTGCCTATGCGAATACGCTTGGATGTTTCACCGGTGCGATTTCCAATTCTCCGAACGCTTTAATCTCTCAAGTTGCTTCAGTTGGTATCGAAGCGATTACTGGCCCAGAAGTGGTTACAGGCTCTACGCGAATGAAAGCAGGGACGGCTCAAAAAATCATTCTCAATATGATTACGACGACTGCGATGATTCAAGTAGGAAAAATCTTCAAAGGATATATGGTCGATGTTCAACCAACGAATCAAAAGTTGAAACAACGAGCAAGCAATATTCTTGCGAAGATTACCGATCTTTCTCCAGAAGACGCAAGACGTGTTCTTGAGGAAAATGATTTTGATTTAAAAGTCGCTATTATCTCTCAAATACATCATATTTCGGCACAAGAAGCAGAAAGACTGCTTCAGGAAAATCAAATGAATATCGTAAAGGCAATGAAAAATAAGGAGGCTTAATAAAATGGATGCAAAGAAAGTAGCAAATGAAATTTTAAATAAAGTCGGACAAAAGGAAAATGTGGTCAGCAATGCTACATGTATGACTCGCTTACGTCTGACTGTAGCGGATACATCTAAAGTGGATGTCGCTGGATTAAAAGACGTGGATTCAGTATTAGGAGTTGTAGAACGTGAACAAGGGGTTCAAATCGTTTTAGGACCTGGTAAAGTGACAGAAGTTGGTCGCGAATTTTCGGAATTAACTGGAATTGAATTAGGTAGCGTAGACGAAGTAGACGCAGCTGATTTAGCAAAAGAAAATAAAAAAGAAAATAAAGCAAAACACAATGGACCAGTTCAACGCTTCTTGGAACATATCGCTAACATTTTCGTGCCATTATTACCAGGGATTATCGCTGCTGGTTTAATCAACGGTATTTCAAACGTTATTAACGTATCTACACAAAATGCGTATAACTTTGAATGGTGGTACCAAGCAATCCGTACAATGGGTTGGGGTCTATTTACCTTCTTACCTTTATATGTAGGGTACAATGCCGCTCGTGAGTTCAAAGGAACTCCTATTCTTGGGGCAATCGCAGGAAGTATGTCTCTTGGTGTTACTACAATGCCACTTCTTTTAAAAACAGATGCTGGTCAAGTGTTAATGCCATTTACGGATAAACCTTTCAACCCAGGTGCTGGTGGTCTATTAGCTGCATTAATGATGGGGATTGTAGTGGCTTACTTAGAACGCGCTATTGATAAAGTAATCCCATCAATGTTGAAGACATTCTTAACACCATTATTAACATTAATCATTGGTGCATTCTTATCAGTATTAATCATCCAACCTGCTGGTGCTGCGTTAACTCAAGGTATTTACACAGTATTAAACTTCGTATATGAACAATTAGGAATCTTCGGAGGATATATCTTAGCGGCTGGATTCTTACCAATCGTATCTGTTGGTTTACACCAAGCGTTAACTCCAATCCACGTTCTATTAAACAATCCAGAAGGGCCAACTCAAGGGATCAACTACCTATTACCAATCTTAATGATGGCCGGTGGTGGACAAGTGGGTGCAGGTTTAGCATTATACTTGAAGACTAAGAACAAAAAATTTAAAAACAATTAACAAGAGACTCATTACCAGTTGGTATCTTAGGGTATTGGGGAACCAATGATGTACGCTGTAACACTTCCTTTAGGTAAACCATTCTTAACAGCCTGCTTAGGATCTGGTGTCGGCGGTATGTTAGCAGTTCTATTCCACTTTAGGTACTGTATCTCAAGGGGTTTCTGGGTTATTTCGGTGCTTTAATCATGGTACCAGGAACTCAAGCACTCTTCTTAACTGCAATGGTTGGAGCTTACATCGGTGGATTTGTTATCACATGGTTCTTCGGTGTAGATGAAGATCGTATTAACGAAGTATATGGAAACAAATAGAGCAAACATTTCTTTTGGGCGCTCCATCTATATCAATCTTGGTGAACAAGTCGTTACACAAGTATTAGAAGAAATGAAAGCCGCGCGTCAAACCGTGGCTTTCACTTCTTTTCAGTTACCAGAACATCCGTTAGAAATTTCGGATATGGCTCGTCTTGTGGAGCTTGCTCGCTCATATGAAGTAGATTTAATTCCAGACATCGCCCATAAAGATCTTACCAAAGAAAATATTGCGGCTCTGAAAAATGCGGGGCTATCGTACTTACGTCTGGACGAATTTGGGGACGAAGCGTTTATCGAACGTTGCGGAAAGGCGTTTACGCTTGTTGTGAATGCGTCGACGTTTACCCACCGTGAATATAAAGTGTTAGAACGACTCGGATTTGCCCGTCAAATCATCGCTTGTCATAATTATTATCCAAAAGTATATTCAGGGATTTCGCTTGAAAAATTCACCACGATTAATCAAAATTTGCATGCGCTTGGCGTAAAAGTACTGGCGTTTATTCCAGGAGATGAGCCTTTAAGAGGGCCACTTCATGAAGGTTTACCAACAGTGGAAACGCATCGTACATTGGATACGCGATTGGCGATTTGCGAATTAATTGCATCACATACGGATATGATTTTAGTGGGAGATACATTTATTAACGAGTCCACTCAAAGTCATGAAGGAATTCCAAGAAGGGTTTGTGTCACTAAAGGCAGAAGCACCCGTGGAATTAACAGGTAAAGTTCTTCGTGACCGTATCGATGCTAGTGATTTTGTGTACCGAGTACTCGGCACTCGTGGTTCAGCTTTATTGAACGGAGAGGTTTCTACGACAACCCGCATCGTTGGAGAAATCAATCAAGCAAATAGCCAGTATGGTCGTTATCAAGGTGAAATCGAAATTGCTAAAGTTGAGTTGCCACAAGACGTTCGACAAAACGTCATCGGGCACTTACTTCCATCTGAGATTGCAGTATTTACTGCTTTGCCAGAAGGATTTGGCATTCAATTAGAAATCGAATAAGAAACAGCAATCCATCCGCCACTTTTGGCAGGGTGGATTGTTTATTTTTCTATACAACATTAGAAAAATGAGCCATTTTATGATACTCTAGATGAGTATAAATTTAATAGAAACAAAGGGGGCCTTTGGATGATAGAGCTGATTGCAACAGTTGAATCCATCCAACAAGCAAAAGACTTGCTTGAAGCGGGCGTGGACACGATTTATTTTGGGGAAGACCAATTCGGACTTCGCCTTCCAATGTCGTTTACACGTGAGGAACAAATAGAATTAACGGAATTGGCGCACCAATATGGAAAGAAAGCAAGCGTTGCTGTAAACGCGATTTTCCATAATGAAGGAATTGCGCTTGTACCTGAGTATTTGAAATTTTTAAAAGAAATCGGTGTCGATAACATCGCGGTAGGAGATCCAGGTGTGGTTCAAATTATGAAGAACCCTGAGTACTCAATTCCTTACCGTTATGATGCAGCGGTTTTAGTAACAAGTAGTCGTCAAATCAACTTCTGGGGAAAACGTGGTGCCGTTGGTGCGGTGATTGCGCGTGAAATTCCTCGTGAAGAAATGAAAATTTTGGCAGCAGGTGTAGAAATTCCAATCGAAGTTTTAGTGTACGGAGCAACTTGTATCCATCATTCAAAACGCCCACTGTTAAATAACTACTTTAACTATATTGAGAAAAAAGAATCTGTTGAAAAACGTCGCGGTTTATTCGTATCAGAACCTGCCGATGAAGATTCTCACTATTCAATCTACGAAGACATTAACGGAACGCATATTTTCGCGAATAACGACGTGTCTCTTGCTCCATATTTGTTAGAATTAACAGAAATGGGCATTCCACAATGGAAATTAGACGGAGTATTAGCTCCGGGTCAAGATTTCGTGGAAGTAGCGAAGTTATTCGTGAATGCTCGTAATGAAATCGAAGCAGGTACATGGACTCCTGAGAAGAGCGCTAGCCTTGAATTACAAGTGCGCGCGCACACCATCCAAAAGTTCGTGGCCTAGAAGCAGGATTTTACTTATTAAATCCAGAAGATGTGAAATAGGAGAGAGTCAAATGGGAAGAAAAATATTGAAAAAACCTGAAGTACTTGCTCCAGCGGGTACTCTTGAAAAACTAAAAACAGCTATTTTATACGGAGCAGATGCGGTTTTCCTTGGTGGGGAAGCGTATGGACTTCGTAGCCGTGCAGGGAACTTCGACTTTGCAGAAATGAAAGAAGCCGTTGATTTTGCCCATGCACATAACGCAAAAGTATATATCGCAGCCAACATGGTTACGCACGAAGGTGACGAAAAAGGAGCGGGAGAATTCTTCCGTACTGTTCGTGACATCGGTATTGATGCAGCTATCATCAGTGACATGGCCTTAATGGATATTTGTGCCTCAGAAGCGCCAGGATTACCAATCCATTTATCAACACAATCTTCAGCAGCCAACTACGAAACGCTAAACTTCTGGAAAGACGAAGGATTAGAGCGTGTCGTGTTAGCGCGTGAGGTGTCAATGGACGAAATCAAAGAAATGCAAGAAAGTGGATGTAGAAATCGAAGCGTTTATCCACGGTGCAATGTGTATTTCTTATTCAGGACGTTGCGTATTGTCAAACCACATGGTGCATCGTGATGCCAACCGTGGTGGATGTGCGCAGTCTTGTCGTTGGAAATACGGTCTATTCGATATGCCATTTGCCGGCGAAAAGAATATGGTCGGTGCTGGCGAAGAAGGAATCGAAGAGAAATTCTCGATGAGTGCTGTTGACTTAGCAATGATTCAAAACTTACCAGACTTAATCGAAGCAGGTGTAGATAGCTTGAAGATTGAAGGTCGTATGAAATCAATCCACTACGTTTCAACAGTATCGAACGTTTACCGTGCAGCAGTAGATTCTTACTGCGAAGATCCAGAAAACTATGTATGTAAACAAGAATGGATTGACGAGTTATGGAAAGCAGCGCAACGTGAGTTAGCAACTGGTTTCTACTACCAAATTCCAACTGAAGAAGAACAATTATTTGGCCCACGCCGTCAAATTCCTCAATATGCTTTCGTTGGACAAGTACTTGAGTATGATCCAGAAACTCAAATGGCAACAGTACAACAACGTAATAACTTCAAAGTTGGAGACCATATCGAATTCTACGGACCAGGAATGCGTCATCACGAAGAAGCATTAACACAATTGTGGGATGAAAATGGTGAAGAAATCGAAGCAGCTCCTCATGCGATGATGATCTGCAAGATGAAAGTTTCTGAGCCAGTGAAACCTTTAGATATGATTCGTAAACGTCGTTAAGACGAATTTTTAAAAGAAAGAAGGAAAGCAAATGTCATTACCAAATTGCCCTAAATGTGGTTCAGAATACACATACGAAGATGGCGTATTATTAGTATGCCCAGAATGTGCGTATGAATGGGAACCAGGTTCAGAAGTAGAAGAAGGCCCAGTAGCCATCGATGCGAACGGAAATAAATTACAAGATGGCGATACTGTAACAGTCATCAAAGATTTAAAAGTGAAAGGCGCTCCGAAAGATATTAAGCAAGGAACACGTGTGAAGAATATTCGCATCGTGGAAGGCGATCATAATATCGATTGTAAGATAGATGGCTTTGGCGCAATGAAACTTAAATCTGAGTTTGTTAAAAAGATTTAATGGGAGTCCAGTAGGGACTACATTCAAGCTCTTTGGATATCTTCATAATAACGACAACAGCTGTACCGGCGTAAGCCTAGGTCTTACGCCTACCGAGCCTCAAAGATTCTCTAGAAAATAAATTTTCAAGAGAATCTAATTCGCATCGGTTACTAGTCGCTATTGTTGTTATTATAGAATCCAAAGGGCTTTTTCTGTAGTCCCTCGAGAAAACCAGAACTCTATATCAGCTCGAATTAAGTTTGATTGCTTCTCATAAAGGACCGGATTCGGCTTTTTAGTGCTTGTTAAAGTAGGGGGCCTTTTTTTCGTCCCTCGACTTAGTGAACTTTACCAAACTTAGTAATAAGTTTTATTGCTTCTCATAAAGAGCAGGGTTCGGCTTATTGGTGCTTTGGAAGAGTGTTATTTGTACAAAAATATTCAAAAGGGAGCCTGTAAATAAAATTTAATAAATAAGGATTATATGCATGAGAATAGTTTTCTTATGCATATTTTTATTGGGAAGAATGGGCCTGCGCTCTTGAAATTTAATTTCCACTGTGTTACATTCAAAGTAAGGAGTAGAAAACGCTTTTGTGTAGGCGTTTCTGTGACTTTTATCACAAAATTCGTTTAGGAGAAATGGCAGTTTTGGAACAGTATCATACAGGTACCATTCGATTGATGGGAACCGTCATCGAATTGAAAATTGCGCATCCAGAAGGCGAGCGTTTATTGGCTGAAGTTTTCGAGCAATTGAAGCGATATGAACATCGTTTTAGCGCGAATGACCCAACTTCAGAGCTAATGGCCGTGAATTTGGCAGCGGGAAAACATGCAGTTTGTGTTCATCCAGAGATTTTTCATTTAGTAAAAATAGGACTGGAAAACAGTTTAGCTGCGGGAAGTCGGATGAATATCTTGATTGGCCCAGTTGTTCAAACATGGCGCGTGGGCTTTAGTGATGCACGAGTACCAACGGATGAAGAGATTAATGCCAAACTGCAACTGACCGATGCAACGAAAGTCGAACTGAATGAAGAGAGTCAGACGATTTTTCTGTTGGAAGAAGGAATGCGAATCGACCTTGGTTGTATTGCCAAAGGGTATATTGCCGACTTGGTGATAGAGCAGCTAAAAGAGCTTGGAGTAACCTCTGCGCTCATAAATCTTGGTGGGAATGTTCTTACACTAGGACCAGCTGTTCATCATGAAGATGGGAATTGGTGGATTGGGATTCAAAACCCTAAACTCCTGCGTGGAGAAAATGTGGCGCTTCTTCCGATTCAAGATGAGTCGATTGTGACATCAGGTGTCTACGAACGGGTGCTAGAAGTGGATGGGAAGAAATACCATCATATTTTGGACCCTCATACTGGATATCCAGCAGAAACAGACGTTGCGAGTCTGACGATTGTATCGAAGCAATCCGTGGATTGTGAGATATGGACGACTAGACTCTTTGGAAAAAAAGCACACGAAATCTTATTCGAAGTGGAACAACACCCTAACATCGAAGCTGTGTTGATTTTGGAAGATGATCGTATCTTCTATACATCAGGACTTGCTTCAAAGATTCAATTACTCGAAAGGAAGTACTCAAATGGTTAAATTAATCGGTTTAGTCGGAACAAACTCTAAAAAATCAACAAACCGTCAACTATTACAATACATTCAAAAACATTTTTCAGAACAGGCGGAAATTGAACTAGTCGAAATTAAAGACATTCCAATGTTCAACAAACCAACTCCAAAAGTAGTGCCACAAGAAGCACAAGCAATTGCAGATAAAATCGCTGCAGCGGATGGAGTCATCATTAGTACACCAGAATATGACCACTCATGCCCAGCTGTATTAATGAACGCCTTAGCATGGTTATCTTATGGTATCTACCCATTATTAAACAAACCTGTCATGATTACAGGAGCATCTTACGGAACATTAGGTTCTTCACGTGCACAAAGTCAATTACGTCAAATCTTAAACGCGCCAGAAATTAAAGCACGCGTTTTACCAAGTGATGAATTCTTATTAGGTCAAGCCTTACAAGCATTCGACGAAGAAGGTAACTTAAAAGATACAGCAACTGTTGAAAAAAATTAGAAAAGATTTTCGAAGATTACTTATTATTCATTGAAATTACAAAACAATTAGTTCGTGCAAACGAAGCTCGTGAAAAAAAGAAGCGAAAAAAACTTCTCATGGGACAGTTCTAAAAAAATAAGGAGTGACAGTAGAAAATGAAAATTATTGGTATCGTAGGATCAAATGCGGAATTTTCGCATAACCGTTTATTATTACAATTTATCGAAAAGAAATTCAGTGACTTATTCGAGTTTGAAATCTTAGAAATTAAAGATATTCCAATGTTCAACCAAGACGAAGATCAATCTAAGAGTTTCCCAGTACAATACATGTACAACAAATTGATTCGTGCAGATGGTGTGATTATCGCTACACCTGAACACAACCACACAATCACAGCTGCGTTGAAGAGCACATTAGAATGGATGTCATTCAACTTACACCCATTCGAAAACAAACCTGTAATGATTATGGGAGCTTCTCACTATGACCAAGGTACTTCACGTGCGCAAGTGCATTTACGTAAAATCTTGGATGCTCCAGGGGTAAACGCATATGTATTGCCAGGGAATGAATTCCTATTAGGAAAAGCAAAAGAAGCATTTGACGAAGAAGGCAATATTAAGAGCGAAGGAACAGTATCATTCTTACGTTCTTGCTTAGAAAACTTCGTGAAATATGTGGAGGTTGTCAAAGTGCTACGTAAACCATTACCAACACCACCAGAAGATTTATATTGTACAAACCCTATTTCAACAACAATTGAAGGGGTAGACCCAGATGATCCAGAATGGGTTGAAAAAGCAAGTGAAATCGTTGGAGCAGCGCAAGGAAACGACTATGTGCGCTTAGACCATGGTTTATTAACGGTTGACCAAATCGATATGTTCTTAAAAGCTTTACCATTTGAAGTAACATATGCCGATGACAACAACCAATTCTTGTACTATAACTTCAACAAACCAGCTAACAAGATGTTGGCTCCACGTGTGCCAGCTCAATCTGGTAATCGTTTATCTACAGTTCACCCACCACGTACATTCAAAAATGTGGAATACCTCATTGCGAACTTACGTGCAGGTAACGTGGATTACTTCCGTACAATCGTTCCAAACACTCCACCAGAAATCATCAACGTACACAACTACCAAGCAATGTACTATCCTGATGGTTCTTATGCTGGAATCAACGAAATCGTATTTGACTTCAAACCATGGTTAGATTGGTACTTACAAACAACTGGCCAACGTTTAGTAAGCGCAAATGGTGCTGCTCCAGTAGCTGACGCAACAAGTGGCGCTTCAAACAGCGGACACTCAGCTCCAGCTCCTGCAGCAGATGCAACAAGTGGTGCTTCAGATAGCGGACATTCAGCTCCAGCTCAAGCACAAGCAGTTGATGCAACAAGTGGTGCTTCAGAACACTAAAATTTAAAGCGAGAAAGCTAGGCAAATGTTGGCCTAGCTTTTTTTTATAGACGAAATGGACCATTGTTCACGTTTTAGAAACAACTGGAAACTGTTTTCTTAAAATTAACTAAAATGTAATGTTCCTAGTATCCAAGTGTAGTGGTTTTGAGCTATAATAAATAGGAGTTTAAGGAATGGAGAAAAACAGTGGGGACTATGAATTATCAAACAACACCTTCTCAAGCACCGACGCACCCACACCCTCCCAAGCAAAAAGAGAAAAAACGGAGTGCGGTATTTGATGGCTTGAAAGGTTTTTTTATACTAGCAATTATTACGTATTATTATTTTCAACATTTATTACCGGGCGGTTTTTTAGCCGTTAACGGATTTTTAGTGGTCGGAGGCTACTTGACGTTCCGGCATAATATCAAAACATTCGCGGAAGATTATAAAGAGCGTTTCCCAGTGAGAAGCTTGAAGAGAATGTTCTTCCCGATGCTCTTTATGATTATCGTGACGGTCGCGTTCCTATTCGTGGCGGCACCGCAATTACTATCCAATATCCGGGGCATGGCGCTTTCGGCATTATTCTTCGTGAATAATGATTATCAGATTTTCTCGCAGCAATCTTATTTCGTGCAATCGGCGAATCCGAGTCCGTTTGTGCATCTCTGGTATGTATCCCTTTATGTGCAATTATTAATCGTAGGGTATCTGCTTCGAAATCTGATGAAGAAATTGAACTTCCTCAGAATGCAGGAGTTCGCGTTACTCGCATTCTTAACGCTCGCGTCAGCAGCGGGAATGGCGGCACTCTATTGGTTTGAACAAGATCCGTCTCATGTGTACTACTTAGTGTCGACGCGTCTGTTCTCCTTCACATTCGGGGCGCTACTTAGTTACATTCATGAAGGAAAATTACTACTTCCTGAGCGAGAATCAGGCTCTGTTGTTCCAAACGCATTGAGCCTCATTTGTTTAGGAGCTTTAGGTTGGATGTTTACAACATTCAACGGAACGCAAGCAGAAGTGTATTATATGATGATGTTTATTTCATCGTTTGTGATGATGCTTCTTCTCTCTTGTACGATTCGCGAGGGCGTGGGGGTTCATTACCTCTTCAGCTTCAAAGGATTTACGTTCTTTGGAAAGAGAAGTTTCTCATACTACTTATGGTTCTATCCGATTCATTTAATCGCGCCAACGTTCTTACGCGAGATTAATGAACAGTGGTTATCTGTCGGAATTCAATTTGCGTTGATTTTCGTGATGGCGGAAATTACGTATCAACTGTTTGAGCGAGACCGCTTCGTTCTTCCGATTGGACAAGCGCATAGTCCGTATAATTTAACGGCCTATGGAAAATCGAATCTTCCAAAAGGCATGAAGCAATTTGGACTCGTGTTCTCACTCATGTATGTGATTTGTATCGGGCTTGCAGGTCTTGGATTTGCACAAGAGAAGAATCAAAACTCAGCCGTACAAGAGGTTGAGGAGAAAATTCGTCAAAACCAAGCGCTCTTACAAGAGACAACAGCCGAGCCAACAACTGAAGGAACAACGACGATTAGTAATGAAATTAAAGCGAATGTGGAACAGCAAGTGAAGCAAACGCCGATTACTTTTGTGGGGGACTCAGTGTTACTAGCGTCTGCGAACAAACTTCGTGAAGTATTCCCGAACACTTATGTGGATGGAGAAGTAGGACGCCAGTTGTATTACAGCACACCAATCGTTCAAAAGTTGGCACAGCAAGGTAAACTTTCTCAAACCGTGGTATTTGTCCTTGGTTCAAACGGTGCTTTCTCTGCTTCCCAAATCGATGCATTGATTCAAGCGACAGGTAACCGTGAGATTTTCTTAGTCACAGCTGGTTATGAAATTAAATGGGCCAAAGAAGTAAATGAGCAGTTAAAAGCAGCTGCAGAACGTTATCCAAATGTTCATTTGATTGATTGGGGAACTTACGCCAGAGGGCATACAAAAGAATGGCTCTTTGATG
Source organism: uncultured Granulicatella sp. (assembly GCA_916438765.1). Lineage (GTDB taxonomy): Bacteria > Bacillota > Bacilli > Lactobacillales > Aerococcaceae > Granulicatella. The sequence goes on along the minus strand of CAKAHB010000002.1, from coordinate 28,695 downwards.
ATGAGATTCATCCAAACGATACAGGGGCAGCAGAATTAGCGAACCTCATCTTACAAGAAATGGTAAAATTAAAATTACAATAACCGTGGAGACGACTCGATTTTGAGTCGTCTTTTTTATTTTTTAAAAATATTTTTGAAAACGCTATTGACATCCAGGTGTATTAAGCGCATAATACAGTTAAAGGTAAGTGTATTAACCGGTTAATACACTGAAAGGGAATCAAAGAAAGGAGTTACTAATGATCGTATTTGATAAAAGAAGTCCGGTCTACGAGCAAATCATCGCCTATTTCAAAGCGGAAATTGCCTCCCACAGGATGGAAGCAGGCCAAGAGCTGCCGAGTCGGCGTGAATTTGCGCAAACCATGCAAGTAAATCCTAATACGGTCCAACGTGCCTTTCATGAATTGGAGGTCATGGGGTTGATTACGACTGGAAATAATGTCATGAGTCGTGTGACAGAAGATGTAGAACGGATTGAGCAACTAAAAGAAGAAATGTTGGATGAGGCCATCGCAAGTTTTGCCACAGCGATTGAACCTCTCAACTTAACTGCAGAAGATGTTATCGAACATCTCAAAAAACAATTGTAAGGAGGGAGCGGTACTATGTTAACTGTTCAAAACTTAAGTAAGAGATTTGGAAAGAAACAAGTGTTGAATGACATCTCATTTAACGCGAAAAAAGGAGAAGTGACGGCTCTTATTGGAGTCAACGGGATTGGGAAAACAACGATTATGAACTGCATTGCAGGACTGTTGCCATTTGATAAAGGAAAAATTTCCATCGATGATATGCCTGCACGTAAAGTGTTTGCGGAAAAGGTGAGCTACATTACGGATAGTTCGATTATCTCACCAGACCAAACAGTGGATGAAGCGATTGATTTTATGCGCACATTCTATCCGAACTGGAATCGTCAAAAGGAAAGACATTTATTAGACTTCTTCCGTTTGAATTTAAAGGATGAAGTACGATCACTCTCGAAAGGGAATGTCGCTAAACTGAACTTGCTTCTAGGGATGGGGCTGGATACAGACTACATCTTGATGGACGAACCATTTTCAGGAATCGATGTGTTTACACGTGAAGAAATCGCGCGTGTCTTTACGAGCGACCTACTCGATGGACGTGGCGTATTGATTACAACGCATGAAATTAATGATATTGAGTATATCGTCGACAAAGCAGTACTTCTCAATGAAGGACGCGTTGTGAAGGAATTCTATCCAGAGCAAGTGCGTGAAGAAGAGGGCAAGTCCATTGTCGATGTGATGAGGGAGGTATACTTACCATGAAGAAAGTCATCAATTTAACGCTTTATAATATCGGCCAAGCGAAAGGATTCATCCTCGTGGTGGCATTGCTTCAAATCTTATTGCAACTAGGGTTGAAGCTGAAGACACTTGCGACGACGGGGTTACTAACCGGACAATTGCGCATTGTGAGTTCTGATATGGTGAAAGAAATCGTTTTGGATCAACTCGCAATTGGACTTCCAGTGTTCTTTGCTGGATCAGCGATTCTGGTCTACGCGGCAGTGATTTGGTCGAAGGAATGGAGTAGCAAAGGCTCGTTCATTTACCGTCTGCTCATGCTTCCAGGATCACGTTTTGGAATCTACTGGGCTAAATTATTAACGATGCTTGTGATTACGTTCTTCTTACAAGCTGTTCAAGTGGTTGGGGTATTCTTAAACTACTACCTCACAAGCTTCTTTATTCCAGAGTTTGCACAATACCACATCACACCGTGGTCGCTTGTGACAAATTCGATGGCGATGCCGCTTCTAGTGCCACAGTATGCGGTACAGTTTCTTCTCATTTTGACGATGGGGGTAGCGCTCATCGTGACGGTTTTCCAACTCGCCATCCTTGTCGTTGGGGTTGAGAAAAAAGGTTATGTACGCAAGGTGACTTCGGTTGTTCTCTACATTTTAGTCGTCGTTGTGATATTTACGCTAATTATGCGCACGCAATTTGTCGTTCGTTTAATTGGAAATGAAGCGATGGTCTTTTTAATCGGTAGCATGCTCATTTGGATTGTTTTAAATATGCTACTAAGCGATTATTTATTAAATCATAAGGTTAGTGTGTAAGGAGGGGTTATCATGAAATCAAGTAAATTTGCAACAGCAGTATTTGCCTTTAGTGGACTTGTGTTTCTAGCAACAGCTGGGCACGCAGCGTATCAAGAAGTGAAGCCTGCTCCAGTATCGATTCAATTAACCGATGAAGAGAAAAAATTAGTCGACGGAGCAACCTTTGAAATGTCGTATTCCACAGATGATTTGACGTCGTCTAAGGGCGCAGAGTATGCACTTTTAGATGGAGACGTAAAACGTGTTGGATTTTCCGAGAATGCCTACAACTTCCAAACGAAAAAGAGATTGGCAGACTTTTCTTTTACAGACCGTCCAAATTATGACAATCTGGTGGCGTTTAAGGGGTATGACCTTCTATACGGCTTGACTTATAGCTTTGAAAGCACAACAGATCCAAAAGTGAATTTTAGTATCATTAATAAAGAGACGAAGAAGGTCACAACTGTATCGGTTCCGATTCCTAAAGAAGTGCGCGGGGACGATAGTCATTTTATAACGGATGTCACTTTCTATAGAAAAGGCAACACGGTGTATGGAGTGGTTCCGATGCCTGAGTATGAAAATAGAGGCTCGAAAGCACCAACCTATTTCTTAGTAACATTCACTGTGAACTTAGAAACGGGAGCAACAACTCCGGCAAAACGCGTGAAATTACCAGAGGAATACGCTTCGATTGCATGGGGAGAAGCTAAGAGCTCTCGCATGTATGACCCGCAAGTGCTGCTGTTTAAGAGTATGTATTCAAGAGATGAAAAATTCCGCTTAATGACTTTTGATGCTGAGACTGAGAAGTTTACAGAAATCAGACCTGAACAGGGCATGAGTGCGGTACAATCGATTCTATACACAGTAGGAGACAAAGCATATATTGCGTTGGCAGATGAGGTGCCTGCATTCACTGGGTCGGATACGTATGTGAAGGCAAGTGAGCGCAAAAATAATGAGACTAAATACTATGTTCTTAATGCAGGTTCGCAGAAATTAGAAGAAGCATTTACAACGGAAACAGATGTCTATGCACCACAAGTGTACTTGAATAAAGGGAATCTTGTGATGATCACTCTAGTCGATGGCAAACCAACGCTACGTGTGCAATCGATGCAGACAAAAGACATCCTTCTTTCTAAAACAATTGATGTGAAGGATGATGTGTTCTTTATCGATACACGTATGTACGGCATGATGCGTATGAAATAAAAAAACAGTACAAAAAAGAGTTCTACCAGTGTGGTAGAACTCTTTTGTATTTTTAAGATTGTTGTTCTTTCAGATGTGGATTTGGTAGTAAGTGGTTTACCCCAATCGCAATGAGTGCTCCGATAATTGTATCGAGAATCCGTTGGATTGCATACGCAGTATTTTGTCCTGCTTCTACGTTGAAGAAGATAACAAGGAAAGTGGCGCATGAGTTAATAACGCCTGTTTTATTAAATCGATTGCAGAATAAAATAATGATTACAATTCCGACAGGAGCGAGCAGTAAATCGGTATATTCAGGAAATGGGAGAACAGCTCTTACGTAGAATAAAAGAATAGCTACGACCCCGCCTGTTGTATTTCCGATACAACGAGAAAGTGCAAATTTAAACGTTTGCTGATGGTCAGTTCGCAAACTGAAAATAGCAGACAAGGCTGCTAGCATCGGTGAACCACGATGTAAGATTCTAAAGAGAACCACGCAAATAAATACAGATACGGCTGTTTTAAAAAGTACGAAGTCCGATATGGAATGGATTATTTGACGATTGTGGCACGCTCTCACCTCTGCTTTTTTTAGATATCGCTATTATAATATATGTGTTAAAAAAATGGTAGAGTTATTGAATAATGCACCCTAATAGGTGTACAATGTGTTCAAGAGGTGATGAAGATGCATGAAGCATTTGTATTAATTGTAGTGAACGCTGTTAGAGAACGTTATGTCTCAGAAAAGGCATTTTATACAGAAGAATTGGGGATTAGTGGCCAAAGTTGGACGAGATGGAAGAACGGGGAACGTGGATTGAAGGCAGAAAATCTGCAAAAAAATCGCACGCCTGTTTACGGATTATGAGTGGATGCTTGCCAATAAAGTGGCCAGAAATGCCGACGTGCTTCCGGAAGTCGCTTCAGACCCAGTGGCTGAATATTTACGCTTGAAGGTGGCGATTGCGAGTCGATGGATTCGTCAAGAAAAATGTTCGCGTGGATTGGAAGACGGCTGCTGTCAGCAAGGGCAAATTCAAAGAAAATGTCACGATTTTACGCGTGGCTACGACATATGGTCATTGGAGTTACCAAGATATTATTGAGATTCGTGTGGTAGGAATTACCCATAAACAAATCGGTACGAAAAAAACAAGCGCTCCTTGAATGGATGCATGATGAAAAAAGCACAACAAAAGTATTTGGAATATAGCAAAAATGCGTTTGTTCCAGAATCTACTTTAGAGGAATAGAAGTTTGCAAAATGAATGCGATACTCTCTTTGGAAACAAGGGGGTATCCATTTTTTTATAGGCCATTTTATGATAAAATTGAAAAGATAAAGAAAGTGGTGAAACTGTGGCGAAAAGAAAGAAAAGAAAAAATAAATTCGTCTTTCATCTTGTCGAGTGGTTCAAGTCATTATCGAAATTGACGGGACTTCTCATCGTAGCTGTAGCAAGCGTTCTTTTGGCCGGGACCATCACATGGTTATCTGAACATAAATCCGAGCCACAGGAAATACACGTGACACAAGATGAATTTTTAAAAGTACTCATCCCAGCGGCGCAACAAGCGTATAAAGACTACGGCGTGTTGCCAAGCGTGAGTTTAGCGCAAGCGATTCTTGAATCGAACTGGGGAGAGAGTTTATTAGCAAGTAAATATTATAATTTATACGGCGTGAAAGGGTCTGCTACTGAACCAAATGTCATCCTAGAAACCGCAGAATTCGTGAACAACACATGGATTACGATTAACGGACGATTTCGCGTGTATGAAAGCTGGGCAGAATCAGTTGAGGCCCATGCGCAACTATTAGCGTACGGCGTGGACTGGGACCCAACGCTCTACCACAAGGTGCTAGGGGCTAGAAACTACAAGCAAGCAGCACAAGCCTTGCAAGATGCAGGGTATGCGACCGACCCAACCTATGCACAAAAGCTTATTCAAATGATTGAAGAGCATGAATTATATAAATACGATCAATTACCAACAGAAGAAACAACCGTGTCCGTACGAAAAAGTTCGTAACGTTCAAACGGTTCAGTAAAAGGAGAGGATATAAATGAGTCAGTTATTACCAGGAGCCATCATCGGAATTATCGGTGGAGATGAGCAAGTTGCATCTATCGCTCGCGAAGCAAGAAAAATGGGGTACGTTGTGTACTGCTATCACCAATCGAACGAAGCGGCTATTTCGATGGCTGAATATGAAATCGTCTCTTCTTACAAAGATCGTGAAGCGTTATTAGATTTCGCAGAAAAAGTAGACACGGTTTTATTATTAACAAACTTAGTGCCGGTTGATGTGTTATATGAAATTAGCAGCAAAACTCGCTACTATCAATCATTTGAACTAGCAGAAATTTCGCAAAATCGTACGGTTGAAAAATTATTCTTAGACACGCATGCGATTAACCTTGCACCATATAGTTTAGTGACAACGGTCGGCGAATTACCTTCGATTGTCCAAAGCATCGGCGTTCCAGCGTATTTAGAAAGCAATCTTGTGAAGAATCGCGTGGAAGAAAAGTTAGAACTCTACGATGAAGACTTCGAAGAGCGCGTTCTTGAAAAACTGGAAGAAGGACCATGTATGTTAACAGCCTTCGTTCCAGCGCAACGTCATTCACAGTAACTGTCGTGCGTGACTACGAAGACCGCGTGACAGTACTACCGATTTCAGAAGATGTCTACATCACGAGTAAATTAAAATACAGTATCGTCTCTCGTCGCCTAAATCCAGAATGGGTCCAAGAATTGAAACGCATTGCCTTCAAGATTATGGATAACTTATCTGGAACGACCATTCTTTCGATTCAAGTGAAGATGGGAAATAACGGTATTTTCTACGTGGATGGGGTTAACCAATTACCACTCGTGCAGCAACAATTCAGCAGCGCCTTCTTAGGTCATAGCATGTCTGAAATTCTTGTGCGCGTGGCAACAGGATTGCCAATCGAATACAAAGAAATCAAAGAAGAAATGATCATCGTGCCAATTTACGAATCGATGATGGAAAAAGCAAGTTTATTAACGTTATTGAAACCACAATGGGACTTCGAGTTCTTCCAATTAACACCAAAACGCCCAACTGACGTGCTTGGTGTGATTCGACTACGCGGAGCTTCAAGTGTGGATTTACTTAGAGAAATTGAAGTAACAGACTTATTTTTCAACGTTCAATAACCTTTACGAAAGGACAGAGTTGTGAAAAATTCGAGTGATTTAATTAAGGGAATGAACCCTCGCCAAAAAGAAGCGGTCATGCATACGCAAGGGCCACTTCTAGTCATGGCCGGCGCGGGGAGTGGGAAGACGCGTGTGTTAACCCACCGCATGGCCTATATTTTGGCAGAAGAAGCGGTACAACCGTGGAATATTTTAGCGATTACGTTTACGAATAAAGCGGCCAACGAGATGAAAGAGCGTGTGGCGGCGCTTGTCGGAGAACAGGCACAAGATATGTGGGTATCAACCTTCCACTCGATGTGCGTGCGTATCCTTCGTCGCGACTGTGAGAGTATCGGTTTAGCTAAGTCGTTTACGATTATCGATTCAGGCGACCAGCTTTCAGCGATGAAACGAATTATGCAAAAGTTGAATATCGATACGGAACGCTACGAGCCGCGTGGAGCTTTAGCAACTATCAGTAATGCAAAAAATAATTTCGAAGACGCTGAAACATTTGCGAAGAAGCATTTGGACTACGTGAGCCAAATTTATGCGAAATGTTATAAAGAATATCAAGCAGAAATGCGCAAAAATATGACGGTAGACTTCGATGACCTCATCATGTTGACCGTTAAATTATTCCAAGAACATCAAGATGTGTTGGATTACTACCAACAAAAATTCCACTATATCCACGTGGATGAGTATCAAGATACAAACCATGCGCAATACTTATTGGTGAAACTTCTTGCAGATAAATTCAAAAATATCTGTGTTGTAGGGGATGCCGACCAAAGTATTTACGGATGGCGTGGAGCCGATATGGAGAACATCTTGTCATTTGAACAAGATTATCCAGATGCAAAAGTGGTTCTCCTTGAACAAAATTACCGTTCAACAAAGACTATCTTAAAAGCAGCCAACCAAGTCATCGAAAACAATGTGAATCGTAAGCCGAAAGAGTTGTGGACAGACAATGAAGCGGGTGAAAAAATCACGTATTACTGCGGACAGTCTGGATATGACGAATCTCGTTATGTCATCAGTACGATTCAAAAAATGGTGAATCTCGACGGGTACGACTACAGCGACTTTGCGGTGCTTTACAGAAGTAATGCGCAGTCACGTACCCTCGAAGAAGATTTACTAAAGGCGAATATGCCGTTCAAGATGGTCGGAGGTCAACGCTTCTATGAGCGCATGGAAATTAAAGACCTTCTTGCCTACTTACGACTCTTAGTGAACCCAACGGACGATTTTAGTTTCAGACGCGTGGTGAATGCACCAAAACGCGGGATTGGAGATAAGAGTATTGAAAAACTCGCTTCTCTTTGCCGAAATGCATAGCTTCTCCCTTTTAGAAGCAGCTGGAAGTCCATTAAACGGCATTTCTGGAAAAGCAGGCAAAGGCTTAGCTGATTTTGCACAACTCATTGCCGACTTAACGAAGATGCAAGAATTTGTCACATTAACGGACCTAATCGAAGAAGTGATGAATAAATCAGGGTATATTACAGCCCTTGAACAAGCGCGTACCATGGAAGCCGATGCGCGTATCGATAACATGCGCGAGTTCCTTTCTGTAGCCAAAGAGTTCGAAGAACAACGACTTGATACAGAGGCTGAAGAATCACCGCTCGTCCAATTCTTAACAGACTTGTCACTAGTGACGGATATGGAAAGCGAAGAAGAAACGAGCGCTTCTCAAATTACATTAATGACCTTGCATGCGGCAAAAGGGCTTGAGTCCCTGTTGTTTTCCTTGTTGGAATGGAAGACGGGATTTTCCCGTCAGGGCGGTCGTTGCAAGAAGATGGCGAAGAAGAGGAACGTCGCTTGGCTTATGTAGGGATTACCCGTGCCGAGAAGAAACTCTTTATGACCCGTGCGTACTCACGACTTCTTTACGGGAAGACACAAAACTATCGTGAGTCACGATTCATGCAAGAAATTGATGATAGCTTATTTGAAAAAGAAGGCGTAACGGTGAGTGATTCTTATTACTCAAGTAGCTTCTATACGAACGATTCGAAATCTTCTTATGGAACGCGTAGCCAAACGTCATCTTATGGCACACATAGCACCTCTCAGTCTACGTCATCAGCAGGTGGCGGAGGACTTTTTGACCGCTATCGCTCAAGTAGCCAATCGTCTAATGGCGGTGGTTATTTACAAAAGAAACAAACGACACCAGCACGCATTCAACGTGCAGACAAGCATCAAGCATCAAGCACGTCTTCGACAGATGGCTGGACTGTGGGCATGAAAGTGTCGCATAAAAAATGGGGAACAGGAACCGTTGTCCGTATTACCGGTGAAGGGGACCGTCAAGAGTTAGACGTGGCCTTTGCAGGAATGGGCATTAAACGACTCCTTGCAAGTTTTGCCCCAATCGAAAAAATCGAAGAATAGAGGATGAAGATGAGTACAACGATTCAACAAAGAATTGAAGAGCTAAAAGAACAATTAAATCGTTGGAGTCATGAGTATTATGTGGAAGATAAGCCTACCGCAACCGATGCGGAGTACGACAAGGTCTATCATGAACTAGTGGCGCTGGAAGTTGAACATCCGGAATTCGTGACGGCTGATTCGCCTACGCAACGTGTGGGTGGAGAAGTGCTCGATCAATTCCAGAAGGTGACACACACGAATCCAATGCTCAGCCTTTCAAATGCTTTCTCAAAAGAAGACTTGGGAAGAATTCGATGCGCGTCTTCGTAAATTAACGAACCGTGCGATTGAATATGTATGTGAATTGAAAATCGATGGACTCTCTATCGCGTTGACATATCAAAACGGTAAGCTTGTACTCGGAGCGACTCGTGGAGATGGAACGACAGGAGAAGACGTAACGGGGAATGTCCGTACGATTAAATCTGTGCCGCTTTCTCTAAAAGAACCTTGGAACATCGAAGTGCGCGGAGAATGTTATATGCCGAAGAAATCTTTCGTGGCATTAAATGAGTCTCGTGAAGAAGAAGGACTCGAAGTCTTTGCCAACCCAAGAAATGCGGCGGCGGGAAGTCTTCGACAGCTCGATCCAAAAATTGCGGCGAAGCGAAACTTGTCGGTCTTTCTTTACAGCAGTCCAAGCGTGGAAGAATTAAACGTTTCAACACAAGAAGAGCTATTAGAGAAAATGGCAGAGATTGGTTTTGTCACAAATTCAGAACGTTTAAAATGCCAAACGATTGATGAAGTATGGAATTATATCGAGACGATTGCTGCAAAACGTCCAGATTTACCATACGAAATTGACGGCATGGTCATTAAGGTGAATGACTTGCTGCCCAAGAAGAAATTGGATTTACGGTGAAAGCACCACGTTGGGCGATTGCGTATAAATTCCCAGCAGAAGAAGCACAAACCGTAGTCCGCGATATCGAGTGGACGGTTGGCCGTACAGGGGTGGTGACACCGACTGCGGTGATGGATCCTGTTCAATTAGCAGGAACGACGGTACGCCGTGCGAGCTTGCATAATATCGATTTGATTAAAGAGCGCGACATTCGCTTGGAAGATACGGTTGTGATTCATAAGGCAGGAGATATTATCCCTGAAGTCACACGCGTGATTTTAGAGAAACGTCCAGAAACGAGCAAGCCTTACGAATTTCCAACGACTTGTCCGGTCTGTCATGAAAAATTAGAGCATTTGGAAGAAGAGGTAGCGATTCGCTGCTTGAATCCAAAATGTCCTGCTCAATTGACAGAAGGGTTGAGCCACTTTGTTTCTCGTAATGCGATGAATATGAGTGGAATTGGGCCACGTGTCATCAAGCAACTTTTTGAAGAAGGGCTTGTCATGGATGTGGCAGATTTATATAAATTAACACTAGACCAATTGTTAGCTTTAGATAAAGTGCAACAAAAAAGTGCAGAAAATATCCTTGAAGCCATCGAGAAAAGTAAAGAAAACTCGCTCGAGCGCCTCTTAACAGGGCTTGGAATCCGTCATGTTGGAACCAAGGCTGCGAAAGAATTAGCGCAACATTTTAAAACGATGACGGCTCTGCAAGAAGCGAGCATTGAACAATTGTTGGAAATTGATGGTTTAGGTGATATTATTGCTTATAGTGTAAAAACTTATTTTGAACAACCATCTGTTCAAGAATTAATTCAAGAATTGCAAGATAGCGGTGTGAATATGACCTATCTTGGAGTGACAAAAGACGACTCAGCTGCCTCAGGACACGCCCTCAGCGGAAAGACGGTCGTATTAACAGGGACTTTAGAACAATTAACAAGACAAGATGCAAAAGAAAAGCTCGAATCGCTCGGTGCGAAAGTGACCGGTTCCGTTTCTAAGAAAACGGACGTGGTGATTGCGGGTCATTCTGCCGGAAGTAAATTAACGAAGGCCAATGACCTCGGTATCGAAGTGTGGAGTGAGCAACAGTTTCTCGATTCTCTTGCATAGAAAGGATGTCACATGAGAAAGAAATTACGATTGGGATTACTTGGATTAGCCAGTGTGATTTCGCTTGCTGCCTGTGCAGACGTTACAAGAGCGAATCAACCTAGCACGAATACCAATAAAGATTCCAATACAAAAGTAGTACAATCAACAACAAATCAATTATCAAACAATTTTTACCGCGCACTTATCACAAATGGTAAATACGAAGTGAGCCAAAATCGCGGTGCGACATTAAGCTTAAATACAGGGTTCAACTTAAAGAACTTCGAAACAGGCTTGATTGACCTTTCAAGAAGTGTGTTCCCAACGAACCAATACTTCTTCAGAGAAGGCCAAATCATCGACGCGGAAACAACTGCAAAATGGATTGCGCGTAAGAGTGATAAATCCAGACGGGTTAAATCCTGCCGATAACGGAGATACATCTCCAACAGGTCGTGCGCCAATTTATTTAGCACAAATCCTTGAACAAGACTACATGATTCAAACGGAAAACAACTTTGAATTAGGTGGAATTAGTATCGGGATTGCCATGAACAGTGTGGATTACTACACGAATGACGGCAAAGACGCTGAAACAGAAATCTCAAACGAAGCGATGATCGAACAAGCCAAAGCGATTGCCAACACAATTCTTACAAGACTGCGTCAAAACGATGCATTGAAGGCTGTGCCAATCGTGTTCGGAGTGTTCCGTCAAACGTCTAAAGATGATATCGGCGGCGGGGTATACGTTCTTGAAGCGACTTCAGTAGAAGGAACAGAGATTACAAACTGGTCAAACGTGAACCAAAAAGTAGTCGTGCTCCCATTAGTGAACGAATCTGCGACAGAAGAGTCAACAGCGTTTGAAAACTTCAGAACAGAAGTGCAAAACTTCTTTCCGAACCTCTCAGGGGTAACGGCTCGCGTGATGTATCAAGATAATGTGGCTAAGAAGATGGTCGTGAATATCATGACGCAATTCTATGGTGAATCAGAAATTATCGCTTTAGCACAGCACGTAACAGATGTTGCGAATAAATACTTACCGAAAACAACACCGGTAGAAGTTCGCATTAGTTCGATTAATGGAGTGGAGGCATTCTTACTGCAAGATATGTCACAGGGAGTTTTCACCTACCATATCTTTGATTAACATTGACGGAGGCAGAAGTGCCTTTTAAAATAGAAAAGTATTGATTTTGAAAGCGAGGAAAAAACATGGCCATTGAGGAAAAAGAAGTTAGACACGTTGCCAAACTTGCAAAGCTAACTTTTGCCGACAATGAAATCCTTCATTTTACAGAACAAATGAGCGATATCATTGATATGGTGGAACAATTAAACGAAGTAGATACAACGGGTGTGCCTGTCACAACTCACGGATATCCATTAGTGAATGTGATGCGTGAAGACGTTGCTGAAAAAGGAACAGACCGCGACTTGCTAATGCGTAATGTAAAAACAAGTGAAGATGGATTTATTCAAGTGCCTGCAATTATGGGTGAAAACGAGGAGGGTGAAGCATGAGTATTATTGAAAACAAAACATTAATTGAGCTTCACGAAGGTCTTCGTAATAAAGAATTCACTTCTGTGGAATTAACAAAAGAAACATTCGAGCGTATCCACTCTTTAGAACCTAAAGTAGAAGCGTTCGTGACATTGAATGAAGAAGAAGCACTGCAACAAGCAGCCGCTGCTGACGCAAAAGGCTACGGCGAGGAAGCTTTCTCTTCAAGGTCTTCCAATCGGGATTAAAGACAATATCGTCACTCGCGACCTTTTAACAACTGCTTCAAGCCGTATGTTGGAAGACTTCAACCCAATTTACGACGCGCACGTTATGGAATTATTAAAAGCAGAAGGTGCGGTTAACGTTGGTAAATTAAATATGGACGAATTTGCCATGGGTGGTTCAACAGAAACTTCTTACTTCAAGAAAACAAAAAATCCTTGGGACTTAACAAAAGTGCCTGGTGGATCTTCAGGTGGTTCTGCCGCTGCAGTTGCTTCTGGTGAAGTGCTAGCGTCTCTAGGTTCAGATACAGGTGGTTCTATTCGCCAACCTGCAAGTTTCACAGGGATTGTTGGGATGAAACCAACATATGGTCGTATTTCTCGTTACGGTTTGATTGCCTTTGCGTCAAGCTTAGACCAAATCGGACCATTTACACGTACCGTTCAAGATAACGCCTTAGTATTAAGCGCGATTTCAGGATATGACCACCGCGATTCAACAAGCGTGCCCCAAGAAGTGCCAGCTTACCATAAAGGGTTAACAGGCGATATCAAAGGCATGCGTATCGCGTTACCAAAAGAATATTTTGCGGAAGGTGTGGACCCTGAAGTTCAAGCAGCTGTCTTAAAAGCGGCTGACCAATACCGCGAAATGGGCGCTATCGTTGAAGAAGTGAGCCTACCTCACTCTAAATACGGTATTCCAGCGTACTATATCATCGCTTCATCTGAAGCTTCTTCTAACTTACAACGTTTCGACGGAATCCGTTACGGTCACCGTTCAACAGAAGCAGAAACATTAGAAGATTTATACGTGAAAAGTCGTTCTGAAGGATTCGGAATGGAAGTAAAACGTCGTATCATGCTTGGAACATTCAGCTTAAGTTCTGGTTACTACGATGCTTACTTCAAGAAAGCTGGTCAAGTACGTACATTAATCAAACAAGACTTTGCAAAAGTATTTGAAAACTATGATTTAATCTTAGGACCTGTAACAACTTCTGCAGCATTCGGATTAGGCGCACACAGCGACGACCCAATCGCAATGTACATGGCAGATTTATTAACAGTTCCTGTGAACTTAGCTGGACTACCAGCAATCTCAGTTCCTGCTGGCTTCACAAACGAAGGTCTACCAGTCGGAATTCAATTAATCGGAAATTACTTCCAAGAAAAAACAATTTACCAAGCAGCGTATGCATTTGAACAAGCAAATGATTACTACTTACGCCGCCCACAATTATAAGGAGGAACAATGACATGAACTTTGAAACAATTGTTGGTTTAGAGTGCCACGTTGAATTAAAAACTGATTCAAAAATGTTCTCTCCATCACCAGCGCATTTCGGTGCGGAACCAAATACAAATACAAACGTCATCGACTGGGGATATCCAGGGGGTTCTGCCTGTCGTGAATAAACGTGCGTTAGAATTCGGGATGCGTGCAGCTCTTGCGTTGAACTGTACGATTTCTCAAGATACAAAATTCGACCGTAAAAACTATTTCTACCCTGATAATCCAAAAGCGTACCAAATCTCTCAATTCGATTACCCAATTGGTCATGATGGCTGGATTGATATCGAAGTAGAAGGACAAACAAAACGTATTCGTATTGAACGTGTCCACTTAGAAGAAGATGCGGGTAAAAATACGCACGGAACAGACGGATTCTCTTATGTGGACTTAAACCGTCAAGGAACTCCACTGATTGAAATCGTATCAGAAGCAGATATGCGTTCTCCTGAAGAAGCGTATGCGTACCTTGAAGCACTTCGTCAAATCATCATGTTTACGGGTGTTTCTGATGTGAAGATGGAAGAAGGTTCAATGCGTTGTGACGCGAACATTTCAATTCGTCCTTATGGTCAAGAAAAATTCGGTACAAAAACAGAGTTGAAACTTAAACTCATTTAACAACGTACGTAAAGGGTTAGCGTTCGAAGAAGTTCGTCAAGCGAACGTTCTACGTAATGGAGGAGAAATCCTACAAGAAACACGTCGTTTTGATGATGCGACTGGTCAAACGATTTTAATGCGTGTTAAAGAAGGTTCAAGTGACTACCGTTACTTCCCAGAACCAGACCTACCAAACTTCCATATTTCAAATGAATGGATTGAAGAAGTTCGTGCGTCAATTCCTGAAATGCCAAGCAAACGTCGTGAACGTTACGTGAGCGAATTTGGCTTACCAGAATATGATGCAATGGTATTAACATTAACAAAAGAAATGTCTGATTTCTTCGATGCAACAGTTGCGGCTGGTGCAGATCCTAAACAAGCGTCAAACTGGTTAATGGGTGACATCTCAGCGCACATGAACAGCAAGAAATTAGAATTGAAAGACTTGAAGTTAACGCCAGAAAGCTTAGCAGAAATGATTCAATTAATCGCAGACGGAACAATCAGTTCGAAATTAGCGAAGAAAGTCTTCTTGTTATTAGCAGAAGAAGGCGGAACTGCAAAAGGCGTTGTTGAAAAACACGGTATGATTCAATTGAGTGATCCTGCTCAGTTATTACCGATTATTCAAGATGTGTTAAATAACAATGCGCAGTCGATTGAAGACTTCAAGAATGGTAAAGACCGTGCTGTTGGATTCTTAGTTGGGCAGATTATGAAGCAAACGAAAGGGAAAGCAAACCCTGGCGTTGTAAACCAACTATTACAACAAGAGTTAGCGAAATATTAATACAATAAATTATGTTTGATGGCTACGAATTTTTTCTCCTCTTTGGGGTTTCGAATCCTTTCGGATTGCTGTTATAAAAACTGTTATGAGGTACCGGTTCGAGCCTATGGTCTCTCACCTTTAAAGCCTCAAAGAGGGCGTAGGGAAAATTTCCTTACGCCCTCTAATTCGCATTTAATACGAATTCCCATAACTGTTTTTATAACATCCGAAAGGTTCTCCCTCCCAAAAAGTTCCGAAAATTCTCCGACATCATAGAATTTTAGAAATCACGAACCTTTTTGGAATAGGGGTTTGCAAAGCGGAGTTTGCTTGCCCGCTAAAAATCCAGAAAGGGAGAAGGAACATATTTGAGAGGGGGATGGAATGTGAAGTTAACGATTGAAACGGTATTAAGTCAAGGCGGGGAAACGATGAAGCAGCGTATGCTTGCGGATGCGACGCGTCTTCGCAAGGACTCTGGTTTTGTGCTTAGTTATGTAGAGGATGAAACAAATACACGTGTGAAAGTCGAAGTGGATACAACAGGCGAAATGCCGCATGTGACACTTCATCGTCAAGGCGATGCGCGTAGTAAGATGGAGTTTAATAAAACAAAGGCGACGAAAGGGATTTATGAATTAGGTGCTGGTCGTCAAATGCATTTTGATATTCAGACAAAACAACTACACGTGGAAGAAGCCGAAGAGACGGTGCTAGTAGTTTTAGAATATCAGTTATTCCAACAAAGACAGCTGATTACAAGCTCGCTTGTGACGTTCCATTTACAAACAGGGGAAAATGCATAAAAAAATCTCTAAAGTAGCACAATATGAAGAATCTGTGCTATACTGTTTAAGATGAACCGGAAAGGAAGTGTAACCATTGGAATTAAAGAAACTCGATGGCATTAATAAAAACGAATTATCAATGGTCGAAGTAGCGCATGCTATTTTAGAAGCTAAGAATGAAGTTTTAGATTTCAACCAATTATTAGTAGAAATTCAAGAATACATGGAATTAAGCGACGAAGCGTTAGAATCACGTATGGCTCGCTTCTATACAGACTTAAATATCGACGGAAGCTTTATCTCACTTGGAGATAACCGTTGGGGATTACGCGCTTGGTATCCAATCGATTCTATCGATGAAGAAATTGCAACATCTATGGAAGACGAAGAAGTGAAGAAACCTCGTAAGAAACGTAAGAAAGTTAACGCGTTCGGTAGCGATGATCTTATCGATTACAACGATGATGATCCAGAAGATGAAGAGCTTATCGATGACGAAGACCTTGATAGCGATGACTTAGACGACGATATCGATGTGGATCTTGACGATGATGTGGAAGAGGAAGACGAAATCGATGCTTACCGTTCTGACTTGAACGAACTAGGTGCTGATGAAGACTTAGAAGACGAAGCAAGCGTGGAAGAAGATTTAATTATCATCGACGACGAAGATTTAGACAAAGATTTCGACGAAGAAGACGAAGAAGAGTAATCTTTGGAAATAGTTAGAAAATTAATGGCACAACTTATGAAATTTTTTGTTCGTAAGTTGTGCTTTTTTGTGAAAACAGGTGTATAATATACCCAATGAGGGTAAATTTGGAGGAAACAATTTGAAAAATAAACTACTCAAAATATTTGATAAGACGTTCTTAAAATTTATCGTCGTTGGAATTATAAATACATTGTTCGGAACGGCTATTATGTTTTTCTGCTTTAATATACTGCAGATGGATTATTGGGTCTCTTCAGCGATGAACTACTTATGTGGAGGAATCCTTAGTTACTTCCTTAACAAAAAGTACACATTCGAAGTGAAGGAAACTAGTTCAAAAGCCATTATCCGATTCGCGATTAACTTGACCGTATGTTATTTATTAGCGTATGGGGTTGCGAAACCTATAGCCTTGTATCTTTTCCAAGGAGCAGGAGAAAAATTACAAGGAAATATCGCACTCGTGATTGGAATGGGCTTGTACGTACTATTAAATTACGTGGGACAACGTTTTTGGGCGTTCAAACAAGATGAGGCAACAGAGCCAAGAAAGGAATGGAGGGAAAAAATGAAATCTAGTTTTAAGAAGACAGTGGCATTCGTTGCGATGATTGCATGGGCTATTTTAGGACTTACTTTAATGCAACCTGTTAATGCAGCGACAGTAACGCCAACTGTTTCAAACTTAAAAGCAACAGCAGCTGGTCAAAAGGTAACATTTTCTTTCGACTGGGATTTAACAGGTAAATCTGTTAAAGAGGGAGATACTTTCACAATCGATGCTCCAGAAGGTGTCAACATCACTGAAATCGCAACACAATCACTACAAGCAAATGGTGCTGAAGTAGCGACTGTTTCGATGACAGGCAAAAAGATTACTTTTACTTTCAAAAAAGCAATCGAATCAATGAACCAAAACGTAAAAGGTGGATTCTCATACAAAGCGGAATGGGATAACACTCCAGGAAACCCTGGAAACAAAACAGCGACTTCAAAAGTAGGTTCTGAATCAGTAGTCATCACACGTCCTGACGGTCCTGGCGTATTTGAATCTGTAATTAATAAATACAACCTTACAGGGGACTATGTATCTAAACAATTCAAATTAGATGCATCTGAAAACTATGCATGGATGAATGTCGGAGATGACTACTACTTAACTAAATGGTTCATCCGTATTAACGGAGATGGCAAAAAACAAGCTTTAACAAATCCAGTGGTAACAGACCGCATTCAAGCTCCAGCGGTAGATTACTCTAAAATCACTTTTGCTCCAGCTGCGAACCATGCAGCAAGTGAATTCTTTGTGGGAACTTACTTAAAACCATCATTCACATTAAGAAAAGGTGGACAAGTAGTTGCTTCAGGTTGGGATTTCTGGAAGCATGTTAAATTTGATGCAGACGGAAATGGATTCACTGTGAACTTATCAGACGTAAGCGATGTTTTCAAAACAGCTACAGACGAAGAATTAATCATTGAATACCAAACATTAATTCCTAAGACTACAATTCGTGTAGACAACAACGCTACATTGAAATCTGACGAAATCACAACTCCACAAGAAGATCCAGCGTTCTGGAACAACACAGAATTGAAATTCTGGGTGACTGGTGACACAACAGTTACAGTTCAAAAAGAATGGGTTGGCGATAGCGAAGCAGACCGTAAAGACATCACAGTTCAATTAGTAGCTAATGGTCAAAAATTAGACGGTATGACTAAGACTTTAACAAAAGGGTCAGACTGGAAAGCAGAATTCACGAACTTACCTGGTATTAAAGACGGTAAGAAAATTGAGTACTCAGTAGAAGAAGTAAACACTCCTGATGGATATACTTCAAAAGTTGAGAAAATTGATGATTCAAACGTGATCAAAGTTGTGAATACTTCAAACAAACCAACTACAACAACTACTGAAGCGACAACAACAACTGAATCTACTACAGAATCAACAACTGCAGCTACAACAACAACAGAAGCTACGACAGTTTCAACAACTGCAGCTACAACGACAACAGAGTCAACAACAGCTGCAACAACTGCTGCTACAACAACAACAGAAGTCAACAACAGCTGCAACAACTGCAGCAACTACAACAACAGAATCTTCAACAGCTGCAACAACTGCAGCAACTACAACAACAGAATCTTCAACAGTTTCAACAACTGTAGCAACAACGACAACAGCAACTAACAGCTTCAACTACAGCTGCAACAACAGAAGGTTCTACAACAGGTAATACAACTACAGTAGTGGCTCCAACTCCTGGAACAACAACTACTACTCCAAGCCCAGAATTACCAAACACTGGTTCAATTCGTGACGCTTACTGGGTATTATCAGCAATCTTCGCTACAATTGGTGCAATCGTATTTGTAACAAATAAAAAAGCTGAAGAAAAATAATTAAAACGTAAATTTTAGACGAGCAGGTTTTCCTGCTCGTTTTTTTGTGCTCTCATGTCTAAAAAAATGAACGTTACGAGCTCGGTTGATGTATATCGTTCGTAAAAATATACAAAACAACACGTTAAACAGTTGCTTTTTCAAAATAAAAACAGTAAAATCATAACTATCCTAACAAATGGTTTAAGAATGTACGGTTTTTGAACCGAGTTGGAGTTGCATTTATTTCTGTCGATTATTTTTAAGGAGGACTTATGAAAACATTAGAAGAACGTATTCTAAAAGATGGCTATGTTTTAGGCGAAAACATCCTTAAAGTGGATTCTTTTCTGACTCACCAAGTGGATTTGAACTTGATGAAAGAGATTGGAAAAGTCTTTGCGGATAAGTTTAAGGACGCTGGTATTACAAAGGTTGTAACGATTGAAGCATCTGGAATTGCTCCAGCGCTTTATACAGCAGACGCACTTGGGGTTCCGATGATTTTTGCGAAGAAATCAAAGAACATCACGATGAACGAAGGCATCCTCACTGCTGAAGTTTACTCATTTACAAAACAAGTCTCAAATACTGTCTCTATCGCAAGTAAGTATCTTTCCCAACAGGATAAAGTCCTCATCGTCGACGATTTTCTAGCGAATGGACAAGCCGCAAAAGGACTCGTGGAGATTGTCGAACAAGCTGGCGCGAAAGTAGAAGCCATCGGAATTGTGATTGAAAAATCATTCCAAGATGGACGTGGCCTCTTAGAAAAAACAGGCATCCCAGTCTTTTCACTAGCACGCCTAGAACGTTTTGAAAATGGACAAGTCGTATTTAAGGAGGCAGACTTATAATGCAACAACAAGAAAAACACTCACAATCGATGGTGCTCGGGCTTCAACATTTATTAGCTATGTACTCTGGTTCGATTCTTGTACCAATGATGATTGGGAAAGCACTCGGATATAACACGGAACAATTAACGTACTTAGTCTCAACTGACATTTTTATGTGCGGTTTGGCGACATTTTTACAATTACAATTAAACAAATACTTCGGTATCGGCCTTCCAGTCGTGTTAGGGGTAGCCTTCCAATCGGTAGCACCGCTGACAATCATCGGTCAAAACCATGGTAGTGGAGCGATGTTCGGGGCGCTAATCGTGTCCGGGATTTTCGTCGTTCTCATTTCTGGCGTCTTCTCGAAACTGGCAAAATTCTTCCCAGCCATCGTTACTGGCTCTGTGATTACGACAATCGGTTTGACGCTCATTCCGGTTGCTATTGGAAATATGGGTGGTAATGTTCCAGATCCTACAGCTGGTAGCCTGACCTTGTCGCTCATTACAGTTGCCATTATTCTACTCATCAATATCTTTACAAAAGGGTTCGTAAAATCCATTTCTATCTTAATCGGATTAGTCATTGGTACAACTCTTGCGGCATTTATGGGCCTAGTAGATTTTGCTCCAGTAGTCAAAGCACCAATCTTACACGTTCCAACGCCATTTTACTTTGGAATGCCAACATTTGAGTTCACTTCGATTTTCATGATGTGTGTTATCGCGATGGTTTCCATGGTAGAGTCGACAGGGGTGTACTTAGCGCTTTCTGATATTACGAATGATCCAATCAATGAAACGCGTCTTCGCAACGGTTACCGTGCGGAAGGGTTAGCCGTGTTACTCGGTGGTGTTTTCAACACATTCCCATATACAGGATTCTCTCAAAATGTGGGCTTAGTGAAAATGTCGGGCATCAAAACACGTCTTCCAATCTACTACGCAGCAGGCTTTCTTCTATTATTAGGACTTCTTCCAAAATTTGGCGCCTTAGCACAAATCATTCCTGATCCAGTCATTGGTGGAGCGATGATTGTAATGTTCGGATTCGTATCTCTTCAAGGGATGCAAATGCTCGCTCGTGTGGATTTCGCAAATAACGAGCACAACTTCCTGATTGCAGCAGTCTCAATCGCTGTCGGCGTCGGCTTTAATAATAGTAATTTATTCAATAGCCTCCCAACAGAATTTAGCATGTTCTTCAAAAACGGAATCGTTATGGCCAGCATCCTTGCCGTCGTCCTCAACGCGATTCTCAACCGTAAGAAGAAATAAATAAACTCGTTATCTCCATTCTAAGAGAAGGTCTCCCCACCTTCTCTTTTTTTCTTATTCTCCCTTAAAGTTTCCTTGTCTTCAGCGGGCCCGCCTCCTGAAATTGTTCAAAGTATCCATGCATGCAAAAATTACAAGAAGCAAAACCAAAACCATTGTGGAGCGGTAAAAATAAACTCAATTCAGTTGGGTTTCTACATAGATGATTTCGGAGAAGCTTGCGGATTTTATAATCGCAGTAACGGGGAATCGCATCGAAGAAGAATTACGCGGAGTAGGGACAATTCCCGTACTCCGCGTTTGAAGCTTCGAAGGTGCAAGACTACAGGCTTGCACCGGTGCCCCGTAACAGCGATTATAAAAAGAATCCGCAAGGATTCTCAGAAATCATCAGCACTAACCAAACTCCAGAAAGTCCAAAACTAAATCTCAGCACAATTTAGCACCCTCCACAATGTTTTCATTTAGTTTTCACTTCTCGTATTTTTTGCGTAGGTATGGTATACTATGCCTATCTTTAAACAATTTCAAGGAGGCTTAGCCCAACATGGCTGAAGACAAGAAAACATTTTACTTAACCACACCGATTTACTATCCAAGTGGCAACTTACACATTGGTCATGCCTATACAACCGTAGCCAGCGATGCAATGATTCGCTATAAAAAACTACAAGGCTTTGACACTTACTTCTTAACAGGAACAGATGAACACGGACAAAAAATCCAAGAAAAAGCGAAAGAAGCCGGCGTTTCTGAAATTGAATTCGTCGATAAAATCATTTTCGGCATTCAAGACCTTTGGAAAAAGCTAGACATCTCTTACGATGACTTCATTCGTACAACACAACCACGCCATACAAAAGCCGTCCAAAAGATTTTCCAAAAATTAGTGGACAATGGCGATATTTACCTTGGCGAATACGAAGGTTGGTATTCAGTATCAGACGAAGAGTACTTCACTGAGTCTCAATTAGTCGAAGTATACCGCGATGCTGAAGGAAAAATGATTGGTGGGGTTGCGCCAAGTGGACACGAAGTAGAGCTTGTTAAAGAAGAATCTTATTTCTTCAGAATGAGCAAATACGCGGACCGCTTATTGCAATACTACGAAGAACACCCAGATTTCATCCAACCAGAATCTCGTAAAAACGAAATGATTAATAACTTCATCAAACCAGGTTTAGAAGACTTAGCCGTTTCACGTACATCATTTGACTGGGGAATTCCAGTGCCAAACGATCCAAAACACGTGATTTACGTATGGATTGATGCGTTATCAAACTACATCACAGCACTAGGATATGGTAGCGACGACGAAACATTATTCAA
Source organism: uncultured Granulicatella sp. (assembly GCA_916438765.1). Classification (GTDB taxonomy): domain Bacteria; phylum Bacillota; class Bacilli; order Lactobacillales; family Aerococcaceae; genus Granulicatella. Next base: position 6,073 of record CAKAHB010000002.1, on the reverse strand, counting down.
CCGCTACTGGCCTGCAGATGTACATTTCATCGGAAAAGAAATCGTTCGTTTCCACACAATTTACTGGCCAATTATGTTAATGGCATTAGATTTACCATTACCGAAGAAAATCTTCGCACACGGTTGGTTATTGATGAAAGACGGTAAAATGTCTAAATCGAAAGGGAACGTCGTAGACCCTAACACATTAATCGAACGTTACGGATTAGATGCACTTCGTTACTACTTATTACGTGAAGTGCCATTCGGTTCTGACGGAATCTTCACTCCAGAATCATTCGTAGAACGTATTAACTATGACTTAGCTAATGACTTAGGAAACTTATTAAACCGTACTGTTGCGATGATTAATAAGTATTTCGATGGAACAATTCCTGCATACACTGCACCTGTTTCAACATTTGACCAAGAATTAGTCGATGCTTCTAAAGCGATGATCGTGGAAGTAGAAGAAGCAATGGAAACATGCAATTCTCAGTGGCTCTTGCCGCAATCTGGAAATTCGTTTCTCGTACAAATAAATATATCGACGAAACAACACCATGGGCAGCTGTGAAAGACGAAGCACGCCAAGAAGAATTAGCACGTACAATGAACTACTTAGCAGAAAGCTTACGTATCATTGCGGTTGCCTTACAACCATTCTTGACAGAAACTCCAAGCCAAATCTTGGCACAATTAGGAATTACAGATAGCGCGTTAATGGATTACCCTTCATTACACACATTCGGCGTGATTCCTGAAGGAACTAAAGTCGTTGAAAAAGGACAACCAATCTTCCCACGTTTAGACGTTGAAGAAGAAGTAGCTTACATCCAAGCAAAAATGGGTGGAGCACCAGCTGAAGAAGAAAACACAGACTGGAACCCAGAAGAAGTGGAACTTTCAAGCGAAAAAGAAAGCATCAAATACGACGACTTCGACAAGATTGAATTGAAAGTCGCAGAAGTCATCGAATGCGGACCAGTGGAAGGGGCAGACAAATTGCTTCAATTCCGCTTAGATGCTGGAGATGCTGGCGGTCACCGTCAAATCCTTTCTGGTATCGCAGAATGGTATCCAGACCCTAGCGTGTTCGTTGGTAAGAAAGTCGTCATCGTAGCGAACTTGAAACCACGTAAAATGCGCGGACAAATCAGCCAAGGGATGATTCTTTCGGCTGAAAAAGATGGCGTCCTACAAGTGGTCTTTGCACCAGAAGGAATGCCAAACGGCTCAACAGTAGCATAATTAAATAAAAGAGTATAAGTGACCCTTCGAATGCGAAGAACGACATTTGAAGGGCCGCTTTTTTAAAGGAGTTAACTTATGAAAAAAGGATTATTAACAGGGTTACTGCTTTTCGGATTTTTCTTCGGAGCAGGGAACCTCATCTTCCCACCAACTTTAGGATATCAATCAGCGGATCAACTTTGGTCAGCAGTCATCGGATTTATCGTTTCTGGGGTAGGTCTTGCTATCGGAACATTGTTAATCGGGACAGTCATTAATGGCGGGTTCAAGAAAGAATTGGACGAAAAGATTCATCCGATTTTCTCATTGACATATTTAGTTGCATTATATTTGGCAATTGGACCGTTCTTTGCGATTCCACGTACAGCAACAGTATCGTATAACATAGGGGTAGCGCCGTTTCTACCTGATTCAAAATCAGGACTTATTATTTACGCAGCGATTTACTTCGCGGTAGCTTTCTACTTGGCATATAATCGTTCATCGCTATTATCAAGCATTGGTAAAATCTTAACGCCAATCTTTGCAGGATTAATTTTAATCTTAGTTGTCGTTGGAGCGTTCAAATTCGGACAAACGGCTCCAGAATTGGCTGGACAAACAGATTTGACAGCAGCAAAAGCTTTCGGAAATGGCTTTATCGAAGGATATAACACACTAGACGCGTTAGCAGCGGTAGCCTTCTCAGTCGTTGCCGTAAATACATTGAAAGACTTCCATTTCAGCTCTAAGAAAGAGTTCGAGAAAACAATTATGAGTGTTGGAGTCGTAACAGCGATTGGATTCAGCGTGTTATATATCGGACTTGCTTTCCTTGGAAATCATTTCAACGTAGCCAGTGCCTTAGCGAAAGATGCAGATTTAAACGTTGGTTCATACGTATTAACAATGGCTTCACGCGAGTTATTCGGTACATTCGGACAAGCCTTCCTAGCGGTGATGGTAGTCATTACCTGCTTAACAACGACAGTAGGGTTAATCGTATCTGTAGGGGAGTTCTTCGAAGAAACATTCCCTCGCTTCTCTTATAAAGTGTATGCGACTGTATTTACATTAATCGGATTTGGTGTAGCGACACTTGGTCTTCAAACGATTATCGCATTCTCACTTCCAGTATTGATGATTTTATATCCAATTACAGTTGTGATTGCGTTCTTCGTATTAGTGAACAAGAAAGTGGCATTCTCTAAGAGAGGAATGCAGCTGACAGTGGCGTTGACAACGATTATTTCAACAGTTTCAAGTTTAGCTTCTGCTTTGAAATTAGAGGGATTAGCCAAAGCGTTGGAAATTCTTCCGTTGCAAGGGTTGTCGCTAGGATGGATGGGACCGGCGATTATCGGTATTTTAATCGCGCTGATCTTACCAGACAAGATTAAAGGCGAAGCATTCGACTTCGAAGCATTTCAAACAAAATAGTGCAGAATTTTACTAGATGATTACTGCGTATCCTTACGGATATCTTCATAGTAATGGAAATAACTGTACCGGCAAGAGCCAAGGTCTCTTTGCCTACCGAACTTCAAAGGGCGTCAAGTTGATAAAATCGACTGACGCCCTAATTCATTTCGGTTACGCTCGTTATTTCCATTACTATAGAATCCTTTAGGATACTCCGTAATCATCTATTTAGTTTGTGCTTTTTATTTTGAGAAATGTTTTGATCTTGTTGGTAAGAGGATAAAAGACACTTAATGAAAAAGAAACTCCGGCTGGGATTCCAGTCGGAGTTTCTTGCATTCTAAAAGGTTTCGATGTAGTGTTCAGAGTTTTCTTGCCACAATTCGGGATTGAAGCGAGCTTTCTCAGGGTTGAGAATCATATGGTATAGGCGGACCGTGCTTCCGTCTGGAATGTCATAAGAGTGCTCGTATAAGAATCCGATGCGTTTGGCAAAGTCGCACGAGTCTGTGTGCGTACTTTCTACTTTTAAATAGAGCTCTGAGGTGTCCTGCTCAATAAGGTACGGATGCAATAATTGAAAGGCTTCAATTAAAATGTCACGATGCCAATATTCTTCGAGCAGCGCGAAATCCAATAGATGACTTTTGTCTGTGGAGACTTTCATAAAGCCAATTGGCAGGTCGTAATTCTTCATTTCAATCATAAAAAGTACGGATCGTTGTCCATTAGGTGTGTATAAAAGTTCTCTGCATTTAAATGAGACGTTGCAGATACCCATGGAAGATTAGACGTTGCTAGTGGGTCGGTTAGCAATGACTGAACAATCTCCATGTCAGTTTCGTGAAAGGGCCTTAGAGAGATACGTTGTGATGCTAGTGTAGGTACGTTCATAATCGCTACCCCCTTTCTCTACCTGCATTATAGTAGTAAAAATCAGGAAAGTAAAGAGGAAGAATTGCGTTTACAACAATAATGAAAAGGGTTCCGAAAATGTATGTAAACGAGGGATTTTTTCCTATTATGGTGGTAGAAGCTGTCAAATGCTGCCGTCATTTTGTATCGTGACTTTTGTCATGGTGAGTCGTGACGGACGGGCCTACTGAGTGACCTTTGTTTTTGTTAAAGTAGAATCATCAAGAACAACACATGGAGGCAAACATGATTACAGTAGAAAAAATTACAAAGCGTTTTGGAAACAAGACAGCATTAAATCAAATTCAATTTAACGTCGAAAAAGGAGAAATCTTCGGGTTCTTAGGACCAAGTGGAGCAGGGAAAACAACTCTCATCAATATTCTTACCGGTCAACTAAAAGCCGACGAAGGAACGACACAACTCCTCGGCAAAGATACAAAGGACCTTACTCCAGAAGACTTAGCGCATATCGGACTCGTAGGAGATTCAAGTGGCTACTACGAAAAATTAAGTCTTGAGAAAAACTTAATCGTCTACGCGAAGATTTACGGATTACCAAATAGCCGCGTCGATGAAGTGCTTGAACAAGTTGGACTACTCGAAAGTAAGAAGACAATCGCGGAAAAACTTTCAACGGGGATGCGTCAACGAATGTTTCTAGCAAGAGCACTGCTAAACAGACCAGAGTTACTCTTCCTAGACGAACCAACGAGTGGGCTAGACCCAATGACCTCTAAGAAGATTCACCGTCTGTTGGAAGAACTAAAAGCAGCGGGTACAACGATTTTCCTAACGACACACGACATGGTCGAAGCCACAGAGTTGTGTGATCGTATTTCCCTACTAAACCAAGGGGACCTAGTGGAAATCGGAACTCCACGAGATATTATTCAAAAATACAACAAAGAAAAACGAGTGAAAGTGACTTTCATCGACCACAGCGAACAAGTGATGGCCTTTGAAGACTTAAAAGACCAAGACATGACACAAGTGGAACTCATTCACTCAATGGAACCAACGTTAGAAGACATCTTTATTCAATTGACAGGAGAGAAATTAAATGATTAAAGAATTAGCGCCTTAATTTGGCTACGTACACAAATGATTTTAAGCAATGGAGCAATGTTATTCCAAATCGTATTCCCATATGGAATGTTACTAGCATACGACCACTTCATGAACAAAGACGGCAACCCACAAACAGCAATCCAAATCCTATTCATGATGATTCCGCTAGCGCTTAGCTTATCGGTCGGATCAATGATTACAATTATGCTTGCTGAAGAAAAGGAAAAGAAAAACTTGAAAACTCTCTTCTTAAGCGGCATTCACTCAGTAGAATACTTAATTTCAATCTTATTCTACCCAGTAGTTTTAGCATTGATTACGATTGTAAGCTTCCCAATGATTGTTAAAGCGGATCTTTCAGGACGTTGGATGGAATATGGTGCAATCGTTGCGAGTGTGGCTATCTGTGTGATTTTACTCAACTTATTAGTGGGTGCTTTGACAGATACGCAAGCAAAAGCGCAAGTAAATGGTGTGATTCCGATGATGGGGATTGCGTTCTTACCGATGTTCTCAATGTTGAGCGATGCGGTATCAAAAGTGACACACTATACATTTATGGGGAACTTTGTGGATTTCTTTACCAAAACCGACTTCGCCTTAACAGCCCAAAACTTCATCGTCCCTGGTGTATGGATTGTGGTGCTACTAGTCTTAAACTTCTTCTTCTTAAAACCTAAAGCAAAAAACTAGAATGAGCTGGGACTTAGTTTAGGATTACTGCGAATCCTTACGGATTCTTTTATAAAAGCTATAACGGGGCACCGGTTCGAGCCTCTTCGAGTCTCTCACCTTTAAAGATTCAAAGCAGGAGTACGTCCTCAAGAGGACTACTCCTGCTAATTCACTTTTAATGCGTATTCCCGTTACAGCTATTATAAAATCCGTAAGATTCTCCGTAATCCAGTGCTGGAATTTTGTTTTTTGCTTTTTTAAAGAGAAGAAAGTGGACACAATCTATGCAAGGACGATGGTGCTTTGAGAGTTAAGGCTCCATAGACCACTAGGACTTCGAGCTGAAAATAAGTAAAAATGCCGATTTAATCGTATTTCCTCCAAAGGGTGTGGCCTTTTGGAGGATTTTTTGAGCAAAATAGTATAAGAAGAGAGCAAGATGTAACATTTTTGTTACGTAACAAAAATGTTACACTCAAGAAAAACGGAGGTGTATTTATGAGGTATAAACGCGAATTTACAGAGGAGAACTTTGAAGAATTAATGGGATTGCCATATGGGAGAATGGTAAAGGCGGCAGCGATATTGCAACTGATTGAAGAAGAAGGTGTGACTCCTGAGATGATCGAAAAATGGGGGAGATTCGATGAAGAAGAAGGAATCATGTATTTGGTCTTTGAAGCAGAAGATATTACGGAAGGGGTGAATGGCAGTGACTTCCTTAAGAGCAGAGAAATTCTCGATTATTGCCTCCCGCTATCCGAACTTTAAAGAGGAT
>CAKAHB010000001.1:0-103888 GCA_916438765.1 uncultured Granulicatella sp. | reverse complement strand
AATTATAAAGAGTATTATCGGATTTATTTCGATGATGCTCTTTTTTTATTTTTCTAAGTGAAAAATAAAGTGAGAAAAAGAGACACATTGTGAATAAAGAACCTTATATTGTGAAATATTTCATTCTGTTTCAAAAAAATAGTACAGCAAATTATGCTGTTATAATACATCTTTTCACAACTTTTTAACACATTAAAATCGCGATTATAGCAATATTTAACAAAATCTTTGTATTTTTTTACACTTAAGTATTGCAACTAATTTTTATTGTGTTATAATATTCATGTAGATAGCTGTTATAAGTTTCACAACCAATTATCTAAGGAGGAAAAATTTATGGAACAATGGAACGGTTTCAAAGGTAAAGTATGGAAAGAAGAAGTTAACGTCCGTGACTTTATCCAAGAAAACTACACACTTTATGAAGGAGACGACAGTTTCTTAGCTGGACCTACTGAAGCTACTAAAGCTTTATGGGCACAAGTAATGGACTTGAACAAACAAGAACGTGAAGCTGGTGGTGTCTTAGACATGGACACTAAAGTTGTATCAACAATCACTTCACATGGTCCTGGTTACTTAAACAAAGATTTAGAAACAGTTGTTGGTTTCCAAACTGAAAAACCATTCAAACGTAGCTTACAACCATTTGGTGGTATCCGTATGAGTGAACAATCAGCTGAAGCTTACGGATTCAAGATCGACGAAGAAATTTCTCGTATCTTCCGTGACTGGCGTAAAACTCACAACCAAGGTGTATTCGATGCTTACACTCCAGAAATGCGTGCAGCTCGTAAATCAGGTGTTATCACAGGTTTACCAGATGCTTACGGACGTGGACGTATCATCGGTGACTACCGTCGTGTAGCTTTATACGGGGTTGATCGTTTAATCGCTGAAAAACAAAAAGACTTCGCAAACATTGGCGATGGCACTATGTCAGACGATGTAATTCGTTTACGTGAAGAAGTTTCAGAACAATACCGTGCATTATTAGAATTAAAAGAATTAGGTAACATCTACGGATTCGATATTTCTAAACCAGCTTCTAACGCTCGCGAAGCTTTCCAATGGTTATACTTAGGATACTTAGCAGCTATTAAAGAACAAAATGGTGCGGCTATGTCTCTTGGACGTACTTCAACATTCTTAGATATCTATGTACAACGTGACTTAGAAACGGAACATTAACTGAAGAACAAGCACAAGAACTTGTTGACCACTTCGTTATGAAATTACGTTTAGTTAAATTCGCTCGTACACCAGAATACAACGCATTATTCTCTGGAGACCCAACTTGGGTAACAGAATCAATTGCCGGTGTTGGTGAAGACGGACGTCCATTAGTAACTAAGAACAGTTTCCGTTTCTTACACACATTAGTAAACTTAGGACCAGCTCCAGAACCAAACTTAACAGTTCTATGGTCAACTCGTTTACCAGAAAACTTCAAATTGTTTGCAGCTAAAACTTCTATTAATACATCTGCAATCCAATATGAAAACGATGATGTAATGCGTCCAGAGTGGGGCGACGACTACGGAATTGCTTGCTGTGTATCTGCTATGCGTATCGGTAAACAAATGCAATTCTTCGGTGCTCGTGCTAACTTAGCGAAAACATTATTATATGCGATCAACGGTGGTATCGATGAAAAATCTAAAGCACAAGTTGGTCCTAAATATCAACCAATCACTTCAGAATACTTAGATTACGATGAAGTAATGGCTAAATATAACGACATGATGGAATGGATCTGTGGTTTATACTTAAACACATTAAACATCATCCACTACATGCATGATAAATACAGCTACGAAGAATTGAAATGGCATTACATGACACTGAAATTCTACGTACAATGGCAACTGGTATCGCTGGATTCTCAGTAGCAGTTGACTCATTATCTGCTATTAAATATGCGAAAGTTAAAACTATTCGTGACGAAGATGGTGTTGTTGTTGACTATGAAGTAGAAGGCGACTTCCCTAAATATGGTAACAACGATGATCGTGCTGACGAAATCGCTGTTTGGTTATTGAAAGAATTCATGACTAAAGTTAAAAAACATAAAACTTACCGTAATGCTAAACATACAACTTCTATCCTTACAATTACTTCTAACGTAGTTTATGGTAAGAAGACAGGTAACACTCCTGATGGACGTCGTGCTGGCGAACCATTTGCACCAGGTGCTAACCCAATGCATGGTCGTGACACACACGGAGCATTAGCTTCATTATCATCAGTTGCTAAAGTACCTTACAAATATGCATTAGATGGTATCTCAAATACATTCTCAATCATTCCTAAAGCATTAGGACGTGAATTAGATGTACAAGAAGAAAACTTAGTTGCTATGTTAGATGGTTATGCTTCTAAAGGTGGTCACCACTTAAACATCAACGTATTCAACCGTGATACATTATTAGATGCTATGGAACACCCAGAAGAATACCCACAATTAACAATTCGTGTATCTGGTTACGCAGTTAACTTCATTAAATTAACTCGTGAACAACAATTAGACGTAATTAACCGTACAATGCACGAAAGCATGTAATCACAAAGTGTGAGGTTGACTGTTCTAAGGAGACCGAACCGGATTACACAAAGTGTGAGGTTGACTCGCAAAATTGCTGAAATTAAGAAAACGGATGGGCAAAATCGTCCATCCGTTTTTTAATCGAAATGACCCTAAAGGACACGAATTGTGATATACTAGTAGAGAAAAGATAGGAGGAATAATGATGAGTGAACCAGTAACTGGATATATTCATTCTACAGAGAGTTTTGGTTCTGTAGACGGACCAGGTATCCGCTTGTAACCTTCATGCAAGGTTGTCGTATGCGTTGTGAGTTTTGTCATAACCCAGATACTTGGAATATTGGGGGCGGTCATCCGATTACTTCTCAAGAATTACTCGATCAAGCGTTGCAATATCGTGCATTCTGGGGACGTAAAGGTGGCGTAACTGTCAGCGGAGGAGAGCCTTTATTGCAAATTGATTTCTTAATCGATTTCTTTAAACGCTGTAAGAAAGCTGGAGTACACACAACATTAGATAGTTGTGGAATGCCATTTACGTATGACGAACCATTCTTCTCAAAATTCGAAGAGCTATTAGAATATACGGATCTTATTTTATTAGATATTAAACATATTGATGATGAACAACATAAGAAATTAACAGGATGGACGAATAAAAATATTCTTCAACTAGCAGAGTATTTATCAGATAAAGGACAACCAGTATGGATTCGCCACGTGTTAGTTCCAGAACGTTCAGATTATGATGAATATCTCATCCGATTAAGTGAGTTTGTAAGTAAATTGAAGAACGTATTGAAGTTTGAAATTTTACCTTATCATAAATTGGGTGTGTATAAATGGAAGAACTTAGGAATTCCATATAAATTAGACCATATTGAACCACCAACACAAGAACGTGTGGACAATGCTCGTCGTATTTTAAGAACTGACGAATATAAAGGTTATTTAAATGCATAATGAAAGAGCTGTTATAGTTTAAAAGCTATAACAGTTCTTTTTTTCTAGAAATCTGAGAAAAAATGCATTATCTATTGGTTTTAAGTGATAATTATGTTAAAATTGTCAATGTAAATTTATATAGAGAGAGGCCAAATTATGAGTAAATTATTAGTTTTCGGACATCAAAATCCAGATACAGACGCAATTACATCAGCAATTTCATATGCTTACTTATTACGTCATTTAGGAGAAGATGCAGAAGCAGTTGCCCTAGGGACTCCAAATGAAGAAACACAATACGCTTTAGAATATTTCAAAAAAGAAGCTCCACGCGTGATTGGAGATGTTTCAGAAGAAACAAACCGTGTAGCATTAGTAGACCACAATGAAGTTCAACAAAGTGCTACAGGAGTTGAAAAAGTGGAAGTAGAATATGTTGTGGATCACCACCGTATCGCAAACTTTCAAACAGCAAACCCATTATTCTACCGTGCAGAACCAGTAGGATGTACAAATACAATTCTATACAAAATGTACAAAGATTATGGAGTAGATATTCCAAAAGATATCGCTGGATTAATGGTCTCAGCTATTGTATCAGACACATTATTATTCAAATCACCAACATGCACACAACAAGATATCGAAGCAGCAACAGACTTAGCAAACATTGCTGAAATCGATGTGAATGTATATGGTTTAGAAATGCTAAAAGCTGGTACAAACTTAGGAAATAAATCAGAAGATGATTTAATCGACTTAGATGCGAAATCATTCCCAATGGGAGGAGCAAACTTACGTATTGCGCAAGTAAACGTAGTGGATCCTGAAGAATTATTAGCACGTCGCGATGCATTAGAAGAAAGCATGCGTGTTGCAAACGATAAAAACGGATATGATACATTTGTATTTGTCATTACAAACATCTTAACAAGCGTCTCAACAGTATTAGTTGTTGGTGACCATTTAGATAAAGTGGCTCAAGCGTTTAACGCAAGCTACACAGACGGTGTACTAACACTACCAGGAGTTGTTTCTCGTAAGAAACAAGTTGTCCCACCTTTAACAGTGGCTTTTGAAGGATAAAAATTAACGGAGTGGGTGAGGAACATCCTTTAAGTCCTCCCCACTTTTTTAGTAAAGGAAAAGGAAAATGCGAAATCTATTACAGTTAGTGAAAGATGCGCTTGTACCACAATCTAAAAAAGAGTGGACGATTTCTCTTGTAACGATAACGGTGCGTAATCTTTCAGTGATGAAGAAATTTTATACGCAAGTTTTAGGTCTTGTTGTACTGCAGGACTTTGATAACGAAATCCTTATTGGTCACAGTAGGGGTAGCGTTCCTTTGCTTCGCTTAGTTCAAGGTAAAGGAAGTAGAGATTCAATTCTAACAACGTACTACATCGGATTTAAGTTAACAAAACCATTCCAAATGGGCGAGTTAATTAATCGATTGATTTTAGAAGAACAAACAATCACTGCGACAGGTTTTGATGGCTATACGGATAACTTTTATATCGTGGATCCTGAAGGGAATCGCTTGAAGTTTATGATTGAAAGCGAGAGTGGTTCTGAACTCGTTGATGAATATCTTGAAGGGACAGAAATGAATCGTTCGCTTCATGAGTTTATCGATGGAGTCGATGCGATGGCAGAAGAATTTCCACCAACCGCTAGCATCGCACAAGTGCACTATAATGTGTCCGATGTTGAAGAAACAGGAGCGTTTTTAACCGAAGCGTTTCTATTCAAGACTACCTATGATTATGTGACTCGTCGTAAGAATTTTAAAGTGAATCGAGATGGATACTCACTAGCGATTAATGCTTGGGAGTTCATTCCTCATTCACATCAAGATTTTTATGGGGTTTCTGAAATCGAATGGCGTGTTCCAAATATGCGAGAATTAGAAAATCTAGTGTTAAATTTGGAATCTAAAAAAGTGCCGTTTCATTATTATGATGCTGTGCTGAAAGTACCAACAGCAAACGGCATCCAATATTGTTTCAAAGTGGGTGATCATGCATGAGTTTTTTAAACCCATCTTCATATCGTAAATACCGTAAAAACAAAATGATTAGGCATGTATTATCACTCTTAGCCGTTGTCATTTCTGGTTTTCTACAGGCGTTTACACTGAAAGTTTTTATTCAACCATCGAATCTATTGTCTAGTGGGTTCCTTGGAGTATCGATTTTAATGAATCAAATCGCAGAACTCTTTGGGGTAGAATTATCAATCTCAATGTTACTGATTATGCTTAATATTCCAGTTGCAATTTTATGTTACCGCGGAATCAGTCCACGATTCACGTTCTATTCGATTCTACAAGTATTCGTGGGAAGTTTCTTTATTCGAGTATTGAATTTTGAGCCGTTATTTGTGGATGATACAATGCTGAACGTGATTTTCGGTGGGGTATTAAATGGTTTATATGTTTCACTGGCCTTGAAGGGAAATGCTTCTACCGGTGGGATGGACTTTGTGGCGTTATACGTGTCGAACCGTAATGGTAAACAATTTGGCAAGAAGTCTTCTTATTTAATACAGCATTACTATTAATATTCGGTGCGTTATTTGGCTGGAAACATGCGGGATATTCGATTATCTTCCAATATATTTCTACTAAAGTGATTAGCACCTTCCACCAACGTTATCATAAAGTTACGTTACAAATCACAACACGTTATGGTGAAGACGTCATGGATGCCTATTTAAAGACAGTTCGTCATGGGATTTCATGTGTGGAAGCCATCGGTGGCTTTAGTCGCGAAAGAATGTATTTGCTGCATACAGTGTTATCTTCTTATGAAGTGATTGATGCGGTTGCTGTGATTAAAGAAGCAGATCCGCGTGCGATTATTAATCAAATTAGCACAGAAAACTTCTATGGACGATTCCATAGGGAACCAGAATAAGGAGGAATGTCATTGGAAAAGTATTTAAACAAAGACACATTAAAATCCTTCATTCTGGTTTCATTAGGCTGTTTTATATTTTCGTATACAATTAATGCACTTGTAATTGCTAACCACTTTGGTGAGGGCGGTATTACAGGGTTAACCTTATTAGGGTTCTATACATTACAAATTGATCCAGCCTTATCAAACTTAATTTTGAATGGATTTTTATTACTGATTGGATATCGTTATCTTGAAAGAAAAACAATGGTATATACTGTTTTAGCAGTTTTTGAATTACCAACTTTCTTAAAGGTGACACAGGACTGGCCTGTATTCGTTCCAGAAAACCTAGTTGTTGCTGGTGTAGCAGCTGGAGTATTGGTTGGAATAGCATTAGGTCTTGTTATCCTTGGGAAAGGAACGACAGCAGGTACGGATATTATTGCGATGATGATGCATAAATATTTAGGGTGGAGCGTTTCTTCTTCATTACTAATGATTGACTTCATTATCGTGACACCACTTGCGTTTGTGATTGGTTTTGAAAAAGCAGTTCTAACGTTAATTATGTTATTTATCGCAAGCAAAGTGATTAACTTTATTTTAGAAGGGTTTAATCCACGAAAAGCGATTATGATTATTTCGGATAAATATGATGAAATTGGACAGCGAATCCAAACGGATTTAGATCGTGGTATTACAGTGTTGGATGGACATGGCTTCTACTCAAAAGAGAAGCGACAAGTGTTATACGTTGTTGTCAGTCGTCAACAATTGATGCCAGTCCAACGAATTATTCACGAGTATGATCCAGAAGCATTTGTAATTATTACAGATGTGAACCAAGTTATCGGAGAAGGATTTACATTCTATCTCGATGATAACGGAAATAAACTACATCATTAAAAAGGAGAGAAAAAATGAAATTTAGAAGTTCTTTGGGATTATTAACAGGGATTTTATTGTTAAATGGGAATGCAGTGTTAGCGCAGGAAGTGGAGCCAACTACTGAAGTAGCTTCGACTACTACGCAAGAGCAGACTGCACAGACTACTGAAAAAGTAGAAAGTACAACGGAAGCATCAACTACACAAACGCAGGAAGTAACAACGGAAACTTCTACAACAGAAGCTCCAAAGTATACTGGTTGGGTAAAGACTTCAGATGGAACATGGTATTTTTATAATGCGGACCACACGATGCTTACTTCAAACTGGAAAGGTGACTATTACTTAGAAGCTGATGGTAAAATGGCTACAAGTAAATGGGTAGACAACTATAAGTATTACGTCGATGGTTCTGGTAAATGGGTCCCAGGAAAGGTTAAGAAATCTGGATGGGTCAAAGAAGGCGGTTATTGGTATTTTTACCTAGAAGGTGAAGAGTTACTTCGTAATAACTGGAAAGGTAATTATTATCTTGGTGCCGATGGTAAAATGGCAACTGAAAACTGGGTAGATAACCATAAGTACTATGTGGATAAAAACGGTGCTTGGGTTCCAAATCGTGTGAAATCTGCTTGGGAAAAGATTGATGGGATTTGGTATTACTACGAAAACGGACAACCCGTTAAAAATGTCTGGAAAGGGAACTATTACCTTCAAGAAGACGGTACGATGGCTACCAATAAATGGGTTGAAGATTACCGTTATTATGTTGGTGCCGATGGTTACTGGGTAAAAGATAAAAAACTCAAGAACGGTTGGGTTAAAGAAAATGGTACTTGGTACTACTATGAAGGTAAAGAAGAGCGTGTGAAAAATGAATGGCGTGGAAACTATTATTTAGGTTCTACTGGTGCCATGGTTACAAATCAATGGGTTGATAACGACAAGCATTATGTAGGTGAAGATGGCGCTATCGTTCCAGCTGCGATTAAAGGGAAAGATGGCTGGATTCAAGAAGCTGATGGTACATGGTATCATTTTAAAAACGGCATTCCAACACGTAATAAATGGGTAGGAGACTACTATTTATTGGCAGATGGTAAAATGGCGACAAATCAATGGGTTGACAACTATCGCTATTACGTAGGGGCTGACGGAGCTTGGCTACCGAACCCATCTTCTAAAGGAAACCAAAAAGAGATTCTTTAGATTTAGCACGTGGATATATCGGTGTTGAACAATTTGATAGCCGCCACAATACGATGGTAAGTATTTATAATTCTGGAAAGAGTAGTTATAGTGGTTACCGTGTAAGTACCTATGATGACTGGTGCGATATCTTTGTTTCATCAATGTATCAACATAGCGGACTAATTGACTTAATTGATAAAGAAGCATATGTACCTCAACATATTCGCTTGATGAAGAATAAAGGGATTTGGATTGGAAAATCAACACCACAACCAGGAGATGTGATTACATTTGACTGGAACATAGACGGTGTAGCTGACCATATTGCCATTGTTGAAAGAGTAGAAGGCGACAAAGTGATTACAATTGAAGGAAATACAAGTGATCGTAATTATGACGAATCAAAAGTCGTTCGTAAATCACATAGATTGAATGCTCGATATATTATCGGGTATAGTCGTCCTCAATATAAATAAAATGATACGAAAGCTGGTCCTCATGGATTAGCTTTTTTTCTATAGTAAACAGGAAATGGAACCGATAAAAAACAATTTAAAAGTTAAGATTTCTTTAAGTGAGTGTATGATTATGGTAAAATAGACTAAATCATAAAAGCGATTTAATTTTAATAAAGGAGGTAGCTTTATGGTAGGAATTATCATTGCAAGTCACGGCGAATTTGCTGATGGAATTAAGCAATCAGGTTCAATGATTTTCGGGAATCAAGAAAAAGTTGAATCTGTTGTTTTTATGCCTAGTGAAGGACCTGAAGACTTACAAAGAAAACTGCGTGAAGCAGTTGAAAAGCTAGAGACTGAAGAAATTCTATTTCTAGTAGATTTATGGGGTGGTAGTCCATTCAACCAAGCGAACATCTTGTTTGAAGAAGACCCAGACCACCGTGCAATCGTAGCTGGTTTAAGCTTGCCGATGTTAATTGAAGCGTACGCAAGTCGTTTCTCAATGAATACATCACATGAGATTGCAAAAGCGATTGCGCCAACAGCTATTGAAGGTGTGAAGATTCGTCCTGAATCACTTCAACCAGAAGAGAAGAAAGAGGAGAAAGCAGAATCTGCTGCTCCCAGTTTCAAATGGTGCAATTCCAGAAGGAACTGTCATCGGAGATGGCAAGATTAAATTTGTGTTAGCGCGTGTGGATACTCGTCTTTTACATGGACAAGTAGCAACAAGCTGGACAAAGGCAACAAATCCAAATCGTATCATTGTTGTTTCTGATAAAGTTGCAAAAGATGATTTACGTAAGAAATTAATCGAGCAAGCAGCTCCACCAGGAGTTCGTGCGCACGTGATTCCACTTAAGAAATTAGTGGAAGTATATAATGATCCACGTTTTGGGGATACAAAGGCATTATTATTATTCGAAACACCTCAAGAAGCACTTGAAGTGATTGAACAAGGTGTGAAAATTGATGAATTGAATATTGGTTCAATGGCGCACTCAGTCGGTAAAGTTCAAATTAGTAATGCATTATCTGTTGACCAAGATGATGTAGAAACTTATAAGAAACTTCGTGACTTAGGCGTGAAGATGGATGTTCGTAAAGTAGTTTCTGATACTCCAGCGGATATCTTTAAATTAATTGAAGCAAAGTCTAATGAAGGTTTAAAACTATAACATACAGATAGGAGATTATTATGGATTTTAATGCAATTCAAATTATTTTAGTCCTAATTGTCGCATTCTTAGCTGGTTTGGAAGGAATCTTAGACGCATTCCAATTCCATCAACCAATTATTGCGTGTACATTAATCGGACTTGCAACAGGACATCTTTCTGAAGCAATTATTCTTGGCGGTTCATTACAAATTATCGCACTTGCTTGGGCTAACGTTGGGGCTGCAGTTGCACCAGACGCTGCCTTAGCATCAGTTGCTTCAGCGATTATTTATATCAAAGGGAATGACTTCTCAGAAGCAGGACGTAACTTAGCGATTGGTACTGCAATTACTTTAGCAACAGTTGGTCTTGTATTAACAATGGTTGTTCGTACATTAGCTGTTGGTTTAGTTCACAGAGCAGATGCTGCTGCTGAAAAAGGAGACTTCCGTGGAGTAGCATTCTGGCATTATGTAGCTTTATCAATGCAAGGACTACGTATTATGATTCCAGCAGGAGCACTTCTATTCGTTTCTTCAGAAGTGGTTCAAGGCTACTTAAAATTAATTCCAGAGTGGTTTGCAAATGGGATGACAATTGGTGGTAACATGGTTGTAGCTGTAGGGCTAGCAATGGTTATTAACTTAATGGCTTCAAAAGAAACATGGCCATTCTTCTTCATTGGTTTTGCAATTGCTCCATTAAACGAATTAACATTAATTGCTACAGGGGTTATCGCATTAAGCTTAGCATTTATTTATTTAAACTTATCAAACAACAGTGGAAATGGTTCAGCTGGTGGAAATTCTGGTTCAGGAGACCCACTTGGTGACATTTTAAATGACTATTAAGGAGAGTGAATGACATGACAGAGAAAAAAGTATCTTTAACTAAAAAAGACCGCTTAAGCGTTATGCTACGTTCACAATTCTTACAAGGTTCTTGGAACTATGAACGTATGCAAAATGGTGGTTGGGCGTTCTCGCTTATTCCAGCATTGAAAAAATTATATCCAAATCCAGAAGATTCAAAAGCTGCGTTAAAACGTCACTTAGAATTCTTTCAATACACACCCATATATCGCTTCACCAATTCTTGGGGTAACGTTAGCCCTAGAAGAAGACCGTGCGAATGGTGCACCAATCGATGATGCAACGATTCAAGGGGTTAAAGTTGGGATGATGGGACCTCTAGCAGGTATCGGTGACCCAGTATTCTGGTTTACAATTCGTCCTATTTTAGGAGCGATTGCTGCAGGATTAGCTGCAACAGGTTCAATCATTGGACCATTGTTCTTCTTCATCGTTTGGAACTTAATCCGTATCGCATTTATGTGGTCTACACAAGAATTAGGATACCGTCAAGGTTCTGAAATCACAAAAGACTTATCTGGCGGGGTTCTACAATCAATTACAAAAGTATCTTCAATCGTGGGGATGTTTGTAATGGGTATTTTGGTTCAACGTTGGACTACGATGAAATTCCCACTTGTGTTAACGAGAGTAGAATTGAAACCAGAGCAATATATTCAATTGCCTGGAGCAGATGACGTTGTTACTGGAGGCCAATTAGGAGATATTGTTACTAAATTATTAGGTGGTAAAACATTATCACCAGAAGCTGTGACAACTCTTCAAGACAACTTAAACAAGTTGATTCCAGGATTAGCTGCATTACTATTAACATTCTTCGTAATGTGGTTATTGAAGAAAAATGTAAAACCAATTTACATTATCTTTGGGCTATTTGCATTAGGTATTTTAGCTGGTTTAACAGGAGTAATGGCTCCTTAATAAAGAGGACTGGAGAGTAGATTATGGTTGTTTCGTTAAATACAAAAGCTATTTATAAAACAAAAGCAAACCTATTTAATGGGGGCTTTGGTTTTACCAATGGGGATATTCTAATTGGAGATCGTGCTTTTGAATTTTACAATAGTCAAAATCCAGAGAGCTATCTTCAAATTCCTTGGGAAGAAATTAAACTGGTAAGAGCTCATGTGATGTTTAAAGGAAAGTTTATTCGGGCGTATTATATCGATACGAATTCTTCTAAAACATTCCAGTTCGTATCTAAAGATTCTGGGCGCACCCTAAAAGTGATGCGGGAATTTATTGGGAACGAGAAAATCGTGAGAACTGAGCCGATTATCAGTTTCAAAAAACTTTTCAAAAGATAAAGAAAAGGCGAATGTGTAAAAAACATTCGCCTTTTTAATTTTGAGTTGTAAGAATTAATGGATAAGTATCCAGTTGAATGTGTATGTCTACATTACCATATTTGGTAAATTCACCATCGGTTTGTGATTTAATAGGTCCAGCTATCTGGATGCGTGCAGATGTACATTGATATTTTTGTAAGTGATTTGGGAAGTGCTTAAAATGACTACCGTTCGTCAAAATAAAAGGAAAAGCTTTAAGAATCGTAAACCCACTCACTTTACGAGCAACGACGACTTCAAATGAGTGATTTCCTTGCTTGGCAGTTGGAACAAAACGGATTCCTCCACCAAAGAATGAATGGTTGAATGCTCCTACAAGCAGATTATGGGTTACAGTGAAGCTTTCATTGTTATCGACAGTAATTACTGCTTCAAATTCTTCACGCTCTCTAAACGCTTTTAAAATCGGTGTGAGATAGGATGCCTTCTTAATCCCATTTGATTCAAGAACAGCTTTTCTTTGTTTTTGGTTTAATTCGCAAATCGCAGCATCAATCCCAAATCCAAGTGAATTGAGTGCAATTCCTGATTTTCCTGAATACTGTTCATGGTACGTAAGGAATTCTAATTCGATAGAAGGTGCATTCTCTAACTTTTGGACAAACTCATTAGCATCATGAGTGAGATTCATCTCTCTAGCAAAGTCATTTCCAGTTCCAGCTGGAAGATAGGAGAGGGGAACTTCGATTTTATTCTGTTTTAAATATTGTAGAGCTTCGTTAAGAGTTCCGTCTCCACCAATAATAACGACTTTAGTGTGCTTATTTCTTTCTGGTAAATGCTTCTCAAGAAGATCAGGTAGTTTACCAGCTCTTTGTGTTTGGAAGAGTTTAAAGTGGATGCTGCATTTCGTGCAGGCTTCCACAATTTGATTAATTTGCTGTTGCCCAGATTGACTTCCAGACATCGGATTCCCAAAAATAAATAAATTCATGCTAAACATCCTTTCAATTGCCATTATTATAGCATAAAAGTAGTCAAAATAGAGTGCAATTTTTACGGAATACCGTATAATAGAGACGAGGTGAAAGTATGGCAAATGATTTTTTTGAACACGTATTAAATCCAACGTGGAAGAATTTACCTAGTGAGTCGAAAGAAGTTGTCTTTCGAAATGTATTAAGATATTTTGTAAATCCAATGTCGACCATTGAGAACCTAAGAAGTGTCAAATTTGAATTCGGTGGAATCACCAATGAAACTTTTGAAGTCACGATTGATGGAAGAGAGTTTGTATTCGTTCCTGGTCAAAATGACGTTATTTTAGGGTGGGATAGCGGATTGTCAGGTCTTTCTGGACTTGATTGTAGTGAAGAACGTCAAGAGCTTCGTTTTGCCTTTAAACGTTATTTAAATCAACATCTGACAGGCTTTATGTTTCTGAACCAGGACGTTCAAGAAAAAGACTTATCGAGTGAAAAGTTGACGACACAAATCGTTGAAGACGGCATTAATTTAATGACATCTGACTTACGAAAAGTGGATGTTCCGGCGATGTTAGTCGAAAAGAAACCGAATTTTGTAGGACTACGCTTTATTGGAAACTATTCTGTTGTTACTGGACAACTCACAGGTGCTGAGGAACCTTCACCTGAAACACTTGAGATTTTAGAAGAAGCAGTGACTCCAGATAATTCAATGGAGGCTTTATTCCAAGATTTCCCAAGAGCCGTTCGAGTAGACCGTTACTTTATGCAACAAGATCTTAAGAACCCTGATAGTTTCACTTGTTATGTTGCAGATCCAGTTGGTTATGAAGAAGCTCGTAAAGAAATTGAACGTACAGGAATGGGTCTTTTAAACGAGGATGAGTGGGAGTATTGCTGTGGTAGTGGCACTCGTCGTCTGTTTAAATGGGGGAACCAATTACATCGTTCTCTGATTCAAGATGAAGCGAATTCTCCTTTATGGAAGGAAAATATGTTTGGGTTGGAAATCGCAAATGCGGAATTTGGCCCAGAATTAATCGAGGGTAGACCTTATACAAAAGGGGCGTGGCTTGAAGAAAACTTCAAGGCACCTGTATTAAATTTATTACCATTATCGTCTTATTATTCGGTGAATTTACCGTTATTAGTGGATCCTAATGGGCATCTTGCTGCAGGCTATTACTGCGCTAGACGTGCCATTCGAATTGAAATGTAATGATGAAATCAGTCACAGTTGTGGCTGATTTTTTAAGAATTTATTAAAGTCAAAAAAAGTCAAATAAAATTATTGACCTTTCCTGACTAAAGGTGTATACTTAATTCATGGTCAAGAGACCACAAAAGGAGGAATGAAGATGAATATTGAAAAAATGACAACAACAATGCAACAAGCATTAGGCCAAGCGCAACAAATTGCGATGGTCCGTAAACATCAAGAAATAGATATTCCTCATTTATGGAAAGTATTTATGGAACCAAATCACTTTGCTAGAAATTTATATAGTGATTTACAAGTGAATGACAAAGAATTTGAGGAATTAATTGATAAAGAATTAGACCGTATTTCTGTAGTGGAAGGACAAAATGTTCAATATGGTCAAAGTATGAGTCAAAACTTATATCGACTCTTTACAGAAGCTGAAAAGATTAGAGAAAGCTTTAAAGACGATTACTTATCTACAGAGGTAGTTGTACTTGCGTTGATGGAATTACAAAATCATCCGTTGACTCGTTATTTAGTACAACATCACGTAACAAAAGAAAATTTGAGAGCTCGAATTGAAGAGCTAAGAGGGGGAGAGCGTGTGACTAGTCAAAATCAAGAAGAACAATATGAAGCATTATCAAAATATGCACGTAATTTAAATGAAGCTGTTCAATCTGGTAAACAAGACCCAGTCATTGGACGTGACGAAGAAATTCGAGATGTAATTCGTATCTTATCTCGTAAAACAAAAAATAACCCTGTCTTAATCGGGGAACCAGGTGTTGGTAAAACAGCTATCGTAGAAGGATTAGCTCAACGTATCGTTAAAAAGGACGTGCCAGAAAACTTAAAAGATAAATTAATCTACTCATTAGATATGGGTGCTTTAATCGCGGGAGCAAAATACCGTGGTGAATTCGAAGAACGCTTGAAAGCTGTTCTTAAAGAAGTAACGAAATCTGAAGGACGCATCATCTTATTTATCGATGAAATCCACACAATTGTTGGTGCTGGTAAGACAGAAGGCTCTATGGATGCTGGTAACTTACTAAAACCAATGTTGGCTCGTGGTGAATTACATTGTATTGGTGCTACAACTCTTGACGAATACCGTGAAAATATGGAAAAAGACAAAGCGTTAGAGCGTCGTTTCCAAAAAGTACTTGTTCAAGAACCAACAGTTGAAGACACGATTTCAATTCTTCGTGGATTGAAAGAACGTTTCGAAATCCACCACAGTGTAAATATTCATGATAGTGCGTTAGTAGCTGCTGCGACATTATCAAATCGTTATATTACTGACAGATTCTTGCCAGATAAAGCGATTGACTTAGTCGATGAAGCTTGTGCTACAATTCGTGTTGAAATGAACTCAATGCCAACAGAACTCGATGCAGTAACTCGTCGTTTGATGCAACTTGAAATCGAAGAACAAGCGTTGAAGATGGAAAAAGATGACGCTTCTCAAAAACGTCTTGCTATTTTACAAGAGGAATTAGCAGAACAACGTGAAAAAGCCAATAACCTCAAAATGAAATGGGAAATCGAAAAAGAAGAAGTCAATAAAATCCGTAATAAGCGTGAAGAAATCGACCGTGCTAAACACGAATTAGAACAAGCAGAAGCTGATTACAACCTTGAAAAAGCAGCTGAACTTCGTCATGGACGTATTCCAGCTCTTGAACAAGAATTGAAAGAATTAGAAGACCAAAACAAAGCAAATGCTGAAAGTACGCAACGTCTCGTGCAAGAATCAGTAACTTCAGAAGAAATTGCTCGAGTAGTGGGACGCTTAACTGGTATTCCTGTAACAAAACTAATGGAAGGCGAACGTGAAAAACTTCTTCACTTAGAAGATATTCTTCATGAACGTGTCATCGGTCAAGATGAAGCTGTACAAAAAGTGGCTTCAGCAGTACTTCGTTCTCGTGCTGGATTACAAAATCCTAGCCGTCCAATCGGAAGCTTCCTATTCCTTGGACCTACAGGGGTTGGTAAGACAGAACTTGCAAAAGCTCTTGCAGAAGATTTATTCGACTCAGAAGACCATATGGTTCGTATCGACATGAGTGAATATATGGAAAAACATTCAGTGTCTCGTTTAGTGGGAGCTCCTCCAGGATATGTAGGATATGAAGAAGGGGGCCAATTAACAGAAGCTGTTCGTCGTAATCCATATACAATCGTTCTATTAGATGAAATTGAAAAAGCACATCCAGATGTATTTAATATCTTGTTACAAGTATTAGACGATGGACGTTTAACAGATTCTAAAGGACGAGTAGTAGACTTCAAGAATACAGTAATGATTATGACAAGTAATATTGGTTCACAATTCTTGCTTGAAACACAAGGAGATACAATCGATGAAGAAACTCGTACGGCAGTTGAGGGCGTTCTAAAGCAACCTTCAAACCAGAGTTCCTAAACCGTATCGACGAAACAATCTTCTTCACGCCGCTTTCTAAAGACAACATTCGTGGTATCATCACGAAGATGTTGAATCAATTAGCAGTACGTGTGGAAGATCAAGAAATCGTCTTAAGCTTTACAGATGAATTGAAAGATTGGATTGCAGATAATGCGTATAATCCAGTGTATGGTGCTCGTCCAATTGCGCGTTACATTCAACGTGAAATTGAAACACCACTTGCTAAAGAAATCATCCGTGCAAGCATCCTTCCAGGAGACCAAGTGAAATGTGATTTAGGTATTGATCACGTGACATTTGAAGTCATCGGAAAGAATGAATAATAAGTAAAAAGAAAACGCAATGGGCATTTGTCCATTGCGTTTTTTGTGTTTTATTTATCTTCTTGAACGCGGCGTTTTCTAACTCCCCAGAATTGGAAGTAGTCGGTACGGATGGCACCGTTATAGAGTTTGCGTTTCTTAGTCGCTTTTTGTCCGTAATAATCTTCGAACGTTAAGTCGCTTGTTAAGATGTACTTACTCCAAGTTGTCAGTGGAGCATACGTTTCACCCATTTGTTTATAGATGGCTTGAGCTTGTTCTTCAGAAAGAAGACGGTCTCCATATGGTGGGTTTGCCACGATAATTCCATTTTCTTTCTTAGTACGGAAGTCCTTCAATTGCATTTGTTTGAACTCGATTTGGTCTGCGACACCGGCTTTAATGGCATTTTGCTTCGCAATTTCAATCATAGAACCATCAATATCGGCACCAAGAATATCGAGTTGAAGTTCAGTGCGGATTTCTTTTCTAGCTTCTTCTCTGACTTTATCGAAGACACCGGGAGTAAAGAAAGTCCATTTCAGCGGCAAATGAACGATTCAAACCAGGAGCAATGTTCTTACCGATAAGAGCCGCTTCAATTGGAATCGTACCAGAACCACAAGTAGGGTCGTAGAACGGTTTATCAGGATACCAGCTTGTAAGCATCACAAGAGCCGCAGCCATGTTTTCTTTTAGCGGTGCGCCACCTTTTTCAGTACGGTAACCACGTTTGAAGAGGCTAGTTCCACTTGTATCAATCGTAAGGGTCACAACATCTTTTAAAATGGCCACTTCGATAGGATAGAGGGCACCTGTCTCAGGTAAGTGAGTACGACGGTGGTAAGCCTCGCTTAAACGATTCACAATCGCTTTCTTAACGATGGATTGGCAGTTAGGAACACTGTGAAGAGTAGATTTCACAGATTTACCAGATACTGGGAATTCCGCATCAACTGGAAGAATTTTCTCCCAAGGAATCGCCTTTGTTTGCTCAAAGAGCGAGTCGAATGTTTTTGCAGTGAATTGTCCCATAATGATTTTGATACGGTCGGCTGTACGAAGCCAAATATTTGTACGAGCAATATCGTAATCGTCACCTTCAAAGAAGGCTTTGCCGTTTTCTACTTGTACGTCGTAACCCATGTTGCGTAATTCTTTACCAACAAGAGCTTCAATTCCTGCAGCTGCAGTCGCTACTAATTTATATTTTGTCATAGATTTCTCCTTTATTCGTAAAAAGAGGAGTGGACACAAGGCCACACTCCTTACAATTCGCTAAAATCCTGAAGTAAACTTCTGTAAGCCATGTTCTGTTCCATTTAATAGCAGGATCTATTAAATTTCAGTAATCATCTGTCTACACATCATGTGTCTCTTTTTTCGTTCATTTCCTAGTAAGAGTGCCCCTACCATAAGTTTGGGTTGCTCGCTCGAGGGGTTTACCGCGTTCCACCAATTCCGTTTCCAAAATTGCTTCGTCACTGTGGCACTTTCAAGAATACTAGAGCATAGCATTGCCTTAGCTCGTTTTTCTGCCGTCAACCTAAAGTTGCCTTAGCTTATTGTTTCG
This sequence comes from uncultured Granulicatella sp., assembly GCA_916438765.1. Classification (GTDB taxonomy): domain Bacteria; phylum Bacillota; class Bacilli; order Lactobacillales; family Aerococcaceae; genus Granulicatella. The sequence goes on along the minus strand of CAKAHB010000001.1, from coordinate 85,127 downwards.
CTAAGCACGATCACTACAAGCATCTCAGCCTGTGCGAGCATGGACTTTCCTCAGCAAATTAATGCCGCGATTACTCAAAGTTTACTAAATTTAAAAAAGTTCGTTATATCAAATTTGATATATTAATAATTATTGTCGCGTACTGGTGTAATCACGCGAGTTTTGTAGAAATCATCATCGTCTTCTGCAACATCTTGAGAAGGAGAAGAGTAGCTGTCTTCTTCTAATTTAGAATCGAAAACGTGTTTTTCTAAGTTTGATAAACGTTTCAAGATATCAAAGTTTGTTACACCTGAAGATGATACATTGCTTGAACGGTTAGCTTTTGAAACAGTTGCTTGACGAGATAATTCGTCTACTTTAGTTAATAAGCGTTCATTTTCAGCTTGTAGGAAGCTAATTTCTTTTTGGAATGTGTCATAATCACGAATAATTAAATCTAAAAATGCATCGACTTCTTCAATGTCGAAACCTCTGAATGAGCGTTTGAATTGTTTTTGTAAAATATCTTTTGTACTTAATGAAATACGTGCCATAATTGCTTTCCCCTTTTTTAATCTGTCAAATAGTCATTAATTAATTTATCTTCTTAATGATACTAAAATCCATGCAAAAATACAAATAGGATAGGGTTATTTTTAGTTATTTTTAATGAAATTTGTTATAATTTTTAAAAAATACAAGTAAAGAAGAGGGTTAACATGAACTGGTTAGAAGTCACAGTAAATACGCATTCTGAGAGTGTCGAAGTCGTAAGTTCGATTTTAATTGAATTAGGATCAAAAGGAGTCTCAATTGATGACCCTCAAGACTATTATCAATTAACTGATGAACAATTAGAATGGTTGAAAGTACAACAAAAAGACTTATATGAAACGGATACCGTGATTGTGAAGGGCTATTTCCAACCAAGCCAATGGACTGAAGAAGCCAAAACGCAATTAGACGAACAATTAAAAGAACTAGAAAGTTACGGCCTACAAACAGGACCTTTAACCGTTCGTGTTAGTGAAGTTGGAGAGGAAGACTGGGCAACAGCCTGGAAACAATACTACTTCCCAGTACGTGTAACACGTTACTTAACAGTCGTTCCTAGCTGGGTAGACTACGAGAAAGAACAAGAAGATGAACTTCTAATTGAACTCGATCCAGGACTTGCATTCGGAACAGGAACGCACCCAACGACACAGCTCTCACTCACAGCCCTTGAACAAACGATTCGTGGTGGGGAAAGTGTGCTAGACGTTGGTACTGGTTCTGGAGTATTAAGTATCGCCTCTAAACTCTTAGGAGCTGGTCAAGTGACGGCTTTTGATATTGACGAAATGGCTACACGAGTGGCTAAGGAAAATATCGCATTAAACCCTACGATTGGCGCAATCTATGTCTACGAAAACAACTTACTTGTTGGTGTAGACCAAAAGAGTGATTTAATTGTAGCGAATATTTTAGCGGAGATTTTAGTGCAGATGCCTGAAGATGCTTATCGTAATTTGAATGATAATGGAACATTAATCTTATCAGGAATTATCGAATCAAAAGCAAAAGAAGTACAAGAAGCATATGAAAAAGCAGGCTTCACTCTAGTAGAACGCATGACGATGAAAGAGTGGAATTGCTTTGTAATGAAAAAGGATGTTGAGTAATGCAACGGTATTTTGTAAAAGGAAACGTAAGTGAAACGACGCATTCATTAGTGTTCTCAAAAGACCAAGTCCATCAGTTGAAGAAAGTGATGCGCGTTCGAGCGGGAGAACAATTCGAAGTAGTGGATGATTCGAGTCAATTAGCCATTGTTGAAGTCACTGAATTAGACCCATTTGAAGTGAAAGTGGTTGAACTTTTGGAGCAAAAAGTAGAACTTCCCGTATCAGTTACGATTGCAGTGGGACTCTCTAAAGGAGATAAACTCGACTTTATTGTTCAAAAGGCAACTGAACTTGGTGTAAGTGAAATCATTCCGCTCTCATTGACACGGAATGTGGTTAAATGGACTGGAGATAAGGCAGACAAGAAGATTGAACGTCTTCAAAAGATTGCCGAAGAAGCGAGTGAACAATCGCATCGCCTGAAAGTCCCATGTGTAACAAGTGTGATGACACTAAAAGAGTTAGCAAATTACACAAGTGATTTCGAACAAAAATTAATTGCTTATGAAGAATCTGCCAAGGTTGGAGAAAGCCTTCAACTCGTTAAAAGTTTGCAGTCCTTACAGGAAAATGAGCGCATTATTTTTGTTTTTGGTCCAGAAGGTGGCATCGAAGAACAAGAAGTGGAGTTATTAGAGCAAAGTGGGTATCTTCCTTGCTCACTAGGCCCACGTATTTTACGCGCTGAAACAGCACCTTTATATGCACTAGCAGCAGTTTCATATCAATGTGAGTTATTATAGGAACCAATAGTTGACGATAGTCTATTGTCGCGGTACTATTAGGAATACATTAGAGCGCAATGCTTAAGGAGTTTACAAATGTCTAAAAAAATAAGACTTATACCGCAGATGATGTCCTTGCAATGTGTAAGGAGTACATGAACGAAAACACATATTAAATTTATTGAAAAAGCCATCTATTTTGCGACATATGCTCATAAAGATCAAATTCGTAAATCTGGAGAAGCTTATATTGTGCATCCCATTCAAGTAGCTGGAATTCTTGCTGAATTAAAGTTAGATCCAGACACGATTGCGACTGGGTTTCTTCATGATGTCGTCGAAGATACTGGTTTTAGTATTGATGATATTGAATATGAATTTGGAAAAGATGTTGCATTTCTCGTTGAAGGTGTAACAAAACTAGGGAAAATTAAATATAAATCTCATGCAGAGCAACAAGCGGAAAATCACCGTAAGATGCTTCTTGCGATGGCCAATGACCTTCGTGTAATCATGGTGAAACTAGCGGACCGTTTGCATAATTTACGTACGTTGAAATTCCACAAGCCTGAAAAACAACGCATGATTGCAGAAGAAACACTTGAGATTTATGCACCTCTTGCACACCGTCTTGGGATGAATAAAATTAAGTGGGAGTTAGAAGATACGTCTCTCCGTTATTTAAACCCACAGCAATATTATCGTATTGTTCATTTAATGAATTCAAAACGTGATGAACGAGAAGAGTATATTAATACAACAATCGAAAATATTAAAGAAGCTACAAAAGACTTAGATATCGAAGCGGTTATTTATGGACGCCCAAAACATATTTATTCCATCTACCGTAAGATGAAGGACCAAAAGAAACAGTTTAGCGAGATTTATGACTTACTTGCGATTCGTGTATTAGTCGATAGTATTAAAGATTGCTACGCCGTTCTTGGGGCGATTCATACAAAATGGAAACCAATGCCAGGGCGTTTTAAAGATTATATCGCGATTCCAAAGGCGAATATGTATCAGTCTATCCATACAACCGTGATTGGTCCTGGTGGACGTCCTGTGGAGATTCAAATCCGTACGTTCGAAATGCACCAAGTTGCCGAATACGGGGTTGCGGCTCACTGGGCATATAAAGAAGGAAATAAAGAAAAAGTGACGAACGATCCATTACAAAAACAATTGGATTGGTTCAAAGACTTAATCGAACTACAAAATGAAACGAAAGATGCCAAAGACTTCATGAATAGCGTGAAGGAAGACATCTTTGGAGATAAGGTCTATGTATTTACACCAAAAGGAGATGTCTCAGAACTTCCTTTAGGTTCAGGGCCACTTGATTTTGCATATAATATCCATACTGAAGTTGGAAACAAAACTGTAGGTGCAAAAGTCAATAATAAGATTGTTCCATTGAACTATCAGTTGAAGACTGGAGATATCGTAGAAGTATTAACGTCTGCGAATTCATTTGGACCTTCACGTGACTGGATTAATCTGGTTTATACGACTCGTGCAAAAATAAAATCAAACGTTTCTTCAAGTTACAAGACCGTGATGAAAATATTATCAAAGGTCGCGAGTTACTTGAAAAACAAATTACAGAACTTGGATTTAACTTCAAAGACTTTATGACGAAACAGGGCATGAAAGACATTGCAGCCCGTTTCAACTTTGGAACAGAAGAAGATCTACTAGCATCGATTGGTTTTGGAGAAATCTCATACCAAACCGTTGCTAATAAGATGACGGACAAAGCGCGTAAGGAAATCGAAGATCAAAAAGTGGTCGAAACTGCTTTTGAGAAAACGACGACTCAAGGACTGAAGAAGGAAAGCCAAAAGATGAAAATTCGTCACGAAGGTGGTGTCATCATCGAAGGTGTGGACAATCTTCTCATCCGCTTAAGCCGTTGTTGTAATCCAGTTCCTGGAGACGATATCGTTGGTTATATTACAAAAGGTCGCGGGATTTCAGTTCATAGAAAAGACTGTCCTAACGTTCAACTTCCTGAGAGTGAACAAAACCGTCTAATCGAAGTGGATTGGGAAGATACAGCCAATACTGGTCAACAATACGATACAGAGTTGGTTGTTGAAGGATACAACCGTAATGGATTGTTGAATGAAGTCTTGAATGTCATCAACAGTACGACTAAATCGTTAAATTCTGTCAATGGTAAAGTTGATGCGAATAAGATGGCGACGATTTCTGTCAATATCGGAATTATGAATACGCAACAATTAGATTTATTGTAGATAAAATCAAACAAATTCCTGATGTATATAGTGTACGTCGTGTGATTTCATAGGAGGAGTTCATGAGAATTGTATTACAGCGAGTGAAGTCCGCTAGCGTATCGATTGAAGGGACTGTTGTTGGTGAAATCGAACAAGGGTTTCTGTTACTAGTAGGAGTAGGGCCTGATGATACTAGAGATGATGCGTCTTACTTAGCAAGAAAGATTGCTGGAATGCGTATCTTCAGCGATGAGAATGGAAAAATGAATCTGTCGATTGATCAAGTCGGCGGAAAGATTTTATCCGTTTCGCAGTTTACGCTGTTTGCTGATACGAAAAAAGGAAACAGACCTTCTTTTACTGGAGCTGCTAGTCCTGAAGCTGCAAATAAGCTCTACGAAGAATTCAATGAAATCCTGCGCACGGAGTATGGGTTAATTGTTGAAACAGGAGAGTTTGCGGCGGATATGCAAGTCAGTCTTGTAAATGATGGGCCAGTAACCATCTTACTCGACACCAAAAATCAATAAAAAAAGAAGCACAGGAGAAATCCTGTGCTTATTTATTTGGTTAAAAGGATTAAGGACGTTTGTTTCTAAGTCCGTTCTTACGACTAAAACATCGCAAGAAGCATTACGAATGACATATTCAGATACTGAACCGATGAAGAGACGTTCCACCGCATTTAAACCAGTAGCGCCCATCATAATAAGGTCAATTCCGTAATCTTTTGTTAATTGTTTAGAGATAACTACTTTAGGAGAACCGTATTCAAGAACGGTTTCCACATCCGTGAAGTTATGAGCCTTAGCATCTTCTACGTATTCAGCAAATAAGTTTTCAGCTTGTTTACGAATCTCATCTGAGAAATTGCCTTCAAATCCAGTAGGTGTTTGAAGAGAACGAGTATCGATGACGTGTGCTAACACAAGCTTTGCATGATTTCGTTTAGCCACTTCAATGGCTTTGTCAAAGGCTAGTTTGGCTTCCTTGGAACCATCGATTGGAACGAGAATTTTTTCATATTCATGAAACATAAAATCACATCCTTATTCTTGATACCCTTATTATACACCTAAATAAAGCGAATGAAAAGGGAACCAAAACGGATGGAAATAGGAATTAAGGCAAAAGAAAAACCACTCACGAAGAGTGGCCTAAAGTTAATAACTTTATATAGATTTCCAACGATGCCGTTTGATGTATTTGTTAGTTTGAACCCGCATCTAAAGCAGGTGGGCTTCTATGTATTACTTCCTAACTACCAAGTGAAAGGGCTTGTTATCTGTAATATCAATCTGAATCCCTAAAAAGTCGTAAATTGTTCGGTCAACACTTAGTAAATACCGCGCACATCTTAGATCTCTATGTCATTATAGTAGCACAAGAGTAGGTCGATTGCAATAAAAGTTTGGTACCGATTTCTTAAGAAATCACTAATTATTTGACGATATTTTTGGTATTGTTTCATCAATGCATCCTCATATGAAGAGGTTGGTTCTGCCTTGAAATACTCCTCATTTTTAAGCGCGTCAGGCAAGTATTGCTGTTTCACGAAGTGTCCTGGATAGTCATGTGGATACTTGTATCCAACACCACGTCCCAATTTTTGAGCACCTGAATAATGAGCATCTTTTAAGTGGTCTGGAATGCTAATCGCACGACCTTTTCTGACATCAGACAATGCACTATCGATTGAGCGAATAGCCGTGTTTGATTTAGGTGAAAGAGCGAGTTCGATAATGGCGTTCGCTAGAGGAATTCTAGCTTCCGGTAAACCAAGACGTTCAGCAGCTTGTACGGCTGAGACAGCTCGAGCGGCCCCTTGAGGATTTCCTAGTCCGATATCTTCATAGGCAATAACTAAAAGGCGTCTCATTAAGCTTGTTAAGTCACCAGCTTCCATTAAACGAGCAGCGTAATGCAAGGCTGCATTCACATCTGATCCTCGAATCGATTTTTGAAGAGCGGAGATGACATCGTAATGTTGGTCGCCGTCTTTATCATAAGAGAGTGCTTTTCTTTGGATACATTCTTCTGCGATTTGAATCGTGATATGGATTTTTCCATCGTCACTAGCTTCAGTTGATTTAGCGGCTAGTTCTAGTGCGTTTAGGGCGCTTCTGACATCTCCGTTAGTACTACTTGCAAAGTGAGTTAAGGCTTCTTCTGTGACGTCTAGATTTAGTTTTCCTAAGCCACGTTCTTCATCTTCGATAGCTTTTAAGAGTGCTTTTTGAATATCCTGCGAAGAAAGTGGTTTAAGTTCAAATATTTGAGTACGACTTCGAATCGCTGGATTAATGGAAATGTACGGATTCTCAGTCGTTGCTCCGACTAAAATAATTCGGCCATTTTCCAGATGAGGCAATAAGAAGTCTTGTTTCGTTTTATCAAGACGATGGATTTCATCGAGTAGTAAAATCACGCTACCAGACATCTTTGCTTCTTCAGCAACAATTTGTAAGTCCTTTTTTGTATCGGTGGCTGCGTTTAGTTGTCTAAAAGCCACTTTTGTACTTCCGCTAATGGCGCTAGCGATACTTGTTTTCCCAGTTCCTGGAGGACCATATAAAATCATGGATGATAATTGTTTGGCCACAACCATGCGATTGATGATTTTTCCAGGAGAGACAAGATGCTCTTGACCAATCACTTCGTCAATCGTACGAGGTCGCATACGGTAAGCGAGCGGTTGATGGTTCATGACAGTTCCTCCTTAAATTTCTTTATGTTTAGTGTATCATAAGTTGAAAGAATGATATAATAGGAAAGATTAAAACAACTTATTAGGACAATAAATAGTCATCACGTATAATAGTATTGTTTGAAAGTGAGGAGAGTGCAAGGTGAATTACTTAGATTATGCAGCAACGACGCCAGTAAACGCAGAAGTATTAGAAGTGATTACAAAGGAAATGGCTTCTTTTGGGAATCCGTCTAGTGTCTATCGTATTGGTCGTGAACAAAAGCAAAAAATCGAACGTGTGAAGAAAGCTATTTTATCTGAACTACAAGCATCTCCACACGATGCCATTATCTTTACAAGTTCAGGTTCTGAAGGAAATAACTTAGTATTCGAGAGTATTCGTGAGCATTTCGCGAATGAAAAAGGTCATATCATTGTTTCTGCTGTTGAGCATCCTTCTGTTCGTAAATCGGCTGAATTTTTAGAACAAGAAGGCTTTGACGTGACGTATTTAGCTCCAAATAAAGATGGCATTGTGACGGTTTCTGAAATTGAGCAGGCTCTAAGAGAGGATACACGTCTGGTTTCTGTCATGACGGTCAATAATGAAACAGGCGCACGTTTCCCAATTGAAGAGATTGCTGCTTTATTAAAAGACAAGCCAACTTATTTCCATACAGATGCCGTTCAAGCCTTTGCACAAGAAGCTTTAACGGTGGATGGAATTGACTATTTAACGGCTTCAGGACATAAAATTTATGCGCCAAAAGGGATTGGATTCCTATATAAATCAAAAGATGCGCCAATTCACGCTTTAATTAAAGGCGGCGGGCAAGAGCTAGGGTTCAGAGCAGGAACGGAAAATGTTCCTTATATTTTAGGGCTTGAAAAAGCAATGCAAATCGTTGTAGAAAAAAGAGATGAGCTCGTTCAAAACTATCAAGAGTTACGTGAGTATCTAATCGAGAAGTTGTCTGAAAGAGGCATTGAGTTTGAGTTTAACGGCGTAGCAAATCCAAAGAATCCGCATATTTGTAATATCTGGCTGAAGGGAAGAAAAGCGACACAAACGTTAATCTTCAATGATTTAAAAGATGTTTCAGTATCTGCTGGATCAGCATGTTCAGCTGGAAGTGTACAAATCAGTCCAGTATTGTCTGCAATGTTTAAAGGCGAAACGAGTCGTCTTGAAGAATCTGTCAGACTTTCATTTGGAATGGGTTCAACAAAAGAAGATATTGACGCCTTTGTGGACGCACTGCGTTAAGAGAGAGCTTTTGTTTAGAGGCAAAATATGGTAAACTAACGTTGTAGAAAAAGAAAGAGGAGAAGCGCATATGGCATTTACACCAACTGCATCATTAAAAGGATCAAACCAAGTCTTTTCGGTTAGTCCAACATGTAAAGGATACACATTACGTGATAATGGCTTTACAGAAACAAAATCTGGGAACTTCCAATTAATTCGTAGTTTAGACGAAACAATTGATGATCACCGTGGATTAAAATTAAAAGTCATGGTGGATAAAGATAAGAAACAATTGAAAATTTCGACAGTAACGAAGAATGGCCTGCAAACAGTTGACTTATACGGTAAAGCAAATACTGCTATGGCTGTAGAAAAGTTAGAGTTTATTTTAGAAGGGCTTGTTGAACGAGGAGTTCTCGAAGTAACAACAAAATAGTGTATAAGAAAAGAGAGACAGTTCAAAATTGAACTGTCTCGTTTATCATGCACGGGCGGTGTTCCCTGTAGCTGTATTATTCGACTTCAGGTAGCGGCTTAAATTGTGCTACGAAGCTTTGAGTGTCGCCAAAATAAAGATTCTCGCTAGGAACTTCATATAGCTCCTGCATTCTTTTGCTTAAAGAATATGGAAGATTAGTTGAATCTTTTTCATACTTCGTAAGCGTATCTTTGTTTATTTTAAGATATTTGGCGGCTTCTAACAGTGTTAAATTACGATTTACCCGTGCTGCTCGTAAAGAGATCATCATACACCTTCGCCCCCTTTTTCTCAACTTAATTATAGTGAAAACGCAACCGTTTGTCAAAAACACAATTGGGCAAAAATCCCAGTACTATCGCATTTTCAATGATTTACAAGCAAAAATTTTGAAAAAAATAAAAATAAATTTAAAATTAGGGTAAATTCTGATAACTCGACCTTCAAATCGACTAGTTCAGGAAATAAATAGAAATGATGGTGAAAGAATGAGTAACGAAAAAACAAGAGTTGTCGTTGGCATGAGTGGAGGAGTTGACTCCTCTGTAACAGCTTTACTATTAAAAGAAGCTGGATATGATGTCATCGGTATTTTTATGAAAAACTGGGATGATACGGACGAAAATGGCGTTTGTACAGCAACTGAAGACTACAAGGACGTAGCTGCGGTTGCAGAACAAATTGGAATTCCGTATTATTCAGTAAACTTTGAGAAAGAATATTGGGACCGTGTATTTGAATACTTCCTTCGTGAATATCGCCTAGGACGTACACCAAACCCAGATGTGATGTGTAATAAAGAAGTGAAATTCCAAGCTTTCCTAGATTATGCACTGCAATTAGGAGCAGATTATGTGGCGATGGGTCACTATGCACGTGTGGAAAAAGACGAAAATGGAATTGTTCACTTATTAAGAGGAAAAGACAATAATAAAGACCAAACGTATTTCTTAAGTCAATTGAATCAAAAGCAATTAGAAAAAGCGATGTTCCCAATTGGACACTTAGAGAAAAAAGAAGTGCGTGAGATTGCTGAAAAGTATGATCTTGCGACTGCGAAGAAGAAAGATTCTACTGGTGTATGTTTCATCGGAGAACGTAACTTCAATGAATTCTTATCAAACTATTTACCAGCTAAACCTGGAAAAATGGTGACATTGGATGGTGAAGTAAAAGGCGACCACGCTGGACTCATGTACTACACAATTGGACAACGCCAAGGTCTTGGTATCGGTGGCGGTGGTAAGACAAATGATCCATGGTTTGTAATCGGAAAAGACTTATCGACAAACACTTTATATGTGGGTCAAGGCTTCCATCATCCAAACCTCTATTCAGACAGCTTAACAGCGACAGATATTCAATTTACAAATGACCTACCAAAAGAGCAAACATTTGAATGTACGGCTAAATTCAGATACCGTCAACAAGATACTAAAGTGAAAGTAGTATTAGATGAAAAGGACCCAACGCGTGCAACGGTTATTTTTGATGAACTTGTTCGTGCGATTACACCAGGCCAAGCTGTCGTATTTTATGACGGGGAAGAGTGCCTTGGTGGAGGCATCATCGATAAAGCGTATATGAACGGAGAAGAACGTCAATACGTATAAATAAAACAAAGAAAGGAGATTCCAAATGAGTGATACACCTTATATTGTAGGGGAAGTATTAACGACTTTTTTCGAGAATCCGCAAAACTTCTATAAAGTCATGCTCGTTCGCGTTATCGAATCGGATTGCGTGGATGTGGATGACGAGATTGTTGTGACTGGGATTTTCGGACAAATTCATTCGGATATCTCCTATCGTTTTAATGGGAAAATTGTTTCTCATCCAAAATACGGAGAACAATTCCAAGCAGATAATTATCAACAGACGCAACCAACTGGTAAAAGAGGGCTCATTCAATATTTATCGAGCGCTCATTTTCCAGGAATTGGGGAGAAGACGGCTGAGAAAATTATCGAGAAGTTGGGCGAGGATGCTATGGAGCGTATCTTAAACGACGAGACTGCGCTTGATGGGATTACAGGCCTCACGAAAAAGAAAAAAGAAATGATTCGAGAAGTCATTCAGCAAACCAGGGAACTGAGAAGTTAATGTTTGAACTGACGAATCTTGGATTTACACCTGCGATTGCTCAAAAGATTATCGCCATGTATAAAGATAAGGCTAGAGCTGTTCTAGACGAGGATCCATATGTTCTTCTTCAAAGAATTGAAGGGCTTGGCTTTAGACGAATGGATAGTATTGCCCAGTCTATGGGGATTGATCCAGACGATACTTCAAGACTTAAGGGCGCGCTCTTTGTAGTGACAAGAGATTTCTGCTATCAAACAGGAGATACTTACTTGATGGCAGAAGTGCTAATTACGCAAGCGCAACGATTACTCGAGTCATGCCAAAATTACTTAATCGAACCAGATAGACTAGTAGATGCATTGAACGAATTGATCCGTGAAGGTGTTGTATTTTCTGATGAAAATCGTATTGCGATCGCGTCTTTATATTATGCAGAACTAGGTATTAGTAACGCACTTTCAAAACGGATTACGGCTTCAAAACTTGAAATTAGTAAAGAAAGAATCGATGAAGCGATTCAACGGACGCAGGAGAAATTTGAGATTCAATATGATGCGTCTCAAAAAGAGGCTATTTACCGTATTATGACTGAACCGCTTTTTGTATTAACAGGTGGACCAGGGACTGGGAAGACAACGATTATCAATGCTGTGATTGACGTCTACGCGCAACTGAATGAACTTGATAACGATGAAGAGATTGAAGAGGCGATTGTTCTTGCAGCACCAACAGGACGTGCAGCGAAACGGATGAATGAGTTGACAGGTTATCCTGCTTCTACGATTCATCGCCTGTTAGGAATTGCGATTGACAGTGTGGACGATAGTTTTGAAGACAAGGAAATTAATGGGGAATTCTTAATTATTGATGAGATGTCAATGGTAGATACGTGGTTAATGAACCGCGTGTTTAAGGCTGCACCAGAAGGATTGAAGATTCTACTTGTTGGAGATAGCAATCAATTGCCTTCTGTTGGACCAGGCCAAGTCTTAACGGATTTACTGGAAACCAATCAAGTACCGGCAATTGAACTGAAGCGAATTCACCGTCAGACGCAGCAATCTTCTATCGTGGAATTAGCCCATAGTATTAAAGATGGATTCTTGCCACGAAACTTTATGGAGAAACAAATAGACCGCAGCTTCTTACCATGTTCGACAGAACGGTTGGTAACGATTATTGAGCAAGTCGTTGTAGCGGCACTCAAAAAAGGCTATACGAAGCGAGATATTCAAGTGCTGGCTCCGATGTATAAAGGGGATGCGGGTATTAATGCCATCAATCAGATGATGCAAGAAATCTTAAATCCTAAGATTGGAAATTCTGTGCGCGAAGTGGAATCCTTTGATAAAGTCTTCCGTGTAGGGGATAAAGTCCTTCAACTAGTGAATTTACCGGAAGAAAATGTCTACAATGGGGATATTGGTGAAATCACAGCGATTCAGTTTGCAAAAGAAAATGATGACCAAGTGGATAAGATTTTCGTTCTATTTGATCAAACGGAAGTCGAATACCATAGAACTGATTGGCAACAATTGACGCTTGCTTATTGCTGCTCGATTCATAAGGCACAAGGGTCTGAATTTAAAATGGTTATCTTGCCAATGGTGAATCAGTACTCACGTATGTTGCAAAGAAATCTATTGTATACGGCAGTTACAAGAAGTCAGCAGTATCTCATTATGTGTGGGGAAGCAGGGGCATTCCAAAAGAGTGCGACAACGATTCCTCCTAAACGTGCGACTTTCTTACAAGAGTTCTTAACGAATTTCGACATTGAAAAGACAGAAGAAACTCCAGCAATTAAAGAGAATAAAACAGAGTCGTCGCTCGATGATACCGTTCTTTCAGACGAAGGCAAAGAAATCCAATTAACCATCCAAGCAATTGAAGACGCTCTTATTTCTCCGATGATTGGAATGGACGACTTAACACCATATGATTTTTATGACAAGAAGCTAGTTATCTAGCTTCTTTTTTCGTGTTCTTTTAGCCGGAATTAATTGCCATCTGTCCATGATGTAGGGTAAAATGGATACAAATGATTATGAAAGAAGGACAAATGATGAATCGACAAAAACACATTTTTTTAGTTTCTGAAGATGCTGTTCCTCCTGTATTTGCTAAAGTTTTGCAAGCTAAAAGAACTCCTTGCAACAGGACAAGCAAAAGACGTCACTGAAGTAGTGAAGATGGTTGGCATCTCACGCAGTGTTTATTATAAGTATTATCGTAAAGTACAAGGATTTTTCTTCTGTAAATGCAGGAAGAAAAGCATCTATCAATATCCATATGAAAAAAATATCAAAGGAACGCTGACAAAGACGCTTGAAGTATTTGCAAATCGTGATATGAACATCCTAACGATCTTTCCAAGGATTAGCGATTCACAGTGTCGCTGTTGTACAAATCATGATTGATATTTCTGAGGCAACGGTAAGTGTAGAAGACGTGATTAAAGAAATTAATGCTTTAGATAACATTATTTCTGTGGAGTTACAAAGTATCGAATAATGAAACAAGAATTTTTAAATTATTTAACAGAAACCAATATTAAAGTATTGATTTTCGATAAAGATGGCACATTAACGGATACATCCACGTTATGGTTTGAGCCAACGATTTTAGTTCTTAACGAATTAGTGAATCGTAATGAGATGAATCTAACAAATGCAGAACATGACGAGTTGTTTGACCGTCTTGGTATCACTGAAACTGACATCATCGAAAACAGCGTGATTGCTTCAGGTACAGTTCGCGATATGCTGGAAGTCTTAAATCATTTCAGGCCAATCGATATCGAAGAAAATTACGACTTTGTAGTGCATTACTTTGCCGACTATATTCTAAGTCATCCAAAGAAAATCCAAACACTTGGAGATGTAAAGCGTGCACTTTGCGTACTGAAGGAAAAAGGATTTGTGATTGCTTTAGTCACAAACGATTCGAAGTTACCAGCCGAAGCCGTTTTACAAGTTGCTGGAATTAATGAGTTATTCGACTTCATTGGAACCACCGATGAATTTCCTTCAAAGCCAGCAACGGATTCACTACATGCGATTCAAAATCGTTTTGGTGTCTCTTTTAACGAGATGATTTATATTGGGGACTCAACAGTAGATGAAGAGTTTGCCAAAAATACTGCTGGGTTTATTGCTGTGACAAGCGAACCTAATAATCTAGAAGTTCTTCCTAGTGCAATCTTTAAAGTGAAATCAATTGATGAATTAAGTTAGGAGGAAATGATGAATAGTACGATACAAGAAAATCATAAATTCAAAGCGCTACTAACCATTTTAATTCCAGTTTTAATTTATCAAATTGCCAATTATTCGGCTCAATTTATTGATACGGTCATGACTGGACGATATAACGAAGTCCATCTTGCCGGAGTATCGATTGGTGGGAGCTTGTATGCGCCATTTTTCTCATTATTGACAGGGACGATTTCAGGGCTGGTGCCGATTGTTGGACAATATTTTGGACAGAAGAAAATGGATAAAATAGAGCAGGTGATGCGTCAATACTTAATCATTGGCGTCGTATTAGCCATTGGACTATTTGTTTTTGGACTCCTATTTCTTAAACCTGTTTTAGGATTGATGAATTTAGAACAAGAAGTGGAAGCTGTAGCAGTAGGATATTTAACGTTGTTATCCTTAGGGTTTATTCCATTATTACTCTTTAGTGTCTTAAGATCTTTTGTGGACGCTTTAGGATTAACCAAAAGTATCGATGTTGCTCATGGTATTAGTGGTTCCGCTGAATATGTTCTTTAACTATTCACTGATTTACGGTCAATTTGGCTTTCCCTGAAATGGGAGGAGCTGGGGCTGGACTTGGAACCGCACTGGCTTACTGGGGTTGCTCGTTGTAGCATTTATAGTGTTTAGAAAACATCCAGTATTAAAAAGAATATGATGTTTTAAAATGGAGCGGAATTGATGTCAAAATGTGGAAGGAACCATTTAAGATTGGGCTTCCAATTGGTTTGTCGATTTTTGCGGAAGTTGCTGTTTTTCGCATTTGTAGGGATTACTCATGTCGAAATTTGGGACATCGATTATTGCATCCCACCAGGCTGCGATGAACTTTGCAACTGTCGTTTATGCATTCCCAATCAGTATTTCTACTGCGTTAACCATTATTGTTTCTTATGAAGTCGGTAGAAAAGATATTCGTTCTGCAATGCATTTTGCTTATATTGGAATTGCGACGGCTGTGACACTTGCTGTTGTGACGTTAACATTATTAGCGCTCAATATCCAATCGGTGGCCGCGCTATATGGAACAGACCCAGACTTTATTCAGTTAACCGTTGTGTTTTTAACTTATAGTCTGTTGTTCCAACTGTTTGATGCAGTGGCAGCGCCAATTCAAGGAACACTCAGAGGGTTCAAAGATGTTCAAATGCCATTTATCTTATTTTTAATTGGCTATTGGATTATTGGATTGCCAATCGGATTTATACTAGATAATGCATTTAATGCTGGTCCATATTCTTATTGGATTGGTTTGATATTGGGATTAATGAGTAGTTGTATCTTCTTAGTTTTCAGATTAAGAAGAGTGTTTAAAAAATATAAGGAATCACGAGGTGTGTAAATGTTTGAATCATACAAAGAAGAAGTAACATTTAATGAAGAAAGAGGGTCTGAAGATTTCGACCCACAAAATGAATTTTATCAAGAAGATATGGAAGAATTGTTTAAAAAGGACATTACTTCTATCGGAAGAAGATTAATTGTTTATATGTTAGTTTTCTTCTTCTTCGCAGCTGCTGGTCAACAAGGGGCGGCCCAAAATGCAGTTGACACTGAAGATTTTTACGGAATTTGGGGAGTAGGCCTATTTATTGCGGCTTCTCTAAGTTTACTTGTTTGGTCTCTTTCAAAAAAATTTCCAATGAAACGTATTTATGAGCACGTTGCTCCAAGAAAAATGAATATACAGTCGTTTGCAATGTTATCTGCGAGCTTATTTGGAATTCGCTTTATCTCAAAACTCTTATTAACAGGTCTTGAAATTGTTATTGGAAATGGGCATTCCAGCAACTCTTGTAGCAAATACAAGTGAAGAGTTAACGTCTAGTATCATTTTTGTACTGTATTTAGGAGTCATGGCTCCTGTTGTAGAAGAATTTATTTTTAGAGGGTTCATTGGATATCGTCTTGAGCGTTACGGGAAAGTATTTACGATTCTATTCACGGCTCTTATTTTCTCACTATTCCATGCCAACATTACACAAGAAGTCTTCACATTTATGGCGGGTATTGTTTTTGCTTATGTTGCTATTGAATACGGCTTCCAATGGGCAGTAGTCGTCCATATGATGAATAACTTCATATTTGCAGTTGTGCTCGATATCTATCTTGCACAAATGATAGATTTTGGCAATTTTTCTCTCGTTCAACTACTAGATTTAATTGGCTTTGTTGTGTTAGTATTTGTGATTATTTTGAAATGGAAAGATATTAAGGAATATTTGGATGTGAATCGTGGTTTCCATGGAATTGCACAAATCACGTTTAGTCGAGTAACGATTATCTTATACATTATTTATCTTGTATATCGTACTTTTTTACCATACTTCGCACCATACTTATTTTTTAGATAGGAGGAGCTTCTTTGAATACTATTTATTTAGAAGATAGCGTCTATACAACAATCACTGAGCATCCAGAAGTAAAGGATTTACTCGTTGAAATTGGCTTTAAACCACTCAATCAACCGCAGATGGTTCATACTGTTGGACGTATTACGAATATGATTAAAGGTTCTAAAATTGCAAAAGTTCCTTTAGAAACCATTGTTGAAACATTAGAGATGAATGGATACATCGTTAAAGAAAGCAGGGATTAGATGGCTAAAGAAGATTACACGATGGAAGAGCGTCAGGAGATTTTAAAAGACTTGATGCTGCGCCTTCATGCAGGAGAAGATAAAGAAGTCATTCAAAAAGAATTCAATGCAGCCTTTGATGAAATCACTCCTTATGAAATCCAGTTAATGGAGAGAAACTTAATGAGTGAAGGGATTACTTTTGCTGAAATTATGAGCCTCTGTAATGTCCATGCAAACTTGATGGGGTCTAAAGTCAATACGGAAACAACGGTTGCTGATTTCGAACAACCGGGACATCCAGTACATGTCATGAAGATGGAAAATTTAGCGATTCGAGGCGCATTAGACCGTGTGGAACGGTTGCTGAAGAATTATTTAGAGACGAAGGATGAAACAATTAAAAAGGGTTTGAATCGCCAAATTTCGTTGCTTGGTCAATTTGATAATCACTTTCAAAGAAAAGAATATGCCATGTTTCCGATTATGGAGAAAAAGGGCATTACCGCACCTCCTAAGGTAATGTGGGGTGTTGATGACCAAATTCGTGAATTGTATAAGGATTTCAAGACGGCACTAGAAAATGAACAAGCTAATGTGTTAGAAGAGTTTGAAGTGGTCCGTGATGAATTACTAGAGATGATTCAAAAGGAAGAGAATATTCTGATTCCGATGGTGGAACAAGTTTTCCATGTAGATGATTGGGAAACAATTGCTACGCAGTCCCCAGAATATGGATACTGTATTGTAAAACCTGAAAAAGAGTGGGCGGTCAAAAAAGACTTCGCCCCTGTGAAGACAAAAGTCGAGGTTGAAGAAGAAGGAGATATTCCTTTATCGACTGGGTCGCTTTCATTGAAGCAGCTCAATCTGATTTTGAATTTATTACCGATGGAATTGTCGTTTGTAGATCACAATAATATTGTGAAATATTACAACGAAGGAAATGGTGAAGAGAAAATCTTTAAACGCACACCAAGCGCAATAGGCCGTGACGTGATTTTATGTCATCCGCCTAAAGTACATGAAACGGTTCAAACCATTTTTGAACAATTAAAGTCAAAACAAAAAGAGAAGAAGAAATGTGGTTTAAGAAAGACGGCATGATGGTGCATGTGACGTATCACGCTGTTTGGGATGAAGAAGATAACTATGTAGGGTGTCTGGAATATGTTCAAAACATCCAATCGTTAGTGGATCATTTTAACCAAGCAGATGTGAAGCGAACTCTTTCTTAATGATTTTTAATATGTTACAATGCACGTGGATACATTCCACATTACACTTAACTTTAAAGGAGTTATTGACTTATGTATACGACGATGATTCTCGGTGCAATTGCTGGTCTAAGTTTATTCTTATACGGGATGCAATTGATGGGCGACGGATTACAAAAAGTAGCCGGAGAAGGCTTGAAAGGGATTATTCGTAAATTAACGAAAAATCGATTCATGTCAGTACTTGTTGGGATGTTTGTAACAACAATCATTCAAAGTTCATCAGCAACGACAGTAATGGTTGTTGGTTTCGTAAACGCTGGGCTAATGACATTAGCGCAAGCAGTAGGTGTTGTCTTTGGAGCAAACGTCGGAACGACGATTACAGGGCAAATGGTTTCCTTTAACTTGTCACAATGGGCACCTATCGTCATCGCTTCTGGTTTAGTAGCGAACATGCTTACTAAAAATCCAAAAGTTAAAGAAGCTAGTGAAATCTTTATTGGTTTTGGTATTTTATTTATTGGTATGAGCTCATTGAGTTCTGCTTTACAACCGTTAAAAGAATTGCCTGAATTTACTAACTGGATTCTTCAATACGGTAGCAATCCATTTATTGGTGTCGGAATCGGTCTTTTAATGACCCTTGTCTTACAAAGTTCTTCAGCAACGATTGGGGTATTAATCGCTCTTGCTAGTCAAGGTGTGCTTCCTATTACTACAGCGGTGTTTATCATCTTCGGTGATAACATCGGAACATGTACAACTGCTTTAATTAGTAGTTTAGGTACTTCTCGTCGTGGAAACAAGTTGCTTTATTCCACTTAATGATTAATGTTATCGGTACAGTTTACTTTATGCTTTTCCTTCGCGGTATTCTTGTGAATGTTGTTGAATCTATTGATCCTGGTAATGTTGCTCGTCAGATTGCCAATGCACATACGATTTTCAATATCGTTAATGTAATTGTCTTATTCCCATTCACAAATCTTTTAGTGAAGTTAATCCAAATGATTATTCCAGATGGAGAAGACGAAGAAGAAAGTATTACGCGTTATCTTGATAAACGTATCTTGGTAACTCCATCAATCGCTTTAGAAAATACTATGTATGAATTTGCTGCGATGGCTCAAGAAACAAGTAGTGCTTTAGAAAATGCGATTGGGGCTGCTCGTACACGTGATAAGAAACTCGTGAAGAAAGCTCTTGAAAACGAGAAGAATATCAATGCGTATGAAAAAGCCATTGTGAAGTACTTAGTTGAAATTTCTCAACAAAATGTATCTGCTAAAGACCAACAAACAATCGATGAGTTGTTTAGTACAGCGAATGATATCGAGCGTATCGGGGACCACGCAGAAAATATTGCAGACTTTGCGAAATCAATTATCGAACGTGAAATCTTCCTAGATGAAGACACAGCGCACGAATTAGATGGCTTGTACGCACTTGTTCAAAAAGGATTCGCATTATCAATTGACGCCTTATCAACTGGTGATCAAGATAAAGTTCAACAAGCGATCCAAATCGAACGTGATATTGATAAACTCAAGATTGAAGTTCGCGATAAATACATGAAACGTATGAACAAAGGTATTGCTTCTGCTGAATCAGGTATTTTCGTAATGGACTTATTAAGTAACTTAGAACGTATCAGCGACCACTTCAGAAATATTTCTGAAACGGTGGAACGCTTAAAACGTCCAGTTATTGTAACTGAATAATAGTGTTAATCCGTAGGCAATTTTGTCTACGGATTTTTTTTTAAAAGTAAGATATACCGTATACGGTATATTCCTTATACGGTATAATGTGTTTAGGAGGGATGTTTATGGGAGAAACATTTGAAATAAGTGAATCAAAATATGAGGATATTAAAGATCTTCCTTATGATAAATTGGTAAAAATATTAGCGGTACTAACCATCGTTGAAGAAGAAGGTCTCACGCCAGCCGTCTGGGAAAAATGGGGAGCAGGAAAGAATAAACGGGAGTATTTACGCTTTGAGGTTTCAAGAGACTATAAGGAGGGTGTACCGAATGGGACGATACCAGAAGAAATTATACACTATGTTAAATACTACGTATCCTAATTTTGTATCTGATTTTAATAAAGAATATTCGAAGCAAAAGATTGCATTGCAGCTTGTAGAGTTACGCCTTGAAACCGGTCTTTCTCAAAGTCGCTATGCCGAAGAGAATCAGCTGTTACAAAATAAAATTTCTGCAATAGAAAAAGGGAAAACGAATCCACGCTTATCAACTATTATCGAAATGGCCGCGAAGAATGGATATAAGGTTGAACTGAAATTTACAAAGTAAGACACAGAATACTATTTGAGCTAGTCTACAGCAGGCTAGCTTATTTTTGTGTCGTAGTTAGTACAAAGGTTTAAAAAAGCGTTAGAGTATGATAGAATGAATCGAATTCATAAACAAAGGAGAACGAAATGTTAAAAGTACAAAACGTAAGTCTATTATTTTCAGACCGTAAATTATTTGACGATGTAAACATCACTTTTACACCAGGGAACTGCTATGGAGTTATTGGTGCTAATGGTGCCGGAAAATCAACATTCCTAAAAATCTTATCTGGAGAATTACAACCAACAACTGGTGAAGTGATTCTAGATCCACATGAACGTTTAACAGTCTTAAAACAAGACCACTTCGCATTCGAAGATGAACGCGTCATCGATACAGTAATAATGGGTCATAAACATTTATATGACATCATGAAAGAAAAAGACGCTATCTACATGAAAGAAGATTTCTCTGATGAAGATGGTATCCGCGCCGCTGAACTTGAAGGCGAATTTGCTGAATTAAACGGTTGGGAAGCAGAAAGTGATGCTTCACAATTATTACAAGGTCTAGGAATCACTGAAGACCAACACTATAAATTAATGAGTGAATTAGTCGAAGCAGACAAGGTTAAAGTGTTACTTGCACAAGCATTATTCGGTAAACCAGACGTTCTTTTATTAGACGAACCTACAAACGGTTTGGATGCAAAATCAATCGCATGGTTAGAAGAGTTCTTAATCAACTTTGATAACACGGTCATTGTTGTATCCCATGACCGTCACTTCTTGAACAAAGTATGTACGCATATGGCGGACGTTGACTTTGGTAAGATTAAATTATTCGTTGGTAACTATGATTTCTGGTTACATTCAAGTCAATTAGCTGCGAAATTATTAGCAGACCAAAACGCGAAGAAAGAAGAAAAAATCAAAGAGTTACAAGAGTTTATTGCTCGTTTCTCTGCGAACGCTTCTAAATCAAAGCAAGCAACTTCTCGTAAGAAAATGTTGGATAAAATTACGTTGGATGATATTCAACCATCAAGCCGTAAATACCCATTCGTTGGATTCTCACCAGCGCGTGAAATCGGTAATGACTTATTATTAGTCGAAGGATTATCAAAAACAATTGATGGCGAAGTGATTTTTGAAAATGTAAGCTTCCAATTATCAAAAGACGATAAAGTTGCCTTCTTAAGCCGTTCAGATATTGCGATTACAACATTATTCAAGATCTTAACAGGCGAAATGGAAGCAGATAGTGGTACATTCAAGTGGGGTGTCACAACTAGTCAAGCGTACTTACCAAAAGATATGACAGACGAATTCTCCAATGAGAACTTAAATATCTTAGAATGGTTACGTCAATACGCACCAGTAGAAGAACAAGATAATACATTCTTACGTAGCTTCTTAGGTCGTATGTTATTCTCTGGAGACGATGTTATGAAACAAGTAACAGTACTTTCCGGGGGAGAAAAAGTGCGTTGTATGTTATCTAAATTAATGCTTTCTAAAGCAAACGTCTTAATTTTAGATGACCCAACAAACCACTTAGACTTAGAATCAATCACTGCATTGAATGATGGCTTAATCGCCTTCAAAGGTTCATTACTATTCTCAAGTCATGACCACGAGTTCATTCAAACAACAGCGAACCGCATTATCGAAATCGGACCAAAAGGCATTGTGGACCGTCTTGGTTCTACTTATGATGAGTTCCTTGAAGATGAGGCTGTTCAAGCACGTGTTGATGCTTTATATAATTAATAACAGTAGACCAGAAGCGTAAAAAGACTTCTGGTCTTTTTTCGGTATTTAGTGTAGGATAAGATTATTAGAGGAGGTATTCAAATGACAAAAATTTATTTTGCAAGTCCATTATTCTCAGAAATGGAATTAGCCTTTAACAAAGTACTCGTAGAAAAAATTCGCAACCAGTTCCCAGAGGTAGAGGTGTACTTACCACAAGAACAAATGGCGATTAATGATAAGAGCTCGTATGCGGACTCAACAATGATTGCCCAATATGATACAGATGCATTATTAGAATCAGACTTAATGATTGCGGTATTAGATGGAGCAACTATCGATGTTGGTGTTGCCAGTGAAATTGGGGTAGCGTATCACGCAGATATGCCAATTCTTGGATTATACACAGATAGCCGTCAACAAGGGGCGGATAATCCTCAAATTAGATGCTTTACAAGAAGTTGCAGAGTCACAATTTAGCTATGTAAACCTTTATACAGCGGGCCTTGTGAAACTTCGCGGAGAGATTGTTTCTAGCAGCGATGAGCTCCTTGAAGCGCTAAAAGCCTATCTTAAGGAATCATAAAATTGTAAAGTTTTGTTACAGTTCTGTAATATAACTGATACTTTCTCAATATGTTTCTCATGTAAAATGTGAGGTAAGTTGGAGAAAGTGTGGTGAAAATCACTTTTGAAAAAGATTAAACATATTGTTCTGACTTTAATGGCTTTTATTTTAGTCGCTGGACCGCTAGCACCTTCAGTATTTGCGGAGGAAACGGATATCCAAAAACTAGAAGCACAATTAACTTCAGAATTACAAAAAGTGAATACGAAATATCAAGAAATTGAAAGTTTAAACCAACAAATCGATTCTCTCAATAAAGAGAAAGAAACACTTGCTGAAAAGATTACGACTCAAGAAGCAAAAGTGGAAGAACGTAAACAAGTGGCAGCCAAACGATTGCAACAAATTCAAGTTTCTGACTTTGTTTCTTATAGTATTTTACATTTATTAAATTCAGAAAGTATTTCAGATTTCTTAAATCGATTATTTGTATTTCAACAATTATTCCAATCGGATGAAGAAGTGTTGAAGAACTTATCAGAGCAAGTAGCTGAATTATCGCGCCTGAAAACAGCAGCAGAACAAGCGTCAACTGACTTAGTCGCTAAAAAAGAACAACTTACTGCTGAGAGTCAAGCGTTTGAAGGTTCAGTAAATGATTTGAAAAAATTAATTGCTGATAACAAAGAAGAACTTGCAAAAGTACAAGAACAAAAGAAAGAATCATCTGCAGTGGTTGCCTCAGCTATTACAGCAGTAGCGCAATTAACTTCAGACAAACCAGCTGTAGCCCCATCTACGCAGCAAACACCAACGACACAAGCTGCGACAGCTGAACCAGCTACAACGGTTGCTCAAACGCAAGCACCTGCTACATCAGAAACACCAACGACACAGGCAGCTGCAGCAAGCAACCAATCTGGTGGAAGAACATTAAACGTTCAAGCGACTGGATATTCTTATAACGAACCAGGATTAAGCCCTTATACAGCAACTGGAATCGACTTACGTAAGAATCCAACAGTCATTGCGGTTGACCCAAGCGTGATTCCTTTAGGAAGCTTAGTAGAAGTTCCTGGATACGGAATTGCCATTGCAGGAGATACTGGTGGAGCAATTAAAGGAAATATCATTGACCTTCACTTCACAACAGTTGATCAAGCAAACCAATGGGGAAGACGTAATGTTACGATTCGTATTTTAAACTAAACGAAAAACACTCTCGAAAAGAGAGTGTTTTTTTGTTGGGTATGTTTTCCATAGACTATTTGTGATAAAATAGATGTTGTATTGAGCAAAGAGGAGTAAATTTGATGATTAAATTAATCGCTATCGACATGGATGGTACACTATTAAACAGTAAAAAAGAACTATCTGAAGAAACAAAACAATATTTTAAGAACTTTCATAATAAAGGAACTGATACTTTATTAGTGCTTTGTACAGGCCGGCCTGAGAGTGGAATTCGTCCGTATTTAAAAGACTTAGGATATTTAGAAGAGAACCACTATATTATTAGTCAAAACGGTGCCAACATTTATGAGAGCCAAACTGGAAAGCGAGTGATGGATGCCTTTGTTGATTCTGCTGCAATTCAAAAGTGGATAGAATTAGGAAAGAAACATGGAATCAGCGTGATGGGTGCCGGCGTGGATTACTATTATTCGTTCGATGAAGATCCAACAGAATGGATGGAGTTTGATGTAAAACTTGTGAGTGGAAAGCTGAAAAGAATCCCAACCGAAGAGTCTTTAAACACTGATTTCTATAAAATTCTACTAATGGGAGATGAAGAACAACTCAATGAGTTTGAAACATATATTCCAGAGGCGTGGCGAGACGAATTTTATGTGGTTCGTAGTCAAAAATATTTAGTTGAAGTACTAACAAAAGGTGTAAATAAAGCTTTTGGATTAGAAAAATTAGCGAAAGAACTAAATATCCAGCCAAGTGAAATCGCAGCTATTGGAGATGCTGCTAACGATATCGAAATGTTAGAATACGCAGGACTTGCCATTGCTATGGGGAATGGAAGCGAAGAAGTAAAAGCTATTTCGGATATCGTCACAGATACTAACGAGAATAATGGCGTTATTAAGGCGATTAATAAGTTAATCCAGTAAGAGTTTAAAAAGCAAAATTGTAACTTATATGTTACATTTTGCTTTTTCGTTTTTAGTAGAATATGAGATTAAAAAATAATGAGGTTTTCTTGACAAATAAGCATTCCTCTAGTATTCTTTATAGCAACAATATAAATCCTTAGACAGAGACATAAAACGTACACTAAAGAGATAGAAGCCGTGGCTGAAAGCTTCTAATCGTACAAGGAAAGACACTCTTGAGGAGAATAATGCAAAGTTATTCCGGTAATTCCGTTATCATTAAGAGGGAAAGAGCTCTTTCCGAACTAAGGTGGTACCACGAAAATTTCGTCCTGACTTCTATTGAAGTTGGGATTTTTTTATTTATCGAAAGAAAGGATGATTCATATGATTCAAAAACCAAAAGGGACAGCCGATTTATTACCTGAAGAACTCAAAATTTGGCACTATATCGAAGAAACAGCACGCATCATTTTAGGCGATTATCAATTTGAAGAAATGCGTACACCAATGTTTGAAAGCTACGATTTATTTAGCCGTGGTGTTGGGGATACGAGTGATATCGTTTCAAAAGAGATGTATGATTTCTACGATAAAGGAGACCGTCACATTACACTTCGTCCAGAAGGAACTGCAGCGATTGTTCGTGCTTATGTAGAAAATAAATTATATGGACCAGAACATAAGAAACCTTATAAAGTGTATTATATGGCTCCAATGTTCCGTTATGAGCGTCCACAATCAGGACGTCTTCGTCAATTCCATCAATTAGGAGTTGAGGTGTTTGGTTCTACAAATCCTGCTACAGACGTTGAAACGATTGCGATGGCTTGGGATTTATTAAAAGAACTCGGATTATCAAATATGCGCCTAGTGATTAACTCACTAGGTAAAACAGCTGACCGTATTAAATACCGTGAAGCGTTAATTAGTTACTTAGAACCATTTGCAGACGAACTTAGTGAAGATTCAAAAAATCGTCTTCACAAAAATCCATTACGTGTTTTAGATAGTAAAGACAAACGTGATATCGAAATTGTTAAAAATGCACCTCGCATCTTAGAATTCTTATCCGACGAAGCACGCAGCCACTTTGAAAAAGTGCAACAATACTTAAATGCATTAGAGATTCCATTTGAAATCGATGAAACAATGGTACGTGGACTTGATTACTATCAAGATACAATTTTTGAAATTATGACAGATTCTAAATCATTCGGTGCTAAAACGACGATTTGTGGTGGTGGACGTTATGATGGTCTTGTGCAAGAACTTGATGGTCCTGAAACACCAGGATTTGGATTTGGTCTTGGAATCGAACGTCTTGTGTTATTAATGAAAGACGAACAAGTAGAAGTTCCAGAATTACAAGAACTAGATGTATATATTGTTGGTCTTGGTGAAGCAACAGAAGAGGAAGTATTAAAACTTTCTATTTCACTTCGTCAACAAGGCTACTCAGTGGACCGTGATTTCTTCGGACGTAAAGCAAAACCACAATTCAAAAACGCTCAAAAATATGGCGCTAAAGTGGTCATCACACTTGGTGAAGAAGAATTAGAAACAAAACAAGTACCAGTGAAAGTAATGAAAACTGGTAAAGAAGTAAAAATTAATTTACAAGAACTCTATGATGATTTCGATAGCATTTATCGTCAAATCACAATGGATACAACGGCCATTGACGAGTACTTTGGTAAATAGAAAGAGGGATAGATATGAAAAGAAGAACGGAATATTGTGGATTAATTAGTGAAAAATTAGTAGGACAAACAGTCACATTAGATGGTTGGGTGGCAAAACGTCGTGACCACGGTGGAGTTATCTTCATCGACTTACGTGACCGCGAAGGGATTATGCAAGTGGTTTTCAACCCAGCACGTAACCAAGAAGCGTTTGAAATCGCTGAAAAATTACGTTCTGAATACGTGATTCAAGTAACGGGGGAAGTGGCTTATCGTGGAGAAGGCCTAGAAAACCCAAATCTAAAAACTGGTAAATATGAATTGTTAGTAGATGAAGTAGAAGTCTTTTCAAAAGCAAAAACTTCTCCAATCTATATCGATGACGAACAAAAACCATCAGAAGAATTACGTTTGAAATATCGTTACTTAGATATTCGCCGTCGTTCAGTATTAGAAAACTTACGCTTACGTCATAAAACAACTAAGTCAATTCGTGAGTATTTAGATAGCGAAGGATATATCGACGTAGAAACTCCAATTTAGCAAAATCTACACCAGAAGGAGCGCGTGACTACTTAGTGCCTTCACGTGTTCACGAAGGAAGCTTCTATGCATTACCTCAATCACCTCAAACATTTAAACAATTATTAATGGGTGCTGGATTAGATCGTTACTACCAAATCGTTCGTTGCTTCCGTGACGAAGATTTACGTGGAGACCGTCAACCAGAATTTACACAAGTCGATATCGAAACAAGCTTCTTATCAGCAGAAGAAATTCAAGAAATGATGGAAGGCTTATTGAAGAAAGTGATGAAAGATACATTGGATGTGGATGTTCAAACTCCATTCCCACGTATTTCATTTGCAGAAGCAATGGCTCGTTACGGAAATGACAAACCAGATACTCGTTTCGACCTAGAATTAATCGACGTAAGTGACATCATGAAAGAATCTGACCTTAAAGTGTTCAGTTCATGTATCGAGAACGGCGGTGAAGTTAAAGTCATTAACTTAAAAGGACTTGCAGACGAATATTCTCGTAAAGATGCAGATAGCTTAGCAGACTTTGTTTCTAAATTCGGTGCTAAAGGTTTAGCATGGATTAAAGTTGAAGAAGACGGCTTGAAAGGCCCAATCGCGAAATTCATCGTGAACCAAGAACCTGCTTTCCGTGAACGTATCAATGCAGAAGTAGGAGATATCGTATTCTTCTGTGCAGACAAACCATCAGTGGTTGCTCAATCATTATCTGAATTACGTTTACACTTTGGTAAGAAACATAACTTAATCGATACAAACAAATTCAACTTCTTATGGGTTGTTGATTGGCCATTATTAGAACATGACGCTGAAGAAGACCGTTATGTTGCAATGCACCATCCATTCACTCGTCCAGTGAACGAAGACTTCCAAGCGTTAATCGATGATCCAGCAGGAGCGAAAGCACAAGCCTACGATATCGTATTAAACGGTTATGAATTAGGTGGAGGTTCATTACGTATTTACCGTCGCGATATGCAAGAAGCCATGTTCAAAGTATTAGGATTTACAAAAGAATCTGCAGAAAGTCAATTCGGATTCTTATTAGACGCATTAGATTATGGTTTCCCACCACACGGAGGTATCGCACTTGGTTTAGACCGTTTAGTAATGTTACTAGCTGGTGAAGACAACATCCGTGAAGTCATCGCGTTTCCTAAGAACAGCTCAGCAGTGGATCCAATGACACAAGCTCCAAGTGAAGTGTCAGCGAAACAATTAGATGAGCTTTCATTAAAAATTAAATAAGACCTGAATGGAATTCTAAAAGGAGGAAGAAACTTGAAGAGTAGTAAAGGGGTTGTGTTTAAACGACAACAACGTATCCTTCAGCTTTTACAAGAAAACCATGAGATGTCTGTTGAAGACTTATCGAAAGAGTTAGAAGTTTCTGAAATCACCATTCGAAGAGATTTACAACAATTTGAAGACCAAGGAATTATCGAGCGCTTCTACGGAGGCGCACGCTACCTTGCTGGAAAAATTAAACAAGAAAACGTGGATCAAATTCAATATAATTCCATGAAGAAAAACATCGCAAGAAGAGCCGCGGGATTAGTAAGAGATCATAATATGGTCTTTATTAACTCAGGCTCTACTGCCTTTTTGTTATTAAATTTTCTAGCGGATGCCAACGTTACAATCTTAACGAATAATGGTCGTTCCATCTTCAAAAAGCCGTCTACGAAAGCGTCAATCGTGATTAGTGGTGGAGAAATTTTCGAACAGAAAAAATCTCTTGTTGGGGATTTTGCGATTAACTCATTCTCAAAAGCGCGTGCAGACATTTGTTTCCTAGGTGTTGGAGGAATTAGTAAAAACGGGATTTCAACGTATGCACTGCCAGAGACGGCAGTGAACCGTGTGATTTTAGAACGTACAACAGGGCACCGCATCATTGTAACGGAAGGGTTTAAAGTGGGTCGTGATTCAAACTTTCATACAGCGGATTGTAATATGATTACTCATTTAATTACAGACCATACCGCTGACCCTGAAACCGTAGCTTATTTGAAGAGTATCGGTGTGAAAGTGTTATTTATTTCGTAATGAAAAAGAATGTAGAGGTATAAAATGATTGAATTAGGAGAACGATTAACTCGTGTTGCTAGTTTTGTTCCAAACGGTTCAAAGGTATGCGATGTTGGTAGTGACCATGCGTATTTACCAGTGTATTTAATTCAAATAATCAGATTACTTCAGCGATTGCGGGTGAAGTAGTTGAAGGACCGTTCTTATCAGCGAAGCAAACAGTTCGTGATTATCGAATGGAAGACCGCATTGAAGTTCGCTTTGGGGACGGATTGCAAATTCTTTCAAAAGAAGATGAGATTACTGCTGTTACGATTTGTGGGATGGGCGGAGAGCTCATTTCTCGAATCCTAGAAGCTGGATACACTGGCGGTCATTTAAACGGCAAAGAACGTCTCATTCTTCAACCAAACGTTGCGGAGCATTTTGTACGTGAATGGTTAATGAAGCATTCATATCGTATTACTCATGAGACGGTCGTTGAAGATAACCATCGCCTATATGAAATTATTGTCGCTGAACCAGTAAATGAACGTGTAGAATACACAGAACTCGAATTAAAATACGGTCCGGTTTTATTGAAACAACCATCTGAATTATGTGTTGCAAAATGGAAACGAACAAACCGTAAGAACAAAGAGATTTTGGAACAATTACAAAAGAGTAAGACGCCTCAACATGAAAAAATTGAGCAGTTTGAAAAAGCGTTTAATGAATTGCAAGGAGTGATTGATCGTGCCAACAGTTAGAGATGTGGTAAGTCGTTTTGAAAAACGAGTGCCAAAGAGTCTTTCGGTTCCAAAAGATCCCATTGGACTTCATTTTGGAGATTGGAATCAAGAAGTTAAAGTGATTATGACGTCGCTCGATATTCGTCCAAGTGTCATCGAAGAAGCCATTTCTAAAAACGTTGATTTAATTATCGCGCATCATCCACCAATTTTTAGGCCAGTTGCGTTATTTGATTTAACCGTTCCGCAAAATAAAATGTTCCAACAAATTCTGAAGCATGATATTGCGGTGTACGCTGCACATACCAACCTTGATGTCGTTGAAGGCGGTGTGAATGATTGGTTGGCAGATGAATTGCTATTATCTGATGTAACAGTGATGTCTCCAACAACTACAATTCCATCTGTCAAGGTGATTACTTTTGTCCCTAAAAATGATGCTGATAAAGTTTTAGAAGCGATGTTTGAAGCGGGAGCTGGAACTATCGGTGACAACTATAAAGACTGTGCGTTCCAAAGTTCTGGCGTAGGACAATTTACACCCGTCGAAGGGGCCAAGCCTGCAATCGGATCGTTAAATAAACCAGAATTTGTAGAAGAAGTCAAACTAGAAGTTGTATGCTCTGAAGAGGTGTTAAGTGATGTTTTACGCGCCTTAAGAGAAGCACATCCTTATGAAGAGCCAGCAATCGACGTTTTCTCATTGAAGAATTCTGGAAAGACTTTAGGATTTGGTCGCGTTGGAAATCTTCCAAAAGCAATGACTGGGGATGAATTTATCGCTTTTGTTACTGAGCGATTTAACCTAAAGGCTTACGTTATGTTCCATCTCGTGTGAACCCAGAAGGCCTCATTTCAAGAGTCGCTGTAATGGGTGGCTCAGGCGGAAATTATTACATGGATGCGCTCAGAAACGGAGCGGATGCCTTTGTAACAGGTGATATTTTCTACCATACAGCCCATGATATTCAAGAAACTTCATTATTCCTAGTGGATGCTGGTCATCATATTGAAGTTATATGTCGAAAACAATTAGCCAAATGGGCTCGTGAATGGAAAGAAGAAAACAATTGGGATGTAACAGTGATTGAAAGTGAAACTTTTACAGATCCATTTGAATTTTATAAAGCAGGTGAAGAAAATGCATAAAGAATTAACAGAACGTTTTATTCGTTACGTAAAGAAAGAAACAAGATCTGACGAAACAAGTCAAACAGTCCCAACAACGCCTTCTCAAACAGCGTTTTTAAAAGATTTAGAGCAAGAATTAAATGAATTAGGATTCCAAGAAGTTTATTTAAATCCTAAAAACAGCTTCCTAACAGCAACAATCCCATCAAATGTTGACCATGAAGTGCCAACGATTGGATTCATTGCTCACGTGGATACAGCGGACTTTGAAGCTAGAAATATTCAACCTCAAATCCATGAAAACTATAACGGTGAAGCAATTGTCCTAGACGAAGAAGGAAAATTCGTATTAGACCCTAAAGACTTCCCGAACTTAAAGAACTATGTTGGACAAACATTAATCACAACAAATGGTAAAACATTATTAGGTGCTGACGACAAATCTGGTGTGACAGAAATCGTTACAGCAGGTGCTTATTTATTACAACATCCAGAAATTAAACACGGAAAAATTCGTGTAGCATTTGGTCCAGACGAAGAAATCGGACGCGGTGCTGATTTATTCGATGTGGAACAATTTGCATGTGATTTTGCTTATACAATGGATGGTGGACCAGTTGGTGAATTAGAATATGAAAGCTTCAACGCTTGCCGCGCTACAGTTCGTATTCAAGGAAAGAACGTTCACCCGGGAACTGCTAAAGATACAATGGTAAGTGCACTTGAATTAGCTCGTAAGTTCCAAAACGCACTTCCAGAGTTCGAAGTTCCTGAACACACAACAGGACGTGAAGGATTCTACCACTTAGTAGCAGCGGAAGGTGTTGTGGAAGAAGCTAAATTAGTGTACATCTTACGTGACCACAGCCGTGAATTATTCAATGCGAAAAAAGACATGATGCTACGCATTGCGACTCGTATGAATAAAGAATTAGATACAGACCGTATTACTGTTGATTTACACGACGAGTACTACAACATGGCTGAAATCATTGAAAAAGATTTCCGTTGTGTAGATGTGGCAAAACAAGCGTTAGAAAACTTAGACATCGTTCCAATTATTAAACCAATTCGTGGTGGTACAGATGGTTCTAAGATTTCATTCATGGGATTACCAACTCCAAATATTTTTGCTGGTGGCGAAAACATGCATGGACGCTATGAATATGTTGCTGTGGAATCAATGGAAAAAGCAACACAAGTAATTATCGAAATCGCTCGTTTAGCAGCGCTATAATTTTTAACAGTAAAAAGAAAGGAGTGAGTTCATGACATTTGATGGTATTTTCACCAAATGGATGATGGACGAAGTGGCGCCTCAATTAGTTGGAGGACGTATTACAAAGATTCATCAACCATTACCATACGATGTACAATTCACCATTCGTGCCAACCGTAAGAACTACTTACTTGTTTGTTCGGCACACCCAATGATGGCTCGTGTACAATTTATTTCTGAGAAACCAGAGAATCCAGAAGTTGCTCCTAACTTTTGTATGATTCTTCGTAAGTATTTAGAAGGATCTATTATCCAATCATTCACTCAAGTAGAAAATGACCGTATTCTACATATGGACGTTTCAACGCGTGATGAACTTGGGGATAAGGCTGGATATCGTTTCACAATCGAGATTATGGGACGACATAGTAATTTGTTTTTAGTCAATCAAGAAGATAACACGATTATCGATTGTGTGAAACGTGTCTCTCTTGGTCAAAACAGTTATCGCACCTTACAACCAGGTGCAAGCTATGTGATGCCACCTCAAACGCAGAAGAAGAATCCTTTTGACTATTCGCTATTTGAATTAGACAGTTTACTTCATCCATTTATTGGAGAACCAGGAGAGAGAACATTAATGAATGTCTTTCAAGGGATTAGTAAGCAATCCGCTCATGAAATTGTGGAACGTAGTGAAAGAGAGGGTCAAAGCTTAGCAGAAGCCTTACATCACTATCTCGAAGAAGGCAATACGGCAATTCAGCCTACACTTACAAAGGCAGAGGATGGGAAGACGTACTTCTTACCATTTCCATATTTAAGTAAGACGGGTGAATCCCAAAGCTTTGAGAGTCTATCTGAATTACTAAGTGCATACTATGTAAAGAAGATTCAAGAAGAGAAGATTCAGCAATTAGCAGGACACCTATTGCAAATGTTGAAATCTGAACTTCGAAAGAACCGTGAGAAGATGGTAAAACTCGATGAAGATTTAGCCAGAACTGAAGATGCAGATCATTATCGTGTTTACGGTGATTTAATTAATACGTATCAACACCAAATTGAAAAAGGTGCAAGTAGTGTAACGGTTCAAAACTTCTACGAGGACTATGAAGAAGTGACGATTCCATTAAATCCATTATTAACGGCTTCTCAAAATGCGCAGGCGTATTTTAAAAAATATCAAAAACTTAGAAATGCAGTCGCTCATATTCACGAGCAACAAGAAGCAACGAAGAATGAAATGGACTACCTCGAGAGTGTTATTTATCAAATCGAAGAAGCGGATGTATTTAACTTAGAAGCCATTCGTGAAGAACTTGTTGAAAGTGGCTACTTAAAACGTTCTGCGTTGAAAAAAGGTATTAAGAAACAAGGTGGCGCGAAACCACATGTGTTTATGCAACAGACGGCACACGAATCTTGGTTGGACGAAACAACTTACAAAACGACCAATTAACACTCAGGCAAGCGAAGAAGGAATACTTATGGCTTCATGCGCAAAATATTCCAGGGTCTCACGTGATTATTGAATCTAGTAATCCAGCGGAAGAAACGATTGGTGAAGGCGCGATGCTTGCTGCATACTACTCAAAATATCGTCTTTCTGGAACGGTTCCAGTGGATTATGTTCAAGTTTCAAAAATTCGTAAACCAAACGGTGCCAAACCAGGTTTTGTAGTCTACGAAGGTCAGCAAAATACGTATATCACGCCAGATCCATTAAAGGTTGAAGCGTTAAGAAATAATAAACCGAAATAGAGGGATATTATGAAAATTATTGTGACGGGATTTGACCCTTTCGGAGGGGAAACGATTAATCCATCGATTGAATGTGTGAAGGCTCTCCCAGAAATTGAAGGAGTAGAACTCATTCGTTTAGAATTACCGACTGTATTCAAGGAATCAGCAAAGCGTTTAAATGAAGTCATTAATGATGTGAAACCAGACGCAGTATTGAGCGTTGGTCAAGCAGGGGGGAAGACCTGGGATTACAATGGAACGTATTGCGATAAATGTCGATGATGCGAGAATTCCAGACAATATTAGTCAACAACCGATTGATGAAACGATTCAAACTGAAGGTGAAGCTGCGTACTTTACAACTTTACCAATCAAACGAATTGTAAAAGCAATCCGTGAAGCAGGAATTTCGGCGGAAGTTTCCAATTCCGCTGGGACATTTGTATGTAATCACATCATGTATCAATCATTATTTGCTGCAACAAAGGCCGATAAGCCTTTTAAAGCAGGATTTATGCATATTCCGTTTATTCCAGAACAAACGACGGATAAACCGTCTCTACCGCTTGAAGAGAGCACAAGAGCTTTACAAATCGCGATTGAGACAATCCGTGATTATTTAAACGATGAAGATATTAAGGTTCAAGAAGGAACCATTTTTTAGAAAGGAGGGAGATGAATAATGTCTACTAAAGCAGCCTATATTCATATCCCTTTTTGTTCGCATATTTGTTATTACTGCGATTTAATAAAGTCTTTATTGAAGGACAACCAGTCGATGAGTATATTGAATTACTTATCAAGGAAATGGAATTGACTGGGCAAAAATATAAAATTGCACCACTGGAAACATTATATGTTGGTGGTGGGACACCGTCTTCATTGAATCCACACCAAATGGAACGTTTGTTAGATGGCATTCATCAACATTTACCGCTTCAAAAAGGGGCAGAGTTTACAATGGAACTCAATCCAGATGATGGCACACCTGAACTTCTTTCTGTAATGAAGGAAGGCGGCGTGAATCGTCTCAGCATGGGAGTCCAAACCTTCAATAACGATTTACTGAAAGCCATTGGTCGTAAGCATACAAAAGAAACGGCAATTCGTACTATCGAGAACGCAAGACAAGTCGGATTTGAGAATATGAGTATCGACTTGATTTTTAGACTTCCAAAACATACCATTGCTGATTTCGAAGAAAGTCTAAAGATGGCGATGGCGCTAGACTTGCCTCATTATTCCATATACTCGCTTATTTTGGAACAGAAGACGGTTTTCTATAATTTGATGAGACAAGGGAAACTTCCTTTGCCGAGTCAGGATGAAGAGGCTGATATGTTTGAACTGGCGATGAAGACGATGGAGGATTTCGGTCGTCATCATTATGAGATTAGTAATTATGCACTTCCTGGATATGAATCAAGACATAATCTCCATTACTGGAAGGCGGATGAGTACTTTGCTTTTGGTGCGGGTGCTCATGGGTATGTGAATGGAGTTCGTTACCAAAATAATGGACCTATTCAACATTATCTGACTCCGTTAAGAGATGAAAAATTGCCTATTTTTTCAGAGACTTTGTTAACAAAAAAACAACTGATTGAGGAATTTATGTTCTTAGGGTTAAGAAAGTTTTCAGGCGTTTCAAAGAAGGAATTCATGGAAAGGTTTGGAAATTCTATGGACGAAATCTATGGGGAAGTCATCCAAGAGCTACTTGAAGAAGAGTTACTTACAACTACTTCTGATGGATATGTTCTCACACATCAAGGCAAGTTCCTTGGAAATAATGTTTTCCAAGCATTTTTGATTGATGAAAATCAAAATGAAACTTTTTGAAATAGAGGATATTGTTAAACATTTCTTAAAGAATGTGGTATCATATCTTATGGCATTTTAAATGCAAAAAAATAAAATATAAGAAAAGGGGATATCTATCCAATGGAAAATATCGTTAAGATCTTAACAGCACCAACATTTGTGTCTGCTATCTTCTCAACAATTTCAATTATCTTAGTGGGTTACATCATCCGTAAGAAAAATATTGTTGATGCAAACAGTGGTAAAGTCTTATCTAACGTTTTACTTTCAGTTGCGATTCCTGCGTTAGCGTTCAAAGCCTTCATGGTTGACATTAACGACAAAACATTCACAACTGGTTTAAACGTATTTATTTTTGGTTTTATCGCTTATGTCATTTTAATTCTTTTAGGAGAATTATTCTTTATTAAGGAGAAAGGTGACCGTAAAACTACTTTATCAGTATTAACAACTTTCGGTTCTACAACTTTCTTCGGTATTCCAATCATTAACGGATTGTTAGGAGCGACTGGTACTTTATATGCGAACATCTTTAACCTAGCTTACCGTGTATTCTTATACTCTTACGGTTTAATTCGTATGAGCGGATTAAAATTCGAGAAGAAAAACTTAAAAATGATTTTCGGTAACATCATCGTTATCGCAACATTTGCTGGATTATTAATCTGGATCTTCCAAGCTTCATTACCACAAGTTGCTGTACAAGTAAAAGTTGGTGAAGAAACTAAAGAAGTTATGTACGCTTTCTTACGTATCGATAAGACAGCTCCATGGTTATTCAAAGCTATTACTTACTTAGCTGACTTAAGCTCACCACTTGCATGGTTAGCAATCGGTATCACTTTAGGAAACATTTCTTTAGGTGAAGCCGTTAAAGATAAGATGGTTTGGTACTACAGTGTTGTTAAATTAATCTTAGTTCCTGCAGTATTCGTTGCAGTGATCTTCGCAGTTAGCCCATTCTTACCAATGGCTCCTGAAGCTTCAAAAGGTATTCTTATTATGTTAGCTACACCACCAGCAACAGTTGCAGTGGCTTACGCTATCAAATACGATAAAGAAGCAGCACTAGCAAGTAATGCTTCATTACTAGGAACTGTATTAGCAGTATTCGCAATTGTCTTCTGGATTGTTGTTGGATCTGTTATTTTCCCTGGTGTAGGATAAAACAATAAAAGTAGATCGATTTTCGGTCTACTTTTCAATTTATATAAAATGGAGGATGTAAAATGAAAGTTTTAGCATATGGTGTTCGTGAAGTTGAATTACCAATTTTCGAACAAGTAAACAAAAAATTTGGATACGAATTAACATGTATTCCAGAATACTTAAATTCTGAAGAAACTGCTCGCAAAAGCAGAAGGTTTCAAAGCTGTTATCTTACGTGGTAACTGCTGGGCGAACAAAGAAACTTTAGATATCTACAAAGAATTAGGAGTAGAGTACGTATTAACTCGTACTGTTGGTGTAAACCACATCGATGCTGAATACGCAAAAATCATTAGGAATGAAATTAGGTTACGTTCCTTTCTATTCTCCAAACGCAATTAGTGAATTAGCTGTAACATTAGCAATGACATTATTACGTAACGTTGCTTACACTGCAGCAAAAACAAGCCAACAAGATTTCACTGTAGACACTCAAATGTTTGCTAAAGAAATCCGTAACTGTACTGTTGGGGTTGTTGGTATCGGACGTATCGGTTTAACAACTGCAACATTATTCAAAGGTTTAGGCGCTAACGTATTAGCTTACGATGCTTTCCCTAAAGAAGGCGTTGACCACATCTGTACTCAAGTACCTTTAGATGAGTTATTAGCTAAATCAGACGTGATTTCAATTCACGCTCCATACATTCCAGCAAACGGAAAAGTAATCACTAAAGAATTCATCAGCAAAATGAAACCAGGTGCTATCTTAGTAAACACTGCTCGTGGTGAATTACAAGATATCGATGCTATTATCGAAGCTTTAGAATCTGGTCACTTACGTGGCGTTGGTTTAGACGTATTAGAAGGAGAAAGCGAAGTATTCTTCAAAGACTTACGTGGTCAAGAAATCGCAAATCCAGCTATTCGTAAATTAGTTGAATTATACCCACGTGTATTATTAACACCTCACATGGGTAGTTACACTGATGAAGCAGTATTAAACATGGTTGAAACAAGTTTTGAAAACTTAAAAGAATATGTTGAAACTGGTTCATGTAAAAATGACATTCAATGCTAATTGAAAGCAAACGAAAAAAATCTCTTAGAGCAATCTAAGAGATTTTTTTGCGTTTAATTATAAATATTTGAATACAGCTAGAAACATAAAAATCGCTCCAGCTAGTACAAAGAGATGCCAAACGACATGATAGAAATTATGATATTTACGCTTGTAGAAAATTGTTCCTAGAGAGTAGCTTAATCCACCAAGGAAGAGGTATAAAATACCGCCCCAGCCCATGCTTTCATATAAAGGTTTCAAGGTGAAAATGGATACCCAACCCATTGCTAAATAAAGAAAGACAGATATTTTTGAGAACTTCTCTAAGAAGAAGGCTTCAATGATGACGCCCCCAATTGCGAAGACCCAGATAGCAATACAGAAGATGAAGCCTTGTTGGCCTCCAATTCCAATCAAGCAAAATGGGGTATAAGTTCCAGCGATTAATAAGTAAATCGAAGAGTGATCGATTCGTTGGAAAACTTTTGCTGCCTTTGTGAACTTGAAGCTATGATAAAGTGTAGAAGCTAAAAATAAAAGAATTAGCGACGCGCCGTAAACACTAAACGCT
The DNA here is from genome assembly GCA_916438765.1 of uncultured Granulicatella sp. Classification (GTDB taxonomy): domain Bacteria; phylum Bacillota; class Bacilli; order Lactobacillales; family Aerococcaceae; genus Granulicatella. Next base: position 46,529 of record CAKAHB010000001.1, on the reverse strand, counting down.
ATAATTTGTGTGGTATTATTTACCGCTACGGCTTTCATTAAAAGTAATACGAGAGCGGTAATTGCTAGAGCAACACCGATACCATGCGTCACGGCATTTAACACTTCACCTATAATCTCAGATTTTATGGATTGAGCTTTTCGTTCTTTTCTTAAAGTAGATGCTTTCATCGCAACACGCTCCTTTCGATAACTCTCATTATAGAAGGCAAAACATCTTTTGTCCAACATACTTTCTAGGACTTTTTTGTGAAATTGACGTACGTTCGTTGTTAAGAAAGGCTTAAATAGGCGGTTTTAAGTTTCCATTACTTGTGTTTTATAGTAGAATAGTACATATATCAATAACGGGGTTTCCCACAAAAGGAGAATAAAAAATGAGTGTTCATATTAATGCTAAAAAAGGCCAAGTTGCTGAATCAGTTTTAATGCCAGGAGATCCATTACGTGCAAAATTTATTGCTGAACATTATTTAACAGAAGTAGAACAATACAATGCAGTCCGTAACATGTTTGGTTACACTGGTTTGTATAAAGGTCAACGTGTATCTGTTCAAGGTAGTGGGATGGGGATTCCATCTATTATGATTTATGCCAATGAATTATTCACTGAGTTTGGCGCAGAACGCATCATCCGTATCGGTTCTGCCGGCGGTATGCAAGAAGATGTTAAAGTTCGTGATATTGTTTTAGCACAAGGAGCTACAACAGATTCATCAATTTTCAACAACATTTTCCAAAACCAAGTAACTTTTCGCTCCAATCGCAAGCTTTAACTTATTAGATAAAGCGTATCATTTAGCAAAAGACCGTGGTGTTGGCGTTCACGTAGGGAACGTATTGTCTTCTGACCGTTTCTATAACGCTGAATTAGACAAGAAGAAATTAATGGATTACGGAATGCTTTGTGTGGAAATGGAAGCTGCAGGATTATATGCTTTAGCGTCTCAACACAAAAAAGAAGCATTAGCAATTCTTACAATTAGTGACCACCTATTAACAGGTGAAGAAACAACTGCACAAGAACGTGAACAAACATTTAACGATATGATGGAAATCGCGTTAGAAACTGTACGTGCATAAATTTTTGAAGTAGAAAGAAGGAACCCGAATGGGAAATAATCCAAAACCTCAAGGTGCGGTTCAAAGCGGTCTTGAGTCGAAAAAAGTTTCCGTTTGGATATTATTTTTAGCTGTATTATTAACGGGAGTATTTACTTATTTTGGAACGAGCTATGCTGCTCGAACTTCACAAAATCAAGTTGCTCAATCTGAGGCAAAAAATGATTCAAATAGTGATTCTGTCGCATCAAGTGGTGATCTTACAAATGAAGATTTAAAAAAACTAGAACTTGTATATGACACACTTGTGAACGGTTATGTTGATAAAAATATTAGCAAAGATGATCTTATCAACGGAGCCTTAAAAGGAATGGCAGAGGCGACAGGTGATCCATATACGAACTATTTAGTGAACGATGAAACTGCTGCTATCGATGAAACAATGACAGGTTCGTTTGGTGGAATCGGTGCGGAATTACGTTCTGAAAATAATCGTGTGATTATTAGTAATACTCGTGAAGGGACACCAGCTCAAAAGATTGGTCTTCAAGAAAATGACGCTATTCTTAAAGTGAATGGTGAAGATATGGAAGGAAAGAGCATCTCTTATGTTGTTTCTAAAGTCCGTGGGGAAGTTGGAACAGATGTAACCCTAACAATCCAACGTGGCACACAGGAGCTAGAAGTGAAGATTACTCGCGCTAAAATTGCTATCGAAACGGTTAAAGGAACTGTGGATTCAACCGATGCAACAATCGGTCACGTTCAAATCAACTCATTTGCTAAAAACACTGCAAAAGAAGTTGAAAAAGCTGTAACAGATTTACGCGAAAAAGGCGTTAAGAAATTTATCTTCGACGTTCGTTATAATCCTGGTGGCTTATTAGATCAAGCGATTATGATTGCGAATATGTTCGTTGATGAAGGTAAGACTATTCTTAATGTTGAAAATCGTGATGGACAAATCAAGTCATACAAAGCTTCTAAAGACTATGGTACGTTCAAGATTACTGAACCATACGTATTACTTGTAAATGAAGGTAGTGCTTCTGCTTCTGAAATTTTAGCCGCAGCCTTGAAAGAGTCTGCAGATGCAAATTAATCGGTAAGAAGACTTATGGTAAAGGTACCGTTCAATCTGTAATTGAAGTTGGCGATAACGCTGAATTGAAATACACGATAGCAAAATGGTTAACACCAAACAAAACGTGGATTCATAAAACAGGTATCGATCCAACAGAAGAAGTATCAATGCCAGATTATTACAACATCACGATCATCGACACACGTGAAGTTGTAAAAGAAGGCGCTGTGTCTGATAATGTGAAAACAATTGAAACAATCCTTAAAGGGTTAGGATACGACGTTACTGCGGATGGATATTTTGATAGTAAAACAACTGAGGCTGTAAAAGAATTCCAAAAATCAAAAGGTTTATCTGAAACTGGCGAAGTGGATGAGAAGACTGGTACAGCATTAATGAGTGCGATTCGTGATGCATTGAAAGCAAACGATACTCAATACAAAGCCGCTGTAAAAGCTTTACAATAATAAAGGAGGATGGGAATGTACGAAGAAAACCAAGTGGAAAATTCGACCCTGTCTTCCATTGAAGAGAGATTAAACTCTCGTAAGGATAAAGGGAATGAACCTAAGAAAAAACATCCGATTTTAGAAGAGATTCTTAGTTGGATTTGGTCTATTGCCGTTGCTAGTGTCATTATGGCGATTCTCTACTTCTTTGTAGGACGTCCATTTACAGTTAGTGGACAATCGATGTATCCAACCCTTCATAATGGAGATCATATGATTATGTCAAAAATTGGCGGTATTAACCGTTTTGATGTGGTTGTATTGCAAGCTCCAGACGAAGATAAAGAATATATCAAACGCGTCATCGGAATGCCTGGTGATACGGTTGAAGTGAAAAATGGTGTTCTATATATTAACGGAAAAGAAGTGGAGCAACCGTTTATAAACACAAATAACGACAAGAAGACTGTTTTCATCGATGACTTTACATTAAAAGAGTTGACTGGAGAGGATAAAGTTCCTGAAGGAAAATACTTTGTAATGGGAGATAATCGTGGAGTTTCAAAAGATAGTCGAATGATTGGATTTATTGATAAGTCTGCCATTGAAGGGAAAGCCGTATTTACAGTATGGCCGCTTAACCGTATTGGTGGATTGAAAGACTATTCGAATTTATATCAATAGAGAGTAAAGAGGCAGATTCCTGTCTCTTTTTCTTTATCGTTTAGAATAACCACGATTAGAAAACGATTTCATTATTGTTGACTTTCCAAGGAAATATGCGTAAAATAGAAAGGTACATTTTTAAAGGAGGAAGAGTATGGATCAAATTTTTGTGCGTTCATTTGACGTGATGTTAGAGTTAAGACACTTTACGTCAATTATACTCGCATGTATTTGCGGACTGTTAATTGGATACGAACGAAAAGCCAGAAATAAACAAGCCGGCGTTAAACGCACGTTATCGTTTGTTTAACTTCCGCCTTGATGATGATTATTTCCAAAGAAGCGTTTCTTGATACTCATGACTTTGATTCAACACGTGTCGCAGCACAAATCGTTAGTGGTATTTCCTTCATCGGTGGGGGAATTATCTTCATGCGTGACAAGAAAATTAGTGGACTAACAACTGCAGCTGGTATTTGGGCGACTTCCGGTATCGGTATGGCGATTGGTGGAGGATTATGGTTCTTTGGCCTCGTATGTAGCGTGTTCGTTATGTTGATTCAATGGCTAACACATGATTTTACAAAACAACATCAAATTTACCAAGCAAGCATCAATGGGACGGTAGGTGATATCTCGCTCGTTCATGATATTTATCAATACTGTGATTTAAAACAATATCAAATTGCGAATGTTGATGTAAAAGATATCGGTGGTAAATATGAAATTAACATTCAGATTGAAAATGACAAACAAATTTCGATTGATGATATTGAAGCAACCATCAGGGAGCGACATATCGACTTCAAGATAAAGAAAGTGAAGTTTAAGTCGTCAGAAAACAATTCTCAATAGTAAAGATGAGACTGAAGCAATTCAGTCTCTTTTAATTTAATTAGGTGGATTGCTATTCTATTTCTAAACTGTTAAACTAAAGATATATATTGTGTGTAAATTTTACACTTAAGGAGACTTGTATGATGAATAGAGAAGAAGTCGTTGCATTACAACACCAACGTTATGCTACTAAAAAATTTGATCCAGCTCGTCGCATTTCTGATGAAGATTGGGCAGCACTTGTGGAAGTAGGTAGATTGGCTCCTTCTTCACTTGGATTTGAACCTTGGAAAATGCTTTTATTAAATAACAAAGAAATGAAGCAAGATTTAAAATCAATGGCTTGGGGCGCTGTTTCAATGCTTGATGGTGCTAGTCATTTTGTGATATATCTAGCTCGTAAAGGCGTGAACTATGAAACTCCTTATATCGAAAAATTAATGCAAGAAGTAAGACATAGAAGTTATGATCCCGATTCTGCATATGCCCACCGTATTAAGAGTTTCCAAGAAAGTGATGCCAAGCTGAATGATGAGCGTTCACTCTTTGACTGGGCAAGTAAACAAACGTATATACAAATGACAAATATGATGAATGCGGCAGTTCTAATGGGGATGGATTCATGTCCAATCGAAGGATTCGATAAAGATAAAGTAGAAGCTTATTTAGAAGAAAAAGGCGTTCTGGATACATCAGAATTTGGAGTTTCTGTTATGTGTGCTTTTGGTTATAGAGATGAAGAGATTAAACCAAAAGTTCGTTGGAATACAGAAAGTATTTACGAAGTAATCGACTAAAATTTTTGCATATAAATGAAATCTCAGTGCAATGACAAGGAATCGTTGTTGTACTGAGATTTTTCGTTATAGGGATGAGGAAGAGAACGGAAAAAAGAATGAAAACATGGTATAATATTTGATGGTTCTATATGAATGATTTATTAAAGATTAAATAGAAAGGATTCGAAATTTATGGCAACAATCCAATGGTTCCCTGGGCATATGGCCAAAGCGCGCCGGGAAGCAACAGAAAAATTAAAACTAGTCGATGTTGTGATTGAAATGGTGGATGCTCGTATTCCAGAATCAAGTCGCAATCCTATTATCGAAGAAATTAAAGGACAAAAGAAACAGTTAATTTTATTAAACAAAGTAGATTTGGCAGATCCATCTCAAACAAAACGTTGGAATGATTATTTTACTAGCCAAGGAATTAAAGTTCTTACAACTGAAGCTAAAGACGGAAAAGGGATTAAGCAAGTAAAGGCTGCGATTAAAGAATTAATGGCACCAGTCTTTGAAAAGAATCTAGAAAAAGGGATCCGTCCTAGACCGATTCGTTTAATGGTTCTTGGAATTCCAAACGTTGGGAAATCAACCTTTATTAACCGTATGATTAATAAAAATCAAGCAGAAACAGCTAACCGTCCAGGGGTTACAAAGGGACAACGTTGGTTGAAAATCGGAAATGATTTTGAGTTATTAGATACACCAGGAATTCTATGGCCGAAGTTTGAAAGTGAAGAAGTTGGAAATAAGCTAGCGTTAACTGGGAGCTATTAAAGATGCGCTCCTTCATATGGATGATATTGCATTATTTGCTCTTAGTCAGTTTACATTAGATTATCCAGAGTATTTGAAAAAAGCTTATCGATTAACGGATGATGATTTAGAACTCTCAAATGTAGATTTATTAATGTTAATTACAAAGAACTTAGGCTTTAAAGAAGATTATGAAAAGGCAAGTGAACGAATCGTGTTTGATATTCGTTCAGGGAAACTTGGTCGTTATACATTAGACCAAGCGCCTGTGTCGTTAACGGGGGAAGCATAATGGAAAAACGTTCCATCAAAGAAATTAAATTGATTCTTGAAGAAATTCAAACGTTGTCGGATGAGCGTTTAACAGAACTTCGAAGTGACGAGCGTAAAGGAGTTCAAGATTTAATTGCCAAATTCGAACGTCAGTACGCTAAAAAAGCAGTACGTGCTGCTCACTTTGAGGAAATGCAAAGCTTTGAACGTGCAGCTAAACAAAAAGGCTACAAAATGATTGCTGGAATCGATGAAGTGGGTCGCGGTCCACTTGCTGGTCCAGTCGTAGCAGCTGCCGTGATTCTACCTGAAGGAATGGAAGATATCGGTCTGGATGATTCGAAGAAATTAAGTGCTAAGAAGCGTGCTGAAATTTTTGAAATCATTAAAGAACAAGCCATCGCAATTGGTATCGGTATTGTAGATGCTTTTACGATTGATAAGATTAATATATATGAAGCAAGTAAAGTGGCTATGAAGAGAGCGATTGAATTATTGCCAGAACAGCCAGACTACTTATTGATTGATGCAATGAAACTGGATACTGGTATTCCTGAAGAAGGTATTATTAAAGGGGACGCTAAAAGCATCTCTATTGCTGCAGCAAGTATTGTTGCTAAAGAGGTTCGTGACCAAATGATGAAGGATTACGAACAATTGTATCCAGGTTACGGCTTTGCTCAAAATGCCGGTTATGGTACGAAAGCGCATCTTGAAGGTCTTGCAAAATTAGGACCAACACCAATTCACCGCATGACATTTGCTCCAGTGAAAGATTATCAATAAAATCCAAAACAGAACTCTTTCTCGTAAATAGTATTGAAAGACTATTTCGAGAAGGAGTTTTTTTATGATTTGGACAAAACGTAGATTACTGATTGCTGTTGCGATGAGCGATACGCTGACGAGCAAACGATTCTTTGAGCTCTATGAACGGTTGAATGAAGATGTCTCCTTAAACGACACTTTTGTTCTAGGGGATTTAAAATACGCACTGCCAGAAGAAACGAGTCAGTGGATAGAATCAATGGATTGGGATGTTGAAATCAAGAGACTACAGGAAAAAAGAGTGAAGGTATTGACCGTTTTGGACGGTGGTTATCCCCAACGATTAAAAGAAATTTATTTACCTCCTATTGTATTATTTTATAGAGGAAACTTATCACTCATTAATCAGAGAGCAGTAGCTATTGTGGGATCAAGAGATCATTCTAAATATGCTAAAGAATGTATTCATGAGTTAATCCCACCCATCGTTAATGATGGTATTGTAGTTGTCAGTGGATTAGCTCGAGGTGTGGATACATTAGCTCATGAAGAAACCCTCAAGACTAACGGGAATACTATTGCAGTTATTGGAAGTGGATTAGATGTCGTTTATCCACCTGAAAATGCGAATCTTTATGACATGATTGCGAAAAGAGGATTACTCCTTTCTGAATATCCACTAGAGAGTCGACCTTTAAAATTCCATTTTCCATACCGTAATCGCATCATCGCTGGACTAAGTCATGGAGTATGTGTGATCGAAGCGAAAGAGAAAAGTGGAAGCCTCATAACCGCAAACTTAGCATTGAGTGAAAATAGAGAAGTTTTTGCCGTTCCGGGAAACATATTTTCGCCCCATTCAAAGGGAACCAATAGCTTGATTGAAGCAGGAGCGTGTCTTGTTAAAAACGGCGATACCATTTCTAAAAATCTGAAATATTTTCCTTAAAAATACAATCTAACAGTTTAAGAGATTATTTTGTTGCCTTGACAAAAAGAATGTGTTTAGATATGATGACAAAAGATAATTTAAGCAATCTCACTATTCTCGGGCTTTCTTAGCTTGAGAGAACTGTTAGATAGAGTGGATTAGGGAAGGAGCCATTTAATGGTGAAGCAAAATCTAGTAATTGTAGAGTCTCCTACAAAAGCTAAAACCATTGAACGCTATTTAGGGAAAAACTTTAAAGTAGTTGCTAGTAAAGGGCACTTACGTGATTTGCCTAAAAGCAAAATGGGCGTAGATATTGAACATAATTATGAACCTCATTATATTTCAATTCGTGGGAAAGGTGATTTAATCAAATCACTTAAAAAAGAAGCAGCAAAAGCAGATGCTGTCTATCTCGCGAGTGACCCGGATAGAGAAGGAGAAGCTATTTCTTGGCATTTAGCTCATTTATTAGGACTTGATTTAAACGCACCTATTCGTGTGGAATTTAATGAGATTACAAAAGATGCAATTAAAGAAGCGTTCAAGAATCCTAGAAAGATTGATATGGACTTAGTGGACGCGCAACAAGCACGTCGTATTTTAGACCGTCTTGTGGGTTATACTTTATCTCCTATTTTATGGAAAAAAGTGAAAAAGGGACTCAGTGCAGGGCGTGTTCAAAGTATCGCTGTGAAATTAATCATTGATCGCGAGAACGAAATTAAAGCATTCGTTCCAGAAGAATACTGGACTCTTGAAGGACAATTCAAGAAAGAAAAGAAAGCTTTCACGGCTAATTACTATGGAACAACAGCTAAGAAAGCCGCTTTAGAAAAAGAAGCGACTGTAAAATCAGTAATGGCAGAACTTTCTGAGAAGAAACCATTCAAGGTTACTAAAGTGACGAAAAAAGAACGTCGTCGCAATCCTGCAGCACCATTTACAACAAGTAGTTTGCAACAAGATGCGTCAAATCGCTTAAACTTCAGAACTCGTAAAACGATGATGGTTGCCCAACAACTTTATGAAGGGGTATCACTTGGACGTAGTGGTTCTGTCGGTTTAATTACGTATATGCGTACAGACTCAACTCGTATTTCAGCATCTGCTCAAAATGAGGCGTCTGAGTTCATTGAGAAAGAGTTTGGTAAAGAATACTGTCTAGCGACTAAACGCGCTGTAAAGAACGCTGAGGGGGCTCAGGATGCGCACGAAGCCATTCGTCCGTCTTCAGTTCTTCGTACACCAGATTCAATCGCAAGTTATTTAACGAAAGATCAATTGAAATTGTACACATTAATTTGGTCACGATTCGTTGCTAGTCAAATGACAGCCGCCGTTTATGACACTGTACAAGTTGATTTAGAACAAAATAACCATGTGTTTAAAGCGAATGGATCAACTGTCAAGTTTGCTGGATATCAAAAAGTTTATCAAGATAATGCAGATGCGAAAAAAGGAAACGCACTTCCTGAAATGCAAGTTGGGGATGAAGTTCAATTAGCTAAACTAAATCCTGAACAACATTTCACGCAACCACCTGCGCGTTATTCTGAAGCGACTTTAATTAAAACCTTAGAAGAAATCGGCGTTGGTCGTCCATCAACATACGCACCAACAATTGAAACAATCCAAAAACGTTATTACGTTAAACTAGTTTCTAAGCGTTTTGAACCAACAGAACTTGGTTATGTAGTACATCAAATCATTGAACAATATTTCCCAAATATTGTCGATACTCATTTCACTGCTTCAATGGAAGATAATCTCGACCTTGTTGAAGAAGGAAAAGAAGAGTGGGTACAAGTCATCGATAAGTTCTACCAACCATTCAAGGTTGAAGTGGATAAAGCAGAAGTTGAAATCGAGAAAGTTCAAATTAAAGATGAACCAGCTGGATTTAACTGTGAAAAATGTGGACATCCAATGGTCATTAAATTAGGTCGTTTTGGTAAATTCTACGCTTGTAGTAATTTCCCAGAATGTCACCACACTCAAGCAATCGTGAAAGATATCGGTATTACATGCCCAACATGTGGTAAAGGGAAAGTTATCGAACGTAAATCGAAGAAAAACCGTATCTTCTATGGCTGTGATCGTTACCCTGAATGCGAATTTGTATCATGGGATAAACCGATCGGACGTAATTGTCCTAAATGTGACCACTACTTAGTAGAGAAAAAAGGTCGCGGTGGAAAACAAATTGCATGTAGCAATTGCGATTACAAAGAAGCTGTTCAAAAATAAAGATAAAGAGCACTTAGAGAAATCTAGGTGCTCTTTTTATGTGCGTGAAATTATGTTAGTCATTGACTATGACGCAGAATTTGTTAAATATGTATTAATTGTCGTAATAATTTTGACAATTCGGTTGTAAGAAAGTGCTTTCTGTGATAAAGTTAACGATAGGAGGAAGACGATGAAGAACGAAATGCAAAGATTTTTTAACGTATTTAAAAGTTGAACGACGTTATTCGCCAGAGACGATTCATGCGTATGACCGTGATATTCAACATTTTTATGACTATTTGACAGAAGTTCCAATTCATTCTTGGAATGATGTCACAGTCGTTGATGTTCGAATTTATCTTGGTGTATTGCACCGCGAAAACTATAACCGTTCGAGTATTTCTCGTTTTCTTTCGAGTTTACGTTCGTTTTATCATTTTCTTGTCGAAAGAAGCATCGTAGAAACAAATCCTTTTGCGTCTATCAGTTACAAGAAGGGTAAAATGCGTCTGCCTGAATTCTTTTATGAGGATGAAATCGAAAAATTTATTGATTCAATCGATGGAAATCAGTCTTTAGACCAACGTAATAAAGCTCTAGTAGAAGTATTATATGCTACAGGTATGCGTGTCAGTGAGTTAACGAATTTAACTCTTGAGCAATTAGACCTTGAAAATAGCATTATTCTCGTCATTGGTAAAGGTTCTAAAGAACGCTATGTTCCGATTGGTGACTTTGCAAGGACGGCCTTAGAAACGTATCTTGAAGAAGGACGCAAAGACTTGATGGCGAAAGAACGTAAGGACCATTCCTACGTTTTCGTGAATCATTTAGGCGATCCACTGACGACTAATGGGGTTCGTTATATTTTAGAAAAACTCATCCAAGAAAGTGGTCTGACACTTAAAATTCATCCGCATATGCTTAGACACACGTTTGCGACTCATTTGTTAAATAACGGTGCGGATATGAGAACAGTGCAAGAACTTTCTAGGACACGTAAGTCTTAGTTCGACTCAAATTTATACACATGTGACAAAAGAAGCTCTTCAACAAAATTACCAATTATATTTTCCAAGGTCTAAAGCTGGGAAGAGTGAATTTGATGCAAGTGCCTTTAATAAGAACAATGGAGGAAAATCATGACTACAATTTGTGCAGTAAAAAAAGATAACCAAGTTGCGATGGCTGGTGACGGCCAAGTAACAATGGGTGAAAAAGTGATTATGAAAGGAACCGCTCGTAAAATCCGTCGTATTTTCGACAATCAAGTACTTGTTGGATTTGCGGGTGGCGTTGCAGATGCAATCACTTTAGAAGAAATGTTTGAAGATAAACTCAAACAATTTAAAGGGAACTTACAACGTGCAGCCATTGAAATGGCAAAACAATGGAGAAGTGACCGTGGTTTACAAAAATTAGAAGCGATGTTAATCGTGATGAATAAAGAACAAGTTCTACTTGTTTCAGGAACGGGTGAAGTCATTGAACCAGACGATGGAATTCTAACAATTGGTTCTGGTGGAAACTTCGCTTTAGCAGCTGCTAGAGGGCTCCTAAGATTTGGAGATTCGAGTTTAACAGCAGAAGATATCGCTCGTGAAAGTTTAAAAATCGCTTCAGAAATTGATATTTTTACAAACGATAATATCATCACTGAAACGTTAGCGTAAGGAAGTGATTGTATGCAAGCAAATATTAGTAAAACACCTAGAGAAGTCGTGTCTGAATTAGATCAATTCATCGTTGGTCAACACGACGCTAAACGTGCTCTAGCGGTGGCTCTTCGAAATCGTTACCGTCGCTTATTATTAGACGAAGAAATGAAAAAAGAAGTCACTCCAAAGAATTTATTGATGATTGGACCTACTGGGGTGGGTAAAACTGAATTAGCTCGACGTCTAGCTAAATTAGTCGATGCACCATTTGCAAAAGTGGAAGCCACTAAATTTACGGAAGTCGGTTATGTTGGACGTGATGTAGAATCGATGGTTCGTGACTTAGTCGAAAACTGCGATTCAAATCGTTACAAAACTAAAACAAGAAGAAGTTAAACCTCAAGCGTTTGATAAAGCCGTTAAGAAATTAGCGAAGATTTTAAAACCAGGAATCATGAAGAAAGGTATCAAATCCGCAACAAGATTCACTCTTTAGTATGTTCCAACAAATGGGAATTCAAAATCCTGGTATTGAACCTGAGATGAAAGAAGAAGTCACTGAAGAGATTGCTCAAAAAAACGACGCGATATTGAGCAACAATTAAGAGACGGCCTTCTTGATTCTAAAGAAGTGACGATTGAATTAACAGAGAAACCAATGCGTATGGCTGGCTCTGGAAATCAAATGGAACAAATGATGCAAATTCAATCCGTTCTTGACCAAATGACACCGAAGAAGAAAAATTAGCCGTACTGTTACGGTGAAAGAGGCGTTAGAATTACTAACAGAGGAAGAAGCTAACAACTAATTAATCAAGAAGATATGCATGCAGAAGCGTTGAAAACTTGCTGAAACTTCTGGAATTATCTTTATCGATGAGATTGATAAGATTGCAGCTAAAAGGCCATAACGGTAGTGAGGTTTCTCGCGAAGGGGTTCAACGTGACATCTTACCGATTGTTGAAGGAAGCCAAGTGAATACGAAGTACGGTGTGATTAACACAGACCATATCTTGTTTATCGCATCTGGTGCCTTCCATGTCGCTAAACCAAGTGATTTAATGCCAGAATTACAAGGACGTTTCCCAATTCGTGTTGAATTACAAGATTTATCTAAAGAAGACTTCGAACGTATTCTAACGGAACCTAAGAATGCTTTATTAAAACAATACAAAGCATTGCTAGCAACTGAAAATGTGAAGTCATCTTTACAAAAGAAGCCGTCTCTAAACTGGCTGAAATTGCTTTTGAAGTGAACAGCACAATGGAAAATATTGGTGCTCGTCGTCTTCATACGATTTTAGAAACGGTCCTTGAAGAATTGTTATTTGAAGCTCCATCTATGCAAATGGGAAGCATTCAAATTACAGAACAATATGTTGAAAGTAAACTAAATGCGATTCGTGAGGATCAAGATTTAACGAAATACATTTTATAAAAAGGAGAAAATACACTGTGCGCACTGTATTAGCTGATTTACGGAAAATTAACGAAATTGTACAATATGATAATGTCTGGAGAGACTCAGAGACAGCTGACTTACCATTTAATAAATTGACGGAAATCTTAGGATCTTTGCTAAAGGTAGATTTATATATTGCTTCAATCGACGGGAGAATGTTAGGAATTCATGATGAGTTTCAAGTGAACAACGATCGTATGAAAGAATATAAGGATAATCGTCAATTTCCGGACTTTTATATGAAAGAATTGACGACCTTAAAGTTCACAAAGGAAAATATTCCAGTAACAGATAACTTAACAATTTTCCCTGTTGAACTGCATGATAACTTCCAAGAAGCGATGACTACTGTAATTCCTATTTTTGCTTCAGGAAAACAGCTAGGGTTCGTTGTGATGGGGAAAGAAGGACAACCTTTCTCTACAGATGATTTAATCTTGGCAGAGCACGCAGCTACAGTAATCGGAACAGAAATGCTTCATTGGTATACTCGCAAGATTGAGCAAGAAAAACGTGAGCAACAAAATGTTCACCTCGCGCTCAGCTCATTGTCTTACAGTGAATTAGAAGCCATCAAAGTAATCGTGGGTCTATTCGATGGTATGGATTTGCGTTTCACTGCTCTTAAAATTCGCTCAAGAATACCATATCACTCGTACAGTTATCGTGAACGCTATCCGTAAACTTGAATCAGCTGGTATTATCGAAAGCAGAAGTTTAGGTACGAAAGGGACTTATATTAAAATTAAGAATGAAAATATTAAGTCTTCACTATTGTCAGAATTAAAACACGCGTAAATTGAGGCGATGATTATGGAAAACATCTTTATTGAAAATGAGTACTTAAAAGTTGGAATTAAGCTGTTTGGAGCAGAACTCACTTCAGTTATTTCAAAAGAAACAAATACAGAATATATGTATCAACCAGATGGAATCCATTGGAATAAGCAATCTCCAATTCTTTTTCCGAATATTGGAGCCATTAGAGAGAATTCATTTGTATATGAAGGAAAGACATACCCTGCTAGAAAGCATGGATTTGCACGGGATTATGCTTTCCGACTAGAAGAGCAAGGTGAGAGTTTCGCTACGTTCTTACTAACAAATGAAATGATAGAGGAAGAATATCCGTTTAATTTTGAACTGAGACTTCAATATACTTTAGAATCTAATGAATTAAAAGATGACTTATAGCGTATCAACTACAAGTCCAGAGTTGTACTTTGCAATTGGTGGACATCCTGCATTCGCAGTACCTCTTGAGAAAGGTCTTACTTTTGAAGATTATCATATTCAATTAGAGAGTGAAGCTCCTGTTTCGAAATTGGAGCTAGAAATCCCTTATCTATCATCTTTAGAGGGAGTTCAGTTTACCGAAGGAGATTTTGCATTGCATCATGATTTATTTACAAATGATGTATTGTTATTTAAATCAAAAGACCCTAAGTTTAAAGGAAAATTGTATTCTCCTAAAGGAAAGAGAAGTGTAACGGTTCATTTAAATGGAATCGAAGCAGTTGGAGTTTGGACAATGGCAGACGATTCACCGTTTATTTGTTTTGAACCATGGGATGGTTATCCGGACTTAGCAAGTGAGACTACCTTAAATCTAGAAGAAAAGAAAAATATTCTCCGAATCACTAAAGATACACCGTATCAATCATGTGCGACATTTGTATTCGAATAAAAAGAAAAGACACTAAGATTTACTTAGTGTCTTTATTTTTCTTATCCCAAGGCATTGGGACTTTGTTTTCAGTTCCATTTAGAATTCGTTGAATGTTGGCTCTATGACGATAAATGATAAAGATATCAATGGCAAGTGCAAATGCTGTTAGCACCCAATCGTTAAAGAGTAGTGATAATAGAACACCTAAAGAAATAGTCACCATTGCGGTCAAACTAACCATACGCGTGATTGCTAATAGTATCAAGAAAATGATTAATCCGTAGAGTAATAATAATGGTTGATAGGCTAAAATCATTCCGGCAAAAGTTGCTACGGCTTTTCCACCTTTGAACGATGCAAAGAGTGGGAAAGTGTGACCAATCACAGCAAAAGATGCAATCCAAAGTGGTGAAATACTTGGTTGTTTGAAGATAGTCATCGCAAGAATTGTTGCTAGGGACCCTTTGAATACGTCGAAAAATAACACAATAGAACCTGCTTTTGGACCAAGAACACGGAACGCATTTGTAGATCCTAAATTCCCGCTACCAAATTCGCGGATATCTTTTTGAAAGAATGTTTGTCCAATCCATAATCCAGATGGAATAGACCCGAGTAGGTACGCTACAAGAGCACCTATAATAAAAGTAAATGACATAAACTCATTTCTCCTTAAAACAGTCTAGTGACAGTTTAACATAAAAGATGCTGTCTATACAACGGATGAGAAAGGTTAATTTAGCGCCATTTCTAAGGAGAAATCTTGCGAAAATCGCGAAAAACAAGTATTATAGATAAGATGACAAAAAAAGGAGCGTATTAAATGAGCAAAGTAACGAATCAATATAATGATGATGCGATTCAGGTTTTAGAAGGCCTTGAAGCTGTTCGTAAACGTCCAGGGATGTATATTGGATCAACAGATCACCGCGGACTTCATCATTTAGCTTACGAGATTGTGGATAACGCAGTCGATGAAGCTTTATCAGGTTATGCAACAAAAGATTGAAGTTACAATTCATAAGGACCAATCGCTTACTGTAAAAGATAATGGTCGTGGAATGCCTACTGGGAAACACGCTTCTGGAATTCCAACGATTCAAGTTATTTTTACGGTACTGCATGCCGGTGGTAAATTCGGTCAAGGTGGATATAAAACATCAGGTGGTCTCCACGGTGTTGGGGCGTCTGTTGTTAACGCCTTATCAGATTGGTTAACAGTAGAAGTGTTACGTGACGGTACTTTATACAAACAGTCGTTCAAAAACGGTGGAGAACCTGTAGGAACGGTTAAGAAAGAAAAAACAAGCCGACGTGGTTCTGGAACTTCAGTGACTTTCTTGCCGAGTGATAAAACATTCTCTACAACAAACTGGTCATATGAAACATTAGCAGAACGTTTAAGAGAATCTGCATTCTTATTAAAAGGTCTTACAATTGTATTGACTGATGAACGTACAGGTGAATCTGAAACTTTCCATTATGAAGAAGGAATTCGTGATTTCATCCAATATTTAAATGAAGAAAAAGATACATTATCACCTGTAGTTGACTTTGACAGCACAGTTGATGGTGTTGAAACTGAATTCGCATTCCAATATAACGATGGCTATTCAGAAACGATTTTATCTTTCGTTAACAACGTACGTACAAAAGACGGTGGTACTCATGAAGTGGGAATGAAGAGTGCCTTAACGAAAGCATTTAACGAATATGCACGTAAAGTGGGACTATTAAAAGATAAAGATAAAAACCTTGAAGGTAGCGATGTCCGTGAAGGGTTAACTGCGATTATTTCGCTTCGTATTCCTGAAGAAATCCTTCAATTTGAAGGACAAACAAAAGATAAATTAGGAACACCTGCTGCACGTGGGATTGTTGATAATACGATTTCTGAGCAACTAGGTTTCTTCTTAACAGAGAACGGGGAAATTGCGCAAGAATTAATCCGTAAAGCGATTAAGGCGCGTGAAGCACGTGAGGCGAGTCGTAAGGCCCGTGAAGAAAGCCGTAATGGTAAGAAGGGCAAGAAGAAAGAAACACTTCTTTCTGGTAAATTAACACCTGCGCAAAGCAAAAACCCTAAGAAGAACGAACTTTACTTAGTAGAGGGGGACTCTGCCGGTGGTTCTGCTAAACAAGGTCGTGACCGTAAGTTCCAAGCGATTCTTCCATTACGTGGTAAAGTAATCAATACTGAAAAAGCATCGATTTCAGATATTCTGAAGAATGAAGAAATTAATACGATTATTTATACGATTGGTGCTGGTGTTGGTAGTGACTTCAAGATTGAAGATTGTAACTATGACAAGATTGTCATTATGACCGATGCGGATACCGATGGAGCTCACATTCAAGTCTTACTGTTAACATTCTTCTATCGTTATATGAAACCATTGATTGAAGCAGGAAAAGTATATCTTGCATTACCACCTTTATATAAGATTTCTAAAGGGAACTGGTAAAAAACAAGTCGTTGAGTATGCGTGGACAGAAAAAGAACTTGAAGAGAAGACTAAATTAGTCGGAAAAGGCTACTTATTACAACGTTATAAAGGTCTTGGGGAAATGAACGCTGACCAATTATGGGATACGACCATGAACCCAGATACAAGAACGTTAATACGTGTTGTGATCGACGATAAAGCACAAGCAGAACGTCGTGTCAGCACATTGATGGGGAATAAAGTTGAACCTCGTCGTAAGTGGATTGAGCGCCATGTTGAGTTTGGTCTAGAAGAAGATAAGAGCATTTTAGAATCAGACGTAAATGCTATTAGCACAACAGCTAGTCCGAAAAAAGAAGAAAAGAAACCATCAGTTAAGAAAAAAGAAGCAACAATCGATCATGTAGAACAATTGTCGTTACTAGGAGAGGAGGAATAGTATGAGTCAAATTCAAGATATTCAAGAATTGAATCTGGAAGATGTAATGGGTGACCGATTTGGACGTTATTCAAAATACATTATCCAAGACCGTGCTCTTCCTGATATCCGTGATGGTTTAAAACCAGTACAACGTCGTATTTTATATGCGATGTCTATCGATGGAAATACTAGCGATAAACAATTCCGTAAATCGGCTAAAACAGTTGGTAACGTAATCGGTAATTTCCACCCACATGGCGACTATTCAGTGTATGAAGCAATGGTTCGTATGAGTCAAGATTGGAAGCTTCGTGATGTGTTAATTGAAATGCACGGGAATAACGGTAGTATGGACGGAGACCCTGCTGCTGCGATGCGTTATACGGAAGCTCGTCTTTCTAAAATTTCAGAAGAATTACTCCGTGATTTAGATAAACAGACCGTTGAATTCGTATTAAACTTCGATGATACAGAAGAAGAACCAACTGTCCTTCCTGCACGTTATCCGAATCTTCTTGTTAATGGATCAACAGGGATTTCGGCTGGTTATGCTACAGAAATTCCTACTCATAACTTAGGCGAAGTGATTGACGCGACCATTCATGCGATTGATCATCCTAAGGCAACTGTGAAAGAGTTAATGCAATTTGTTAAAGGCCCTGATTTCCCTACAGGAGGAATTATCCAAGGGATCGAAGAATTGGAACAAGCGTATGAAACTGGACGAGGTAAAGTGGTTATTCGTTCAAAAACGAAAATCGAACCGATTAAAGGTGGAAAATCGCAAATCATCATTTCTGAAATTCCGTACGAAGTCAACAAAGCTTATTAGTGAAGAAGATTGATGAAATTCGCTTGAATAAGAAGATTGACGGTATTGCTGAAGTAAGGGACGAATCTGACCGTACTGGGCTTCAAATTGTTGTTGAATTGAAGAAAGAGGCCAATGCTGAAGGTATTCTAAACTACTTATTGAAGAACACAGACTTACAAGTCAACTATAACTTCAATATGGTTGCTATCGATGAGCGCCGTCCAGTACAAGTAGGATTAAAAACAATTCTAACTTCGTATATCAACTTCCAAAAAGAAGTGATTACAAGACGTACACAGTATGATTTGAAGAAGGCTCAAGATCGTTTACATATCGTAGACGGTTTGATGAAAGCTTTATCGATTCTTGATGAAGTGATTGCATTGATCCGTAATAGTAAAGATAAGAAACATGCTAAAGAACGTTTAGTAGAGACATACGATTTCACAATGATTCAAGCAGAAGCGATTGTAAGTTTACAATTATATCGTTTAACGAATACGGATATTACAATCCTTCAAAATGAGAAGCTTGATTTAAATGAGCAAATCGCAACGTTCTTAAGTATCTTAAAATCTGAAAAGACACTTCTTCAAGTGATGAAGAGTGAACTTCGAGATTTGAAGAAGAAATATGCAACTCCTCGTTTAACGCAAATTCAAGCGGAAATTGAAGAGATTAAGATTGAAACTGAAGTATTAGTTACTGAAGAAGAAGTGTATGTTGTTGCTACAAAACAAGGGATACTACAAACGTGTTAGCCCACGTTCATTTGCTTCAAGCGCTCCAGAAGAAAACGGAATGCGTGAAGGGGATGAAGTGATTCTTTGCCAAAAAGCTTCCACATTAGACAACTTAATTCTATTTACTTCTAAAGGAAATTACTTACACTTACCAGTGCATGAAATTCCAGAAGCGAAATGGAAAGATGTTGGAAACCACTTAAGCCAGTCTATTTCTTTAGGTAGCAATGAAGTTATTCTAACTGGATTCATTAAAGCGAAAGATAGTGATGACTCTTATAAAGATTGGACGGTTGTCTTCTTTACAAAAGAGGGCTTAGTGAAACAAACATTATTCAATGAGTTTACAACGTACCGAGGATACAAGACTCGTACAAGTAACGCGATGAAACTCAAGACAACGACTGATGAAGTAGTGAAAGTAGTTGTCACAAATCCAGAAGGACTAGAAGTATTTATCGTAACGCACTGCGGATTTGGCTTACGCTATGAATTAAGCGAAATTCCAGTCGTTGGTACAGTAGCCAGCGGTGTGAAAGCAATCAACCTTCGTAAAGAAGATTTTGTTGCTGGAGCGATGGTTTACTCATTAGAACATAAAGTTGTTTCTGCATTCCTTACAACTCAACGTGGAGCTGTGAAACGATTCAATGTATTAGAAATCTCAATGCTCACACGTGCAAAACGTGGACTCATGGTTTTACGTGAATTGAAAACAAAACCACATCGTGTCGTATTCTTAGATGGAGAAATCACTTCAACTAGCGAATACACGATTGTTGCTGGAAACGGCGAAACTAAAGTTGTTAGACCAATGGACTTAACACTTGTGGATCGCACAAGTAATGGTTCAGCGCTTTTAGGAGATACTGACCAAGAAGTGAAAAGCTGTTTTAGCAAACTTTGATTACAGTTCATTAACACAACAATAAAAAGACATAGAAAAAGACTTCCAAACGATTTTGGAAGTCCTTTTTGATTAGAATTTAATTTCAGTTGAATATTGAGAAGCTGCGTTCCAGAGCAGATACTCGGTAACACCGGCTTCTTTTAGAGCTTGAATCTCTTCGCTGATGACATCAGCAGTATAGAGTTGATAGTTTCCTTCGCCAAGGAAGTCTGCCGTGAAAGCTTGAATCCAAGGTCTTGAGATAGGAGAAGGGTTTAATGTCTTCACATATCCTTTTTCAATCACCATATAACGTTTCACGATTTCGTAAGGATCTTTATCAGGATCTTTTACATCAAGCGCGTAATTAACCCAGTGACTTGGGAAAATCATCGGAGAGATCACGTCTACTTTATCCGCAATATTGACAAATTTTTGTCCAATACCACCGATTTTTGATTCAGTAATCGCATGCGCTAAAATATCCGCTGATAGATGAACACCATATGGTTGTAATTTTTCACGAATGAACGCTACAAAGTCGGTGATAGCCGCGATACGAGCTTCATCATCGTTTTTAATGTGAGCATAGTCCCCTTTATCAAATACTAAGTCGTCAGAGACTGTCTCGAACCCAAGAGGGAAACGAACGTAGTCTAACTGAATATCTTTAAATCCTGCCTTAGCAGCACCAATAGCGATTTCAGCAATATATTCCCAGTTTTCTTTTAGGAATGGATTTAAGAATGTTTCACCGTCATCCGTATACCACAATTGGCCTAATGCGTTTCTGAATGAACGCTCAGGGTTTTCCTTTGGAACATAACGGTCTCCAAAACATACAATACGAGCAATTGGATAGATTTGTTCTTGCTCGAGTCGTTTCAGAAGAGCAGTTGTGTCAGGCACTTCATTAACGGTATGTTTTTAACTAATGGATTATCTGTATCAAGAGGCATGGTAATTTGTCCATAACCATCACGTACATCGATAACTAATGAGTTAATTGGAGTAGACTTCACGAATTGAATCATATTTTCTAAGTCTTGTCCTTTTGCACGGAAGCGCTTGTAAATAAACACCTTTAACTCCGTCTGCAGGATATGGAATCGAAATTCCTGAATCATAAATATGCTCCTGCGGAATATTTGAAGGCATCCGTAGTAAACTATTGGTTCTTAAATTCAACTTACTATCAGCAGCATCTTGTGCGTTTGCAATCGGATAGAAAGCGAGTAGAGAACTAACGGAAGCTACAGCGAGCGCGCTTGTTAATAAAGTCTTTTTCTTCATAATGATTACTCACCCTTTCCGTTGTTCGCCAAACGAGCTTTTAGAATTCGAATTGGACGATCTAACTCACTGATAGGAGAATTAATCTCTTCGATAATTTGTTGACGCTCGTTAGCAGAGTTGTTCACTTCAATGATGAGTGATCTCAATTCATCGTTTGTTTGTTTTCCTCCAGAAATGCTAACGAAGAACTCAGCTTCTTTTTCTAATTGTTTTTGAGACATTTCAGAGTAGTTCTTTAAATGATTAACAATCGATTGAAGATTTGATACTACAATTTGAATTTCTGCTGAAGGGAGGTTCTTATCCTTCAAGTTACTTAGTCTAGTCGCATCATCTGATAAAACTTTGAGCGATTTTTGCATAGACTTTCAACAATTGCTGACGTTCTTGAATATTGGTGAATACTTTACCCGTTTTCTTAGCGTAAGTAGTCATCGTGTAATCTTCTTGGATATCCGCTTCCCAATCTGATTGTAACGAATTTTCTAACGCTTGAATGTCATTTAATTGTTGAACGACAACAGGTAAGGTATCTTGTACTTCTTGAACAGTAGATTCGGCACTTTTCTTTGTATTACCGCAAGCTCCTAAAAATAAGAAACCAGCGCTAATCAAGAATACCTTGGCTGCGATTTTTTTCATATTACACTCCTTTTACAGTAATGCGTTTTCTTGTTGATATTATACGTGTATTTTGATGATTTTTCAATCTTTTGGTTGATTTTTAGGACTTTCTCCCCATTTTCAGTTAAATTTTACCCTTTTTTACCCCTTGAGTGGAAAAAAGTATTTCATTTTAACCAGATTTTCAGTTCGTTGACTATAAGTTGACTTCTTTGTACAATACTATTATTGAAAAAGAAATGGAGAGTGACATGTTTTTATATTTAATTTTAAGTGCTGTATTAATTATTGCAGATCAATTAGTGAAATTATGGATTGTAAATAATTTTAACTTACATGATGGGATGGAATTCATTAATGGATTAGTCAGTATTTTATACGTTCGAAACACTGGGGCAGCATGGGGGATGTTTGAAGGGAAGATGTTTTTCTTCTACGCAATCACCGCTGTAGCTGTGGGGACACTTTTATACTTAATGTTTAAAGAAAAAGGAAAATCTAAATTGTTGTTAACAGCATATGCTTTTATTCTTGCAGGTGCTGTAGGAAACTTTATCGATCGCATTCGTTTGGGTTATGTAGTGGATATGTTTAAATTTGAATTTATTGACTTCCCAATTTTTAACGTTGCTGATATTTGTTTAACTTTCGGGGTAATTATCTTATTCTATTATGTAATTTTTAAAGAACAATCAAAATAGGAGAGCGTTATGACATCAGTATTTAAAGAATTAACACTTAATTTAGAAAAAACTGAACGATTAGATAAAGTCTTAACTGCCACGCTTGGTATTAGTAGAAGTACAATTCAAAGCTGGTTAAAGGCAGGGCTTGTATCTGTTAATGGTGAAGTGGTGAAATCCAATTATAAAGCTCAAAATGGAGACGTAGTGACAATTCTTCAAAAAGAGGAAGAAGCTATTACCATTCAACCTGAGGATATTCCGCTAGATATCGTGTTTGAAGATGATTCATTAATTGTAGTGAATAAACCAAGTGGTATGGTTGTTCATCCGTCAAAAGGACACTATAGCGGAACTCTCGTGAATGCACTTCTTTATCATTCAAATAGTTTATCGGATAGCACGAGCGAAGAAATCTACCGTCCAGGCCTTGTTCACCGCATTGATAAAGATACAAGTGGTTTATTAGTTATCGCGAAGAATAATGACGTTCATCAAAAGTTAGCAGAGCAAATAAGCGATAACAAGATGAACCGTGAATATATAGCGATTGTAGATGGTCATTTTGCACATGAAACAGGCGTGATTGACGCTCCATTGTCTCGTCATCAGACTAACCGTTTAAAACGTGTTGTAGAAAAAGGTGGGAAACGTGCGGTCACTCACTTTGAAGTTCTAGACTCATTCTCTGATTATTCGTTAGTGTCTTGTCGTTTAGAAACAGGTCGTACTCATCAAATCAGAGCGCATATGGAGTTTATTAAACATCCAATTGTGAACGATCCGTTGTATCATCCAAAAGGGAAACATGCGACACCATTTGGTCAATTTTTACATGCAAAAACACTTAGCTTCACACATCCGGTGACTGGAGAAAAGTTAAACTTCGAAGTGGAACCACCAAAAGAATTTGAGGAATTTATCCAATTGCATAAGGGACGTTTTTCAGAGTAGAGGAGACGACAATGAAAGAAGTTAGAATTATGGACGAAGGCGCCATTAACAGAGCTTTAACTAGAATTTCATATGAAATTATCGAGCGAGAAAAAGATTTGTCTAATTTAGTGATTATTGGAATTAAAACAAGAGGAATCACCTTAGCGAGACGCATTGCTGAAAAGATTTCGGCACTTGAAAAAATAAAAGTTCCAGTTGGTGAAGTGGATATCACATTATATCGTGACGACAGACATGATAGTGAAGAGACTGACGCTCCAGTTTTAAATGGAACGCATATTCCATTCGACATTAAAGGGAAACAAGTCGTTCTCGTAGATGATGTATTATTTACGGGAAGAACTGTCAGAGCTGCTTTAGATGCAATTATGGATGTAGATAGACCAAAGAGAATCAGTTTAGCGATTCTAATTGATAGAGGACATCGAGAACTTCCAATTCGTCCGGATTTCATTGGAAAGAATGTACCAACTTCTTTAGATGAAGTCATTCATGTTCGATTAACGGAAGATGATACTTCTGAAGAAGTCATCATTGAAAAATAATTCTAAAATACCTTCTCAGTGATAGAGAAGGTATTTTTATTTTACAAATTAAAATGATCAAAACACGTATTTTAGTCGTTTTAAAAACGCAAAAACACGAATTCTTCCTATGTAAATAACTATATTGACTATTTCCAAACGTTCGTAAAGTAAACGCAAACAATCATAAAACTGATTATTCGATTACTTGTTTGTAAACGGTTGTAACCCAAAATTGGTTATACTATACTAATAACATGAATTGGTACCGTAACTTATTAAATGATCATTTTCGTAAGACGTTATGATTTTATGATTGTTTAAGGCAAGATAGAAAAGGAGAATGATATAATGGCAATTCCTAATTTACAAGTTGCTTTGGACCACAACCGTATCGAAGATGCATTAAAAGATGCTCTTGCGGTTGGAAACGAAGTAGACATTATTGAAGCAGGAACAATTTTACTTTTAAACGAAGGAGACAAAGCGATTAAATGCTTACGCAGCGCTTTCCCTGATAAAGTAATCATTGCTGATACAAAATGTGCTGACGCTGGTACAACTGTTGCTAAAAACGTTGCACTTGCTGGAGCTGACTGGATGACAGTTATTTGCTGCGCAACTATCCCAACTATGGAAGCAGCTAACAAAGAAGTAAAATCACTACAAGTTGAATTGTATGGTGATTGGACATTTGAACAAGCACAACAATGGAGAGATGCTGGTATCGATCAAGCAATCTTCCACCAAAGCCGTGACGCTCTATTTGCAGGAGCTACTTGGACTGAATCTGATTTAAACAAAATCCGTCGTTTAATCGACATGGGATTCAAAGTTTCAGCAACAGGTGGATTAACAAAAGACACATTAAAAGTGTTTGAAGGAATTCCAATTTACACATTCATCGCAGGACGCGGAATTTACGCTACTGAAAATCCAGCACAATCTGCTCGTGAATTTAAAGAAGAAATCAAACGTATCTGGGGTAATCCCAAGGAGGAAAAACAATGGCAAATATCAAAGATGTAACAAAAGAATCTTGGATTTTATCAACTTTCCCAGAATGGGGAACTTGGTTAAACGAAGAAATCGAACGCGAAGAAGTGAAGCCTGGAACATTCGCTATGTGGTGGTTAGGATGTACTGGTATCTGGTTAAAATCAGAAAAAAATACAAACATCTTATGCGACTTATGGTGTGGAACTGGTAAACGTAGCCACGGCAATGGAAAAATGAAAACTGGTCACCAAATGCAACGTATGAGTGGTTGCCAAAACTTACAACCAAACTTACGTACACAACCATTCGTAATCGATCCATTTGAAGTGAAAAACGTTGATGCTTTAGTAGTAACACACATTCACTCAGACCACTTAGACATTAACACAGCTGCTGCAGTTGCTAACAACTGTCCAGAAGCTAAATTCGTAGGACCACAAGAAGTAGTAAACACTTGGTTAGGTTGGGGAGTTCCTGCTGAACGTACTATCGTAGTACACCCAGGAGACTCAGTTAAAATCAAAGACATCGAAATCGTTGCTTTAGAAGCATTTGACCGTACAGCTTTAGTTACTGCTAAAGACGGTGAAGTTCTTAAAGGTAAAATGCCTCAAGATATGGACGAAATCGCTGTTAACTACTTATTCAAAACAAGTGGTGGTAACTTATATCACGCAGGAGATTCTCACTACTCAAACATGTTTGCTAAACATGGTAACGAACATGAAATCGATGTGTGCTTAGGCGCTTACGGTGAAACCCTCGTGGTATCACTGACAAAGTGACTTCAGTTGATATGTTACGTATGGCTGAATCATTAAACGCTAAAGTAGTTATCCCAGTTCACTATGACATTTGGGCTAACTTCCAAGCAGATCCAAAAGAAATTACAGAAATCTGGAAATTCAAGAAAGATCGCCTAGAATACAAATTCAAACCATTCATTTGGCAAGTTGGTGGTAAATATACTTACCCAACTGACAAAGATAAATTAGAATTTAACTTCTACCGTGGATTTGACGATGTATTCTCAATTGAGAATGACGTACCATTCCCATCATTCTTATAATATTGTCATTAAATAAATTTGGAGAGCCTAGAGCTTAACCCACTCTAGGCTTTACCAAAGTGTAATAATGAATACGATTTCTTAATAACACAAGGAGGAACATATGTTAAAAGAGATTATCGAAAATGGTCGCTTTTCGTTCCAAAAAGGTTCTCTATCATGGGAAGATGCGATTAAAATAGCTTGCCAACCTTTAGTAGAACAAAAGATCATTGAACCTGAATATCCAGGTTACATTATTAGTAATGTTCATGAATTTGGACCTTACATCGTAATTGCTCCAGAAATCTGTATCCCTCATGCTCAAGAAGGAAAAGGGGTAAATGATACTGCTGTAGCATTTATGAACATTGAAGAAGCTGTGGACTTTGGACCGGGTGCTGACTACAAACCACATTTATTCTTCGTATTAGCATCAACTGATAATGAAAAACACTTAAACAACTTATCAGAGTTAGTGACGTTATTAGATGATGAATCAATTATCAATGCGTTTGTTGAAGCGCGCTCAAAAGAGGACTTAGAAAAAATTTTAAAAGGAATAGGTGAATAATAATGGACTTTTTATTCAGTTTTTGGCAATTCTTCTATGCTAACATTTTTACTAAACCACAATATTTCGTTGGTTTAATCGTTTTAGTTGGTTACTTACTATTGGGTCGTAAATGGTACGATGCATTAGCAGGTTTTATTAAAGCAGTTGTAGGTTACATGATCTTAAACGTAGCTGCTGGTGGATTAGTTTCAAACTTCCGTCCAGTTTTAGCAGCTTTAGGTGATCGTTTCGGATTACAAGCTGCTGTTATTGACCCATACTTCGGTCAAGCTGCTGCAGAAGCTGCATTAAAATCAGCTGGTCATGCAACAGGTTTAACAGTACAAGTATTATTAGTTGCATTCTTAACTAACTTAGTATTAGTTATCTTCCGTAAATTAACTAAAGTTCGTACAGTATTCATCACTGGTCACATCATGGTGCAACAATCTGCTACAGCAACTTGGTTAATGGCTTTAGCTTTAGGTGATAACGTAAACCAATTACAATTTGTAATCTTATTGGGTATTGTATTAGGTGTATATTGGGCAGTAGCATCAAACTTAACAGTAGAAGCTACACAAGACTTAACAGAAGGCGGCGGATTTGCAATTGGTCACCAACAAATGTTTGGGGTTTGGTTAGTTGATAAATTAGCTCCTAAATTCTCAGGTAAAAACGACAAGAAGATTGAAGATCTTGAATTACCAGGTTTCTTATCAATCTTCAAAGAATCAATCGTTGCTACATCAATCTTAATGATTGTGTTCTTCGGTGCAATCTTATTAGTATTAGGTAAAGACTACTTAGTAAGCGTAAATGGACAAGAATTAACAGTTGCTGCTTCTAAATTCAAAATGACTACATTAAAAGCATCAGATGACTTCTTCTTCTACATTTTACAAACAGCATTAACATTCACTGTTTATGTTCAAATCTTACAATTAGGGGTTCGTTTATTCGTTGCTGAGTTATCAGAAGCGTTCCAAGGTATCTCTAACAAATTATTACCAGGTTCTATGCCAGCGGTTGACTGTGCTGCAGTTTACGGATTCGGTTCTCCAAACGCTGTAACAGTTGGTTTCTTATTCGGGGTATTAGGACAAATCGTAGCAATCTTAGGATTAATCGTATTCAAATCTCCAGTATTAATCATCACTGGATTCGTACCAGTATTCTTCGACAACGCTACATTCGCAGTATACGCTAACCATAAAGGTGGTTTACGTGCTGCTTCAGTCTTGACATTCTTATCAGGTGTGATCCAAGTATTAGGTGGAGCAATTGCCGCAGGTGCATTTGGTTTAGCTGCATACGGTGGATGGCATGGTAACTTTGACTGGGATACAATCTGGGTTGGATTCGGATTCTTAATGCAAAACTTCCAATACATTGGTTTAGGTATCGTATTATTAATCTTATTAGTAATCCCTCAATTACAATACAGCAAAAACAAAGAACATTACTTCACTATTGCTGAAGACTATGAAACATACTTAGAGTCTAAGCAAAACTAATTTAAATCAGTAAAAGAATATAGTAAAATTGGGGTATCGGGTAGTGTTCTATCCGATACTCTAACAATATAAGGAGATGTAAAATATGAAAGTATTAGCAGCATGCGGAAGCGGAATGGGATCAAGCCAAATTATTAAAATGAAATTAACAAACGTGTTCAGAAAATTGAATATTCCTTTGGAAGTTCACCACTGTGCAGTTTCTGAAGCAAAATCTTCAGCTAAAAACTATGATTTAGTAGTTATTTCATCAGCTTTATTAGAAGTATTTGATGGATTAGATTTACCAAATACTAAAATTGTAGGCTTACAAAACTTATTATCTGAAAAAGAAATGACTGAAAAAATTTCTGAAGCTTTAGGACTATAAGAAGGGGTTCTACAATGGCATACGAACAATTAAAAGAACGTGTATTTAAAGCAAACTTAGAGTTACCAAAACATGGATTAGTTATTTTTACATGGGGTAACGTTTCAGAGTACGACCGTGAAGCAGGGGTTATTGCGATCAAACCTTCAGGCGTTGACTATGATAAACTAACTGCTGATGATATCGTAATTGTGGATATCGACGGAAACAAAGTAGAGGGAGCTCTAAAACCTTCTTCAGACTTAGATACTCACTTAGAAATTTATCGTAATTTCAAAGATGTAAATGGAGTAGTGCACACTCACTCTCTATGGGCTACTACGATGGCTCAACAAGGACAAGAAATTCCAGCATTTGGTACAACACAAGGGGACTACTTCTACGGTACAATCCCTTGCACTCGTGAAATGACTGAAGCTGAAATTAAAGGTGCTTATGAGTTAGAAACAGGTAAAGTAATCGTTGAGACTTTCAAAGATAAAGATCCAAATGCAATTCCTGGAGTTTTAGTATTTAACCACGGACCATTTGCATGGGGTAAAGACGCAATGGATGCAGTACACAACATTACTGTATTTAGAATACGTTGCAAACATGGCATGGCATAACTTTGCTTTAAATCCCAAATATGAAGCCAATGTCACAAACAATTTTAGATAAACACTATTTAAGAAAACATGGAGCGAATGCTTACTATGGACAATAAAAAGTTTTATGAACTTGGTTTGTATGAAAAATCAATGCCAAACACACTTAGTTTTAGAGAAAAGTTAGAAACAGTTAAAGCAACTGGATTTGACTTTTTAGAGATCAGTATCGATGAAACTGATGAAAAATTAAGTCGTCTAGAATGGACAAAAGAAGAACGCCAACAATTAGTAAACGATATGTTTGAAACAGGTGTTCCAATTCGTTCAATGTGCTTAAGTGGCCACCGTAAATATCCATTTGGATCTCACGACGAAGCTACTCGCGCACGTAGTCTAGAAATCATGGAAAAAGCGATTCAATTAGCAGATGATTTAGGTGTTCGTGTAATCCAATTAGCTGGATACGATGTTTACTACGAAGAAGGAGATGCAGTAACATTAGATTACTTCATTCAAAACCTTAAGAAAGCTACTGAAATGGCTTCTCAAAAAGGAATTCTTCTTGGGTTTGAAACAATGGAAACTCCATTTATGAATACTGTAGAAAAATCTATGCGTTTTGTTGAATTAGTGAAATCACCATACTTACAAGTATATCCAGATTCAGGTAACTTAATGAACGCATCATTAGAACCTGGTGCAAAAAATGTCTACGAAGATATCGAATTAGGAAGAGGGCACATTGTTGCTGCTCACCTAAAAGAAACAATTCCCGGACATTACCGTGAAATTCCATTTGGTACTGGCCAAATCGATTTCAAACGCATGGTTGATACATTCTTATCAATCGGCGTAAATCGTTTCACTGGTGAATTCTGGTATGTAGGTCAAGAAAACTGGTTAGAAGACATTAAGTTTGCAAACCAATTCTTAAGATCTCATTTTCCAAATAAATAATAAGATTGAAACCTTCCTACAGTAGGGAGGTTTCTTTTTTTGGTCTTAAATACCGAACATTCGTTTTTTATAGTTCGTGTTTCACACGCTTACATTGTTTTTTCAGTATTTGAAATATGTAAAATGTATGAAAATACTCATATTTACATTGTTATGGGTTGTAATTTTCGTGTATGTCTTGTAAGATTATAAAAGGGGTTAAGAATATCTTAATTTCTAACTATATAACCGTATCTTAGGAGGATATTTTTTTATGAAAAAGTCTTTTTGGTCTAAATTAGCAATTGGTTTATCATCATTAGCGCTTTTAGCAGGGTGCTCAAGTAATTCAGGTTCTGAATCATCTCAAAACCAAAGTCAAAGTGGTTCAAAAACAATCGATACTTTAAAAGTTGCTTTTGTTCCTTCACGTGACCCTGAAACAATTGTTACAACAACAGAACCATTAAAAGAATTATTGAAAAAAGAGTTAGCTAAAGAAGGCTACGATGTTAAAAACGTGGACATCACTGTCGGAACAAGTTTTGACGCAGTAGGGGAAGCATTAGCATCTGGTAGTGCGGATGTAGGTTTCTTACCTGGTGGTACTTATGTTTTATACGACAAAGAAGTTGACGTATTATTAACAGCTACTCGTGATAACTTATTAAAAGATTCTTCTAATCCTAAAGACTGGAATGATGGAAAAGCAACAGAACGTGGTAAAGAGCAAGCCACTTCATATAAAGGTTTAATCATTGCTGGTCCTACTGAGAAAAGGGAAAAGAATTAGCAGCAAAAATCAACAGCGGTCAAGAATTAACTTGGGATGACTTTAAACTCTGCTAAATGGGGAGTATTTAGGAACTTCATCTTCTTCAGGTTATATCTACCCAACATTATGGTTACAAGATAAATACGGTAAAGGTATTTCTGACTTACAAAACGTTGTACAATCTGACTCATACGCAAGTTCTGCAGCTCGTTTAGCTTCAGGACAAATCGATATCATGGTTGGTTACGCTGACGTTCGTAATGACTACGCTAAGAAATGGACTAGCGATTACGGCCGTTCAGAAGACATCTTCAAAGAAACAAACGTTATCGGTGTTACTCCAGATATTTACAATGACACAATTTCAGTAAGTAAAGCTTCTCCAATCGTAGACGATGCATTTAAAGAAGCATTTGCAAACGCAATGATGAATATCGCTAAGACAGATGAAGGTAAAGAAATCATCAAGATTTACTCTCATAAAGGCTATAAGAAAGCTAACGCTAGCGACTACGATAAAGAACGTGAAGCACAAAAATTACTTAAAAAACTAAAATCAGGTAACTAATAAATTTGTAATGAATATCAAATGAGGGTTAGGATATTTCTCCTGACCCTTTTTTGAGAGAGAGGCAATAAAATGATTAAATTTGAGAACGTATCTAAGACTTATCCAAACGGGGTTAAAGGTCTTAAAAATATTAATTTAGAAATTGAACAAGGAGAATTCGTATCGATTATCGGGCTTTCTGGTGCCGGTAAATCAACATTAATTCGTACGATTAACCGAATGCTAGATATCAGCGAAGGGAAATTAACAGTTGATGGTATCGATGTTACGAAAATTAAAAGGGAAATCTCTACGTAAATTCCGTAGAAATAAGGTTGGGATGATCTTCCAATCATTCAACTTAGTAACAAGAACAACCGTTATTAAAAATGTATTGACATCTATTGTTCCAGATATTCCGTTCTTCCGTTCATTATTCGGTATTTATACAAAACAAGAGAAATTACATGCATTGGAAGCGTTAGATAAAGTTGGCATTGTAGATAAAGCATTTATTCGTGCAGACCAATTATCAGGTGGTCAACAACAACGTGTGGCCTTAGCTCGTACATTGGCTCAAAATCCAGAAATTATTCTTGCCGACGAACCAGTTGCGGCTCTTGACCCAGTGACAGCAAAACGCGTTATGGAAGACTTTAAACGCATTAACAAGGATATGAATATCTCAATCCTTTTAAATATTCACCACGTTGAATTAGCACTTGAATACGCGGATCGTATCCTCGGAATTAGAGATGGTGAAATCGTATATGATGGTCCTAGTTCAGAAGTAACACCAGAAGTCTTGGATCTAATTTATAAAGGAAAGGCGGAGGAGTTAAATGAAGCTTAAAGAACTCTTCGCACCGAAAGAATATACATTAGAAAACGGGACAACTGTTAAAGAACCACGCTCTAAAGTGATTTTAATTACTATCTTACTATTAATTGCGATGTATTTTGCAGGTAAGATTACTGGATTTAACTTAAAAACATTGATGACTCGTGGAGGCCAATTCTTCGTTATCATCGGTAAAATGTTCCCACCAAATTGGGAATATTCAAGCTCTATCTGGGATCCATTAATTGATACGATTAAGATGTCATTACTTGGATCATTACTAGGTTCGATTCTCGTAATTCCATTTGCAATCATTGCTTCAAGTAATATTGTAAAAAACAAATTTATCATTAGTTTAAGCCGTTTATTCTTAAGTGTGGTCCGTACATTGCCAACTTTAGTAACAGCCTTAATTGCGACTTATATCTTCGGTTTAGGTACAATTGCTGGTACATTTGCGATTGCAACATATACATTTGCATATTGCGGTAAAACAACTATATGAACAAATTGAAACAGTAGATATGGGCGCTTTCGAAGCTGCAGAAGCACTAGGAGCAACTAAAAGGAAAAAGCATTCTCTAATGCCATTATTCCTCAGATTTTACCAGGATACATCGCATCTTCTTTATACTGTTTTGAAGGGAACGTTCGTTACGCTTCAATTCTTGGGTATGTTGGTGCCGGTGGTATCGGGATTATCTTAAACGAAAACTTAGGATGGCGTGAATATAGCAATGTCGGTATGATTTTAGTAATTTTATTCTTTACTGTAGTTATTATCGAAAGTATTAGTTATTATTTACGTACTAAATTAGCGTAGGAGGGGACAACTATGAATGAAGCAGTATTAAATCAATATCAAAAAGCCCCTCGTACTTGGATCGTAAAATTAATTGTTGTTTTAATTCTTGTAACGCTTGTTGCTTGGTCTGGAACAACGATTGAGTTAAGTAAAATTCCTGAAAACGGGGCAGAAATCTCTAAAAATATTATTAAAGGGATTTTCACACCAGATACAACTTTGTTATTCGATATGTCGAATAAAGGTGTCGCTTATCTTTTATTAGAAACAATCTGTATTGCGTTTCTAGGAACATTAGTTGGTTCGATTTTAGCAATCCCATTTGCGTTCTTATCTGCAACGAATATCGTTCCAAAGCCAGTAGCATTAATCTTCCGTACAGTAATCATGGCCATTCGTACGGTACCAACTCTGATTTACGGATTAATGTTTATCCGTGTAACTGGACCAGGTCCGTTCACAGGATTATTAACGATGTCTGTAGCATCAATCGGGATGATTTCTAAGCTTTATATTGAAGCCATCGAAGACTTAGATTACAAGATTT
This sequence comes from uncultured Granulicatella sp., assembly GCA_916438765.1. Classification (GTDB taxonomy): domain Bacteria; phylum Bacillota; class Bacilli; order Lactobacillales; family Aerococcaceae; genus Granulicatella. Next base: position 12,965 of record CAKAHB010000001.1, on the reverse strand, counting down.
TAGAGTCATTAGACGCTAGTGGATGTAATTTATATCAAAAGATTCGTTTCGGGATCTTTACCGCAGTTAATTCCCTTCATTTATCTCAACAGTGATTTATCGTTTTGATATGAACTTAAGAGATGCGACGGTTCTAGGGATGGTAGGTGCCGGTGGTATCGGTTCACCATTAATGTTTGCCATGAGTGCTTATAAATGGAATGAAGTAGGGGCAATTCTATGTGGATTAATCATTCTAGTATTATTCATTGAGTTTGTATCTACTAAGATTCGTACACGTTTAGCACGTGGTTAATAAATCTATTAAATAACAAAAAAACGACTTACAGAGCATTTCTGTAGGTCGTTTTCGTTTATAAAATTAATTATTTCACCTTTGTGAAAATTTCACGAATTAACGGTGCAAAACTATATGCAACAGCTGCAAAGCCAATCACTAAGAAAAATGACAATACAGGAACCGTTTGATAGATAAAGAATAAGCTTGCAGCTACTAAAACAGCTGCCATAATAAATGCTTGAACTGGCATTACGATGATTAATAAAGTAACTGTTTTTAACGAGACGTTTTAATAGGGCTAAAATACTGAGTCGTCATCGCAAGACCAATAATTGAAGCTACAATAGTTACGATTAAAATTAACGCTGATAACATAAATAACATAAAACCAATGATTCTAAATAAATCAGCATTATTATTAGCAAAATTCCAGTAAAATTGAGCCATATAAACCATAGCAGCAATTAGAACTAAATATACGATCCATAGAAGCATCTTTTTAGTAATATCACGTTTAAATTCATTCCAAAACGGCTTAACGAGTGTGCGATTTTCATCCTCAGAAAGCTTAAGTGTCGTATGCATTAATGCAGCTAATGCAGGACCAATAGTTATAATAGGTATACATAGAACGATAAATAAAAGATTTAATAAAATAAAATCAGCAACTAATGTAGCGAAATGCCAGAACTTGCTGTCTTGATTATATTGCATGTGAGACCATCCTTATTAATTAATTACTTTAATAGTATACGTTGAGGGGCTTTAAAATGCAATGATGTTTCTTTATTCTATTTTCAGATACATATATAGGTTTACATAATATATATTATACTAAGTTATATATTGAAAACTTTCTATATTCTCTATCGTAAATGAATACGCCCAGCGTTTATAAATAACACTGAGCGCATAATCATTTATATAACTTTTAATGTATCAATATCTATATTCTTATTAATCGATAATAAACATAGAACTTTTCTTGTAACTTTTTTGTTACAACTAATGCTTAATGCATCGGCGTATATATTTAATTGATCTTTATATTTCCGTACGATGCTTTGAATTCCTTCTGTAGAATCCACGACATAATCCGTCTTATAGTCAAACACGACAATTTCATCGTCTAATTCGATATATCCATCGATAATCCCGTGAATCATCATCAAATCATCTGTCTGAATCGATTTAAAGAATTCACTGGCTTCTAGTACATACGAAAATGCTTGCTCACGTACTAATGCATGTGAATTTTGCACAATCCATTGACCAAATGATGATTGGAAGAATTCGAAAGCTTGTGTCACTGGAACTTTTGCAGCAACTTCTGGTGTAATTTCATTGGATTCCACTAAAGTTCGAAGTAATTGTTCTAAAGAATCTAATGTAATGTCACTTGTGAAGTCAACCTTCTGCATTAACAAGTGAAGAGCACTACCTCTTTGTGCGCCAGAAACCGATGCTGAAGCAGTTTCCATAAAGCGAGGTTTCTCTAATGTAGGAGAGAGGTAAATCGCTCTTCTCCCCTCTTCTATCAAGCTATTTTGCGCTAATTCTTCGATAATTGGATCTTCAAGCACCCGTTTCAATTCAGAAACACTTTGATAGCTTGTTGTTTTACTTTCAGCGTCAAATTGATACTCTTGCTGAATTGTTTGGAGCATTTGTTGTAATCGAGACTTCAATTCACGTGGAGAATCGGCTTCACTGTAATATTCGTGCCAATCTTCTTGGAAGACTTCCTTGCCACTGATTTCGTGAATATATTGTTGACTCTTAGTTACAATATCCGGTTTTGTAACAATTTCAGGAGTAATCTTGTATTGTTCACGAATAGCACTCAGTAGCATCCAGTTAAGGAATGTACCACTCTTGAAACGTGCTTGATATGGTAGAAATTTCGCTAGATTCGTTTGTTAAAAAGGCATATTTCTTCTTAAATGACTCGTAGTTTTTAAGCGTACCTACAATAATTAGCTTTTCACGTGCACGCGTCATTGCTACATACAATTTACGCATTTCTTCGGATAACAATTTCTTTTTCTCGAAGTTTCTTGTGGCTACAGCTTGTACAGTTGGATACGTAATACGAGTATTTAAGTCAAAGTAATTCGTACCTACACCAATCTCATCAGAACACATAATAGATGCTTTTAAGTCTTGCATATTGAATTTACGATTTGTATCAATTAAGAATACGACTGGGAATTCTAACCCTTTACTTGCGTGAATCGTCATCACTTGAACAGCGTTTGAATCTGTTGAAATCGGCGCTTCATCTAAGTCTTTTTCTTTCTTTTGAAGAGCTTCAATAAAGCGGATAAAGTTACGAACACCTTTAAAACTACTTGATTCATATTGATGCGCATGTTCATATAAAGCATGCAAGTTTACCGCTCTTTGCGCACCATTAGATTGTCCATGCACATATTCTAAGTAATGCGTATCCATATAAATTTCCCAGATTAACTGAGCAATCGATTCGTTATTCGCACTGTCTCTCCATTTATTTAATAGTGTTAAAAAGCCTTTTAGAAGCTCTTTAAGCGCTAATTGTTGCTTAGAATCGTAATAATCGACTTCTTGAAGCTCAAAATTTGAAACAAACTGGCAAACTGCTTCGTAGTAACTTGTATTTTTCGATGACTTGCGAATGTGTGCCAATGCAATCTCGTCTAATCCCACAAGTCCTGAGCGCAATACAGCTACTAGCGGAATATCTTGTAGTGGATTATCAATCACTTTTAGTAAAGAAACCATTGTGGTAATCTCTGTACGTTTAAAGTATGATTGCGCCTTTTGAACGTTTACTGGAATTCCGTAAGCAGCAAAAATTGATTCAATCTTATCATTGTTACTCTTTGTTGATGAAAGAATAGCAAAGTCTCCATAAGTTACTGGACGTTTTGCATCTGCTTTATCATTCATCACTTCAAAAGGTGTCTTTATCATCTCTTGAATGCGTTGCGCTACATAATGAATCTCATTTTCTACCTTTTCGAATCCTTCAGCATCTTCAATGTCTTCAGAGTCTTCTTTTAAATCAACATCCTCAATAAGAATAATTTCACTGGATTTGTCATCATCTTGTGAATAAGAGCGATTTCCTGTTTTAAGCGCAGCGACATCGTCATATTCCACTTGTCCCAACTCTTTATTCATAATTTGTTGGAATACTTTATTCGTAAAGGAAAGAACCTCATCTCTAGAACGGAAATTCTCTGCTAGTACGATTCTCTCCCCACTCTTTCCTTCGGCATACGCTTCGTATTTTTCACGGAATAGAGACGGATCTGCAAGACGAAAACCGTAGATAGATTGTTTCACGTCGCCTACCATAAAACGGTTATCGGGCTTACTTACGAGTTCTAAAATCGCTTCTTGGACACGGTTAACGTCTTGATACTCATCTACCATGACTTCTTTAAAGTGATTTTGATAGTATTCTGAAGCAATCTTTAGCCCATTTGAATCTAATTTTGTCAGAATTCTCAAAGTATCATGTTCTAAGTCTGAGAAATCAAGCTTATTTAACTGATGTTTTTCATCTTGGAATCGGTCATAGAACATCACTGCAATATCTGAAAGTTTCGATAGAATTCGATTTACTTTTGTCATTTGCTGCAGCTGAACTTCTGGAGAAATCGCAAAGTAATCCTCTTTGATTTTTTGGAAGTCTTTTTTCAACCCTTCACGAATTGCTTTAATCTCATCTAGGGTTTCTTTAAAGGTCTCATCCACTTTAGCTGTAGACCAGTTCTTGAATTTTCTGTCTTCAAATGCTTGATACGCAAAAACGTATGACTCCTCTTGGATATGTACCAAAATCGTTTTTACGAAGTCTAAATCATCTTCTAAAACAGCTTGATGCTTCGGAGCTCCAAGAAGTTCGATATCTTTAAGAAGTTGATCGTATTGAGTAACAAGGTAACTTAACTCTTCGATTAATGCTGGTTTTACGTACGTTTTAACGAAAGGTGTTGAAGCATAATCACTTCCAACTGAATAGTTCTCTGTTAAATTGGATAGCCATGTTTTAGGCTCTCTTTTCGAACGAGAATATTGGTATAGACGGTAAACAGTATTCGTAATACCATCGTCCGAACGGTCATTTGAGAACGTTGAAAATACTTCTTCGTATTCAGGATGTTCGAGAAGTTCTTCTTCTAGGGCCCTCCATACCTTTTCTTGTAGTAGTTGACCTTCGATTTCATCCATCATCGTGAATACTGGATCAATTCCCGCTAAGTAGAAATAACGACGAATCACTTTCATACAGAAACTATGGATTGTTGAAATCATAGCTGATGGAATGAGTTGCAATTGTTTCGCGAAACGTTGCTGAAGAATTTCATCCGTCGACTTCTCAATCGCTTCTTCTAATTTAGCGCGAAGACGCTCCTTCATTTCCTTTGCTGCAAGTTCCGTAAAGGTCACAACTAGCAATTCATTAATGTCGATCCCCTCTTGAATATGCATCAAAATACGTTCTACAAGAACTTTTGTTTTCCCTGAACCAGCTGAGGCAGAAACAAGAAGATTGTTCCCACGAGTAGCAATTGCCTTCCATTGATCAGGTGTTGCTTGTAATCCTTTTGGTTTCTCTGGAATCATTCTTCTGTCTCTCCTTTCTTCTCTTGTAATTCCTCTTGAATAAATGTAATCCCCTCTTCTTTTTCAAATTTTGGAAGAGTACGATAACTATTTTCTGGGTTTGTAGCATCGAACTGGGCAATACTACTAAATTTACCGGTTACAGAATCCGCATATTGTTTAAAGTCCTCGTAAGGAGCTAGTGTGATATCCCCAGATAGGATACCTTTACCTGCTTCTTGAATCTTTTCCCATACGAAATCTTTGAATAACTTCAATTCTTCAGTTGTATAAACGCCATTTTTATAAGTAGCACTGATACCACCATCTTTTTTCAGTGCAACGTTCAAGACATTCGATTTACTTGTCTCAACTAATTCCGGATTTAGTCTAGCAATCTCATCAGAGTTTACTAAACCACGATGTTTAAAGGCTTTTTGTCCATTCTTGCATAAACTTATCTTCCGTTGGCACTGCTTTAATGCTGAATTTTGGATTATGCACATGGATATAGCTTGCCTCGAGTGGCGTTGGAATTACGCCTTTTTTTCATTGCGAATAATTTCTTCAGATACTTTCAAATACGTTAATAGTTGGATTTGAACCCCAGCAATGAGTTTTTGCAATTTCGAATCTTTGTTCAGAAGATTTATAGTCAATAATCCCGTTATAAATTCCGTTATCTGACTGTAGTAAGTCAATACGGTCAATCTTCCCACGCAGATGAATTGATTGATTTTTACCAATTGGGATATGAATTGGATAGTTACCAGAAGTCCCGAATACCACTTCGGTCATCCACGGTTTTGTCTCAAGCGCTAAGGCTTGTTTTTGGAGCGCATTCGTCGTTTGCATTAGAGTTTGGTGCAACAATCCTTGGACGAAGTTTAAACGTCTAGAAGAGCCTAAAATCGCAAATTTCGGATTATCTTTCATTCGATTGAAGATGTCTTTTTCAATAGCCAACTTTTGCTCTAACGTTAAGTCTCTTAAAGATAATCCAAGAGCATTCAATTCTTTAATAAATTGATCGAAGAATTCATGGAAGTATTCCCCAGTATTTGCTGGTGATAGCTCGAATTCTTGACGTTCTTTTAGTCTTAATCCGTATTGTAAGAAATGACTAAATGGATCCTTATAGTAAGTTTCAATTTGAGACGTTGATAAATTCAATTGATTTCCATAAAGCTCTTGCGCGAGAGAAAGTGGTAATTTACTTGCTACATTTAATCTGAATACAGATGCCAGTAACGCATGATAGTCAGCGCTGAATGCAGCGTCTGCTTTTAGTAAATGTGGAATTAATTTCCATAAGAAATCAATCTCATCTTTTTCTTTGAACTTGTTCTCTCTCATCTTCAATAGAAGCGTTGTAAAGAGTTCAAACGGAACGACGAAATCCCCATGTTCTAAACGGTTTTGTCGGTTAAACGATCCATCGATTTCTTTAATTTCAAACTGTTTTAGTAATCGTTGAACAAAATTCGAAACGAGTTGTTCCTTACCATCTTTAGAAACCGCACATGATAGATAAAGATGCTCTGTTGCGCTCATGAGTAACTGATAGAACACAAATGGTTCAACGGATTGCAGTTGTCCTGTTGTAGGCGCTAGGAAACGTCCACTATCTAGTTGGTTTGAGAATAGTTCACGTTCATCGTCCGTTAATAGTCCTGTCTCATCAATATTTCGTGGCATTACACCTTGCGTAAGTCCCACTGCAAAAGTAATTTTCTTAGGTGAATAACGAACAGAATCCATTCCAGTAATCGTTAATTCATCTAATGTAGATGGTGCTAAATTATAGTGAGTTTGTTCAAATCCTGTATGAAGTAACATCATAAAGGTTTCCCAATCAAAGGATTTATCTCCGAAAATATAGATATATTCATCTAGTAAACGGATAAATTCAGACCACACTTGTTCTTGACGTCTTGCTGTTTCGACGTCTCCTTCTTCAGCAGCAACATCTCTCCAGTAAATGACCGATTGATCTAATCCTAGAGTCGTCAATAATTGATACAGTACAGTAACTGCTTCAGTCGTTGTGGCTGCTTGTTCTAATTTCTTAAATGCAGGTAGTAATACACTTGTTAATTCATCTCGAAGTTCTTGCGCTTTTAAAAGAATTTGCGTATTTTTATCTGTCACTTCAACTGTAGAATCTTCGTCAATAGAATCTTCCACATAGGCCCAAGGTTTTCCATTGGTCCATTGATAACCTTCGTAACCATTAGCAAGAATAACTGTTTCCGTTTCATCTAATTGTTGTCTAAAGGCTTGTAATTGGTCCTTAAGAGGCGTTTCTTCATCCTATGCCACAAGACATATTCGCTACGAAGCAAACTCATAATATCGGCATAACGCCAATCATATTGCCAAATTGCATAGAGTGCGTCCAGAACTTGAATAATTGGATGATGCTCCATTGAGTCTGATAAATCGATAAAACCAGGAATATCGTATTGTTTCAAAAGAGATTCTATGAATAAATGATTTTCTTCTAGATTACGTCCCAAAATTTGAATGTCTTTGTAACGAACTTTACCCTCTTGTACCATTCTCTTAATTTGGGCAAATGTCTCTTGATACTCTTCTCTTTCATCTGTGTATTTAGTAAAAGTGATTTTTTGCAATGGGAGCTTATCTTTGGCTGTTGTCTTCACTTTTGGAAGTCCACCATTTGTTTCAAGCCAGAACTTTTCTAGTTCTTTAAACTCATCATCAAAAAGTGAATCACTGTCTTCCCATTCGATGATGCGTGCTAAGTCCTCTCCTCTATTCACCCATCTTGAGAGTCTTTCTAAAAGAATTCTATTTGAAGTAAATAATGAATCCCCTGCTACTTTCTTAGCGGTATGGACCCCATATGTCGTTAATGTTGCATGAAATTCAACAGTTGCCCCACTTGCTACTAAGGCTTCAATCACTTCCACTTCAGCCTTTGTTAATGTCACCATTTCATCGATTGCAATAAAGGTATTGGATAAATCTTTTGTAGCAATCACGCTGCATAACTGCGCATAGCTTTCTTCTTGATGAACGAAATCTTCTTTTAGTGCTTGTGTAAAGTAACGATAAATAATCCCAAATTCTTTTAATCGTTGCTCGTTTTCTGAAGGAGTGGACGCTTCAAAAAAGCTAGAGAAATCCTCAACTTCAATTCCTCCAGATTGAAATTCATTCATTACCTTGCTTAATTGTTCAAGAAAACCTTTATGACGAGCTTCGTTTTTAAAGAGAACAAGCTCCTCTGAATGTTCCTCTAGAATTGATTTCAAAAGCATGGTAATTCCTACTTTTGAAATCGATGTTTTCTCAGTAATAGCTTCATTTCTGAGTAAATACCATAATAAACGTTTGAAACTGTATACTTGTAGTCTTGTTGAAGCGTAGCTACGAGACGGGGAATCCGTTAATAATTCTCCGACTTTTCGAATCATTTCCATTTCGGCAGTAAACTTAATGTGATCAGGAACAATGTAGTAAACCTGATGTGCTTCGTCTTGTTTAAGCCACTGCGCAAAACGTTCGGGCAATCTTCTTTGATTTATTAACGGATTTCTTTGAAATAACAGCATTAAATCCCATTGATGCGTCCTCCTTTTTAAGTCTTCTCTAGTATATCATGAAATCTGGAAAAAGCGCTTTAAAAATTGAAATAAAAAAACACTTTTAGCAGTTTCCTACTAAAAGTGTACATTTCTTTTATAGTTAAAATTATCCCACTAATTTTTCTAAAAGATCAGGACGGAATCCGAAGAATGGTTCTACGCCATCAGCTACGATAACAGGTAATGATTGGAAGCCTAATTCCTTCACTTCTGCTAAAGCTTCTTCTGACTCGAAAACATCTTTTACTGTGAATTCCACGTTGTTATTTTCGAAAAATTGTTTTGTAAAATTGCATTGCATGCAATTTGGTTTTGAATAAAGAATAATATTGCGATTTGACATATTACTTCTCCCTTTTTTTATTTTTTTTCTGACAGAAGATATCATACATCATTTTGAATCAAAATACAATATATAGTTCTTATGAAAATGCATTTTCATTTTAAAACACAATATATAGTTTAGGCAGATTACTTATAAACGCTGGTATCAAAGCCTTTGTTAGTCACGTAACCGTCTTTTTCCCAAATATTTTTCTTACGTTTTTTTGCTTTCTTTTCAATTTCTTGGAATTGTTTTAACAGGCTCGTGTTTGGTTCGTAGGCATACCCAACTCTGGCAAGCCCCTCTTCAATTAAAATATCTTGAAGTAATTTTCCATCGACATACACATACATTAATGCACGATCATACTTATCCGCATGGTCACCAACATCGAAACTTCCTTCGATTTTCTTAGCGTTTGTTAATAGTTCCTCAGTACGTTTCTTCGCTTCATCTGCAAAAGGTTGAGCTTCTTTACCCTCTTTTGCTGTTTCTGGAGCATCTACAATGAGTAGACGCACTTTAAATTCTTTCCCTTCATAACTGAGGTGGAATGTATCTCCGTCTGCTCCGTATACATATTTAAAAGGATATTTTTTCATGCTCTCAAAGTAATCAAAATTCGTTCCCGTAAATGAAGAATTAGAAGCATTTTGAGACGTTTTCGATGAAGAATGCGTATTTGATTTATTCGTTGCCTTTTGCTCTCCAAAAGCCTTGTAAAGAGCAAATACAACCACAATTATAATTGAAATAATGGTACTAATCATTTTCCATTGTTTTTGGGTCATTTTGTTCCTCCCTAATAAATAAAAAAGAGGCAAGAGCCCCTTTTCTATTCAAATTAAACTTCTAAAAGTTCTTTTTCTTTGTTTGCTGCTAATTTGTCGATGTTTTTAACACTGTCATCCGTAACTTTTTGGATGTCTTTTTCAAGAGAGTGTAATTCATCTTCGGTAATTTCTTTTGCTTTTTCAGCTTTTTTCGCTTGGTCAATTGCATCACGACGAATATTACGTACGCTTACTTTTGCACTCTCAGCTTCTTTACCTACTTGTTTAGCAAGCTCTTTACGACGTTCTTCTGTTAATTGTGGGATAATTAAGCGGATTACTGAACCGTCACTTGTTGGAGTGATTCCGATATCGCTCATTAAAATCGCACGTTCGATGTCGTTTAATGAAAATTTGTCATAAGGTGTAATTAAAAGCATACGTGCTTCTGGAACTGTAATTGAAGCTAATTGGTTTACTGGAGTTAATGCTCCGTAGTATTCCACTTCTAGACGGTCTAAAAGACTTGCGTTTGCACGTCCAGCACGGATTGAGCCTAATTCACGTTGAAGCGCCTCTTCAGATTTTTTCATACGTTCTTTAGTATGAGCTAAAATTTCGCTAGTTGACATTACCTATTTCCCCCTAACTGTTGTACCAATGTTCTCCCCTAATACAACGCGTCTAATATTTCCTGGTTCATTTAAATTAAACACCACTAAAGGAATATCATTATCCATAGAAAGTGAGCTTGCTGTTGTATCCATAACCTTCAAGCCTTTTTGGATAACATCTAAGTGTGTTAATTCATTATATTTCTTCGCATTAACGTCTACACGTGGGTCGGCACTATAAACGCCATCCACGTTGTTTTTAGCCATTAAGATTGCGTCTGCTTCGATTTCAGCAGCACGTAAAGCAGCGGCTGTATCTGTTGAGAAGTAAGGGTTCCCTGTACCACCCGCAAAGATCACAACACGTTCTTTTTCTAAGTGACGGACCGCTCTACGACGGATATAAGGTTCAGCGATTTGACGCATATCAATAGAAGTTTGAACACGAGTTGGAACTCCTACGTTTTCTAAAGCGTCTTGAAGTGCTAATGCATTCATAACTGTTGCTAACATTCCCATGTAGTCTGCTTGAGCGCGTTCCATACCAACTTCTTCACCAGTAATTCCGCGCCAAATGTTACCACCGCCGACAACAATGGCAATTTCAACACCTAAATCATGAACCTCTTTTAGCTCTTTAACAACTTCTTTAATCGTTGGTGGGTTAATACCAAAGCCTGCTTGCCCTGCTAATGCCTCACCACTTAATTTTAAAACAACACGTTTGTATTTTGGTTCAACCATTGCTTTATCTCCTTAATCTTTATAAAAAAAGGGAATAGCGGGTAGCTATCTACCATATTCCCTCACATGAACAGTGATTATTTTTTAACTTGTCCCATAACTTCTTCTACAAAGTTATCAACACGTTTTTCTAAACCTTCACCAACTTCGTAACGGTGGAATAATTTAACTTTTCCGCCTTTAGAAGCAACGAATTTAGATACAGTTTGATCTGGATCTTTAACGAATGGTTGGTCGTTTAAGCTGATTTCAGCTAAGAATTTGTTTAAACGTCCAGCGATCATTTTTTCTACGATGTTAGCTGGTTTACCTTCGTTTAATGCTTGTTCAGTAAGAACTTTCTTTTCGTGTTCTAATTCTTCTTCAGAAACTTGTGAACGGTCAATATATTTAGGGTTGATTGCAGCGATGTGCATTGAAACATCTTTAGCTGCTGAATCGTCTGTAGAACCTTCAACAACAGTTAACACACCGATACGTCCACCCATGTGTAAGTATGCACCGAAAGCATCTGCATCAGATTTTTCAACGATTTCGAAACGACGTAAAGTGATTTTTTCACCGATAACTGTAGTTGCTTCTGCAATAACGTCAGAAACTTTACCGTTTGGAGTTTCAACTTCAAGTGCTTCTTCTAATGTTGATGGGTTTGCTTTTAAGATTGCTTCTGAGATTTCTTTAACTAATGCTTGGAATTTGTCGTTTTTAGCAACGAAGTCAGTTTCAGCATTTACTTCTAAGATAACTGCGCGGTTTCCTTCAACTAATACATTAGTGATACCTTCTGCAGCGATACGGTCTGCTTTTTTAGCAGCTTTTGCTAAACCAGCTTCACGTAAGTAGTCAACCGCTTTGTCGATATCTCCTTCAACTTTAACTAATGCTTTTTTAGCATCCATCATACCTACGCCAGTCATGTCGCGTAATTGTTTTACTAATTGAGCTGTAACTTGAGCCATTCTCAATTCCTCCTATAATTTGCTTTTAAATTTTTTACAAACTTTTTAAAAAAAGCTGTTTGAATTGAAAAGTCTATTTCGCCTCTTTCTGATTCAAACAGCTTAACAGTTAGTGATTATTCAGCGTTGTCGCCTTCAACTAATTTTTCGATATCTTCTAATGAAGTATCTTTATCTAAGTCTTCAACGTCTACTGCTACGTCTTCACCTTGGTTACCTTCGATGAATGCATCAGCCATTTTAGCAACGATTAATTTAACCGCGCGGATAGCATCATCATTTGATGGAATAACAACATCGATTTCATCTGGGTCACAGTTTGTGTCAACCATAGCAACGATTGGAATGTTTAATTTGTGAGCTTCTTGAACTGCAATGCGTTCTTTACGAGGGTCAACGATAAACATTACATCAGGAATGCGTGGCATATCTTTAATACCACCTAAGTATTTTTCAAGTTTGTCTAATTCTTTTAATAGAATACCAACTTCTTTTTTAGGTAATACTTCGAAAGTGCCGTCTTCTTGCATTTCTTTGATTTTTTTCAAACGTTTGATACGTGTTTGGATTGTATCCCAGTTAGTTAAAGTACCACCTAACCAACGATGGTTAACGTAGTATTGACCTGAACGGATTGCTTCGTCTTTAACAGCATCTTGTGCTTGTTTTTTAGTACCAACGAATAATGCAATACCACCGTTTTCAGCAACTTCATGCATGTAGTTGTATGCATCGTCCACTAATTTAACAGTTTTTTGTAGGTCGATGATATAGATACCATTTCTTTCTGTGAAGATGTATCTCTTCATCTTAGGGTTCCAGCGACGTGTTTGGTGACCGAAATGTACACCAGCTTCTAACAATTGTTTCATTGAAATAACTGCCATTTTTGTTTTCCTCCAATTTGGTTTATATTTTCCTCCCCAATTTTCAGCGATAAGACCTCTTCTAAAAGAAGCACCAATCTTAACATCCAATTAGGTGTGAATTTTTTTGGTTTTTACACCATCAATGATTGTACATGAAAGTTATTTAAAATGCAAGAAAATTCTATTGTTTT